>NZ_JABBGJ010000002.1 GCF_012927345.1 Paraburkholderia polaris
TTGGTCGAGTTTCTTTTGCAGCGTGGCGCCAACGCCAGCTATTCGCTTTGGGCGGCAGTCTGGCGCGACGACGACGATGTATGTCGTGCACTGTTGCAGTCCAAACCGGAACTGAATCTCAGGGCGCATGGCGAGACACCCATTTTCTATGCGGCGAGGCTCCAGCGGCTCGCTACGTTGGCCTTGTTGATCGACGCCGGGGCAGACCCGTCGATTCCAGATTCGGTAGGTCGCGACAGCGTAGCGATCGCGCGGGAACGCAAACTGCCGGAAGAAATTATCGAACGGATGGTGTCGCTACAGCAGCGCAAGCTACGCCGCCGTACTTAAAAGGCATGCTCGGGTTCCTCCAGCATAATCCCTGCGAATGGCTGTTTTGGGGAATCGCCGTGGTCTCTTCCGGGTCGGGAGCACGCGTTCGCTGACATTGAGACCTGACATCGGAAACCACCGGCGCACGAATGACAGGAGTGCGACCTGTTGCTGCCGTACGCTCGTCGTCGCCTGAACGTCAGCAATGGCCGACGACCGGCCGTTCACAGAAGCGAAGTGACAGACGGTTCATCGGCCGAAGCCGCCATTGAGGTGACGACGTCGGTGACGCGGCTGCATGTCGCTTTCCTGCCGTTCGCACGCCGATGGCCGCGAATGTCGTGTCTCAGTGTCCGTGAATGCGTGCTCTCGTTAAGGGTTATTCGATGCCTGCCCTCATTCAAGTGGCCAGCGTCGGACACTGATCGACGCCGTCAATGGACGTTCCGCCGGCGGCATGACTTGGTGGCCTGCACGCTCGACAGAACAGTGTGCCAGTCTAACCGGGTCGGTATCCGTCAGTCGCCCAGATTTGCATCACACCCTCCTCGATCTGCATGTCAAACGAACACCGGCCAGTCATTCCGGCATTCCCTTGCCGCGCGTTTCGGGAAGAAACCACGGAATGACGATGCCCAGCAGGTAGCACGAGCTCATGATCAGCGCGGCATGTGAAACGCCGCCGAATGCCTTGATCATCGAACCGGAGATGATCGGGAAAACCCATGCGATCAGGCGTGCAGCGTTGAAAACGAAGCTGATCGCCGTCGAGCGCACCGTCGACGTGAACAGCTCGCACGGATAGATCGCCATCCACGCGTACCCGCATCCCAGCGTGAAAAACCCGTTGATCGGCGCAATGATGACCATGCCGCTCAGCGTCGCGGTGTAGTGATAGGTGACGATCGTCGTGATCAGCGAGCCGACGAAGGTCGCGCACAGGAAGGTGCGTCGGCCGATCGAGTCGACGATGAAACCTGATGCGAGATAGGCGACGATCGCTCCGACCGTATAGAGGATCGAAATCCGCGAGCCCCACGCGACCGCATCGGCCACGCCCGTCGCTTTCGCGAGCGCAACCGTATAGGTTGGCAGCCAGCTCGAGATCGCCCACCAGCCGGTCGTCGCGACAATCGACAGCACCGTCGTCAGCAGCGTGCGGCGAAACGCTTCGCGCTCCGTGAACAACTGCTTGAGCGTAAATGGGCGGCTGTTCTGCTTGCCAGATCGCGCGACGTGCCGGACGGCGCCGTCGGAGGTAGCGTTCCAGCGCTGTTCCTTCACGGCCTGTTTCCACTTTTCCGATTCGCTCAGCCCGCGGCGAAGATAGAGCACGAAGAACGCGGGCAGGGCACCGGCGATGAACATCAGACGCCACGTTTCTCCACCCAACGGTTGCACGGAAGCAAGCCCGTACCACACCACGGCGGCGAGCAGCGTGCCCCAGCCAAAACCGGACTGCAGGAAGCCGGCGCCCTTGGCGCGGGCATGTTCCGGCCAGGTCTCCGACACCAGCGCGACGCCTGTGCTCCATTCGCTACCCATTGCAAGCCCGGTGAGAAATCGCAACAGGCACAGCACGGTAAAGGTGTTGGAAAAAGCGGTCAGCCCGGAGAACAGCGCGTAGAGGAATACTGACCACAGCATCATGCGTTTGCGCCCGACGTAGTCGGCGAGAATGCCGCCGACCATACCGCCCGCGCCCCAGCCGAGCAAGGTGATACCGATCACGCCGCCCGCATAGACGGGCGTCGAGAGAGCCTGGGTCGGCGTCAGCACCGATTTGAGCATCGGTGCGAGGACGACGACGAGCGCGAGCGCCTCGAAACCGTCGAAGATCCAGCCGAGGAAGGCGCCTCGCAGCACGCGCCAGTGCGCGCTCGTCAGCCCGTCGTACCAGTGTGTTTTCGGCGGCTGCGCGATGTGGGTGTCTTGCATGATGGTGTCTCCTGAGGGCCGTTGCCTGGACGCTTTCTTAGATCGTCTGCGAGCAAGGCCCGGTTAAATCAGCAAAGTAAAGAATGTCAGGCCTGCGATTGCGCGGAAGCGTCACGCTGCATGGCTCGCTCGCGGATCGCGGCAAAGTCGGCCGGCAGCGGATGCAGGTCGAGCCGTCGCCCCGCCTTCACAATCTGGCTTGGCGTATCGTGGCCGATCAGCGCAGGCAAGCGCTTCGATGCGGCGATCAGCGCGCGCAGATCGACGCCTGTGTCATAGCCCATCAGCTCGAGCGCGTGCACGATCTCCTCGCTGCATACGTTGCCGCTGGCGCCCGGCGCATAAGGACAACCACCGATGCCACCCAGCGACGCGTCAAAGCGGTCAGCGCCCGCATCGATCGCGGCGAGCACATTGGCCAGGCCCATGCCGCGTGTGTTATGGAAGTGCAGCGTGAACTCGGTTTGAGGCCAGCGCTCGACGCATCGTGCCGTCAGCGCGGCGACCTGCTGCGGATAGGCCATGCCGGTCGTGTCGCATAACGTGACGCCGCGCGCGCCGGCCTCCTCGATGAAGCGTCGCGTCCACTCGATCACAGTATCTGTCGGTACGTCGCCCTCCATCGGGCAGCCGAATGCACACGATAGCGAGATGTTGACCGTGAGTCCGGCATCGCGTGCAATAGCGGCAACCTGCTTGAGTCCATTGAACGACTGCTCGCGCGTCATCCTCAGATTGGACAGGTTGTGGCTCTCGGTCGCGGACATCACGAGATTCAGCTCGTCGGCGCGCGCCTCGATCGCGCGTTCGGCGCCCCGCATGTTCGGCACGAGTGCCGTATAGGCGACGCCCGGCTTGCGCGCGATTTCACGCATGACGATCTCGGCGTCGCGTAACGCGGGAATCGCTCGCGGCGACACGAAAGCCGTCACCTCGATTTTCGCCATGCCCGTTTCAGAGAGCGCGTCGACCAGCGCAATCTTGTCGCGCGTTTCGACGAACGTGCCTTCCGACTGGAAACCGTCGCGCGTGCCGACTTCTTGCATGTAAATGCGCCGATGTTCTCCGTTCCAGATGTTCATGCGATTGCTCCTTTGTCACGCAACTCGGCAATCCGGCTGTCGGAGAGCCCGATCTCACGCAAGATGTCATCGGTGTCATCACCGAGCTTCGGCGCCGACGAGCGCACGGAACCCGGCGTGCCCATCAGTTTGGGCACGATGCCCGGCACGTCGACGTCATAGCCGTCGCGCGTGGTCTGCCGCAAGATCATGTCGCGTGCGCGGTAGTGCGCATCCTCGGCGATATCGCGGGCTGTATAGATCTTGCCCACGGGTACCCGCGCCTCGGTCAGCGTGACCAGCACGTCTTCGGTCGAACGTGGCGCGGTCCACGCTTCGATGGCCTGGTCCAGTTCGTCAACGCGCGCGACCCGCCCGGCGTTGTTCGCGAGCGTGGGGGCGTCCGCCAGATCGGTGCGGCCGATCGCCGTCATCAGGCGCTTGAAGATGCTGTCGCCGTTGCCTGCGATGAGCACATAGCCGTCGGCACATCGATACGCATTGGACGGTGCGATGCCGGGCAGGGCGCTGCCGGCGGCTTCGCGGACCGCCCCGAATGCGCTGTACTCGGGAATCAGGCTCTCCATCACGTTGAAGACCGCTTCGTGAAGCGCCACGTCGATGACCTGACCTTTGCCGCCGTTTGCGTCGCGGTGATAGAGCGCGGTCAGCACGCCGATCACGCCATGCAGTGCGGCGAGCGTATCGCCGATCGAGATGCCGCAGCGCACGGGCACGCGGCCAGGCTCCCCGGTCAGATGACGCAAGCCGCCGACCGCCTCGCCGATCGAGCCGAATCCCGGCAAATCACGGTAGGGTCCGGTTTGGCCGTACCCCGAGATACGCAGCATGATGAGCCGGGGATTCAGCTCGGCCAGTTGCTCGTAGCCCATTCCCCAGCCTTCGAGCGTGCCCGGCCGGAAGTTCTCGATCAGGACGTCCGCCTCGGCGATCAGCTGGCGCGCGATGTTCTGGCCTTCGGTACTGCGCAGATCGAGTGCTATTGAGCGCTTGTTGCGCGACTGCACTTGCCACCAGACGGACGTGCCATCCTTCATCAGGCGCCAGTTGCGCAGTGGATCGCCAGCGCCCGGCGGCTCGATCTTGATGACCTCGGCGCCGAATTCGCCGAGCGTCTTGCCGGCGAACGGGCCGGCAATCAGTTGACCCATTTCGATCACGCGCACGCCTTTAAGCGCGGCGGGTGAACTCGGAAAGGAAGGTTGGCCGTTCATCATGAAAACTCCTGAGCGTGCGGTCGGTGTCCAAAGACGTGTTGCCTTACTTAACTGAAGAGCCAGGGCTCCCGAGCGCGGCGAACGCGCTCGTACTCGCGGATACGGTCGGCGTGGCCGAGCGTCAGCGCGACGTCGTCCAACCCTTCGAGCAGGCGGCGCTTGCGTTCCGGTTCGATCCCGAATGGGATCGCGTCGCCGCCGGCGGGCCGGATGTTTTGCGCCTCCAGATCAATATCGAGTCGCAAACCGGACGGGCGGGCGACGAGGTCGAACAGATCCTGGACAATGCGTTCGTCGAGCCTGATCGGCAGCAGGCCATTCTTGAAGCAGTTGCCATAGAAGATGTCCGCGAAGCTCGGCGCGATCAGCGCGCGAATACCGAAGTCCGACAAGGCCCACACCGCATGCTCGCGGCTCGACCTGCAGCCGAAGTTGTCGCGTGTAAGCAGAATCTGGGCGCCCGCGAAGCGTAGCTGGTTGAGTGGGAAGTCCGGATTGGGCTGGCGGCTCGAGATGTCCTGCCCGGGCTCGCCGTGGTCCAGATAGCGCCATTCATCGAAGAGGTTGGCGCCGAAGCCGGTGCGCTTCACCGATTTCATGAACTGCTTGGGGATGATCGCGTCGGTGTCGACGTTCGCGCGGTCGAGCGGCGCCACGAGCGCCTCCAGTCGGGTGAAGGGTTGCATCAGAGGTCTCCACGGGAAATGTCGACGAAGTGACCTGCGATGGCAGCGGCTGCGGCCGTCGCGGGACTGACGAGGTGGCTGCGGCCGCCGGGGCCCTGGCGGCCTTCGAAGTTCCGGTTGGAGGTCGACGCGCAGCGTTCGCCCGGGCGTAGCCGGTCGTCGTTCATGCCGAGACACATCGAGCAGCCCGGCTCGCGCCATTCGAAGCCCGCCGCCTTGAAGATGGTGTCGAGACCTTCGGCTTCGGCCTGCGCCTTGACGAGTCCCGAGCCCGGCACCACCAGCGCGAGCTGGATGGTCGGCGCAACGTGCCTGCCTTTCACGACGGCTGCGGCTACCCGCAGGTCTTCAATGCGTGCGTTCGTGCACGAGCCGATGAAGATCTTGTCGAGCGCGATGCGCTCGAGCGGTGTGCCGGGCTCGAGGCCCATGTACGTCAGCGCGCGTGTCATGCCGGCGCGGCGCACGAGGTCGGGTTCATCCGAGGGGTTCGGTACGGCGGCGTCGATCGAGACCACCATTTCGGGCGACGTGCCCCAGGTGACCATCGGCCGCAAACGGGTGGCATCGATGTCGACCGTTTTGTCGAAGCGCGCCTCCTCGTCGCTGACGAGCGTGCGCCAGTAGGCCACCGCGGCGTCCCAGTGCGCTTCGCCCGGTGCGAAGGGACGTCCCTTCACGTAATCGATCGTGACGTCGTCGACGCCGATCAGCCCGACTCTCGCGCCCGCTTCGATCGCCATGTTGCAGAGCGTCATGCGGCCTTCCATCGACAGTGCCCGGATCGTATTGCCCGCGAACTCCATCGCATAGCCGGTGCCGCCGGCGGTGCCGATCTGGCCGATGATCGCGAGCACGAGGTCCTTGGCTGTCACGCCACGCGGCAGTGCGCCCTCGACGTTGACGCGCATCGACTTCATCCGCTCGACCAGCAGGCACTGCGTTGCGAGCACGTGTTCCACTTCCGAGGTGCCGACGCCGAACGCGAGCGCCGCGAATGCACCGTGCGTACTCGTGTGCGAATCGCCAGCCACGACCGTCATGCCTGGCAACGTCGCCCCCTGTTCAGGGCCCACGACGTGGATGATGCCCTGTCTCGCGTCACGAATGCCGTAAGACCGGATGCCAAATTCGTTGCAGTTCTTGTCGAGTTGCGCGACCTGGATCCGTGAAAGCGGGTCCGCGATCGCATCGATGCTCGTACGCTCAGCCGCCAGCGTGGGCACATTGTGATCGGCCACCGCGAGCACTGTGTCGGGCCGCCACGGGGTGCGGCCGGACAGGCGCATCGACTCGAACGCTTGCGGGCTGGTGACCTCATAGACGAGCTGACGGTCGACATACAGGAGCGTCGGGCCATCAGGTGTTTCCGACACGACGTGGCTTTGCCACAGCTTGTCGAACAACGTACGGGGCGTACTCGCGGGCTGCATGAGGCTGTCTCCATCCATTCATATGAAAGAATGCTTGCTTGGCCTGCCAGTCATGGCTGGCAAGGCTGATGTCTATGGAGACTCATTCTCCTCGCGCGATTCCCCGGGCGGAATGCAAGAGTGTGGAACCCAGCTTTCGTGGAACGCGAAAGCGCGCCGAGCGTCAGCGGGCCGGGGCCGGGGCCGGGGCTTGGGTTGCCTCCGGCGCCGCGTGGGTCAGATGGTCGACGAGCAGCCGCGCGGGTTTCCTCAGCGCGTTCAGGTCGCGAGCGCAGATGAGCAGTTCACGGTGAGCCCAGTCTTCCGCCAGATCGATCTTGTGCAAGTCCATCGACTTCAGGTGCGGGCGTACCGCTGCGTCGGGCAGCACGGCGATGCCGAGCCCGGCTGCAACCATCAGGCACATCGCATCGAAGCTGCGGACCTGAATGCGCAGTTTCAGTTGTCCGCCCGAAAAAGCGGTGGCGGCCTGAAGGCGTTTGGCGAGCGAGGTGTTGCGCGACAGGCTGACGAAGTCGAACTCCAGCGCGTCGACGAACGAGACCGACTCGCGCCGTGTCAGCGGATGGCCGCCGGGCACGACAAGGACCAGATGGTCCTGGCGATAGGGCATGGTCTGAAGACCGAACGTCGGCATCTGGTCGGCCATGATGCCGAAATCGGCAGCGCCGTCCACCACCGCCAGGGCGACTTGTTCGCTATCCTGCTCTTCCAGCTCAATGCGGATATCCGGATTGGTGAAATTGAACGCCGCGATGTCCGACGGCAGGAACTGCGTAACCGCCGATGTATTGGCCCACAGTCGAACGACGCCCACGACGCCGGCCGCGTAGTCCGACATATCGGCTGTCATCAGGTCGACGTCGGTCAGAATACGCTGCGCGTGAAGCTTGAGCGCCTCTCCCGCCGCAGTGAGCGTAATGCCTCGGGAGTGGCGTTCGAATAGCTCGGCGCCGATTGTGGATTCGAGATCCGCTATTCGCTTGCTCGCGGCGCCGATCGCGAGATGCGCGAGTTCGGCGCCCTTGCTGATGCTGCCGCTTCGAACAATGAGCGCGAAAAGCGAGAGTGAGACGAGATCGAGACGATGGAGGTTCATGCCCGGATGCTCCGGCGGCTGTCATCGCTCCATTATGGGGCACGGCATACTTCGCTCGCTCTCGGTGTTCACTCGGATTTAGGGTGGAAACGCGATTGAATCAGCTCCGCCACGTGTGCCTGGACCGGCGCTTCCTGCCACGGTCGGGCGCACTGATCGATGGACACCAACGAGCGACCGAACCGGGTCCCGTTACGGTCATTCATTGCATTTCACTATGGACGGCCGCTAACTTGTCAGGTCCCGGCCGATGGACTTGCGCCAACGGCCGGACGCCCGCAGGGCATTGCTCGCACCGAAATAGAATTTCCGGTAATGATCAACTCATCGACGCGTTGCTCGATAGCGCGCCCGCTTTACGATATGCGTTGACAGTCCCGGCTTGCCAAGGTATTGTGGCCCTCGAAATATTCAAGAAGCCCGATTGCTGATCACCATTTTCCGCCTCTTTCTGCGCGGTACTCGTTATCCTCTCCTCTTCCTTGAAGTTTTTATCGCTCCGCAACGGAGCTGTTATTTTTATCTCAAGGAATTCTCATGGATACCGGTACTGTTAAGTGGTTCAACGATAGCAAAGGCTTTGGCTTCATCACTCCTGACGCTGGCGGCGACGATCTCTTCGCTCACTTCTCGGAAGTTCGCGGCGACGGTTTCAAGACGCTCGCGGAAAACCAGAAGGTGAGCTACGAGACAAAGCGCGGCCCGAAGGGTATGCAGGCCGCAAATATCTCGCCGCAGTAACGTATTTCAAGGGCCGGTCTACCGGCCCTTTGCATGTCTGCCTGACTAGTATCCTCGCGGAGCCGCGCGCTCCCGATCTGATCGCCGCGTTTCACCGTGCGCGTCATTTGTCTTTTCGACACGATCCGTCTCGCTTCATTTTCAATTTATTTCGCCTGTACGATATAGAAGTCGTACCGGTGTCGCTCGGTTATTGCTTATGCAAAATAATAAACATCTTCACCACTACAACGGTTATTCAGTCTCCCCTTCTGCACATCGGTTGCCGGACGGCTGGTTTGCCGCCAACCTTCTGCTCGTCAGGGGTGATGCCCTTGATGCTGATCCGGTTTCCTACAAGTTCCACGCGCTCGACTATTTCGATAATGAAACGCAGGCCCTGGGACACGCTACGACCTGGGCGCGCGACTGGGTCGACAGTCGCGGATAGTCGGCAATATCACTTGCGTAGTGGCGGCAAGATGGACGGCGTCGAGGATCGACGAGCCATGGGTGCAGACCCCGTCAGATCGCAACGATACGCCGCAATAGGACCTCCGCCCGCATGAGCTGATTTCATTGCGGCGACACCGCTTGGCGCCTCGCCAAGGTGCCGGCGGAGAGGGGCGTGCAGGACGCCCACCGCATGATGCGTGACAGCACGTCATGCCTGTCACATCTGCGACAATCACAGTGCTCACACAACGTCGCAATGAAGCGCCTCAAGGCTGCTCAGGCTTGCGGCCGCCAGAACCTCACTCAATCGGATCACGGGATCCGGTCGCCTGATCGACACAACGCTATTCCCGTCAATCGCATCACTAGGAGCAGATATGGCGTTATTGGTCATGCAGGTCGCGGTAAGCGGGGAACTGGTCGAGATTTTCGAAATGCCGGTTGATGATGTCGACGGCCACCGGATGCTCGCTGCCGCCAATGAGGACGAACGGGTGATCCATCCCTCGGGACACGCTCTCGAAGACGGTGAGGTCTGGATTGATCTGATCGATGGAGATGGCGAGACGCTGTTCGACCAGGTGGCATGTTTTCACCGGGCGGATGCCTCGGACGCTTTGCAGATTCATTTCGGCATGAATGTCGATGTCGTGAGAGATTGCCTTTCAAAGTCGAACATCGCATCGCTCCATGCAAGGCACCGTCTGGCAGCCCAAGCCTACTTTCGCAAGATTGACCGTCTTGTCGATTGCTCGCTGGTAGGTTCCAGGCAGAGCAATCGTCGCCGTGTCGGCGACGCCAGTGTCATGGATCTCGTGATAGAGCTTCGCCGGCGGCTGGATGGTGTTGTCACCCAACTTGCGCTGAGCGAGTTGCCAACGCCTGTGCAGGCCGCGGCACAGCAACTGAAAGACGCGACGAAGAGGTACGTGGGTGCGGTGCAGAGCCTGTGAAGCAGCAGACTGAGCGGTATTGTGGAATGTGAAGGAGCAGTATGCAGAGAACGGTGAACTATCGCGGGTTTGAGATTGATGTTGACCTGGTGCCGACTTCCGAAGACATGTTTGACACGTGGTTTCGCATACAGGGACCGACGCCCACCCCGGGAGTAGCGGCGCTGGGCCTGCGTATCAAGGTTCGCGGCGGACCGTTTTCGCGCCGTTGGGCTTACTTCGTCGCGGAGATCGCCGGTCAGGCGTCAATCGACGTCATCCTGGGTCCCGACGACTAGTTGGCACCGCAAAAAATTGCGAAGCGCGGACTTACCCGGCGAGCTTCGCCGCTTGTCGTCAAGACAAGCATCGGACACGATTGAAAAGGAAAGAGGTTCATGGACGAACGCAAGCGAGACAGCATGATTGCCTATCTCCGGCACCGCATGGAGGACTTCGGCATCAGCCCGGACGATCTTGCCACAGCACTCGCGGCCGTACCGGAATCTGACCGCTACCGCAGCGCGAATGGCGATAGCTGGAGCGGCGAAGGGGCTATGCCTCAATGGCTGAAGCAGGCCATTAGTGCCGGGCAATCCATCGGGCACTTCGAGCGATCGTCGGGGTCAGTTATCAGGCCGCCCTCGCAGACAGGCGCAGACTGGACGAACGACCCATTCGCAGGCAGTCCACTCGCGCGGATGAGCCCCCGTTAGTTCGACACTGCCTGCCTGACGGTTACCCGAGCCGTACATTTCCGTGACGCTTTTGCTATCGCTCCCGCTGTGCAGATTCACCCGGTGCGAGCTGGTTTGCTTACCGTACTGTTGATTACGCATTCCGAATGCGACCGCTTGATCCTGCGGGCTCAGCTTCGACGAGGCGGCTATAAAAGCATCCCATTGATCATCTTCAAAAGCGGCGTGTGGGAACCTCCTTTCTGGCAATAGCCGTCAAAGTCAACGACTGGACCGGTCGCGGCAAACTCAGCTTTCCCCAACGCCGTAAACGCTATGATGCCCGCATTGCGGCAGACCGGCATACCCCGCAGCACACGTGCTACTGCGAAACCATTATGTTCCGGCATGCTGATGTCGAGAACGAACACGTGTGGCTGCCAGGAATCCAGCATCTTAAGTGCATCAACTCCGCACAAAGCAAACCGCGTCTCCAGTCCATCAGTCGCCAGGGATGCCGCCAATGCCTCGGCGTTCGCCCGGCTATCGTCAACTACAAGGACGCGTGCAGAATTTCCGTTCAGCGGAATGTGTCGTTTTCTGAAAAGTACAGGCGGTTCAGAAAATGGAATGTTTTGCATGGCTGCTTTCGCATGGACAGACAAGGGCAGCATGCAGTGTGCCTGAAGCACAACTGGCTGGCTTGGAGGGGCTCGGGGGTCAAAGGTGATGTCGCGCGCCACAAAGTGTCCAATCTGTAACCGTCCGTAGTTCAGCGGAGATCCGACGTCTGAGCGTTCGCTTGGGCGGCCAATGGAAGGACCGCAAGTGTTTAGGGTTGTAGGACGCCTGCCCTCATCCTTCGACACGTCAACTCGCCCAGACGCCAGCGGGCAGGCGTCCTACAAGCCCCAAGGGAGGAAACCGCGGAGTGCTCCGACATGGTCTGAACGTTTCACCGCTATGGTGATTTGTTCAATCCCGTTGAGGGCATGGTGGCTATGAACGTGGGTAAATCTGAGGCTAGACAGGCATGATCGCGGCGACGGCACAGCGGTGGGTTGTCATCGCGCCGACTCGGCCAGCGCCAGACTGCCTGTTTGGAACGATAGGCACAGGCGTCTGCTATTGGCTCTCGTTGCCGAAGAGCCGACAGTCGAATTGTGCATCCTGACACGATGGTGTTCATGCGTGGACCCACTCGACAGGCGGCGCCCGGATAGGTCTGCTGCGTTGGAGTATGTCGATGATGATCATTGGCGAACCGCAGTGCCGGCAAACGAAGGTTGGCGGTATTTCCACGGTGGATACGACGTTGGCACTGAGGCCGACACTGTTAGGCACGACGTCCAGCAACTCGCGTATCGTCGCGAGATTCTCGCGCCGCGATGGGTTCGCGAGCAGACCGTAGTGGCGGATGCGGTGGAAGCCGCCAGGCAGCACGTGCAGCAGGAACCGGCGCACGAACTCATCTGCCTGGAGCGTCATGGTCTTGTTGCGTGTGCGTCCGTCTACGCGGTAGTCCTTCCAGCGGAAGGTGACGCCATGTTCGTCGAGCGCGACCAGGCGTTGGTTGGAGATCGCCACCCGGTGGGTATAGCGTGACAGATAGGCGAGCACTGCTTTGGGCCCTGCAAACGGGCGTTTGGCGTATACCACCCACTCACATGTACGCATTGGCGCAAGCCACCCGGCAAAGGCTGCCATATCGTTGAGCTCGGCGTATTCGCCGAAGAAGTGCAACTGGCCGCGGCGATAGATCGCTTCCAGCTCCTCGAGGAAGCGTCGCCGGAACAGGCGCGAGAGCACGCGCACCGGAAGGAAGAAGCCTGGCTTGCACGCTACCCACCTGCTTCGGTCCGGCGCCAGCCCACCACCGGGAACGATGCCATGCACGTGGGGATGATGCGTGAGCGCGGAGCCCCAGGTATGCAACACGAGAGTGGCACCGATCTGTGCCCCGAGATGCTTCGGATCGGCGGCGATCGTGCGCAATGTCTCGGCCGCGATATCGAACAGCAGCCCGTAGATGACGGCCTTGTTGTAGTACGCAATCGCACTGATCGCAGCCGGCAGCGTAAAGACTACGTGGTAGTACTCGACGGGCAGCAGATCGGCCTCACGCGCTTCGAGCCACCGGCGCGCAGCGGTAGCCTGACACCTCGGACAATGTCTGTTGCGGCACGAGTTGTAGGCGATCTCGATCCTGGCGCATCCCTGGCAACGCAGCACGTGCCCTCCCAGCGCCGCGCTGCGGCACTGTTCGATTGCTGACATCACCTTCAGTTGCCCGAGGTTCAGGTGGGCGGATTGGCGCCACGCTGGACCAAGAGAGCGAAAGACGTCGGCTACCTCGAGCGCGCAATGCGCCACGACGGCTATCTACGCAGGATCCAGACCATCGAGAGGGCTGACCACCTCACGCAGAATATCGGTGGCGACCTGGGCATAAAGCGCTGTGGTCTCGAGTTTCTTGTGCCCAAGCATGACCTGAATCACGCGGATATCGACCTTCTGTTCCAGTAGATGGGTGGCAAAGCTATGGCGCAAGGTGTGCATGGATACACGCTTGTCGATTCCAGCGGCCTCGGCGGCCGCATGGACCACCCGATTGAGTTGACGGGTGCTGAGCGATTCAATCGGGTTGAGCCCGGGAAACAGCCAGCCGCCGTCGAGCATCTTGCCCTGGGCCCGGGCCACTCGCCACCAGACCCGCAGGCGCTCAAGCAGCACCGGGGACAGCATCGCGTAGCGGTCCTTCTGACCTTTACCCTGTTCAACGCGCAGCGTCATGCGCTGGCTGTCGATGTCTCCGACCTTCAGGGCCACCACCTTGCTGGCACGTAGTCCTGTGCCATAGGCTACTGCGAGCGCAGTCTGATGCTTGAGGTTACTGGCCGCCGCGATCAGCCGACCCACTTCGTCGCGGCTGAGTATGACGGGCAAGGTCCGCGGAAGATAAATCGGACGCATCTTCGCCATCAACTCCCCTTGACCGAGCGTGGTGGCAAAGAAGAACTTCAATCCGGTGATCGCCGCGTTCAGGGAAATCGGCGACACACCGCGGTCAACCAGATGTAGCTGATAGCGCCGCAAGTCCTCGACGGTGGCGGTGTCAGGCGAGCGACCGAGAAAGACGGTGAACTCTCGAACCACACGAAGATAGTTGGCTTGCGTGGCTGGCGCGAGGCGGCGCATGCGCATGTCGTCCATCGTGCGCTGGCGTAGCGGACTGATGCCCTGGCTGGGGGTAGTCATGGCTGGGCTCCTGTTGAGCAACGAGGCGGAGTGCCTCATTGCTCAACATAGGAAACCGGGCGGGTTTCATATGAAGAACCACCGCGTTCGACCGGAGTGCATACCGCGCGAGCGGTTTAGTCCATTGGCCGGTCCTTGCCTGTGACTGAGTGGCTTCACGTGGTCGCAGAGGTGCGACCGGCTGTCGACTCCAAGCGCGTCGATGCAAACACGTTGGTTTTTTTTCACTTTCTGCGGCAGTGCGCCGCTGTTATTTCATGTTCCGTGGCACACGCCGGCC
Source organism: Paraburkholderia polaris (assembly GCF_012927345.1). Classification (GTDB taxonomy): domain Bacteria; phylum Pseudomonadota; class Gammaproteobacteria; order Burkholderiales; family Burkholderiaceae; genus Paraburkholderia; species Paraburkholderia polaris. The sequence continues at coordinate 14,091 of NZ_JABBGJ010000002.1, forward strand.
GCTTTGTGCCACCCATCCAAGTGATGATGTTCATGATGTTTCCTCGACGATTCGTTGAAGGGACAGTGTCCTGAATAGGTCGAGTCGTCGTATTGCGACGATTAGCCAGTTAGGGCTTTCTGCTCGGAGTGACGAAAGGTCCGCCTAGCAGGCCTTCCCTAGCGGTTTGTCGACAGACATGGGTCGACTAACGCGCAGAATTTTTCCAAAAGCGCCAGCGAGCAACTATGCTTTTCGAAAGCTCGTACCATGCGATCCAAGGCTGGCTTGAGGAACAGATAATTGGCGGAGAGTGGCTATGTTCTGTCGTCCTGCTGTCATCGTAATGTTGCTGGCCCTTCAAGGGTGCGGGCCCTCGTTGACGAAGACGGTCAACGCGGCCTTCCCGCCTCTGGATGTATCACAGCAGCGGCAGACTGCCGTGGATACCAACGTCAATGCGCTAACCAAATTACCCGTGCCGAACATTGCGGTGGCCGTCACGTTTGCCGATGCAGGCGCGGTATTGCTGGACAGAGTGGGCAAGTTGGGCGTCACCGAGCTAAGCCTAGAAGGCGACCAGCAGCTCGTGAAAGCAGATGCCAAGTTCGACCGGACATTTGGTAAGGCCGATGCTGGGAAAGACACGGAGCTCGCCAGCACGCTCGACAAACTCAAGCCTCACGTCGTCGGCGAGGTCGTAGCTTATGTGGGCATCACAGGCGGCGTCACCGCTGACCCGGAACAACCCACGCTCGAGCTGAAACTTCTTCCTCTGCTCTCCACGGTCGTCGTATCGAAAATCGAACTGGCGGACAAGTACGATGTCACGCTTGCCGGAAAGGCCGTCGCGTCAGTGCTGAACCAGTTCAAGGAGAATATTGCGGGAGAACTCACGCGGGCAGCCTTAACGACCGTGACCGTGCCTGCGCTATCGAACAAGCCGCTGAACATCTCCGGGCCGTTGAAGGTCAACGACCCCAACCTCAAGGTCTCGGTATCGGCCAACCCGATAACGGCCCCATTGCGTCTCGACGGCATTGCATCGCTCGTGACTTCAAAGCAGCTCACAGTTATCGCGCAGGTGTCCCCGGTCGCGATCACCAGTCCTCCGCAAGCTGTTGCCGTCGACAACAGTCAAGATGGCATCCAGAAGCGGGTTTCAGACATTGTGGGCCAGATGCTCGAGGTGCGTGACGCCCAGTCGCATACCTGGGTTGCAATCAGGAAAGACGTCATCGCGGTTGCCACTAACGCGGTGTTCGCCCAGGCGGGCGCCTGCATTTCCGCCACAGGCGCCATACCCCAGCAGAACTTCTCGGTGAAGCTCCAGACACCAAGCGGCGCGGGTCTTAACTGCAACATCGTGCCGAACTGTCCGGCCGGTAGTTGCCCTTTTACCGCTAAGCATGCTCCTGGTTGCGGCAATGTCTGCATTGCTCCGGTGCCCGGGGGTTGCCTGAAGTACGGACCGAACCTCCCGTGCCAGGCGCAGCAGCACGCTCAGCAGCAAATCTATGACGCGCAAGCACTAACAAACCAAGGCGTATGTCTGACACAGCAGGCTGCCAAGGTGAGCGCCTGCATGGGTCTGGCAGCTAGCAAAGCACTGGCGTGCCGGCAGGATCAGACCGCGTTGGCCAATCTGAATAAAACGGGGCCGTTCGCCATTCTAAGTGGTGTCGCCAACGTCCATACATCAGATGCGAAGATTTGCCTGAACAGCATGCTGGTATCCCCCTCGCTGGACCAGATCCAGATGGCGGTGGACGTCACCGGCACCGCCTACGCCGAAGTGACGTTGAACTATGACCCACGAAATGCCGGACTGATACTGTGTCCCAACCCATGGAGCACAAAGGCGCCGACGCTAACGGCCACCTTGCATCAACCGGTCCTCAATATTTCGACCCAAGCGGCAGTCGTCAACGATCAGGATGGCCTGCATATCGATTTCACAGTCGACAAGACACCCTTGAAAGCGCAAATGACCCCCGCACCGACAGCGCTTCTGCTTAAGACGCCCCAACTGATCCGTAACTGTCCCGCCGTCGCTGGTGCTGCGCCGCTAGCCATCGCGCTTACTCCTTTCGTGCCACAGTTGCAAGGGGACATCGACCTGTCGGTACCGGCGCATACGGTGTCTGTGCCGGTTCGGCCTTTCTCGCCGAAGCTTGGCGACCGTCACGTCACGGTGACCGTCGAGACTGCAGCCTCAGCACCCACGATTGTGGTGTCCGCCGCCTTGGCCGATGGCGCGAATGGCGGCCAGAAAAAGTAGCGGCACTGCAGCAGTCGCCACTGCGGCAGATAGCGGTCAATACGCAGCTTGATCATTAAAAGGGGCGCGGAATGAAAACTGTGGCGCAATGGTCGTCTGGCGGCATTGTCGCCGCTGTGTTCGCGCTTCCTGTCTACACGCAGGCACAAGCGACCCTGCCTGACGGAACACTACTTATTTCTGCGAGAATCTGGCAGGCGGATGTTCATGTCGATTCTGGTCATGTGAATGCGGTGAGCGAGGCAATTGGCATCATTCTTAACGACCCGGGCCAGTTGTCAGGGGTAACGCTGGAAGACGTCATTAAACCGCCCAGCGGATTCACTTTATGCGGAATGGCCGTAACCGACACGTCGATAAACGGCGGGGGCGGCAGTTGGACCGTTGTTTACAGGGAAGACCCGGCTCCTTCGTACCGCGGTAACTTTACAGCGGTGGAAAATCAGAAGTACGAAGGCGGAACGATAAAAGCCAGACTGACAATATTTGCAGTCCCGGACGGATATGCAACGTTCATCTCTGGTCAACCGCAAGGCAGCGCTTATGTCTGGTTGACGGATAAAAGCAACCCGCTTAAGATCTCTTGCACAAGGAATTGGGACGGCGGGGGTAATTCATTTGGTATCCTAACCACGTTTCACCAGAACACCGATACCGACCAGTTCTGGTCCCCCGTCAATATTTATCTCGACCCGCATCGCCCACCGGGTTGTCCTCCAAAAGGACAGCCGGCCGCGGAGCAACCTCGTTGCGGACCACCGACTTTCTAGGCGTCCGGGCTCCTCCGGGTGCAACCGGTCGAAGGCCGCCTCGGGGCCCTTGTGGCGAGTTGAGCGGAAGCGGCCTGCGAACCCATCTTGACGAACGATGGGCTCGGCGACAGATGTGAGCGGCTGCCAGTTTTGACCCTTCCGGAAAAATCGGTTTAAATTCAATGACCCGTTTTTCACTAATGGTGTCATCCGACAACTGTGCGAGGTAAGTGAAAAACTGCTGACATAGATAGTGAAAAAATGCAGCAGCTGCTGAAGGTCAAACGCCCGGGATTCCCGGGCGTTGTCATTGGGGGTAATCTGAAAGTGCGGGGTTGCACCGGCCGAAGTCGACCCTCAACAGCCCTTCACCTCGATGCTCACGAACGGCCGCAGTTCAGCCTATTTCGGCCGTCCAGCTATCACGTTGAGCAAATCTATTTCGCAAGAATCAATTGACATCTCGTTCGTGGTTGCCGATGGTCGCTCACAATGATTTCCATTGGACGTTTTGTCCGACAGCAAATCGTGACCACCGGCACCGTAGCTACAACGTCATACCCACAAGAAAAGTATGTCGGACGCCAGATGCGCTGCCGCCAGCGCAGTAATCTCGCTCTGGTCATAGGCCGGCGCCACTTCGACGACGTCGGCTCCGACCAGATTGATCGGCTTCAGTCCTCGCAAAATGGCCAGTGCCTGAGCTGATGACAGACCACCGGGGACGGGCGTTCCGGTTCCCGGTGCGGTCGCCGGGTCCAGGCAATCAACATCGAAAGTCAAGTAGACAGGTCGATCGGAGACGATCGATTTGATTCGCTCGATCACGGCGCGCGGACCGTGCTCATGAACCCACGGCGCGTCGATGATATTGATTCCAAGCGTGTCTTCATTGCTGGTTCGAATGCCGATCTGAACGGATGTCGCCGGATCGATCAGGCCTTCCTTGACTGCCTTGAAAAACATCGTCCCATGATTGAGGCTGTCGGGCGTATCGTCTTCCCAGGTGTCGGTGTGCGCATCGAAGTGGATGAGCGAGAGCGGCTTGCCGAACTTTTCCGCGTGCGCGATCAATAGTGGGTAGGTGACGTAGTGGTCGCCGCCAAAGGTCAGCATTTTCGCACCTGCCCCAAGGATCGTCCGGGCGTGCTGAACGATTGATTCCTTGATGGTCGCTGGATTGTGTGCGTCAAACCAGCAGTCGCCGTAATCGATACAGGCAAGGGTGTCGAACAGGTCGACGCCCCACGGATAGGGATTGATCTCCGACAGTTGCACACTCGCCGCTCGCACTGCGGCCGGACCGAAACGCGCGCCAGGCCGGAACGACGTCGCGAGATCCAGCGGTATGCCGGAAATTGCGACGTCAACGCCTTCGAGTTCGCGCGTGTAGCGTCGGCGCATGAAGGACAGCACCCCTGCAAAAGTGTTTTCAACCGAAGTGCCGTGAAGAGACGGGCGGCGGATCGCCCCGTCGCCGTAGATGACGTCATTCATAGTAGTCGTATCAGGTAGGAAGTATTCGTGACTTGCCGGGCTGCCGCGCGGTTTAGAATCGCGCGGAACCTGGGGTTGCCGGGATCGTTGATCGAGCGTGTAAGGCGCTTAGGTGCCGGCCTTCAACTTCGACCAGAGGCGGTTTTCAAGGCGGACAATGTCAGCCGGCAGGGGTTTGGCGAGCGTCATCCGGTTCAGGACTTCGTCAGACGGATACACCGTTGCGTCCTGAATCATGGCTGGCGTGACGTACTGGCGGGCCGCACGATTGGCTGTCGGATAGAAAACCTCGTTCGTAATCTCCGCATTCACCTTCGGATCTTCGATGTAATTGATCCACTGCATCGCCGCTTCCGGGTGTGGCGCGTCCTTGGGTACGCCCATAACGTCGAACCACAGAATGCCGCCCTCCTTGACATTCGAGAACCGGACCTCGAACGAGCGTTTGGCCTCAGCAGCACGCCGGCGCGCCATGCCGCCGTCGCCGGACCAGGCAAGAGCAACGCAAATGTCGCCATTCGCGAGGTCATTGATGTAGCTGCTGGAATTGAACTGGGTGATGTACGGCCGCACTTTTTTCAGCACTTCGTAGGCAGCGGCGTAGTCGCCCGGGTTTGTGCTGTTGACGTCCTTGCCCATGTATTGCAGGGTCGCGCCGAACACGTCGTTCGCCTGATCAAGGAACGATACGCCGCAACCCTTCAGCTTCGAAACATTGGCTGGATCGAGTACCAGGGCCCAACTGTCGACGGGTGCGGCGTCGCCTAGTGCCTTTTTGATCGCCTGCACGTTGTACGCAACGCCGTCGCTCCCGTAGGCCCAAGGAACGCCGTACATGTTGCCGGGATCCGCATCCGCGATCTTGTTCATCAGGACGTGGTCGAGATTGGCAAGATTCGGCATCCTGGCCTTGTCCAGCTTCTGGTAGATGCCGGCCTGGATCTGCTTGCCCATATAATTGGACGTAGGAACTACGATGTCGTAGCCGGCGCTTCCTGCAAGCAGTTTGGCTTGCAGGGTGTCGTCACTATCATAACTATCGTATCGGACCTTGATGCCGGTCTGCTTCTCGAAGTTCGGAATCGTCGACTTCGCAATATAGTCCGACCAGTTGTACACGTTAAGTTCTGAATCACCGGCGAACGCTGATGTGCTGACAAACGCGGCCACCCCTGCAGCACAGATACCTGCTGTCGTAATTACGCTCCGAATCAGACGGAGATTCATGGTTATTTTCCTTACAGATTGAAAGTGGCTCAATGGGTACCCGCCGCAAATCGCCGCGTGGTAGTCGCCGCGAACAGCGTCGATGCCTGAACCGATGGTATGAGCCCGCTCTGCAAAAAAATAACGAATCGTTTTTGTGGAAGTATCTCGTTTTTTGATATCTATGCTCAGACCACCTCCATTGCAGACGCTCCTCGCGTTCGAGTCGGCCGCGCGACTCTCGAGTTTCTCCCGCGCGGCACAGGAGCTTTGCATCACCCAGTCAGCGGTCAGCCATCAGATTCAGCAGCTCGAGAACTGGGCCGGGCAGCAGTTGTTCCGACGCGTGGGCCGTGGGGTGGTGTTGACTGATGCGGGGGAACTGTTCGGCAAGACCGTAGAGCAGATGTTGAGCTTGCTGTCGGACGTGCGGAACCGGATCGAGCCGTACGCAAATCCTGATTCGGTGATCGTATACAGCCCACCCTCCTTCGCTCACGGCGTACTGGCGCCCGCGCTACCAAAGCTGCGAGCAAACTACCCGACGCTAGAAGTCTGGATCGTCACCCAGCATGAGACAAGCGAGATCGATCGGGTCGATGTGGATCTGATCGTCGCAAGCAAGGGCGTGAGATCGCCCGACGTACACGCAACTCCGTTGATGCGCGACTGGTCAGTAGCAATCTGCGGCGTCGAAGCGGCAAGCACTCTATCCACGCTTGCATTTCCTGATGTGCTTCAGGCGGCGCCATTGCTGACGCTTGAAAATGACCCTGACTGGGCACCGTGGTTGCCCGAGCTTCGACGCAACGGCGTGCAGCCGTTGCGGGCCATCACGTGCGACGATCCTCGTATTCTTCTCGATACTGCATCATTGAACATGGGTATAGCGATGCTTTCACGCGTGTGGGCGCGACGCGAGATCGCGAACGGGCAGCTTGTCGTGCTGGATCAGATCCCATCGGTCGAACTTCCGCCCCTATCTCTCTGGCGATCCAGTCGGACGTCGCGGTCCCCAATGGTCGATGTTGTCCACGCGTGGTTGCTTGATGTGTGTTCGGAAGATATGCCGATCGGCGCCGACTGCCTTCCGGCTGCTTTGGGCAGTACAACAGACGCTCACACGCCGGCATCGGATGGCTGAACCTGGCCGGCAGTACTCGCACGACATCAGGCGAGATAGCGGCCGCACGAGCCTACAGAACCGCTTTGGTGTGCGACCGGTTACGGCGCGCTGGATCTCGGTCTGCTCTGAGATCTCGAGTGCATCGTCGACCTCTATGCGTGCTACAGGCCAGGAACCGTCACTCACCGTCTGTTCGCTGGCCCCGCAGCCGGAACGCGCGGTGCGCCAGTCCCCGCCTCGCTTTGTGGCCAGTGCGCGCCGCAAAACGCAAGCGGCTTTTCACTTGTGCGGCCAGAAAAGAAACAGCCCGTTACGTCCGGTCGGCTATCATGCCTATCCTCTCCGAAGTAGCTCCTTATGATTTCCGTCCGTAATGTCACACTGCGCCGCGGCGTCAATGTCGTACTCGACCGCGCGTCCGTCACCTTCACCCCCGGCGAAAAGATTGGCCTTGTCGGCCGCAATGGCGCCGGCAAGTCATCTTTTTTCGCCCTTCTCAACGGCACGCTGCACGAAGACGGCGGCGAATTCTCGATTCCCGCTGCCTGGAAGATGGGCCAGGTCGCGCAGGATATGCCGGAGACCGAGCAGAGTGCGACCGACTTCGTCATCGACGGTGACACCGTACTGCTGGCCGCGCAGGCTGAAGTAACCGCCGCTGAGGCCAGCGACGACGGCATGCGCATGGCGCACGCCTACATGGCCCTGCACGACGCCGGTGCACACGATGCCCCCGCACGTGCCCAGGCGCTGATCCAGGGCCTGGGCTTCAGTGCCGCGCAGCTTGACCAGCCGGTCAACAGTTTCTCCGGCGGTTGGCGCATGCGACTGCAACTGGCGCGCGCGCTCATGTGTCCGTCCGACCTGCTGTTGCTCGACGAACCGACCAATCACCTCGACCTCGACGCGCTGGTCTGGCTGGAAGCGTGGCTCAAGCGCTACGAGGGAACCATGGTCGTGATCAGCCACGACCGCGAATTCCTCGACGCGGTGACGCAGGTGACCGTGCACGTCGACAACGCCAAGCTGGTGCGTTATGGCGGCAACTACAGCAAGTTCGAAGAGATGCGCGCCGAGCAACTGCTGTTGCAGCAGGCTGCGATGGCGAGGCAAGCGGACAAGATCGCCCACCTGCAGAAATTCATCGACCGTTTCAAGGCCAAGGCCTCGAAGGCGAAGCAGGCGCAGAGCCGGGTCAAGGCGCTCGAACGCATGGAGAAGATCGCACCGGTGCTTGCCGACGCGGAGTTCACCTTTGAGTTCAAGGAGCCGCTCAACGTCCCGAACCCGTTGTTGTCGATGCTGGACGCGAGCTTCGGCTACCCCGCGCCGACCGACGCAGCGCCGGACACGCCGCCGACGGTCATCGTGCGGGGCATCAACCGATCCGTGCTGGCCGGGCAGCGCATCGGCATTCTCGGTGCCAACGGCCAGGGCAAGTCCACGCTGGTGAAGACGGTGGCGCACGAGCTGGCGCCGATTGCCGGCGAAATCAGCGAAGGCAAAGGCCTGAACATCGGCTACTTCGCGCAGCAGGAACTCGACGTGCTGCGTCCTCTCGACACGCCGCTGGAACACATGTTCCGCCTTGCCAAGGACACGCCGGCGCACCTGCGTGCCCCCGGCCAGAGTGGCACCGAACAATCGCTTCGCACCTTCCTCGGCACCTTCAACTTCAGTGGCGACATGGTCCATCAGGCGGTCGGCACGATGAGCGGCGGCGAAAAGGCGCGGCTCGTGTTGTGCATGATCGTGTGGCAGCGACCCAACCTGCTGCTGCTCGACGAGCCGACCAACCACCTCGACCTGGCCACACGCGAAGCGCTAGGCATGGCACTCAACGAATTCGAAGGCACAGTGCTGCTGGTCAGTCACGACCGCTCGCTGCTGCGCGCGGTATGCGACGAGTTCTGGCTCGTTACCAAGGGTGGCGTCGAGCCCTTCGACGGCGATCTGGACGATTACCAGCAGTTCCTGCGCGACGAAGCCCGTCGCATGCGCGAGCAGGCTGCCGGGGAGCAGAAGGTCATCGCCTGAACTAACCCCCTGGCAGTTCCAGTTTGGAAGCTGCCATAGCGCTCGCATCGAGTCGAAGGGTCGCTTAAGGTCGGGCGCAGCCGATCACTGCAAGAGATGCAGTGTGATTGCGTGGGTCAACCGAATCGAGCGACTCTAGGCGAACTACGAACGATGGACACGCATTCACGCGAACATTCGATCGGCGTCTGCGCAAGGAGAACGGACGGACCGCGTCAATGCGTCATCATCCTGTCGGACAGTGTCGCATTGTGGCGCGGCACAATACGCTCGTGGGCGTAAACCAGTGCGAAGTAGGGTCAAGCACGTCGACCGCTTTAATGGCCCGGCGTCCCGGCCACACCAAGTTGCACCATCAACCCGAGCGTGTCCATGATGATGCGGCTCTCCTTGATCCTGCCTTCCTGAACGCGGTCGATGACCATACCCCAGACGCGTACTGGACGCCCGGTAGCGGGCACGCCGAGAAACTCTCCACTGTGCGTGCCCGTCCATTCGAAACGGGTCAGCACTCGGTCTGAGTCAGAAAGTTGCTCCTCAATACGCCAGTGCATGTCCGGAAACGCCGCGCGCATGCCCCGCAGAACGTCCTTGAGGCCTTCGAGTCCGGGGCCCTGCCCGGGGAACGGGACCTGTTCTACCATGTCCTCCCAGAAGAACATACCGGTGGCGTCGATACGCCCCTGGTTCAAAACTTCCTCGATAAATCCGCGAACGATACCGCTGATCTCATCCATGCGAAGTTCTCCTGACAGCAGGTTGGGAGACAAATGTGCCGACATTCAGCGCAAGCGCGACGTAAGGCTAACCGAAAAAGCCCGAAAGTAGTATTCGTCGACGTCACAGCGGCCGTTCGCGATTGCCGCTATTGAACGACAGCAGTGCTGTAGTGAGCAGGCATGCCGGCATCAACATGCGAACGGCGGTCCATGGCAGACAGCACCAGTTCGATGAGCTTTCTACAAACGGACGGTGGAATCACACGGACTCAACCCAATTCCGGTGAGAACGGAGCGGTCCGGACCGCGCAGCGCCGGGTCCGAGCCGTGTTAGCGCGCGGCTCGCAATCTCGCGTGGCAAACGCAAAGCGCCAATCTAACTTCTGGCCGACGACAGATCGAGGCGCTTGCGCTGCAGGAACCGGCGCACGGCCGGATCGCGTTCGAGTCCGATCGCGAGATCGTACGCGCCGAGCGCCTCGGCCGTCGCACCGGCACGCGCGAGCAGATCGGCGCGCGCGGCCCAGTACGGCTGGTAGTCGGCCAGCCGCGGATCGTCCGCATACGGCTCGAGCGCGTCGAGCGCCGCCTGCGGGCCATCCCGTTCCGCCAGCGCGAGCGCGCGGTTCACCGCGACCACCGGCGACGCTGCAATCGCGAACAGCGCATCATAGAGTTGCACGATCTCATCCCAGTTCGGGCGATGCGTGCGGCAGCGGTGCACGTGCGCCGACTGTAGCGCGGCCTCGAGCTGAAAGCGTCCGATTGCGCTGAAAGCGTTCGCGCGCCGCAGCAGTGTGTCGGCTGCGTCGATCATCGGCGCGTTCCATGTCGCCGGATCCTGAGCCGACAGCGGCACATAGTTGCCGGCCGCATCGCGTCGCGCATCGCAACGCGCCTGCGCATACAGCATCAGCGCGAGCAGACCCAGCGTCTCCGGCTCCTCGGGCAGCAGTTCGACGAGCAGTTGCGCAAGAAACAGCGCCTCACCCGTGAGATCGCGCCTCTCGGTATCGCCGCCGACCGGGTCGGTCCACCCTTCCGCATACACCGCATAGACCGCTTCCAGCACCGCAGCGAGCCGGCCGGGCAACTCCTCGCGCTCGGGCACGCTGAACGGAATGCGCGCTTCGCGGATCTTGGTCTTCGCCCTCACCAAGCGCTTGCTCATCGCGGCGGGCGACATCAGGAACGCGGATGCAATCGTTTTCGCTTCGAGCCCCAACACCACCTGCAGCATCAGCGGCGTGCGAATCGCGGCCTCGAGCGCAGGATGCGTGCACGCGAACAGCAGCGCAAGCCGCCGGTCGGGCAACGCGCCGGCTTCACGCTCGTCAATCTCGTCGGCGAGGATCGTGAGCTGGTTTGCCACTTCGTCGCCAACGTGGCGATGACGCGCGCCGTCGATCGCCCGGCGGCGCGCGACCGTCATCAGCCACGCTTCGGGATTTGCGGGGCAGCCACGCCCCGGCCAGTCGGCCAGCGCGGCCGCAAACGCGTCGGCCAGCGCGTCCTCCGCTGCCGCGACGTCGCGCGTGCGCATCGCCAGAAGCGCGACGAGCTTGCCGTAGCTGCGGCGGGCGACCGCTTCGGCAATCGAATGCGCGGCGCCGTCAGTGTCGCTGCCGCCGCCGGAAGGACTCATGCAGCAGATGGCGCGTCGTACGGGGCAGTCCAGACCGGGCGCACTTCCATGAGGCCGTGCGCCGCGCCGGGACAACGCGCCGCCCACGCGATCGCCGCGTCCAGGTTGGGCACGTCGATCAGGTAGTAGCCGGCGAGCTGCTCCTTCGAATCGGAAAACGGTCCGTCAAGTACCTGCGGCTTGCCGTCGACGAGCCGCACCGTAGTAGCCGTGCTCGTGTGCTGCAGCCGGTTGGCGCCCACCAGAACCTCCGCCTTTTTCAACGATTCGGTGTAGGCCTGATACGCGGCGACGCCTTGCTGCCGCTCGCTGTCGGTCATTTGGTTCCAGCCGTTTTCTTCCGAATAGATCATCAACAGGTATTGCATATGAGCCTCCGTCCTGGGGTTGAGGCGGGTGAATTACATCGGGCCGCCATCACAATGACGCGCGTGCCGCATGCTGACGGACACGTAGCCTCGAAAAAATCGCGGACGGCGCACCCGCCGTGTTCATTCGCATCCGTCGAGGACCGGTCGCCCCAGAAGGAGCTCACCCGATCATAACGCCGGCTGATCACCGCTTCACCGGGTTTTACTTCGGCACTTCCGGGGAAATTACGGTCGACATTGACACAGGCTGAAACGGGGTCGGACAGCGCCATTGACAGCAATGTGCGGGGCGAAGCAACCGTTTGACAGCGGCATACTGGCGTCACGAAAGCAGCGTCAGAATATCAACGTTGAAACTGAAGCTCGCCGTCGCCGCGCCGAAACAGAACCTGGTACATCGCGCCACCAGTCTCGTGAAGCGATAGAGGAGGGTGCGGGAAAGAGGCCGCACATCGATAGCCATGCCGCGTGAACTCAGCGCAAACTTCTAACCTGGCTCGGCGTGACATCTCCGGCAAATCGATTGCCGAAATGGGTTCTCGTGTAGCTGACGACAGCAGCGACCTGATCGTCATTCATCTCGTCGCCAAACGATGGCATCCCCTTTCGGCCGCGCAGCACGTTGACGATGACGTAGGGTGCTGCTTCGACTTTCGGGTTGTCCGCGAGCGCCGGGTATTGACCCGCGCCCTGTGCGCCTTTTCCATCCGGCATATGGCATCCCGCGCAGGTCGCGTTGTAGAGCGCTTCACCGCTTTGTTCGGTGAAGCGGTAGCCCGGCGAAATCGTGAAAGTGCGTGGTGCGTCCTGTGCCACGGGCTGAGCTGACACCGTCGCGACTCCCGACAGCCAGGCCATCAGCATCACGCTGAGGATACGCGTCGGCCTATCCATTGACGATTCTCCGATGCAAGCGAGTGATCGCATCCAGTGACGACAGCACGGCGCCTTCCTGCCATGCCGGGATATGGGAAGCATGCTCTCCGCCAAGGACGATCCGTCCGTCGATCTGACAGAGATTCTCGTAATGCGCTTTTCTCAACGCGTCCGTCCATGCGGCGAAGCAGCCATTCGTGAACGGTGAACGGCTCCAGCTCATCGCGAAGCCGTTCTGGTACTCGCTCGCGTATTGCGGATGAATCTGGCTGCCCTGGCTCAATGCCGCCGCGATCCGTTCGGCAGGGGGCAGCGCACCCATCTCATAGCTGGCGGGCCCCCACATGTAGGCGCCGAGCAGCACCGCAGGACCGGTCGATCCGTAACCTGATGCCGGATAGCCGATCGTCGAGATCGGCAGGTCGGTATGCGTGATGCCGCCATAGATCTGCTCGTCTTCTTCCCAGAATCGCCGGCCGAATTGCAACCCGACTTTCACCGATGTCTCGTAGGGCACTGCATCGATCGCGGCGCGCATGGCCGGCCCGACCGCAATGTCGATCTGACTCAGAATCGAGAGCGGGATGGTGCACACCAGCCAATCCGCGTGCGCGTTCCGTTCGGTCCGGGTGGTCGTATCGGTATAGCGCACGGTGACGCCTTGCTCGTCCTGCAAGATGGCCGTGACTCTGGCGTTGAACACTACAGCGCTCGCGACCTGCGAATAAAGCGCATGGGCAATCCTGTCCATGCCGCCGACGGGCTGGAAAATGCTGCTCTGGAAGTCCTGCTCGTTTCCAGACGAGAGCCATTGCCACAAACGCGATGCAAGCAAGGGGTCGCGCGGGAGCAGATTCGACGGCACGGCCTCGGGGCTCAGCCCACCGCCATGCGCGGTTGCGAATCCACGACGTTCACTGCTTCGCCGGCCCGACTGATAGCGACCATCCCGACCGAGCGCACCCCATTGGCGCAGGGATTCGAGTAGCAGATGCGCATCTTCGACTGACAACGCATCATCGAGCGCGTCCTTGCGGATTGCTTTGGAAAGCAGCTCGGCGATATAGCCTTGATAGTCGGTCTGCACCGCCCGGAATCGTTGCGGCTTGCCATCGAAAGCGTCCGTCGAATGCAGGTAGGCGTTGTAATTGACCTGGATGAACGGCTCGAGCGACACCTTCAGGCGTTTTGCATAGTCGAGTACGCCCTGGTGGTGATACGGAATGCGCCACGGCCCTGGGTTCAGATAAAGCCCGTCAGCGAAATCGCAGTACTGGGTGGCACCGCCGAGTTCTGTATAACGATCACCGCCCCTGACAGTCCAGGCCCGGCCACCTGCGCGGTCGTTGTACTCCAGCACCTGCACGTGATAGCCCGCGTTCCTCAACTCAAAGGCCGCGACCAGGCCAGCCATGCCCGCGCCGAGCACGAGAATTCGCGTTCCTTTGGGCGCGCCATCGAGCTTGATCGGTCCGGCGTAGGTCGAGGTAGCGGCGAACCCAAGCGTGCCCATGCCTTGCATCATGGCGGCCGCGCCGAGGTTCTTGCCGATAAGCGTCAGCAGGCGCCGACGGCTCATCGCATTTGCGGTCATTCTCGACATAAGGACGTGGTGCCCCGACTGGAGAGATACGATGGCGAACGAAACCAGATGGCACCCAGATTGCAGTCATGTCAGCATCGGCGTCAAGTCGGGATCGCCTTTAGCCATCGCCCGCTGATACCCGGGCCGTCCGCCGATGCGCTGAAGATACGCCAGTATGTTCGGATAAGGCTCGAGATCAACGGGATGAAACAGGCGCATCGTGGTCAGTGAAAAGACGCTCATGATGTCGGCTGCGGCGAACTGTTGAGGAGTTTGTTGCCACCATGCTCAAACCGACACGCTCTCCGTAGCGGGTTGCGCGAAGGCGGTTGCGACTATTGCGAGCCGGGCCACAGTGAGCTCGAGTTCTTCAACGACCGGGTTGGGATGAGGGAAACGCGCGATGAGGCCTAAGATTTGCGCGCTGCATCATTCGACCATTTTGAGCACCTCTTTCAGCGCTCCTTCGATTATCTTGTTCGACAGACTCGGGTCCTTCACTGCGCGAGCGAGTGCGATTGAACCCACGCAGGTGCTGAAGATCATCACCGCTTTATCCTGGGCGTCTTCCGTCTCCGAAAAAGACTGCGCGAGCAAATTGATGATTTCACTGACACGTTCGGTGAATACCTCGCGGGTTGCATCGGGAGCGCGCGCCACATCGTTGACCAACGCTGAAATTGGGCAACCTCTGCCGACGTTGTTCCGATGACTCTCTGACACATAGGTGCTTATCGCACGCTGAGGCGCTGTCTTGAGCGCTTCCTGAATATGCTCGATATCCTGCAACGCCAGGATGAACGCCTCCGTCACAAGCGCATCGCGTGACTCGAAATGCTTGTAAAAGCCGCCGACGGTTAAGCCGGCTTCTTTCATGATGTCGCCGACACTAATCCCGTCAATGCCGCGCTCGCGGAAACGACGTGCGGCGACCTGCACAATCCGCTGGTGCGTGGCCTGTTTGTCAGCTTGTGAGTGCCCCATTTTTTCAACCTCAAAGATGCGTTGTCCTGTGTGTCCATCGGCAGCGCCGCTTGCCCGGTCCTTGCGACGCGCCGATTACCTTGCGTCAGCCGGCGACCTCACGATTGCCGTCGGTTGCAGGGTTCTGGCAATGCGAAAAGCCACTGTGGGATCGCGGTCAGGCGAACAGCGCCGCGTGCTTCCTGATAAATGCCTGGACCGTCATTGGCGGAGTGCCGGTCAATTCCTCGATGAAGGAATTGGTGCCGGCGAAAATGCCGTTCTGGTAATCGACGGCAACCGACAGCAGATGCTGTGTGAAGGTGTCGCCAAATTTTGCGTCGGTGTCCAGCCGTTGTTTGAACAGGTCGAGATCGACCGGTTGATACGTCACCGTCCTACCCAACGCCTGGCTCATCTCTGCCGCAATCTCATGGTGATTCATCTCGACCGGCCCGTACAGCGGATATACCTTGCCCGCGTGTGGTGCGGGATCGCGAAGGATGGCGGAAATGACTCGCCCCTGGTCCTCCGCTGCGATCGGCGCGTGGCGTCCATTGCCAAAGGGAAGGCGCAAGACACCGTCGTTTTTGATGCTCGCGACTTGACCCGGGTAAGTGAGCCATTGAGCGAAGAACGTAGGGCGGAGATGCGTGACCGGCGTGCCAGCCCAGTCGAACACCTGCTCCGAGATCCAATGGTCTCGTGCGGCATGGCTTTTTGCTTCACGGCGTGCCGAAATCTGCGACATGTTCACGATGGATTCGATTCCAGTCTCACGCGCAGCCTGTGCGAACGAAGCGCTGGCTGCTATCCCTCCAGCCTCGATCGGATAAACGAAATAGGCCGACGCGATGCCTTGAAGAGCGCGTGCGACGTCGTCGATATCCGAGAGATCGCCAACCAGCACTTCGACGCCCTGCGCGCGCAACCGCTCTGAACGGGCGTCCTCGCGTCGCACCAGGGTTCGGACCTGTTCGCCTGCAGCCAAAAGAGCTGTCGTCGCTGCTCCGCCCGTGTCGCCAGTTGCGCCTGCGACAAAAAATTTACGATAAGCCATTTGAAAGCTCCGCTCAATTCATTAATTGGGACGGTGATGAACACTTCAGTCACCGGATCTGAACTGGAGTATAGTCATAATCCTGAGCGACGAGTGATGAAAATTTCGTACTAGTCTTTTGCAGAAATGCCGCTCTCGACGCAGCCGTCAAACGCGTTAGGCTGCGCTTGCGAAAGCACGCTGCAAATGGAATTCGAAGACCGCGTGCTCCCCCGAAAGACCGACCATCGGAGAATGTTGCAGCCATGATCGCCCACACCTTCACCTCACCCCGTCACTCCACGCGCTATTGGGAGGCCGGTCCCGCCGAGGGGCCATTGATGATCTTCCTTCACGGCTGGCCGGGGATCGGTCTGATGTGGCGCGCGCAGATCGAGGCTTTCGCGTCGGCGGGGTGGCGCTGCATTGCGCCGGACATGCGCGGATATGGCGGCTCGTCGACACCAGGCGCGCCCGATGCCTATGCGCTCAAAGAGATGGTTGACGACATGGTCGAGCTTCATGACCATCTGGGCGCGAGTCCGGCAATGTGGGTCGGCCATGACCTGGGAAGCCCGGTGGCCGGGGCGCTCGCTGCGCATCACGCGAAGCGCAGCCGCGCGGTGGTGTTCGTCTCCGTTCCGTATATGCCCGAGAGCTTCGGGTTGCGCAGTCTGCTGCCCTTGGTCGATCGGAAGCTCTATCCCGTCGACCAGTATCCGGACGGGCAATGGGCCTACTACCGCTTCTATCTGACGCATTTCGAGCAGACCGTTACCGACTTCAATGCCGACATAGCGGCGACACTGGCGGCGGTCTATCGGTCTGGAGACCCGAAGTCCGTGGACCACGTTTATCGCTCTGCGCTGGTCTCACGCAATGGAGGCTGGTTCGGTTCGGCACATCGCGCGCCGGCGGTGGCTCCGGACACGGCGCTCTGGCCGTCTGCTGACTTCGACGCGCTGGTTGATGCGTTCCGTGTGACCGGTTTTCGTCCGGGTAACGCCTGGTATCTGAACGATGACGCCAACATCGCCTACGCTCGAACCGCGCCCGACAGCGGCCGCCTGAGCCAGCCCGTGCTGTTCGTGAACGGCGAATTCGATGGCATCTGCGACATCACCCGCAGCGCTCTCGGCGAGCCCATGCGAAACGCCTGCACGGATCTTTCTGTGGCGACGCTGGGCGCAGGCCACTGGCTTCCGCTCGAACACAAGGCTGAACTCGTCCAGGTGGTCCGCTCCTGGCTCGAGGCGAAGGGGCTGTCGTAGCCATTACGGACGCATCTTGGCCCGCGTAGGGGCCCGCACGTCGACTAAAGGAGTTGAATGAAATGAGCGCCTCGAACAGCGATAGCATCAAACAATACGACATCGAGACCAACGGCATTACTTTGCACGTGACGGAGCAAGGGGAGGGGCCAGCAGTGCTGTTCTGCCACGGTTTTCCAGACACGTCCTATACGTGGCGCCGGCAGATGAAGGTCATTGCGTCGGCGGGATATCGAGCGATTGCCCCGGATATGCGTGGTTATGGGCGAAGCTCGGCTCCGACCGACGCAAACCTGTACACACCGTTGCACACGACAGGCGACCTGATTGGTCTGCTCGATGCGCTAGAGATTCCCCGCGCCGTCCTCGTCGGTCATGACTGGGGGGCGACGCATGCGTGGAACGCGGCGCTAATGCGCCCTGACAGATTCGCGGCGGTATTCTGCCTCAGCGTCCCTTTCGTGCCGCGCGGAGACGTCAGTGTTTTCGACAGGATGCGAAAGGCGGGGCATCAAGACAAGTTTTATATGTTCGAGCAAATTCGGGCCGACGCCGACGAAATCTGGGCCAACGCCGCGGTGACCATTCCCGGCATTCTGTATTGGGCATCGGGTACTGCGCCAGTCGGCCAGCAGTGGAGTCCAATGGATCCGGCTCGAAGCCTTCATCGCGCTGCTCCCGGACCGTTGCCTTCGTGGGCGCCACCGGACTACGTCGCGCACAACATCGCGGAATTTCAGCGTACCGGTTTCCACGGAGGGTTGAATTACTACCGCGCGGCGGAGCCGTATTTCGTCTTGTCCGCTCCGTGGAAGGGCGCAAAGATTGTTCAGCCGTCGTTTTTTATCTGGGGCAAGGCGGACGGTCTGAGAGAACTGTATCCGCTTAGCCTGGACGATCTGCGCGCCGGCTTACCGGGCCTTGCAGGAGGACTCGAACTCGATGACGTGGGGCATTGGGTACAACATGAGGCCGCCGCCGAGGTCAGCGACCAACTGCTGAAGTTCGTGCGTGCCGTTGATCTCGCGTGAACGGTCATTCGCTAGCCGGCGGCTCAAGACAACGCGGGGCGACCACCTGTCAGTTGCTTGCCGACACCGCGTGCCCACATGACGGCCGCAGCCCAACTCGCGTCGTCGCGCATCGCGCTGCGACGGCCTTCGTGCGGACCAGGTCCGGATGGCATGAGACCTGCAAGGGGTACCGCAAGCGACCGGCCGCTTGATACCCCTGCAACCGTCCTGTTCAAGGAGACACATCATGAACACGTTGAACATCCATGATTTCAACAAATCCGTGGAACTCGATCACGAAGAGATGGCCGCGATTCAAGGCGGCCGAATGAAACTCCCCGGCGTGTCCGCTGGTTCGATACTCACCTCCGCCGACGGCGACCCCGTCGGCGTGTATGTCGACGGCGTGCTGCAAAACTCCGTGGGCGACGGCTTCTACCACGGCTGATAGCAAGGGTCGCACAATCTTGTGCGACCCTTGCATTGACCAACGCCGCTGGGCACGCGCAAACGCTGCACCATTTTCGCAGTCAGGCCCCCTAGCCTGAGGCAACCGACGGGCCTGTCGCTCCGATCTGTGGAATCCGAGACTCTATTGAAGGTCACTGCGGTGATGTCGGAACGGGCGGGAAAATCAGCTGCCTTATAGTTATCAAGATCCTGTCCGCCCGGTTTGGTTCGCGATTGCGTCGTTCGGGATTCTTCGCAGGTTCGCCGGAATGCCGAGGATCGCGCGATCCGCCTCACGATCCCACCCGTTGGCGACTTGTCCGACGAGTCTGGCTGCTAAGCAATGGAACAAAATACAGACAGCCAAGTCGCTAAACGTCCTTGCAAAAAGGCTTTCTTCGGGCACGGGCTTACTGCGGACTTTTGGTCATTTCGTTGACCGGAAAACCCAACACCAGCACACTCACATTCCGGTCTGCGGCCATCAGGTTTTCCGCATCGGAGCTGCGCTTGTCGGCTTTCGCGATATAGAGCGGGCCCGAGACGAACCGCTCGATCTCCGGGGTGGCCGCGGAGGACGAGTTGCCGGCGGCAAGCGTCGCGCGCAGGCAGGTTTCCACTGCGGCGACGCGGGCGCCCGCGAGCGCACTGTTCGATTCAAACTGACTCGCGAACTTTTTCGTAAGCGGCGTGCGGTCCGTGCTGCCGATGAGGAATACGACGGTCTTCATCCGGTTCTGCTCGGCTCTCGTGATGGCATCGTGGATGCGCGCGAGCTTCGCCTGCACCTCGTCCTTGCCGCAGTCCATCCGGTACGATCCCTTTTCGAATGCCGGGAAGCGCTCGGAGAGGATCAGCGTGCCCTTGCTCGGGACCGGGACGGGGCCGCCCGCTTCGGCCGGGCAGCGGCTTTCTGCGATGCAGATCTGAGGCTGTCCGGATAGGTCGTCCCCGCCTTTGCCCAAAGAGCCGGCGAAAATCAACATGACAAGAAAGAAGCCGGCGAACAGGATGGCGACCGT
The DNA here is from genome assembly GCF_012927345.1 of Paraburkholderia polaris. Taxonomy (GTDB): domain Bacteria; phylum Pseudomonadota; class Gammaproteobacteria; order Burkholderiales; family Burkholderiaceae; genus Paraburkholderia; species Paraburkholderia polaris. The sequence goes on from NZ_JABBGJ010000002.1 coordinate 33,923, forward strand.
GGGCATCAGGTAGCGAAGCTTGAGAGCTGCTTTCAGGATCGCGCGCTTGTAGATGCCGAACGGGACGGGCTCGTTTCTGTGGCGCGGATCGAAGTCCTGTCTGTCGGCAAAGATTGAGTTTTCCTCCAGATCCAGCAGGATGTCGCCTGCGAAGTCGTACAGACTGCGGCTGCGCAGATCCATACACAGAAAAATAAGTGCGATCGCAATCCCCAACCCGCAGATGACTCGCGTCGGCAAGAGATTTTCATGCTGTAGCGTCGTCGCGAGTGCGGTAGCCAGCGCGCCAAGACCGATGATCATGAAATTGAACATCTTCGTTCGCTGCTCCGCGTGGAAATCGAACCACTTCCACGCGTAGTCGAACCGGAGCTTGGTCAGCTCGAACTCATCGATTGCAGGTGGGTCGCCTTGCGGGACGTCTGGGCCGGGTGTGCTCATCGTGGGCCTCGCCGGTGATGAAATCAGAGCCTACGCGAAATGGCGGCGCGGTATCAGCAACTCCTGCAGAGCCGCAGGGCTGTCAGCGGCGTTTTTCAGTGGGCCGGACTCGGCGAAGCCCCAGCCGTAGGTCACGGGCACAAAGACGAAACCGGCCGCTTCGGCCGCCTGCCGGTCGGTCGCCTGGTCGCCCACGTAGATGCAATCTGAGGCCGCAACGTCAAGCGCCTGTGCGCCCGCCTTAAGAAGGTCGCTCTTGACTCTCGCATTCCTCGGGTAGGAGTCGTAGTAGAAGGTGCACTGCGGCGCGAAATACTGCATCAGCTCGCCCAGCGCCGGCTCGACGTTTGCCCGCACGTTGGAAGTGACGAGGCCAAGCGCGAGGCCCACGTCGTAAAGCGACTTGAGGAGATCGCCCGCGCCGACAAATGGTTGCGGCTGATATCCCTTCATGAAGTCCCGGTCGTAGTCGGCCACGCCCTGCTCGGCGCACTGCGGCGGAAAGCCCACCGCCACGAAGAACTCGTACATGGGGCTCACGCGCACGCCCGCATTGATGAGCTTCCTGAATTCGGGGGCGCCGGGCACCTTGACGTTGGCAAGGCCATACTCGCGGGCCTTGTCGCGGCAGAACGCGAGATGCTGAGGCAGTGAATCCAGCAGCACGCCGTCGACATCAAAGAAGGCCGCGCGCGCTTCGTCGAGGTGCTTAATCATGCGAGCTCCCGTCACTGTTGAGGGCGAAATGTCCTACCGGGCTTCGCGCAGGCTTTGCACGAGATCATCAAAAAGCTGACCGTCCATTGCGTGCTCTCCTTGATCTGCTGCAGCGACTGGCCGGTAGTCGCGGCGCGTGCCATCCGCACGGCGGGCGGACGCCCGGTTGTCCTCCCTTGAGAGGGCCCGGCTCATCGTGAGCGTAACACGTAACCGCACGGCGATCGGGACGGCGGAAACCAGAGTGGGGCTCGAAACGCCCAGCAGACCGCCGAATAACGGACGCTCAACGGTTGACATGAGAGGTGGCCTGGTCTCACGAAAGACCGCAAATGCCCGCATCAATCACACGCCATGGACCAACCCGCGCGTCGCAGATCATGAGCACTACGGACGACGCGGCAGTCGCACAGCAAACACCGTTTCTGTCTCATCGGACCGCGCCTCGATCTCGCCCCCATGGGCCTTGGCAATCTCGCGCGCGATATACAGTCCGAGCCCCAGGTTGCCGTCAGCATCATAGGAGTCTTTATGATTCAGGCCACGCTGAAGTGGGTCAAAGATCCGTTCCAACGTCATTCGCTCGATAGCGGCCCCGTGGTTCCTGACTTCGAAACGAACGTCCCGCTCCTCGCCGGTCACCACCACTCGCACCGGCGCATCTGACGCTCCGTACTTGATCGCATTCAAAACCAGATTGCCAAGCAACTGCTGCAGACGGCGGCCGTCCCAAACACCCCGGCAGTCACCTTCCACGTCCAGATCGACCCGACGGTCCGGATGCGCGGCCCGCAACTGATCGAGTTCATCGGCAAGCAGTGTCTCCAGGTCGGCATCGGTCGGCGCGATATTGATACCCAAACCCAGCCTGGTTCGGTTGAAATCAAGCATATCGTTCAGAAGGGCCTGCATGCGAGCGCCGCTTCTGATCAAACGGGACGCGGCACCGGATACCTGCTCCCCAGCGTTCAGCGCCGCCAGATATCGGGCTGTCATCTGGATGGTCTGGAGTGGGCTGCGCATATCGTGCCCGAGCATGCCAAGTAAAAGGTTACGAGCCTGGTCTACTTGCGCGCTGAAATGACCGACCGATTCGGCAAGTGCCTGGTCGATGGCCTCGTTGAACCGGATGACATCATCCGGATGTGGGGCTTCGGGCTGACATTCGTCCATCCAGAGGCGCAGGACGCTGGCGCGCAAGGCGCGGTACTCAGCAGCCAACTGGTCAATGTCGAATCCGCCTCGCGCCCGCAGAAGGGCGTGCGTCTGAGCAGCTGTCTCTGGAGCCCCGATCAGTACGGGGGCTCGTCCCATTGATTTTTCGGCTTGCGCTTCCCTGGTCTGGGCCGTCGACAGATCCTTCGCTACGGCTTGCAGAATCTGTTGCGCATGGTCTCGCAGAGCGAGCGATTGCATGTTTGCGGCTGCCGGCAACAGGGTGCTGGCGAACGCCTCCCATTGCACCAGAATCGCTTCCATGTCACGCAGGATGAAGTCAGCCAATCGCATATTCGCCCTCGAAGAAGGGAAAAAGGCCCTTGTGGAGTATCCGCTGAATTTATATTGGCCGCAAATATCGGCCTTGCGGGAACGGTTCATGCGAGATCGAAAGCAGCGCTGAGCGACCCGAAGAGTTTTCGCCAGGTCGACCAGCGGGACCACTTGCGGCACCGAGCCGACGGCCACCCTCTATCAGCAAAGTTATATACGTGGTATTCGCGTTGAACGCCTTGCTGGTGGATCTCTTCCGCCCTAACCTGAGCCTGACATTCAGCGGTCCTTCCAATCGCCTTCTGGACCGGCCATCTCATGCAATGCGTACATCGACGAACGCCCGATTTCGGACGACGACGGTCCTATTGGAGAAGACATGCACGATAACCTCCTCTCAGTCATCATTACGCGGAAATGGCAGCTTGCCGAGAGTTACCATGCCGTTGAACTTCAAACCAGGTCCCGATCGGAGCTTCCGTCGTTTGACGATGGAGCTTGCGTCACACTTGTTCTCGACAACGTCACCAACAAGGAGAGAACATATCCCCTGTGCTGTTTTGTGTCTCGGCCGGGTGCATATGTGATCGCTGTGAGACAGGATGATGGCGACTCGGACACAGAAGCAGCTGACATTTCGTTGAGTCAGGGAGACGAGGCGTTTATCGCAACGCCACGGAGTCCTACGGTTATTTTGGACGGTCGCACACGATCGATACTTTTTGCTGGAGGCGTTGGCGCTGCATCGATCGCGGGAATCGCGAATCGGCTTGCGTTGGCAGGTCAAAAATTCGAGCTGCACAACTTCGCTCGATCACCTGAACGGGCAGTCTTTCGGGAAGAACTTGACGCGCTTGGAAGAGAAGGTCGGGTCCATCACCATTTTGGCTTGAATGCTGACCGATTGGAGCAGACAACTTCCCACGCGATGAGCCCAGCACATGCGAGCACTCAGATCTACTGCAGTGGTCCCCCCGCATTTATGGATCTCATCGAGCGCCAAGCTCTCGATTGGGTGTACCCGGCTAATATCCACAAAATTGTCTTAGGTGATAGAGAAAATTCATAGTCGCACCTTTTCCGGGACGCGCGCATCCATGATTTAAGCCCTAAGAATTACGGGTCCTCGGTGCGTTTTCCGTTGATGAGGCGCGCAAAGCGGGTCGCGCGAAGCCGCCACTCATAGAGATTCGTGTAATCGAACTCGCGCACCTCCCGCGATGCGCGTCGTGGCAAACCGAATACCATCGAATAAGCGTAGCGCGGTGCGTCCGAATAATTCGGCACGCAAACTAGCGCTCTATACGATCGCGCACAAAGGGGCGCCATGGCCCCCATCGATCCGGCATATCTAGCATTACGGCGAGCGCTCCTGCGCCGTCAGTGCGGCGTCGGCTCATTCAGATAGACGCCCGCCGACAGCCCGGCCTTCACCTGCCGCGTGAACTCGTCGGTGGACACTTCCTCCGCGCCCGCCTCGATCGCGTCGTATGCCTGGCGCACGACGTCGGCCGGCGTCGCCTTCGGCACTTCCAGTTCGCGCGTCAGGTCCGTATCGATAAAGCCGGCATGCAGGCCGACGACCTGCGTGCGCTGCTCGCGCAGCGAATGGCGCAGGCCGTTGGTCAGCGCCCACGCGGCCGACTTCGACACGCCGTAGCCCGACAGGATCGGCCGGTTCACCCAGCTCGCGACGGACAGCACGTTCAGGATCGCCCCGCCGCCGTTGCTGGCGAGGCTCCCCGCGAACGCCCGCGACGTCGCCAGCATTCCGAGCACGTTGGTTTCCAAGTGATCGCGCAACGCCTCGAGCGCGCCGTCGTCCGTCAGGCTGCCGAGCCGCGCGATGCCCGCGTTGTTGATCAGCAGCGTGACGTCACGCGCTGCGTCGGCAGCCGCGGCCACCGCCGCCGGATCGGTCACGTCCAGCTTCACGGGCACGACGCCCGGCAGCGTCACGCTAGCCGGATCGCGCGCGCCCGCATAAACCTTCCGCGCCCCTCTGGCGAGCGCCTGCTTCGCGAACTCGAGGCCAAGCCCGCGGTTCGCGCCCGTCACGAAAACAACAGCACCTTCGATCTTCATAATCTTTCCTTTCGAATGATGAATTGCATGCGAGTATATCGTATGCGATGTATATGGGGCCTCATGAGCAGGAGAGGCCAATTTTAAGGAGACTTCGTCACGAAAACCAAATCCCTCACTGCACTGCCTGTAGGTAGATTGCAACCGTACATTCGGACTTTCGTTGCGGCTGTGCCGCTGTTCCTGATGGGTTTCGTTTGGCCCCGGAAAGGATAGCGGCAATACGACCGTTAAGCGCTCATTCGCCGTTTTGGACTGACTTGATAAGATTGTTCCGCAGCGCCACGATCGCCTTCTGCACTTTGGCAAACTCGTCTGGCGCGAGGCCAGTCGCCCCGGAGAGACTCATAGTTAGGGCTTTTTCGCGCAGCCGTCGACCGTTTTTCGTGAGCCTGACCCGCACCTGACGCTCGTCTTCGGGATCGCGCTGCCTCTCCAGATAACCCATCACCTCGAGCTTCTTCAGCATCGGCGTGAGCGTGTTGGATTCGAGGAACAGCTTTTCGCCCAGACCGCTGACGGTCTGGTTGTCTTCCTCCCAAAGCGCAACGATCGTGATGTATTGCGTGTAAGTGAGCCCAAGCTCCTCGAGCATTGGCTTGTATGCCTTGCCGAACGCCAGGTTCGCGGAGTAGATCGCAAAGCACAGATAGTCTGACAGCGGCGCGGCCGCAGCGGACGCCTGGTTCGTGGTTTTCATCTGTATCCTCTTTGACTAGAGCCTGATGTTTCACAAGGCATACGAAGTGTAATATATCGCATGCGATTATATCGCAATGAGCTTGGTCCTCATGATGGGAATTCCCCAAAAAGATGTTCAGTGAGAGGCACGTGCCTCAGCGAGATGCACGTGCCTTGGCGGATCACACCGTGACGATGTTCATCCCGACCTCGATGTTGCCGTGCACAGCCTTCGAGTACGGGCAGATCTGATGGGCCAGGTGCGCGATTGACTCGACAACTTCCGGCGCCAGACTCGGCGCGCGGATGGTGAACTGGGCGCCGAGGAACCACGCGGCACCGGTCTGCCCAATGTTTACCTGGATGTCCACGGAGTAGTCGGACGGCAGCGTGACCTTCTTCAGCGAGGCCGCAATCCCGAACGCGCTGATGTAACAGGCCGACCACGCGCCCGCAAACAACTGCTCGGCTCTCGGATGCGGTTCGGTGGCGATGAAATCGAGGTTTTCCGCGCCGGGCGCTGACAGCTTGAGGTCGAGGACGCCGAACTCGCCGCGCGGGACATTGGGGTCGCGATTGATTGTGACGTGGCTGTTGCCTGAGTGGAGGACTTGATCGATCTTGCTCATGATGGATTCCTTCGTAAACACGGGTGTTAGTCGGGATTAAATCGTATGCGATGCAATCGCATGCGTCGCATAATGAAGGAGGGGTTGACGAGTGTCAATCGCAAAAGATTTAATCGCATGCGTGTTTTCGATAGGGTAAACGAAGATCCAGCAGCGGCCAGCGTGATGTCGCCTGTCCAACACGCTGTCGCGCGCCCAAACTCGCACTGTTCAACCTCGCCATTGAAAGCAAGCAGGGGCGCACGGTATTCGTCAAGCCGCAGCCGTCACGCTGAACTCAACCAGCAACTCCGGCAATCCGAGCGTCGCCTGAACCGTGCAGCGCGCGGGCAAGTGCTGCGGATCGACCCAGTTTTGCCAGACGGCGTTCATACGATCAAAAAGCGCCATATCCTTCAAGTAGATCGTTACCGACAACAGGTGTTGCTTGCTGCTGCCCGCCTGCTCAAGTAGAGCATCAATGCGCCCGAGCGCTTCGATGGCCTGCTCCTCGATCGTGCGCGCATGCGGTGCGCCAGACGACGTTTGTCCCGCGAGAAAGAGAAGGTTGCCTGCACGCACCATCTTGCTCATGCGTGCATTACCGGCGGTTCTTACGATAGGGGAAGCATTCATTTGGGTGCGAATTCTGTCGGTTGTGCTGCGTTGAGGTCAGGGATGTGAGACTCGGCAAGATCGCCGAGGCTCACCGGTTTGATGGGCGGCCGGATACGGTAGTAGCCGACCTGGGCCATGGGCTTCGCATGTGCCTCGGAGAGCAGTTCGGCGACCGTCAGGCCGCATAGACGTCCCTGGCATGGTCCCATGCCGCAACGGGAGAACGACTTGCTCTGGTTGGGCCCGGTGCAGCCAAGACGTGCCATCGCCCTGATCTCGCCGGCGCTGACTTCCTCGCAGCGGCAAACGATGGTGTCGTCGGCAGGGCGGCGAAATACGTCCGCGGGACGGTATAGCGTGTCGAGGAAAGGGCGCACGGCGCGGTGCCGCTCGAGTTGCCGGCGCAACGGTGCGGCCTGCTCATCACGCGTATCACGGCTCAGCGCGCCAAGCCGATGAGACAGGGTCAGAGCGGTCAGCGCACCCGCCGTCTGGGCTGCGATTGCGCCGTGGATACCGCCCCCGTCACCGGCAATGAAGAGGTTCGGCACCCTGGTCTCACCCCATGCGTCGGTGCACGGATGCCAGCAAAGTTGGGCTTCGTCCCAGCGATGCTCGCAGCCGATCGAGCGAGTGAGTTGCACATTGGGCACGACCCCTTGATGCAGCAGGACGATGCTCGCGGCGAGCGTCGACACGCGGCCTTTAGCGGTGTATTGAACTGACTCCGCACGGCCGTCGCCCTCCACCGAGAGTCGTGTCACATGGCGAATGTGTGGAATGCCACTTTGCCGGATCGCATTCAGCAGACGCCTGCCCTTGAGCAGATACGCCGGTGTGCGCAACGCGCCAGGCAGTTCTGCGAGCGCGCGCCAGTAGTTGCGCGAAGGCGTCGTCTCGAGGATCGCCGCCGGCGGCCTGCCTGCCTGAATGAGCTGCCATGCAAACAGATACATTAACGGTCCGCTTCCCGCCAGCACGACTGGCCCATCGGGCAGCATGGCTGACGACTTGAAAAGCGTCTGCGCGGCGCCAACCCCCATGACCCCAGGCAGCGTCCAGCCTGGAACCGGGCAAGGCCGTTCGTAGGCGCCGTTGGCAATCACCACGGCTTTGGCCCGGATCTGTCCGCTCGCCGCAGCGCCGCTGCGACGTGTGAAGCTGATCTCCAGCGCGCGCGTGATCTGCCACACGAGCGTGTCGGGCCAGTAGCGGAGGGGGGCTCGAGCGAAGCGCGTGACGAGGTCCGCGCCATAGGTGTAGTCGTCACCGAGCAGCGCCGCGTCGGGCAGCGGTGAGCACCCGGCGTTGCGATAGATTTGCCCGCCCGGCAGCGGGTTTTCGTCGAGCACCAGCACGTCGAGGCCAGCACGCGTCGCGTCAAGCGCGCACGCCATGCCAGCTGGGCCGGCGCCGACGATCACAAGGTCCACCGTTTCGATGGTCATACGAGTGCCCTCGCGCCAGCCATGGCTTTAACTTCCATCCCGTCGCGCACGCGCACCATACAGGCCTGCTGGTTCGGCAAGCCATCGATTTCGACCAGGCAATCGAAGCACACGCCCATCATGCAATACGGCGCGCGCGGCGCAGCGCCCACAGGTGTGTGACGGAAGACGGTGACTCCGGCATACAGGAGTGCCGCCGCCACGGTGGCGTATTCCGGCACGTCTACATGGCGACCGTCGACGACAACCCGCACCGTGCGGGGCGAGGCGCCATCGATCTGACTAAACAGAGAAGCGTTTTGCATAGAAGTAGTCGAGAAGAGAGGGACGTTGGCCGCCGAGCAACCAGGCGACAAGCAATTCGCAATGCGCGGCAGCGAGCGTCACGCCGCTGTGGCAGGTTGCGACAAACGCACCGGGATGCGTCACGGATTCTTCGTAGACAGGCATGCTGTCCGATGTCATCACGCGGAGGGCTCCCCACGCGCGCACGACCCGCACGTTTTTCAGCAGAGGGAACTGCGATACAGCTTTGCGGGCGATGTGCGCGACGATCTCAGGTGTCACGCCGTCGTCCATGCCCACGTCCTCCGCGGATTCACCGAGCAATACCGACCCCTCCGCGGTCTGTCTCACGGACATCGTCGGATACTTGAGGAACGGACGCACGCGTTCCGTCACGAGGATCTGACCGCGCAGCGGAACGACCGGCGCGGTGAGTCCAACCATCGGCGCGAGTTCGCGGTTGCCCAGACCCGCGCACAGCACGACGCGCCCAGCTTCGAGCGTGCGCTTGCCGGTGTCGATACGAAAGCCACCGTTCGCGCGTTCAATCGACTGCACCGGAGCCTCCGGCACGTAGGCGCCGCCTGCTCGCTCAAAGGCGAGGAACAGCGCTCGCAGCGTATAGAGCGGGCTCACATGACCGTCGTTTTCCGAATAGACCGCACCGGCCACGTTCTGGCCGACCTCCGGAATGCGTTCACTCAGTTGCTGGCGGTCGAGGATGTCGTACGTGAGGCGTGCATCCTGGGCATGTAAGTGGCGCAGCGCATCCACGCTGCCAGCAAGCGCGTCATCGGTCATCGCGATGCTGATGCCACCCGGGCGCGAGTAGCCGATACCGAGCGACGACGCTTCTTCAAGCTCTGCCGCGAACGCTGGCCACAGCAGCGCCGATTCGAGCGACCAGCGCCCGTAATCGACCTGTTTCCTGCCTTTCCCCGAGACCCAGACCAGGCCGAAGTTTCCGCGTGCGGCTCGTACGCTGGAATCCTCTCCATCGAGCACGATCGTCTTCTGGCCGCGCTTGGCGAGCCCGTAAGCGATCGCCATCCCAACCAGCCCGCCGCCAACGATCGCAAAGTCGTATTCCTGTTTCATCAATGCTTCCCCATCAGAACCTTGTCGAGCCCTACGAGCCTGTCGAGTACGAACATCAGGCCAAGCGTGACCGCCATGATCACGGTTGCGACCGCCGCCACCATCGGATCGACGGTTTCAGTCATGCTCATGTAGATGCGCACCGGCAGCGTGATCGTGGTCGGCGCCGCGATGAAGATCGTTGCGGTCAGCTCGTCGAAGCTGCTTGCGAAACCAAGCACCCAGCCGGCGGCAATACCCGGCACCAAGGCGGGCAGCGTGATGCGCCGAAAGGTGGTCCAGGCGTTTGCGCCGAGCGAGATGGCGGCGTGCTCGGCATCGCGCGTCGTCGCGACCAGCGACGCCATGATGAGCCGCAGGCAATACGGGAACACCAGCATCACGTGCGCCAACACGAGCGAGACAAACGATCCGGACACGCCAATGCGCGTGAACAGTTGCAACAGCGCGACGCCCAGCACAACGGGCGGAATCATCAGCGGCGAAAGCAGCAGCGAATTGATCGCGTCGCGACCGGCAAAGCGGTAGCGTATGAGACCCAGCGCGGCCGGTACAGCTAGCATCGCCGCGAGCGTGGCGGAGAGCGTCGCGAGCCACAGACTGTTTGCAAATGCCTGAGTGAAATCCGGATCGTCAACGATCGCTTTGAACCAGCGCATCGAAAAATGAATGGTCGGCACGCTGAGCAGATTGCTCGGCGTGAAGGCGACGAGACAGACGATCGCAAGCGGCGCGATCATAAACACGGTGAACGCGGCGTGGAAACCGAGCGCTACAGGACCGTTTCGATTCATGATGCAGCCTCCCCAAAACGGCGTTTGAGACGTCGCTCCACAAAGCGGCCATAGAGCGAAATGGCGCCGATATTCAGCACGAGCAGGCAAACCGCAATTGCGGCGCCCATTGGCCAGTTCATGCTGTGCAGGAATTCGTCGTAGGCCGCCGTTGCGACCACCTTGATGCGCCGGCCCCCGATCAGCGCAGGTGTCGCGAATGCGCTCGCGCTCAATGCGAACACGATCAGGCTGCCGGACAGAATGCCCGGTGTGGCCTGCGGCAAGACGATGCGGCGCCAGACTGTGAGCGGGCCGGCTCCGAGCGAGATGGCCGCGTTGGCGATCTGTGGATCGACGCTTTGCAACGAGGTCCAGACGGACAACACCATCAGCGGCACCAGTGCATGCACCAGCACGACGACCACGGCCGGAAACGAGAACAGCATCTGCGGTGGTGCGTCGACCAGATGCAGGCGTACGAGCAATTGCGCGACGACGCCCTGACCGTCCAGTAGGATCGACCAGCCGAGTGTGCGTACAACGGCCGAGATGAACAGCGGCCCGAGCGTCAGAATCAGGAAGAACGCCCGCCAGCGCGCCGACATGCGGAAGATGATGTAGGCATCGGGCACACCCAGCACGACCGTTCCAAGGGTCACGCTGATCGCGAGCCCGAACGTGCGCAGAAAAATCTCGTGATAGTAGCGATCGGCGACGATCTGCGCGTAGTTATGCCAGGAGTAGCCGTCGAGCACGCCGCCTGCGGCTGCGTCGAAGCCTCGCAGGCTTAGCACGCCGACGAGCGCCATCGGAACGACGAGCAGCAACGCGAAGAGCAGCGTGACGGGCGCGACGAGGAGCGGACCGTTCGGCCGCTTGCGGCGCGTTGCATGCGGTGGCAACTGCCGGATCATGGGGCGGGCGGCGCTCATCGTGGGGCACCCGCAGTGTGCGGTGCGAGCGGACGCAACGCGGTGCCGGGCCAGTCGAGGCCGACCGCGTCTCCGACCTTCGCCACATGGCCGCCACAGTTCGCAAGCTGCACCTGCAGTTCGCCGATATCGGTGCTCACGCTCACCGACCAGCAGTTGCCGTGAAACGCGCGCGCCCTGACGAGCCCGTCCACGTGTCCTGCTCCGCTTGCGACCAGTTCGATGCGCTCGGGACGTAGCGAGAACGCATATGCGCCGCATGCGTGCGGCTCCTCAAGTGGCAGATTCGCCGTGCCCACTCGCAGCACCCGCTTCACACCGTCGTGCGCGACCTGCCCGTTCAACACATTGGCGCGGCCGATGAAATCCGCCGCGAAGAAACTGCCGGGGTTGTCATAGACGCCGGTCGGGGTATCAAACCGGACCACCGCGCCCTGGTTGAGCAGCGCGACGCGGTCGCTGATTGCCAACGCTTCGGCCTGATCATGCGTGACCATGATCGTAGTAGTGCCGACCTTCTGCTGGATTGCGCGTAACTCGGCCTGCATGTCGTGACGCAGTTTCGCATCAAGGTTGGACAGCGGCTCGTCAAGCAACAGCAAGGGCGGCTCGATGACCAGTGCACGCGCGAGCGCGACTCGCTGACGCTGCCCTCCCGACAGTTCGCGCGGGTACTTCGATGCGTGGCGGCCGAGTTGAACCAGGTCGAGCGCGGTCGTACACCGGCGCTTACGGGCCGCGCCGTCGACGCGCCGCATCTGCAGCCCGAACTCAACATTCTCTGCAACCGTCATATGCGCAAACAACGCATAACTCTGGAACACAATGCCGAGGCCGCGCTTTGCAGGCGGCGTGCCGACCAGCGATCGGCCTTCCAGGCTGATATCGCCCGACGTAGGCTCGACGAAGCCAGCAATCATCTGCAGGGTCGTCGTTTTGCCGCAGCCCGACGGCCCCAGCAGCGAGACAAATTCCCCGCGCGCGACGTCGATGCTGAGGCTGTCGACCACGACAGTCTCGCCGTACTGCTTGTTCAAGCGTTCGATCCGTAAATAAGTCATGACTTTGGGAGACCTTCCGATTCCTCTGGCGACGACAGTAAGGCACCCGGCGGCGTCGCCCGCCGCGCACGGGTGCCTACAGCCAGTCAGCGTTCTACTTCACGATTCCATTGCTGGGTCCACGTCGCGCGCTTGTCGTTGACCACATCCCAGTCAACCTTGAGCATGTTCGCGACCGCAGTGGGACTCGCTACACGCGAGGCCACCGCTGGCGGCAACTGAGTTTGTTTGTTGGCCGGCGCGACGCCTTCTTCGTCTGCATACATCGCCTGGATTTCTGGCGACAATGAGAACTGCACGAACTTCTGGGCGAGATCGTTCGGCGCGTCGTGTTTGACCGGGCACATGCTCAGACCCAGTGCGACCGCCCCTTCCTTTGGCGCGACGAACTTGACCGGCACGCCCTGGTTATGCAACGCCTGCGTGCGACCATCGCCCCATGCGGCAATCGCGATGCTGTCGCTCTGGAACAGCTCGGAGATCTTCCCCGGCGACGGATCGAACGACAGCACGTTTGGTGCGATCGATGCTTTCACCGTGTCGAATCCGGGCTGGATGTTTTGCTCGCTGCCGCCGTTCAGATGGGCCAGCACGATCAGCGTCTGCAGGCCGTAGCCGTTACTGATAGTGGGGAACTCAACCTTGCCCTTGTAGCGTGGGTCGGCGAGGTCGCGCCAGGAGGTCGGCGGCGCCCACCCCTTCGCTGCAAACAGGCGCTCGTTGTAGACGAGGCCGGTGGCGTTCATCCCGATTGTCACGGCCTTGTTGCTCTTGAAGCGGGCTGCGTCGTACAGGTTCTTGTAGACCGGCGCATCGGTAAGGGTGTCGCAAAAACCGAGCTGGATCGCCTGATACATCGGACCGTCGTCGAGAAACACGACATCGAGGCTTTGCTTGCCTTTTTGCGCCTGAAGCCGCGCCATGGTCGTCGTGGAGTCGCCCGGAACAACGACCACCTTGACGTTGTTTGCCTTCTCGAACGGCGGAATGATCTTTTCCCGCAGAAGCTGTTCGAAAGATCCGCCGAAGGCGCCGACGTAGAGCGTCGTTTCAGCGTGGGCCTGCGCGACAGCAAAAACGCCGGCGAGCATGATAGGGACGATACGTTTGCGCATTGGAGTCTCCATCGATATTGGAATGTTATGCTGCTGTGTTTCCGGATTGACCCGGGGTTGTACACAGTTTTGTGCGTCAAATTGGCACCGTCAAATCAGAAATTCACAGTGATAGATGCCTAAATGTTATGGGGCGGGAAATGAAGAGCCGGCAGCTAGAGGCGTTCCGGGCGGTGATCCTGCGGCAGTCGATTACGCGGGCAGCCGAAATGCTGCACATCACGCAGCCAGCCGTGACACGCCTGATTCTCGATCTGGAGACCGAAATCGGCTTCAGCCTGTTTACACGCGAGAAAGGCAGACTTTTCCCCACTTCGGACGCGTTATTGCTCTACCAGGAAGTGGAGCGCTCATTTGTCGGCGTCGAGCGCATTGCCCATGCGGCGCAACAGATTCGCTCGCTCACAAGGGGATCGCTGAACGTCGCGGCGGCACCCGCATTGGCGTTGAACCTGCTACCGGAGTGGATTACCGATTTCACACGGGTGCACGAAGGGGTGAGCGTGTCGCTGCTCGTTCACGGTACGAGACCGGTCGGAGAACTTGTGGCGAGCGAGCAATGCGATATCGGGTTCGTGACTTACACGACATGGCAGCCGGGCGTGCGGGTTGAAACGCTCTTCAGTGCCGATATGAAATGCATTTTGCCCAAGGGACACCGGCTTTCCGGCAAGCGGGTCATCGACCCCGAGGACCTGGCCGGCGAGAAGTTCATTTCGTTTCCGCGGGAGTTCGATACGCGCCGCATCGTCGACGATATCTTCGCCGCGCGGCAAATTGAGCGTGTGATGAGCGCGGAGTGTCAGTTGTCAGCAGCCATCGCATCGTTTGTGGCACGTGGCGCCGGTGTGTCGATCATTGATCCGGTGTCCACCGACTATTTGACCGAACGGGTGTCCGTCCACGATTTTATGCCTGCGATTCCGTTTGAATACGGTGTCCTGACATCCGACAGGCAGCCTCCGTCGCGTCTCACGTGCGCCTTCATCGAGTTCGTGCGAGAGAAGGTGAAGGAGCGAATTGGTCGCCCTCGTGCCTGAGTCGCAATTGGCAATTTCAGCGTGTGCTGATGAGCAACCTTGTGGGGAGCGAGCGACCTGCATAAGCGCCGACTTTCGAATGTCCCAGCTATGGAGCAGGCGAATGACTGACATGGCCGACCTGTGAGGCCTTCGCAGTCATTCGCTGCCCAGCGACAGTGCATTATTCCCATCGCGCGATTCTGAATGCGCCTGCCTTTTGTCCGATATTCATCTGGCACCGGCGAAACTCGTGGATTACACTATTTTTGCTGTGCGACTTTAAAGCATGGCCGACTCACGAAGTCACCATTGCGCGGGCTTTCGTGCACCCCTTCTGCACGTGTCTGCCGACACCGGGCGAAAAATGATTGCTTGGTGAAGCGTTTCGCCTTTCATTACTTTGGCCTACGTCAAGGCTTTCTCGCCTCACCCTCCGGAACAGCCGGCCGCACCGACGGCCTCTCGTTCTCTCATCGCTTGCTCCGCAAACGGCGGCAGCCAGGTATCAATGCGGCCATTTTTAATCGTGTTTGTTTGAATTGGGCGCCTAATCCAGCCAGGCAATAGGCCCCTGCGCGCTGTGATGTTAAGCGCCTGATTCGGTGACAAGGAGATGACCATGAAGATCAGGCATTTAAGCATTTTGTCGGCAACCGCCGTTGCACTTCTCTCGCTCAGTGGCGCCGCGCAGGCCGACGGCCACGGCGGCCTTTGCTCGAACGCAACGCTAAAGGGACCGTATGGGTTTAGCGCCCAAGGGGAGGTTCTTGGATTGCTGGATGCAACTGGTCAGTTGCACTCGTTCGCCAGCCCGTCCATCCTGAATGACGTCGCCATTGTGACGTTCGATGGCGCAGGTCATTTTGCACGGACCGACTTCGGGAATATGAACGGGGTTCCGAAAGGTGGGCAGACTGCATTCAATCCGAATCAGAGCGGCACCTACACGGTGAACGCCGATTGCACCGGTAGCATGCAAATCACGTACACCGCCGGCCCAGTGCCGGCCGGCGTCGTGCTTGCACTGGAAATGGTGGTCGCTGACGACGGGACGGTCGTCAAGGCGCTTATCGCCACGGAGACCGTACCGTCCGCCGGGCCGACCGCCGACGGCACGACGTGTTCATCGAATTGCCAGTTAGGTGTGCAAGTGAGCTTTGAGGGGAAAAAGGTCCTGGTCTACGGCTTCCGCTAGTCGAGTCCCGGATGGGTTCACGCTTGCTCCCTATGGCGCTTTCATGAGGGGAGCCAAGCTTGAGCTTGGGCGCAGGTTTTCCGCCCTTTAATGCCTGCGCCTTCTCGAGATGAGCGTGTCGCTTCCCCGATTTTCGGCTTGAGAACGCGCTACGACGCGATGTGCAGTATCAGCAATCCGAACTGGCTCACATCTGATTCTGGCGCTGGCATGCTCGCAGGATCTGTTGAACCGCAAATTCGTCTCTCACGCTCTGCGTATTTTGCAGGACACACACGTGATACGACTTTTCGCGAGGCAAGAGCAGCGCGCCGTTTCTGTAAAGCGCGTCGCACGAGCGTCTAATCGCGTCTGCCGCCATGCTGCTTTGGCTATTCCTTAGCGATTGCAGGATGCATTGATCGTAGTCTGGATTGTCGATACCGAGCGCCAGGGCTGAAAGCGGCGAGGCGAGCGTGATCGAGAGAAGCAGATAGGCGAGGTTGCGCATGGATTCCGGAGACGCAGGGATAAAGGCTGAGAATCGTACCATGTCGCATTTCGATGCTCTCGATATAATGCCGGTTGAAATCGGCCGTATGCCGGGATAATCGCTCAACTATACGAATTCACGTAGTACCGCGCCTTGTTTTAATCCGTCTCGATTCACCATCGTATCGTCGGCACTCACGAGCCGCACAACACCTACTTCACTGCCCCCAACGCCAACCCCTTCACCAGGAAGCGCTGCAACCACGCAAACACAATTGAAACCGGCAGCGTCGCGCAGAGGGTAGCGGCCATCACCAGATGCCACTCGACGACGTACTTGCCAGCCACCATATCCGTAACCTGCACGGTCAAAGTCTTATTCTCCGGCGACCGAATCAACGTATAAACAACCGCAAATTCATTCCACGCATTGATAAAAGTAAAGATCGCCGTCACAACAATGGCGGGCACGGCCAACGGCAGGAACACCTTAAAAACAGCCCTGGTCCTCCCACACCCCTCAAGCCAGGCAGCTTCTTCAAGATCCCTTGGCACAGTCTGAAAGTAAGAAGACAACATCCAAACCGCAAACGCGATATTAAAAGCCGCATAAGAAACGATGACCCCAATCTTGGAGTCAACCAGATTCCCGTCCCCATAAGGAATCATCGCTGCCAGCCGGAACAACCCCACCACCAGCAAAATCGGCGACAACATCTGCGTCACCAGCAGAAACTGCGAATAGAACCCTTTACCGCGAAACGGGAACCTCGCCAATGCATAAGCCGCCGGTAAGCTCACCGCCAATGCCAACGCGGTGGAAAGGAAGCTGATCACGCAGCTATTCCTCAGCGCCACGCCAAAATTAGCCGCGACCCACATGTCCGAAAAATTGCTCCATTGCCAATGCACCGGCAACCACCTTGCCGGATAAACAAAAATCTCAGTCGCGGGCTTCAACGCAGTAAACAACATCACAGCAAACGGAAACAGCACTGCCACAATCAGCGGTGAAAGTGCCAACCAGCACCACAGCGAGCGCTTCATCTTGACGCTGAGACTCATGACGCCTCTCCTTCTTTCGCGGGCTGCAGGCGCAGATAGGCGATCGAGAAAACGAACAGCATGACGAGCATGATCAGCGACACTGCCGCGGCCTGGCCGGGACGTCCCAGCCTGAAACCAAGCTCATAGAGATACGTGACGAGAATATGCGTCCCGTTGTCCGGGCCGCCTTGCGTCATCACCCAGATGATCGGGAAAGAATTGAACACGTAGATCACGTTCAACAGAATCGTCATGTTGATGAACGGCCGCAAGAGCGGCATCGTCAGCTTGCGAAACTGTTGCCACGCGCTGGCGCCATCCATCCGCGCCGCTTCGTAAATATCGCCCGGCACCGACGACAAGCCGCCCAGCAGAATCGTCACCGTAAATGGAATCGACACCAGAATGCCAACGGCAATCTCCACGGGAAACGCGAGCTCCGGCGTCGCAAGCCAATGTATCTGACCGTGGATCAACCCAAGCCGCTCCAACGTGACGTTGACCATACCGTAGTCATCGTTGAAGGCCCAGCGCCACACCACGGCGGTCATCGTCAGCGAGACGGACCACGGCAGCATCACAATCGTGCGCGCCACGCCGCGGCCATAGAAATCCTGATTCAGTATCAGCGCAACCGGCACGGAAATCAGCACCGTGCCGCCCACCACGCACACGGTCCAGATAACCGTGCGTCTGGCTGCGGCAATAAAGTTTGGGTCGGTGAAAACCGTAATGAAATTCTGCAGGCCGGTGAAATCGCGGATCGCGCCGAAGCGCGAGACCTCGTGCAGCGATTGCCACACGATGTTGAAAATCGGATAGCTGATGATAAAAAGCGCCAACACCAGACTCGGCGCAATCAGCAACCAGGGCGCCTCGCGGCGCGAAGAAGCGGAACGGCTCATGCGTGCTCGATCGTAAGACGCGTCCACGTTAAAAGAAAGCGGGCGCGACGGGATGGGCCGGATACTGCATTACGTGCATCAGTGCATTACGACCGAAACGCGCAGCGCCTTCGCAACGGCGGCGCGCGTTTCGAATTCAGCAAATCACCACGAAACTATGCACTCACTTACCGAGTGACTTGTTCGCTTGATCCGCTGCGGCATTCAACGCATCAGCAGGCTTTGCCTTGCCCAGGTAGATCGATTGCATTGCATCGGTCACGGCCTTCGCGGTGTCTTCCCAACCGGTCACAGTCGGGGCGAAGTGAGCCGTCGGCAGCAGCGCGACGAAAGCTTTGGTGTCCGGATCGTTGAATGCCGGATCGGTCGCCTCAGCCTTGGTGGTCGGCAGGAAGCCTTCGGTCGACGTGAACTCGACGCGCGGTTCCTTCGTGAACAGATAGTCGAGGAACTTCCAGGCCGACTTCTTCACCTTCGAGTTCTTGAACATCACGATCGAGTCGGTCACTGCATAGGTGGCGTGCGTCGTGCCCATCGGGATCGGATCGATGCCGTACTTCAGATTCGGCGCTTCCTTCTTGATCTGCTTGGACAGGAACGGCGCCGAAATCACCATCGCAACGCGGCCTTGCTTGAAGAGGTTCTGTACGTCTTCACGGCTATAGCCGGTCACGCCAGGTTGCGTCAGGCCCTGGTCGATCATCGTCTTGTACAGCGTGGCCGCCTTGATGCCGGCCGGCGAATTGAAGGCCGCCTTGCCGTCCTTGCCGACCACGTCGCCGCCATTGGTCCACAGCGCGTAGTAATAGTAGACGTCGGTTTCGATTTCCTTGCCTTGCAGACCGAAGCCGGCAATGCCCTGCGCCTTCAGTTTCTTCGATGCGTCGATCACGTCATTCCACGTCTTCGGACCGTCGGGATAACCGACCTTCGCGAGCAGATCCTTGTTGTAGTAGAGCGCCCGCGCGGAAGCCGCGATCGGTAGGCCGTACACCTTGCCGTTGATTTCTCCCGGCGCCAGGAACGGGCCGATGAAGCGGCTCTTGAAGCTGGCGTCCATGTAACCGTCGAGCGGTTCGGCGACGTCGTCCTTCACGAAGTCGAGCAGCCAGCGCGTGCCGACGATCGCGAGGTCGGCGTTGGCGTTACCGGTAATGTCCGTCTGCAGTTTCTGTTGCAGCGTGTCCCAACTCACGTCTTCGATCTTGATCGTCGTGCCGGGATTGGCCTTCTCGAAGTTCCGGGCCATTTTTTCGAAGTACGGCGCGGTCGCATCGCTGTAATGCGCGACCGTCACCCGAACCGTGTCGGCGTGAGCCGCGACGGCGATACCTGCAAACGCGAGCGCCACGGCAACTTTGCCGAGCGCGAGGGAAGCACGGGCATGCAACGACATTTCTCTCTCCTGTGTCGATCGGAGTTAGCGCTTTAGCTGTCGACCAGAGTTAGCGCGTCAGCGCGTTACTCTGGTCCCATGCACAGCACTTACTCCGGGCCCATCCAATGATGGTGGGGGGTGGTCTGCTGCCGTCGCCGGCCGCTTGGGTTGAATTGTTTGAAAAAATCCTACATGACGCAAAATAGCTTGTCACGTAGGGTCTGCCATATTTTTTCTCAGCTGGTTTTGTGCATAAGATGCTGTAACGCAGGGGTATTCTGCATTGTGCGAAGTCACGGATACCCAATCTTCGGGATGACTAGACAACTGCGCGACGCTGGTTTTGTTGGAAATTTACACGCTAGACCGGTGCTGCAACGGGGTTGAGGAGCGAGGGCAGACATGAATCGTGTGGTGTTAGTGACGGGCGCTTGCGGCGGTATCGGCAGTGTGTTGTGCAAGCGCTTCGTGGAGCAGGGCGATATCGTGCTGGCGCTCGATATCGACGCGGTCGCGCTTCACGGACTTGTTGCGCAACTCGGCGACGCGCATGTCGCGCCGATCGCGGTCGACCTAGGTGACGCTGCCGCAGTGCAGCAAGCGGTGGCCGAAGCGGTGAAAACGCGCGGTCCGGTGGACGTGCTGGTCGCCAACGCGGGTGCCGCGAAAGGTTTGACGCTCGCCACGACCGACGCGGCCAGCTGGCAGCGCGATATCCATCTGAATCTGAACGGCACGTATCACACGGTGGAAGCGGTGCGCGCGTCGATGATCGAACGGCAGAAGGGCGTGCTGGTGCTGATCGGTTCGGTGAACGGCATGGCGGCGCTCGGGCACCCGGCGTATAGCGCGGCGAAGGCGGGGCTCATCAGCTACACGAAAGCGCTGGCGATCGAACTTGGCCGCTATGGTATTCGCGCAAACATCGTCTGTCCGGGGACGGTGAAGACGCAAGCGTGGCAGGCGCGCGTCGACAAGAATCCGCAGGTCTTCGAGGATCTGAAAAAGTGGTACCCGTTGCGCGACTTCGCGACGCCCGACGACATCGCCGATGCGGTGCTGTTCCTCGCGTCGCCGATGGCGCGCGTGATTACCGGCGTCGCGTTGCCGGTCGACGGTGGGCTGATGGCCGGCAACCGGTTGATGGCGGAAGAACTGACGCTGGAATCGCTTTGAACTGATTTGATTCGGTTTGAACGGCTTCGACCCGATAGCGCGGTGTGTCCTTTGCTCGATGAAACTAAGGCAACACGACCGCATGACAGCACGACGATGAGGACAGCATGGCAGCAGTGCAACTGAGCGGCATCTTCAAACGCTATGGCGACACGCAAGTGGTGCACGGCATCGACCTCGATATCGATGACGGCGAGTTCGTCGTGCTGGTCGGCCCGTCGGGTTGCGGCAAGAGCACGCTGATGCGCATGGTGGCGGGGCTCGAAGAAATCAGCGGCGGCGATCTGATGATCGGCGGCACACGCGCGAATACGCTCGCGCCGCAGCAGCGCAATATCTCGATGGTGTTTCAGAGCTACGCGCTCTATCCGCATCTGTCGGTCTACGAGAACATCGCGTTTGGGCCGCGGATTCGCAAGGAATCGTCCGCGAGTTTCAAGCCGCGGATCGAAGCCGCCGCGAAGATGTTGAACCTCGGTGGGTATCTGGACCGCTTGCCGCGTGCGCTGTCGGGTGGTCAACGCCAACGGGTGGCGATGGGCCGCGCGGTGGTGCGCGAGCCGTCGCTGTTCCTGTTCGACGAACCGCTGTCCAATCTCGACGCCAAACTGCGCGTGCAGATGCGCACGGAAATCAAGGCGCTGCATCAGCGTCTGAAGAATACGGTGATCTACGTCACGCACGATCAGATCGAAGCGATGACGATGGCCGACCGCATTGTCGTGATGAACGCGGGGCGGATCGAACAGGTCGGCCGTCCGCTCGACTTGTACGACCGTCCGGCGAATCTGTTCGTCGCGAGCTTTCTCGGTTCGCCGTCGATGAATTTCGCGGAAGGCGTATTGACGAATCGTACGGATGGACAGGGCTTCGCGTTGAAACTCACGGACGGCGGCGAGATTGTGCTGGAGGGTACACCCGCTTCCGCCGTTGTCGGCGCAAAGGTCACGCTCGGCGTACGTCCCGAGCACATTGAAACAATGGCTGACAAGCCGGACGCCACCATCGAAGTCGAAGTGGTCGAGCCGACTGGCGCCGAGACCCATTTGTACGGGAAAATAGGCGGCAGCACGTGGTGCGTGACGACTCGCCAGCGCTCGAAAGTCGAGCCCGGTCAGCGCGTTACGCTACGTCTGCCGGCCGAGCATATTCATCTGTTCGATACGGAGAGTGGACGCAGGCTGGTCTGAACCGCGTGTTGCCGCTTGAGGCTGATTCAAGCTGATTGAAGCTGCGACGCGACGCGGATTCATTTAACCCTTAAGGAACACCGGGTGTCCGCACCGAACTTGATTCCCCACATCCGCGGCGCACTGGCCAATTTGCGGCCCGCCGAGCGCAAAGTCGCCGAGATGGTGCTAAGCGACGTCGACTTTGCGATGCGCGCGAGCATCACCGAACTTGCGCAGCGCGCGGACGTGTCCGAGCCTTCGGTCACGCGCTTTTGCCGCGCGATCGGTGCGCATGGTCTGCGCGACTTCAAGATGCAATTGGCGCAGAGCGTGGCCGGCGGTGTACCGTATGCGTCAACGGCGGTTGCGCGTGATGATGATGCGCAGACGTTGATGGTCAAGGTGGGTGAGGCTGCTGTCGATGGGATCACGCATGCGTGCGGTGCGTTGGATCCGGCGGTGTTTGAGAGTGCGATTGCGGCGTTGTCGAGCGCGGGACGGGTTTTTTTCTTTGGCGTGGGGTCGGGGTCAGGACTGGTCGCGCAAGACGCGGCCTTAAGGTTTTTGCGGCTGGATATCGCGGCTACTGCGTTTACCGATGGGCATTTGCAACGCCTTTACGCGGGCCTCATGGAGCCGGGTGATGTGGCGTTTGCGATCTCGCATTCCGGGCGCAGCGTCGAAGTGAATGAAAGCATTCAGATCGCCAAAGAGCGTGGCGCGACGACGATTGCGTTGACTAATGTCGGCTCGCGGTTGGCGTGGTTGGTCGATATTCCGCTGCTGCTGCGCGTGCCGAGTCCGATCGATCCGAATACGCCAGGCGTGTCGCGGCTCGTGCATCTGTGCATCATGGATGCGCTGGCGATCGGCGTCGCGTTGAAGGCGGGTCCGAAGACGCTTGAAAAAATGCGGCACGCGAAAGCGCGGTTGTCGTCGCATGAGCCGGAGGCGGCGGGGGATTGACCTTTCCTTGCCACGCGGTCAACCTCGGCCTCCTGTTCTTTCGCTGCTTATTCAAGCAATGATCGAAGGCGCCAGACGCCAATCTCGTCGAGAAACAGCGTGCTCAGATGCAGGCAATGGACGAACTGCGTCATGCGCAAACGCAAGTCCATAGCATTAGCCATTACAACCAGTTCTTCACTGGCTTTCACGACTTCATGCATATGGCCGACCGGGTCTGGTATCCCTCGGTGCCGAAGTCGTACTTCGAAGATGTGATGAGCGCGGGACCGTTCGAATTCCCAACGGCCGTGTCCTTCTCATTCGAACACATGCTGACACATCCGCTGTTCATGGCAGGCGCCGCATTCAATGGTGATATGGCGACGATGATGTTCGGCTTTTCCGCGCAATCGGACGAATCGCGCCATTCTGTCTAATTGACATAATTCCATTGATGTACTTATATCTGTTTATAAGTAGTATGCGTTGAGTGCTGCAGGCTATAGGCATGTGTAATGAAACAATTGCGCTCTCTAATTCATTGGACGCGCCTTGATCTCCCTGCCTGTCTTGATTAATTTGTATCGGTTTTATCTAAAAAATATGGATTTACCTGGATTAATTGTTCCAGGCGCAATGTGTGCCATGTTGAGCGGTGTGGGAAATAAGATTAATGATACTCTTAAATAGGGTTTGCCTATTATGCCTGAGCATTCATTGCTACATAAGCCTGGGAAAAAATCAAATATTAGTATTGAGGATGCAGTCGGTGAAGATGATTCCTTGCAGGAAGAAATTTTTGTTCATGATGGGACGTTATCTCCTCGATTCCAGGCTTTTGTCCAGGAGAGGGCGGCCATAAACGATGATCGCGCAAACGAACTCGTTTACCCACGCGCCTATGCTGTCGCACGCGCAATCGGCCGAAATGGCGAGTGGGCGAGCGAAGCAGGTGACATGGCGCCTTCGCTCATTGTGCGTTTACCCGGCGCGAGCGCAGCCGGACTGCGCATCAATATCCTGGAAGGGGATAATTGCATAGTACTGCACGATGAACAGGGTAGCACCTGCGTGACTGATATCACCCTGCGGCGGGTCGATCGCAACCATTATAAGGCTGTGGTGGAAGGTATCGACAAGGATGTTCCCGCCGACGGTAACTGTTTCTTCTATGCCGTACGGGAAGCTTTACAGGGCGATGAGTTCAAATCCTCCCGGCACTGCATCTTTCAGGGTGAAGACATTCAGACTCGACAACAGGCCAGCAACTATTTTCGCAGCCAACTGGCGGGTTATATCCGTCAGCACGCAAGTGAACTTGAGGAAAGTATCTCCTTGGATTTTATTCCCTTTCACAGGAATTCCGTTACTGATGCGCTGATGAAAGGGGGGAGGGGGCAGTTGTCCGAAGCGGCGTTTCAATCATATGAAACTAACAGAATGTTAGCTCATGTGACAGATAAGCAGGGAAAAAGCAATATCGACGACCTCCCGACATTGTTACAACCCGCGGTCCCCTGTCAATCAAACGAAGACGGCAGCCTGTTCATGGTCTTGATCAATCGGCTACTGCAACAGGTGATTGAGCGGCTAATCGATTCAGCATTAAAAAAAGGGGAGGCGTTGGTCGCGGATTACATGACATTGCCAAATCAAATCTCCCTGATCTATAGAGATTCATCGCAGCCTTTCCCAGAGAAGCTCAAAGCGATCAATGCTCTGATTAAGGATTATAAAGAAGGTTTGCCGGATTTCATCACAGTATTGCCCCCATGGCTCGATCTGGCTATCAAGGCCTGGTCATTGGAGGAAATTGATCAGGGGCGCAACATAGAGGAAAATATACGCACGATACTGGACACCACCCAAACACTACTCACCAACCCGCTAATTTCAGAATTATTGTCCCCCGGACAGGTGGCTCGCTTTAGTACCCTGTTACAGCAGGGATCGCAGGCCACTATCCTGCTAACGAAATTCAACAAACTACCCTCTGAGGCGCCGTTCGGCGACTATTTTGACCTGCTTAAAGATGACCCACTGCTTCGCAGTATCGCACCTGCTAGCGTGCTGTCACTCGTTAAGTTGGCGGACCAGTTGGGCCAGCAACTGGATAATGTCGCTTTTCCTGCGGGGAAGGAGGAACGTAGTAAATTAGATTGGCTAATGAAGCTGTTGATAGCGGATAAAGGTGTCGAGTTGCTGGCTCCTCACGTTGATGTCAACGTGCTCACCGCAGTGAAAACCCCCATAGCTTTAGTGAGACTGTTTAAACAGTACCCTATTGAAGCAAATGGACTTGCACAACTGGACTGGCTGACTCATCAACTGTCGTCGTCAAATGACAGCCCACCGTTGGCGGGAACCTTGTTAGAGCCTATGGTCGGGCGGTTACAAGATTCATTGGGCGACAGTAGAGAAATCATGCGGATCACCAAGCTATTGATAAAAATAGCTAACCCGCAAATTGACCGTAAGAAAAAGCTCCCCGAGCTACTCAGGTTAATATTCACCCCCAGACGAGGGGCGAAGTTGGCATCATTTATCCTGCCTTATTTCCCAAACCTTTTCGCAACACTCAACGCTGGGAAGACAGTTTACAAGGCTGGGAAAGACGTCTCCGAATTAAGAGACTGGTATGCCCAGGTTTCGCCAGACCAAAGCTGGCAAGCAACCAGCAAACAATTTGCAGAAAAGATAAGCTTTATCCTAAAGAAGGATGCAGATCTATTCGCATCCTTAAGTGGATTTAGCGCCGGGTCGATACAGGCAACAGTTAGCGCTATTCATGCCCTATTGGACTGGAGCTGGGAAAAGACCGTCACCTGGCTGCTTGAGCAGATAAAATCGAATCCCGATGGGCGCTGGTATTACGATCGGATGCTAGAAGTGTGCCTCGATTGGCAGCTCTATCAAGCACTCAAGCCGGGCACCGCCAGTGCCCACGCCCATACCGCCTTGCTAAATGCAGCCGTATTGCTAAAAAGCTCCTTGCCTGAGATCAATACCGCCACCCTCGACATTATTATCCAGATATTACCCTTGCTACCTGGGCTGTTCGCCTTAAAGAGTGAGACGCACAAATTACCCCACAACCACGATTGGATTGAGTGGCTGCATGAAGTGGTCAGGCTGGCGAGCACCAGTACTAATCCGGCGGTAAAACAGCTTGTAGAGCAAGTGGAGACCTTGGCGCACAAGGTCGGCGAGGACATTTTGCGCCGACTGTTTGATAGCCTGATGGCCAATGCAGCCAGTCTGTTCGGGGAAACTCCTTTCGCTAACGAGATACCCAATACTTCAGCGTCCACATTGGCGCTCGATACATTCACAACAGAGCAATTACTGGTCACGATGCTGGCCCAGTGGGCCAGCATCGGCATGCAAGAGGCCCGGCAGCAATTGGGCGCGACGCTGACCTCTGCGGGTACCACACTGAACAGCATTCTGCTGCAGGGTAGGGGAATGAATCTCTTTACCTCCCCTTTAGGACCGACACGCGTGAGTCCGCTATTTAACCTTTTAAGCATGCCCCCTCTGAGCGTAGTAGAAGGAGTGGACTTATCCGGCGAGTCCTCTGGCATCGTGCCTGAAATGGAAAACTTCATCTGGGGAGATAGCGCACTTGCCAAGCAGAAGAAAATTTTCCTCATTGCGCTGCCCGTCTATTTTTTCTCGGTAATAGCGGCCTTTGTCATTTACAAGAAACACAAAGCAGCAAAGGACATCGTACCGGACGCGACCAGGTACGACCCTGTCGCGCCGAATGAGAGCGTATCTATTCCGATGGAGCTAGTGGCCACCGAGTCTGTAACGCCCATACCCGCTGAACAGGGCAATTTACTGCCCCAGGAAGAAACGACCGACTTGCCGCCCGCCTCCGCAGAGCAAGATCATGAGCGATCTGAAGCCAATACCCTTACAGGACGAGCCAGTAAGGGACTCACTGGTGCATGGCGTCGGGTGAACGAAAATCCCGAGGAGCTAGCACTCGGGGTGGCGTTGCTCGTGGGGCTGGCCGCTACAGCGTACTTTTTCAAAAAATATGTAATGGACCGGCAATGGGTTAATGTCGATAAGGCGGTGGATCAGGTTTCGTTTATTGACGTTGCAGCTGATGAGCGTTTCGACGAGGCGTTTGATTTACCTTCAAGGTTTACAGCCCGTCATCTATCAGCAGACTCGGCTACTGTACCAGTCGAAAAACAACAGGACAATATACGAAAGTACACGCTGGAGCTGGCAGCAGAACTAGGTACTTCCTGGCTAAAACAGTTCTTTAATCACCTGATGGACAAGCTGCAACCTACTCTATTTAGAATGTCGGAGTTGATGAAGAAAACAGAAAATAATTACGCGTTTTTGCTGGAGTTGGATCTGATGATGTTGACCCTGCAGGCCTTCATCATTGAGGAAATCAAGAAAAATGACTACTCCAATCTTGAAGGGCTGCTAGCGCTTAACGGGGTGCGCAACCTGGTGATTAAAACCCTGTTCAGGGATTATAAGTCTCAGGTTATTCCTTATTATCGAAGTCTTGCCAGAGGGCAACTGTTCAAAACTATCGAGACATTCTGGCCGGCTAATATTCTGAAAACCTACCTGCGCTATGCGTTGCACGATGCCGGGCATTCCGACTATAAAATACAAACCTATCTCGCCGCACTAAATAGCATGCAGGATGAGCAACTCCTGATTTCCGATGAATACCATCAAGGGATACCAATCGGTATAGCGGGAGAAAGACATATTGTTAAGGTGCTGTTGGATAAACTTAACTCGAAGCTGGCTGATAGCCAATTCGACCTTGCCAGGGCGCAAAAAATAAACCGGAATATATTGGCGATAGCAAAATCAACGAATACAAACTATCGATTCAAACATCCGAAATCCTTATCAAGGCTTTGGTTGATGCGAGCCAACAAATCAATGAAAATCCAATCCCCAACATTACCTTTCCTCAAACCGAAGAGGAGTACGTCAATATTAGCTATGTTAACAAGCGACTTGCTGAAATTATCGGAAAATCATTGCTTTATGATAGCCGGATAGCGGTAGATTATACGTTAAAGGAAGGGGAGATAGAAAAGGTATATTTCAGTCTTCAACAAATAGCGTTTGGGGAATATTCTAAATATAAGCACTATAAAATTACCCCCGGAAATTCTCCTCGGCACGAAACAGATAACGTAGCTATCTTTTGGCCCGAGATCATTGACAATAATGCGCGGTCTGCGGTGTTGGGTATTAGTCAGGAGATTGAGGATGTCAGAAACGTAATAGACAGAATGAAATTGCTTCGACAGGCAAAGGCAAATATCGAGAAAGAGAAATTGGTGGATATTTATACTTATGCCCAGGAATTAATTGATGAAAAAGCAAAAGAATTGGGAATTTCCGGGAAGTTGAAGATTGATAAAAAAATAAGCATAGATTTCAAGGTAAAAAGAGGGGAAATGCTCGGTCTGCCGCTTCCGAGAGGGAGGGAGTGGACGGATGAATTCACATTGGGCGAGATTATTTTTAATAAAAGAGATATAGTTGTAAATTTTGTTAAAAATAAAGATGACAATTACTCTAAATTGGTAATTTATCTGCTATCTGTTGATTTGCAGAGCCTGTATCTTGCAAAAACAGATCGATGGAGAGCTAATAAAAATATTAAGGCTGATTTTGATCTTTTGGCGCGGGCGAACATAAATCCATTATTAATGAAGGCTGGCGGCATTAGTGAAATAAAATACGCGGGGAACAAGCTGATGGGTCTGCTTCATCATATAAATGATGCTGGAGGGATCGATATTATATCTTTATTGGATCAATCGATCCGTACATTTGATTCTGAGGATTTGTACAATATTGGATTTAATCGCGATGAAAGTTTATGGGGATGGATGTTGCGGCATTCGACCGATCCCCTTGCCAAAGTTCAGAGAAAGTCGGAAAGGGTAGGTGTGATAGGGCATGTCAGGTTTCTCCGTTACGAAAAAGTTGCGGTAAAAGAATACTCTTACTACGCAGATTATATCGATCGTCTTGCTAATGAGGCCGATTTGCTGGCGACCTCTAACCTGGAAGCTTTCTTGAACAATTTGCTGGAAATTGTGAAGGTGGTGGCGCTGTTCGTCTCCATCGTCGCTAGCCCCTTGGGGATGCTGGCCAGTTTTGCTATTGGGGCGGCGTTAGGGATTGTCCCGCCGCTGTTGCAAATGGCTGTTGCTGACGATCCCGACAAAAAAGAGGCTCATTTATTTGAGGCAGCTCTGAGTTTGTTATTTGAAGCCGCAGGTGTTGGGGTCAGCATGGGTGCTAGCGCAATTATCAAGCGACTAAAAATATCTATTGCTTATCGTAACCTGTTCTCTTACCGATTGCTTATCAATGCAGGTCGCTCAATTGACGATGTCAGTACTGGAACTTCACCATTAGTAATAGGTGGCGGCTTTATCACATTGCGCGAGTCTAAATCTTCCATACTGAAATCTGCCAGAGAGTTGACTCAATCGACAGCCAAGGGAATCTGCACTGGTGTTTGCTGGGATTTCGTCACACAGGTATTGAAAAATTCAAATGTTATCGATGCTCGGGCGGCATCTGATCTGGAACAGATCGCGAGAAAACTGGCTCAAAATACGGCCGATGTTTCTATCGACGATCTCTTCAAAAGTAGAAGTGCTAGAGTAATCAACGATAGTCAGGATTTAAATTATATTCCGGAAGGTCAATTAGCTGTATTTTCAGAGGCGACAGGCGGGAGGACACAATTAAAACATGTCGCGGTGAGCGTTGGAAATGGGCGCTTTGCCGGAATGAAAAATGATTATATGGACCCTGCTTTAGGACCCGGTAAAAGTATTGTTACGGCGGAAGAGTTTGGGAAATTTGTCGATGGTAAGTTCCTGAGACGAGGGGCTAGTGCTGGCATGGTCGAGCCCGCAGTAGAGATTCGTGTCGGATATCCCCGGGGCAGTACCCTTGCAGGGACAGCAGAAGAGGGTGGTCAAAATAGGGTAATTCAACTATTAGGAAAAGACGGGAGTTTTATTTTCGACAGATATTCTGGTGAGTTATTGATCGATAGTCATGGTGCTCCGTTTAATATCAACCATCTGACTATTGATGAGCTATACCACATAATACGCGGGCTCGCCTATCATAAGGGATTCGCTCCGACTGACATAAAGCGAATTTCATTAAAATCATGTTATGGAGCCCGGGGTGGACAATACTCCAGTGCTGCGAGGCTGGCGGATAAATTCGACGCTGGATTTAAAATAAAGTCGTATAAAGGGAAAGTTAATGGGGACTATCAGAGAATGCATCCGAATGGCGATGCTGTGTTTTTGGGGGGAGGGGAGAGTAAGGTTAAAGATCAGATATACCAGATTCTGCATAATTTATCAGAGAAAATATTTGAACTGAGGCAGGCTATCCGAGAATTGCGGGGAGGAATTGATCCCGCAGCGTCGTTTTTGCAGAATATCATCCGTTTAGTCGGTGGCGGTGTGTCAATGGCAAATTTCCAGAAAAGATATCCGGAAATTTCTGCATCTGATTATTCGGGAATTTCGTTGGTATTAAGCGAGATCGGTGATGATACATCTGACGATGAGTTTATTGATGCCATTGCTAATATGATTTTTAACGTAAAAAGCGTCGGCAATGCGATATGGACTAGTGAGTTCAGTACAGTCAGCGGACGCCCGGACGACTATCGAGATGAATTAGGGTATGGCGTGACGCCAACTGCTACACCCGAGCAAGCGCCGCGTATTCTGATCGGCCCCTATGAGAGTAGCCTGTGGAACCGCGAAGTGCTATGGCGAACTGGAGAAGTATTAAAGCTGTTTGCGAGGACGGACAAGTTGTCGGCGAGGGCAGATGACATTAGAGAAATTCAATTGACTGCCAGTATAGAGAAGCAGCTCACGATAGAAAAGCAGCTCACGATATTTGCGGTGGTGAAGAGATTTGATGCCGCGGGCAAGTTGAAGTACAGCTTGTGTGC
The DNA here is from genome assembly GCF_012927345.1 of Paraburkholderia polaris. Lineage (GTDB taxonomy): Bacteria > Pseudomonadota > Gammaproteobacteria > Burkholderiales > Burkholderiaceae > Paraburkholderia > Paraburkholderia polaris. The sequence goes on from NZ_JABBGJ010000002.1 coordinate 64,601, forward strand.
GGACGACGGAAAAAAAGTAGTTAGGCGGACGGGTTTAGACGATGCTTTTTCTGTCTATATGGATCCGAATAATAATGAATATCGGAATTCCGTCGAGAATATTTTCACAGAAGGGGAGGATATTAAATTCCAGATTGTCCACGGTCACGTGGAAAAAACGGAAAATGAGGGTGTGGTATTTACTTCTAACGCTTACGATATCCTGCCATTGCCGATTGACGTAGGAGTATTAGATAAAGACAACGTTGTAGGCGAAAACGATGCCCTTTTGGATAAATTGACTGCGTCAGAGCGGATTCAAGACAGTGCCAGGAAGGCCTTTTTGCCAGGCGACGAGCGGGATAAGCTGACGCTAATAGATGTTTTTTTCTATCTGATCAGCCAGGCGCCAGGTGATGCCGATGATATTCTGGCTTTGAGCAGAGTGGATGAATTGCCTTTGTTTATGAATCTCGTCGCGAGTAGCGCGCAAGTTGCCGCTCGGCTAAATGCAATGGTGCGGGTTGATGAGTATCCCTACAGTAGAGATGATCTTTCAATCACCGCAATTGGGTGGTTTATGTGCCGGTTATCAAGATTAATTTTGCGGAAGGACTATTGGATTGATCTTGATGAGTTTTCGGAGTTAAACACTCTGCATAATCTGGAGCGGATTTCTTATCAAATAGGCCATCTTCCGTTTTTTTCCACCAGGCCCCATCGGACTGTTGGTCGTTGGTTGGGATTATTCAATAAGTATAATGAAGGATTGGTAGGCGATTCAGATGGGGAGGCGCCTTTTAAAGAAAAGATGCTGATTGGCCCTTATAGGCGTAGCCGGTGGAATCGCGCAAAACTCTGGCAGTCTGGAGCGGTATTGAAGATATTGCCGAAGGCAAACTACGTTTCAGAAATTCAATTGTCTGCAAAGATAAAAGGTAAGCGTGTAAAATTATCGGTGAAAAAAATAAATAATGAAATTGGTAATTTAACGTACAAATTTTCGATTGAAGATAATGATGGAATTTCTGAATCAGTGGCGGTTGACGATGCTTTTTCTGTCTATGCTAATGGCCGCGACAAAAAGTACTATAGTTTTGTTGAAACTATGTTCTCGAAAGGGAGTGATGTTAGGTATCAGATAACCTCTATTTCCAACGCTGCGGAGGCGGATGAAAATCGGGTCGTTGATAGTGATATTTACGATTCATTTGTCCCCGCTGAGGGAGGCGCATTGCCAATTAATGATGCGGTTGGCAGGAATGACGGATTATTGGATAAATTAACCACTGAGGAAAATATTCTGGATAGGGCCAGGGTCGTTTTTCCCGTGTATGGTAAAGATAGTACTATTAGTTTGCTTGATGTTTTCTTCTACCTGGTTGCCCTGCAAGTTGCGATGGATTTACTTGACAGCGATCTGAATTTGCAGCAGGAAGATCAATTGTCTGTGTTTATACGAAAAGTGACAAGCGGTACAAAAATTGCCGCAACCTTAAACAATATGACGGTGGTCGATAAGGTTAATTACACGGAGGCAGATATTTCGGCCGCGGCAGTCGGGCGATTTATGCGCCGATTAGCGATATTAATTTTGGCGAAATATGGGATTGATCCCACAGGCTTTGCAAAGTCGGAACTATTGCAACGGATTGAGAAAATTGCTGACAAACTAGTTGTTAAGAGTACACCCCACGATTCACCTCGCCGGATTGTCAGTTACTGGCTGGCATTATTCAGTCAATATCACGAAGAATGGATAAAGCTCTCTACAACGACGACGGTCGTGCCGACTACGCCCAAAGCGAAGCAAGCCCCCACGCTAGGCCCGGAAGCCGTTGATTCGGTCAGGAAGGCCGTGAAATACGTCGCTCCCTCTAATGAGATTATTCTTCTGGACTATGATAAGGGGGATTTGTTTTATCAAACCCCGACGAGAATGAAAGCGACCGATGTTTCAAGAAAATTGTACAATTCGGTTGCGGAGACGGCGGATCTGGTGTTCGAAAACAGAGAGCTTTTGCCGCCCGGCGGACCAGCGGATGGTTATATTCCGGCGGAAGCTAAATTAAAGCTTCCTGGCTTATACTTGACTCGCCCGGGGGATACTCTAAGGTCAATTGCCGTGCAGCAGTTGTATTATAGGGGGCATGCCAGGCAATTGGCATATTTAAACAGAGACCTGCGTATTCTCGAGGAATGCGGGGCAATCAAGAACAAGGTGGAGTTTGCCAGGAGTGCCGTCATCGAGGACAATGTCGATATAAATAAAAAAATCCCCGCAGATACTGTAATTAAATTGCCTTTCATTTCGAAAATGGATGCGAAGGTCGATTTTAATTTATCGACTCCTGATTTTTATGGAATATTTTATGGCCCTGACTCTTATGATGGCGAAATAGAAGTGTGGAATAATATAGGCCTATATGAGGGAGGGGTGGGAGTATACGATGAAGAAGCAAAAAAAGTAGTATGGTATGTTTTGGGTCCGCGCTGATGGATTTATTTTAAAAAGCAACTGTTTCAAGGACGCCAGGCAATCGTGCCGGCCGTCCGCGCTCGAACGTCCGGCGAGGCTAAACACGTCGCGACCGCCTCATATCCGGGCGATCCCGGGTAGGGCGCGACTTGAGTCGGCGGGCTGTGATTGGCAGGGCAGAGAATCACGGACTCGTCGGGACCCATTGCGGCCAGATCGAGAATTGCTGAAGAGCGCGTCATCAGAAACAGCGGGCGGCTCCCTGCTTTGGCGCGTTGACGCAGATGAACGATCAACGCTTCCTGCGTGGCCTGATCCAGTCCTTGCTCCACCATGTCGACCACAAGCGCGCCGGGCCCTTCGGATTCCAGTCCGACGAGCAGAGCGATGAGCGCTTCCGATTCCGCAGCGCCTTCGTCGATGAGCCACGCGAGAGTCTGATCCACTCGCGATTTGAGCGTTGGATCGGCTTCGGGGCGGCTTAAGGCCACGGCATGTCCATCGTGTATCCGTTCGAGACCGAGGAATGCAGCATTCGGTAGTTTCTCAGCCAGGCATAGCGCCAGCCGTGTCTTACCGCTTCCCAAAGGACCGACGATGTAGTTCAGCGGGCGGATTTCGCGCAGTTCGAACCGTTCGCCACCCCACGGCCAAGGGAGCTCAAAAGCCGTGCTGAATTCGGACGAAGGGTTGAGCAGGCGCGTCAATTCTCCATCTGCCGGCGCCTGACCTCGGGCAAGATCAGCCCGAAGCCCTCGGACCTTGTCGATCGTATTCACGAGCCGGCGAATTTCGCCTTCGAGCGTCGCCTCGTGCGCAGCCAGAGCGGACTCCAGGCTTTGCGGGTCGCCTTCCAGCACGCGTGACACCTGGGCAACGCTGAGGCCAAGCGCGCGCAGGGCCACGATCTCCGCAGCGCGAGACATTTCGTTGGGACCGTAGGTCCGGTACCCGGCCGCGGTGCGTTCTGGCGTCACTAACCCTCGCTGTTCGTAGAGTCGCAGGGCTTTGGTTGAAACACCGAGTCGCCTGGCAGCTTCGGACGCGGTGAAAAATGCGGTGGAACAAGTCATGTGGCACCTCCTGGTTTGCTGACCACTCCCATCATGGAGTTGGCCCTTGGGGCCGAGTCAACAAGATATTCAACGCGCGGCAGCGTTTTCGCGTCGTTTTTTATGGCGTTGCACGATGAATTGCACCCGGAGCGAGGGGGCGGGGACAGAGCCTAGCGATCGTTCTCGTCCGAAAATGCTTCGGTGACAGCCTTCACGATTTGCGCACTCAACTCCGGCCGCTCGTCAAACAGCGGATAGCGCTTGCGCAAGTTGTTCGACACGCTGTTGCCGTTCTGCCGAACGCTGCGAATGATGCCGTCCAGATCGTTGTCTGGCGCCTCGAGAAATTCCTTGATGGCGCGCCGTGCTGAGTCGTTGGCATGTAGAAAGCGCGCTTCGGTGCGCATTTCATGCGTTAGCGTCATGTCGATCACGTCAGCCAGATAGATGACGTGTGCAGTCAGATCGGGATAGCGCCAGGCGGGCAACGCGTCGTCATAGGCGCGAAAGTGCAGGTTGTATTCGACACCGTCTTCCGCGATCTCGGTCTTGCCGAACGTGTACTGGTCCGCATAGTGTTTCATCAGCGGGCGCGAGAAGCGTTCGAGCACTTTGTCGTAAGCGGCACGATCGCGCGTGCTGTGGGTGATCGCGGCGGATACCGGCAAGATGATTGGCGCAGGCACCGCGCCGTCGCGACGCAGAATGTCGTTGATCAGGAAGCGCGAAATGCGGCCGTTACCGTCGGCCATAGGGTGCACATAGACGAAACCGAACGATGCCGCGGCTGCACGCACGATCGACGCCCCCCCTGCGGTACGTTCCAGGAAGCGGCTAAGCCCTGCCAGCATCGTCTCGATGTGGTTCCAATGCGGCGCGATGTAGTCGACCACCGGTTGATAGCGTGCGATGTGTCCCAAATACACCGGGGAGCGGCGGATGCCGTAGCGCAGGGCCGACTGCCCCAGGATGCCGCGTTGCAAGACGTCGAGCGTTTCAGCGTCGAAAGGATTGGCATGTTGTCCGCATTCGCTTTCCATGACCGCGGCAAAGCGGCGGATTCGATCCTCTTTGTCCTGCTCGTGTTCGATCAGAAAGCTCGCGCGGCTCTCTTTGACCGTCAGCCAGACGGCGCTGCGCAAGATCAGATCGATGCCATAGGCCGCTTCCAGTTCGGCAAGCGGTGCCGCAAGGTCGTAAGCTTCGGCGCGCTGAACCGCGTCGACACGTCGAATCACCGGGCAAAAATCCCGATTACCCGGCAGGTTGTCGCGCACACGCCAACGCGCGTTGTTCACCGGCGTGCCGACGATGAAGTCCTCGGGATTCAATGCATCGACATAGTTTCCCCGGGAGACGCCCGGCGCGTTTAACGGCTCCGGCATCAACCACTCATAAAAGAAGCAGGCGCGGCGGGCATACGCGCCTGTGGGTTCGCGGGCGATCCATGCCTCCAGTTCGTGGCGCACCGGTTGCTGCGCATAGAGCCGGGCGAGGAATTCCAGGTGAATGCCCTCGTGCCGGAAGGCGAAAGTCAGGTTGTCGGTCAGGCTGGCGGCCGGACGATAGCGTTCGGGGTAAACCTCGCGGCGGATGTCACCGTCGGTGGACGTAGAGCGAATCCGGCCGATTTCACTTTGAACGGCGAACGGGTGGACCGGTACGACGCGGTACGTGTTGGATAGCCATTGATAACCGATCTGCGGCATGAGTTTCGATCCGGAGTGGCGGGGACGCTCGCGAGGACACGTTGTTTCGCTCAGTTTTGCGTAGTTTCGATTACTCGGCTCGCAAAACGATTACAAAACGCGTGTTTTCTGGAAAAACGATTATACGGCGTCTGCGCTTCATTTCGATTACTGGGCGCGTAAAACGATTACAAAGTGCCGGTTTCATGGAAAAACGATTACATTCCCTCGTTGAGGCAGATTTTCAGGCCCCGTCTGCTACCGCCATCCATCCAAACCGCCGCGACAACCTCAGGGTGGCGGCGCGCAACGTCTGCGCTGGGTCGCCCGCGAGCTCGCTGTCGAAGCTGCCGCTCGGCCCCATCAGCGCGAGCACCAGACAGATGCTGCCGGTATGGTCCAGCACCGGCGCGGCCAGGGTGTTGATGCCCGGCACTGGCCGGCTCAATGCGGTATCGATGCCATCTGCACGGATTTGCGCGAGACGTTGTCCGTAAGCCTGGTTGATCTGCGGTAGCGACGGCGCGGCATCTTTGCGACCTGCGGTCGTCGTGGGACCGTCAGCTGCTTTTTCCATCGACGAGGAGCACGACGCGGGAGCTTTCCCCGCCGCAGCCGTAGCCCCCGCAAAAATCTCCCTCGCCTCAGCTCCCGCCAGCCGCAAATGATCCTGCGCCAACAGACCATTGCGCACGTCATCGGCGACATACGCGGCAAACACCCGCCCGATCGCCGTATTCACCAGCGACATCACCGTGCCGACCCGCAAGCTCACATGCAGCGGCCGCGCAGACTCTTCCAGACGCACGACGGTCGGCCCGAGCGGCCCGAGTACCGCCATCGCGACACTCATTCCCGTCGACGCCGCCAGTTCGACCACTTCCGGCTCAGCCTCCCGCGTCGGCGACAAACGCTGCAAGCCGATCAACCCAAGCTCCAGCGCTAAAGGCCCGGCTTCGAAACAGCCAGCAGCATCGCGGTTCAGCAAACCGATCTTAAGCAGACTCACCAGATGCGGAAACGCTTTGGCCGGCGGCATGCCCGCAGCCGCGGCAAGGTCGCGCAAGCTCAATGGCCGCGCGGCCGCAACCAATGCGCCAAGTAACTCGCCCGTGCTATCGAGCGACTGGATCCCGCGCTGCGGCTTTGCATCGGCAGAAGCGGTGGAAGCGGCAGCAGCGCCGGAGCCGGCATGAGAGGTGTCGAGAGAGTCGGTCACGATGCGGAAGAGGCTAACAAGGAAGGTGCTGCCGCAAGTTCGGCGCTGATGTCATGAGTGGCGGAAAGCAGCGCGCGAGCGAGGGGGCCATCAGCGGTGACGTCGATCGCGCCCGTTGAGCCGATCACGGTCAGTGCGAGGCACAAGCGGCCGCTCGCATCGAGCACCGGCGCGCTCAAACTGCTGATGCCTGGACTCGGCGCATCGACGCTGCATTCCAACCTGCGTGCGCGGATTGCATCTAAAACCGCTTCGAAAGCAGTGCGTTCGGCGGGCGGCGTCATCGCGTTGCTCGCAGCGCCCGACTGGTTCGCCCACATCCCCTCCAGCGCCCCGCGTGGCAGATAAGCGCAAAACACACGACCTGTCGACGTTGCCGGCAGCGACATCACCGTGCCCACGTGCAGATTCACATGCAACGGAAAGCCCGCATGTTCATAGCGGACGATGGTCGGCCCTTGCGGCCCGGCAATACAGATCGCGACGCTGAACCCGATCGCCTCGGCTAAAGCCGCCACGCGCGGCACGGCTGCGCGAAACGCCGGCTGGTTCTCCAGATGCATCAATCCAAGCCGCAACGACAGCGGCCCGGGTTCATAGCGGCCCGACAGCTCGTCACGTTTGATCAGACCTAAGCGGCTCAAACTGACCAGATAAGCATGGGCTTGCCCCGGCGCGATCTGCGCGGCGGTGGCGAGATCGGACAAAGCGAGCGGACTGCGTGCCTGCGCGAGCGCCAGCAATACGCGGCCGCCCACTTCGACGCTCTGAATCCCGCGCTGCGTCTTGCCGCCATCTGCCGTCTCGTTGCCACCCGCGCCTTTGCCGGTGGCCGATTTCGCTGCTTTGCTCACACCCGCGCTCGTCCGTAAAAAGGGTCCATGTTAGCCGATGCCCTGCGCGAAAGCCCGCGCCTTCCTGTCCTCATCTTAGTCGCTCGGAGATTTGCGTATAGCGATACATTTAGCTATTGACAAATAAACTGGCCCGGCCATAAGATGCATTCACCCCGACATACCGGTGCAGTCACAGAGTCAAAACGGGGCGAGACAAGCTCCAATACCGCCAGCCCGCGCATCTGAATCTGAACGCGCAGTCTGCCGTCTCGCCTCACGTCCAACTTTTGAGGGAGACAAGCATGGCAAAGGCATTCGCATCCCAGGCAGACCTGGAAGTCAAGAAAGTCACGTGGACCAAGCTGTCCGAGAACGCCTACGCGTACACCGCTGAGGGCGATCCGAACTCGGGCGTGATCATCGGCGACGACGGCGTGCTGATCGTCGACACCACCGCCACGCCGGCCATGGCGCAAGACCTCATCGCAAAGATCCGCAGCGTCACCGACAAACCGATCAAATACGTCGTGCTGTCGCACTACCACGCCGTGCGCGTGCTTGGCGCGTCGGCGTATTTCGAAGAAGGCGCGCAAGAGGTGATCGCGAGCCGCGGCACGTACGAGATGATCGTCGAGCGCGGCGAAGCAGATATGAAGTCAGAAATCGAACGCTTCCCGCGCTTGTTCGCCGGTGTCGAAACGGTGCCGGGGCTGACGTGGCCGACGCTCGTGTTCGAAAAAGAAATGACGCTGTTCCTCGGCAAGCTCGAAGTGCGTATCGCGCATCTGGGCGCGGGTCACACGAAGGGCGATACGGTGGTGTGGCTGCCGTCGCAGAAGGTGCTGTTCTCCGGCGATCTGGTCGAATACGACGCAGCCTGCTATTGCGGCGATGCTCAACTCGAACAATGGCCGGCTACTTTGGAAGCGCTGCGCGCGCTGAAGGCCGAGAAACTGGTGCCGGGCCGAGGTCCTGCCTTGACCACGCCGGAAGACGTCAACAAGGGCCTCGATTACACGAAAGACTTCGTCACGACGTTGCTGCAGCAAGGCCGCGAAGCCGTCGAACAGAAGCTCGATCTGAAGGCCGCGATGGCGCACACGCGCAAGGCGATGGACCCGAAGTTCGGCCACGTGTTCATCTACGAGCACTGCCTGCCGTTCGACGTCTCACGTGCCTTCGACGAAGCGAGCGGCATCACGCATCCGCGTATCTGGACCGCGCAGCGCGATAAGGACATGTGGGACGCGCTGCAAGCCTGATCGTAATCCTGATCACCGCATAGAAATGCCGGAAAGCGTCACGCAGAGCAGAGAAGGACGGAGACACAAGATGAGCATCAACTATCAGACGCTGTCGTTCGAGTATCAACCGTGCCGTGAACAAAGCGGGCAAGGTGATGCGGATCAGACGGTCTATCCCGTGATTGTGGTCGGCGGGGGGCCAGTAGGCCTCGCGACCGCAATCGATATCGCGCAGCAGGGCGTGCCGGTCGTCCTGGTCGACGACGACTGTTCGTTGTCCACCGGTTCGCGGGCGATCTGCTTCTCGAAGCGTTCACTTGATATCTTCGACCGGCTCGGCTGCGGGCAGCGCATGGTGGACAAGGGCATCAGCTGGAATGTCGGCAAGGTGTTCCTGAAAGATGAACTGGTTTACACGTTCAATCTGCAACCGGAAGCGGGCCACAACCGGCCCGCGTTCATCAACCTGCAGCAGTACTACGTCGAAGGCTTTCTGCTCGAACGCGCGCAGGAGTTGCCGAATCTCGAGATCCGCTGGAAGAGCAAAGTGGTCGGCGCGCAGCAGAACGGCACGGCTGGCACTCCTCAAGCCAGTGTGACGCTGACGATCGATACGCCCAACGGTCAGTACCCGTTATGCGGCCGCTATGTGGTGGCCGCCGACGGCTCGCGCAGTCCGATGCGTAATCTGTTGGGACTCGACAGCAAAGGTGTCACATTCAAAGACCGCTTCCTGATTGCCGACGTGAAAATGGAAGCGGAGTTTCCGACCGAGCGTTGGTTCTGGTTCGATCCGCCGTTCCATCCGAATCAATCGGTGCTGTTGCATCGTCAGCCGGATAACGTGTGGCGGATCGATTTCCAGTTGGGCTGGGATGCCGATCCGGTACTGGAAAAAACGCCGGAACGGGTGATCCCACGCGTGCGTGCGTTGCTCGGACCGGATGCGAAGTTTGAGCTGGAATGGGTCAGCGTCTATACGTTTTCGTGTTTGCGCATGGACCGTTTCAGGCACGGCAACGTGTTATTCGCGGGCGATTCCGCGCATGGCGTGTCGCCGTTCGGCGCGCGCGGCGCGAATAGCGGCGTGCAGGACGCGGAAAACCTCGCATGGAAACTGGCGATGGTGCTCGAAGGCAAAGCCTCCGACGCGTTGCTCGACACGTATGCGAGCGAGCGCGAATTCGCCGCCGACGAAAACATCCGCAACTCCACGCGCTCAACCGATTTCATCACACCGAAGAGCCCGGTTAGCCGCGTGTTTCGCGACGCTGTGCTGAAGCTCGCGCGGCATCACCCGTTCGCGCGACAGTTGACCAATAGCGGCCGCCTGTCAGTGCCGGCGGTGTTGCGTGATTCCCCGCTGAATACATCGGACAGCGACAGCTTCGACGGTCTGATGGTTGCGGGCGCGTCGTGCGTCGATGCGCCGGTTCATGCAGCGGGGCAACCGGCATGGCTGTTACAGCAACTCGGCCAGCAATTCACGGGCGTGTTGTTCTGCGGTTCGCAAGCTATCGATCAGGCGACGCAAGCTGCGCTGGATGCATTGTGCAGCGGGCCGATTCCGCTGAAGTTCGTCGTGGTGACGAGCGGCGATGCGCAGGTCGCGGCGGCTTCGGGTGCAAAGGTCGTGCACGACATCGACGGTCTTGCAGCCGCGCGTTACGACGCCAAACCCGGCACGTTCTATTTGATCCGCCCGGACCAGCATGTCTGCGCGCGCCGGCGGCAACTCGACGTGAGCTTTGTGGAAGGTGCGTTGAAGCGAGCGTTGTGCGTGGAAGGCACGGCCTGAAGGCGGGGCAAACGCAGCGAAGGCGGCGCAGACCGAAAACGCGGCGAACGCGGTAGGTGCGCAATATGCGGCGCACGCAACCTCGCCGACACACACAGCACATCGGCCCAAGAAAATAGCAGGAGACAGTCATGGCATTGAACACGCAACCCAATCTCGCCCGCCCCGACGATTTCTACGAGGCGCTGATCGACATGCATCGCGATCTGGACGATGCGCAGAGTCATTCGGCCAATGCGCAACTGATCCTGTTGCTCGCCAACCATATCGGCGATCACGCGACGCTGCTCGAAGCGATGCGGCACGCACGCGAAGGCGTGACCGACGCTTCGGTGCAAGGCGCACATGCGCATCCGCTGGCCGCCTGAACAAACAGGACAAGCGCGGATACGAACAGCACGAACAGCACAAGTGGTAACAATGAATCGCTGTACGCGCGTGGCCATTCGAGCCACGCGCAATCCACCACGGCGCGCAGCGCATCGATTGCGTCGCACGCCGTCCCAGTAGAAAACCGAAACGCGGCGCATCAAGACGCCGGACCTAGCGGGTCCGTTGGACCCTCACGTTTGGAGAAAACTGATGAGCCAATCCCTTGCCCCCGCGCTGGGCGCATCCGCCGTTGCGCACGACGATCTGTTATATCGCAAGGTTTCGAAGCGGATTATTCCGTTTCTATTCCTCTGTTATGTGGTGTCGTTTCTCGACCGCATTAATATCGGCTTCGCGCAATTGCAGATGAAGCACGACCTCGGTTTCAGCGACGCCATGTACGGTTTGGGCGCCGCGGTCTTCTATATCGGCTACGTGCTGTGCGAAGTGCCGAGCAACATGCTGCTGGCGCGCTTCGGCGCGCGCCGCACGTTTACGCGGATCATGCTGCTGTGGGGCATCGCATCGGTCGGCATGATGCTGGTGTCGAAGCCCACGCACTTCTACGTGCTGCGCTTCATGCTCGGCGTATTCGAAGCGGGGTTCTTTCCGGGCATCGTGCTGTATCTGACCTACTGGTATCCGGCGCGGCGGCGCGCTGCTGTGCTGTCGATCTTCTTTGCCGGCGTCGCGGTGGCCGGTGTGCTCGGCGGCCTGGTGTCCGGCTGGATCATGCGCGATATGGGCGGCGTGATGGGTCTGTTCGGCTGGCAGTGGATGTTCGTGATCGAAGGCGCGCCGGCCATCGTACTCGGCCTGTTCGCCGCGTTTTATCTGGTTGACGGTCCGCAACACGCAACGTGGCTCAACGCCGCTGAGAAGGCGCAACTGATCGCGCAACGTGATGAAGACCGCCATGCTTCATCGGACGCGCATTCGTCGCGTTCCGTCCTGCAAGCGCTGCGTAATCCACGGGTTTATCTCTTTGCGTTCATTTATTTCTCGCTCACCTGCGCTTCGCTAACGCTGAACTTCTGGATGCCGCTGATGATTCGCGACTTCGGTGTTCACGATGTGCTGGCTATCAGTCTGTACACGGTGATTCCGAATGCGGTCGGCGCGGTGGGCCTGATTCTGATTGCGCGCAACTCGGATCGCCGTGGCGAACGACGCCGGCACTTTGCGGTTTGCACGATCGGCGGCGGTATCGCGCTGTCTCTGCTGACGTTGCATCTGAGCAGCTTTCCGGCGATGCTCGCGATTCTCTCGCTGGCTGCCGTGCTGATTTTTGCGGCGTTGCCGATTTTCTGGACTGTGCCATCGGGTTATCTGTCCGGCGCGGCGGCGGCGGCCGGGATTGCGCTGATCAGCAGCATCGGCATTACGAGCGGGATCGTGAGCCCTTGGGTGATTGGTCTGATCAAGACACACACTGGCAGCATGGACAACGCGCTGTATCTCTTGACTGCGCTGCTGTTCGTCAGCGGTGTGGCGCTGCTGATTGGCGTGCCGAAAGAGATGAAGCGCATCTAGGACTTGTATGGGGCGCCGACAAGGCGCGCCCGGCCGGCGGCGGGCGGAAAATTCGGCCGGAGCGTGCGGCGGCGCGCTCGACGGTGGTCATGAACGAATTGTCCGCTGCACTCCGCCAGAAAGATGAATGATAGATAGAGGCAAGTTAGTTGGGGACATCCACGACGACGCTGCAATAGTATGCGATTTAGTTATCTCTTTAACGGTTTGTAATACTAAATGAATTGCGTTGACAAAAAATGACCTGATTCTGAGGCCGTCCTATTTGATTCGATTCCAGAGTCCACTAGAGTTTTGCCGGGGTATTCCGCGAATCTCTAACAGGAGTGGGCTTGAGTCAAAAACCTGGTTCTACGCACCGGCACTACCGTCTCGACATGCCACAGGCCAGGAGTGCCGAGCTTGCCGATATCTTTGCCTTTGAGGGTGAGCGGGCCATCGGGGAGCCCACCCGATACCAGATCCGGTTCACGCATCAGCAGCCGGACCTGTCGCGCACTGACTATCTGAACAAGCCTGCGGCGTTCGTGATCCAGCCGCCATTCAATCCGCTCGCAGCGCTCAAGCCGGAACCCGCGCGGCGTGTGCAGGGCGTCATCACCGGCTTCAGCCAGCGGGGCAGCAGCCGGGACGAAACGACCTATGAGGTTGTGCTGGAGTCGCGCCTGGCGCTGCTGCGCAACGCGCCTAAATACCGGTTCTTCCTTGAGAAGAGCTTTCCGGAAATCATCGAGCAGATACTGCGCGAACACGACTTCGACAGGATCCACGGAAGCTTCGAGTTCGACCTGTACCGCCAATATGCCCGGCGCGCATTCGTGATGCAGTGGCAGGAAGACGACCTGACCTTCATCACGCGGCTATGCCGCCGCTCGGGTATCTGGTTTGTCTGCGAAGAGGGCAAGCACTGCGAAAACGTGCGGTTTGGTGACGACTTCACGCACTACCGCCGCGACCCGGACCTGGCCGTGCCGTATCGCCAGCACAGCGGCCTGGAAAGCTCAGGGGCGGAGTCGGTCGATTCGCTTGAAATGGACGCGACGACCTTGCCGACGAGCTACAAGGTGCGCACGTTCAGCACTGAGCGTCCACTATCAGAACCGATCGAAGCGGCCAGCCTGATCAGAGAGGACCGCACCACCTATGGCGAGGCTTATACGTGGGGCACGCCGAACCTGAGCGAGGATGAGACGAAGGCAGAAGCGCTGCTGCGCCGCGAGGCGGCAGTGGCCGCGCAGGTGGTGTATCGGGGCACCTGCAACATGCTGGATCTCGCGCCCAGTTGCACCCTCAAGTTCTCGAACCGGAAACTGCCCGATGCTGAGTACGGGCTGGTCACGGTACGGGTGAGATGCAGCGCATCGCGCAAGCAGCCTTACCGCGTCGAGTTCACGGCCATTCCGTCCGACCGGCTGTACCGGCTGCCTCTGCTGGAACATACGTGGCCCAGAATCGAGGGGGTCATTACCGGCACCATAGCCTCGCCGGGCGGGTACAAGGACCCGTATCTGGGCGCGCAGGGCTCCTATATCGTGCACATCCATGCGGATCAGGACAAGCGCAAACCTGGACTGGAAAGCTGCCCGATGCGACTGGCGAAGCCGTTCGCGGGCGCGGGACAGACCGGTTTCCATTTCGGTCTGGTCGAAGGGACGATCGTGACCGTGGGCTTCCTGTGGGGCTGCCCGGACCTTCCCTTCATCAGTCAGGTATTGCACACCGTGCAGCATACTGACCCGATCAATTCAGCCTACCCGTGGGCCACGCGCAATACGCTGCGCACGCGCAGGAACAACACGCTCCAGTTCGAGGACCGCGTTGGCCACGAGCACATCAAGCTCGCGACCGAACAGGGAAAGTCACAACTGAACCTTGGGCATTCGGTTGATCGCGACCAGAACGAGCGCGGTAACGGCGCCGAGCTTCGCACAGATGAGACCGCGGTTATGCGCGGCGGCGCGGGCGCGATGATGACGGCGTATAGCCGTCTGGGTGGTCGCGGGCGTCAGATCGACATGCAGGAAACGGTTGCGCAGCTCAAGGAAATGCTGGCGCTTGCAGAATCGCTGGCGCAATCCGCCGAAGCGTCGAAGGCGTCGCCAGCCGACACCCGCGCGCAGAAAGCGATTAACGATGCCCTCAGCGAACTTCGTCAGCCCGGTGCGCTTGTCACTGCACCTGGCCCGGTTGGCATCGTGTCGGGTGATGGCGTACAGCTCGCAGCCGACGGCTCTATCATCGCGACGGCGAAGAAGGGTGTCCCCGTCAGCACACTGAAGCAGCTTACCGCTGCCGCACGGGGCGTCATTTCACTTTTCACGCAGGCGGGTATGAAGCTCATTGCATCGGCTGGGGCGGTCGTCATGCAGGCCCAGCGCGGTCCCATGCAGCTCGCGGCCCAGGAGGACATGACCGTCGAAACGGTTGACGGCGTGGTGCATGTGAAGTCCCCGAAGGAAATCGTACTGAATGTAGGTGGCTCATATTTCCGCATGACGCCTGACAAGATCGAAGCGGGCACGCGCGGTGGCGTCCTGTTCAGAACAGGCAGCCTGAAGATGGCGGGGCCTGCCCAGATGGACCTGGGCGGTGCGGCTTTCGCGCCGAGGTTCGTGCCGTTCACGACGGACTGCGAGGTATGGCGCACCAATCCGAAGTTCACTGAGCTGACCTCGCCTGCCCCTGTACCGGCCCAGGCTCCGGGAACGGCATTGGGCGACGGGGGCGTTGTGCCACCGTCAGCGCCTTCACTGGATGGGGCATCGGTGGCATCGACAGCTGCGGGAGGTAGTCAAGAGAACGGAAATCCATGGGGGCCGGGTCTTCCGCAGACAGGGAGAAATACGTTAGTCGAGAAGGCAGCTCCCGTAATGAATGATCCGGACAACGCGCCAACGGGGCAGGTCGAGGATCATCCGGAACCGATCAAGTTGACGAAGCCGGCGCCCTGTAACTGGTCAATGGCCGGATTTGTTAGTGAATGTACTGATGAAACAGAGACCGGCTCATATAGGGCGCTCGACAGGTACAAAGCACCGTGGCTTGACCAGTTTCATAATCAGATTATTGGCGGAGCGAAATTTCCAACGAATTTTGAATTGCGTTATGACGATAAAGAAAAAACGCTATATGCCACTGTCCGCGTCAAGATCATTCCTGTCGAACTGTTCAAGTCTGGGGCCAATGGCCAAAAGCAAACGGTGCCATACGACCATGATGCACACTGGCGAGGCGTTGCAGGCGGAGTAAATGCACCGTTCGATGCTGGATATGTTATGGAATACCGTAACCATGTCGGCCAAAAATTTGATTTGGCAAAAAAGAAACGTGATGTGGAGAGTGTGCTGAACGGGCATAAATGCAAGCTGATTCTGGATGGGTGTGCGAAAGGCGCTTCATGTGGATGGCGTGTTTCGGTCGTTTTCAACGTGGAATTAGTATTGGGTTTGAATGATGCGAGCGATATCGGGGCAGGCAAAAAAATTCATAAATCAGTGTACCTATTCCCCCAGGCGGCCCGCGCAGACGGGAAGTCGTGGGGTGAGAATGAAGACCAACCGTCTACCAACGTTATTGCGCATGAGTGCGGTCATCTTTTTAATTACCCGGATGAATATTGGGAATACGGCGGATGGGTACATTGCGATTACATAAAAAATAATGAACTTGATTTTGTGAAAGGCGATGGCCTTAAGGGTAAGGAGGTTTGGCAAATATCATCGGACAAGAATGTCATGGGTGGTGGATGTAATAATGTGATTCCATTGGATTCAAGCTTGCCTCCAAGTGCAACGGTGCATCCATATTATTTGGAATACATTAGACGTCATTTCCACGGCAAAACGGGTTTATCTTGGAGGATTGGTTATGGTTCGTAAGCAAAAACTTCAGGGTCAATCTTCTTTCGTCCATCTGATATTTGTTTTTTTTATCGTCTTGGGAGAAATGTCTATGTCTGAAAAAATTCTTGCCGGTACCGATCTGACCGCTCAACCGGGGTTCGGAATCAGTAGGCTCGGCGGACACGATTACGGTACCAACGGTATCGGAGTTTGGCTATCGGGCGAGATTCATGTGGGGCTTTCAGATACGGTTAGCCGTGACGATTTCAGCGGTGTGGGTGTCATCGAGGATCGATTGTCGGCGGAAGATCTGATGCAGGCAGAGGCAATTCACGCAGCCCTCTGTGAGTCGGCGCTTAATGGGCCAAAGAGTGAGGTTGAGGCAATTGAACCCGCGACTGTCTACTCCGTTAATTGCATGGAGCAGGGCAAAGTGAAGACATACCAGGGCAAAACATTCGAGTTATCACGAGACCTCTGCGCTGTGATTGACCACTTCTATTTAGGAGCGCGAGACAAATATGCGCACAGTGGTCACCCAATTGTGAAGCTTGATGTACAAGTGTTCAGCGTAGAACGTCAGAAAGATGGTTTTCTTGTGGCGGTGAACTTCATCAACAGCGGCAAACTGCCAATTAAGATGTTTACGCCCGATAACTGGAAGCGTCAATGGGGCGATACGTTTAGCGTGGAGGCGGCTAGCCTGGATGGCAAGAAGAAGTGGAGCGTTGACCTGCTAGGCTTGCCTCTGGTCAATAGGTCAGAGTTTCCCGATGAGACGATTGAGATATTGGCGGGCAACCGGGCAACATTCAAATTTCTCATAGTGCCCAACGTAATGGTAGATCGCGGGGCATATCGCATGAATGCGCTGGTATTTACTGCTATTACTGGCGAAGGCGACGTAGCCACAATGGGAAAGGTTAATTTTCGCTCCAACCCCAGCAAGGCTACGCAGATCACCATCGACCATGACTACCCCTCGTCGCCGCAGGAGCGCGAGCAATGGGAAGCGAAGCACCGCGCCGACATGTCGCACCAGCCTGTGAAACCTGGTGAGACATTTGCCGAGGATGGCCTGTATCGCGCCGTACGTCTGATTTCCGGCGCAAGTTACCGCAGCCTGCAGGTCAAACCATTCAAGGCCGGGGACATTGCCACCATCGAAAACGTGAGGATGCCGATGGAATCCGCGAACGGTGTCGAGATCAACGGTCCGGTGCAGTGGGTATGGGAAGCCAGTGCCCCAACACGCACCAAACCATTTTCGTCCGATTACATCGAAGGCACCGAGCATGTCTGCAAGCCTGGCGCCCCCTGTCCGCGCAGCGGGCGCTGGATCGAGCGAACCGTGCCCGATTCTTGGGCCGGAGACTACACGTACCGTCTTTCCAGCCTCGTCACGCGACGCGCGGGACAGCAGATGCCGCACATTCAGGGCGACGGGGGCAAGACCGAATGGGAATGGGTGGGAGCCTGATATGGGAGAGCGTGCCCACATTCTCCAGTATGACCGGACCAGCGCGGGCGGCACCGTGCTCGATGGTCTTGACGACGTGTGCTGGAACGACCGCAAGCTGAGTTACCTGGGTGCGCGGGTCCAGTGTCCCGCCTGCAAGTCCATTGGACGGATTGGGTCGGATGGTGGCCGCCCCGACAATGATCTGGCTGGCAGGCAGCCCGCCTTGGAGGGGGACTTCTGTCTATGTGCCTGCAGTCCGAAGCCAACCATGATTGCGTCGCAGAAAGACTGGACGCTCGACACCTGAACAACAGACCGGGGACTCAATGAAATTCCGTTGGAATCACCCAATGCCGCCTGAGATGAAGACGCCTAAGTCGCCACCGGTATGGGTTTTCGTACTGCTGTACCTCGTGACTGAAGGTTCCGCCCTGTTATTGACGCTGAGCAGCTGGCCTGGGGGAGAGCCTCTCGCGTCACAGAAGTTCGTACTCGATGCAGTTGTTGCCCCTCTCCTTGTCTGGGTGGCAATCAGCATTGCTGTGTATCACGCGTTGTATGGGGGCTTTGTCTATGAAGCGGCGGTCAAGAACTCGGAACGCTGGCGTCTGGTGACACGCTGGAAGGAGCAGAGCCGTGCAGGCATAGCACTTCTTGACAGCGTGATCCTCACGCCCGAACCCGATCTTGCCGAACGCATGCTCAGCCTGGAGGGCAGCCCACCGGAGAATCCGGGAAAAGTCATGGCGCTCGACAGCGTTGATGTAGCCGATGGCGTGTCGCGCGTCCGTGGTGTGCTAGACAGGCTTCTGACACCCATGGCGGCGAAGCTTACCCAGGCGGCGCGCAGTGATTCATTCGAGATCGTGATGCAGTGTGAACGGCAGGAAATGTCGGCGGACGTTCAGGCAGTGTGGAGCGAGCTAAAGTTGCCTGGGCGTCCCCGTATCAGATGGATGGACAACGACAGGGAAGTGGGCTTTGCAGATAACTGGTTCAAGGAAGACAGCCATACGTCTTACTCATTCAGCTCGTTTCACCAGACGCCCAGGTATCGACTTCTGCTGGCGTGGCATCTGAACGAAGGAGGAGCAGAGGTCCCGCAGACGGCTTCAGAGGCGGCGGTTGCACTGCTGCTGGGCTCGACCGCGCTCATGCAGGAGAAGCCGGACACCAAGCATCAGGCGTGGCTGTTGCGCCAGATTGTTGGCGAAGCCGACCAGGTAGACAGGTCGCTAGCGTTGCTACTCAGGGCTGAGCAGGCACCGCCTGAGCGTATCCGCCATTTCTGGCACAGCCGGCTCAAAGGGCTGGCGCAGCATACGACTGTCGGAGCGGTCAGGGACACCGATCTGAAGGTCGAAGAGCATGCGCTTGATCCGGCAATTGGTCCGCAGGCCCCGGTTGTGCGGTGGCTTCTCCCTGCGCTGGCGGCGAAGATGGCGCATTTCGGGCAGGGGGCGCAACTCGTTGCGCTACCTCATGAAAAGGGCGTCGCGCTCAACCTTGTCGTCAAGGCGCACACTCCTGCAGACATGCCGTGGAAACCTGAGTATGGATACAGCCTGATTGCTTTTGAAGAAATCTGCATGTGCATGACGGTCGTAACACTCGCGCTATTGGTGTCCGACAACAAGGCGTGGGGCACTTTTGAGACCGTTGTTGTCGTTCTGGGTGTCATCTTTTCCCTGTTATTCGTTGGAGCAAAAATATTCATGCGCAGGGTCTACACGGACAACTTCTGGCGTGAACACGGGTGACGGTCAGGAGCATTCGACCGTTGAACTGGATCGACCGATTCATTGCGTGGTGCTGGCGAGTTGCGCATGGATAACGACCGTCTGCTGGCTCGCATTCTTTGAAGTAGGAATCCCCTTCCGTCAGATAGCGGAGAACGTCAAATCGGGTAGAGTCGCGCATATTCCCTTGCGACAGTGCCTCTAACGTCCGAACCTTCGCGATGCATTCGATCGAACCTGTTCCATTACCTCATGACGGCCCGCCCGACATTTCGTTGTGGCAGGTCGATTTCGCTTTCGACGTCTCACTGGACAACGCCGCCTTCGCGCCACTCAGTGACGAAGAACGCGCAAGAGCCCAAAGCTTTCGCCGCCACGAAGACGCGCTGCGTTTTGCGACGGTGCGCGTGGCGCTGCGCGAGCAACTCGCGCGATATCTGGGCATTGCGGCACACGCTGTCCGCTTCACGCTCGATACCAACCGCCGTCCCCATCTCGCTGATTCCGATGCATACGACTTCAACGTCTCCCATGCAGGCACGCACGGACTGATCGCGATGTCGCCGCGCCGGCGCGTCGGCGTCGACATCGAGCAATACAGCGATAAATTCGATTGGCGTTCGATCGTGGCATTGACGCTCGATGCGAGCGAAGCTGCGTGGATCGAGCGGTTAGACGTCACGCAGCAGGTCAGTGCGTTTTACGACGCATGGGTCGCGAAAGAAGCGCTCGTCAAAACGACGGGCGTGGGCATCACGCGCGGCTTGCAGCATCTGACGGTGCTGCCGCGCGACAACATGCAGGTGACGCTACGCAATGAGATTCCGCATGACATGCGCGAGATTGCCGCGCGCTGGATTGCTGCGCCAGAAGGTTATTCCGCATGCCTCGCGTGGTCGACGAAAACGTTCGCGCGATAGAAGACATGCGTGGCGCCCAACCACCTACTTGTTTGACTCTCCAAACACCCAAGCCTTCGGCCATCCAAAGGCATGCACTTGCGTGACGGGTTGCGCGAGTGCAACCGCCGCACGAATCTTGCCCGACATCGGCAAATCGAGCACATGCCAGCGGCCATGCTCCGCAAGCTCGAACGCGCCGACAGCAGCATCGCTCGACAGCAGATCCAGATCGATATCGACGGGTGCATAGCGCAACGCATTGCACAAGCTGCCGTAACGCGCGCGTCGGCGTGAGCCTTCCGGTGCATCGTCGAGCGCGGCACCAGGCGAGGGTACGACGACGCTCAGACCGAGCGTCGCCGACGCAATACCGATCACAATCCAGATACCGCCGTACGCGATATCGATCGTGATGTCTCGACCGTCGTGCGGATGACGCGCGCGCAGTTTTTCGTTGCCGTCGTCCTGCAAATCGACGGCACGCGGCTCGCAGTCGAACAGATTCGCGACGATCCAGCGCGCCACCACGCGTGCGCTTACAAAGCGTTTGCGTAATGCCGAGTTCGGGTGAAGCCGTGCGCGTTCGCGCTCTACCTTCGACAGCCACGCATCACCTTCCTGCACCGGCACCGGTAGCCATTCGCAACGGAACCGCCACAGATGCAATTCACCCGCGCGTGGTGCGGCGACGCTGCGCGGATAGTGGCGAGTCAGCGAATGCGAGACGAATTCCGGCGCGACGGCACTAACGATAGCCTGTGCGCGTCGAGCAGGTTGATCGGCTCGCAAGGCGTTTAAGTGATTCGCTACCTGCGAGTCGATGCTGTCGCGCACACGCGAAGGCGCGAGATAAGCGAGTTCCAACGGCATACGCTCGGGTCCTCAATGCATATACGTGACGCGGCGCGCTTGCACGTCGAGTTCGACGCCGGCGTCGAGCAGATCGATGGCGAACCAGCGGATCAGCTTCAGCACGCCACTGACGGCCGGCCCCGGCAGCCATTCGCTCAGCATGCGCAACGCAGCGCCGCTGTGCGTTTTTTGCAGCAGCGCGATGGTTTGCAGAATCACGGCTTCGTCCTTGCCAAGATCGCTGGCGCAGCGGCAGCGCATATCGAGCGGACGATAGGACACGTGCATCAGCGAACGCATCAGCAGATCGAAATGTTCGATGCCATCTTGCCGCAGGCCCACGCCGCTCAGGATCTCGCGCCAGTGCACGCCGCCGCGCGCCGTTTCACACGCCGGCCGCAGCCAGGTGCGCACGGCGGTGAGGACCGTGCGATCGGGCGCGTCGGTGGTATCCGTGACGTGATCGTCGACCAGTTCGGGACGGCTGCTGTATTGAGAGCGGAAGTTCATCGTTGCTCCTGTATGGACACGGTCCAATGAGTCGCGCCGGCCTGATCGGAGGAGGGCCGCGTCGCAGGCCAGCGCATGTCGCGTGCGACGGATGGGCGATGACGCAGCGTTTGCGTCGTGGCGTGCTTCAAGTTTTTACGGGCTGCAGCGGCAGCCATTCGCGCACGTGTTCGCTGCGCGCCGGCCGTGCCGGTTCCTGGCCTGGCGTTTTCGGGGTGCCGACAAACAGGAAGCCGAGCAACCGCTCGTTCGGTGCGAAGCCCAATGCGTCGTGGAGTTGCGCTTCATAGCTGTCCGGTCCCGTGGACCAGAAGCCGCCGTAGCCGAGCGCGTGGATCGCATTCAGTATGTTCATCGTGGCCGCGCCGACCGCCAGCAACTGCTCGATCTCGGGCACCTTCGGATGGGCCGAGAGCGCCGCGCCGAGCGCGATCACGAGTGGCGCCGCGTAGGCTTTCTGCCGACGATGCGCATGGGCTGAGCGCGGCTCGCCGGGCGAACGGGCGCAGGCGAGGTCGACCAGCACGTCGCCGAGGTGGCCGCGGGCGTCGCCGCGGATCGTGACGAAGCGCCACGGCCGCAGATTGCCGTGATCGGGCGCGCGCAAGGCGGCGTCGAAGATCAGATCAAGCTCGGCGTCGGCCGGACCCGGCTCGGTGAGCGGCCATTGGGACTGGCGCGACAGCAGCACGTCAAGCGCGGCTGTCGTCCTCGACCTGGCTGCGATGCGTGGCGTCGCCGCTGCTGTCTGTTCGCTTTCTGTTTCGAGGCGGCTGATGTCTAGCGTGATCATGATTTCGGTGTTCGGCATGGTGGAATGGGCTTCATGATGAGCCATTTTGGTTGTAAATGCAAATCATTCGCATTTACAAAATGAATTGGACAGAGCATTGCATCGCGGCTTGGCTCTGG
Organism: Paraburkholderia polaris; assembly: GCF_012927345.1. Taxonomy (GTDB): domain Bacteria; phylum Pseudomonadota; class Gammaproteobacteria; order Burkholderiales; family Burkholderiaceae; genus Paraburkholderia; species Paraburkholderia polaris. The sequence goes on from NZ_JABBGJ010000002.1 coordinate 87,023, forward strand.
CTGCAAGCGACCCGGCGGCCTTGCAGTCGGGCATCGGGCGTCTGATCTGCAACTAACGGTCAGCCGCGCAAGGCGACCCGGGATAACCCCGGATATGATGGCGAAGTGCTGCAGCAAGCCTGCCGCATCCTTGTCTACCCACGCTGCCAATGCCGACAAAATCTCTCGACGCCGCATCGACCACCCATCCCACCGAAGCGGCGCAGCGCCTGCCCACCTTGATGCTGGCCACCGGCCTATCCTTGGGCAGCGCGATCGCGCTGGGCCTCGCCCGCTTTGCTTACGCGCTGCTGTTGCCGTCGATGAAACTCGACCTCGGCTGGAGCTTCGCTCAAGCCGGTGCGATGAATACCGCCAATGCGCTGGGCTATCTGCTGGGCGCGCTCGCTTTTCCGCGGCTCGCGCGCCGCTGGCCGGCAGGTGCGTTGTTCGGCGCCGGCTGCGCGGCTACAGCGCTTCTGATGGCCATCAGCGGGTTGCTTGCCGACACGCATTCGCTACTCGCGTTGCGCGTGATCACCGGCGCAAGCAGCGCGGCGATTTTCATCAGCGGCGGCGTGCTGGCGGCGCGGCTTGCGTCGGCGAGACCGCACGATGCGGGGCTCGTGCTCGGCTTGTATTACGGCGGAACCGGATGGGGCATCGTCGCGTCGTCGGTGCTGGTGCCGTTGACGATTTTCAACGTCGCGCATGGCTGGCAGTTTGCGTGGTTCGCGCTGGCGGCTGCGTGCGCGGTGTTCGCCGCGATCGCCGTTGGCGCCGCGAGGAAAATCGAAAGCGCGCACCCGACGGGTTCTTCTGCCGCGCACGCTTCCGATACCGCCGATGCGCCGCGTTGGCCGCGTTTCAGCCCCGCGCTGGCAGGCTATGGATTGTTCGGTGTCGGCTATATCGGCTACATGACGTTCATCGTCGCGCTGCTGCGCAACGCGGGCATGAGCGCGGTAGTGGTGACGGCCTTCTACCTGTTGCTCGGCGTGGCGACCGTTGTATCGGCGCGCGTGTGGTCCGGGTTGCTCGACCGCATGCGCGGCGGCCACGCGCTCGCAATACTCAACGCGTTGCTCGCGGTGGCGACGCTGCTGCCCGCGTTGTTCACGCAACCGTGGGTGGCGTTTGTCTCCGGCGTGCTGTTCGGCGCGACGTTTCTCTCGGCCGTCGCGTCGACCACGGCTTTCGTGCGCCACAATTTGCCGGTAAGTCATTGGGCCAAGGGCATCAGCGCATTCACGATCGTGTTTGCGTTCGGACAGATCGTCGGGCCGATGGTGATCGGCTGGGTCTCGGATGGCGCCGGCCTCGCACGCGGCCTGGTCTATTCCGCGTTGCTGCTCGCGGCCGGCGCGGTGCTGGCGGCTTGCCAGAAGCCTTTGCGCGGAGTCTGAGCCGGCTCATTCAGCGAGCACCTGCGTACCCGCTTTGAATTGACCCCAGGAATTCCCGGAATACCGGGCGACTGTATTAAGAACGTACACTCACCGCTTGTTCCCTGCGCCGAGAGAAACTGTGCCTGCCATTACCTGCATCGAAGATTTACGCGTGCTTGCTCAACGACGTGTGCCGCGCATGTTCTACGACTACGCCGACAGTGGCTCGTGGACCGAAAGTACCTACCGCGCCAATGAAAGCGACTTCCATCGCTTGAAACTGCGCCAGCGAGTGGCGGTCAACATGGCGGGCCGCAGCACGCGCACGGAAATGGTCGGTCAGGAGGCCGCCATGCCCGTGGCGCTCGCGCCGACGGGGTTGACCGGGATGCAACATGCCGACGGTGAAATCCTCGCGGCGCGCGCGGCGGAGAAGTTCGGCGTCCCGTTTACCTTGTCCACGATGAGCATCTGCTCGATCGAGGACGTTGCCGCAGCAACCAGCAAGCCGTTCTGGTTCCAGCTTTATATGATGCGCGACCGCGATTTCATTGTGCGATTGATCGAGCGCGCTCGCGCGGCACGGTGCAGCGCCTTGATGCTCACGCTGGACCTGCAGATCCTCGGCCAACGCCACAAGGACATCAAGAACGGGCTGTCGGCGCCGCCCAAATTGACCCCTGCGAACCTCATCAACCTCGCCACCAAGCCGCGCTGGTGCCTCGGCATGCTCGGCACCCGGCGGCGCACCTTCGGCAACATCGTCGGTCATGCGAAGGGCGTGGGCGATCTGTCGTCCCTGAGCTCGTGGACCGCCGAACAGTTCGATCCGGGGCTCAGTTGGGCAGACGTCGAGTGGGTCAAGAAGCTGTGGGGCGGCAAACTCATTCTGAAAGGCATCATGGATGTCGAAGATGCACGCCTTGCCGCCGACAGCGGCGCTGACGCGTTGATCGTCTCCAACCATGGCGGCCGTCAACTCGACGGTGCGCCTTCTTCGATCTCGGCGCTCCCCGAGATCGCACGCGAGGTCGGCTCGCGCATTGAAGTGTGGATGGATGGCGGCATCCGCAGCGGACAGGACGTGCTGAAAGCCGTTGCGCTCGGCGCCAAGGGCACGCTGATCGGTCGCAGCTTCCTTTATGGCCTGGGTGCAATGGGAGAGGCGGGTGTCACACAGTGCCTGCAGATCATCCAGAAGGAACTGGACATCACCATGGCCTTTTGCGGTCACACTGACATTCGTCAGGTGGACGAGCGGATCCTGCTGCCTGACAGGCGTTGAATGTAGACGCCAGGTGGCAGGCGATTATCGGTTTGTTAGGTCGTGAGCACATGCTCACGCCTGCGCTTCGCTTGCGCACGTCATCTGCGGAACTAGAACGCCGCCACTGATGCGGGGGTAAGAGATATCAGCTCTTTCTTGAGGTCTTGGCGACAAATGGCGTGGGTACGTGCTGACACGTTTCGCTTCCGCACTTCGGGCAAAGCGGATGGGCGACCTCATGTTCAGCGAGATGTTCAGCGTGCTCGAACAACTCGCCACACTTCTCGCAACGATATTGGTACGTCGGCATGGCTCTCCTCCAACACGAATTGCACCCGTGCTGGCCGGATACGACTCGCCAGCACCCAGCATGATCCAGTAGGGTGACAATCCATTCTAGTGCAGCAAATGCGCTGTCATGCGCCTCATCTTTCCCAGTGCTCACTGGCCTGCTACGTCGCCATCCACGACCAGCGCTTCCGCTGACGGCTCGTTCGTACTAGGCTTGATTGTGGAAGGCAGTCGCCGGCTGGCGAAACGCGACGAACCGAGATTCGCTGACGAAAACAGCCTCCCCCCGGTGTTCCCGGCACCACAGAGCGAGGTCCGATATGCAACTGCTTACGGTAACAATCGTCAAACCCGAAGCGACGAACTTCATCCTGGGGCAAACCCACTTCATCAAGTCTGTCGAGGATCTGCACGAGGCCATGGTCGGTACCGTTCCGGGTATCAAGTTTGGTTTGGCCTTTTGTGAAGCGTCGGGTAATCGACTCGTGCGCCGGTCCGGCACCGACGCCGACCTGATCGAATTGGCGTGCCAGAATGCCTTGGCTATCGCTGCAGGCCACTGCTTCGTGATCTTTCTGGGCGATGGCTTTTACCCGGTCAATGTTCTGAATGCGATAAAGGCTGTGCCGGAGGTATGCCGGATTTTCTGCGCGACGGCGAATCCCACGCAGATTCTGATTGCCGAGACAGACCAGGGGCGCGGTATCCTCGGTGTGGTTGACGGATTCCCGCCGCTCGGCGTGGAAGACGAGGAGGGCGTTCAATGGCGCAAGGATCTGTTGCGTGCTATCGGCTACAAAGCGTAGGTGCGGTTGCGTTCAATCCGCGACATGCGCGTTTGCGACGTGCGCGTTTGCGACGTGCGCGTTTGCAACGTGCGCGTTTGCGACATGCGCGCCGGTCGGCCTGATCCATGGAACATCTAAGTCTCCAGCCTGGCACTCTGTGGTCGGCCATTCTGCGCCAGACTGAGCATGCACTGCGTTGTGGTGCGCTGCGACCGATCGAGACAACCCAGGCGCTGATCGACGATAGTGGCGTACGTTTCCTTGTCCGCCAGGTCTCGAGCCTCGCTCGCAAAGAGGAAGCCCGACAAGCGCCTAAGCTCAGGGCGGCGGCGCGCAGCGCAGTCAATCCGTTCCTTCCTTATGATCCAGACCTCTTTGTGGCCGATCTCTCGGACACTCACATCGCCTTGCTCAACAAGTTCAACGTCATCGACCATCATCTTCTGATCGTCACCCGTAGCTTTAAATCGCAGGAAACGCTCCTCGATCTCGCAGACTTTGCTGCATTGATCGCCTGCATGGCCGAGTTCGACGGCGTGGGTTTCTACAATGGCGGCGCCGAGGCCGGCGCGAGTCAACTTCACAAGCATCTGCAGGTCGTGCCGCTGCCGCTCGGAGAATCAGGTCCGCCGCTCCCCATTGAGTCCGTTCTTGCGTCCGCGTGCATGGAAGGTCCGATTGGCACGGTACCTGGTCTACCTTTTCGGCACGCGTTCGCCCGCCTGGAACTGGCTCCTGCCGCTTCGCGGCACGCCGCGCACGCCGCGCTCGATTGCTACCATGCGCTGCTCAAAGCGGTTGGCCTGCGAGCGATTGAGGTGGATGGCGAGCTGCACCCGTCGGCGCCGTACAACCTGCTTGTCGCTCCTCGATGGATGCTGCTCGTGCCAAGGTCTTCAGAACGCGTCGAGGGAGTTGCGGTGAATGCGCTTGGGTTTGCGGGATCGCTCTTCGTGCGCGACGCAGCACAGATGCAAGTCATCAAGACGCTCGGTCCGATGACCGTGCTGCAACGAGCCGCGGTCCCCATATAGTCATGGGGAAATAGGGCTTGTCTCCACTCAAGCCTAGGGTCGTTTCCGGTGCCTAAGTCACCCTTCAAGTATCTGCGAACGCATTCGGGCCTGCCGACTTAAAAACGCCCGTTCGAAACAGGTGTAGATGAATGAGAATGGCCGCTGCTATTTCTCTGGTCACCTAAAATATAGGCATGGTTCTGACCTCAAAGGAGGTTGCCATGACCGACTCAATGATCAGTTTTGTAGTGGGAATCGTGGTGGTGCTATGCATCGTTGTAATTACAGCGGCACGCTACAGGCGGGAACACAAGGACCAGCCGGGTGCCCGCTGGCTGCACGCGCATCCGATCAAGGACTGGCTGCACCACAAGCACTGAACTAAATCTGCACCGACGGAATACTCTTCATACACCGCAGCGCAAACATCGAGCGGCTATGGCGGATGCCCGCGATCTTATAGAGCTTCTCGCGCAGAAACCGCTCGTAGCCCGCCGTACCGTCGACCGCCACTTTGACCAGGTAATCGTAATCGCCCGACACCAGATACGCTTCCAGCACTTCAGTCAGTGTTGCCAGCTCGGCGCCGAAGCGGGCGAGGGCGTCGTCGTCGTGACGGTCGAGCGTGACTTCGAGCAACACAACGTCGGCGAAGCCGAGCTTCTGCTGATCGAGCAACGCGACGTAGCCGCGGATGTACCCCTCGGTTTCCAATTGACGCGTGCGATTCCAGCACGCAGTGGTCGACATGCCGACCAGTTCGGCGAGCTCGGCATTGCTCAGGCGCGCGTTCTTCTGCAACTCGCGCATGATCTTCCGATCCTGGTTGTCCAGTGGGCGATTTCGGGTGGTCATGGCATTCTCGGAAGGTTATTCAGTTAAATGCCATTTTAAAGGAAGAACGTCCTGAAGTCGGCGGGTGGATGCATTGCTTTAAGAAGCATATCCAGCCAGCGTCCTGGTATATTTTCAGGGTGCATTCATGCCCGGGACAACCGTCCGGGCCGCCGGCCTCGGGCCTGCGGTCAAGCGCGGCCACAAGCTGCCATCCGGTGTCTCGCTGCCTTCACAGGAAGGCGGCACGCGGGCGAATTCCGGCGTCACCCGCGCCGGAAGACGCGCTCGCCGGGCATGGAGCATTTTCTTAACCGAATGCTTGCCAGCACCGACCGTCCGTACGCCGTCCTTGAACGATCTTCGAGCGCGGCGGCGGCGCGCACGGCTGGCAGAGCCGCAACCTGGCCCACCGATGTCGATCCAGCTGTACGTTTCATTTCTCCTCGCTTCCCTCGTACTCGTTTATTCCCCTGGTCCGGTCAACGTACTGACGATGAGTCAGGCGCTCAGCGCCGGCTGGCGCGCCGCGTTGCCCTGCGTGTGGGGTGGCACCTGCGCCGTGCTATTGCAACTGGCGTTCACCGCGCTCTGCCTGAACTCGCTTTTGCTGATCGACGAGCGCGCACTGATCGCGCTGCGCTGGGCCGGCGCGATCTATCTCGTGTATCTCGGCTGCAAGCAATGGCGCAGCGGCAGCCTGGCGGCGCCTGCCGGCACGGATCAGCAACGCAGTCTGTTCTGGCGCGGGTTCGCTACGTCCGGGCTCAATCCGAAGACGTTGTTGTTCTTCCCGTCGTTTTTCCCGCAATTCATCAGCGCACCTTCGGATGAGGTGCATTGGTCGGCGAATCAGCAATATCTCTTGCTGGCCGCGACGTTTGCGCTGGTGTTCGCGCTAGGCGTGGCATCGACGGCGGTGTTTTCGCACCGCTTGCGGGCCGTGTTGCAACGGCCGAAGCGGCTACGCGCGGTTAATCGCTTGATGGGCAGTTTGCTGGTAGGCATGGGCGCGTTGATGGCGGCAGTCCGCTGATCGAGTCGACGCAGTGCCCCCGGCATTACGGCACACCGAGGGCCGATCAGCCCGATCGCTTGCGAGACAGATGGCAGAGCGCGTTCAGCTGGGTTTGGTCGGCGCTCTGACCGCGCTTTGTACCGCGACATTGCGATAGACGTCGCGACAGAATTGCATGCCGCCTTCATGCGTACCGTTGACGGCGGCCGCTATCTGCACTGCGCCTTCAATACGTTCAGGCACTGGTGGATTGACGAGGGCGGCGTCAATAGCGAGTGGATCGGTAGGCGAAGCCCGCATGATGCCGATGCCCTTGATCGTCACGGCCAGACAGGGATCCGGCACTTGCGGACCATGGGTGGCGGCGACGTTGAAATTGATGTTCAACGTCCAGAAGCCCTCATGAATATTCTGATGAATGATCACTGCCTTCACCACGTCCTGATGTGACAGTGTGTATTCGTTGTTTGCCATCGGTCCCTCCTTGCTCGTACGCAGTCTGTGCGTGCGTGTGCAGATTTGGCTTTTTGCGCGGGCTGGGGGGCTTAGTTTTACGCACCGTTTTGTACAGCGCAAGTGAAAAGGTATGTGTGCCGACGCGCCACGTTGCTTAGGCGGCGGAGGACGACATCCGGGTGATAGCGTCTCGGGACGCGCGGCCGCTGGGACAGGCACGGCCGCGCGGGATGACGTTCAGGTGAACTGCTTATCTTGCAAAAGATTAGTGGAAAATGAGGTACAGGATAACCAGTACGATCAACGGGACGCCAAGAAGCCAGCCAAGAAGGTAAGGCATGATGTGATCTCCTTTCGTATCAACGTTTGAATACGATGGTGACTCAGCATCCGGCGTGCCCGCCCCTAGCAACCCGATGCTCGGGCAACTTTTCCATTCCGTTCTCCGACTGACAACGTGAATGGGTATCGGCAATCGACATAAGAAAGCCGCCGGATATCCATGCAGCGAACTGCATGGATATCCGGCGGCCGGCTCGGTCTGAATTACAGACCCGAGTACTTCAATTCGGCTATATGACGCCGGCGACGAGCAGCACGATCACGACGATCACCACGATGCCGATACCGCCTGTCGGTGCATAACCCCACGAACGGCTATGCGGCCACGTCGGAAAAGCACCGATGAGAAGAAGGATCAGCACAATCAGAAGAATAGTTCCCAACATATAAATAACCTCCGCTTGGGTTGATAGGACCTGCCTGTCACGACAGCCATGCAGCACGCGGTTGGGCGAGCTTGCGAAAAGGCAGTATCGATGTGTGGGGATGAGCAATCCATGTGCCCAAAGGCGGAAGTCCGGGCGAGGATTGTTTGAAACGGTCGTTGATTGTCGGCGTCCGTGCGGCGCCTGCCGAGCCGATTCATCGGCAGGCGATGCGGATCAATTCATATCTCGCGACCTGCTTGCACTGCACAAAAGCACTTCTCCACCCTCCTTTCTTCAGACTTTACCGCGCAGCGCAACTCTCCAATTTTGTCCCTTAATCGATCGGGGCCGTTACGGGCGACGTTACGTAACGGACGCGTTACCGAACACGGTTTCGCGTTTTATTTGCCGACTTTCTGAGAGGTCGCGTCGGAGAAAAAACGTATGTCTGACAAGGGTTTGCCCGATATGTCCAAGCCAATTGTAAAAAAATCTAACGATTGGCATGGTTGCTGCTTTAAAGGGTGTGCGGTGCACAACACAGACAACACAAGCAGTAAGTGGTCGTGAAGTTCGAGTCAACGACTGGCTTGGTCGGGGGTTATCAGGTCGGTCTCCTCAACGCACAAGCGGTCTGATCTTTTGTTCGGATCTCGTCGTGGCGGCGTTTTGCCTGAGTGCCCAGGTTAGACGGGTGCGAGCGGCTTGCCGTACATCCCCCAGCGTTATTCAGGAACGTCCAGTCGTTTGGTTTCGCGCTGGATGAGTGAAATCCGGATTGTTTTGCATTGCGCGCTTCTTCGCGTGCCGGGGCAGTGTTGTGTCGCGAAGAGCGTGGTGGTTGAAGTACGAGAGACATGAGCTGTTGATGCGAACACAAGTTAAGCAGCTCGACAAGAACGTTTGGCGCGAGAGACCAGCGCGGGGGTAGGAATGGATACGGCTAACTTTGAGCTGCAAAGAAGAACGATACCGGGGTTGCAAAGCCTGATCGCGCGCTTGCTCGATGTGATGCTCATCGTCCTCGGGGCGGTGGCCGCATCGCAAGTGAGATTTGAAGATCTCACGCAAAGCCGTATCGATACGGCCTTCGTTGCGTTTGCTGCGGCTTTTGCGCTGGTTCTGTTCCCCGTATTCGGTGTCTATGGTTCATGGCGCGGGCGGGCCATGCTGCGGATGGCCGGGCAGGTATCGCTGGCGTGGTTCGTGGTTCAAGGCTGCGGTCTCGTGCTGATGTTCTCGTTGCATCGTACGGATTTCATCTCGCGTCTCTGGTTTGCCTATTGGATGGCAATCACGGGTGGCGCGCTGATTGTGTCGCGTCTGGTCGTGCACGCCGTGCTCGCACGCGTTCGGCATGCAGGGATGAATCTCCGCCGGGTTGCGGTTGTGGGATGCGGGTCGCATTGCCACCAGGTCGTGCGCAATATCGAGGGCTCGACGGCCAGCGGATTTCGCGCGGTAGCGGCCTTTGATGTGCGGCCTGTGATGGGAACGATAGGTTCAGGTGTGCCCGTGTACGACGACATCGCAAAGTTCGCCGCCTACGTGAGGTCACACGATGTGCAGGAATTGTGGCTTGCCTTGCCGCTCTCCGAGGAACGCACCATCGCACGTTTTGTTGCTGAGTTTCGAGACGATCTCGTGAACGTGCGCTTTGTACCCGATATGCGCAGCGTTTCGCTGTTCGATAGCGGCATGATCGATCTGATCGGTATGCCTGCGATCAACCTGGTCGCGTCGCCGGTGCCGGCTCGCGCGTTGGTGAAGAAAGAGATCTTCGATCGTGCGTTCGCCGCTTGCGCACTGGTTGCGCTTGCCCCGTTGCTAATCGCGATTGCAATTGCTGTAAAGCTCTCTTCGCGTGGACCGGTGTTTTTCACGCAGAGGCGTAAAGGTGCAGATGGTCGCATCTTCAAGATCTACAAGTTCCGCTCGATGCGTCCGCATACCGTCGAAACGGGCGTGGTGAAACAGGCCACGCGGGGGGATCCGCGTATTACGCGAGTGGGTGCGTTTCTCAGGCGGACTAGCCTGGATGAATTGCCGCAGTTCTTCAATGTACTCAGAGGCGATATGTCGGTAGTGGGGCCACGGCCTCATGCGATTGAACATGACGAGCTTTATCAGAAAGTAGTGAACGGCTATATCCATCGGTACCGGATAAAGCCGGGGATCACTGGGTGGGCGCAGATCAACGGATTCAGAGGAGAGACAGACCGGATCGAGAAGATGCAAGGGCGCGTCGAACACGATTTGTATTACCTGCGCAATTGGTCATTCGGGCTCGACATGCGGATAGTCGTGGCGACGATAGCGAAGGGTCTGGTTCATAGCAACGCGTACTGACACCTGCACACAATAAAAAACACATGGCCATGAAATTACGCGGACAACAACCCCGATCGGCGCCGAGCGCGCTGACGCTTGCTGCGGCTCTAGCGTTCTCCGCTTCAGCGCAAGCGGCTGACCCTGCGCTCAATGCGCTCGGGCAGGCGGGTGGTTTGGTGATTCCCTATGCGTTTGCACTGCCCGAAGGGACGGTGGAGGCGCAGTACAACAACTACATCGACCCGCGCTACGGAAAGCAGGCGACGGGCGCGCAGATGTACTGGGGCGCGGTTGGGTTGCTGCCTTATGTTGAGTTGTCCGGCGGACTCGCCAATTACCCGGCGAATGTCCCGGCGCCATTCAGCGGCGCCGACCACTTCCTGTTTCGTCACCTGATGGGTGACGTCAAAGTTGAAGTGCCGAGGTTCTTCAAGTATCAGCCGAGCATTGCGTTCGGTGTGACCGACATTGGCGGCCAGACGCATTTCTTCCGTTCGAAATACGGCGTGGTGTCGCAAGCGTTTGGTCCGGTGACGTTGACTGCCGGTTACGGCTCGGGCGATCGCCTCGATGGTCTGTTCGGCGGCGCACAGGTCTCGCTGTGGAACACGGGGTTGTCGCTGCTCGCAGAAGACGATTCGAAGACGCCGTATGCCGGTGTGCGTTATCAGTCTCCGCGGATCAGCTGGCTAGCCGATGCGAACGTGATCGGCACGTTCATGCGTTCGATCCGCTCGACCGATGGTGTATCGCCGCACACGTCGTTCTCGGTGGGCATTCAGATTCCGCTGGGCAAACGCTTTAGCAGTGCACGTTGCGCAGATGGCTTGTGCGAAGGCCCGCAAGTGTCCGCAGCGCAGAGCGCGGATGCCGACGATGACGGCCCGATCCGCCTCGCGAGCCTCCAACCGGTGGACACGCGTGCTGCCACAGCTAACAACAACGCGCTGGGCGCAGCGCCGATTACGTACGTGCCGCCGCTGCAGTCGTATGCGTCTGTGATGCTGAGTGACGTGACGGCGGCCAAAACGTCGGACGCGCCGTCTCCCGCAATTCCGGAAGCGCTGGATACCTCCGCGCTCGACGAAATCGCCGCGCAGCTCTTTGCCGCCGGCCTCGAGCGGGTGCGTGTCGGGATGAGTGGTCGCGATCTGGTGGTCGAGTACGAGAACCATCGCTACAACCAGAACGAAGCTGACGCGCTCGGCATTGTGCTTGGCGTGGCGAGCGTGAATGCGCCGCACGGCACCGACAAGATTCACGTGGTCATCAAGAAGGCCAATGAGCCGTTAGGCGAAGTCATTGTCGATCGTGATGCATTCGCGCAGTTCGTTGAGGGCGGCGCGCCGACGGCTGCAAGTGCGTCAATGACGATGCGCACGCGCCCGACATACGACGCGGATTCGATCGCATGGCATGGCAACGAGCACACGCATGGGCTGACGCGTATCCAGATCGAGCCGATCGTCAGTTACCTGTACGGCACCGAGTACGGCAACTTCGACATCTCGCTCGGCGCCAATATTGAAGGGTTCGTGCCACTGTGGCGTGGGGCGGAGTTGTACGCGAGCTATATCGCGCCGATCTACAACACGAAGAACATGGACGAAGGACGCGTGTTTAGCGATTACCGCCTGCGTGGCGGCCTGAACGCGGTCGCATTGGCGCAAAGCTTCTGGATCATGCCGCAGGTGTTCAACGTGACGTCGATCGGCAAGTTCGATTACTCGTATGTCGGCGTGCAGAACGAAACCACGATGTTCGTGCCGGGTCGCCCTGATCTGATCCGCTTGCGGCTTGCCTATCTGCACCATGAGCCGGGTCACGACGAATTGCCGAGTGAGAAGAATGCCGAGCTGACTTACCGCTGGGTGCAGCCGTCCTGGAAGCTGTGGATCGAAGCGGGCGTGGCGCGCTTTGTCGGAGGAGACAAGGGACCGGTTGCGACGCTCACGCGCTGGTTCGACGACGTCTCGGTAAGCGTGCATGGCGAGCATAGCGGGCAGGGCACGTTTGTGGGCGCCGCGGTCAGCTTCCCGCTTACGTTGCGCCAGGGCATGAAGCCCGGGATCAGCCAGGTGGACGGCTCGGAACAGTTCGGGCTCGATTTCCGCACGCGGGTGGGATCGACGAATTACCTGTCGACCAATGCGGCGGAGAGCATGACCTTCCCGTATAGCACGCAGCAGTACCTGCTGAATCAGGGCCGCTTTAGCGGCGAGTACTTCTCGACCCAGCTTTACCGGATGCGTGATGCGTATCTGCGTTACGGGCGCCCGGGTAGTGACGCAACGAAGCCGAAGCCGCAAGTGAATGTGCCGGCTCTATCGACGGGCGCGGCGCTTTCACATGGCGTCTGCGGAAGCGGTTTGCAGGGTGTAAGCGACGGACGGGCGCTGGTGCCGGTCAATTGTGAATGACTTTCTTTGGAGATAGGCGATGAAGCTTCTAAACGGCGCCACGCTGCGCACGCTGCAGTTCGGATCGATAGTGGTTGCGACCAGTGCGCTGGTTGCATGCGGTGGCGGAACCAGTAGCGGCAGTTCGCCGACCTCGACGGTGAGCGGTACGGCCGCTGTCGGCGCGGCGCTGGCTAACGCGAGCATCACGCTGACCTGCAAGAACGGTTCAGGTAGCGCGACGGCTAATTCCAACGGCGCATACACGGCGACGTTCGCGTTTGACGGTCCTTGTGCGATTACGGCGACCGGTGGCGCGATCACGATTCACTCGTTTGCGGCCGGCGCGGGTACGTTCAACGTGACGCCGCTGACGGAATTGTTGTTGGACTACATCGCGGGCCAATTGGGCACGACCGTTAGTGGGCTGCTCTCGGGGATTACTTCTAACGCGTCGTATCAGAACGCGCTGTCGAATAGCACGGTGATTGCGAATGCTGAGGCGGCGGTTGTGACACTGATCAAGAACACGTATGGGATCACGCTTTCTTCTTCCTCGTTCTTGACGGTTTCGTTTACGCCGGGCGCTCCGGGCGCGGATGCGGATCTCGATACGTTGCTGGCGGCTGGGGCGATTACGAGTAATGGGCAGCCGGCGGCTTCGTTGGCTGCGGCTGCGCAGGCTGCTGGGGCAGCGGCGCCGATTTCGAGTGGGAGTAGCGGGTCGACGGGTGGGTCGGGTGGGAGTGGTGGGGGCGGGACGGCGACGAAGTAGGGCGTCGGTGGAATCAGCTTGTAGATACACCTTTAAGTCGGATCGTGGTTTGACTCACGGTCCGACTTTGTGCGGCACTCAAAAGCCACGGCTGACGAGCGTTGCTGCTAGATGGGCCGCAGAACGATCGATGGGCAAGAAGATGGGTACGTGTTACGGCGAAACGTTACGTTACGAGACGGTCGCTGTCGCGAAATTCGAAGGCTTGTCTTCGGCGTGTCGCCGATTAAATGCAGAAAACACAGCATTCTTGAGGGATGTCATCGCTGTTTTGCTTCCGGAGTGTCTGGCCAATTGTTGGCATATTTGGTGCTTTAAAGCTTACTGGGTAACTGGTCGTATTGAGTAGGCGCTCGATCGTCTGATCAAGCGAGCGGAGATTCTCTGGCGACGCCGCGTGCAAAGCGGAATAAGCCTTAGTAGGGAATGGCGGCTCAACCGCTACAAGTAAAAAAACTAACGTAAAACGAGGTGAATTCGATGACAGTTTCGCTGGGGGATTGGAGTGGCAACAGGATGCGATGGCTCAGCCGCGCTGCTTCCCTGCTGACTACTGTGGTGGCGACCGCATCACTATCAGCCTGTGTCGTTGCTCCGGGGATGCGCATGACGTCCTCCGCGACCCTACCGGTATCTAGCGCCGACGATGCTGCTCAGCCAGCGGAGCTGCAGATCCCCATAACCGATATCGACGCCTCTTTGATAGAGAGAATGCGCAATGCGACTGCGCAGGCGAGCATCGACCACGTTCGTGCCTTAATGGTAAGGCCGAGTCCGTACACGCTAGGCGTCGGGGACGTCTTGCAAATAACCGTATGGGATCACCCGGAGCTGGCTGCTGCACTTGGTACGCAGCCTCAAACAAATTCTCGCCCGTACGACCCGGTCCAAGGTTTTTTGGTTGATGACAACGGCAACATTCAAATTCCGTACGCTGGAAGTATCCATGTAGAAGGACGCCGTGCCGATGAAGTCCAACAGCTGGTTTATAACGAACTCGCAAAAGTGTTCATCAAACCACAAGTCACCGTCCGAGTCGCTTCTTTCCGGGCCAAGCAAGTATTTGTCGACGGTGAGGTACACACGCCGGGTGCGGTTCCTATCAACGACATCCCGATGTCGCTGTACGAAGCAATAAACCGAGCTGGTGGTTTCAGTGCGTCTGCCGACCAGAGTCGGATGATCCTCGTCCGGGATGGGGTCTCTTATTCCTTGAACCTGTCTCGAATGCTCGATAGCGATCAAAATCCTTCCAGGGTTCTATTGAAGAATGGTGATCTGCTTCGGGTGGTTTCACGTGATGACAACGGCGTCTTCGTCATGGGCGAGGTAAATAGGCCATTGACCGCGGTCCCTATGAAGAGCGGCAAGCTTACCTTGAGCGACGCACTGTCGCAGGCGGGGAGTCTAAACACCAGCAGTGCCGATGCGGCGCAGCTCTACGTAATCCGCGGTTCTCTCGACACAAAACCTCAGGTGTTTCACCTGAATGCTCGTTCCCCGGTGTCGATGCTGCTAGCTAACCAGTTCGAACTACAGCCGAAGGACGTGGTGTATGTGGATGGAAACGGCTTGGTTCGCTTTAGTAGAGTGTTGAGTCTGCTCTTGCCGGCTATCAATGCAGGTCTGACCGCGGCGATTGTGACGAAATGATCTCGAAAAATTTAAAGCTGAGTGCTCTATATCTCGCGTCCAGGCCACCGTACCCCGCTAAGGGAGGTCGAGAACGGCTTATAGCACAGAGCATTGAATTTCTCGCGCCGGAGTATGACCTTCATGTAGTGGTCTTTTGTCGGAGCGACGAAAAGCCGGATGTAGATAGCATCCTCAGATTGGGTTGCAAGTCCGTTAAGTTAGTCCAGCTTCCGGGGGCTCTGGAGGTCTTGACTAACATCTTCATTCGTCGCCTTCATTCGTTGCAAGAGAATTTGTTCTTCTCAAGACGGACTCGTGCTGCTGTGCGAAAGCTAGTGTCCAGTGGAATCAGCGTTGTCATCGCCGACATGTTGCGAACTGGGCAGTACTGTGAAGATATGGACGTACCAAAGGTGCTTGACCTCGACGACCTTCTATCCGAGCGTTATCGCCAGTTCCTTGTCAACGGATGTAAACAGACGGTTTTCGGGACATTTTCAAAACGAATTCCGAAGTCATTGCTGATGGCTGAGCCTTTCTTGAGAAGACTAGTTCTGGAGCGAGAGCGAAGGATGATGGCGAGGCGAGAGTTAAGCACACCCCATCGGTTCGATGTGACCTTTCTGACCTCTGAAGTTGAGGCGAGTCAGCTTCGCGGTGACGGCGCAAATGTGAAGGTTTACGCAAATCCGCAAGCGACCGTCGCGTCAGCCTATGACTGGAGAATGACCGGTCATGCTGAGAATATGGTTCAGTGTTTTTTCATCGGAAATCTGCGCACTTCCCAGAATCTCGCGTCCTTGAAACTGATAATTCGCGAGATTATGCCGATCGTACTTGAGCAGGGACTGGATATTCACATTCACGTCGTCGGCGACTATGACACCCGAGCGATCGAGGCGGCGAGTGGATGTAGTCGTGTGACGATGCATGGATTCATCTCCGATCTCTCAGAAGTCGCACAGCGCTGCTCGATTGCACTTTTGCCCATTGTGGAGGGCACCGGCGTTAAGACGAAGATATTGGATGCCATGGCAATGGGAATCCCTGTCATCACGAACGGATTGGGGGTTGAAGGGCTCTCCGTCGTGCACGAGCGAGATCTATTGATTGCTGACACCGCGCGAGAGATTGCAGATCAAATAGCTCGTTTGAATCTGGATCACGGATTGGGAAAGCGGTTGTCGGAACAGGCCAAGAGCTACGTTGCCCGGAACCATGATCCCACACTGCTGCGCGAGCGGTTTCGGGAGCATATTTTTACAGCTTTAGAAGTGGGGCGAGCGCGACTGACGTATTCGTCCCCGGGTACTGTCAGTTGATAGGTTGAGTCGCAGGGCGATTTCGAATCATTGGCGCCGCGAAGTCTTGAGCTAGAAAGCGGAAACGAAAACAGTCAATTAGAGGAAATTTGCCTCGCGAACTGTCCTATTTGAATGCCATTCAACCGAGGGTGTCTATCGCGGAGCGCTGTTCTTATGATCTCAAAAATTGGTGATTTGATATTAATCTTGGCACTGTCCTCTGCTGTAGGTATTGGGCCCGCGGCGGCGAAAACGTTGTTACCGATTGACCCGTTAGCGTCTTCCTCAGGCGCGGCGGAGCACGCGGCTGACGGATCGTCAGCGCCACTATCAATGAACCGCGGGGCTTCTCCAGAGCAACTGCTCACACCGTACTCGTCTGACACTACGCGGTCTGATCAGAAGTCTCCGCAGTCAAACATTTCGAGTCGTAGCAGCCAAGGCCAGAATCCATTGCTAACAGACGATCTGGTCGACGGCTTGGAGATGCGCACTGGCTTCGCGGGAGGACGAAACACTCGGTCAACTAATGTGGGAATGAGCAGCGCAGAGTTAGGGGGCGCGGGTGCCAATTTGTCGCAGTCTTTGAGTGATGGGTTGAACAGCACTTCTTCCACGCAAAGAGGGAGCAGGAGATCTAGCACCTCGGGAAATTTGTGTCTCGGGGCCATCTCCAGCCTGCAGTGTGGCGAATGATTCTTCATCGTTATGCAGCCGCAACGAAGCGATCTCCGACGAATTCTCAAGTATGAACATCTCTAGCATCCTGATTGTTTGCACTGGAAACATATGTCGCAGTCCTATGGCGGCAGGAGTGTTGGGAGCTGCATTGCCGCGCCTCAGTGTGCAGTCGGCAGGGCTGCAAGCTTTGATCGGGCAGCCCGCAGACAGAGCGGCAATTGAATTGCTTCGCGCACGGAAGATCGACATTTCGGCGCATAGGGCACAGCAATTGAACCGTTGGCTATGTTCGACAGCAGACCTGATCCTTGTTATGGATAGCGAGCAAAAGAACGCAATTGAGCGTCATTCCCCGGTACTAACCGGAAGGGTGTACAAGCTCGGGCATCATGAACACCTCGATATACCGGATCCATATCGAAAGGGTCAAAAGGCATTTGAACGATCTTTTAATCTAATTGATGCTTCTGTTGAAAGATGGACGCAGTACATCGAATACCTGGAAATGGCGCGGTAAGTAGTTCGCATCGACGTGGTTTTGCTCATAATCGCGTCGGTGAAATCACAAGAATGGTGAAAGATAAAAATGAATAATCTAGCCCAAAATTTTCGATCTCACGAGGACGATTCTGACACGCTTGATCTGTCGGCGGTGGTCGATGTCGTGATAGAAAACCGTTATTGGATATCTGCAATTGTTGGCGTTTTTTTAGTCCTCGGTGGACTCTACTCATTTCTGCGCCCCCCAATCTATCGCGCAGACGTCATGGTTCAGATTGAAGACGGCACGAGTGCGACGAGTAATGGCTTGCTTGCAAATATAGCCCCTTTGCTCGACATGAAGTCATCAGCAGATGCTGAGATCCAGCTATTGGGATCGCGATTGGTGGTCTCGGCTGCGGTGGACAAACTGCACTTGTTCATAAACGCGAATCCGCGATATTTTCCGATTGTAGGAAAATGGATTGCGGGCCACAACAAAAAAATGTCCCAGCCTGGTCTGTTTGGCATGGGGGGATTTGTCTGGGGCGCTGAGACAATCGACGTCAGCACGTTCGATGTTCCTCGCATCATGGAAGATGATCTCTTTCGGATTGAAGTCTTAGGCAATGGGCGATTTGAGTTGTCAGGAGATGACCTTGATAGCCCAGCTACCGGCGCGGTAGGTGAAACGCTGAATGTACAGACATTGTCTGGTCCAATTGTTCTCCGAGTGGTGGCGCTTGATGGTATGAAGGGAGCGAAATTTGACTTGGCGCGCTCGTCTCGCCTGGAAACGATCACGCGTCTCCAGGAAAAGCTGGATATCACGCAAAAGGGTAAGGACTCTGATGTACTTTCCGCGACCTACGACGGAACCGATCCGGAACTTGTTAGTCGTGTTATGAACGAGATCGGCGCACAGTACGTGAAGCAAAACGTACTACGGAAGACCGAAGAGGCGCAGCGATCAATCGATTTTCTGAATGTTCAACTCCCAATGCTCGCCGAAAAACTCCGTCAATCGGAGGACAAATATAACAAAACGCGTCAGCATCTTAGTACTGTAAATCTGGGTGATGAAGCCGGGCTTGTGCTGCAGCAGTCGGTGGATGTAGAGACTCAATTGACGGCGCTTCGACAAAAGCGGACTGACCTCGGCTCGCGATTCGCCACGACTCACCCGGCGATGCAAGCGCTCGATGCGCAAATTTCTGAACTTGAGACCCGGTCGAAAGATATCGATGCTCAGATCAAGCAGCGGCCGCTCATTGAGCAAAACGTATTACGTGACACGCGTGACGTGCAGGTGAATCAGGAACTCTACTTGACACTGCAGGATAACCTCCAACAGTTGAAATTGGTGAAAGCCGGCAAGGTCGGCAGCGTAAGGCTTGTCGATGCTGCTCCGGTTCCGGAGAAGCCGATATGGCCACGGCCGATTGTCATCATTCCGTTGGCGTTCCTAGGAGGTCTTTTCGTCGGCTTCGCAGTCGCTCTGGTGAGAAGCAGACTATTTGGTGGCGTTAGCGATTCGCGCGACATCGAACGAATCCTAGGTATCAACGTGTATGCGACGGTGCCGATTAGTTCGGAGCAGAGGCGAATTGATCGAAAAATCGGGTCGGCCCGTGGGAAGACGACACTACTTGCAGTGCAGTTTCCAGGCGATCCCGCCGTTGAAAGTCTTCGTAGCTTTAGGACGGCATTGCAATTTTCAATGGTCGAATCAACGAATAATCGGGTGATGTTTACGGGTTCTCTACCCGGTGTCGGAAAGTCGTTTGTCTCCGCAAACTGTGCTGCTGTTCTCGCACTATCTGGTCGAAAAGTTCTTCTTATCGATGCCGACGTTCGGAAGGGGCACATTCATCGCTATCTTGGCTTAGGTCGATCTGCAGGATTTGCAGAATTGTTAGCGGGTGTTGTCGATGAACGCGTGGCGATCCAACGTACCGATGTGCCAGGGTTGGAGTTCATTTCCGCCGGCGCAGTTTCGACCAACCCCGGCGAGATGTTTCATTCCGGGCGTCTCGTTGGCCTGATAAATAGCCTGTCTTCGAAATATGATCTTGTGATTATCGATACGCCTCCTGTACTTGCGGTGGCCGATGCCGCGGTGCTGGCACCGCATTGTGGAACTACTTTTTTGGTGGCGCTGGCGGGATCCACGAAAGTAGCCGAGCTAGGCGAATCTGCGAAGCGCCTCGCACAGGTAGGTGTGTATGTGAAAGGAGTGGTGTTTAACGGAGTCAATCCCGCGCTCGGGAAGTATGGCTATGGTTCCGCGTATGGCGGCTATCGTCACGCGGAATACACGTACGGGAAATAGCTGTCATGGCGATGAAAATAAAACCTCTTGGGGTGGGGCGGTCCGTTCGGGCGCTGTGTCTGATGATGACTTTGGCGATTCTAACGCAGCGATTTGCTATTCCTCTCGGCGCCACCCAGCTTCCGGTGGCGTTTCTGCTGTACTGGGCGACGGTTCTGTGGCTCGCAGTTGATGGTCTAACGGTGCCGCGCAAACTCAATGCGATCGTTCTTTGGGTTTCGTTCGGCTTGATCTTGCTGTGCTCGTTGAGTACCTACGGAAAAACATCTATCAGCTCGTTGCTGTACTTGCTCGCCTTGTATTTGCCACTGACCATGAGTGCTACACGATCTGTAACGCGCGAGAATACGCGCGAGGCGGCTCGATACTTCGTTTTGCTGATGGTGTTATTTTCTGTTGTCGGGATATGGCAGTATTTCAGCCAGTTAATCCTGCACATTCCCTACGCGGATCCAATCGGGAATTTACCTGATGCGGTAATAATGCAAGGTTATTTGGCAAGCTATCCAGTTTCCTATGGCGGAGACTTGTATAAGTCAAATGCAATCGTATTTCTTGAGGCGTCGTTTCTTTCCCAGTTTATTGCTTTGGCGATTGTTATTGAACTGAGTTTTTCGAGGAGGCTGTGGATTTTATCGACGCTCCTGCTGGGGCTTCTAGTGACCTTCTCGGGGACAGGTTTGATGCTTCTTGTTGTGGTGGCTCCATTTATTCTGATAAAAAATATCAGAAGTTTGAAGGTTATTGCCCTAACGGTGGCAGCTATTGTCGTTCTTGTTGGGACAGTTATTATGCGACCAGAGGTAATGGTCCGTGTTGCCGAGTTCGGCGCTTCCGATACAAGCGCGTCCGCAAGATTTATTGAGCCGTTTGCCAGAATGGCGCGATATTCAACGCGAAACACTAGCAGTTTGATTGCGGGATATGGTGCAGGTTCCTCTGACCGGCTCGGAAATACAAGCGATTCGCTTGTCAACTATTCCGCTATACCGAAGGCCATAATTGAATATGGATTACTCGGTGGCGTTCCGTTACTTTTGGCTATAGCCACATGCATAGCATTGTCTGTCGGTTCGCTGCCACTCGTCGCAGCTCTTGTAGTGACGCATTTTGTGTTGTCCGGTGCACTTCTTCAGCCAATTTCCGTGATGTTAATTTATTTTTTTAATGTGAGCACCGTTCGAAAGCGGCGTCCGGTTCGACGCGATCTTACGGCCTCAATTTGATTGAGGACATGATGAAAGCAGACAACTGTGACGAGTCTATGTGCTCGTCTGCTCGATTGATTATTATCTCTCACGTTAAAGATGAGACCGGCGCGAATGGTGGGTCTGTATATACGAGAAGCGTTATAGACATATTAAAAGGTGCGTTTGCGGACGTTCAGACTGTGTACGTTCATGAAAATCAGATTAACTGGAAAAAATTAAGAATTATCGCGGCATTTTTCGGTGCTGTCGTATCGGGGCTGCCTGCAAAGGCGCTATATTTTCTGTCCTATAACGCAGCGCGTCGTATCAAGTGTGCAACCGCTGCTGGAAAAGCCGATTTGGTCATTTTTGATCATCTGGAAACTTCGTTATATTCACGGTTGGTAAGTAAGAAAATTGGGGCAATTTTAATACAGCATAACGATGAGGTGAAGCTTCACGCGAATCGGGTCGATGGGCAGAAATGGCGGTTGGGGCGAAATATCCTGGCGTCCGATCTGGCCAGGCTCGCTAAATTTCAATCTAAATCGTTTGAGAGAATTAAAAATGTAATTTTTCTCTCAGCCGATGAAGCCGCCGCCGCCGATAGTGGTATTGCTAACAAGTTCACACTGCTGCCGTCTTTTGACTATCAGCCGGTGAAGTTGCGAAATTCTTCTCGAGCCGGAAGGGATGTCGTTTTCATTGGAAACATGAATTGGTGGCCGAACATCGATGCTGTTAATTGGTTCGTGAACGAAATTCTCGGTTCGATAGATAATGACGTTACATTCCACGTGGTTGGGCATGGTTCGCATCGTTGGAGTCGCTCCAATTCACGCGTCAAAACCCATGGATTCGTCGAAAGTCGGGATGATGCTTGGGGAATATCGCCTATATTTGTTGCTCCGGTTAGACTTGGTGCGGGCGTAAATATTAAGGTGGCGGAAGCAATTTACAATGGGCGCGCATTAATTGCTAGTCCGCAGGCATTAAGAGGGATTCCGTTTGAAAAGGATGAAGCAATTGTGGTGATGGAGAGTGAGGCGGAATGGGTGGACTGCTTGAATGATCCATTTCGCCTCGAAGAGCTGGCTCAGGCAATCCCAAAAGATATAAACCGCGACCTGTTCAAACGGAGTCTCGGAGGGAGGTCTCTCATCGAATACGTCGAGAACATTTTGACAGTGCGGTCTATCCGAGGTTGATGACATGGAAATCAGGTTGTCTTCAATCGTAAAAAAGGGCAGCGTGCAGCTAGTTTCGTCGCTTTTAATGGCGGCTCTTCAGCTCTTGCAGATCGGCGTTATCTCGCGCTCCTTCGCTGCGGCACCTTTAGGTATTGTTTCTATCAACCTCATGATTGTGGCGGTAGCCACCGTATTTTCGGATTTTGGCCTGCAAAGCTTTGTAATTCAAGATAAACGGGATATGAAATTCACGTTGCTGGATGTCCGGGCCGTCTTGCCGATCTTTATATCTGCAACGGTCATGATTAGTCTCGTAGGTGCGTGCTTGGCTCGATATTGCTTCGGTGCCTTGGATGTAGGGAATGCGCTGCTGTGGATTGCACCTGCGATGCCATTGACTGTGATAAGCGGTCCGGTTCAAGGCGCTGCTGTCCGAGAATTGCATATCGAGCGGCTGGCATTTGCTGAATTTGCAGGGAAAGCGTGCGGTGTTGCGACAACCGTTTTCTTGGCGTCGTCTGAACACGCAGTGGTATCCGTGATAGCCGGATTTTACGTATCGCAGGTTGTCAGATTGTTGTTCTTGCATGAGACCGTTCTTGCCCTATTGATCGCACCACGAGGCCAAAAATGTTCAGCCGGAAGGCGCGGCGCGGTGGTGTCGTATGCGGTGGCACAGATGCTCGGCCAGGTTTCGAATACGTTGGCGGCCAAGGCCGATGAACTGATCGTCGCGGCGGCCATGCCTCTAGAGACGTTCGGCATTTATTCGTCGATGAAGCAACTGGTTATCCAGGCGGTGGCTTTTGTTGCTCCTGTGGTGCGCAGGTTGACTATGCCGTTCTTTGCGAATCACAGGGGCGGAATAGCTGGAAAATCTCGGTTTACACCGAATAAGTTGATCTGCTGGTCCAACGCTGTTTATATAGGTTTTTTTGTGTCCGTGGCGTTGACTTCTGAACCATCAACGAGGTTTATATTCGGGTCAAGATTTATCATTCACGCGGACTGGCTGATTTTATTCGCTTTGCTCTGGTCGGTTCGCACATTTGCAGGGGGGGGCATCTCGGCATTTCTTCAAAGTACGGGCGCTCCGCTTACAGATTTCTGGTGGACGCTCGTCCAGCTTATCGTCCAGACGACCGTGATGCTGATGGCTGCGCCAAACGGAGTCTATGTGATGTTGATTAGCGCAATAGTCAGCTACTTGATTGTCGGGGTCTTGGGCTACTTGACTATTTACCGACGGAAATCCGGAGCATCGGTTTCTGAGGTGGTAACTATGATAATAATTCCAGCGTTCCTCTATTACATCTTTGGCCTGTCTCTACTTTGGCTTGAATCGGTATTTGAAATATACTGGGTTGACGCACTGTGTGCATTTATATTTATGTGTGCTGTCATCGCTGCCACCATCATAATTTCGGGAGATCGGCGAATCTTATTTCAAAGGAGCGCGGTATGAATAAGATTGGGGAAAACGTTCCTGTTGTTGTGTTCGCATATAATCGCCCTCGGCATCTTGACGCGACGTTAGGAGCGCTTCGGCGCGCTCACGGTGCAAATGAAATAGATGTGTTGATATTCTGTGATGGCCCTCGAAACGAGAGCGAACAGAAGGCGGTGAATGAAGTTCGCGATATAGCGCGAAATTCGAAGGGATTTCGGAGTGTAAAAGTGTTTACTTCAGACGAGAATCGCGGACTGGGTGATTCCGTCGTTCGAGGGGTTAGCCACGCGTTATCATTTTATGAGTCTGTTATTGTTATAGAAGACGATGTTGAAGTTTCACCTGGATTTTTGATTTACATGTGTGGTGCGTTGAGTGAGTATATAAATAATAATAAAGTATTCTCCATATCTGGTTATTCTCCTCCGGTTGAAGGGAAGGAGGATTTCAATGATGGTTTTTTCATTCCGCGAATTTGTTCATGGGGTTGGGCCACCTGGCGGGACCGATGGCAATCTGTGGATTGGAATGTCGGAGAATACGAGCTCTTTATAAAGGACCGATCGCGGCGGTCGGAGTTTTGTCGAGCGGGACGGGATATGCTTGATATGCTGATCAACCAGGTAGAGGGTGAATCCGAATCCTGGGCGATTCGTTTTGATTTTGCGAGATTTATATCCGGAAATAAATTGACCTTATATCCTTCGTCCTCGCTAGTGAAAAACAGCGGAATGGATGGGAGCGGTGAGCATTTTGAAAAGTCGCAACGCTACCAGACTCAAATTAGCCAGAGAACGGAGTTCGCCTTTCCTTCTTGTGTTAATGAAGCAAGCGAATTGACAGTTGCGTTCTCAGAGTTCTATCCGAGAAGGTTGCGTAGTCGGTTGGCTATATTGGCTAGACGAATGCGCGTTCATGGCCCCGCACGTAAAGCATTTCGCTTCGTATTTCGCTAGGAGAAAAGGTGAAAATCGTAATCGGGATTCCGGATATAGGTTTTAAAGGAGGTGCCGAGCAAGTAGCTCTCGACATTGCTACGGCTCTATCTAAATGTCACGATGTGACAGTCCTGAGCTTATTTTCAAGTGGGCATGACCTCCGTCTGATAAACGGCGTCGACGTGGTCCATTTGAATTTATATCGGCCAGTGTCGGTTTTTGAAAAAATTAGAACACGTCTAGGTATTTCGAATTTCATTCGACATGAATTAAAAGGCGTGGATATTTTGATTGGAAACAATTTCTTTCGTTACTGGGCCTTGCCACCACTCGTTGATGGTCCGATATGCGTTGAGGTCCAGCATCTGCGCTACGAGGAAGATCGTCACAAGTCGTTGCGGATGTTTCTCCGGAACTGGCTATATCGATGGCTCGACGGAGTTGTAGTGCTGACTGAACGGGATCGCGCACTGTTTATTCGAAATAATGTGACTGACGTGTCTGTTATTTATAACATGGTACCATTTTATGAAAAAGTCATTTATCGATCGCGTCCCAAAATAGTTATTGCGGTAGGTAGATTGAGCGCGCAAAAGAATTTTAGTGAACTTATAGAAGCTTGGGTGGGTGTCCGGGAGAAATTGAAGGATTGGAGTTTGATAATCTATGGGGAAGGTGAGCAGCGACCCTTGCTGGAGGCGTTGATTCTCCAGAAAGGCTTAAGGGAATGTGTATTTCTGCCTGGTTATCGGGAAAATAAAAGCGGAATGTATGCTAGCGGGGCGATATTTTGTTCCGTTTCGAAATATGAGGGCTTTTCACTGGCTGCTTGCGAGGCCGCAGCCCATGGCACTCCGATTGTCTCATTTGACTACTCGTCGGGACCAGCGGAACTGTATGCAATGGGGGCGGTTGCAAAACTGGTTCCGTCAGGTGACCGGCGTCTGTTAGCTATAGCGCTATGCGAACTGGCCGAAAATGATGAATTGCGGCAGCAATGTGGAGAGCGGGCCCAAAGCGCCGCTCAGGTATTTTCGGCCGAGGCTTTCGCTAAAAGGTGGCTGCAATATGTCGAACAATTGAACATGTCAAAAAAGGCGCTTAGGCGCAAATCAGTGCCCACCTGAAAACAAAGTTCTGTACTTAAGCGAGGAGCGAGGAACATTGATCGCGGAAGGTCCGGAAATCGCTGCATCGGGGCCCCCAGCATTAGTGTTCCAATATGCTTGATACAGTACATTTGCCCCGGGCACATCGAACCATGCATGCATATTTTCGATGAAGGTCGGCGCATCGCCGTGACCGTGTTCGGAAGTTGATACGCTCCACTCTGTATATGCCTCAGGTTTGTGGTGCGTTTGTGCAAAAGAGCGAAATTCTCGCAAGCCGCCGGGGCGACCAAGAATATCCGACCATCCACTGTTGTACTGGTCGTACACATCCATCGAGATCACGTCGACAGCGTCGTCACCTGGATATGCTTTGGACCAGTCAAAATCGGGTGCACCCGAGCTGGCGACGTTCCACTCGAATCGCAATTGCGGCGTTTCATGTCGCATGAGAAGTACTACGTGCCTGAACGCGTTTATATAAGAGGCCGGATTATCTACGGCAGACCATGCAAACCAAGTGCCGTTCATTTCCCAGCCCAGCCGGACGATAATGCGTGCCGGATTGTGGGTCGATTCAAGGTTGTGGGCGAGCTTGCGGAAGATATCGTCGTGTTGCCCCGCAGCGATTGCGTTCAGGGTGGCGTCTCCACGTTGCTTGGGCAACAACGGAATGCTGACGGTCTCCACTCTATTTGGATTAGAAGATAACCACTCCGCTGTTGCTTTCAAAAAGTAGGGAGATGAAATGGTCTGCCACGACGCGTCGTCAGCAAATGTTATTCGATATAGCACCGGTTTTCCTAGCCAAGCGCCGAACTGATCATATTGGACGATCGAGTCGTCATGTCCTGTATGCAGGCCTAAGGCCGTCGCCGTTGCGCAGGAAGAGAGGCAAAGCAGGGCTGAAGCCAGTGCAAGGGCACGGAAATTTATCGCCATCGAAGGTTTCAAGGTTACGTTCCTGTTCGGTATCGTGATTCGAGGCGTGGCATGTTTGGTGGGCATCGCGCCGTGCGTTCAACTACGCCAAATTCCATGGACATAGACAAGGGGCGCCACGCGCGGATTCTCTTCCGATACCGAAGCCGCAGCAGTGGCGATGAAGACATCCTGATTCGGCGCAATCGGCCACAGGCTCGACCGGCGATCAAACTAGCGACGCTCTAGGCGGCATAACTAGACAATCTATCTGCGCGAGAGCTGGAAGTGCGCGCTTAAACTCGCCCCGCCTCTCTCCGCCTCAAACCGATCCAACTCCCCAAGCAAATGCTCGATCTGAAACGTTTGCAATGTGGTCAGGGGGAATTCATCCTGTATGCGTTGTAGTCGCTTTCGCCAATATGCTGGTTGCAGCACAGGTTCACCACGAAAGGCGCGCAGCGACGGCGCCATCACACGCGCGACGTGCGCGATGTCTTCATCCATTGTCATGCAACAGCCCCGAAAGACCTCGATGTTTAGCTTTGGTTTTTTTATGTGCACGCGTTTGGTGAGAACGAGTTCGTAGTCGCGGCACAAACGTCGGGGCTCATAGTAAGAAATCAGAATCGCCTGGTCAAGGTTTCTGCCCGCATTTCGCACGAAGAGTTCTTCGAATTTGCCTTGATTTCGGGGTTATTTCGATCACAGCAGGATTTCAAGGTGTAGCTTGTCGGGTCTCCAACGAAGGTGCTTTGACCCGCGAGATCGCTTCGATGTGGCATGTGTCAAACAGCGCAAGTGAGCGCCTCCAAACCTGAAGAAACAGGAAGAAAAACAGAGGGCTGGTGGAAGCAGGGCGGCTCGGCAGGGTTAGGTCATTCGTTGAGTGCACAATTATCATGGTGAGGAGAGAGTCGTCTAAGTTGGCGGACTAAAGCAGCAGTTCCTCTATTACGTTCGTCTGATAGGTGTAGTACGAAGGTAACAAAACAAGCACCTGCAATGGTGAAACCGATGAATCCGCATCTGACAGCACAAAGACAACCAGAACGCCTAGCTACCCCATACCTCGTCTGACAACTGCAACCTCGTCAATCTTTCCGCGGTAGCAGGAGTTCAACCTCAAGCTCCTCACCCTCGATCTGTGTATCAGATCTGCCCGATCAAACGTTCGCACATGCTGCATAGCAGCGAGCGAAAGTTCTGCGTCAAGTAAGAAAGGGGAAAAAGCGCCCAAAAGTCCAGTGCACAGGGTGCGCGAGCCAATGCTTGAAAAAATAGCGAACCGATAACGGCCGCTGCTCACTGACACACGCTAGCAGCACCGCGACCCGACCCCAAACCCATCACCCTTCAAAGCGCATTCCCCCGCGGCGGAAGCGCATCACCTTCCGCCTCTCCTCCGCCTGCCACCACCTCCCCCTCCGGATACCCAATCCTCACCGGCGGCACAAACCAAGCAAGGCACAACCCAACGAGCGCAGCCGCCCCCGCCACCAGAATCCCGATATGAATCGACTGCACAAGCGCATCCCGCGCGGAATTCATCATCGCGTCACCCGCATGCCCCGCACTGACCAGACGATTAATCAACGCCGCTTGCTCCGCACGGTCCACCAGCAGCTCGGGACTCGCAAACGACTTGAACCACTGCGTCGCCTGATACGAAGCGAGCGAGCGATGCACGCCCTGCGTATAGAGATGCCCGAGCAAAGCACCGGTCATCACCGTCCCCAGCATCCCACCAAAAGTACGCAGCGACTGCAGCAGCGCAGTTGCCGCGCCGAGCTGATCGCGCGCAACGATCTGCTGCGAACAGACCGTCAGACTGGTCGCCACCAGCCCAAGCCCGAGACCGCTAATACCCATGCACGACATCCACACCAGATGCGGCTCGGTACCTCTAAGCACGATCACGGCCAGACACGCCAGCGCGGACAACGCAAAACCGACATACATAATGCCGTTCGCGCGGCGGATCCGTGTGACGATACGATTGTTCACCACGCTGCCGACCGTCGTGCCGAGCAGCAGCGGCGTAATCAGCATGCCCGAATCATGCGCGGACATCGCATAGCCACCCTGAAACAGCAGCGGCACATAAAACACCAGCGAAAACAGCGCGAAACCACCAAGCACAGACATCGCGAAGAGCGCAGAGAGCTTGCGGTCCAACAGCATATCCACAGGAATGATCGGATACTTGATCCTCCGCTCCCATAGCCACAGCGTCATTGCGAAACTCGCCGTAACGACGGCCAGCACGATCGTTATCGTGTCGACGCCGTACTTCGGAAACAATTCGATCAGCAATTGCAGCGCGCCGAACGTGACCGCGACCACGAACGCGCCGAGCCAGTCAAGCCGAACGGGGCCCTTGTGCCGCAGGTGACGTAGCGGCGGCAAAAAGCGTTGCACGAACAGCAACGACACCAGGCCGACCGGCACGTTGACGAAGAACACCAGCCGCCAGCCGCCGTATTGTGTGAGCACGCCCCCGAGCGTCGGCCCGACCATATTGGCGACCCCGAACGCAGACGTGACGAATACGAGCCAGCGCAGCCGCAGCTTCGGATTGGGGAACAGATCGGCGACGGTGGCGAATACTGTGCCGATCAGAATGCCGCCGCCTATCCCCTGCAACCCGCGCGAAATTACCAACAACAGCATGCTGGTGGCGAACCCGCACAATACCGACGCGCCGGTAAACAACACAATCGCGGCGATCAGGAACGGCTTGCGGCCGAACAGATCACCCAGCCGCCCGAAGATCGGAATGGTGATCACCGAAGCCAGCATGTACGCCGTCGCAACCCATGCATACAGTTCGAAACCCTTCAGATCCGCGACGATGCGCGGCAAAGCGGTGCCGACAATGGTCTGATCGAGCGCCACCAGCATCGAGACGAAGGCAACGCCAAGCATAGCCAGCAGCGATTCACGAAATGGCAGCAGTTGTCCGCTGGGTAGAGGCGTGTCGAGGCCGGGAGTCATGACCGTCTTACTTACGCACTTATTTGCGCGCGGCCTGATGCGCGCCCAATGCCGCGCCGAGGTCTTCGTCCGTCGCCGCTGGGAAGATGCTCATGGTCAATAAATCGCCCCATTCGAGCGCCAGCGCCGACAGTCCGCGCGTGTCTTCCGCCTCGACGACCGCAAAGCCATGCAATCCGCCGATCGCATGCCAACGCCCTAGCAATTTGACACCTTCAGGCGCTTGGCCGCCGGTTTTCATGAAGCGCTCGATGACGGAATTTTCCGCAGTCGGCAGGCCATTCCATTGCACGATGAATTTCATTGCGAGTCTCCAATATGCGTTGGCGATGCCGGCTCGTGGCGCGCCGTCATCGTCGCTCGTGCTGTGTGACGCTTTTGCATGCGTCGCGTCGCAAACACGTCTTCGCCCAGGATGCTGTCCGGATAGCGCGTGCCATCGGCGAACGGCATAGAACCACGTGGCATCCTAAACATCATAGGTGAGCGCATGGTTGCTAACGTCGCCGCGTGCGGACATTCGCCAGGTCAATCGCACACCGCGCCAGCCGCCGGGAAAGCGTGTCGGCGGCGTTTGTTTCCAATTGCCGGCATCTCGCACGTCCTACAAGAAGGACCTTTTAATATGGCTGACGACGATGTCGGTATCGATCTGGTTCGAAGCGCGCCATGCAGTGTGCCGGCACGACCGGCACGCATATGCACGGCAAGCGGAACAGGCGCAAATGCATCAAACGCAAACGGCACGCGCGTTAAGCGCGTGCCGTTGCTTCGAGTGTCTGGACCCGTGTCTAGCTGCGCGGCGAATTGCGCGGCGCGGCGGCAGCGGGCACATCGGCAATCGTCTGATGTGCTGCGGGAAAACCAGGTGGATAGTCGACGACGCGTGCAGAACCCGGCACTGTCTGCACGGCGACGCTCGCACGCGCACCAATCCGTGCGCCGCCGACAATGGCGGCCATCGCCTGCCGGTCGAGTTCGACGCTGTCGGTGAGGTCTTTGATGACGAGCTTTGCCATGGCGGCTCCAGGGAGGCGATCGAGCCGGCGGCTGGTGCGATTGTCCAGTCGCCGCCCGGGTGTGTCTTTAAGTGTACTGAGGTCTCGTCGCACTATCAGTATAGGAAATCTGCCTGCAATTCGCCTGCTGGATGTGAGCAGGCAACAGTAGGGAAGCCCCCGGCACTTCGCTACTGCTCGCCGTTAAACGTTGGCGTAATTGGCGGCCCACAGCGACGGGCTGACATTCAGATTCAACGGCACGAAGCCTGCGCCGATCACGCCGATGTTGTTGAGCGCAGCAACATTGACGTTTTGAATCTGGCTGAGGTTCTGTTTCACCGAGACGTTGACATTGGCGATGCCGCTAAGGCCGGTCATGGAGGGCAGGCCGGGCACGCTGCTGCCGGTGCCGCCGGCCACCGCCGACATTGCGCGGCGGTCGAGCTCGCGGGTGCGGGATAGATCGCGAATCATGAGGGATGACATGGTGATTCTCCAAAGGTGCGCGGAAGACGGGCGTGATCGGAGCGAAGCGGAGATTGCCGGGGGCCCCTCCGCTTCGCCGAATCATGCTTTAGACATGGATGTTGTTGCTCGACGTGACGGAGGGGTTGATCGTCGAAGTGAGGCCCGCGGCAAACGCAACGTTGTTGCCGTTGGCGTTCTGGATGTTCATTTCGTTGCTGATCAACTGCGTGGCGCTGACTTGCTTGCTGTTGTTCGGCGCGAACACCGGGCTGATGTTGGTGTACGACGTGCTGGGGTAGCCAAAGCCGAAGCCGAGGCCGCCGCGCACGGCGCGCATAGCCTTGCTGTCGAGTTGTTCGGTGATGGACAGGTCTTTGATCATCAGCGTGTTCATGGTAAATCTCCTGGAAGGGAACATCACAGTCTTGCGGTTGGGTTCGAGCATCTTGTCTGCTCGAGTGTCACTAATGCATGGGCTGTGCCAGTTTTATTCGCGTCTCCTAAGAAAGTTGGCGGAGGCTTGATGCACAAGGCTTTTGCGCCATGCCGCCGCCTCGAAGCCGCAGCACAGCCACGAGCAGACGACCGGCGGCTGATGGCGCGTACCCAACAACGCGACGGATTCTGTTGGATGTCGCAAGACACTCGCCGGCAGGGCACGCAGCGGGGCAATCCTGGTTTGCGAAAGCTCAGGTCGGGAGCTAGTATCGAAGCGGCACATGTAACTGATTACGACAGGTTTTCTATCAGCCCGAAAGGCTCCGGTCGCATGCGATCCGGCCCAACGGCGGCGGGGGCGCTTCGCACAAATGGCTAGCCTTGCGCATGTGATTCGCGACTATCAGAGCGGCGAGCTGTCACGTGACGAGTTCGTCGCTCAACTCGACAGCACGTTGACGACCGAAGGACTCGGTCCCACGCAGCTGCTGGAAATGCTCGGCGTAGCGCATCGCAAAACCCCTCTGCCTGACGATCTCTACGCCGAAGTGCGGCGGCGTATCGAACAGCTGCGTGTTTCGAACGTGGCAGCCGGGGGCGATGAAACCGGCATGCAGACCACCGTCGAGATACCTTCGGTACGCTCGGCGAGCGGGGCGAGCGCGGCAGGCTCGGCAAGCGCAGCAAGCACCGCCGGCGCGCTGGGACATGATCAGATCAAAGGCACCGGCGATACGCTGAACAACCGCTTCGTTCTGGAGGAATGTCTGGGTGTAGGCGGGATGGGCACGGTGTATAAGGCGCTCGATTTGCGCAAGCTCGAGGCGTCGGATCGCAAACCGTATCTCGCGATCAAGGTACTCAACGTCCAGTTCCGCGGCAACCCGAATTCGCTCGTCGCGCTGCAACGGGAGGCACGCAAGGCACAGGTGCTCGCGCACCGCAACATCATCGCGGTGTACGACTTCGACCGCGACGGACCGATCGTCTATCTGACGATGGAGTACCTCACCGGCAAGCCGCTGAGCCAGCTATTGCGCACGCCGGGCTATCAGGGAATGCCGGTTCGCGCCGCGCTGCCGATTGTGCGCGGCATGTGCAATGCGCTGGCCTATGCGCACGAACACGGCTTTGTGCATTGCGATTTCAAGCCCGCCAACGTCTTTCTCACGACGAATGCCGAAGTGAAGGTGATCGACTTCGGCATCGCCCGCGTGTTCCAGCGGCCGGAAGAGGAGAGCGATGCCACAGTGTTCGATCCCGGCAGCCTCGGCGCGTTGACACCTGCGTATGCGAGTCCGGAAATGATCGAGCATCGCGAGCCGGATCCGCGCGACGATATCTACGCGCTCGGCTGCATTACCTACGAGTTGTTGACGGGCCACCATCCGTTCGACCGATTGTCCGCGACGCAGGCTCGCAATGCGGACTTCAAACCGCAGCGGCCGCCCAATCTCGATGCGAAGCAATGGCGCGCGTTGCGTGCCGCGCTTTCGTTCGATCGCAACACACGTATGCCGAGTGTCGTGCGTTTCATCGCGGAGTTCGACAACGAAGCGCGCGCGGAGAAGTCGGGTACGTTGGTCAAGGCGGGGTTCGCGGGTTTTGCCGTAGTGTGTGCCGCGGCTGTCGGCGTGTTTGCTTTCCGGTCCGCGCCGAATCGTCAGAGTGGCACGCAGCCGGCCGCGGCGGTCTCAGCGGCCTCGGAGGCGTCAGCGGATCAAGCGGCTTCGGCGGCGACGCCTGTTGCTGCCGCACCGGTGGCGAGTGCGCCTGAGCCACCGTCAACTGCCGCACCGGCCGCAGGCGGCAGCGGAAGGCCGATCGCAGGGTCATCTGCCGGGACAACTACAGCGCTCACGGCCGCGCCAACCGCAGCGCCACCCGCGGCACCACCTCCAGCGCAGCCTTCAGCACCTCCCGCGCCCAAGCCCGCGCTGACCTTAACCGCTGTCGCGCCGGTGCTAGCGCAGGTGCCGTGCTCGGCGCTGTCCGCCTCGGCACAGGATCACTCGCTGACGGTGCG
This sequence comes from Paraburkholderia polaris, assembly GCF_012927345.1. Taxonomy (GTDB): domain Bacteria; phylum Pseudomonadota; class Gammaproteobacteria; order Burkholderiales; family Burkholderiaceae; genus Paraburkholderia; species Paraburkholderia polaris. The sequence continues at coordinate 120,435 of NZ_JABBGJ010000002.1, forward strand.
CGGCTATGTCTCGCAACGCTACGGCGCAGCGCATCTGAAGGACACGCTGGCGGCATTGCCTGGCGTCGATACACTGACGCTCCAGGTCGAGCCACTCGCCGACGATAAATGCGACACGATCAAAGCGCTCGCCCCCTACTGGACCCGCAACTGGCAAGCAGGCCACGTCGCAGCGCTGCACGTGCGGCCGCCAGGCGGCCAGTTGAGCGAAGGCGATCCGCTGGTCGTCGACGTGACGACGCCCGGTTACGACTCGTACGTGAACCTCGACTACTACCAGCTCGACGGCAGCGTCGTGCACATGGTGCCGAGTCCGCGTGCGAAGGACAATCAGGCGCCCCCGCACTATGCAGCCACCATCGGCAGCGCGGGTGACTGGATCATTTCGAAGCCGTTTGGATCGGAGATGGTGGTACTTTTGATTACGCCGGTGCAGCTATTCGACAAGCCGCGGCCCGAAAGCGAATCACGTGCCGATTATCTGCGCGCACTGGATACGCGACTCGCGCAGATCGCGGGCAAATACGGTCAGGATCATATCGTCGCGGATTTCGCGCCGATCACGACCAAGCCGCACGCGCCTTAAGGAGGCGCGCGCTGCTTTACTTGAGATCCTTGACCACCCTGAAGCCATCCTGCGACTGGCGCACGCTCGCACTGTATTTGAAGCGTGTCGCGCTCAGCATGTAGCTCCCGCCTTCGCGCCATGAACCGCCGCGAATCACCCGCATGTCGCAGCTGGGGCTGTCCCATGCGTGGCCGTCGGCGGGCGCGCCCTGATAAGAGTTGTGCCAGCAATCGGCGACCCACTCCCACACGCTGCCATTCATGTCATACAGGCCGACCGGATTCGGTGCGAACGAGCCGGCTATCTCGGGCCCTTCCTTGTGCCAAGGGTCGCCGCAGTCCTTGCAATTGGCGTTGCCCTTGCGCATCTGATCGCCCCACCAGTAAGTCGTCGTGGTGCCGCCACGGTCCGCGTATTCCCATTCGGCTTCGGTGGGCAAGCGGTACGGTTTGCCGGTCGTTTTGCTCAGCCATTTCACATACTGTTGCGCGTCGTCCCAACTGAGGTCGCGTGCCGGCGCCGCTTTGTTTGTGTTGTTTTCGGGCGTCAGCTTTTGACAGGCGTTCGCTGCGACGCACGCATTCCATTGCTCGACGGTCACCGCGTATTTGCCGATCGCGAATGGCGTGCCGATGGTCACGTGATGGACGGGTTTTTCGGAGGGGTCGTCGGTGTTGCTGCCCATCGAGAACGCGCCCGCAGGCAAGGCGATCATGATCGGGCAGGTGGCGCAATCGCGGCTTTCGCCGGCGACCGGTGGATGCGCCGTGGGCTTTTGCACGACTGCAGGCGTGGCAGGGACCGCGGGTGGGGCGGCCGTCGGAGTTGGCGTCGCCGGTGGCGCTGCGGCGTGCGGATGGTCTTGTGGCGCGGCGCTGGCGGGTGCGGTTGGCCGCGCGACTTGCGGCGACGGCGCAACCGGTGGTGCGACAGATGGCGTGGCGGATGGCGCACTCGCCGATGCCGCGGCGCGCAGCCGGTCGATGCGAGCGTGGGCGAGTGCGGCGAAGCGGCCGTTCGGATAGGCCTTCAAATAAGCCTCGTAGTCGCCTGGATAGTTGCTGTCCTTAATGGAATTCCAGAAGGTGATTTCGTATTGCTCGCTACTGTCCTTTGGCAGAATGCCTCTGCTGTGCAGCACGACAATGGGGTCGTTGCTGGTAGCGGATATGAGCGCCGCGCTGACGCCGCGAGATACCGGCTCGCTCGGGCTCGCGTCCTCGGCAAGCGATGAGGCGATCCACGGCGTTTGCTCACCGCCAGTCGCCTCGCTAACCGTCGTCGCCACGCCTTGAAACAATCCCGCCAGATCCTGTGATGAAGAAGCGCCGTTGAGCGCGCCCAGCAATGCGTTCGTATAGACGCCATGATGCGTGCCGTCCGCTGCAAAGCCGCCCGGCGCTGTTGCGTAAGCGACGGCGGTATTGGCGGGCAGCGCGGACGTATCGAGCGTTACGTCGCTGGAGAACGGGTTGTTCAGGCACGTATCGAGAATCACGAGATTAAGCGCGCCGGCGCGCGGCGCGCGCATTGCCTGCAACACGGTATTCAAATCGACGCCCTCGCTGACCAGCCGTGCCGGCGCGTGTGCATCGAGGCCGGCTGGCACGAGCAGCGTCTGCCGGCCGATTTGCAAGCCGTGTCCCGCGAAATAGAAGAGTCCGGTACCGCCGTTTTGCAGACGTTGGCGGAATTCGCTGATGGCTTGCCGCATCTGCTGCGGCGTCGCATCAGTGCGCATGATGACGTGGAAGCCGTGCGCACGCAGCGTGTCACGCATGGCTTTAGCATCGCGCGGCGCATTATCGCTAATCGCGTCTGCGTGATTGCCATACGCGCCGTTGCCGATCACCAGCGCAACGCGCGCAGGCTGCGGGTTGTCCTTTTGCAGCGTGAACGGCGCGATGAACGTAGCCGTCGAACGCATAGCGGCAGCGCCATGTTCCGCGCCGTCACGCTGCGCCGCGGCATAAACACTGCCCCAATGCGCCTGCATTGCCCCGGCCATGCACACCAGCAGGAATGTTCGCCACATATTCGTATCCTGTTTGTTCCGGACAGAACATAGGTTCTCGACGACCGCGACGCCCGCATCGGCCGTTGGAGTGGGTCGGGCGCAGCATCGAGGCCGCTATCGACTCTCCATCGACAACCTATGAATAACGATAGCACGCGGTTTGCATGTCACAACTGTCCGCGCATCATCAATGCGTTATACGGTTAACGAGTGTGGCGTATCTTTTTGGCAAGTTACGTCCTAAGCTAATTCACAAAGTAGGGCAGTACGCCCGTTTTAATAATGCTGCCGCTCATCGACCTAAGCCCGCGACGTAAGCCCGCGACATAAACCCGTCACGTGAACCCACGTGAAACGACGCGAGTGCCCGCGACATCCAGCCGGAGCGTCCGGCCTGCGCTTTGCGCAGCCGAGGCGGCTATGACCATTCTTCGGGAGAGTGCGCAATGCGAAGAACCCTCACACTCGGCGTGCTCGACATACGTCATGGAACGAAGGCAACGCTTGCGGCGTTCTGCACTGCGTGGTGCGCCTCGCTTTTTCTCTTGCTCGGTATCGCATCACTGTCGGACGCCGCGCTTGCCGAACAGACGCCTTCGCCGCCGGGCGCCGAGGAATACATCATCTGGCCGTCGGACGGCGCGGTGATTCACGGCGGCAAGCTGTGGGTCCGTATGGGTCTGCGCAACATGGGTGTGTGCCCTAAGGGTGTGGCCGTTCCGAATACCGGGCATCACCATCTGCTGATCGACACCGACCTGCCGCCGCTCGACCAGGAAATTCCGTCTGACCGCAATCACCTGCATTTCGGTGCGGGTGAGACCGACGCGCGCATCGAGTTGCCGCCGGGCAAGCACACCCTGCAGCTCATTCTCGGCGACCAGAACCACGTACCGCACGTGCCGCCGGTGTATTCGAAAAAGATCACCATCACCGTACTAAAAGACTAGCGGTCCCGTTCGTTCAAAGCGGGTCCGCCAGGACGGAGAGACCAACATGTACAAGATCATCGCGCTCGCGGCGTTCGTGGCATTTGCGACATTGACGTCACTGGCCTCGCCGAATCTCGCCATGGCCGGCACGACACCGTCGCCGGCCGGTGCGCACGTCTATATCGGCTATCCGAACGATGGGCAGGTGGTGGCGGCCAATAAACCGTTTCGGGTGTGGTTCGGCTTGCGCTATATGGGCGTGGCGCCGAAAGGCGTCAAGTATCCGAACACGGGGCACCACCATCTGCTGATCGATACCGACCTGCCGCCGATGGACCAGGAAATTCCAAATGACCGCAACCATCTGCATTTCGGCGCGGGTGAAACGGAAACGACGATTCAACTGCCGCCTGGCAAGCACACGTTGCAACTGCTGATGGGCGACGACATGCATATGCCGCACAATCCGCCGGTGTACTCGAAGAAGATCACCGTCATTGCGCGCTAACGGGATATCGGCACAACGCGGCTTTTCTGCTTCAGTGTCACGTCGCAACCAACACCGTCGCACGCTTTGTTGGTTGCGATCCACCAGTGCCAACCTGTCGCTTCGCAACCGTCGCGCTGCATGCCGCGGCCTACCCTCCCCGAAGTCCTTTATCTACAGCCATCCAGAAGATTTCTTAGGATCGGAAATCAAAGCTGGCACAGCCCATGCATTAGTGACACTCGAGCAGACAAGATGCTCGAACCCAACCGCAAGACTGTGCTGATTCCCTTCCAGGAGATTTACCATGAACACGCTGATGATCAAAGACCTGTCCCTCACCGCCCAACTCGACAGCAAGGCCATGAGCGCCGTGCGTGGCGGCCTTGGCTACGGCTATCCGTCGTCGTCGGTTTTCAACTTCACGCCCGTGTATGCGCCGAACAACAGCAAGCAGGTCAGCGCTACGCAATTGATCAGCAACGAAATGAACATTCAGAACGCCAACGGCAACAACGCAGCATTCGTCGCCGGCGTGACCACCACGATCGATCCGCATGTGAGCTCGAGCAACAACATCAACGTGTATTGAACGGCTCAGGCCGCCGCGGAGGCTCTCAGGCCTCCGCGGGACGCGCACCCTCAGCGCGTCAAAAAGATTTCGCAGCCAATCGTTCTTTCCACACGACCCCAGCGTCACCGCCCGATCCCCGCGCCGACCTTCCTGTACCGCTTCGATGGTGAAGACGGGCAGGAGATGCTTTACTTAAACAGCGCGTCCTTCTCGTGCAGCGTGCCCGGCGTCATCGGAGAAAATCGTGTCAGCGTTGCTTGATTCAATGGTCCGTCAGCGCTTTTTCAACGCCTCGGCGCGGTGCTGTGTGGACCGTCGACCGGCCAGTGCGAACCGCATGGCCGCGGCATTGCGCGGACTCTGCGCCGCAACGGCCTGCGCGCTGTCGCTGTGCGCGTGTATCGACGTCAGCATGCCCGACTACAAGCGGCCCGATACGCCCGCCAAGGCGTCGTGGTCGGATCAGAAAGGCTCGCCGGTATCGGCGGCCGCGACCATCGAGCCGGACTGGTGGAAAGGCTTCCACGATCCGTATCTGGACACACTGGTCGCTAAAGCGATCGCAGGCAACTTCGATATCAAGGTGCTGGCCGCGCGTATCGACGTGGCCAGCACGCAGATCGGCGAGGCCAAAGCAGGTGCGTTGCCGACCATGGATCTTGGCGGCGGCGCCGATTTCGAAAAGAGTACAGGTCAGACGTTTTCCAAACAGTACAACGTCGCGACGCAGGTGAGCTGGGACATCGATATCTGGGGCAAAGTGGAGAAGGGCGTGCAAGCGCAAAAGGCCGAATTCCACGCGAGCGAAGCGGATTGGCGCGCCGGTTATCTGGAACTGGTGGCAAACGTCTCAAGTACCTACTTCCAGATTCTGCAATTCGACGATCAGATCGAGCAGCAGCAACAAACGCTCGTGACGAACCGGCAGATTCTCACCATCTACGAAGGCCAGCGCCGCAATGGCCTCGTGCCGCAAACGCAGGTGTTGCGTCAGCAGGCCGAGATCAACCGTCTGACGAACCAGTTGCTCGAACTGCGCCGCTCGCGCGATCTGGCGAACAACGCGCTATGCACGCTGCTCGGCGTGCCGGCAGGCGAGTTCCAGTTGCCGAAGGGGCATTTACAGCAACGCGTGCAACTGCCCGTGGTGCCCGATGGCTTGCCCGCGCAACTTCTCGCGCGGCGCCCCGACGTAGTGGCCGCCGAATTCCGAGTGCTGGAGGCCTACGACCTGGTCGGTCAGGCCAAGCTCGCGCAGTTGCCCACTATCAACCTCACCGGCCATGGCGGAACCGCGAGTTTCGCGTTGACCGATTTGCTGAAATCGTTCACCTACGGATTCATGCCCAGCATCGACATTCCACTGCTCGATCCCGGTGTGCGGGCCCATGTGAAGGTCACAAAGGCGCAATCGACGGTCGCCGAGCAACAGTACCGCGTAGCCGTCATGGGCGCGTTCGAGGAAGTGGAGAACGCGCTGGTCAATCTGAATTCGCACAAGGCGCAGCGTGTGGAATTGCAGCAGGAGGTATCGCGTCTGCAAATCGTCGCGGATCAGATCCAGTCGCAATTGCGCCTCGGCGTGGTGTCGCAGCTGGAAGTTTTCGAAACCGAACGGACCTTGCTGGAAGCGCAGCAGGAACTGCTTGCCAACCATCAATTGATTCTGTCAGACACGGTGTTGCTCTATAAGGCGCTTGGTGGCGGCTGGCCGAGTGTGGATGTGCAAGCGGAAGTAAAGGAACACTGAGCTAATCCGAGGCGTGGCGTGCGTGTGGCGTGCGTGGCGTATTCCGGCTGCAGATGACGCATGAATGGCCCTTACAACCGGCGATCTGAAAATTGACACTTGCCATGTGTGACTTAAAATTTGTAAGGAGCCAGGTTCTGCACGGCTCACTAGAACATCCGCTATTCGCCGTAGTTCTTCCTTCCGGTCCCGTTGTGCTCTCGCCGCAGCGGGTAAACGATTAGTGATCCAGATAAAATGACCGACGGCGAAGCCCCGATTGCTGAGATGCACGCGACACTGGACGCCACGTTCGACGTGGTGCTGTCGCCGGTTGCGTCCGCGCAGCGTCCCGCACTCGACGCGATCCGGATCGTCGACAGCCTCTTCGCGGTCGGCCGCAGCGAGGTGCCGTTTACCGACTACCCCGCCGAGCGGATTACCCGCTTGTCACGCCGTCATGCGCGGATTTTCACGGAGCACGGCGCCGTCTATGTTGCCGACCTCGGCAGCAAGAACGGCACGACAGTCAACGGCATTGCGGTGCGGCAAGCCCCCGCGCGGGTGCGTGCCGGCGACGAACTGTGCTTTGGCGGCGAGCTCTGCTATCGCGTGAGTATCGAGCCGCGCGCGCGGATCGTGGCCGCCGCGAGTGCGGCACCGGTGCCCGGCCTGCTGCTGGTGCCGCAGCGCGAAGACCTCGGGCTTCAGCCAATCGACGTGCAGGCGTTCCCCTTTCTCATTAGCAAGGCGGACGAAGTCTTCTCGCGCTACAAGGACCGCTATCCGCATCAGGTCAACTACATCTCGCGGCGTCATGCGCACATCTTTCTGAAGGGCGGCGAACTCTACCTCGAAGATCTCGGCAGCACCAACGGCACATTTGTCGGCGGAAAGCGGCTCGACGAAACCGCGGTGCCGCTTATGGAGGGGGACCTCCTTGCATTTGGCGGCGACCACTTCGTCTACAGGGTGACGTTGCAAAAACCCCCTGAAGTCGAGCCGACCGTGACCCAGCTATTCCTCAATCCCGCTGCCGACGAAGCTGCTGATACCGACAAGACCACGTTCGTCGGCGCCGCGCATTCGTTCCTCGATATCTTTTGCGTCGACCCGGGGCTACAACGCGAAGACGAAGTCAACGAGGCGGCGCAGGCCGCATCTGCGCATGCGAAGCGCGACACGCTGTCAGGCGGCGCGAATGGCACGTACGGAACGAACAGAACAAACGGCGCGCATGGCGCAAATGGGACACACGGCAAGCAAGGCTCGAACGGCTCACATGGCTCGAGCGCAGCGAAGGGCCAGCCGCAGCGTTGGCGTCTGCTCGTAGGCGAACTCAGCAAGGCCTTTGCGGGTGACGATCACACGATGGCGCGTCGGGCCGCGTGGTGGAGTGGCGCGGCCTTCGCCGTTCTGGTGGCCATCGCGCTGACGCTTTACATGCGCGGCTCGTCAGAGCGCGACTTGAGAAACCTGCTGGCGAGCGGCGATTACACCAGCGCGGTGACGGCGGCAAACGGCTATCTGGCGAACCATCCCGCCGACACAAAAGTCAGCGCATTGGCGAGCGAAGCGCTGCTGAAGGCGAAACTCCCCGGCTGGCTGAACACACTGCAAAAGGCGCAGTTCGACCAGGCCGACGCGCTGCTCAAGGAGATGAGATCGTTGAGTGCGAATAATGCGGACGCCGCCGCTCTGGTGGGCGAATTGCAATGGGTGGGCGATCTGGAGCGCTTCGTAGTAGGACGCGGCGGGGCAGACGCGCCGATCCGCATGTACGCCGACGAGGGCACCATCAACGGCCTGCTGCAGCGCTGGGACGACGACCCGAGGAGCCATCAGCGCGCACTCGACCGCATCGCCTCGTATGTGCCCGTTTTTGCGGAGCCGTACGCGCAGGCGCTGAGCCATCTGCGCAAACTGGAAAGCGACGACTCGGTGTATATCGCCGCCATCGACCGCCTGAACGGCACCATTCGCACCGAACTGGCGCGCGACAAGCCCGACGCGCTGCCTGCCGTCCTCGACGATTACGCGCAGCGCTATCCGCGTCTCGCCGGACTCGATCGGGTACGGGAAGATTTGCGCCACTACGCCGACGTGCTGAACGCCGCGCTCAGCCGGCAATTGACGCCGTTGCTCGCCTTGCTGAAAACGGTGCGTTTCAGCACCCCGCCATTTCAGGCGCAGTTTCAGCAACTGGCTGCGAGCCGCCTGCCGTCGGCGGATGTCATCCAGCGTCATGACGCGGCGAGCGCAGCGTGGCAGCGCGGCGACACCCAGCAGGCGCTGGCTGGCTTGCAGGCCATGCCTGCCGGGCCGTGGTCCGATGTAATCGCCGCAGAACTGGCGCACAAGAAAGCGCTGCTCGACCAATTCGCCGAGTTGCAGAAGACGCGCGGCGGCAAGGATTACGACGAGCACTTGCTGTCGTTCTACGCCAGTCTCGATCCGGTAGCGGACGCGTGGTTCGTGCAATCGATCCAGAAAGACGTCGCCGCTTTGCACGACAAAGCACTGGCGCGTGCACAAGACCTGCTGTTGCGCGCGCAGAGCCTTTGGAAGCAGTATCGGGCGAGCGGTCCGATCGGCGGCACGCAACGGCTGGAAGCGGGGATTTCGCCCGGCTTTCGCAGCGAGGCGCGTCTGCTTTCCGATGCGCAGTCGGCCGCGCAACAGGGCATGCGCATCTATACGCAACTGAAGGCGGACCATCCTGCCGACTTCGACCGCCTGCTCGCGGATATCCAAGCCGAAGCGGATTTGCAGCGTCGCTCGTTGACGGACCTGCGCATGGTGCTGGACCCTGGGCTTTTAAAGGCGAAACTGGCGTTGATCGGAGGCGAGCAGAGTGAAACGCGACAGTCACCCTAGGTCGTTGTCGGAGGCGCTGGAAGATCACAGCGTCGAAGGCATCGCGATTCTGACCGCAGAGCCGGTGCGGCTCGCGCGCGCGCTGATCTGGGCGATGGTCGCGCTGGTGGTGGCCGGCTTGCTGTGGTCGTTCGTGGGGCGCGCGGATGTGATCGTCAGCGCGCAAGGCACCCTCTCGCCGGAATCGGAGGTGCGCCGCATCTATGCGCCGATCGACGGCGAACTCGCCGATCTGTACATCGCCGAGGGGCAGCCGGTATCAAAGGGCGACGTGCTGGCGCGGCTGAATGCGCGCGGTGCGATCGAAGCAGCGAGCAACGCGCTGCAGGCGCAGCTCAAGCTCGAAGACGCCGAGCGCGACTGGAAGCAGTTCCCCGAGAAGAAGGCCCTGATGGAGCGCAAGGCGGCCGCACTGAAAGCGCAGTTGGAAGTGGAAGCCCACCAACACGAAAATCGTGTATCCGAAGGCACGACCAAGCTCGCCGAAGGCCAAAAGGCCGAACTCGACGAAGCGCGCAGCGCACTCGACAACGCGCGCCGCACGCGTGAGGCGGCGCGTCAGGAACTGGACCGCTACTCGCAGCTTTTCGCACAGCCGGGCGGCGGCGGTATCGCCGAGTTGCAGGTTGAGCAGAAACGAACCGCCGCATTGGAAGCGGATAACGCCTACCGTGTCGCGCAATCGAAACTCGCGGAGTTGGATTTCCGCCTGAGCCACGAATACGCGCAGGCCAATGCTCAACTCGAAACCAGCGGACAGCAGACCACCGACCTGCAACTCCAGTACGACTCGGCAGTCCGCGACATCACCGACGCGGAAGACAAGCTGCGTCTGCAATTGCAGACCGCACGCCTCGTGGCCGAAGCCGCCGCGCGGATCCGCTTCGAGAACATCGACAAAGACAATTTTCTGCTGATCCTCGCGCCGGTCTCCGGCGTCATCACCGACGTGACCTCGACGCAGCGGGGCGACAAGATCCAGGCGAACGCGCCGCTCGGCGGCATCGCGCCAAAAGATGCGAAGGCCGTGTTGAAGATCGAAATCGCCGAACACGATCGTGCTTTTCTGCACGAGGGGCAGCCGGTGAAGCTGAAATTCAACGCGTTCCCGTACCAGCGCTATGGGCTGATCAGCGGCACGCTTGCTTATATTTCGCCGGCCACCAAGCCGTCCTTGCAGGACAAGCAGCCGGTATACGAAGGCCGCGTGACGCTAGACAAGAACTACTACCAGATCGCCGACACCCGCTATCCGCTGCGCTACGGCATGACGGCGAGCGCGGAAATCGTGGTGCGCGAACGGCGCCTGATCGATCTGGGTCTCGACCCGTTCAGACAGGTGGCGGGTTGAGTGCGCCGATCACACGTCAATAAAAGGAGCGAATGACATGACCGCGATAGTGCGAATCGATGACGAAGTCGTGGACGTTTCCGAGTTCATTCGTCTTCTGAAATTGACCGGCCAGTTCGAGAGCCTGATCGAGCAGATCGTGCGCGACAAGCTCACGGTGCACGCGGCGAAAAAGCAGGGCATTGCCGTCACCGCGGACGAAATCCAGCAGCGCGCCGATCAGTTCCGCCGTGTGCGCGGCTTGCATCGCGCGACGGATATGAATCAGTACCTCGATGCGCTCGGCGTGAGTCTCGACGAGTTCGAGGCCTTCATTACGGACGGGCTGTATCAGGAGAAGATGCTCGACGTGGTCGGCAACGAGGCGGCCATCAAGGATTACTTCGCGCTGAATTCGCCGAAGTTCGACGCGATCGAGGTGAGTCATATCGTGCTCGACAGCGAGGGCAAGGCGAAGGAAATGATCTCGTACCTGCACGACGATCCCGACAGTTTCGCCGACATGGCGCGCGAGCATTCGATCGCGGATACGCGCGAAGCCGGTGGCGTGATCGGCAAAGTTCTGCGCGGATCGTTGAAGCCGGACATCGAGGCAAAGATTTTCAATGCCGCGGTGGGCGATCTGCTCGGGCCGTTTCCGTCTGCGGATCGCTCCTGCTTCGAGATTTTCGCCGTGACGGCGAAATATCCGGCGACGCTCGATGCCGATGTGGCCGCTGAAGTCAGGCGTCTGCTGCGCGAGAGCTGGTTGATCGCGCGTGCGCAGGAGCATGTGATCGAAGCGCGCTAGCCACGTATTTCGCATCGCATCACGCCGCAACGCAACAACGAAACGCAGCACAACGCAGCGCAACGCAACGAATCGCGACGCAACGCAAAGCCGAACCGAGGTCCCCAAGCACATGGATGCACCCCAGACCGCGCCTTCCGCTGCCGAGTTTCTCACCTCGGTGGAAATCCTCTCGCCGTTTTCGCGCGACGAGATCGAGCGTCTTGCCGAATACGCGCAGGCACGTTTCTATTCGTTTGGCGAAACGGTGTGCTCGACGGGCGAAACGGCTGACGGTCTTTACGTGGTTCGCTCCGGTTCGGTACGGATCTTCACCGAGGAACACGGCAAGGAAACCAGCATGGGCGTGCGCAAGACCGGCGAGATTTTCGCCGACATTGCGATGTTGCGCGCATATGTGCATGAGGCGTCAGTGCGGTCGTCGGCGAAAACCGAGTTGCTGTTCATTCCCCGCGCTGCGATCGAACCGGTGCTAGCGGGCAATCAGGCCGCGCTGGCATTTATCGCGAGCTACGTGGCGATCAACTCGGCCGGCGGTTTCGTCGCGCAGTTGTTCGATCTGCGTGGCAAGCTCAACAAGGCGGAACTCGAAGAGTATGTGCGCAGCGTCGGCGTGAAACGGGTGGCCGCCGGAAAGGAAATTCTCAAGCAGGACGGGCGCGACGATCGGCGGCTCTACGTGGTGCGGCAGGGTGAAGTGCGCATTGTCCGTCATGAGGAAGGCCACGACTACACACTCGCGACGCTAGGCGAAGGCGAAATCTTCGGCGAAAAAGCGTGTTTGATGCGGCAGGAGCAAATGGCGTCGGTGGTGGCGACGACCGACACGCGGCTGCTGGTGATCCCGGAGCGCACCGTCCATTTCATTCTGGAGCGCAATCCGAAGCTGCGCGAAGTCCTGGATGAGCGGATTCGCTACGGCGACCGCGAATTGCAACGGCAAAAGCGTCTCGAACAGCGGCGCAAGTTGCCGTTGATGCTCGATTTACAGACCAAACCCGAGTTCGGCGAAAAAGTCATCAAGCGCTTTGCGCTGGTCGAACAGGCTGAAGAGATGGATTGCGGCGCCGCGTGTCTCGCCATGGTCTGCCGCCACTACAACATCCCGATGACGCTCGGCAAGCTGCGTGAACTCGCCAACGTCACGACCCAGGGAGCCACGCTCGACAGTCTCGCGCGCGCGGGCGAATCACTCGGCTTCACCGCGCGCGGCGTGCAATGCACATTCGATTCATTGCGCGGTTTCGATCTGCCCTTCATTGTGCATTGGGAGGGATATCACTATGTGGTGGTGTACGGGCTTTCGAAGGAGTACGTGTGGGTCGCCGACCCGGCGCTCGGCTTCCGGAAAATGACGGTTGAGGATTTCGAGCGCGGGTGGAGCGGCACGTGTTTGCTCTTTACCGGCGGAGCGAATCTCTTGCAGATGTCGGCTGCGCGTTCGCCGTGGATACGCTTTGTCGGCTATCTCAGGCCGTACAAGAAGATTCTCGGCCACTTGTTCCTTGCCACGTTCGTCATTCAGGTGCTCGGCGTGATTCCGCCGCTGATTATCCAGAACATTCTCGACGGCGTGATCGTGCATCAGAATGTCAGCCTGCTGCATCTGCTGATCGGCGGGTTGATCATCGCCAACGTATTTTCGCAATTGATGTCGTCAATTCGCGCATATCTGGCCAATTTCATGGTGCGTAACATGGACTTCGCGATGATGTCGCAGTTCTTCAAGCACACCATGTCTCTACCGTTTTCGTTTTTCGCCAAACGGAAGACCGGTGACATCTTCGCGCGCTTCCAGGAGAACCAGACGATTCGCGCCTTCCTCACCGAATCCACGGTGACCACCGCGCTGAATCTGCTGATGGTGTTCATCTACTTCACCATCATGTTCGTCTACAACGTGAAGATGACGCTGGTGCTGATCGCGTTCGTGATACCGATCATGGCGTTGACCGCGCTGGCTACGCCCAAGATCAAAAACTACGCACGCGAGGTGTTCACGGCGTCGACCGAATCGAAGTCATTTCTGATGGAAGCACTCGCCGGTGTGGAGACCATTAAGGGCATGGGCATCGAGCGGCCGGTAAGGTTGCGCTGGGAAAAGAAATACGCGAAGGCGCTCGAAGTGCAATACCGGGCGCACGCCTTCAGCATTCTTGTTGGGCTTGGCAGCCAGTTGCTGAACGCCGCGACCACGATCGCCATTCTTTGGGTCGGCGCGAATCTGGTGCTGGCGCGCGAAATGACCATCGGTCAGCTAATCGCGTTCAATGCGTTCATGGGCAGCGTGCTGGGTCCGCTGATGGGACTGGTCGGCTTATGGAGCATGTTGAATGACGCGGGCGTAGCGATGGAACGCCTCGGCGACGTGCTCGATATCGAACCGGAACAGAAGCCGCAGGATTTGCCGTCGCGCGTGATGCTGCCTGAACTGCAAGGAGAGATCAGCCTCAACGGGGTCTATTTCCGCTACGGCGAGAACGATTCGGCGTATGTTCTGGAAAATATCAGCTTCGACATCAAGCCCGGCGAACTGGTGGCGATTGTGGGCCGCAGTGGTTCTGGCAAGACGACGCTTGCCAAGTTGCTGGTTGGCTTCTATGCGCCAACCGAGGGAAAGATGACGATCGACGGCTACGATCTTGGCGTGGTCGATAAGGCCTATTACCGCGCGCAGATCGGCTATGTGATGCAGAGCAATCTGCTGTTTTCCGGCACGATTGCCGAGAACATTGCCAGCGGCGACGACGCGCCCGAACGGCGCCGCATCGAGGAAGTCGCAAAAATGGCCGACGCGCACGCATTCATCAGCAAGATGCCGCTCGGCTACGAGCAGATTGTCGGCGAACGCGGCATTGGTCTATCCGGTGGACAGATCCAGCGGCTCTGCATCGCGCGGGCGCTGTATCACGACCCGCGTCTGCTGGTTTTCGACGAAGCGACCTCGGCGCTGGACTCGCAATCGGAAAGCAATATCCTCGGCAACATGCACGATATTCTGAAGGGGCGAACGGCCGTGATCATCGCGCATCGGCTCAGCACCATCATGCGTGCGGACAAGATTCTGGTGCTGTATGAAGGGGCGATCGTCGAACAGGGCCGTCACGATGATTTGATCCAGCGTGGCGGCATGTACTACCAGCTGGTCCAGAAACAGTTGAGTGCATGATGAAGATACTCGACCAGGTAGAAGAGCCCAGCCCGGCGATTTCGTACGCGGGCCTGATCGAGCGCATCGAGATTTTGCGCTCGACGCTGCGCTGGTCGTCCCGGCTCGAGCGCGCCGACATCGACAAACTGCTCCGGCAAGCCACCTCGTTACGCGACGAGGTGATGCAGCTCTCGCACAAGGAGCGTTTCGTGCAGGCCGCAACGGCCGCCGAGTCTGCTGCGCCTGCCGACCAATCGCGGGGCGCGCGTAGAAAAGCATTGATCGAACGCAGTTTCATTTTCGAAGGGACATTTGGCGACAATCCGCGCTTGCTCGAATCGCTCGAAATCGCCGAGAAGGCGGCGCCGACCGATTTGCCGGTGTTGATCGATGGGGAAAGCGGTACCGGCAAGGAGCTGATGGCGAAGGTGATTCACGCGAATGGTTCGCGCTCGGACAAACCGTTTATTTCCGTGAATTGCGGCGCGATTCCGGACAATCTGCTGGAGTCGGAATTGTTCGGTCATCGCAAGGGCGCGTTCACAGGGGCCTCGAATGACCGCAAGGGCAAGTTCGAAAGCGCGCATACCGGCACGATCTTTCTCGACGAAATCGGCGAGTTGCCACTGGCCGGTCAGGTGAAGCTGCTGCGCGTGCTGGAAGCGCACGAGATTCAGCGCGTGGGCTCCGATGAAACGATTGCCGTCGATACACGCATCGTCGCGGCGACCAATCGCAATCTGCGGCAACTCAGCGAAGAGGGCAAGTTCCGCGAGGATTTGTTCTACCGGCTCAGCGTGATTCACGTCACATTGCCGCCGTTGCGCGAGAGGCGCGATGAGATACCGCTGCTGATTGCATGGTTCGGCGATGAGGCTGCGGGTACGCTAAAACGCAGGCCTGTTAGGTTGACGCCGCGTTTAAGGGACTTTCTGCTGAACTATGCGTACCCAGGCAATATTCGCGAGCTGCGCAACGTGATGTATCGCGTGTCGTGTCTGGCTGGGGAGATGGCGGATATCGATCATCTGCCGGTGGACATGCGCCCGGCCGCGCCCGGTTCAGCCACGGCGTTGACCCATGCAGCCACTGCAACGGGGCAGGAGCAGATCAGCGTGGCGAATCTGATGTCGCTAAGCGACGCGAAGCGCGCCGCCAGCGACGACGCGGAAAAAGCCTTCCTGGAGCGCGGCCTGCGCGAGGTGAGCGGCACGGTTGCGGAATTGGCGCGGCGCATCGATATGAACCGCTCGCATCTGCAAATGCTCCTGAAGAAGCATGGCCTGCATTCAAAGGATTTTCGCAACCGCAATGCGCCGTCCACGAGCAAAAACGGCGCTGATGAGCACGATGAGGAAGACAGCGATAGCTGAAGGCGAGTGTCCAAGTTGCTCTCGGACGCCCTGGCTGCCCGGAGTTCCTTGAGGTGCCCCGGTTGCCAATAACGTGTTTAAGGCAGCGCTTTCAAACCCGCGCTTTCAAGGCGCGGGGTTCAGCAGGGTCTTGTCGGATGCATACGGATCTTCAGCTTGCACCACCACCGCGGTGACATTGTCACGTCCGCCGTGTGCGATGGCCAATGCGACCAGTTCATCGGACGCGCGTTCACACGCGACCGTGGTCAGCACCGCCAGTATTTCCGCATCGGTGACTTCGTTGCTGAGTCCGTCGCTGCATAGCAGGAAGATATCGCCATCCGCGACTTCGATCGCGTCGTCATCGAGTTCGAGCACATCCGTAGCGCCGACCGCGCGCGTGATCATGTGCTGCGCCGGATGATGCCGCGCCTCTTCGTCGGTAATCACGCCGAGCGACTTGAGTTCTTCCACCTGACTATGATCGCGCGTGAGTTGGCGCAATTGCCCTGCGCGATACAGATAGATGCGGCTGTCGCCGGCCCATAGATAGCCGCAGAAACGGTCGCACGCGAGCAGCACGACGACTGTGCTGCCGATCCGTTGCACCTGGCGGCGCGCGGCTTCGTCCCGCAGTTGGCGGTTGGCCGTTTGCAGGCGTGCCCGCGCGTCGGCGATACAGGTTTTCATGGCGAGCGGCGGAGTGAGATGGCTCAACGCGTCGATCACCAGACGGCTCGCCAGATCGCCGACCGCATGCCCGCCCATGCCATCGGCGACGGCCCAGCGCCCGGATTCGGGCTGGTCGAGGCAGGCATCTTCGTTGATTTCACGGACGCGTCCGGCGTCGGAACGCGCGGACGACGTCCATCGAAATTGGCTCGGACAGGTCACAAGGGCTACACCGTATCGTTTCTGCTGCGTGCGTCCGGGGAGACGTTGATGTTCGAGTTCGCGCCGGTGTTGCGCACATCCACCGACTGGAACGTGTTGATCATCTGGTTAGCATAGAAGTTGTTCGAAATGTCGTACAGGTTCACGACCGGACCAATGCTCGGCGTTTCCCGCACATAGGGCTGAATCCAGCCGTACACCCACGGCGCACCGCCGCCGCCGCGGATCGCCGCCATCGCTTTACGGTCGAGCGCGAGGTTGAGCGAGAGGTCGTTCACAGTGATGGAAGCCATGTCGTTCTCCGGTTGGCCGCGTGCGTCGGGCGCGCGGTTGAAAAGGAATTAGACGTGATAGTGCAAGTGCCATGCCAATTTGCGGCTCACACGCACGCTTTCTCGTAACGTATTGATTGCGTGGCGATTCCAGATGCTCGTGCAGGCAGCGCCTGTTCACACGGAGGTGCGGAGGTCGGGAGGCAGCCAACATCCGGGCGCGTGCACCGATGCAGGACCCAACACATTGGGCCAGGCTCACGGACGCTCGCGGACGCGCCAGCGGCTGGCAAACCGGTCCCCCCAAATAATCGACACAGGCCAACACGTCGGCCAGACTGTCGGACTCTCGCGGGCACACCAGCGGCTGGCGAACCGGTACCCCGAAATGATTGACACAGGCCAACACATCGGCTTGATTTCTGTCGGCTCACACCGGACACCTGCTGTGCTCAAAACACCTCGCAATTCCTGCCAGCCCTTTAAATAAAGGCTTTTCAGCACATGGCCCGGATGATGCAAAAGATCTCGCAACAGTGTTGGATATCGAAGCGAGGCCAGCCATGAACACGAACCCTCTTCCGACGAGCAACGAAGGCCGCGACGCAAGCAGCAATGAAGCGTCGACCATCGACCTGCCAATCGGCGCGCATCTCGTCACGCAACGGCGCGGCTACGAACATCACGGCATTTACGTCGGCAATGGCCGCGTGGTCCATTACGCGGGCTTTGCAAGCTCGGCGCATCGCGGCCCGGTGGAGGAAGTGGAATTAAACCGCTTCGCCGCCGGTCATCCGTTGACGATACACCCGACCCCGAGCGCTCGTTACGTTGGCGATGAAGCCGTGTGCCGTGCGCGCTCCCGTCTCGGCGAAAACCACTACCGTCTGCTGACGAACAACTGCGAGCACTTCTGCACGTGGTGCCTGCTCGGCGAAAGCCGCAGCGAACAGGTGCATTGCTGCTTAACCCATCCCCGCGCCGGCATGCACGCGCTGGTGTGTCTGGTGAAGGCGTTTGTCGAAAGCGCCGCGAAGGGTGGTCACGTTACCGCGCAGCTCGCGTGAGCGAACGGGAACGAGGCGAGGAATTCAAGGATTCAAGGAGCGCATCATGGTTACCGCAGAAAAGACCTTGCACTGGGCCGTCGATAAATGGCTCGCGCCTACGCCGTCAATGCCCGCGCGTGTCGTACGGTTTTGCCACAGCGCGTCGCAACATCAGCGCTACGTCTGCGTGGAAGCGCTGCGGCCGGGCGGCTTGCTGTCGATCTTCTTCTTCCGTCATGACGACGGCTCGTGGAACGTGTTCCCGCCGCAAGCTGAGCGGCCCGCCATGAATGGCCATCGCCGCGCGGCAGTCTGCTAGCTTTGGGTGCCTTATGCGTGCAGGGCCGCTTCCTTCACGATCCACTGACTGAACAGCAGCATCGCCGGCGTCATCGGTTTGCCCTTCAACCACGTCAGCCAGTAGCTGCCGGCATGAACTTCCACCTCGAACGGGCGCACCAGACGGCCCGTGTTGATCTCATGATCGAACATCAGCGCCGGCGCCAGCGCGATACCCGCACCCTGCATGGCCGCTTCAACCATGAGCCGCGACGAATCGAACACCGGTCCGCGAATCGGCCGCGGCGGGATGCCGGCGGCCGCGAACCAGCTCATCCAGTCGTCGACGCGATAGGACCGTAGCAAGGTTTCGTCGGCGAGACCCGTCGGGTCGGACAGACGCTTGGCGATGTCAGGCGCGCACAGAATCGCGAGCGGCGCGTCGAGCAGCCGGGTGGCGAGCGAGCCAGGCCAGGTGCCGTCGCCGAAACGAATCGCGAAGTCGAGGCCTTCTGTGGCGAGGTCGACCAGATTATTGTTCGTCAGCAGCCGCAGCTCGACAAACGGATGCGCGTCGCGAAACGACTTGAGCCGCGGCATCAGCCAGCCTACCGCGAAGGTACCCACCACGCCGACCGTCAACACCTCGTGAAAGTGACCGCCCTCGAACTGCTTGAGCACGGCCTCGATGCGATCGAACGCATCCGTGAGAACCGGGCGTAGCGCCAGGCCTTCGTCCGTCATGGCCAGTCCGCGGGGCAGACGTTTGAAGAGCGCGGTGCCCAGCCGTTCCTCCAGCGTTCTGACCTGCTGGCTCACGGCCGCCTGGGTGACGTTCAATTCGAGCGCGGCGCGTGTGAAGCTGAGATGTCGCGCGGACGACTCGAAGGCGCGCAGCGCATTCAACGGGAGATACGGTCTCATGGCGAAGGCATAAGATTTTCTTGGGGATCGACTAACTTATCATCGTTTGCCCGCGGACGCCGAAAAACCGATAGTTGCGGCTTCACATAAGGAGCGGCGATGGTCACAAGACGGAAATTCGCGGGCGCGATGCTCGGCGTTTCGATAGCTGGGGTTGCGGTTGGTAGTGGCGGCGCTTACGGTCGAAAGTCGAATCGTGCGACACTAGGGCCACACCAAATCGGAGTCCGCTATGTCTGTCTATGTCCTGGCATTGCTAATCGGCGTAGTGGCTGGCCTTCGCGCGATGACCGCGCCCGCGGCTGTCAGTTGGGCGGCGCATCTGGGATGGTTGCCGCTGCAGGACACGCCTCTGGCCTTTCTCGGCTTCACTGCCACACCGTACATCTTCACCGTGCTGGCGATCGTCGAACTGATTACCGATCAACTGCCGAAAACGCCTAGCCGTACCGTGCCGATGCAATTCGGCGCTCGTCTCGTGTTGGGTGGCTTGAGCGGCGCGGCGATCGGGGCAGCGCATGGCGGCTTGCTGGGTGGTTTGATTGCCGGGGTGGTGGGCGCGGTGATCGGCACACTGGGCGGCGCGAAGGTGAGAGGTGCGTTGGCGCGTGCATTCGGCCGGGACTTGCCGGCCGCGTTGATCGAAGACGCGGTGGCGATCATTGGTGCTGCGTTGATTGTGATGGCGTTGCGTTGACCCGAGTGGGCGTTTGCATTTCCAGGCGCGCAGCATCCGTTGGAGCGCCTCCCGCAGGGTATGACAGTCCCGCGTCATGGCGTAAAATTTCCGCTTCGATATGAAGCAACGTTACCCACGCCAACATGCCAACGCCTGCGGACAAATCAAACTCAAAAGAAAGCGAGGGCGTTGCCGTCATCGATCGTGCTTGCGCGATCCTGTTCGCCTTCAGGCCGGATGACGCCGCGCTCACGCTCGCCGAACTCGCAGCACGCACGGGACTCTACAAGAGCACGCTGTTGCGGCTCGCGGGCTCGCTGATCCAGCACCGCCTGCTGCTGCGGCTGGACGACGGCCGCTATCAACTCGGCGCCGCGACCTTCATGCTCGGCGCGTTGTACCAGCGCAGCCTCAACGTCGGCGATATTCTGGTGCCGCTAATGCGCGAACTCGCGGAAACGAGCGGCGAAAGCGTGTCCTTCTATGTGCGCGACGAGGCGGTGCGTGTCTGTCTGCATCGTGTGGACTCGACGCATGCGGTGCGTTTTCACGTGCGCGAAGGCGATGTGTTGCCGTTGGAAAGCGGCTCGGGCGGCCATGCGTTGCTGGCGTTCGGCGGCATGCCGGGCGAGCCGTACGAGAAGATTCGCGAGGATTTCTACTGTGTGTCGATCGGCGAGCGCGATCGGGAGACAGCCGGGATCTCGATGCCGGTATTCGGTGTGCGCCAGAGTTTGCGTGGCGTGCTGACGCTCGCGGGCCCAAGCTCGCGTATCGATCAGGCGTTCCTCGAACGCAATCTCGGTGCATTGTTCGACTGCGCCGCACGCGCTACGGATGCGTTAGGCGGCGACTCACGCGCGATGCGCAACGCGCAGCGGCGCGCGGCCGAAGTTCAGGACAGGTGACGCTCGGGCTTGCCCGTGTAGGTGTAGTTCATCTGGCGTGGCATCGGGCCTTTGTTGCGCTCGTTGCGTCCGCGTTGCTCCCAGGCATGCGACAGAATGCCGACCGCGCGCGACAGGCAGAACACGCCGCGCGCCAGCTCCGGCGCAAAGCCGAGTTCCGCGTAGATCACGGCGGTTGCGCCGTCGATATTCATCGGCACGGGTTTGTTCTTGCGCTGCTTGAGCAAAGCTTCGATTCCGCGCGCGATGGCGGCGTATCGCCCGCTGATACTTTTCTGTTCGACGCCTTCGTCCACGAGCGAAAGAAGCCGGATTGCCCGCGGATCGACCGGATGAAAGCGGTGCCCGAAGCCGGGCAAATACTTGTCTTGTTCGGCAGTAAAAGCATCGATACCTTGCTCGACGGCTTCTTCCAACGCAGCGCCTGCTTCCATGCGTTCGGCGATGGAATCGTACAGTTCGACCGCCTGTTGACCCGCGCCGCCATGCACATCGTCCAGTGCATTGATTGCTGAAGCCATCGCGCCGTTCAGCGGCAGACCGCAACTGGTCGCCATCCGCGAGATCGCAATCGACGGTGCATGCGGACCATGATCCACCGATGCAACCAGCGCCGCCTCGAACAAACGCGCTTGCGCGGCGTCAGGCAGTTCGCCGCGCAGCATCAGCCAGATCATCTGCGGGAAGCTGACGTTGCCGATCAACTCCTGAATCGGGAAGCCACGCACCTTGATCGAACCCGGATGAATGTCGATGATCGAGGTGCTCCAGTACTCGGCGGCGAGCTTGGCGGCGTCGAATGCTTGCGTCATATTCAGATCACTCCTTCGGAGCGTAGGTGGTCGATTTGCGCGTCGACGTAACCGAGCGAGGCGAGATGCTCACGTGTGTGAGCCGATAGAACCGGTGCGGGTGTGGTCGGCGCCGTGTCGGCATCGGAGAGACGAAAGCCCGCACGGGTGACGCGTTGCCGCTCAGTAGTGTCGTCGCCGGCGAATTCGCGGATGAACTCGCGCGATTCCAGATGCGGGTGCGCGAGAATCTCCGGCACCGACATCACGCGCCCGGCCGGCACGCCTGCTTCGAAAAATTTGGCTTCCCAATTCGTCGCGCTGTCGCTTGCCAGCGCTGCTTCGATTTCAGCCTTCAATGCCGCGCGATTCATTTTGCGCGCGTTGCGCTCGGAAAAGCGCGCGTCGTCGAGCAGATCGGCGCGGCCGATCAGATGGCATAGGCTCGCGAACTGCTTGTTTTCGTTCGCGGCGATATTGAGCGGCCCGTCGCCGGTTTTGAAGGTGCCCGAAGGCGCGGCGGTGAAGTTTTCGTTGCCCATCGGCTCAGGCGTGACGCCGGCATTCAGATAGTTCGACACGACCCAGCCCATTGTCGCGAGCGTGGCTTCCAGCATCGAGACATCGAGCATGCGGCCGTGTCCGCTCGCGCGGGCATCGACCAACGCGGCGCAGATGCCGAACGCAGCCGTGAGACCGCCGACCGTGTCGGATACCGGATAGCCGACGCGCAACGGCGCGCTGTCGGCGTCGCCGGTCACGCTCATCACACCCGAAATGCCCTGGATGATCTGGTCGTAGGCGGGGCGTTTCGAAAACTCGCCGTCCATGCCGAAGCCGGAGATCGCGCAATACACGAGCTTCGGATTCACCTCGCGCAACGCGTCGAAATCGAGGCCGAGCCGCGTCATTACACCGGGCCGGAAATTTTCGACCAGCACGTCCGCGGTTTTGACGAGCTCGCGCAAAATGGTCTTGCCGCGCGGGTCTTTCAGATTGAGCGTGATCGACTGCTTGCCCGCATTCACCGCGACAAACGAGGCCCCCATGTTACGCATCGACGCTCCCTTGTCGGCGCCCAGACGCCGCGCAAGATCGCCGCCTTCGGGATGCTCGACCTTGATCACCTCCGCGCCGAGCAACGCGAGTTGATACGCGCAAAACGGTCCCGCCAATACATTCGATAAATCCAGTACCCGCACTCCAGCTAACGGCAGCGTCATCTTTGAAGCCTCTTGTTCAATGCGAAATTTCGTCGAGATTGCGATTGTTGGTACGTGGCCCGAAGATGCCGATCGCGCCCATCACCATCACCATCGACACCGTGATCAACGCGAACACGCCTGGCACCTGGAAGTAGCGCAGCGCGAAGGCGATCATGAAGCCGGAAAACATCGCGGATAAACGCGACATCGAGTAAACGAAACCGACGGCGCGTGCCCGCAACCGCGTGGGGAACAGTTCGGTCTGATACGCGTGATAGCCGACCGAGAGTAGCGTGCCGCACAGCGTGATCAGCACGCCGAGCGTCATCAGCATGGCCGGTGAGGTTTGTGTCGCGAAAAGGCTGCCGAACACGGCGATACCGAGGGCCGACAACACGATCAACGTCTTACGTTCGATGCGGTCCGCGATCGCCATGCCGATCAGTGGGCCGAACGGATTCGAGATCGCAATGACGAACGAGTACATCAGGCTGTGCGTGATCGTTATGCCTTTGGAGACCAGCAACGTCGGTACCCATGACGCGAAACCGTAGAAGCCGATCGCCTGGAAGAAGTTGAACACGAGCATCGTGATTGCGCGTTTGCGATACGGCGGCTGCCAGATTTCGCGGAAGGCGGCCTTGGTGGTGGCCGGCTCGACAGCCGGTACAGGTGCGGGCAATGGCTTGCCGTATTGCCTCGCGACTTTCGCCTCGAGCGCTTGCAGGACCTGTTCCGCTTCGGCGGCGCGGCCTTGCTGCGCGAGCCAGCGCGGGCTTTCCGGCACGCGCCGACGGATTGCCCACACCACCAGCGCGCCGGCCGCGCCGATGATCACGACCCAGCGCCAGCCGTCAATGCCGAACGGCGTTTGCGGCACCAGCCACCACGCGAGCAAGGCGACTGACGGCACGGCGGTGTACTGCACCAGATGAACAAAAGCGAATGCACGGCCACGCAGATGTTTCGGCACGAGTTCGCTGACATAAGTGTCGATCGTCACCAGTTCGACGCCGACGCCGATGCCCGCGATCAGGCGCCACAGGTTGATGGCCGGCGCGCTGGTTTGCAGCGCCATGATCAGCGTGGCCGCGGAGTACCACAGCAGCGAAACGGTAAAAACGGTTCTGCGGCCATAGCGATCCGCCATGCCCGCCAGAAAGAAGGTGCCGATGAAGAGCCCGGCGAACGATGCCGCCACGAAGGCGCCCAGACCGGACACGCCGAAAAACGATGCGGTCGTCGTCGCATAGAGCCCGCTTTTGACGAGGCCGGGGCCGACATAAGCCGTGAAAAACAGGTCGTAGAACTCGAACCAGCCGCCGATCGACAACAGGAACACCAGCGTCCATATCGTGCGCGTCGCGGGCAGACGGTCGATGCGCGCATTGACGCCCGGCGTGAGCGACTGCGCGCCGGCGCTTGAATCGGGCGACGCGCCGGGTGTGTCGATCGGCAGGCTTGCCATGGAATCTCTCCTTCGAGTGTCTCTCGCTTGTGTCGTTCTGTCTAATAGAACGACGTTCTATTTAATGAGTGTGCCGAGGTTAGCCTGTGTGGCGTTTGCCAGGAATTCGGGGTTTTACCTAGCCGTCAAACCGCCATCCGCTCCAGCATGGCGAGAAGGGTGTCGAATGAAAGCGGCTTGCGTGCGTATTCGATGGTGGGATTCGGCTGCGCGGGAATATCCGCGGCCGCGCTGCACAGGATGATCGGAATGGCGCGCAGATCGGGGTCGTCATACAGTGCGGCGCACAGTTGCAGCCCCGACATGACCGGCATCATGCAGTCCGACACGATGATGTCGGGCCGGGTGTTGCGGATCTGTTCAAGTGCTGCGGCTCCGTTGGAGGCTGTCAGTACGGCATAGCCGTGCCGCTCCAGCAACAGTCGCCAGACCGTGAGGATGTCGAACTCGTCGTCCACGACCAGGATGGTTTTCATGGGCGGTTAGGGATTTCGTGGCGGCGTCAGCGTGGCCGACAGGCCTTGCGGCGGATACGCGCTAGCCGGGTCGGCCGGATTCCCAATCACGTCGAGGCCCTGAGCCGAAATCACGAGTTCGCGCAGAGAACTGTCATGGGCGCTTTCGCGTTGCTTGACCACGGAAACCATGCGCCGCAGACCCGACTCCGTTTCGGCGTAGCGCAGCAGCACGAGGTTTTCGGTCAACGCGGAGACCCGCACGCTCTTCGCGTGGCCGGGGGCGGCGTAAAGCGGCAGCTCTTCCGTCAGTATGGTGGTGACGCAGGCTTCCCGAAGCTGATGAAGCAGCGCGTTCAGGAATAGGCCAAAGCGTTCGGTACGCAAGGCCGAGTCGCGAAAACCCTCCACGCCGTCGATCACGATGCGCGACGCACCGATCTTCCTGACCGTGGCCAAGGCAACGGCCGCGAGTTCGTCGATCGCCAGTTCGATGGCGGGTTGCCATTGAATGACGAGGCGGCCGTCGTTGTACGCGTCGGTCAGCGCGATAGAGACGGCCTCGGCTTTGCCGATCAGCCGCTGTGGCCCTTCATAGAAACCCAGATACACGCAGCGTTCGCCGCGCGCCAGGCCGGCCGCCAGGAACTGCAGACAGAGCAAGGTTTTGCCGACACCCGACTGCCCGACCAGCGTGGTCGTGGAGCCTTGAGCGAAACCGCCGCCAAGCAGGTTGTCCAGATGTGGGAGGCCGAAGCCGAGCCGCGTTTTCAGTTCGACTGGGCCCGGTTGCCCGGCGCGCAGCCCTTCCAGACGCGGGAACGTCAAGAGCCCGCTTTCGGCGATGCGAAAGAAATGTTTGCCCATCAGGTGGTTGCGCGCACGCATCTTGTGCACTTCGATTTCGCGCGCGCGGCGCATGCCGTTGTCGTAGCGGTTCAGCTCGATCAGACCATCGACCAGCGTGTGCTCGGGGTGCGGTTCATTGCCGGAGAGCGGTGCTAGCAACAAGGTGGTGCAATTCATTGCCGCGACCAGCGCGTTCAACTCGTGGATGAACTTCGACAGCGACAGTTCTGTTTCGCTGAATTCGCGCGCGCTGCGAAAGCCGTCGATGATCATTAGACTCGGACGATAGTCGTAAATGCTCGACGCGATCAGCTTGAGGAAGCCATCGAGACCGCCTTGCATCAGCTCGTGATAGCCGGACACGAACAGCATCTGCTGTGCCACGGCGGTTTCGTCGAAGAAGCTCAGACCTCTTAGGTGCGCCAGCAGCTTGTCGTGCGACTCGGCGATCAAGGTCATGTACAGCACCTTTTCGCCGTTGCTTACACGATGAAAACCAATCTGGCTCGACAGAATTGTTTTGCCGGCGCCGGCCATGCCTTCCAGCAGATAGACCCCGCCGCGGACCAGACCCCCGCCCAGGATCTCGTCGAGACCGGGGACACCCGTTTCCACGTTGGGCTGAGCGGAGGTCTGAGATTCGTGGATAGTCATTGTCGATACGTCGTTCAAAGTGCGGAGGAGCGACAGCTTGCAAGTGGAATCAAGCGGACCGGTATCGCTCAATCAAACGTTGCCAGCAAGTCGTGTTCCCGCTAGTGGGCGGCGATAACGCGTGTCGGCATTGGATGAAGGGAGTTCCGCCTGGCCCCCTCCCACTTGGCGAACGGCGTGTGGGCGGGCGGCGCAATGGGTGCGCGAGGGGTGCGGCTTACAGGCAGGTATCGACAGCGTGCAGGAGCGTTTTTTTCAAAACGATGCAACGAAGGGGGGAAGCGCAGGAGACGGGATGGGCATTCCCTCGCGCATGCAAAGTACAAATCATGCGCGAGGGTTATGCGTTTTTCTTGCAGGGCCGCCTACGACCCAGCAACGACTCAGTGACGCGTTAGCTGCACGCGAAACTGCTTGCGGCGTTGATGTCTCCGCCTTGATAGCGGGCGACTTTCGGATACGCGCACAGCGGCCGCGTGCGTCCCGCGCCCCAATCGGCCGGCACATCCGTGTTCGGCACGACATTGCTTGCATCGCGCGCGGTGGCGACCACACTGTCCGGCGCCTTGCCCTGTTCGACCCACGCGATCATCGGCGTGAGCATGTCGAACTGGTCGGTGCTCGGACCGCCGGAGCAGTGGTTCATGCCGGCGATCGTGTAAAGACGGGCGAAGTTCGAGGCGTCGCCGCCGTTGGCCGTCGTGAGCCGCTGATACCAGTCGGTCGTGTCGTTCGACGAAAACACCGGGTCGCTCGTGCCGTGATAGACCATCAGTTTTGCGCCGCGCTGCTTCAACGCGCTGAGGTTGGTCTCGTCGGGCGGCGTCATGAACGACCAGGCCGATTCGGTATACACGCCGCTGGTGGCGAAGATTTTCGGCGCGTCGGTATCCATGCTGAAGTTCAGCGCATAGGCCGACAACTGGCTCAACACCGATGCACTCTGCGGCAGCGTGGTGAACGTGAATGCCGCTGCGGCGGGATCGAGGGTGATCGAGTTCGCCTGCTTCCATGCCGACCAGCCCGGGCCGAGGCCGGCGTCGTACGGAAAGCTCGAATACAGGGCCGTGCCGGTGCTGTTGCGCGCGCCCGAAAAGACGTTGCCGACCGCGTCCTTCTGCGCACTCGTCAGACAGGTTCCGTCGCGCACGTTGTTCGTGCAGGTGGGCACGTCCGTCGCCAGGTTGAAGTTTGCCTGGCATGCCTTGATATCCTGAATCATGCCGTCGCTGGCGCCGTCGAGCGCGTCGCATTTGGCCAATATCTTCGACGCCACCATTTGACGTTCCGCCGCGGTAAAGCCGGTCGTGATGTCGGGCAGGCCGTTCGAGGTCGTGGCGGTCGCCACTTTGGCCAATTGCTGCGCGCTCCACATTTCACCGATTGCGGCCTTTGGTAAGTGAAAGCCCGGGTCACCGGCAATGATCCCGTCGTATTGCGCCGATGAGCGTGCCGCCGCGACCAATGCATGGCGGCCACCGTTGGAGCAGCCGTCGAAATAGCTGCGGTCCGGTCCCTTGCCGTAGGCTAGCTTGATCACCTGCTTGGCCATTGGCGTGAGTGTGGCGACCGCGTTGTAGCCATAGTCGAGGCGCGCTTGCGGGTCGAGTCCGAACAGCGGATTCTGCGCCGCACTGTGCCCCGCATCCGAGCTGATCACGGCGAAGCCCATGTTGAGCGCGTCGTTGGTCGGGCCGCCGCCGCCGATTTCGCCAGTAGCAGTGACGACATTGCCGTCGAGCCCACCGTTAGCCTGATAGAAGAAGCGCCCGTTCCACGCAAGCGGCAGACGCATCTCGAAGCCGATGGCGTACGTGTTGCCGTCGACGCTGCTTACGCGCTGATTCATGCTGCCCTGAATCAGACAATGCTCGGCGATCGGTTTGCCGGCCACCTTGAGCGTGCCGGCTGCCACGTCCGTCACCGAGGTGAAGACGGTGTTGGCGAATGTGAGCTTGGCGGCGAGCGCCGCACAATTTCCAGCGAGCGTGCCGGGTGTGGCTGCGTTCAGTTGCGGAAGGGCGTTAGCGCTCGTGTTGGTGCTAGCCGAGTCGCTGACATCGTTGCCGCCGCACGCGGCGAGGATGAGCGCGGCAGACGCTGCCAGAGCGATAGATGTGTGTTTCATGCGGTATCTCCTGGGCTAGAACGAATGACGAATGCCGACCATCACGCCGGTCTGGCCGGTGCCTGCCGTGGGTGTCGTGCCGCCGCCACCGGCGCTGACCGAGTAGCGCGCCTTCTCACTGTTGGCGAGATACGAGCCTTGCGCATAGACAGCGGTGCGCTTCGAAAGCAGATACGTGGTACGTAGCGTGCCCATCGCGGCGCGCGTGTCGTGCTCGCTATTGTTGATGTGATAGACCTCGCCATCGACAATGAAGGCAGGCGTCACGAAGTACGAGGCGCCGACGAAGAACAGATCCGAACGCACGGCTGCAATCGTGACGGCCGCTGGCTCGACACGGCGATTGAGCCAGCCCGCGCCGATCTTTGCTTTGCCGAGATTCGCGTAGGCACTGACTTGGGTGCGGATGTCCTTATCGGCGGCGTTGGTGAGCGGAATGGGCGCAACGCCGTCGAAGAAGTTCGCGGCCGCGGTACTGCCGCCGCGCTGCTCCTCATACGACGCCGCGACACCGAACAGCGGCACGTCGTACTTGAGCATCACCGACCACTCGCGGCATTCCGTTGCATGCCCGGCTACCGAGCCGGTGCAGGTGCCCTGGCCCGGCGAGTTGCCGGTGCCTGCCGAGTCGCGGCCGAACGAATAGTTCGCGCCGAGCGTCACACCCGCATAAGTGCCGAGGTAGCTCACTGAATTGTCGGCGCGGGCGTTCGGCACGTAGGCATCGAGCGAGCCCAGCCCGTAAATGTCCGGACCGATCAGGTCCGCACCCATCAGCGCGAGATACGTCATCGTGTACTGGCGTCCGAACGAAACCGTGCCGTATGGACTCTTGATGCCGACGAACGCCTGGCGCCCGAATAACCGGCCGCCCTGGCCCAGATCGCCGCCGCGCACGTTGAAGCCGCTTTCCAGTGTGAATACCGCGCTATAGCCGCCGCCCAGGTCTTCATTGCCGCGCAGGCCCCAACGCGAAGGCAGTTCGCCCGTGACAGACGGCATGCGGAATACGCCATTGCCCGCGGCGTTCGCGTGCGATACGTATTCGATGCCGGTGTCGACGATGCCGTAGAGCGTCACGCTCGATTGGGCCGTTGCTGCGCCACTGGCGGCGCACAATGCGCCGCAAAGAAGGAGGCGTGCGGATGCTTGCATGAAGTGTGTCTCCAAACCGTTGATTGAATGTGTTTGTTGTTGGGGCTTGCGGGGTTTTGTTGGGTCTTCTTATGTGCCCGGTCAGTCGTCGGCGCGCGGACGGCGCAGCAACAGCAACGCCGCCGCGGCGGCGATCAGCGTGACGGGAATGCTCGCGCCGATGACCGTCGACGAACTGCGACCCATCGCCAGCAATTGGCCTGCGGCAAGCGGTCCGACCACCGAGCCGATACGGCCCACCGCCACGGCTGCGCCGACACCGGTGCCGCGCATGGCAGTCGGATAAAACGCCGCCGACAATGCGTACAGCACCGATTGGCCGCCGATCACGAACATCCCCGCGAAAAAGGCGGAGGTGGCGAGTGCGCCGAAGCCGGGCGCCATCGAGAGCGCCGCGAGCGACGCGATGATCCCGACGTACATGCCCGCCACCACGACGCCTGAGCGCATCCGGTCCATCAACATGCCGATGCACAACGCGCCGATGCCGCCGCCGATGTTGAAGAAGATCTGCACGTAGCCCACTTGTGCACGCGACAGGCCGCTTGCCGCCATTAGCGAAGGCAACCAGTTGAGCAGAAAGTAGAGGACGATCAGTGTGCAGAAATAGCTGACCCAGATCTGCACGGTCGAGAGGCCACGTGTGCCGCCGAACAGGATCTCGCCGACCGGCGCGGGCTTCGCATGACCGTCTCGCGAGGCCTTGGCGAATGCCTTCGAATCCGCGAGAAACACGAGCAACAGCGGCACCAGCACCAGCGGCCCTGCGCCGCCGACGTAGAAAATGTGCCGCCACTCGGTGTCGCCCGCACTCAGCACGCCGATCACCGAAGCGATCACACCGCCGAACGGAATGCCGCAATACATCACACTCACCGCAGTGCTGCGCGAGCGCGGCTCGACCGCTTCCGACGACAACGCGATCAGATTCGGGAGTGCGCCACCCAAGCCGATCCCCGTCAGCACACGCACGATCACCAGTGTGTGAAAGTCACTCACCAGCGCCGTCGCGATCGACAACAAGCCGAACAGGCATGCGGAAATCACCAGCACACGCTTGCGGCCGATCCGGTCGGCAAGCCGTCCGCCGAACATCGCGCCAGGCAGCAAGCCGAAGGTCCCGGCGCTGAACGCGAGCCCCATCTGCCCGACCGACAGACCGAACTCGCGTGCCATCCGTGGCGCGGCGACGCCGACCGACTGCAGGTCCAACCCTTCGAGCAGGGCGATGGCAAAACACAAGCCGAGTGTGAGGAAGACGCTCGTCTGGCTGGACGTCGCCGGTCCGGCAAGGCTTTCTGTCGAGGGTAATGCTCCGGTTCTTTTCACGTTAGTGATCCTTATTAAAATGCGTGGTTTTCCGGTGTCGATGAAGAACGGCAGGTACCGAGTCGCACGTCTGGTGCGCCGGTTCGGCGCGGAAGCGGTTGAGGTGCTTCAGCGCCGGGGCGCTCTGAAGTTCCAGGCAGTCCCGGTGAAACGGGATTCAGACCGCCATCGAGGTGACGATGGAATGCTTAAGAACAGCCCGACGAAAACCACAGCGCGCAGCACATCGGTTCGATGCTTGCGTTGCTGTCCGTTTGCCTCGAAGCGATGCAACGCGTCTCCACCCGCTGCATCGTGGACTGGATTTAATATCAGGTAGGCTGATAAAGCAAGCGCAAGCGCTTCGGTGAAAACACCTAGCAATTTGCCAAGACGGGAACGTCAGCCGCGCAGGTTGCGCACGAACGTTTCGAGGTGGGTTTGTACCGCGCCGGCCGCTTCGAGCCCGGTGCCTTCCATCATCTGCTTCTCGATCGCCTTGACCGCCTGCTCGCATTCGCGCAGTACGGCTCGCCCTTCATCGGTCAATTGCAGCAGCACGATGCGGCCGTGCGTCGGGTCCGGTTCGCGGCTGACCCAGTTCCGGCTTGCCATGGCGTTCATCACCTCATTGGCCGATTGCGGCGTGATGAAGGAGCGCTCGGCAACCTGCGCATTGGACGCCTGCCCCTTTGCATCGAGTACCGAAAGCGCGGTGAATTGCGCGAGCGTCAAACCGAGCGGTGCGAGCGCCTCAGTCATGCGGCGCCGGAGGATGCGGTCGAGACTGCCAATCACATAGGCCAGCCGCAGGTTGGAGCGACGGGTGCGCGTGGTGGCGGGTTCGACGGGCGAAGTTTGATTTTTGCTCATGATGGGCAGGAGGTTCGGTCTAGCCCGCATCTTAGCGCGCCTCGCCGCCGATCCGACCGATAGGGGTTTGCACCGAGTCGGCGAAATTCCGCTTTACATGTCAGGTAGCCTGATATTAAATGCACTCATCAGGCCGCGGTCGCGGTCAATGTTCACGGAGAAAGAAGATGAATTACGAAGGTCGTTGGGAAACCGTCAAGGTCGATGTTGCAGAGGGAATCGCATGGGTCACGTTCAATCGTCCCGAGAAGCGCAACGCGATGAGTCCGACGCTGAACAAGGAAATGATCGAGGTCCTCGAGGCAGTCGAACTGGACGCCGAAGCACAGGTTCTCGTGCTGACGGGCGAGGGTGACGCGTGGACCGCGGGCATGGACCTGAAGGAATATTTCCGTGAAGTCGACGCCGGCCCGGAAATCCTGCAGGAAAAGATTCGCCGCGATGCATGCCGCTGGCAATGGCAGTTGTTGCGCATGTACGCGAAGCCGACCATCGCGATGGTCAACGGCTGGTGTTTTGGCGGCGGCTTCTCGCCGCTGGTGGCGTGCGATCTCGCGATCGCCGCTGACGAGGCCGTGTTCGGCCTCTCCGAAATCAACTGGGGCATTCCGCCGGGCAACCTGGTGAGTAAGGCAATGGCGGACACCGTGGGGCATCGTCAGGCGCTTTACTACATCATGACCGGCGAGACGTTCACGGGTGAGGAAGCGGCGCAAATGGGCCTCGTCAACAAGAGCGTGCCGCGAGCCGAACTGCGCGAGGCCACGCGTGTTCTCGCCGGCAAGCTGCTGCAAAAGAATCCGGTGGTGCTGCGCGCAGCCAAGAACGGCTTCAAGCGTTGCCGCGAACTGACCTGGGATCAGAACGAAGACTATCTGTACGCCAAGCTCGATCAGGCGCAACTGCGCGATCCCGAAGGCGGCCGTGAGCAGGGTCTGAAGCAGTTCCTCGACGAGAAGGCGATCAAGCCGGGTCTGCAAACCTACAAGCGTTGAGCTATCGCGGGCGCTAAGGTGGGTTCAAGCAGATACACGCGTAGGAAGAGGCGCGCGTGAAGACTGGCGGGCAAGTGAGACAGCGAGGAGACGAGACACATGCATGAAGTGACATTGTTGATCGGCGGCGAGAGCCGCGGCGCATCGGACGGCAGAACCTTCGAGCGGATCAATCCCGCGAGCGGCGTGGCGGCCTCGCGTGCGGCTGCCGCCACGTTGGCCGACGCCGACGCGGCTGTAGAAGCCGCGGCGCGCGCGTTTCCGGCATGGTCGGCATTGGCGCCGACTGAACGCCGCAAACGTCTATTGGCCGCAGCGGATCTGATGGACGCCCGCACGGCGCAATTCATCGAAACCGGTGTGGCCGAAACCGGCGCCATGCCGAACTGGTACGGCTTCAATGTGATGCTGGCCGCCAACATGCTGCGCGAAGCCGCCGCGATGACCACGCAAATCGACGGCGACGTGATTCCGTCGGACGTGCCGGGCAGTCTCGCGATGGCAGTGCGCCAGCCGTGCGGTGTGGTGCTCGGCATGGCGCCGTGGAATGCGCCGGTGATCCTCGGCACGCGGGCGATTGCCATGCCGCTCGCTTGCGGCAACACGGTCGTGCTCAAGGCTTCTGAAGGCTGCCCGGGCGTGCATCGGCTGATTGGCAGCGTGTTGCAGGAAGCCGGGCTTGGCGACGGTGTAGTGAACGTCGTCACGCATTCGGCCGAAGATGCACCGGCAATCGTTGAAAGGCTGATTGCTCATCCGGCAGTGCGGCGCGTCAATTTCACCGGCTCGACGCGGGTTGGACGCATCGTCGCGCAGCATGCCGCGCAGCATCTGAAACCGGCCTTGCTCGAGCTTGGCGGCAAGGCGCCCGTGGTGGTGCTCGACGACGCCGATCTGGATGCAGCAGTGGATGGCATCGCGTTCGGCGCGTTCTTCAACCAGGGGCAGATTTGCATGTCGACGGAGCGGTTGATCGTCGACCGCAAGATCGCCGATGCGTTGGTCGAGAAGCTCGCGGCCAAAGCGCGAACCCTGAAGGCAGGCGATCCGGCTGCGGCCGATTCTGTGCTCGGCGTGCTCGAAAGCGTGGCGGCCGCACGGCGCATCAAGGCGCTCGTTGAAGACGCGCATGAGAAGGGCGCGAAGCTGCCGGTCGGCTGCTCGGTTGAAGGCGCCGTGATGCAACCGGCGATTGTCGACGGTGTGACGCGCGACATGAAGCTTTATGCCGAGGAGTCTTTCGGACCGGTGGTGACGGTGCAGCGTGTGGCCGGTGACGAGGAGGCGATTCAGGTTGCCAACGATAGCGAATACGGTCTCTCCGCGGCGGTATTCAGCCGCGATGTATCGCGCGCGTTGAATGTGGCGAAACGCATCGAATCGGGTATCTGCCATATCAACGGGCCGACCGTGCATGACGAAGCGCAGATGCCGTTCGGCGGCGTGAAGAAGAGCGGCTATGGGCGTTTTGGCAGCAAGGCGTCGATCGCCGAGTTCACGGACCTGCGCTGGATCACGATTCAAACCGGCCCGCGTCACTATCCGATCTGATCGTCCGCGGTCGATGCGCTACATGGAAGCATCAAAGAAGGTTGCTCCGCCGCAGAGCGCGGAGCGCCCGACGCCGTCGCAACGCGGCGCGCAGGCAGCTTTCAAAGGAGACAGGCTTTGCATTCCAAGCCAAGACAACCGAACACCCCCGGCGCGCACGACGAGGCGCCGACGCATTACCGCGCGACGACGATCGGCGCGCCATCGTTGCACGCGCAACGGCGCGGTGACACATGGTATTTGCGCGCTAACGAGCCGCTTGGCGAACACCCGCAACGTCTGACCGACCGGCTCGCGAGCGGCGCGCGCGAGCATCCGGAGCGTTGGCTGGCGGCGCGACGCGGCAGCGACGGTCAATGGATCGGCCTGAGCTACGCGAAAGCGCTGCAAAGTGCTCGCGCGATCGGACAAGCGCTGCTGGCGCGCGATCTTTCCGTCGAGCGTCCGGTTGTGATTCTGTCGGGCAACGATCTCGAACACCTGCAACTGGCGCTCGGCGCGATGTGGGCCGGCATTCCGTATGCGGCGATTTCCCCGGCTTATGCACTCGCTTCCGGCGACTTCGGCAAGCTGCGGCATACGATCGATCTGCTGACGCCGGGCCTGGTCTTCGCAAGCGGCTATGACATATTCGCCAAGGCGATCGATGCAGCGGTGCCGGTCGACGTCGAAGTCGTTGCTGCAACGGGGCCCAAGGCGCCGCAGGCGGCGCGCAGCGTGACTTCGTTCGGCGACCTGCTGGATACAACGCCCGGCACGGTCGATTCTGTTCACGCGGCGGTGAGCCCGGACGCCATCGCCAAGTTTCTGTTCACGTCGGGCTCGACCAGGCTGCCCAAGGCCGTGCCGACCACGCACCGCATGCTGTGCAGCAACCAGCAGATGCTGCTCGAAACGTTTCCTGAGTTCGCGAGCGAGGCGCCGGTGCTGGTCGACTGGCTGCCGTGGAACCACACCTTCGGCGGCAGCCATAACGCGGGCATTGCGCTTTACAACGGCGGAACGCTCTATATCGACGACGGCAAACCGGTCAACGGCAAGTTCCAGGAAACGCTGCGCAACCTGCGCGAAATCGCGCCGACGATCTACTTCAATGTGCCGAAAGGCTGGGAAGAACTGGCCATCGCACTGGAGCAGGATGCGCAATTGCGTGAGACGTTTTTCTCGCGCGTGAAGGTGTATTTCTTCGCAGGTGCGGGGCTCTCGCAAGCCGCGTGGGACCGGCTCGAACGCGTCACCGAGAAGTATTGCGGCGAGCGCATTCGCATCATGGCCGGACTCGGTATGACCGAGACCTCGCCGTCCTGCCTGTTTACCACGGGCCCGGTCATGCGTGCCGGCTATGTCGGCTCACCGGCGCCTGGCTGCGAGGTCAAACTCGCACCGGTCGGCGGCAAGCTCGAAGCGCGCTATCGTGGACCGCATGTGATGGCCGGCTATTGGCGCACGAATTCTGCAGAGTCGGATAACGCCTTCGACGAAGAAGGCTATTTTTGCAGCGGCGACGCGTTGCGCTTTGTCGATGTCGAGCGTCCGGAACTTGGGCTGCTGTTCGACGGACGCATCGCTGAAGACTTCAAGCTGAGTTCGGGCACCTTCGTCAGCGTTGGCCCGATGCGGGCTCGCGTGATCTCCGAAGGCGCGCCGTATGTGCAGGACGTGGTTGTCGCCGGTATGAATCGCGACGACGTGAGTTTGCTGGTGTTTCCGCGGCTCGACGATTGCCGGAGGCTGGCTGGTTTGCCTTTGTCGGCAAGCTCGCGTGAGGTCATCGAAGCCCCCGTCGTGCGGGGGCACTTTGCGGCTTTACTGGAGATGCTCAATCGCAGTGCGACCGGCGGCGCGACCACAATCGCCCGTATCCGGCTCATGGACGTCGCGCCTTCGCTCGATCTCGGCGAGATCACCGACAAAGGATCGATCAATCAACGCGCGGTGCTAACGCATCGGGCCGCGCTCGTCGACGCGATGTACGACACGGCGCAGCGCGATCCCGCCGTGATTTACGCGGCTGCTTGCGGCGCGACTTAGGGCACGCGTCGCTCGCTCTTTCCGGGTTCCTCGTCGCACGGCAAAGGCGCTTCGCCGTATACAATTCGGCTGCGCCTGATTTTTGCCCAATACTGACCTGATCCCATCCATGCCGAATCCGACCCGGGCCTTTCTTCTCGGCCCGCTCCTGAAAGGCGTTTCACGCTCCTTCTATCTCACCCTGCGCGTGTTGCCTGTCGGTATGCGCGATCCGATCGGTCTCGCATACCTGCTGGCACGCGCGGCCGACACGATCGCGGACACCTCGCTGATCTCGCCCGAGCAACGTCTTGCGTTGCTGCTGTCGCTGCGCGACCAGGTCAACGGCGCCCCGGACGACGGCGCGCTGTTCCAGCGCATGGCTGCCGAAGTGGCGGGCCAGCAGGTCCAGTCCGATGAAAAGGTTCTGCTCGAATCGCTCGGCCCGGCGCTCGACGTGCTATCGCAACTGAGCGAGTCCGACCGGAAGGCCGTACGCGGGATCGTGTCGACGCTGACCGAGGGCATGGAATTCGACCTTCGCACGTTCCCTGACGAACGTTCTGGCCAGATCGCCGCGCTGCGCGAGTACGAGGAACTTGATCGCTATACCTACCTCGTGGCGGGCTGCGTCGGCGAATTCTGGACCACCATGACCTACGCGCACATGCCCGGCACGCTGAAAGAGCGGCCCGAGACCATGGCGCGCCGCGGTGTGCGTTTCGGCAAAGCGCTGCAGATGACCAACGTTCTGCGCGATTGCGGCAAGGATTTGCGGATCGGGCGCTGTTATCTTCCGCAGACGATGCTCGATCAATATGGCCTCAGCGCGGAAGATCTCTTGCAGCCGGCCAACTCCGTTCGCGCTCGGCCTCTGATGGTCGAACTCGTGGGCAAGGCGCTGGATCATTTCCGTGAAGCCCTGGACTACACGCTGGCGATACCGGCGTTTTCGGTGCGTTTGCGTCTCGCCTGTTTGTGGCCGATCCTGATCGGCCTGGAGACACTGCTGTTGCTGGTGGATAACGATGCCTGGCTCGACCCGGCCAGGGTCTCCAAGGTCCGGCGCAATCAGGTGTATCAGATCATCGCCTCGTCACTGCTGCTGGTCCCTTCGAATGGCCTGGTGCGAGCGTCGGTGGAAAAGCGGATCAAGCAAATCGAAGCTCGGCTCTGAGCGTCTGCTCAGCTGTATGGATAGTTGGTTATCCGATCCAGCCACGCTGCATAGCGAATTAACGCGGCATTACACCTTACTTAATCTGCATCATTGAATAGCCACCAATCGGGAAACCCCTAGCATCCTGCGCCGATGGTTCGCGTTAGTCTCTTCAAAAGAGGAGACGATCCATGAGACAAGCGTTCAATATTGCAGTGGTGTTGTTGCTTGGCTATTTGATGGCGGATAGGGCGCTGATGCGCGCGCAAGCCGGAGAGATCGGGACAATTACGTGCCACCAAGGCGCGGAACTGATCAAGTCGGACGCGTTGAAAAAGGGCTTCGGTGACGCCGGGGCCAGCAGCCAGGGCGAAAATTTCCTGTCGAGCTGTCTCGTCACGGGTCGTGGCCAAGTGGGCGATCTGGTTGCCCGCGAATGACGCAAGCAGGCTGGCATCACTGAGGGCCCGCCCGGCGTAGCACTATATAAAAGAAAAAGCGCCCAGACCGTGAAGGTCCAGGCGAAGTCATCGGGAGCCCGATGACGGAGGTATCGAATACAGAACTGGCCCGCGATCGGGGATGCTCGGTCGCGGGCCAGTTCGTTTGAATCAGAGCGCGGGGCTGTTTTGCGCGCTTAGCGGCGGATCAGCGCAAAGGGCGGGGCCTTTGCGGTTCGTTCCGCTGGACAGCTGGGTTGCCAGCCTGGTTGCCAGCTCAGTTGCCGGGCCAGGTATCAACTGGGTTGCGAGCTTAGTTGCCGAAGTAAATCGACTTTGGACCGTTTGCCGGAGCCGGGTGGCCCGACTGCGACGAGCCACTTACCGCGCCGCCGTAACCGCTTTCCACGGGTTGCGCAGTGCCGTTTTGCGCGGCGACACGGGCTTGCGCAGCCTGAATGTCAGCCGGGTAGTACGGGTCGGCGCGGCCCGGGTGGTAGCCGGCCTTTTCGAGTTGAATCAGTTCTGCGCGCACCTGGGCGCGGGTCACGGGCTGGTTGGACTGCGCAAACGAGGCAACAGGAGCGGCCAGCACAGCGGCGATAACAACGGCTTGAATGAGCGTCTTCATGATGAACTACCTCCAGTTCGGTCTTTATCTTGCTACGAGCGATCTTGTTCGTAGTCAGTGATTGCATTGTAGTTTTGCGATCTGACCGGAGTAATCATCAATTCAGGTAAGGTTTGTTGCGAGATTTGAGATAAAAGAAAGGGGGACGGTGGACATGCTCAGAGAAACCACCGTGCTCGTCGCATCGGTTGACTAACGATGCGTGTCCCCAGAATGCGTGATTGGAACGCAGCGCATTATAAGTATCGGCGACCCGCTTCTCCGCCTTCATGGATCGAATAAGCGGCAAGGTATGACGTACCGCCACTGGGCGTGAGCGCGCAGGCGATTCTTGGAACAGCAGGTCACTTATGAATCGATACGGAATGCGAAGCAATGCCTGCCGCTGATTCAATAGGCCGACAACGCGGGATCGCACAGCGGAAGACGCTCACTCACCTGGTCCAGAACGCCCGTTCTTTTCCAGGTCGTATACCGCAGATAACAAGTCTGCTGCGGCGGAAAAGTCGCCGGAAGCCTATGCCATTTTTCTTTCGTTTGCAGCACCCAGAGTACCGCGTTGAGGATTTCGCGATCACTGCGACGGGGACGCCCGCGACCGGACGGAACCACAGGAAAGAGATTCTGGACGCGCGCCCAATCGGCGTCTGTGAGGGGGATTTGAAGCATCGGCCGCCTTGAATGACTGTGTGAGGAATGCGCAGTCGTTGCGTGCTGCGTTGGTGCCGATAGTAGTAAATCTTTTTTTCTCGGTCAAATATTCTTGATGCAGTGCGGTACCTTAATTCACCGTTTGTTGTATAGCGATCTGATTCGCTATGCATGACACATTTGCTTAGCGTGAAGCGACGGACCTGTGGTAACCGCCGGGGTTCAACTTCACCATGCGATGCGCCGTAACGTCGATGCAAAATGCTACGTAACGTTCGCGTCCATGCAAACGTATGGCAACAGGAATTGCAGCTCGACAGACCTGATCTTGTCGCCGTAAACCGTTGTCCAGTAGGGGTTATCGATCATGGTCTCCATTAGGTCGCGCAGTGAACCGCAACTTGGCACGACATGTGCATGCGTTAGCCAGGTTAAAGAATTGCGCTCACGCCATGCTAACGCTCGACTATGAAAAGCCTGTATCGCCCGCAACTACGTTCGGCACGCGCAACGCTTGCGTTGAACAGGCGGATTGGGACGACTCGCGCGACGATCCCATGGCGCTGAGTGAACTCGAAAGCCGCGTCCGCGAAGGTCTGCGTGCGGGCGAGTTTCATCTCGTGTTTCAAGGCGCCTATCGCACGGCAAGCGGAGCGCTGGCGCGCCTCGAAGCGCAGGTTCGATGGACGCATCCCGACTACGGGCTGCTGCTTCCGGGCATTTTCATGATGCCGCTCGAGCACCCGCAGGTCGCGCGGGAGATGGCCCTGTTCGCTATCGACGGCGTGTGCCGCGAACTGCGCGACTGCCTCTCTGCGAAGATGGCGCTGCTGCCGGTCGCTATGACGGTGCCGGCGCAAGTGGCCGTGCTCGAATCGTTTGCCGACGATCTCACGCGCATCGCGCGCTCACATGGTGTGCCGGTCAACCTGCTTGACATCGAAGTGCCCGATAGCGCTGACGCGGCACGTCTCCTGTCTTTGCGTACCCTGACGGATGGCCTTCGGTCTGCGGGAGCCGGCATCTCGCTGGGCAAGTGGGGCAACGGCGCGTCTTCGCTCGCGCTGCTCGGTGCGCTCGACGTGGACACCGTCACGATCGCGCCTGAGCTGATGGCCGCGGTTCCGCGTGATCCTCGTGCCTGCATGGTGATATCGGCGCTGCTGGATCTGCTCCATGCGCTTGATGTTCAGGTCGTGGTGAACGGCGTCGAGACCCAAGCACAGTTGCAATGGCTGAGCACATGGCCGGAAGCGTTGGTGCAAGGCTTCCTGTTCTCGCGCCCGAAGGCCGGGCTGGCCAGTGCGCTGGCGCTAAGCCGCGAATCATAACCACGGCACGGGACGTTACGTAACGTCCCGTGTGAAATGTCGTTGAGGCCGGCGTCCATTGCTCGCTGAACGTTGGACGTTGATCGTGTCTTTCACGCAGCTGACGTTCTGGTCTGCTTCCACCGGCAACTGATTGGAATCGGTAAAAAGTACCGATCACAGCCCTCGCATCTTTGATAAATGGTGCACTGCAAAAAATTCGCTTCACCCCGTTTGTAGAATAAACACCTCATTGAAACGCGCGTGCGATCCTGGCGAACAAGCCATTCTTGGCGATCCATTCGGCGTAAGCACGATAGTCGGGATCGCTCATTAGATGCCGTTCCTCGGTTTTGGCGCGCAGGAAATACAACAGGTTCACCGCCGCCAGCGCGACGCAATGCGTGAGCGCGATTCGCCAGCCCAACGGCTCGATGAATGGCACTGAGACCATCCAGAACGAAAGATTCTTCGTGATGTAAGCGGGATGCTTCGTGAAGCGATAAGGGCCCGAGGTGATGATGCCGCGATTGGTCAAGTTCGAAAACCGCAATCCGAACGCGATGGTGGAAAGCGCGTAGGAGAAGACCAAGGCGATAATCACGGTGCCCCAGATGATTCGGACAATGGGCACGGATATCAGCCAGTTGTCCCAGAACATCGTGCCCTGGTAGTGGATGTACTGGCTCGAGATCAGCGACCAGAACGGCTGGTAACAGACAAGCGCAACCAGCCAGCCGAGCGTGGTCGGCTCCGCGCTGCGCACGTGGGTATCGAGAATGCGCAGTGTGCACAGATAACCGACAGTGCCGAGCATCAGGTCCATCGTGAAGGACAGGTCGTACATGAACCTGAACGTCGCAAGCGAGAACGGCGCGTTCATGGCGGTCGCAAGCGATGCGCCGATATGGTCCGCATCGGTGGAGAGATAGGTGATCATCAGCGGCAGGAAGAACGCTTTCACCATCCATCCGGCCAGCATTTCACGCACGGGCTTCCAGTTGGTTGGGCGCTGACCGCGAAATACCAGGCGGCCCCACAACATATAGGCATCGTCGATTTCACGCTGACGCCTGTCCATCCACGCAAAGTAAAACGGCGCGGCCACGATCAGATACGGTGCGAGCGCGCGGATCAGCGTCCAGAAAGGGTTATAGAACGTGCCGTGATACTCGGGCAATAGCCAGTAGAGCAGACCGATGCCGGCATACACGGAAGCCAGCGCGGCAAGGCGCAAACCCACGCGCGCAACACTGAGCGGTCGAACCGCCTGGCCGGTCAGTCCGGCGCTCGGACGTAGATACACGCGTGCGGCAAACAGTTCGTATAGGGCGATCGTCGCGATGATCGCGACACAGGCGGCGGTGCTGCGGCCCGCACCGTCCAGCGCCGTACTGTCGCGTAGCAGCCAGAGCGTAAGAAGGCCGACGACGATGCCAAGCAGGCCTACGGAAAACGGCGTCGCCGAACGCGGCCGCTGCTCTTCTACGTGCGCTACGTTATCCAGAGTGGAGTTCATGTCATCCTCGTATTCATGACATAGATAGCGGCCGGGCTTTTGATTTTTTAAGTCCCGGCCGCTGTGCCGAATTACCGCTTATTTACCGGCGACGCCACCAAGCAACCCGGTGACAAGGTTCGTCACCGGCGCCAGCGGATTCGAGCTGGTCGAACCGCTGCCCGCACTGCTGCTCAAGCCCGTCACGAGGCCGGTGACCGGCGCTAGCGGCGAGGTCGTCTTACCGGATGATGCGCCGCTCAGCGTCGAAGTCAGCGTCGTGACGAGACCGGTGACGGGCGCGAGCGGTGAGCCTTGACCCGAGGCGCCGCCCAGCGTCGAGGTCAGCGTTGTGACAAGACCGGTGACCGGTGCAAGCGGACCGCCGGCGCCGGAGGTGCCGCCGAGCGAACCCAGGTTGCCGAGCAGTCCGGTGACCGGGGCAAGCGGACTGCCAGCGCCGGAGGTGCCGCCGAGCGAACTCAAGCCGCCGAGAAGTCCGGTGATCGGCGCGAGCGGGTTGCCGGTGCTACCGGTCCCACCGAGCGAACCGAGGTTGCCGATCAGGCCGGTCAGCGGCGGAATGCTGAGGCCGCTGCCGGATCCGCTCAGTCCGCCAAGCGGGCCCAGCAGGCCGGTGATCGGCGCCAACGGGTTGGTCGTCGCGCCCGTCAGCAGTCCGCCCGTGCTCGTGACCGTCTTGCCCAGCTGGCTCACTACGCCGCCGACATCTTTACCCGCCTGATCGCCGGTCGCGCCCGACACTTTCTGACCGGCCGAATCGAGTCCGTTGCCAATGGTGCTCAGCAAGTTATTGAGCGGCGCGCCGAGACCCGTGGTGTTGCCGATGGTCTGCGTCGTATTCGAGGCCAAGAGGGTGATCGGGTTGATGACCGTGCTCAGTTGGGTCTCGATCTGCTGGACCGGTGCGCTGGTCAGCGCCGAGTTCAATCCCGAGCCCACTTTGACGACGCCGTCGCCCACGCCGCCGACAACCGTACCCAAGGTCGATGTGACGGGTGCGAGCGGCGCGAGAGGCCCGGTTCCAAGACTCGTCACCACACCGCCGACCGCTGTAACGGCCGCGCCTGCGTTGGTAACGAGCCCCGATGTGGAAGTCAGGGTCGGGCCAAGCGGATTGGTCGAACTGCCCAGCGTGCCGAGACCTGCGGCCGTACCGTTGCCGAGTACCTTGACGCCGTTGCCGAGATCCGTAATGGCGTTGCCGAGATTCGCAGTCGTTGCGCCGTTAACGCCTGGGACTGAGGTGCCGGTGATCTTGGAACCCGTATCAGCGACGGTCGTGCCGACGGCGGTGATCAGGTTGCTGCCTTGGGTGACAACGTTGCCGATAGGGGTGGAGGAGGTGCCCGAGGTGCCGGAGCTGCTGGTGCCGGAGCTGCTGGTGCCTGAGCTGCTGGTGCCGGAGCTGCTGGTGCCGGAACTGCTGGTGCCGGAACTGCTGGTGCCAGAGCTGCTGGTGCCGGAACTGCTGGTGCCTGAGCTGCTGGTGCCTGAGCTGCTGGTGCCTGAGCTGCTGGTGCCTGAGCTGCTGGTGCCGGAACTGCTGGTGCCTGAGCTGCTGGTGCCTGAGCTGCTGGTGCCTGAGCTGCTGGTGCCCGAGCTGCTGGTGCCCGAGCTGCTGGTGCCTGAGCTGCTGGTGCCTGAGCTGCTGGTGCCCGAGCTGCTGGTGCCCGAACTGCTGGTGCCCGAACTGCTGGTGCCAGAGCTACCGGAACCCGAACTCGAACCGGAGCCCGAGCTCGAACCAGAACCCGAGCTCGAACCCGAACCAGAGCTCGAACCCGAACCGGAGCTCGAACCCGAACTGCCCGACGTGCCGCCTAGTCCACCGCCACCCAGCGCGCTGCCGGGGTTAACGGTCGATCCACAACCATAGAGCGCAAGTAATGCAGATGTCGCAACAGCGATGGCTGTCCGACCGACGAATTTTTGCATGATGTCCCCGTTGAACGACTATTGGTGGGGGTCAACACTGCAAGTTGTACGCCAAATGCGAGTTGTGGCTTCATCTTAGCGATTCAGCAAATATTTGGTTGAAGAAATTATGATATGAAGAATTTATAGCGTCAGAAACACGATTTTGTCCAAAGGGGCTGCGCCGTGTTCCACGTGCATGCTACGTAACGTGTCCGCTGGGCGTAACGGCGCGGAGAGTCGCCGTGAAACACCACAGCGACGCCCACCCTCACTTACGCCCCACGCCGATTAAAACGCAGCGGTATAAATCGCCAACGCATCGGCCTCAGTAACAGGCCGGGGGTTATTCACCAGAAGCCGCGTTTGCAACATCGCGTCGCTGGCCATCCGTTCGAGCCCGCTACGCTCGATGCCGACATCGCGCAACCGGGCCGGAATCGCGGTCGCGGCAATCATCTGTTCGAGCCGTTCGATCAACGCCAGCGTCTTGTTTTCGGCGCTGCCCGTTATACCCGGCAGGATCACGTCCGCGAGTTCCGCGTACAGATGTGCCGCCGCCTCGGCGTTGAAGCGCAACACGTGCGGCAGCACGAGCGCATTCGAAAGACCGTGCGGGACGTGATAAATGCCACCGATCGGATACGCGAGCGCATGCACCGCAGCCACCGGCGAATTGGCGAACGCCTGACCGGCGAACGCCGCGCCGAGCAGCATGGCTTCGCGCGCCTCGCGATTCTGGCCGTTCTCGCATGCGGGCAACAGATTGCGCGACAGCAGTTCAAGCGCCTTCACCGCCAGCATGTCGGACACCGGGTTCTTCAAATGCGCGGACGTGTACGCCTC
Source organism: Paraburkholderia polaris (assembly GCF_012927345.1). Taxonomy (GTDB): domain Bacteria; phylum Pseudomonadota; class Gammaproteobacteria; order Burkholderiales; family Burkholderiaceae; genus Paraburkholderia; species Paraburkholderia polaris. The sequence continues at coordinate 165,186 of NZ_JABBGJ010000002.1, forward strand.
GATCGCGTGAACCATTGCGTCGACGCCGGTCGCCGCCGTCGCGGCCGTAGGCAGTCCGAGCGTGAGTTCCGCGTCGAGAACCGCCAGATCGGCGACCAGTTGCGGCGCGACCACGCCCATCTTTTTCGCCTCGCCCACCGTCACGATCGACACGGCCGTGACTTCGGAGCCGGTGCCCGCGGTGGTCGGCATCTGCACGAGCGGCAAGCGCGACACCGTGACCTTGTTTACGCCGTACATCTCGCTGAGTGCCTGCTCTTGTTGCGGAGCCAGCACGGCGATCAGCTTCGCCACGTCCATCGACGAACCACCGCCGAGTCCGAGCACGATCTCCGCGCCGGTCTCGCGTGCGCGCGACGTCGCCTCGAGCACGATATGCTCGGGCGGATCGGCGATTACGTCGTCGATTACGGTGGTATTCCAGCCATGCGCCGCGAGATCGGCGAGCGCCGGATTCAGCAACCCGCTCTTGTGAAGAAAACCATCCGTCACCACGCACAGGCGCGTGAGCGACGGAAATTGCGCGCGCAACAAAGCGCCGAGACGGCGCGCCGCGCCGAATTCGACGACCATGGTCGGCACGGTTTGAAACCGGAATGCGTTCATCATGCCGCGTCCCCAGGCACCATATGGCTCGTGACTTCGCGCCGGTCGAGCAGCGGAATGATCGTGCCGAAGCCGAGGCTTTGGAAGTGCGGCGTCTCGCGATGCGCGGTGAGGCCATCGGCGTCGCTGTACTGTTCCAGAATCACGAAGTGGTCGGGATCGGCCGGTGAGCGGAAGAACTCGTAGTAGAGGTTCTTGGGCTCCGCGCGAGTCGCCGCAGCGAGTTCCGTGAGGGGCTTCACAATCGCGTCGCCGTTGCCCGGCTTGGCGAAATAATGCGCGATCACCTGCAGGTAAGCATTAGCCATCAATTACTCCAACAAGATGGGACCTTCAACGTTCAGGATCCAGATTCCACAATTGGGTGTCGCCGGTGGGTACCGCAACGGCGCCGTTCTTCACCTCATCGAACCCGTCGCCCGTATTGCGGACGAAGCCCGAGGCGATGATTGGCGGCAAAGCCTTGCGGTCTTGCGCGGACAGATGCGAGAGCATCGGCGCAGGCATCAGTTGTACCAGATTCGGCCCGTTTTACTGCAGTCACCGCAGTCACCCAGTACCCAGCACCGACCTCTGGCTACCTGTAGTTAACAGCCGGCCCGCGCGAGCCCTGTTTCATCAGATAAATATATTGAAATTGTAAGGTTATTCCAATTCTTGATTGAGAATGATTCGCGTTTACGATAGATTGGCGCTCTTCCTTGAGAGATACGGAGCGAATCTATGGCTGAGGTGCTCATCCGGCGAGAGCCTTCAACAGCGATACCCATTTCTGTTCTCAGCGCCGGCGCCGCCTGTCCTCCGGGGCAGCGGCGGCCGCACAGTCACACCGGCTCCGTCGATTGGGAGAAAGGCACGCTACTCGACGTGCTGATCGCCAACCGGCCGATGCTCGTCAATCTGGCGCGCGGCTTTGTGGGTTGCGCGAGTCTCGCGGAGGACGTGGTGCACGATGTCTTTATCAAACTGGTCGACTTCCCGGATCAGGATGCCGTGCGGCAACCCGTGGCCTACGTGACCCGCATGGTGCGCAATGCGTCGATCGATGCATTCCGCCGTCAGAGCCTCGAAAACACGTATCACGCTGACGAAGACGACGGCCTGCACGTGCCTTCGCCGGAGCCTTCGCCTGAAGCGGCGCTGCTCGTGCGCGACACGTTGCGGCACGTCTACAACGCACTCGAGCAACTGCCGCCGCGCAGCCGCGCGGCGTTTGAGATGGTGCGCTTGCGCGAAGAGACGCTGCAAAGCACGGCGCGCGCGCTCGATGTTTCACAAACGCTCGTGCATTTCATGGTGCGCGATGCCGAAAAACATTGCGCAGACTGCCTCGACGCCTGCAATCGCGGCGTGGCCGGTCCCGCGTTCTGCAGCGGCCGCGCCCGTCGGCGGTAAAAAAGCGCGCGCATCAAACGTCAATTGGGTAGAGGCGGTGGGCGAGCGAGATGCCGCCGCCGCTGTTCCGGGGTAGTTCATCAGCAATCTGCTGAGGCATCCTGACCATTCATCGACAGAGCCAATCATCATGACGCAAGCACAGCAAACCCCTTCCGCCGCTGCAGGCGAGGCGGACGATCCCGTCTATACGGTCGTCATCAATGACGAAGAGCAGTACTCGATCTGGCCGACGTTTCGCGCCGTGCCGGCCGGCTGGCGCGAAGTGGGCGTGAGCGGACCGAAGGCCGCCTGCCTCGCGCATATCGACTCGGTGTGGACCGACATGCGTCCGGCCAGCTTGCGTCGTTACATGGACGAGGCCGCCTCGAAGGCGAGCGCATCGTAATTGGGCCAGCCCGGATAAGTCCCGGGCCACGCCGCTTCCGCAAGAGGAGTTCGCATGACCATGCTTTCGATGCCGTTGCCCACGCTCGCCGACTTGTCGATCGAGCCGGGACTGCCGACTGTCGTCTCGCCGCGCGCGGGCGCGGAGATTTCACTGGAAGAGGCGGTGACGCTGCTGCATGCGATCGCTGGCGATACGCTTGAACGGACCGGCGGCGTGCTGTTCACCGGTTTTCGCGTAGCCTCGATCGATGCTTTCCAAAGCTTTGCCGGTTCGTTTGGGCATCCGTTGATTGGCTATGAATTCGCCTCGACGCCGCGCAGCCAGGTAGAAGGCGCGGTGTACACGTCGACGGAATATCCGCCGCATCGTTCGATTCCGCTGCACAACGAGCAGTCGTACACGCGCGAGTGGCCGCTGCGCATCTGGTTTCACTGCGCGCTCGCCGCGCGCTCGGGCGGCGCGACGCCGATTGCCGACAGCCGCGCGATCTATCGTGCGCTCGACCCGGCGCTCGTCGCACGCTTTGCGAAGCGCGAGCTGCTGTACGTACGCAACTTCGGGCAAGGGCTCGATCTGCCGTGGGAACAGGCCTTCGGTTCGGACGACCCGAGGGTGGTCGAACGGATTTGCCGCACACGTGGCATCGATTGCGAATGGCGCGACAGTGAAGACGGCGAACTGCTGTTGCGCACGCAAGAGCGCTGTCAGGCGGTAGCGCGCCATCCGCGCACCGGCGAGATGGTCTGGTTCAACCAGGCGAATCTGTTCCACCTCTCGTCGCTCGACGAAGACATGCAGGAAGCGTTGATCGATTCGGTCGGGCTTGAAAACGTGCCGCGCAACGTCTATTACGGCGATGGCGTGCCGCTCGAAGCGGATGCGCTCGCGGAGATCCGCGGTGTGCTCGATCAGCAGCGCATTGTGTTTCCGTGGCTCACGGGCGACGTGCTGATGCTCGACAACATGCTGACGGCGCACGCACGCGATCCATTCGAAGGGCCGCGCAAGGTGGTCGTGGCGATGGCGCAGAGCTATAGCGGAGCCCACAGTAAAGGCACCGGCGCGGATAAAGTCGAAGTTAAAGACACGGGCGCAGATAGAAGCGAAGGCGACCAGCGGACGGCCGCGCAATGACGAAAACGCAGGGCGCGGCACTCGCGGCGCATTCGCTGACGGTCGGCTACCGCGATCATGTCGTGCTCCACGGTCTGAACCTGACGATCGCCGCCGGCCGCGTCACCGCATTGTGCGGACCGAATGGCTGTGGAAAAAGCACGTTGTTGCGCACGCTCGCCGGTTTGCAACCGGCGCTCTCCGGCAGCGTTGAAGTCGACGGCAAGCCGCTCGCTTCATACCGGCGGCGTGCCTTGGCGCGCACGCTGACGATGCTCGCACAATTCAACCAGATTCCTTCTGGATTGACCGTACGCGAGTTGGTCGCGTACGGTCGCTACGCCTATGGTGGCTGGCTGCGCGGACTGTCGCGCGCCGACCACGCGGCCATCGACGAAGCGCTTGTCACCAGCGGACTCGCGGACGACGCCGCGCGCGACGTCGCCGCGCTCTCAGGTGGCGAACGCCAGCGAGCATGGATCGCGATGGCGCTCGCGCAGCAGGCGCCGATCGTCTTGCTCGACGAACCGACCACGTACCTCGACATCCATCATCAACTGGACATCCTGCGTGAGTTGCGGCGCCTGAATCGCGAACGCGGCTTGACGATCGTCTGGGTGCTACACGACCTGAATCAGGCGGCGGCCTACAGCGACGAAATCGTGCTGATGCGCGCGGGTCGCATCATCGCCCACGGTTCGCCCGATGCAATGCTCGACCCGCGTCATCTGAACGAAACCTTCAGTGTGCCGATGCTCAAGATCGCGCATCCGCAGACGGGCGCGCCGATGTGCGTGCCGGCTTACGAGGGCGATGCGGCGCAGATAGCAGTTGAGTTCAACGACAAAGTATTGAGCGCCTCCGTATCCACGAGCAAGGATCTCGCCGCATGACGACGCTTGCAGCGCGCAAACGCCTGCGCCGTCATGAGCCTGCGATCGATGGCTGGCGTGCACCTGTAAAAAGCCGCGCAGGGATGATCGGTGGCGCGCTCGTCGGGTTGATCGTCGTGGTGGCTGCATTGCGCCTCGCGCCAGGCTTTCGCACGTGGCTCGCCGCGCCCGCAGGCAGCGACGCCGCGCAACTCGCCGGTATTCTGCTGTTCGACCTGAGCGCGCCGCGCATCCTGGCGGCGTTGATCGCAGGCGGCTGCCTTGCTGTCGCGGGCACGTTGTTCCAGTCGCTGACGCGCAATCCGCTCGCTTCGCCCGATCTGCTCGGTATCACCGGTGGTGCCCAACTCGGCTTGCTCGCTGCGATGCTGGTGCCGTCGCTGGCGGGTGTGGCGTCGGTGCCATTGCTGTTCGTTTGCGGCCTCGCTGCCGCCGCGTGCGTGGCCGCCGCAGCAGGTGGCTGGCGCGCGACGCCGTTGCGGCTCGTGCTCGCCGGCAGCGTCTGCATGTTGCTGTTCTCCGCGCTCACTACGCTAATTCTCGCGTTCTTCGAGCAAAGCATCGTCGGCGTGTCGCTGTGGGCGAGCGGCAGTCTCTATCAACCGGGCGCGGCTGGGTTGAAGATCGCGGCCGCCTGGCTCGTGTTGCCGCTCATCGCGTTGCCATTCGTGATCCGCCCGCTCGACCCGCTCGCACTCGGCGACGACGCTGCCGCGGCGGCCGGCGTGCGCGTCGACGCGACGCGGCTCGCGGCGATGGTGGTGGCGGTCGGCTTCGCGAGTGTTGCAGTGAGCGTAGCGGGACCGCTGTCATATGTCGGTTTGATCGCACCGAATCTGCTGCGCCAGGCACGCGGCGCGAAGGCCTCGCGTCTGGCCGTGCTTGTGCCGTTGTCTGCGTTGGTGGGCGGCTCGCTCGTGCTGTTCACCGATAGCGCGGTCCAGGCGCTCGATCTCGACGCGACCCTCTCGACCGGTGTGGCAATCGCTTTCGTCGGCACGCCGCTGATGCTGGCGATGATTCGCAGCGGCGCGGCGTGGTCGGGTGCATTGCACACAGGCCAGGACCGTCCCGCCGTGCGCGCCGGGACGCGCTTTGTGCGGATGCTCGATGCGTGGCCATGGCCGCTGACGGCGACGGTATTGCTGATGTTCGGCATCCTGATCGTCTGCGCCGGTGCGTCGTTCGGACCGACCACGATCGGCCTGCATCGCTGGTTGGCCGTGTTGGATCAGCGTGACGATCTCGCACGCATGCTGCTCGATTTGCGCCTGCCGCGGCTCATCTGCGCATTGCTGGCGGGTGCTTTGCTGGCTGCGAGCGGGGTATTGATGCAGAGCATCGTGCGCAATCCGCTTGCGGGGCCCGAAGTGCTAGGCGTGACGCAAGGCGCGGGCCTCGCCACGCTCGCAGCGCTCGTCGCGTGGCCGCTCGCGGGACATTCGACGCTGGCCGTTGCCTCGCTCGCGGGCGGCGGCGTGACGCTGGCGCTCACGCTATTGCTCAATCGACGGCATCGCTACGCGCCGCTGGCCGTCGCGCTGACAGGCATTGTCATCGGCACGCTATGGACCACGCTATCGCAATGGCTCATCACGCAGCAAAGCGTGCAACCCGCGCGGTTCGTCGTGTGGCTGGTCGGCGGTACGTATGGGCGCAGTTGGGGCGAAGTGACGGCGCTGCTGCCGTGGTGCGTACTGGCAGTCCCTGTGTTTGCGCTGCTCGCGCGGCCGCTCGATCTGCTCGCATTAGGCGACGACCAGGCGGCGGCGCTCGGTTTGCCGATCGGTGTGCTGCGTCCTCTGGTGCTGACCGTGGCGATGCTGGCCGCGTGCGCCGCCGTGGCCGCGGTCGGGCCGGTCGGCTTTATCGGCTTGATGGCGCCGCATCTAGCCTCGATGCTGGGGGCGCGCGCGCATCGCACGCGTCTGTGGCTCGCCGCCGCATGCGGTGCGCTGGTGTTGGTGGCCGCCGATATCGCGGCGCGCACGCTGCTGGCGCCGCGCGAAATTCCTGCGGGCGTGCTGACGGCGTTGATCGGCGCGCCTTATCTGCTCGCGTTGCTGATCGTGGAGGCTCGGCGCGAGAAGCGGGGCAAGCGGTGAAGCGGCGGCAGGGGTAGCGCACGGCGCGTGTGCTGCGTACGTTATGAAATTCATGGAGAGACGCAACTGTGTGGACGCTGCCCCTTGCTATTGACGATGAACGACGCGGAAATCGCTTCGCAGGACGCTTCGCATTGACGAGCCGCGCGAGGAAAACGCAACACCTCAAGCGAGTTTGTGCGGCTACGGCGATGGCAGTCGCGCTTTTCGCCAACTCTTACGCGTTCGCGCAGGGCAGCGAAGCCAAGGCCGTCCGCGCCACCACGCAAGCACCGCAAAGCTGCACATCGCTCGCCGACAATCCAAGCGTCTCGCAGGCCAGTCCGTCATTGCCCGCGCGGCCGAAGCGCATCGTCGTGCTCGAATTCATGTTCGCCGAAGACCTGGCCGCGCTCGGCATCACCCCGGTCGGCATGGCCGATCCCGCGTACTACCCGGTGTGGATCGGCTACGACGATGCGCGTCTTGCCTCGGTGCCGGACATCGGCACGCGCCAGGAGCCGAGTCTCGAGGCGATTGCAGCGGCCAAACCTGACCTGATCCTCGGTGTCGGCCTGCGCCATGCGCCGATTTTTGCGGCGCTCGAACGAATCGCACCCACCGTGCTATTCAAATACGGCCCGAACTTTGCCGGAGACGGCGCCCGCGTGACTCAACTCGATTGGGGCCGAAAAATTCTCCGCACCATCGGCTGTTTGACGGGCCGCGAGGAGGCGGCGCACGCAGTCGAGGCCAAGGTCGGCGCGGGCTTTGCACGCGACGCACAACGCCTCGCGCTAGCCGGTCGCCGAGGCGAACAGGTCGCGTGGTTGCAGGAGTTGGGATTGCCCGACCGGTACTGGGCATTTACCGGCAACAGCACGGCAGCTGGCGTCGCACACGCGCTTGGCCTCGACTTGTGGCCTGCCGAACCGACGCGAGAAGGCACGTCCTATGTCACGTCGGAAGATCTGCTGAAGAAGCCGAACCTCACGGTGTTGTTCGTCAGTGCGACCGAACCCGGTGTGCCGCTCGCGACCAAACTCGATTCGCCGATCTGGCGCTTCGTGCCGGCTCGCAGCGCGGGACGTGTGGGTCTCGTCGAGCGGAATATCTGGGGTTTCGGTGGGCCGATGTCCGCGCTGCGAATGGCCGATACGATGACGGAAACGCTGCTCTCTCTTCTGGCGCCGTCCGCCAGCAAGTAAGCGGCTGAAAACGGATCGGCGTGACTCGACGGGTTTCGTCTGCATTGCTGCATGCCAGGGCGTTGGGTGAGCATCACTCACTGCGCCAGCAAGTAAGCGGCTGAAACCGGATTGGCGTGACTCGACGGGTTTCGTCTGCATTGCTGCACGCCAGGGCGTTGGTGAGCATCACCCACTGTGCCAAGCATCCGAGCAACTGCGCACAGCGTCCAAACAAGCACCTTGAGCGCGCAGGCAACCACACCGGGCGGCGCGGACCGACGCGCCCGGCATGGACCTCATTCAACGCATCATGCCACGGTGCCGTTAGCCACTGCAGCATGCTCAACAGCTTGCGCCGCGCCATAAGTCTCGCTGACGATGTTGCCGTTATCCAGCTTCAACACGCGATCCGCGAGATGGAAATAGCGATCGTCGTGGCTGATGACGAGCACCGTCTTGCCGCGCGAGCGCAATTCCGGCAGCAGTTGCTCATAGAACACCGCCTTGAACTGCGGGTCCTGATCCGCGGCCCATTCGTCGAACAGATAGAACGGCCGGTCTTCCAGATACGCGACGACCAGTGCCAGACGTTTGCGCTGTCCGGTGGAAAGCGCGCGTGTCGAGAACGCGCCGTTCACCACCTGCACCTTGTGGTCGAGCGCCAGCTTCGCAACCAGTGCATTCGCGCGGGCGTCGGCCTGCGCGCGCGATGCGGCGTTCGGATCGACGATACCTAGCAGCGCGTCGAACAGATGGAAGTCGTTGAACACGGCCGTGAAGCGCTGCCGGTACGCGGCGCGTTCGGCGAAGCCAACCGGCTTGCCGTCCAGTTCGATCGTGCCGTCTTCGGGTTCGTACAGACCTGTGAGCACCTTCGCGAGCGTTGTCTTGCCGCTGCCGTTGCCGCCGACGATGAACACCAGCTCGCCGGGCCTGAAAGTCAGATTGACCGGCCCGACGCGGAACATCCGTTCGTCGCGCTCATGGAAATACGAGTGCGTGACGTCGCGCAATGTGAGGGTTTGGTACGGCGCGTGTGACGCGTTTTCATCCGGCGGCGGTGCGGTGCGCAGCGCGCCGAACTCGCTCATCACCTTTTCGATGCGGTCGAGCGACACGCGCGCGGCATTCAGCGTCGGCACGTTGTTCAGCAAGCCGTCCAGCGGCAGCAGCATGAACAGAAACACCACCACGTAACCCGATGCCGACGGCGCATCGGCGTGCACGCCGAGCGCCGGCCAGAACGCGGCGACGCCCAGAAACACGTAGAACAGGAACACGATCCAGCCGACCCCGACCGCATAGGCGCTGAACGCCTGGCGCCGATGATCGCGCACTTCATCGATCGCCGAGCCGAGCTGACCGTCGACGAATTGACGCGAGCGGGCCTGATGCAGTTTCAGCTCCTTCGCGCCCGTGAACAGTGCGCCCAGATAGCCGAACAGTTTGTCCTGCGAGCGGCCGGCGGCTTCGAGCGAGGCGATCGCCCGCTTGTCGCCCGCGTGATAGCCGAGCGAGCCGACCAGGATTGCGGCGACCGCGAGCAGGCAGACCGGCCAGGAGAGCCACGCCAGATAGCCGAGGCAGCCGAACACGATCGAGCCGTGCATCACGAGATTGGGCAGCGCGAAGAACAGCATCGACACGTTGGTGGCGTCGTCGGTCAGTACTGACTGCACGGGCGCCGCGCCAATCCGTTCGACGTCGCGCAGCTCGGCCTCGGCGACGCGCCGCGCGACGTGCTCACGCAACTGCGCCATCGTGTCCTGCGAGAGTCGCGCAAACAGCACGCCGGTAATGACACGCGTGACGAGCGCAATCACCGCGCATAGCGCAAAACGCATCGCGAGCGACATGTCGGCGGCGCCGGGTTGCGACAGCGCGCGGCTCAAGGTCGCGACGAGCAGCACGCTTGCGATGCCGTTCAGCACGCAGGCGGTGAGCGCGATCGCGAAGGCGCCGCGCGAGCGCTTCAGCAACGCCACGATCAGGCGCATGGCCGGTTTGCCGGGGGCAGTAGCGGCGGTTGAGGGAGAAGGCGAGGGTGGCGCGTCGTAGCGCTCGTTGGCAGCGGTCATCGGCAATGGGTCGCAGTGGGTCGCAATGGATCGGTGAAATGCGGCGCATGCGGCAGTGCATGCGGGCGGTAAATCAGCGGGGCGCAAAGACGCGCCCCTCGCCTGTTAGACGAATGGGCGTTGCAAACATTTACCGTCTATCGCCGTTTGCCTCCGCTTACTACCGTCCGCGGATAAAAGGATGCAGTCCGAATAAATCGTAACCGGCGGTAAAGATTTGCGATTGCGGATCGTCACACCAATGAAGCGGCCCATTGCGGCCTGCGACTTGGCCGACGCGGCCAGTTCTAACGGATTTCACGCCCATGACGAGCTTCCCGATTGCGTTGCACCACCGAATCCGCGCTTTGGCGCGTATCGAACCCGATGCGCCCGCGCTGGCGTCGTTCACGCCGCGTACCGTGCGCCTGACGCGCGGCGAGCTGGATAGCCGCGCGGCTCGACTCGCTGCACAGTTGAGGGCGGCAGGCGTCACGACGGAAGTGCGCGTTGGCGTGTGTGTCGCGCGTTCGTGCGATCTGTTTGTCGCACTGCTCGCCGTACTGAAGGCGGGCGGCGTGTTCGTCGCGCTCGATCCGCGTCATCCGGCAGCGCGCCTCGACTGGGTCGCGCAGGATGCGGGTCTCGCTCACGGCATTGTCGACGCTTCCGCCGATGCGGCAATGCGCGCGCGTTTCGCGCAGTGTTTCGACGTCGCAAACGATGCTTTGACAGACGTCACAGCGCCGCGCTTCGATGGCGATGACGAGCCGGTACATCCGCGCGCGGCCGCCTACATGATCTACACGTCCGGCTCGACCGGCATGCCGAAAGCGGTTGCCGTCGAACACGGGCCGCTCGCCGCGCACGGCGACGCACTCGCTGAGTCGTTGCCGATCGACGGCACCGATCGCGTGCTGCATTTCGCGTCGGTGAATTTCGACGTCTCGATCGAAGCATGGCTGGTGCCGCTCGCAGTCGGCGGCAGCGTGGTGATCAGCGATCCGCCGCCGTTTCCGCCGGAAGCCACGCATGCCTTCATGCTGCGCGAAGGCGTGACCAATACCACGCTGCCGCCCGCCTATCTGCGCGAATTCGCGAACATTTGCGCGCGCCTCGGCGTGCCGCCTTCGCTGCGCGTGCTGCTGTTCGGCGGCGAGGCGATGTCGCAGGACAGCTTCGACGAGATTCGCCGTGTGTTCCCGTCGATCCGTCTCGTCAACGGATATGGGCCAACCGAAGCGGTGATTTCGCCGATGCTGTGGCCGGTCGACCCAGACACGATGCCGGCGCTCGAAGCGGGCAACGGTTATGCGTCGCTGCCGATCGGCTGGCCGATCGGGCGTCGTGTGGCGCGTATTGAAGACGCAACGCAGCGCGGTGAGGCCGGTGAGCTGTTGCTCGGCGGCGTGTGTCTCGCGCGTGGCTATCATGGCCGCGCGGCGCTCACCGCCGAACGCTTTTTACCGGACGCAAACGGCGAACCGGGTGAACGGATCTACCGCACCGGCGACCTCACGCGTGAGCGCGAGGACGGCTCGTTCGATTATCTCGGCCGCATCGACGATCAGGTGCAAGTGCGTGGCGTTCGTGTGGAGCCCGGCGAGATCGCGGCATGTCTGCTGACGCATCCGGCCATCGTCGATGCGGGTGTGCTCGCCGAGACAACGGCCGGCAGGACGCAGCTGATCGCCTGTGTGGTGGTGAAAGAAGTGGTGGGCGGGAAGGTACGTGGTGAAGGAGCGCACGGCGATGCGACGCATGGCGGTGGAATACACGGCGGCACAACACACGGCGAAGGAGTTCGCGACGAAAGAGCACTCAGCGACGCAGCACTACAGGCGCATCTCGCCGCGCATTTGCCGCAAGCGTGGCTGCCACATCGCTTTGCGCGCTTTGCACGTCTGCCTTATACGCTGAACGGAAAGCTCGATCGCGCTGCTTTGCGCGATGCTGTGGCGGCACTGCCGGTTGCAGCCGCCGCCGATTATGTCGCGCCCAAAACCGTCACCGAGCAGCGCCTTGCCGATATCTGGCAAACATTCCTGAACGATCCCGCGCCGATCGGCCGCACGGATCGGTTCTTCGCACGCGGCGGCGATTCGCTTGCGGCGATGCAATTGCAGGCGGCGATCCGGATCGAATGGCGCGTGAACCTACGGCTTGATGCGTTGTTCGACGATCAGCCGCTCGAGACGCTCGCGGTGCTGATCGATACCAGCGAGCCGGAATCGGCTGTGGACCGGCACCAGCCGATCACGGTCCTGCAGCCTGCAACTACCGCGTTCGCCGACCGTGCCGCCTCGTTCGCGCAGCAGCGTTTCTGGGTGCTCGCGCAAACCCAGGATGCCGGCTCGGCGTATCACGTCGCCGTGCAATGGGACGTGCAAGGCGCGCTCGACATCGGCACGCTGCAACGCGCGCTCGATTGTCTGATCGAGCGTCAACAGGCATGGCGCACCACGCTCGTCGAAACCGAGGATGGCGTCGTCATGCAGCGCATTCATGCTGCGTTGCCGGTGCGGATTGCCGCAATCGATCTGCACACCAGCAGTGAGGCCGAGCGCGCATCGCGGCTCGGGGAGTTGACGGAGCAACACGTCGGCGCAGCGTTTGATCTATCGAATGGCCCCCTGGTGCGTGCCACGCTCATCACGCTGACCAACAACGCGCAGCGCTTTCTGTTGACGACTCATCATGCGATCAGCGACGGCTGGAGTTCGCGTTGCGCCTTCGGCGAACTGCAAGCGGCCTACACGGCATTCGCGACGGGACGTACGCCGCAATTGCCCGCGCTGCCGGTCCAATACGCCGACTATGCGCAATGGCAGCGCGACTGGCTCGCCGCAGGCGAAGGCGAGCGACAGCTCACGTATTGGCGCGATGCGTTGCGCGCTGCGCCCGAACCGTTGGCATTGCCGCTCGACCGGCCGCGCTCGCCGCAACGCGACTATCGCGGCGGCCGTCTCGCATTGCGGCTGCCGCAGGAGATCTCCGCCGCGGTGCGCGAAACCGCGCGGCGCGCACAGGCATCCCCCTTTACCGTGCTGCTGGCTGCTTTCGACGCGTGGCTCTATCGACTGACCGGTGCGACCGACATCGTGGTTGCCGCACCGATTGCGCATCGGCAACGTGCGGAAACCGCACCACTGGTCGGCCTGTTTCTCAACACACTTGCATTGCGCGCGCGTGTCGCGCCAGGCCAATCGTTCGCTGCATTGCTCGACGGCGTGCGCCGCTCGGCGTTCGATGCCTTCGCGCATCAGGACGTACCGTTCGATCAGGTGCTCGACGCCATCAAGCCGCCGGTGCGGCGTGGTGAAGAGTGGCTCAAGGTCAAATTCGCGCAGCAGTTCGATCTGGAATTGACGGCTGAATTGCCGGGCGCGTCGGTGCGGATGTCGCCGGGGCTCGATCTCGCCGCCCGCTTTGATCTCGCACTCGATTTCACCGACGATCGGCGTGGTATCGAACTGGTGGTCGCGTATGCGCTCGACGGCATCGATGAAGGGGCCGCGCAGGCGTGGCTCAATAGCTACGCGGCACTAGTTGCCGACGCGGTGCGTGATCCGCAACGCGCGATTGCGGAACTCGACTGCGCGGATGGGGTTGGATATGGCGCGGCGCGACAGGGGCGGGCGCTTCCGCTTGAGGCAGATAGCGTGCTTACGCTTTTTGCGCGCCACGCGAGTGAAACACCGCATCGCGTCGCGCTTGTTGATGCCGACACGCAGCTCACGTTCGCCGAACTTGACGACGCATCGGAGCGCATTGCACTCGCCTTGCAGCAACGCAAGGTTGGCGCGGAGCAGCCGGTTGCGGTATGCATCGAGCGTTCGGTGCGTTTCGCGGTGGCGCTGATTGGCGTGATGAAGTCGGGTGCCTACGCGGTGCCGCTCGATCCGGCTGCGCCGCACGAGCGGTTGGCGGCTGCCGTGGATGCCTGCGGTGCGCAATGGATGCTGACCTCGGGGGGCGTGCAGGCCGCGCTGGTGCCGGGCAATGCGAGAACGCTCGATCTCGATTCGCTTGCTTCGCTCGCCGAAGGCTCATCGCTTGCGGGGATGAATGTCGCCGTTAGCGTCAACTCGAATATTAACTTGGACGCTAGCGCAGAGGTTGGCGTAGAGACCAACGCCAACCACACCACCAACGCCCCCCGTCCCGCACCGCTGCCCGACCAGGCCGCCTATCTCATCTTCACATCAGGCTCGACCGGCGCACCCAAGGGTGTTGTGATCTCACATCACGCGCTGGCCGATTACGTCGCAGGCATGCTGGACGAACTCGCCTTTGCCGCCGACGCTTCGATGGCGATGGTCTCCACCGTCGCCGCCGACCTCGGTCATACGACGCTATTCGGCGCGCTTTGCTCGGGCCGCACGCTGCATCTTCTGCCGGCTCAATGCTCGTTCGATCCCGATCGCTTCGCTCACGAGATGCGCACGCGCGACGTCGGCGTATTGAAGATCGTGCCGAGCCATCTGCATGCACTGCTCGATGCACAGCGAGCGGCCGACGTGCTACCTGCTCACGCGCTGGTCACGGGCGGCGAAACGCTACCGTGGTCGCTAGTCGAACGGATCGCGGCGCTTAAGCCGGCGTGCCGCGTCATCAATCACTACGGCCCGACCGAAGCAACGGTCGGCGCATTGACTTGCGACACGTCCGCGCCGGCGCAGGTTGGATTGCGCTTACCCAATGTTCACGCCGGACAAGCGTGCGATGTCGAGAAAATCGCACCATCCACGCAATCCGTGCCCCTTGGCCTGCCGCTGCCAAATGCCTATGCATGCGTGCTAGACAGTCACGGCGCAAGCGTGCCGCCCGGTGGCATTGGCGAACTGTATCTCGGTGGTCCGGGTCTCGCACGTGGCTATCTGAACCGCGCAGCCGCGACCGCCGAGCGCTTCGTGCCGCATCCGTTTGCGCCGGGCGAGCGTCTCTACAGAACGGGCGACCGCGTGAAGCTGCGCGCCGACCGTCGGCTGGATTTTCTTGGGCGTCTCGACGATCAGGTGAAAATTCGCGGCTATCGCGTCGAACCCGGCGAGGTGAGTGCGGCACTGCGCGCTCTCGAGGGCGTCGCTCAGGCGGAAACGCTTGCCGTGGAGCATGAAGGGCGGTTGCGCCTGGCATCGTTCGTGGCTCCGTCTAACGGTACACGTCTCGACGAACCGGCTTTACGCGCAGCGTTGACCGTGCGGCTGCCGGACTACATGGTGCCGGCAGTATTGCTGATCGTAGCCGCGCTGCCTGTGACCGCGAACGGCAAAGTCGATCGAGCGGCATTGCGTGCGCTTGCCGCTGCGCCGGCGCCGTCCGTTTCTGAAGGCGACGCACCGCAAGGGGCGACGGAAGAGGCGCTTGCCGCAGTCTGGAAGGAAGTGCTCAAAGCCGAACGCGTGGGCCGTGATGATAATTTCTTCGAGCTGGGTGGCGATTCGATTCTGGTGTTGCAGGTGATCGCGCGCTCACGCAAGCGCGGTGTGCGCTTTACGCCGAAGCAATTGTTCGACGCGCCGACGCTGGCCCAACTCGCATGTGTTGCCACAACGGTGGATGCCGCGGCACCGGCTGCATCGAAAGCGCATTCCACATCGCCTGCATCTCAAGCACAAGCATCGCCGTCGGCGTTCGAACAACCCACGACCCTCACCCCTGCGCAACTTCGCTTCTTCGCGCTGGATATTCCGCAGCGTGGTCACTGGAATCAATCGATCGAACTCGATGCCGAGGCGCCGTTCGATTCCGACGCCTTTGCCCGCGCATTCGAAACGCTGCTGACACATCACGAGATTTTCCGTCACCGTTTCGCCCCGAGCGGTCCCGATGAAGAATGGCAACTCACGTTCGCCGCGCGCGCGTTCGAGGCACTGCCGCTCGCAGTCGCTTCCGCACGCGACGAAAGCGACGCGCTCGCCCAGTTCAACGCGTTGCAAAGCACGCTTGATCTGACGCGCGGCCCGCTCGTTTGCGCGCTCGCCGCGCTGTTGCCTGACGGGACGACGAAGCTTTATCTGGCGATTCATCACCTGATCGTCGACGGCGTGTCGTGGCGCGTGTTGCTGGACGATCTCGACGCTGCCTATCGAGCGGCGCGCGAGCGTCGCACGGTACGTCTTGCGTCGACGGGCACGAGCGCGCAGGAGTGGGCCGCGCGGCTCGCTCGCGCGGCGCTCGACGCAACGAACTCGCATACCGCCACCGAGGTGTCGTGTTCGGCCACAGCCGACGCAACGAACTCACCGTTCGCCACCGAAATGCCGTATTGGGCCGCGCTCGCCGCACCGTACGACGACCTGCCGCTCGACCATCCAGAAGCCACGGCGACGAATGCGGACGCGCAAACCGTCATTCAGACGATCGACGCCGAGCTGACGCGCGCCGTATTGACGGAGGCAAACGCCGCCTATCGCACGCAGATGATCGAACTGCTGATCGCGGCGTTGGCGCAGTCGCTCGGTATGTCTCGCTGCCGCATCGAGCTCGAAGGTCATGGCCGCGAGGCGTTGTTCGACGACGCCGACGCGAGCCGCACCCTCGGTTGGTTGACGAGCCACTACCCCGTGCAGTTCGCTGTCGAAAGCACGCCGGCGGCGACGCTCGGCGCGGTCAAGGACACGCTGCGCGCGGTACCGAACAAGGGGCTCGGTTTCGGCGTGCTGCGTCACTACGGCGACGCGACGACGCGCGCGACGCTCGCCGCCGTGCCGCGACCGCATGTGACCTTCAACTATCTCGGCCAGTTCGATGCGTCGCGTGAGGCTGCTTTGGTGCCGCGTTTCGGCGGCGCGGGCTGCGAGCGCGATCCCGCTGGTCCGATCGGCAACGCGCTGGCGATTCATGCGTATGTCGACGGCGACACCGCGCGCACGCTGAAAATCCATTGGGTGTACGGCGCGACGCAGTTCGAGCGCGCGACGATTGAAGCGCTCGCGCAGCGTTTCGAAACCGCGCTGGCCGGGTTGACCGCCGCCTGCGCGGCGCGTCTCGCGCAACGCGGCGGCGGGGCAACGCCTGGCGACTATCCGCTCGCGCGCACCGGAGGCCTCACGCAGGCCGCATTGGAACGCCTGCCGCTCGATCTGCGCACCATCGACGACATCTACCCGCTCTCGCCGATGCAGCACGGCATCCTGTTTCACTCGCTGTTCGCCCCTGAGCAATCGACGTATGTGAATCAACTGGTCGCGACGTTGAACGAACCGGACGTCGAGCGTTTGCGCGCCGCGTTCGAGGGCGCGGTGCCGCGTCACGACATTCTTCGCACCGGATTCACACCGGATGAAGCCACGCCGATGCAGATCGTGCATCGTCAGGCGCGCATGCCGGTCGAGATCATTGATTGGCGCGATCGAGGTGACGGTGCGCTCGATGCATTTGAAACCTGGCTTGCGGACGACCGTGCGCGCGGTTTCGATCTGACGTCGCCGCCTTTGATGCGCGTCGCGTTGATCCGCATCACGGATGAAGCATGGCGTCTTGTCTGGACCCGTCATCATCTGCTGCTCGACGGCTGGAGCACGGCGCGTTTCTTCGCCGACGTGCTGCGTGACTATATCGAGGCGCGGCGTCCGCAACCGTTCGCGGCACCGGCCAAAACACGCTACCGCGATTTCATCGCATGGCTTGCGGCGCGCGATGTTGAAGGCGAGCGCGCGTTCTGGTTGCAACGTCTAGCGCTTATCGATGAACCGACGCTGGTTGCCGACCGTGAGCGCGACCGCGACCAAGACCGCAACCAAGACCACGACCACGACAGTGAACATGAGCGCGGCCCCGAACGCCCTCGCGTCGCCAAACATCTCACGCGCCGCGAATCCTTTGATGCCGAGACCACGACACGTCTCACCGAAACCGCGCGCCGTCTGAAAGTCACCGTCAACACGATGGTGCAGGGCGCATGGGCACTCGCGCTGCAACGCATGACGCATCACACCGCCGTCGCATTCGGCGCGACCGTGGCGGGCCGCCCCGACGCACTACCCGATGCCGACACGGTGCTGGGCCTGTTCATCAACACGCTGCCGGTCATCACCGCGCCGTCGCCGCAGCGCTGTGCGTCGGCATGGCTACAGGAACTACAGCGCGACAACGCCGCTGCAGCGGAACACGCGCACACGCCGCTCTACGAAATTCAGCAGTGGGCGGGGCAAGGTGGCGGCGCGCTGTTCGACACGCTGGTCGTCTTCGAAAACTATCCGGTCGATGAAGCGTGGCAAGGACGCGACGAACGCGCGCTCAAGCTGCGTGATCTGCGCAATATCGAAGCAACCGATTTCGCGCTCACCCTGGTGATCGAAGCCGGCACGACGCTCACGATCGATTACGGCTACGACGCTGCACAAGTCGACGAAGCACGCGTGGCCGCATTGCATCGCGCATTTGCCGCGTGCCTGGCCGGTTTGATCGCCGATCCGCACGCACAGTTAGACACGATCTCGATTGCGACCGCCGACGATCTCGCCACGTTGGCGAACGCAAATGCGACCGCGCAATCCTGGCCGCCAGCGCAGCAACAACCACTGCATCGGCAGTTCGAACAGGCTGCGTTCGCGCGCCCCGACGCAATCGCGCTCGAATTCACCGATCCGCAAGGGCGGATGCAGCAGATGACCTACGGCGCGCTCGATGCGAACGCCAACCGGGTCGCGGCTGCGCTCATCGAAGCAGGCGTGCAGCCGGATACGGCGGTCGCGTTGTGCGTCGAGCGTTCGTTCGACATGGTGGTTGCGCTGATCGGCGTGCTGAAAGCGGGTGCTGCCTATCTGCCTGTCGACCCGGACTATCCGGCCGAACGCATCGCATATCTCCTCAACGACGCAAACCCGGCGGTCGTGCTGACACAAACGCATCTGCGTGAGCGCGTCGTCGCGGCGGTCGAAAGCATCGACGTCAAGATTCTGACCGTCGACCAACTGCTCAGCACCGGGGCCGCGCTCGCCACGGCGGTGGAAGTCGCGCCTGAACAACTCGCCTATCTGATCTACACATCGGGTTCGACGGGCAAGCCGAAGGGCGCGGGCAATACGCATCGCGCGCTTGCGAACCGGATCGCGTGGATGCAGGACGCGTATCGGCTGGGCGCTGAAGATGTCGTGCTGCACAAGACGCCGTTCGGCTTCGACGTATCGGTATGGGAGTTTGTCTGGCCGCTCGCCGTCGGCGCGAAACTCGCTATCGCGGCGCCGGGCGATCATCGCGATCCGGCGCGTCTGATCGCGGCCATCGAAACGCATCGTGTCACGACGCTGCATTTCGTGCCGTCGATGCTCGCCGCGTTCGTTGCCCATCTGGAGGATTTCAAAGTTGCGGCTCGCTGCGCGAGGGTCGAGCGGATCGTGGCAAGTGGCGAAGCACTGGCACCGGAACTGGTGGCGCGCGTCGCGCAGCATTTGCCGAATGCGCGGCTCTACAACCTCTACGGACCGACCGAGGCTGCCATCGATGTGTCGCACTGGACCTGCGATGCACGTGATGCAAACGCCGTGTCCGTGCCGATCGGTCATCCGATTGCGAACCTGCGACTGCATGTACTCGATGCGGCGCTGCAACCGTTGCCGCAGGGCGCGGTTGGCGAACTGTACTTAGGTGGCGTTGGACTTGCGCGCGGCTATCTCGGCCGTGCCGGGCTGACGGCGGAGCGCTTCGTCCCCGATCCCTTCACACAAGGCGCACGTCTTTATCGCACCGGCGACCTCGCCCGTCGTCGTGCGGACGGTGCGCTCGATTATCTCGGCCGTATCGATACGCAAGTGAAGCTGCGCGGTCAGCGTATCGAACCCGGTGAAATCGAAGCCTTGCTGCGTGCGGAGCAAGGCGTACACGACGCGGTGGTGATCGTGCGTGATGAGCAGCTGGTCGGCTACGTCGCACGAGGCTTGGGCAACACGATCGACACGCATGCGTTGCTCGATGCGCTGCGTGCCCAATTGCCCGCGTACATGGTGCCCGCGCAACTGATCGAAATGGAGGCGTTGCCGGTGACACCGAACGGCAAATGCGATCGCCATGCGCTGCCCGCGCCGGTTCGTCGCCTTTCTGCCGAAGAGGGAATGGCAGCGTCTCTGCAAACCGATACCGAGCGCGAACTCGCCGCGATCTGGAAACGCGTGCTGCGTCTGGAGGTGGTCGGCCGCGACGACGATTTCTTCGCCCTGGGCGGTCACTCGCTGCTCGCCACGCAGGCCAACGCGCAGGCCAATCTGCATTGGACGTTGATCCTGCCGCTGCGCACGCTATTCGACCAACGCACACTGCAACGCTGCGCTGCCGCGATCGATCGCGCGCTGGCCGAACGTGACGCGGGTGCCGGAGGGGATACCGCGAGCGCGATCGACGCACTCCTCGGCGAACTCGAACTGCAATAAGCCATCACGTCGATACGCCGATACGCCGATACGCCGATACGCCGACAAGCCGACAAGCCGACAAGCCGACAAGCCGACAAGCCGACAAGCCGACAAGCCGGCACGCCGGCACGCCGGCACGCCGACACGCCGACAAGCACTGAGCACTGAGACAACCCAGCATGACGACAGCCAAACCGGACCTGCTTTCCCTCGCCACACGCTTCGCGCTCCTGCCGGACGCGCAGCGCACGGTTTTTCTCACGAAGCTCGACGCGGCCGGCATCGATTTTCGCGTGCTGCCGATTCCGCCGCGCGCCGAGCGAACCGCTAGCGTGCCGGCCTCGTTCGCGCAAACGCGTCTGTGGCTGCACGCGCGCATGATCGACGAGCCGGCGGCCTATCACATCACCGAACGTCTGCGGCTCGACGGTGCGCTCGATGCGAACGCCCTGCGTCTTTCGTGCGATGCGTTGATCGCACGTCATGAAGCGTTGCGCACGACCTTCAGTGAGAGCACGGACGGCGTGATGCAGACCGTGCATGCGCCGTCGCGCTGTCCGTGGCATGCGAGCGACGTGAGCACGTTGCCCGCGCATGAGCGTGAGGCGCGCGCGGCCGCCATCGCGCAAGCCGATGAAGCGCAGGCCTTCGATCTATCGCTTGGCCCGCTGATGCGCGCGCATTTGATCCGGCTCGACGCGACGACGCATTGGCTCGCGCTGACGACGCATCACATCGTGTCCGACGGCTGGTCCGCGGACGTCATACTCGCGGAGTTGGCGTCGTTCTATCACGCGTATGCGAAGAACGAAGCGGTGTCGCTGACGCCATTGCCGATCCAGTACGCGGACTACGCGCTATGGCAGCGTCGCTGGCTCGATGCCGGCGAGCGTGAGCGTCAGCTTGAATTCTGGCGCGCCCGGCTGGACGCGAGCCGCGACGTGCTGATGCTGCCGGGTGCCGCGCCGCGTCCGGCTCAACGGAGCGCGCGTGGCGCGCGGCACCGGTTCGTGCTGGATGCCACGCTCGTCCAGCAAGTCAAGGCGCTCGCCAATGCCCAACGCGCAACGCCGTTCGCGGTGCTGCTAGCGGCGCTCAACGCCGTGCTCGCGCGTTCCTCGGGCGAAGCGCAGATTCGGATCGGCGTGCCCGCTGCGAATCGCGAGCGCGGTGAAACGGCTGGGCTCGTCGGTTTCTTCGTGAACACGCTGACGCTGGCGACGCCGGTTCCCGCCACGCAACCGTTCGCTGCGCTAGTCGGTGCGACCCAGCAAACGCTTATCGACGCCCAATCGCATCAGGACGTGCCGTTCGAACAGGTGGTCGAAGCGCTCGGCGTGGTACGCAGCGCGAGCCACCATCCGCTGTTTCAGGTGATGGCGGCGTACGGCGCGTGTCGCCGTTTGCCTTCGCTTGCGGGCGTTCGCATGACCGAGTTGCCATCAGGGGCACCGTTCGCCAAGTTCGATCTGACGCTGAGCTTCGAGGAGCGCGACGACGGTTCCGTCGATGCTTACTTCATCTACGCGTTAGATCTCTTCGAGGCGGACGCCGTTGAGCGGCTAGCTGCGCGTTTCATCGAGTTACTGTCGAACGCTACCGCGGCCCCGGGAACGGCGGTTGGCGATTTGCAATGGCTGCCCGAAGCCGAGCGTGCCCAGCTCGATGCGTGGAACAGCACGGCAGTCAGTAATCAGGAATCCTTCAAACCAGTTCATCAGCGCGTGGCAGCTCATGCTCACGCCCGCCCGGATGCACGCGGCGTTGCGGATCTCGAACGCTCGCTCACACGCGGCGAAGTGGACGCACGTGCGACGCGGCTTGCGCAACGGCTCATCGCGGCCGGCGTGAGGGCGGAGATGCGCGTCGGGGTGGCGCTGAGCCGCTCGGTCGATCTGCTGGTCGGCCTGATCGCCGCGCTGAAATCCGGCGGCGCGTTCGTGCCGCTCGACCCGAGCCATCCGCGCGAGCGTCTCGCACAGATTCTCGACGATGCGCAGATCACCCATGTCATTACCGAGCGCGCCAGCCTGGCCGCTTTGCCGGCGTCGGATCGTTTGCGTCTCTGGCTGATCGACGAGGAGTCGCCGCGTGGTGATCTATCGACCGCGCCGATCGTGCTGCCTGCCGTCTCGCCGTACCAGGCTGCTTATGTGATCTACACCTCGGGCTCGACCGGCAAGCCGAAGGGCGTGGTCGTCGACCACGAATCGTTCGCGCGGCACTGTGCGGCGATTGCCGAGCGTTACGGCGCGGCTGAAAGCGACGTTTTCCTGCTATTCCAGTCGGTCAATTTCGACGGCGCCCACGAGGGCTGGTTCTCGCAGTACATGTCCGGCGCCGCCGTGGCCATCACCGCCGACACGCTGTGGCCGCCCGCGCAAACCTGCCGGATGATGGTACGCGAAGGCGTGACGATGACCTACGTGCCGCCCGGTTGTGCGACGCAGCTTGCCGAATGGGCGCTCGCACACGGCGCGCCGCCGACCTTGCGATCGCTGACGGTGGGCGGCGAAGCGACTTCGCGCGAAGCCTTTGCGCTGATGCGCCGCGCGTTTCCGAACGCACGCATCGTCAACGGGTATGGTCCGACCGAAACCGTCATCACGCCGATGCTGTGGATGTTCTATCCCGCCGACGATGTTGCGAAGCTGGCCGACAGTGCGTATCTGCCGATCGGCACATTGGTTGGCGCTCGATCCGCCCATGTGCTCGATGCCCGCCTGAACCCGCTGCCGGTGGGTGTGATCGGCGAATTGTATCTGGGTGGCGAGGGCGTGGGCGTTGCACGCGGTTATCTTGATCGCCCTGCGCTCACCGCAGAGCGCTTCGTGCCGGACCCGTTCGGTACGCAAGGTGCACGGCTTTATCGTACGGGCGACCTCGTCAAACGGCGCGCGGATGGCGTGTTCGACTTTATAGGCCGCGTCGATCACCAGGTGAAGCTACGTGGCTTGCGTATCGAGTTAGGCGAAATCGAGGCACAGCTCGCCGCGCATGAAGATGTGCGTGAAGCCGTGGCGATCGTGCACGGCAAGGGGGCGCAAGCGGCCTTGGTGGCGTATGTGGAGTTGAGCGCCGAAGCGTGCGAGCGCAACACGCGTGCAGATGCTGCTGAACTTGACGCGCATTTACGTCACACGTTGCCCGATTACATGGTGCCCGCGCATATCGTCGTGCTCGATGCGTTGCCGCGCAATGCGAACAGCAAGGTGGACCGCGCCGCACTGCCCGAGCCGCAGCGCGTCGCGCGGGCGTATCAGGCGCCCGCAGCCGGGCTCGAAACGGCGCTCGCGATGATTTTCCGCGAAGTGCTGGGTGTGGAACGCGTCGGTCGTGGCGATCATTTCTTCGAACTCGGCGGCCATTCACTCGCGGCTGTGCGTGTGGCGACGCGCGTAGCCGAGCGGCTCGCGCGAGATGTGCCGGTGCGCACGCTCTTCGAAGCGCCGATCCTGGCTCAGTATGCGCAGCGGGTGATGGCCGCGGCACGGAGTGAGGCGGTGGGCGAAGTGGATATCGAGTCCGGGTTGGCGTCCGGATTGCACTCCGGGTTCGGGAGCCGGGCGGCGAATCCGCGCGTGCTTGCTGGAGCACCAGGCGTGTTGCCGTTGTCCGCCGCACAATTGAGCCTGTGGTTCTTGTGGCGCGCACAACCGGACAGCGCGGCCTACAACATTCCTGTCGCGCTGCGTCTGCGCGGGCCGCTCGATGTCGATGCATTGCGTGATGCGTTTGCCGGGGCCGCGGCGCGGCATCCGGCGTTGCGCACGCGCCTCGTCGAACGCAAAGGGGAGTTGCCGGGCCAACGGATTGCGGCGGTGGCGCCTTTCGAACTGCCGGTGATTGATCTGGTTTCGCTCGAAGCCACAGAAGCCACAGATACCGCAAAGTCCGCACCCGAGGCCGCCGCCGTTACGCTGACCGACGAAGACGCGCTGACCCCATTCGACCTGCTCGACGACGCACCGCTTTGGCGCGTGCGGCTATTGCGTCTCGGCGAGCGCGATCATGTGTTGTCGCTGGTCGTGCATCACATCGTGTCGGATGGGCAGTCGATCGATCTGTGGCTTGAGGAAGTCCGCACGATCTACGTGGCGATCGTGCGGGGAGCGTCGCCTGCGGTTCCGGACCCGTCGTCGGCATTGCCACATGCGCTGGTGCTGCCGGTCGCGGCGCCGCGCGCGCGCCTGTCTTTCTGGCGCGACGTGCTTGCCGACGCGCCCGCGCACGTTTTACCTTCGCCGCCGCCGGGCCGTTCCGCGATGCCGCGCTGGACCGCAGGCCGCTTCGCATTCGAGTTCGCCCCGGACGTCGTGCGGCGCGCCCGCACAATGGCGCTCGAAGTCCACGCAACCCTGCCGATGCTGCTGCACGCCGCGCTGAACGTCGCGTTCTATCGTGCGACTGGCGCAACCGATCAGCCTGTCGGCGCTCTCGCATCGACGCGCGAATTGACGGGCGAGGCTGCACGCCGCGCGCTCGGGCTCTTCATCAACGCGGTGGTCGTGCGCACACGGCTTGCGAAAACAGACACGCCCGCCACGCTGCTGGCCGAAGTGCGCGACGCGGCCCTCGCTGCCTATTCGCACGCGGACACGCCCTTCGCCGACGTGGTCGCAGCGTTGCGCGCGCCGCGCCCGGAACCCGGCAATCCGCTTTTCTCGGTGATGTTCAACTACTTGCGCCCGGCTGGTGCTGCGGAACGCGACTGGGCCGGTCTCACGCTCGACGATTTCAACGACGTGCGGCATCGCGTCGTCTTCGAACTGGAACTCGACGTGGTCGAGCATCCGGATGGACGCGTGACGGGCGCGTTTTCGTATGCGGATGAACTGGTCGACGGCGGCTTCGTCGAGGCGTTGACTGCTGACTATCTAAGCGTGGTGCAGCAGTTCGTCGATGCACCGCATGAAGCGCTCGGCGCGTCGCCGGCACACTTTGCTCTTGCAACGCCTGGCGTTGCTGCAGACATGAATGCCTGCAGCGCACTTCACGTCGAAGCAACCGACCACGCCGACGCGTTCGAACGCATCTGGAGCGATCTCTTCGAAGGCAACACGCCTGCGCATCACGACGATCTGTTCGAAGCCGGTGCGACTTCGTTCGACGTTGTGCGCTTTGTCGACGCAGCGCAAGCAGCCGGGCACGCACTCTCCATTGCCGATGTGTTCGCCGCGCCGACTTTCGCCGGCCTGAGCGCGCGGATCGTTACCGGGACCTCGACCGTTGTCGAGGTTAGGGATGCCGGTTAACGCCTACGTTGCTCAACAAACATTTCTCTCCAGCCAGCGCCTCCGGCGCGCCGGCTCACACCGATAAGGACCTGCGACATGCACAGAGATACCGTATTTGATCTGATCGGCATCGGCTTCGGGCCGTCGAATCTGGCGCTTGCCGTGCGCCTCGCTGAAGAGGCCGGCAAGGCGATCCACGGGGACCTCGCACATTGCTTCATCGAGCGCCAACCGGAGTTCGGCTGGCACCGCGGCATGCTGCTCGACGACTGCCGCATGCAAATTTCTTTCCTCAAGGATCTCGTCACGCTGCGCGATCCGAAGAGCCGCTTCACGTTCATCAACTATCTGTTCGAGCGAGGACGTCTCGCGGATTTCGTGAACCTGAAGAGTTTCTATCCGACGCGTGTCGAGTTTCACGACTACCTCAGTTGGGTGGCTGCGTCGTTCGATGAACGCGTGCATTACGGCCAGACGGTGATCGGTATCGAAGCGGTCAAGGCTGCCGGTAAGGTGAACGAGGTCGAAGCGCTGCGCGTCTTCTCACGTGACGAAGAGGGCCGCGAATGGCAGCGCGTGACGCGCGCGCTGTCGGTCGGTATCGGCGGTGGCGCTCAGGTGCCGGAGGCGTTTGCCGCACTCGGTTCGCACAATATCGTGCACTCGTCGAAGTATCTGACTTCGATCGACCGCGTGGTGGGGGAGGCCGGCAGTGCGCGCAAACGCGTGGCGGTGATCGGCGCTGGGCAGAGCGCGGCGGAAGTGTTCGTCGATCTGACGCGCCGCTATCCGCATGTCGACGCGAGTCTCGTGATCCGTTCGAGCGCACTCAAGCCCGCCGACGACAGCCCGTTCGTCAACGAGATCTTCAGTCCGGCTTTTACCGACATCGTCTACGCGCAGCCGAGAGACGGCCGCCGCTCGCTGATCGAGCGCTTTCGCGACACCAACTATGCGGTGGTCGATCGTCCGCTGATCGAGCAGATCTACGAAATGCTCTATATGCAGAACGTGTCGGCGGAACCGCGTCACCGGCTGCTGGCGAATACGGGCATCGAGACGGCGGTGCGCACGGCTGGTGGTCAGATCGAACTCACGCTGCGCGATCGCCTGAGCGGTCATGCGCGTGCCGAGCAATTCGATGCGCTCGTGCTGGCGACGGGGTATCGCCGCGACACGCATTTCGAATTGCTCGAAGGTCTTGCGCCGCATCTGGGCGAAGCGCTCGCGCAGGGCAACGTCGAACGCGATTACCGGCTCGCCACGCCCACAGGTTTCAAACCGCGCATTTACCTGCAAGGCTGCTGTGAAGACAGCCACGGGCTTTCCGACACGCTGCTGTCGGTTCTCGCGCTGCGCTCCGACGAAATCGTCGCGTCGCTCGCACGCCACACATCACAAGACCGGTCGGCCAGCCGGACAACTCAAGCAGAAGAAAACGGGACGAGCAAGCGCCGCATGGCCTTCGCTCTTTGATAAAGCGCGGCCGTTTGGCCGCATAACAACCTGGAGCATCGAGAGATGGAGTGGGCAATAGGCACGCGTCGGCGTGCGATCGCAGCCGCGGCAAGCGTGGCGTTTTACGCGGCGGCAGCCGGTTACGCGCAGGCGCAGCAGGCGGTGCAACCCGCGGCGCAGTTAGCGACCGGTGCACAGCAGCAGACCAATACAGCACAACAGGACGCAACGCCAGCTAATACGCTGCCTTCGATCAGCGTCAAAGGAGCCGCTGAAAGCGAGGCAACGGTCGGTCTCGTCGCTCGCCGCAGCAGCACTGGCACCAAGACCGACACCCCGCTGAAGGAAATCCCGCAGACGATCAACGTCGTGACCGCGCAGCAGATCGAGCAAACCGGTGCGACCTCCATCAATGAGGCGTTGCGTTACATTCCGGGCTTTTCGACCTACGGCGCCGATGTGCGCTCCGACTGGTATTCGGTGTTGCGTGGCTTTACGCCGACTGTCTTCGTCGACGGACTGCAGGTGCCCAATACGCTCAATCTCTCGAGCTGGCGTGTCGATCCGACCATGATCGACAGCATCACGGTGCTGCGCGGTCCGACTTCCGTTCTGTACGGTCAGGGCGACCCGGGCGCGATCATCGACGTGCAGAGCAAGCTCGCGAACGGCGAGCGCATCCGTGAAGTCGACATGCAGGTGGGCGACTACGCGCGCAAACAACTGGCTTTCGATGTGGGCGACACGGTCGATCAGGACGGCACGCTGTCATATCGATTCCTGGGGGTAGGACGCGACGGCAATTCGCAGACCGGACCAAACCCGGAGCAGCGCGTGGCGCTGGCGCCTTCGGTGAAGTGGCAGCCGAACGCGAAGACCTCGCTGACCGTCGAGGCGACCTATCTGCAGGATTGGGGCGATGCGTCGAACAATTTTTTGCCGGCCCAGGGCACGATTTTGCCGAATCCGAACGGCAAGATTTCGCCGGATCTCTATACGGGCGATCCGGAGTTTTCCCACTACCGCAAGAAGCAGTGGTCGGTGGGTTATCAGTTTGAATACAAGTTCGATCCGGTCTGGACGTTCCGGCAGAACACGCGCCTGATGCACCTGTCGCTCGATCAGGGGCAGGTGTTCGGCGGCGGTCTCGATCCGGCCGACCCCACCGAGGCATCGCTGCTGCGCTATGTCGGCTTGTATCAGCTGAACTACAGCCGCTTCGACGTCGACAATCAGGCGCTCGCGAAATTCCGCACCGGCCCGCTCGACCATACGGTGCTGCTCGGCTTCGAATACAACCGGCAGTCCACGACCGATAGCGAGTCGATGGCGACCGGGCCGAGTCTGAATATGTACAACCCGGTGTATACGCCGATTACCAACGCGATTTTCGGCGGCCCGAACGCGTTCCCGCGCACCGATACGAAGTCGACGCTCAATTCGTTCGGCGTGTATGCGCAGGACCAGATCAAGTGGCAGCGCTGGGTACTGACGCTCGGCGGCCGCCAGGACTGGAGCGACACCACGCAGAACGATCTCGCAGGCGGCACGCGGCTCACGCAGAACGATCAGGCGTTCTCGGGTCGCGTCGGGCTCGTCTATCTCGGCGATTACGGGCTTTCGCCGTATATCAGCTATTCGACTTCGTTCAATCCGCTGGTCGGCGTGAAGATCGCGGGCGGCGGCATTGCCGAGCCGACCAAGGGCAAGCAGATCGAAGCCGGTTTGCGCTGGCAACCGGCCGGCAAGAATCTGATGCTGAACGCGGCGCTCTATCAGATCAACCAGACTAACGTCGTCACGCCCGATCTCGCGCTCGACCCGACCGGCAGCACCTCAGTGCAGACCGGCGAAGTGCGCTCGCGCGGCATCGAGTTGAGCGGGGTGGGCAACGTTACGCGTAACTTCTCAGTGATCGCCGCGTACGTGTACCAGGACGTGAAAAACATCAAGGCCGGCGACGACACCCTGGGCAAGTGGCCCGTGGATATACCGCGCCCGCGTCAGATGGCTTCGCTGTGGGGCGACTGGACGTGGCACGTTGGGCCGCTCGCCGGCCTCGGCGTTGCCGCGGGCATCCGCTATCAAAGCGGCGCGGCGGGCGCCGCCGACAACTCGCTCTACGTACCGAGCTACACCGTGTACGACGCGGCGATTCACTACGAAATGCGCAACTGGCGCTTCGCGGTGAATGGCCAGAACATTTTCAATCGCCGCTTCGTGAGCGGTTGCCAGTCGGTGAATACCTGCTTCTATGGGAATCCGCGCACGGTGATCGCGACGGCGAAGTACGACTGGTAAGCGGGAGGCGTTCGCGGCGGGTCCGAGTTTTTTTCACGCGCCATCCGAACGCCCCTCGCTTTGATCTCATCTGCAACTATTGATACGCATTCGAACCGACTATGCTGAAGAAAAAGCTCGTTTATATCTGGTCTCTGAGAAACGCCGCCGCCGATAAGGCGGGCCAGGATATCGCATACAAGAGCAGCACACGCTATATGAAGTCGGTGCTCGAATCGCTCGTGGAAGCACTCAACGACACCGAGCTCGGCGAGCAGTACTCGTTGGAGAAAGTGATCTATGACGACGATGCGGGCTCGGCTTTGGATCGAGAGAAGCTGAAGGAATATGGCTTCTCATATGAGCCGGGCAAGCGCTGGTTCTATCCGCCGAATTTGCGTGTGCAGGGCAACGCCGTGAATGACCTGCTGCTGGCGATTCCGTCGACGTATCGACGTGAACCGCTCGGTGCAGCAAGCCGTACGGCAGGCAAAAGCAGGTTTGAGAAACATCTGCTCGATACGTTGATCGAGTTGAAGGCCGATATCGTCGTGCTGGACGGACTGCTGATCATTCTCGATGAACTTGTACGGCCGGGCGCACCGTTTCAAAGAAAGATCGTCAATATTCATCCGGGCGTGACGCGCGCGGAATCGCCGTATGAGCGGCGCGGCGCGTATGCGACGCTCGATGCTTTGTATGGCGCGCGCGGCAGGAAAGTGGTGAACTGGAAGACGATGGAGACCGTGGCGGTAGAGCCGCTTTATCTCACCGGCGCCTCGTTTCACTACGTCGATAACGGGATCGATTCAGGTGAGGTGATTCACGACGTGCTGAACACGGAGATCGACAAGGACGACACGATTCTTGAACTGCGTTGGAACAATTTCAATCGCAGCCTGTTCCCGGCGTTGCATGAAGGGCTGGCGATGATGGCGGGGCATAGGGTAGGGATCGAGGCCTGAGGGGCGCTACGGCGCACACGCGCCGTTCGCTTAGCCTTTACCCGCACCGTTCCCGGATTCCTCCGCTTCCAGCGCCTCACTCATCTCCCGCGCGGCGGCCTGGAGTTCCGGCACATAGCGCCGCGTCGCCTCGGCGAGCGTGACCGCCCGCGAGAGAAACACCACGTTCAGACTCGCCAGCACACGCTCCTGCGACACGATCGCGACGGCGACCGCGCCGATTTTGCTCTGCGCGGCCCAATCGCCGTGGTTCGAACCGAAGCCGTCCGCGCGAACCCGCCGTATCAGGCTTTTGACCAACGCATCATTGGAGGCGAGCGCCTTCTGCTCGTCCCCGCCCGCACCCGAACGCAGCAACTCGAGGATGTCCTCGCGTTCGCCCTCGGGGCACATCGCAAAGTAAGCGCGCCCAGCGGCCGTGAGCAGAATCGGCAGACGCCGCCCAACCATCGAACGATGAAACGACAGCGGACTGAAACGGTGCGTGGTCTCGCGGATGATCATCGCATCACCGTCCGGCGTGGTCAGATCTGAAGGCCACGCTACGCGCTGCAAAAGTCTTCCCATGATCGGCGGCGCGATCGTCGCGATTCTTTCGTCATCCGTAAATCCTTCGCTCAGCGTGCGCACCTGCAACGTCAGACGAAAGCTGTCGTCCGATGCGCTGCGCCGCACGAAACCTTCCTCCATCAGCGTTTCCAGCAGCCGTCTCGCCGTGGTGCGATGCAAACCGGTGAGGTCGCTGATCTGCTGGCTGGTGGCGCGGCCGCTTTCCATGGAATTGAGCGCTTGCAGTACCTGCAGCCCGCGTGACAGGCCTCGCACGTTTGTGTATTTGGTCACCGAAAACTCGTTATAAATCAGATATGTGCATTCTATGCACAAATTTCACAAAATGTTGAGGGGGTGGGGTGGCGGTCCTAGACTGCGAACCAATGAACTTGCGCCATGCGCGAGAAAAAGGAGACAACATGCCCCCCTCTATCGATCCGGTGGCCGCTCACGGCCCCTGCGAAACTGTATCAGCGGACGTTGCGATTATCGGCGCCGGACCTGTCGGTTTGATGATCGCCAACTACCTGGGTTTGCAAGGCGTGCGCGTCGTGCTGGTCGAGAAACTCGAGCAGATCATCGACTACCCGCGCGCCATCGGCCTCGACGATGAAGCGTTGCGCGTGTTTCAGTCGGTGGGTCTCGCCGATGCACTCCTGCCGCACACTACGCCTGACCACTGGATGCGGTTCGTCACGCACACCGGCCACTGCTTTGCGTCGATCGAACCGCGCACCGACGAGTTCGGCTGGTCACGTCGTAACGCGTTCATCCAGCCGCTTGCCGATCGCGTGCTGTTCGAAGGCTTGCGCCGTTTCCCGCATGTCGAGGTGTTGTTCGGCCACAGCCTGACCTCATTCACGCAGGACCAATCGGGTATCACGATCGAAGCCGAACACGCGCAGGGCGGACGCCGCACGATTCGCGCGTCGTACATGGTTGGCGCGGATGGCGGCAACAGTTTCGTTCGCCGCGTACTCAACGTGGCATTCGAAGGACGCACGAAGCCGAATCAATGGATCGTGGTGGATGTGCGCAACGACCCGATCGGCTCGCCTCATGTCTACATGCATTGCGATCCGAAACGGCCCTACGTGTCGGCCGCTTTGCCGCACGGTATCCGCCGCTTCGAATTCATGGTGATGCCGGGTGAGACGGAAGAAGAGTTGTCGAATCCGGAGAACATGGCCGCACTGATCCGCAAGGTGGTGGCCGATCCGGAGAAGGTCGACTACATCCGCAAACGCGTTTATACGCACAACGCACGCCTTGCCAGCACGTTTCGCACGGACCGCGTACTGCTTGCCGGCGACGCCGCGCACATCATGCCGGTCTGGCAGGGCCAGGGCTACAACAGCGGCATTCGCGACGCGAGCAACCTGGGCTGGAAGCTGGCGATGGTGGTCAAGGGGCTGGCGAGTGATGCGCTGCTCGACACGTACACCGCCGAACGTCGTGCGCATGCCCGCTCGATGATCCATCTGTCGGAAGTGGCGGGCGATATTTTTGCGCCGACGAGCCGCTTCGGCATCAAGTTCCGCGACGCTTTCGTGCGCACCTTCAACCTGCTTCCAGCGGTGAAACGCTACTTCGTCGAAATGCGTTTCAAGCCGATGCCGCGCTACGAAGCAGGCGTGGTGCTGTTGGCCGAACGCCAGCGCAAGCATGGGTTTCTGGCGCGCCTGCTGGAACGTTCGGGGCATTCCGCGCCGGGGCGCTTGCTCGGACTGATGAGTCAGAAGCGCGAATCGCTGCTGGGCCGCCTCGTGTACGGCCGCGATCCGCTGTGCCATTCGCCGGTGGGCCGCATGTTCATCCAGCCGCGCGTGCGGACGGTGGGCGGCGATGTGGTGCGCCTCGACGATGTGTTGGGAAATCGCTTCGCCATCATCGGCTGGGGTTCCGATCCGACCTTCGGCCTGACGGCCTCAGCGCGTGAAATCTGGCAGCGGGTGGGCGGCTGTTTCGTGCTCGCCAAACCCGACACGCAACTCGGTTTTCACGACGACGTGCCCGACGGCGTGATTGCCATCGGCGATGTGAACGGGCGCATGAAAGAGTGGTTTGCGCGCGTGCCCGAATCTGTCGTGCTGTTGCGCCCGGATCGGTTTGTTGCGGGTATGTGCACACCGCAGCAGGTCTCGGCGCACATCGGCGAGCTCGCGCGGAAGCTGACACTTGCGCCGGCCGACCGGCAAGCTGCGCTGGTCGACGCATCACCGCAAGCGGCTGTCGAGCACGAGCACGGCGTTGCGCTCGCCACGGGAGCCTGACATGCCGCTGCTGCTCGAATGTCTCTCGCACACGCCGCTCACCGGCTATTACGACCCCGCGCCGGAAATCGTCGCGGAAGTGGCGCATATCCATGCGGCGGCGCGGGCACGCGTGGCCGACTTCGATCCTGAACTGGTGGTGGTGTTCGCGCCGGATCACTACAACGGTTTCTTCTACGACGTGATGCCGCCGTTTTGCATCGGCGCGTCGGCGAGCGCGATCGGCGACTTCAAGAGCCTCGCCGGGCCGCTCGCGGTGCCTGCTGACACAGCGCTCGAACTCGCGGAAGCCGTGCTGGCCAGCGATGTCGACGTAGCGGTCTCTTACCGCATGCACGTCGATCACGGCTGCGCGCAAGCGTTGGACCTTCTCACAGGCGGGCTCGATCGTTATCCGGTTGTGCCAGTTTTCATCAATTCCGTTGCGGCGCCGATGGCGTCATGCCGTCGCGCGCGTCTGCTCGGCGAGGCACTCGGCCGCGCGCTTGCACGTTCGAACCAACGCGTCCTGGTGATCGGCTCGGGCGGCATTTCGCATGAGCCGCCGGTGCCGGAACTGGCCGGTGCCAGTGATGAAGTCGCGGAGCGCCTCATCGCCGGACGCAATCCTTCGGCGCAATCGCGGGCCGCGCGCGAGGCGCGCACGGTCGCTGCGGCGCGTGCATTCGCCTCGGGCGACAGCCGTTTGCATCCGCTCAATCCCGAGTGGGACCGCGCATTCCTGAAGCTGCTGGAAGAGGGCGAACTGACCGCGCTCGACGGCCTCACCGACAACGCGATCACGCGCGACGCCGGCAAGTCGGCTCACGAGATCCGTACCTGGGTCGCGGCCTTCGGCGCGCTGAATGCATTCGGGCCCTATCGCGCGACGCTCGACTATTACCGGCCGATTCCCGAGTGGATCGCGGGCTTCGGCGCGATGCACGCGCGACCCGTCGCCGAAACCGTCTAACTGAATCCGGAAACACACCATGATCAATCGAAGCAACGTTGAAGCGCTGGCCCTGCGGCTGCGCGATGCCGAACGCACGCGTCAGACCGTTGCGCCGCTGCGCGACAACCCGCAATTCGCACAAGCTGCGAATGTTGTTGAAGCCGCCGAACTCGCCTACGCCGTACAGCAGTTCAATGTTCAGGCGCGCGAGGCGGCTGGCGAGCGCATCGTCGGCCGCAAGATCGGGCTGACTTCGCCGGCGGTGCAGCGTCAACTCGGCGTCGACCAGCCGGACTTCGGCGCGCTATTCGCCTCGATGGCGTTCGGCGACAACCAGGCGATTCCGCTCAGCGAACTGATCCAGCCGAAGGTCGAAGCAGAAATCGCTCTGGTGCTCGAGCACGACCTGACGCATGACAAACACACCTACGCCGACCTGATTCGCGCGACGGCCTATGCGGTGGCGGCGATCGAAATCGTGGACAGCCGCATCGAAGGCTGGAATATCCGCTTCGTCGATACGGTCGCGGATAACGCGTCGAGCGCGTGCTTCGTGCTCGGCAGCCGTCCGGTGCTGCTGCGCGACATGGATCTGGCCGCCTGCGCGATGACGTTGTCCAACGATGTTGACGTGCTCTCGCGCGGCAACGGCTTCGCGTGCCTTGGCAATCCACTGAACGCCGCCGCGTGGCTCGCGGACCGGATGGTCCGGCTCGGCACACCGCTGCGCGCCGGTGACGTGCTGATGACCGGCGCACTCGGTCCGATGGTCGCGGTAACTCAACCCGGCACTTTCAGCGCGCAGATCGACGGCCTCGGCAGCGTTCGCGCGACTTTCTCCGCATAAGCAAGCACTCGATTGAGGACTGACATGGCAAGCGAAAAACTCAAGGCCGCGATCATCGGCTCGGGCAACATCGGCACCGATCTGATGATCAAGATCATGCGCAACAGCAAGCATCTGGAAGTGGCGGCGATGGTGGGTATCGACGCGGCGTCCGATGGTTTGGCGCGCGCCGCGCGTCTGGGCGTGGCGACCACGCACGAAGGCGTCGAAGGACTGACCCGTCTGGCGGTGTTCGACGGCATCGATTTCGTATTCGACGCGACCTCGGCCGGCGCGCACGTGAAGAACGATGCGTTCCTGCGTGCGCTCAAGCCGGGCATCCGCCTGATTGATTTGACGCCTGCGGCAATCGGCCCGTACTGCGTGCCGGTGGTGAACCTCGATGAACATCTCGACGCCCGCAACGTGAACATGGTGACCTGCGGCGGCCAGGCGACGATTCCGATGGTCGCGGCGGTGTCGCGCGTGGCGAAGGTCCACTACGCGGAAATCGTCGCGTCGATCAGCAGCAAGTCCGCCGGTCCCGGCACCCGCGCGAATATCGACGAATTCACGGAAACCACCTCGAAGGCCATTGAAGCGGTTGGCGGCGCGGCGAAGGGCAAGGCCATCATCGTGCTAAATCCGGCCGAGCCGCCGGTGATGATGCGCGACACCGTCTACGTGCTGTCCGAACTCGCGGACGAAGCGAAAGTGGCAGCGTCGATCGAAGCGATGGCCGCGGCGGTTCACGCGTACGTGCCGGGCTATCGTTTGAAGCAGAAGGTGCAGTTCGACGTGATCCCCGCCGATGCGCCGCTCACTATTCCAGGCCTTGGCCGCTTCAGTGGATTGAAAACCTCGGTATTCATCGAGGTGGAAGGCGCCGCGCATTATCTGCCCGCCTATGCCGGCAACCTCGACATCATGACCTCGGCCGCGCTAGCGACCGCGGAGCGCATGGCGAAATCGCTCGTGCAGGCTTAAGGAGACTTTTCGCATGGACAAGAAACTGTATATCTCCGACGTGACGCTGCGCGATGGCAGCCACGCGATCCGCCATCAGTATTCGATCGACAACGTGCAGCAGATTGCACGCGCACTCGACAAAGCCAGGGTGGACAGCATCGAAGTCGCGCATGGCGACGGGCTGCAAGGCTCGAGCTTCAATTACGGCTTCGGCGCGCATAGCGATCTCGAATGGATCGAGGCAGTGGCGGACGTGCTCGAGCACGCACAGATTGCGACGCTGCTGCTGCCCGGCATCGGCACGATTCACGATCTGAAGGCGGCCTATCAGGCCGGCGCGCGGATCGTGCGCGTCGCCACGCATTGCACCGAGGCCGATATCTCGAAGCAACACATCGAATACGCACGCGAACTCGGCATGGACACAGTTGGCTTCCTGATGATGAGCCATATGACCACGCCCGATAACCTCGCGCTCGAAGCGAAAAAAATGGAGAGCTACGGGGCGACCTGCATTTACGTGGTCGATTCGGGCGGCGCGCTGACGATGAACGACGTGCGCGAGCGCTTTCGCGCGGTGAAGGCCGTGCTCAAGCCCGAAACGCAGACGGGCATGCACGCGCACCACAACCTGTCGCTGGGCGTGGCGAACTCGATCGTCGCGGTGGAAGAGGGCTGCGACCGCATCGATGCGTCGCTTGCGGGGATGGGTGCGGGCGCGGGCAACGCGCCGCTCGAAGTGTTCATCGCGGCGGCCGAGCGCATGGGCTGGAATCACGGCACCGATCTCTACACGCTGATGGACGCCGCCGATGACATCGTGCGTCCGTTGCAGGACCGCCCCGTGCGCGTCGATCGCGAAACGCTCGCGCTCGGTTACGCGGGTGTTTATTCGAGCTTTCTGCGCCACTCGGAAGTGGCCGCGAAGAAGTACGGTCTGAAGACCGTGGACATTCTCGTCGAATTGGGCAAGCGCCGTATGGTCGGCGGTCAGGAAGACATGATCGTCGACGTCGCCCTGGATCTGAAGCGGACCGCTGGCGTGTGAAATTTTTCTTGCAACCAGACGGCGTCTTCGGTGCCGTCAATCCCACCACAGCGTGATCGCCACCAAGAGCGATGCTGAAAACACATTGGAGACTTTTATGCAGCGGTCAACGAACACTCGGACAAGCAGTGCCGTCACTGTGGGGCTATGTCTCGTCGTCGCCTTGCTGGAGGGGTTGGATCTGCAATCCACCGGCGTCGCGGCGCCGCGCATGGCGCGTGAATTTCATCTCGCGGTTGCGCAGATGGGCTGGGCCTTCAGCATCGGCGCGCTCGGCTTGCTGCCCGGCGCGGCAATCGGCGGACGTCTCGCCGACAAGCTGGGCCGCAAGCGCATCTTGATGCTTTCGGTGGCCATGTTCGGCATTTTCTCGATTGCGACCACGCAGGTGTGGGACCTCAATAGTCTGCTGGCGGCGCGGTTTCTGACCGGTCTCGGTCTCGGCGCGGCCATGCCGAACCTGATCGCGCTGTGCTCGGAAGCAGCACCGCCGCATCAGCGCAACACCGCTGTCGGGGCGATGTATTGCGGTATGCCGTTCGGTGCGGCACTGGCGGCGGTCATCGGCATCGTCAGTCCAGGCGATGAGGGCTGGCGGCATATCTTTTACGTCGGCGGCGTCGGGCCACTTCTGGTGCTGCCGTTGTTAGCGATCTTCATGCGCGAGTCGGCACATTTCGTGGCGGCGCGCCTGAATCCCGGCGCGAACACCGGCGGATTGCGCGAGGCTTCGCCCGGTGTTGCGCAGGCATTGTGGAAAGAAGGGCGCGCCGGGACGACCGTCGCGTTGTGGATCAGCTATCTGGGAACGTTGATCGTGCTGTATTTCCTGATCAACTGGCTGCCGTCGCTGGTGTTGAGCCGAGGTCTCACGCGGGTGCAGTCGGGCGTCGTGCAAATGATGTTCAACGTCGGCGGCGGAGTTGGCGCGATTGTGATCGCCAGCATGATGGACCGGATTGGCCGCCGCCGGACAGTGGCTGGCATGTATCTGGGCATTGCGGTGGCATTGGCTGCGCTCGTGGGTGCGAGCGGCGGCACGTCGATGGCGTGGGGCGGATTGCTGGCGGGGCTGTTTCTTGTCGGCGGACAGTCGGTGCTGTATGCGCTTGCAAGCAGCATCTATCCGACCGAAGTGCGCGGCACGGGGGTGGGCGCGGCCGTTGCGGTGGGGCGCATGGGTTCGATTCTCGGACCGCTGATCGCCGGCCAACTGCTCGCGATCGGGCAAAGCGCCACCGTGCTGTTGAGCGCGAGCATTCCGCTGATCGCGATCGCGGCGATTGCGGCATGGTGCGTCGTGGGCAAGCCTGCGCCTGTTTATACGCCCGCCACTGTGCGATAGATCTGCGGCATGCAATGCGTGGGCTTGCTGTGAATGGCGGCTCGCGGTCAACCAACTCTTTAAAGAAAGGAATTCAATATGAGCTCAAATGTACCGGCATTCACCGAAGCGTCGACCAGCAGGTTCGTGCACATCCAGGAAGGCGAGCGCGACGTGCAGTTGCACTACAACGACGTCGGTCAGGGCACGGAAACGGTGGTGATGTTGCACGGCTCGGGTCCCGGCGCGAGTGGTTGGGCGAACTTCAATCGCAACGTCGATCCGCTTGTGAACGCAGGTTATCGCGTGATCCTGATGGACTGCCTCGGCTGGAGCAAGAGCGATCCGATCGTGTGCGACGGCTCGCGCTCCGAGCTCAACGCGCGCTCGTTGAAGGGGCTGCTCGATGCGCTCGATATCGAGCGGGTGCATATCATCGGTAATTCGATGGGCGGCCATAGCGCGGTGGCCTTTGCGCTGGAGAATCCGCAGCGTGTCGGCAAGCTGGTGTTGATGGGTGGCGGGACGGGCGGGCCCAGTCAGTTTGTGCCGATGCCGACTGAGGGTATCAAGCTGCTACAAGGCTTGTATCGCGAGCCGACGATCGAGAATCTCAAGCGCATGATGAATGTGTTCGTGTTCGATACCAAGGCGCTGACGGACGAGCTCATGCAGACACGACTCGACAACATGCTCGCGCGGCGGGATCATCTGGAGAACTTTGTTAAGAGCCTGGCGGCTAATCCGAAACAGTTCAATGATTTCGGGCCGCGGCTTGGAGAGATTTCGGCGCAGACGCTGGTGATCTGGGGGCGAGATGATCGGTTTGTGCCGATGGATGTGGGACTGCGCCTCGTTGCCGGCATGCAGCACGCGGATTTGCATGTGTTCGGGCGATGCGGGCATTGGGCGCAGTGGGAGCATGCTGAGAAATTCAACCGGATGGTTGTTGAGTTTTTGATTCGCTGATATTTACCCTGCCTCCAAACTCGAAGGCCCTTCGGTCAAACGAAACGGACGCCGCGCACGAAGCGCGGCGAGTGACTGCGATGTAACCAGGAATGCTTAGGATTTAGAACGAAAATCCGAAATTCGCGGAATAGCCCATATCCTGTTCGAACCACCCAAAGTCAAAGTCGTCGCTCGATGCAGTAGGATGTCTGCGGCCCGCGACGATGACTGTCTTGTCACTGGTGACTGTTCCAAAGACCGTCAAGCATGCCTTGCAACTCACGTCCAAGGCCGTCCGGATTTCCTGGTCCGAACTCCGACCGGACGGTTTCGCCATCCAAAAGATAGATGTTCCAGACTCGATGGTACGTGAACTGTGTGGGCACGCTACCGGCCGATGCCCATATCCTGTCCGCGCTAGTCTGCACGGCGGCCATCTCCTTTTGACTAAGAGACGTATCGGAACGCTCGACGACTCGCGGCTGGAACTGTCCGGTTGAGTTGCTTTCAACGACGGTTCTAATTCTCGTGAGACTTCGGGAGTCATAGTCCACCAACGTCCAGTCGGCGTACTCCGTCAGAATGGCGCCACGGCCAATAAGCAGTCCATGCCGGGGCACTCTGAACGTGTTTCGTAGGAAGTCAACTGTGCAAAATTTAGTGCATCGGTATTGCGCTGGCAGCAGGCTGGCCCCGCTCGGCCGTTGATGCTGCGCGGTAGTGTCGCCAGCGCAACCGGCGATAAACAAACTCATGCAAAGTGTGAACAGGCGATAAGGCATACGCGGAAGCGAAACGAAGTTGGAGTTGCACATAGTAAAGACCCGTTCATCCCATAAATAGCCCTATTTCGGCCCGAGCGCTTCCGCGTTCGCGGGCGGACGTCCAGCGTTCCCCAAGAACTCTCCTTCCCCGGTCAAAGTACTTGGGGATGGTCGGGGCGGATTGCGTGGCTGAAAGGCCCTTCAGTCAAACAAAACGGACACCGCGCGCGAAGCGCGGCGAGTGACAACTGGTTAACCAGGAATGCTTAGTATCTAGAACGAAAATCCGAAATTCGCGGAATAGCCCATATCCTGTTCGAACCACCCAAAGTCAAAGTCGTCGCTACCGCTGCCATATTCATCACCCAGCGTAAAGTTGTACTGGCCTCCGCCGGATGAAATGAGCATGTTGTTGCTTCCGTAGTCCGCCCAGCCAGTTTCGTATCCCGTCGGGCCATACGCAACCGCGTTATAACCGCCGCCGGCTCCGTAGGTAAAC
This sequence comes from Paraburkholderia polaris, assembly GCF_012927345.1. GTDB lineage: Bacteria > Pseudomonadota > Gammaproteobacteria > Burkholderiales > Burkholderiaceae > Paraburkholderia > Paraburkholderia polaris. Next base: position 205,350 of record NZ_JABBGJ010000002.1, read on the forward strand.
TGGGTGAAGCTGGTGAGCTTACCGCTGCTGTCAAACGAGTCGTACTCCATCTCCTGGCCGTTGCCGTTGAAGATGATAGCGTTCTGTGTGTTATTGCTATTGAACAGATGCGCGGTCATGCTGCCGTTGTTGCCGTACTGGTCGTATTCCGTTTCACGGCCGGTCGATCCGTCAAAGAAATAATCGTCCGTTTTCTGGCCGCTCGTATTGAACTTTGTATATTCAGTTTCGTGGCCACTACCGTTATAGACGGTCGCCGTCTGCGAATTGTCCGCGTTGATCATGTGGACGGTCGTCTGGTTCGCTAGTAGGCAGCGGCCCATATACATGCATTGCATCTTCTATCATTGCGTTTTTTTCCTGACTTCCTGTCAGATTCCCGGCAACGTCTGAAGCGTGCTGATTATCGAGTATGGATTGGAGATTTGATGGTCCCGTGCTGTAGAGGCCGTCTCCTGCGAGATATATTTTCGTGCCGTCTTTGCCCGTTCCATCGGAACTCGTCGCTTTTTGGATTTCCTGTTGCACTATCCAGTTGTTGTAAACCGCTTCGCCTTCACGATGCAGTCCCATCATAGCGCGCAGATCGTTCGCCGTAACACTCTGATCTGAGGCGGCTGGCCGATACTGGGCGTCATATGCAATATCTGCCACGGTGTTCTCAAAATGGCCAATCTCATGGGCAAGTTGTCCGACAATCGTTGTGGCAGAAAGCGTAGTCCAGTTTTGCGCGAAGTATATGGCGCTTCCATTCCAACCGGTCCCAGTTCCCGTTCCGGTATCTGCCGACATGGCACCAGCTGTCTGCTTCGTAAACGATGTTTGGTAATCCAGCAACTGTGTCACAAGTGTCGGACTGGAGTTAATTAGCTTGATAGCGTCGGCTGACAATTTAATTGTGCCCCAGAAGGCCTCATTGCCCGTGATGGTTTGAGCTGTCATTTCAATTCGTCCCTTCTATTTTGAAAAAGTGTAATTTCGTGCAAGCAACCTGTTTTTGAAAATAAAAGATATATTTCGAGTTCATTTCTCCTTGAAAATATATAAGTTATCTGACCTTGAAATGAGGGGTTCCACTGTGGCTCTCCCTCCCCCCAAGTCGGCGTGAACTGTTCCTTTTTTAAACAAATTTCGGCTTCGTTTATCGCTTCCGTAAATGATGATTTTTCCGGGGTCGACCGATTAGGCTTAAACTGCCCATAGTTAGCTTTCGGTTTGCCTTCGAAAATTTGCGTTTCGACTGATTTTGCAGTTGCGATGAACTTCGATGAAACGCCTTCAACAGATTTCGTCGTTGGGTTAAAGACTGTTTCACTAGGTTCAGCGGTGAGTTGGAGTCTGAAAGTCTGCGCGACATATTCCTCATCGCCTAAGTCGCCGTGTTCAACCAAATCGCGCAGGTCGGAAAAGAAGCGGTCGGGCGTTCTGGCTGCTGTAGATGCAAGCGACTGGCCGGCGCAGGCTTCAACGATTGTGAGCAAAGTCGCGCAGAGTAGTGCAACGGGATATGCCCTATTTATAAATCTCTTCATAATTCATGAATTCCCTGTTTTTTTTGAATGTGATGCGATGCGCTGATTTTTAACGATTTATTTTATCTGTGATGAAATATGAAGACCCTTATTTTTCTGGCGTTTGATGGGACATCCAGATCGCGTAGACTGTATTCATCGAAATGCCACCGTTTTCTGCTGCCTCCCCGAGCCTGATTCACATCTTTCTTCTGCCCCATCCACGAGATCAATACTCCATGCGGCATCGGTCATGGGGTGGCTGGAAGTATCGATTGGGTTCGCCCAGACTGGATTCGCAAGTTTGACGACGGCATAAGCCGCTCTGGAATCGAGGTAAGTAGTTCGAGTTTTATTGGATTTGGCGATCATCTTCCCCCCTTCGAAATTCCAGACGCTTTCAATTTTTGACAGTTTTTCGGTGTCTGGATCGGTCACGTACAGCTGCCAAGAAGGGGTTAGAAACGAACCGTTTCCTTCTATAAGCCCTCGCGCCGGACGATTGATATTGCCGAGTCTATGCTCAGGTGTGCACTTTCTTCCTTTGCCAGCGTTTCTTTTTATTGGCGCAAAAGCCATCTGTGATGCTGGATGAGAGGAAGGGGCGCAGCCTGCCAATGGCATCAGACAGACTGCCGAGGTGGCCAGTTTCCATATCATTTGATGCGCGTTGTCGTTCGATTAAAATTGAAACGGATTAATCCAGCGTGGATTTCTGGATGCCATCCCAGAGCGGTTCGAACAGGTAATCAAACGCACTTTTTCTCTGAGCCTCCGGATTGATTGAAGTTAGCTGCACAGTTTTTTGGATGCAACAACGAAGACAGTCAGGACCAAGCCGAACCCTGCGATGACATATCGACCAAGATTCGCTGAAATAATCGGCTGTGAACCTTGGCTTGTGGTCGCAAACAATCTGAACAGCGCGAATATCGCGCCGATAACTGATCCGGCAGTGAGGGCGGCAAGTCCAAAGCCAATCAATATAAAAATACCAGTTGGTAAAGTCCTGTTGAATGGTCTACAACTGAAAGCAAATATCGAGCCGTACGAAATCGGAATAAGCAGCAGAAACGCGAAAAAGACAAGGTATGACCGGCTTCTGTTATTCATGACTCTTCCTATATATGTATGTGTGTAGTTGTGTCCTAATCCCGCATGGATTTCTGGATGCCGTCCCAAAGCGGTTCAAACAGGTAATCAAACGCGGTCCGTGAGCGCGTCTTGATAAACACTTCCGCCCGCAGTCCCGGCCCGAGCTGAATCGGCTCACGCGCCGTTCTGTTAGCGCGCGCAATGACGGCAGCCGGAATCTCGATATGCGCCAGATAGAACGGCTGCCGCGTCTCCTTCTCGTTCAGCGAATCTGCTGAGAGATACGTCACCGTGCCCTCAAGTACGGGAGAGGTTCGCGGGTTGTATGCGGTCAGCCGAACGTCCGCCTTACTGCCGGGGAGAATTTCGCGCACGTTGTCGGGCTTGATCTTCGCTTCAACAATTAACGGAGCGCCTGACGGCACCAGATCCAGAAGCGGCTCGCGCGGACCGATCGCCGCGCCGATTGTGTGAACCATGAGTCCGACGACCTCGCCGTCGACCGGTGCGACGATCCTGGTGCGCGTTTCGATATCCTGGGCCGGACGTAACTGATCGGTGACCTGCTGGATTTTGGCCGTCGTGTCCTTCAGTTGCGTGTCGGCCGACTTCACATAGTCATTGCGCAGCGCTGCGATCTTCAGGTCGAGATCGGTTTGCTTCTGTCGTGCGCGAATCAGTTCCGCCGTATCCGATTGCTGGCGTGACTGGTAATCCGCCGCAGCGCGCCGCAACTCCATCATCTTTGTTTCGGTCACGTAGCCTTCGCTGCGCAACTGTTCATTGACCTGAAGTTCCTGCTTCGAAATGCCGAGACTTTCACCACTGGTGCGCACAAGCGCGGTCTCGGTCGCGATTTCCTGGCGGGTCTGGGCCGCCTGCTCCTGCAACAGACGCAACTGGTCGTCCAGAGTCTGCCGTTCGGACTCGAACAGCGTTTGTTCTCGCCGCAACAGCGCTGCAATGACAGGGTCCGACGAGCGGGCGGCCAACTGCGCGGGAAACGTGAGCGAGCGCCTCATGTCACGCTCCGCTTCGAGTCGTGCGGCCTTTGCTTCATCGTCGGCCAGTTGCGATTGCAACGCTGCGACTTCGGCATCGGGCCGCACGCTGTCGAGGGTGAGCAACGCCTCTCCAGCTTTCACATGGTCGCCGTCTTTCACAAGGATGGCCTTAACGATCCCGCCTTCCTGATGCATTACCGTCTTGCGTTCGCCATCGTCACGCACGACACCCTCGGCGACGACAGCGCCCGACAGCGGCGCGAGCGCAGCCCAGACGCCGAGCGCACCGCACCCAAGGACAAGCACAAGGCATCCCGATGCAATCGTCTTGCGCGGCAAACGCAAGGGCGCGATTGTCCGTTGCGGCCCGGATAGTCGGTCCGGCTCAACCAGCGCGCTGCGGACGCGAGCATGCAGTTCCTTAATGACAGGGCGCAATTTCATGATGCGGCGATCTCCCGACGCAGTTCATTACCCGACGCAGGGCCTGCCGGTCGGGACTTCGAGCGCGCCCATGCCTCGACCTGCTCACGCGTGCCGAAGCATTCAATCTGTCCGCTGCGCATCATCATCACGCGGTCGGCGATCGAGAGCACGGCCTGTCTGTGCGTCACCACAACGACGGTTACCCCGTCCCGTTTCAACCGCAGCAGGGCCGTGTTCAACTGACGTTCGCCATCGGCGTCGAGATTGGCGTTCGGTTCATCGAGCAATACGAGGCGCGGATCACCGTATAGTGCACGGGCCAGCGCGATGGCCTGACGTTGACCACCCGATAGTGCCTCCCCGGATTCGCCGATGTCTGTTTCATAGCCATCCGGCAATTTGAGGATCATCTCGTGCACGCCCGCGCGTTGCGCCGCGAGCACAATCGCCTGGGCATCGTTACTCGCCGGGTTGGGATCGCGCGCAATGTTGCCTGCAACGCTGCCGGAGAAGAGCTCGACATCCTGTGGCACATAACCCAGATAGCGTCCCAGCGTATCGCGCGGCCACTGGGCAATGTCAGCGCCGTCAAGGCGCACCGTGCCGGATTGCGGTTCCCACAGGCCAGCCAGAAGCCGCAGTAGCGTCGATTTCCCGGACGCGCTGGAGCCGACAACCACAAGCAGGTGACCGGGACTCAGCGAGAATTGAATGCCCTTAAGCAGAAGGCGGCCGCGTTGATCGTTGACGCTGTGAACGCTGAAAGTCAGTGCATCGACAGTCAGCCGACCCTCTGGTCGAGGTAACTCGATCGCGCTGCGTCCAGCCGTCCAGCGATACAGTGCATTCAGTCGGTCCCAGGCCTGCCGCACCTCCGTAAGCTGCTTCCAGCTTCCGAGCATCTGCTCAACGGGGGCGAGTGCCTTGCCCAGCAGGATGGTCGTGGCAAGCATGACGCCGCCCGTCGCATACTGGTTGATAACGAGCCATGCACCTGCGGCCATCATTACAACCTGAATGGCCTGACGCAGCGCCTTACCGACATTCCTGTTCAACATTGACGTGTCGGTTACCTGCTCCTGGGCGTCGAGATCCTGGCTCCGTCGGGCTGCCCAGGCGTCAATCACGGCAGCGTTCATGCCAAGTACCGTCACAATTTCCGCGTTGCGCCCAATCTGCATGGCGATCTGGTCGGTCTCGCGTTGACGTGCCATGTAGGAGCGCACTCCGCCCCTGGTCAACCTGTCGTTGAGCAGCGTCAGGCAGACCAGAACGATTGCGCTCACCACCGCGATCAGACCGAGCGACCAGTGGAAGAGGAACATGAGCGCGAGATAGACGACGAGCCAGGGCATATCAAGGAGTGCGATCACTCCCGCGCCAGAAAGGAATGAGCGGAGAGCAGCCACGTCCTGTGGAGTCGCGAGATCGGGGCGAGGCGTTCGTTTTGCCAGCGTCTCGACGCGGGCCGCCAGCGCCAGCCGGTCCAGCCGGTCCGCGAGTTGCCGGCCGAGATCAGCCAGCACGCGGTTGCGCACGATATCCACCGCGAACATCATGAACAACGCAATGGCCATGAAGATCATCAGCATGGCTAAGGTTTCCAGGCTGCGACTCGGCAAAACGCGGTCGTACACCTGAAGCAGGTAGAGCGTGGGTGCCAGTACGAGCAGATTGCTCGCGATGCCAAATAAAGTCGCGAATTGCAGATGCCGCCTGATTGCCTGAAACATCGTCATGTTTTATTTCTGGAAGGGCGCGGCCTTCTGGCCGTCATGCGGGTCAAGTTGTGCAAGCGTCGATTCGTCAAGCTGCGCGACGCTTGCCTTGAGGCGGAGGAACTGCATCAGCGTGTCGTAACGCGCTCTCGCAAGATCGCGCCGCGTGCTGAAGAGTTTGTCCTCGGCGGCGAGAACGTCAGCGTTGATGCGCACGCCCACGCGAAAGCCCTTGCGGTCGGACTGGAGGGCCGTTTCAGCGGATCGCTGCGCAGTGCGTAGCGCGGCGATCTGCGCGAGCCCATCGCGTACGCCGAGAAATGCCTGCTGGGCATCAAGCGCGGCCGAGCGGCGTGCATCCTCGAGATCGTCTTCGGCCTTGTCCCTGAGCGCCAGGGCTTCGCGCTTTTTGCTCGAGGTTGAAAGGCCGTCGAACAGCGGAATGCTGATCTGGATGCCAATCTCGCCGGATGAAGCCCGGTGGGCGCCCGTATAGAAGTTAGTCTGTCCGTTGATGAACGCCGCATTGCCGTTACTCGCGTTGCCGACTATCGACACGCTCGGCATATAACCCGCGTCCACCTTGCTGACCTCTCGTCTTGCGACCTCAAGCGCAATCTGCTGCTGCCTGACGTCCAGCCCGGATGTTTGGGCATCCGATTCCCAAGGATCGGACGAACTGGATGTGAAGGTCGCGAGGCTTGCGTCTGCATCGAGCGGCTCAACCGCATCGACGGAATGGCCAACTATCTTTTGCAGCGCGGTGTAGCGCCTCGCAAGTTCCCCCTGCGCCTTGACGAGATCGGCATGCGCGGAATCGGACGCTGCTTGAGCCTCATCCAGATCGACGACCGTCGCTGCGCCCAGCGCAAAGCTTCGCCGGGTCAGTCCCAGCTGTTCATCGACCGAGCGCAGATGCTCCTGCGCCAGCAGAAAGGTGTCTTTCGCGGCAAGCGCATCAAAATAGGCCTGCGCCGCACGGAGCAAGAGATCCTGCTTCGCGCTGGCGAACGTCAAGCCGGCACCGATGACTGAGAGCCTGCTTTCCTGATAGGACTGCCAGTCGTCCCACTTGAATAGCGACTGATTGAACGACAGGGTCGCCCCCACCGTGGAATAGGGCGCGGCAGGCTGCCCCGGTACATGGATCGCATTCTTGAAATCGGACTGGGTAAGACCGAGGTGCGGAAGCAGCGCGGCGCGCGCCTCAGGCTCCTTCGCTAGACCCGCGCGATATGACGCTTCGGCACTCGCAAGCGTGGCGTCATGCGCCAGAGCGTCGTCAGCCAGTTGGGACAGACTTGCGGCGTGGGCAGCCCCGGTCAGAAAAGACAATGCCAATAGTCCGGAAGCAAGCGCGTGTGAGTGGAAAGGACAAAGGCGGCCGGACTCCGTCGATCGGAGTTCAGTGCGAAGCGATCGAAGCATCACAGGCATCCAGCCAGATCGTCATGACCCTCTGGGCAGCGCGGCTGCGCGCATCCGATGCACGGCATTCTGGCTGCGCGGCACGCAATTCCCGCTGTGGCAAGGTGATTTCGCCCCATCGTTTTATCTCTCCCCTGGCATTTCAAGACGGCGATCGCCGATCCCCAAAGAAGGGATCCGAGCATTCACTATGAAGTGAGTGCTTAATCAAGTTTTACAGGGGCAGACCAATGGGAGAATCAGACAAATCCGAAATCAAAGCGCCCGAAAAAGGCGTATGCAAATCGCATCAGGCGGAGATGCGTGAACTACCGAATTGACCTTTAGCAAGGGTCGGCAGGAAGGGTGGAGGCTCGCGTGGCCGCTCTGACTTGTCTTGGGTTTCGCGATGCGCTTCCTGAAATCAAAAAGCTGAGCGCGGCCAGCACCCATACGCCAACACCGCCGTATAGCATCACCCACCCGAACCCTTCCATTAGCGCAGCGTGAACGGCGTTGCCGGAAGGGTCCAGTGTCGCAAGCGCGGGGATTCCCCGTTTGACCGCTTCGACATCACCCGCGGCGATTTTTTCGGCGAGTCGTGCGAGCAGTCCGGTGTCGATCGTCGCCGGCAGTCTTGCCTTCAGATGGAACAGGATGCCGGCAATCAATATCGCGCCCATCAAGGCGATGTTGATCGCAAGCGTAATCATCCGCGCACTCATGTCGATGCCGGAAGCCATGCCCGCTCGCTCCGCGGGAACGGCACCCGTTGTCGTGTTAGTAACGGGCGTGTTGGTCAGGCCGAGACCGGCGCCGGCGAGTATGCAACCGGGCAACATCGTCAGCGCGTCCGGATGAGCGACACTGCTGCCGTACTTCATCAACATGAAGCCAAGGCCGATGATGAAGAGGCCCCCAGGAATCGCGATGCCTGAGCCGTAGCGCAATACGAGCCGTTCGCCGAGCGGGGGAAACAGCAGCGTCGGCAGGGTGTACGCAAGTAACGCCAGCCCCGCGCTGATGCTGTTGTAGCCAAGGCCGATCTGGAAGTAGATCGGTATGTAGATCATGAACGGCCAGAAACTGAAATTCATGCCTGCGGAACCCATCAGCGCGCCCGAAAACTGCGGAATCCTGAATACTGAAAAGTCGAACATCGGACGCGCGCTGAATTGCTCCGCGCAGAGAAAGGCCACGAAGGCAATCACCGTCGCTACAACGATTAAAATCGCCCGAGGGCTCGTGAAGCCGAGGTCCGAGCCCTGCGTAATGAAATACACCAGACCGAACACCGCCAGCGAAAGTGTGACGATGCCGGCCACGTCGAGCGTATGCGCGTGCGGATCGCGCGATTCCTGCACGCCGCCGAAGACCAGCGCCAAGGTCGCGATGGCGAGTAGCGCGTGCACCCAGAAGACCCATTGCCACCCGGACACCGCCACGATCATCCCGCCGATGATCGGTCCAAAACCCAACCCGATGCCGAGAATGATGCCCCATGCGCTGAACGCTCGGGCGCGCTCGGGTCCCTCGTTGAACTGGTGCGAGAGCACGGCGACCTGGCATATCAACATCGCGCCACCGCTCGCGCCTTGCAATAGACGCCCGACAATCAGCGTCGGCACGCTGTGCGCGAGGCCGCAAATCAACGAGGTGATGCCGAACAGCGCAATACCGATGACGAAAATCCGCCGGCGCCCGAATCGGTCCGCCAGTGTGCCGGTCGCCATCAGTACCGTGGTTACCGCGAGCGTGTAGGCATTCATGATCCACTGCATGCCCTTGAAGTCGCCGTGCAGGACGCGCTCAAGCGTGGGCAGGATCACCGGCACGCTCGAGATTTCGAGGCCGAACATTAGTGAAGCGAGACACACGGCGCCCAACGCCAAGGTGTTTTTGCGGATGGAGAAGCGGGTTGTCGTTTGTGCCGATTCGCTAGACGTGGCTCGGACGGTGCGCGACTGCCGTGCCGCCGAGCGATGTTCGGGCCCGGTCGCGGTCCCGTTTGCGGTGGCGCCCGTGGTGCTCGCATGCGGCCGTTCGTCGTGCCGTGGCGACGCGTTCCGATATCTGGACATAGGAATTCACCTCGATAGTCGATGGCCTTGGCCACCAGAGAGTGTGTAATATAGAAGGGAATTCCTGTCCCTATTGATGCTATTAAGTCCCAGCAATGCGTCCTTGGCGGAACCAATAAGGTGAGGGTATGAGCGATATTCTTGATGGCGTGACGACATTCGTGCGCGTCGTCGAAACGGGCAGTTTTGCGTTGGCGGCGGAGCGCATGAACTTGACGCGTTCAGCTGTCGGCAAAGTGATCGTACGGCTCGAAAAACGCCTCGGCGTGCGCCTGCTCAATCGCACCACACGCAGCCAGAGCCTCACCGAGGACGGGCAAGCCTATTACGACCGCTGCGTGCGCGCGCTCGCTGAACTCGAGGCCGCCGAAGCCGATCTGGACTCAGGCCGGCGCGAGCCCAAAGGGCGATTGCGCGTCAGCGTGCCGCAGGCCTTCGGCCATCATTGTGCGGCGCCAGTACTGTTGAGACTCGCGCGCAGACATCCACAACTGAAGGTCGATATTTCGATTACGGATCGCTTCGTGGATGTGGTGGAAGAGGGCTTCGATCTGGTCGTGCGGATCGGGCCACTGGCCGATAGCGGAAGCCTCGTGGCGCGGCAGCTGGGTGTGCAGTACGCGAGTATCGGTGCCGCGCCCTCCTATCTTGCGCAGCACGGCACGCCTCGTAATGTCGATGAATTGCGCGGGCACACCATCATTGCTTACACGCGGGCCGGTGTGGCCGAGCCGTGGGACGTGCTCGATGTGGATGGGCAAATCCGGCGCGCGGAGGTCGAGCCGCAGCTTGGCTTCGACGACGTGCAAGGGATTGTCGATGCAGCGATCGCCGGATTTGGGCTGGCGTGGCTGCCGTGCTGGTTGCTGGCGCGTTACGTGCAAACGGGCCAGTTGGTGGCGGTGATAGAAAATTGCTTCCGGCCTTTGCAGGAGATCCACGTTGTGTGGCCGAAGAGCCGGTATCTGCCGTTGAAAACGCGCTGCGCAATCGATGCGCTGGTTACGGAGATTCCCGCTATGGTCAGGGCGCCCGCGGAGGGCGCCCATCCCATTACGCGTCGTGCCTAGAATTGCAACGTAGCGCTGGCCACGGCAGTCCGTGTCGGCGAAGGCGCCACGTAATAGCCCCACGCCGTGGTCCAGTAACGGCGGTTGAACAGATTGTTGATCCCGGCCCGGAACGTCACGTCCTTCCCGGCGATTTTCGTCTCATAGCGGCCGCTCAAATCGTACGTGACATAAGCCGGGACGAACTGCGAGTTAGCTGCATCGACCGCCTGGTTGCCGACGTACTTGCCGCCGAACGCCAGCGTCAGCGGACGCAGATACGACGGGTTGTATTCGACCCGGCCGGTCACGGTGAACCTCGGTGCGCCATATACGCGCTTGCCTTCGACGCTCGCGTCGTCCACGTCGACCGCCTTGGTGTCGAGCCACATCACGCCGCCCATCACGCGCCATTCGCTCGTCAGCGCAAGCCAGCCGCTTGCATCGACGCCGGTATAGCGCTTCGTGCCGTCCTGCACGAAGATGTTGGCCGAGTTCGTATAGTTGTAGCCCTGATCGACGCGGAACAGCGCAAGATTGGCGCCCCACTTGCTGTGGTCCGTCTTGAAGCCGACTTCATACTGCTTGCTTTTCAGCGGACCGAACGTAGCCGGGTAATTGAGGTTGGTGTTCGATGCCGCGCCACCCTGTTCCAACGATTCGACATAGCTCGCGTACACCGTGGAGTACGGATCGGTCTTGAACATCAGCGCAAAGGTCGGCGTGACCGGATCCGCGCTGTATTGCGACGATACGGCGCCGCTCGGGTCGTACACGTGCTCGCGATATTGCGTGTAACGCACGCCGACCAGCGCGGACAGACGTGAGGTGAACTGCACCGTGTCGCTCGCGTACACGGCAGCCTGCGTGGTGCGCTGCTGGCGGTAGAGCTCCGAGCCGATGCTGACTTCATCGTTGGTCAACAGCGTGCTGTTGTACAGATTGCCGTTGCCGAGGAAGTAGCCGTTATTCCAGCCTTCGCTGTTGCTGTACTCGCTGGTTTGCGTTTCGAAACCCGCGCCGATCACCACATCGTGCTTGATGCTGCCGGTGTTGAACTGACCCTGCACCATCGCATCAACGTTCTGGTAGAAGTAACGCGTCATCGCCGCATAGAGCGTGTTCGAGTAGTTGCCCGCGTTGTCGGTGACGAACAGGAAACTGTCGGAGTTGGTGCGGTTTTCTTTGGCGAAGCGGTACTTCACGCTCGCATGCCAGTTCTCGGAGAGGCGGTAATCGAGGCCCGTGCCGAATGAGGCCATCTCGGTCTGGTAGTAATTCTGCGGTTGCGTCAGCGCATGGGTGACGGTGCTCGCGTCGGGAATGCCCAGACCGCTGCCGAACATCAGGCCGAATAGCGTGCCGTTTGTTTTGCGCTTCTGATAGAAGGCGTCGGCGGTAAAGGTCAGGTCCGGCGTAATGCGGAAGTCGAACGCAAGCGAGGCCACCTGGCGGCGCACGTGACCGTGGTCTTCAGCGGTGTTGCCGTCTTCGTTGACGAGGTTGAGGCGATAGCCAAAACGGTTGTCGTTGCCGAAGCGGCCGCCCAGATCGACCGCCTCACTGAACACGCCTGCCGACTTGTAGCCGATCGAAATGCTGCGGTACGGATCGTCGGTCGGGCGTTTCAGCACGTAGTTGACGATCCCGCCCGGCGAACCGAAGCCATACATGAAGCCGGACAGCCCCTTGAGCAATTCGACTTGCTCGAAGGGTTCGAGCGAGAGATCGGTGTCCCATGAGGGGAAGGTCTGGCCATCCACCTTGATGCTGTTCAGCGTGTCGATCGGCATGCCGCGCACGGTGAACATGGAGTTTTCGCTGATCCCGTTTTCGCTGATGCTCGCTACCGCCGGGTCGTATTTGAACAGATCGTTGGCGGTTGCCGCCATCAAGTCTTGCGCCTCGTCGTTCGTTACGGTGTGAGTCGAAAACGGAGTGTCCACTGCCTTGCGCGAACCCAACGCGCCGGCGCTGACGGTATCGGCCTGCGCCACGGTCGTGTCTTTCGTTGCCGACACACTCACGGCGGGCAGTGTGGCGGCCGTGTCGCTTGCAGCGACCTGCGCCCATCCCGAGGATGACAGCGTAGACAAAGAGAGACCGACGCTGACGAAGAGCCCGGCGCTGAGAAGTGACGGCGAGCGGCGCTGGCCGCGCGTGAAGGTTGGTCGCGCGGCGCGGCCGGTGACAAAGAGATTCTGCATGTTGTTCGAATTTAGGCAGGGTGGCGCCGCCGCGCACCAAAAGTGTGCGGAACGGCATCGATCGAGCGAGTGGTGGTTAAACGGACGGTTCAAATTTCGAAGCTTACGAATGTTAATGCATCTGATTCGCATTCACAATCTATAATTTCGGATCGTAAGTCATCTATAAGACATCTGTCTTAAGACATAGGGTAATTGGCTGTAAGCCTTGTCTGGCGGGGCTCGACCCCGTTGAGGGTGCGCCGGGAATATGTTTGTTTAGCAGCGAGTACTGGAAAACACGCATATACTCACGCTCGTGCCGTAAAAAGTAGTGCCGTGGGTCGCGCTGCGTTCTTGCTGCTTTGTCGCCACCTCGCGGCTCAGCGCCACCAACGCTCTGTCTATCACTTCACCAAGCAAAGCATCAAACATGTCCACATCGCCGAAGATCATCTACACCCTGACCGACGAAGCGCCTGCTCTGGCGACTTATTCGCTGCTGCCGATCGTCAAGGCGTTCACGCGCTCGTCCGACGTGATCGTTGAAACGCGCGATATCTCGCTTGCCGGCCGGATCATCGCTGCATTTCCGGACTACCTGACCGCGGAACAGAAGGGTTCCGACGATCTGGCGGAACTGGGTGGACTCACCACGCGTCCGGAAGCGAACATCGTCAAGCTGCCGAACATCAGCGCTTCGGTGCCGCAACTGAAGGCCGCGATCACCGAACTGCGCGATCAGGGTTTCAAACTGCCGCCGTATCCGGACGTTGCGAATACAGACGCTGAAAAAGACGTCAAGGCGCGCTACGACAAGATCAAGGGCAGCGCGGTGAACCCGGTGCTGCGCGAAGGCAATTCCGATCGCCGCGCGCCGTTGTCGGTCAAGAACTACGCACGCAAGCACCCGCACAAGATGGGCGCGTGGAGCGCGGACTCGAAGTCGCACGTGGCGCACATGAGCGGCGGCGATTTCTACGGCAGCGAAAAATCGGCGCTCATCGCAGCAGCCGGCGCCGTGAAGATCGAACTGACGACCGCTGACGGCTCGACGAAGGTCCTGAAAGAAAAGACGGCCGTGCAAGCGGGCGAGATCATCGATGCTTCGGTGCTGAGCAAGAACGCGCTGCGCAGCTTCATCGAAGCAGAAATCGCCGATGCGAAGAGCAAGGGCGTGCTGTTCTCGGTGCACCTGAAAGCAACCATGATGAAGGTGTCGGATCCGATCATCTTCGGTCACGTGGTGTCGGTGTTCTACAAAGACGTGCTGACCAAGCACGCTGACGTGTTGGCGCAAGCCGGCTTCAACCCGAACAACGGTATCGGCGATCTGTACGCGCGCCTGAAGGACCTGCCGGAGCAAACGCGTGAAGCGATCGAAGCGGACATCAAGGCGCAGTACGCGCAACGCCCGCAACTGGCCATGGTCAACTCGGACAAGGGCATCACCAGCCTGCACGTGCCGAGCGACGTGATCGTCGACGCCTCCATGCCGGCCATGATTCGCGAGTCGGGCAAGATGTGGGGCGCGGACGGCGCACTGCACGACGCCAAGGCCGTGATTCCGGACCGTTGCTACGCCGACGTCTACCAGGCTGTGATTGAAGACTGCAAGAAGAACGGCGCATTCGACCCGGTCACGATGGGCACGGTGCCGAACGTCGGCCTGATGGCACAAGCCGCCGAAGAATACGGTTCACACGACAAGACGTTCCAGATTCCGGCGAACGGCGTGGTCCGCGTGACCGACGCAGCCGGTACGGTGCTGATCGAGCAGGCAGTTGAAGCAGGCGACATCTGGCGCATGTGCCAGACAAAGGACGCGCCGGTTCAGGATTGGGTCAAGCTCGCGGTCAACCGCGCACGCGCCACCAACACGCCGGCTATTTTCTGGCTGGACGCGGCTCGCGCGCACGACGCCCAGATCATCAAGAAGGTCGAGCAATACCTGAAGGACCACGACACCAGCGGTCTGGACATCCGCGTCATGACGCCGGTCGAAGCGACCAGGTTCTCGATCGAGCGCATCCGCGCCGGCAAGGACACGATCTCGGTCACCGGCAACGTGCTGCGCGACTACCTGACCGACCTGTTCCCAATCATGGAACTGGGCACCAGCGCGAAGATGCTGTCGATCGTTCCGCTGATGGCCGGTGGCGGCATGTTCGAAACCGGCGCGGGCGGTTCGGCGCCGAAGCACGTTCAGCAACTGGTCGAAGAAGGCTTCCTGCGTTGGGATTCGCTCGGCGAATTCCTGGCGTTGGCGGCTTCGCTCGAACACCTGAGCGGCGCGTACCACAACCCGAAGGCGCAGGTTCTGGCCAAGACGCTGGATCAGGCAACGGGCAAGTTCCTCGACAACGACAAGTCGCCGGCGCGCAAGATTGGCGGTATCGACAACCGCGGCAGCCACTTCTACCTGGCCATGTACTGGGCCGAGGCACTCGCCGCGCAAACCGAAGACGCTGCGTTGCAGGCGCAGTTCGCCGGCGTGGCGAAGGCGATGGCCGACAACGAAGCGAAGATCATCGAAGAGCTGGGTGCAGCGCAAGGCAAGCCGGTGGATATCGGCGGTTACTACCGTCCGAATGTCGAACTGACGAGCAAGGCTATGCGCCCGAGCGCGACGCTGAACAAGATCGTCGACGCGCTCGCCTGATGGTCTGAATGAGGGGCTGAATGCGGTACTGAGGCTGTCGCTCAAGTTACCGAAGCAGGCACTGAAGTAAGCCGTAAGCAAAACGATGGCGCTCCTTAGGAGCGCCATCGTCGTTTCTACGCGTACGCGGGCGGTCATGCCTGCCCTTAAACGTGAACGATTTCCCAATCGCTGATTTTTTCAGGAATCTCGAGCGTCGACGTGTCGACTTCGGTCAGCTGCGGGCAGGTCAGGCCGCGTGCGACTTCATCGGCTGCCTGTTGCGGGCTGGTAAATTCACCGAGCGTCTCGTTGCCGTAGGTTGCCTCCCAACCATCCTGGCCCGGCAAAATGTAGAACGCTCCCTGGGTCGATCCAAAGCGAAAGCCTTTCATTTTTAGTCTCCCAATTGCCAATAAAAACTGCGATGCCGTGACGGCTTCAGGCAGGGGCGGGGGACTTGCTGCGACTGCGTTTTCGTCCCGTCTTTCGCTGCACCCTGTTCGCTGCGTTCTATGAAGCGTCGGCTCTTGTAAAAGAGTCTACGTCAGCGAGCCATGGCGCAAGGGGTTCTTAGACAGTTCATTTGATCAAAAAATATCGTTTAAAAATAAAGACTTGTGCGCGTCATTTTACGATGTGCAACGTGGGGCGGCATTGCGAAATGGCGAATTTGTGCCACGCACCACGATTTTTTACGAAGCAAGGGCTCATATCACATCGTGAAATTTTGGCGCCCTGGCCAAATAGTGGGGAATTCGTGGCGCAGCGAAACGTCGCGCGGGATCGCGCCGCTCAGGGAAGAACCCGCTTCAGAAAAGCGAGCATCACGCGGTTGAATTGCGCTGGCCGTTGCAGCGGGGCGAAATGGCTCACGCCAGGCAGGAGAGTCAACGCCGCGCCGGGAATGGTGCGGACAAGGTAGTCGGCATGTTCCGGCTTGATGAATTCGTCGTGCTCGCTCTGGACGATTGCAACCGGCACACGAATCCCGGCCAGATCGTGCGCCGAGTAGTTGGGCTGGGTTCTCATCATTTCGCTGACCGCGCCGACAAATGCGTCGAAGTCATCGGGCGTGGCCGAGAGTTGTGCATAGTCTTCGGCATGCCTTCCGAAACACCGGTCAATGATCGGCGTCGGCTCGAATGTTTTCGTCCCACTCGGATCCATGTTGCAGCCAAAGAAAAACACGCCGGCAACCCGCTCGGGGGCCTGGAGACCCAGCACCATCGCGACGCAGGCGCCATCGCTCCAGCCCACCATCGCGGCCCGGTCGAGCTGCAGGGTGTCCATCACGGCCAGAACGTCGGAGGCCATCAGCTCGTACAGATAGGGGCGCGCATCGCGGGTGCTGCGGCCATGGCCGCGGCTGTCGACGACCACCACGCGATGCCCGGCGCCGACCAGCGCCGGGACCTGATAGCCCCAGTTGCCGCTGTGCCCCAGGCCGCCGTGCAGCAGGATCACCGGCTCGCCGTTCCCGTATGACGCGTACCAGATTCGCGCCCCTTCGTGCTCGACGTAGCCGTGGTCGTTCGGGACCGGCAGCGGGGCCGCGCCATGGGCTTCGAAATGGGTGAGGTCGTCGTCGTGAAATTCCATGAGAGGTGCCTGTCTGGGGAGCTCAGTCACGCAAGGATCCGCCAGGTTGCCCGCGCCGCCATCAGAAAATCAACAAAGCTACGAATTTTCGCGCCTGGGACGCTGGACGCTGGACGGGCGGCGCCAATGCATACAGTGTCGTGGCAAGCGGAGGTTCGTCCGGCAGCACGCGAACCAGTGTGCCTCCATTGAGCGCTGCGTGCATCAGAATCTCAGTCAGTAAGGCGATACGGAGGCCGGCAGCGCGTTTCGGCGCCGGCGCCTCGTCTCAATGATTCGTTTGACCGAGCCCGTGTTGCGCGGGCGCATTCGCGTTGCCGGTTACGGCCGCA
This sequence comes from Paraburkholderia polaris, assembly GCF_012927345.1. Classification (GTDB taxonomy): domain Bacteria; phylum Pseudomonadota; class Gammaproteobacteria; order Burkholderiales; family Burkholderiaceae; genus Paraburkholderia; species Paraburkholderia polaris. The sequence continues at coordinate 222,402 of NZ_JABBGJ010000002.1, forward strand.
TTCGCCACACTTCTGCCCGGCGCCGGAAACACCACCAGCATCAACACGACCCCAGCCAGCAGCACCACGGCCAATCCAATCAACCCATATTGCGCGCTGCCGGTCTGCGTCTTGACCCAGCCGACGAACGCCGGGCTCACGAAGCCGCCGGTACCGCCGAGACTCGTGATCATCGCGATGCCGCCCGCCGCCGACGAGCGCGGCAGGAAAGTCTGTGGAATCGTCCAGAACACCACAAAGGAGCCGTACGACGCTGCCGCCGCCAGCGCCAGCAAGCCAACGCCGAGCGCGACGTTATGGCCGGCGGCAGGCAGCAGCGCGAACGCCAGCGCGGTCACGCAAGCGCTCGCCGCGACGTGCCAGCGCCGCTCCATGGTCCGGTCCGAACTGGCGCCCACCACATAGGTGCCGAGCGCAGCCGCGATGAAAACGAGCGCGGACAACAGCCCTATGTTCAGCACGTTGGCGACGCCCATGTCGCGGATGAGGGTCGGCGCCCAGAAACCGATCGCGTTGAACGGCATCATCACCGCGAAATAGACGAGTGCCGCGAAATACACGCGTGGGTTCGCGAGCGCGCCGCGCAGTCCGTCGAGATGACCGGTTTGTTTGGTCTTCTCATCGGCGGCGAGTTCACGCGACACCAGTGCCTTCTCGCGCTCGTCGAGCCAGCTCACGTCTTCCGGCCGGTCGCCGAGTGTGAGGAACGCGACGATCCCGAGCGTCACTGCCGGCACGCCTTCGAGCAGGAACAGCCACTGCCAGCCCGGCAAGCCGCCCACGCCCGCCAGCCGCGTCATGATGAACCCGGACATCGGCCCGCCGATGATGCCCGCCACCGCCGTCGCCATCATCAGAAATGCGGTTACGCGTGCGCGCCGCGCGCCGGGAAACCAGCAGCTCAGATAAAAGATGATGCCGGGGAAGAAGCCCGCTTCGGTCACGCCGAGCAGGAAGCGCATCGCGTAGAACTGCGTCGGCGTGCGCACGAACATCATCAGGCTCGACACCAGCCCCCACGCGAACATGATGCGCAACAGCGTGCGGCGTGCGCCGACGCGCTGCATCCACAGATTGCTGGGGACTTCGAACAGTACGTAGCCGATGAAGAACAGCCCCGCGCCCAGGCCGTAAGTCGACTCTGAGAAGCCGAGGTCGTGCATGAACTGCAGCTTGGCGAAGCTGATGTTGACGCGGTCGATGTAGCTGATCACGTAGCAGAGAAACAGCAACGGAATCAGCCGAAAAAAGATCTTGCGGTAAGTGCGTTCGACTTCGACGGCCGTGAGGTCGTCCGTGGTCGATGTGCCTGAATGCGAATAGCCGTGCATGATGGTCTCGCGAAGAATGCCAACTGCGGTGGGTGTCGCTGTGCATGTTGCGATGCATATTGCCGCGCGTGATGCGGTTTTAGCGCGGTAAATAGCGCATTAAACAGCGCGGCAAATCAGCGACGTCCGATCTCAAAGCGGCCTGGCACCGCTTCACTATCCGTCCACGACAGCCGGAGCGCAATGCTCGCTTTCGTGCAAGTCGCCGACGGAGTCAACCGCAGTGGCCGCGCGCGGCATGCAGCGCGCTAGCGCGTCGCCGGCTCGCACGCCCTTACCCGCGGGCAGCACGAAAAGCGGATTGATATCCAGTTCCTTCAGGCACGCCTGCTGGTCGAGCGCCATCGCGGAGAGCGCGACGATCGTCTCGACGAGCGCCTCGATATCGCCGGGCGGTTTGCCGCGCGCGCCGTCAAGCATCGCGAAGGCGCGCAGTTCGCGGATCATCGCGTGGGCGTCGGCGTGCGTAACCGGCGCGAGCCGGAACGCCACGTCCTTCAGCACTTCGGCATAGATCCCGCCGAGACCGCACATCACGGCCGGTCCGAACGACGCATCGTTTTCGATGCCGACGATCATCTCGATCGCATCGCGGATCTCTTCCTGGACCAGCACGCCTTCAATTCGCGCGTCAGGCACATGGCGGCGCGCACTCGCGACGATTTCGTCGAAGGCGTCGGCGAGCGCCGCCTCATCGCGGATGCCGACCCGCACGGCGCCGGCTTCCGTTTTGTGCGGAATGTCGGGTGATTGCACTTTGATCACGAGCGGAAAGCCGATCGACCGAGCGATGGCGCATGCTTCGTCGCTGTTGTGCGCGAGCTCGCTCCTGGGCGTCTCGATGCCGTAATCGCGCAGCAACGCCTGCGAGGCGTGTTCGGTCAGATCGCCCTGACTGGCAGCCAGCAACGCGCGAGCGTGCTCGACATTGTATTGCGGACGTGTAAGCGGTTCCGCACTGCATGCCGCCGTGCGCGCCCGGCGCGCCTGCGCGTAGTCCGACAACGCGGCGGACGCGCGTCCGCAACGTACGGGCGTTGCATACAGCGGCACGCCATGCGCTTCGATCATCTCGTATGCGTCGGCGGCCATGTCGCGGCGCGCGTTCCAGGCGAGCATCATCGGCTTAGTCGTGGCGTCGTAGACGCGCACGATTGCCTCAGCCATCGCACGCGCCACTTCTCCGCTCGCTGCGGCTGCCATGATCGCGATGGAGTCGATGTTCGGATCGTCGGCAATGATCTGCAGGGCGTCGGCAAAAATTTTCGGCTCGGCGAGGATGCCCGCGGTGAGATCGATCGGATTGTTCAGCGAAGCGAACGCGGGCACGATGGGTTTGAGCTGCTCGAGCGTGGCGGCCGACAACGCGGGCACGGACATGCCGCGTTCAGCACAGGCATCGGTGATCAGAATGCCGGCGCCGCCCGAGAGCGTGACGACCGCGATCCGGTTACCGCGCGGCAGGCGTTTGGCTTCGAACGCCTTGGCGTAGTCGCCGAGGTCCGCGACATCGGTAACTTCGATCACGCCGGTCTGGCGGAAAGCCGTGCGATAGAGCGCGGATGCGCCGCCCAGATTCGCCGTGTGCGACGCGGCTGCTTTGGCGCCGTCGGCCGTGTTGCCAACTTTCCACGCGAGCAGCGGTTTGCCGGCGTCGAGCGCGCGGTTGGCCACGTCGACGAGACGCCGCGCATCTTTCAAGCCTTCGATGTACGCGGCGATCAGCGACGTTTGCGGGTCGGCGATACAGGCATCGACGAGATCGAGCAGGCTGACGTCGGCCTCATTGCCAGTGGTGATGAAATGCCGCAAGCCGATGCCGAGTTCGTCGGCCATCAGCAGCAGCGCGCAGCCAAACCCTCCGCTTTGCGAAATCAGCGATAGGCCGCCGCGCCGGTAATCGACGCCGAACGGTGCACCGAATCCGGCGTAGACGCTGGCACCCGTGCTGACGAATCCCTGGCAGTTCGGACCGATCACGCGGATGCCGAACGCCTTCGCGACTTCCGCGCATTCGCGCTGCAACGCGGCGCCGGCTTCGCCCGCTTCAGCGAATCCCGAGCTGTAGATGATCGCGAAGCCGATACCCTTTTCGCCGCATTGACGCAGCATGTCCGGAACGCGGCGCGCCGCGACGAGGATTAGCGCGAGATCGGGCGTAGCGGGCAATGCGGCGATGCTGGCATGGCACGCCACGCCGGCAATCTCGGCATATTTCGGATTCACCGGATACAGCGCGCCCTGATACCCGTGCTGCATGAGAAAGCGCATCGGCTGGCCGCTGATCGATTTCGGATCGTTTGAAGCGCCGATGATTGCAATCGAGCGCGGCTCGACGAGCCGTTGAATGTCGAGCGTGTTTGCAGCGTGCGCGGTGGTGTTCGCGGCGGTGTTCATAGCGGTGCTCATGCGGCACGCGCAGCGTCGGCATGAACGCTGTCCTTCTGTTTCGCCTGATCCCGATCAGCCGCGCGCCGCAGCGTGATCTTCGCGATGTTCAACTGATGAATCTGTGTGGTGCCTTCGTAAATGCGGAACGCGCGCACATCGCGGTAGAACCGCTCGACCGCATTGCCCGCGAGATAACCGCGTCCACCGAGCATCTGAACCGCACGATCCGCGACGCGTCCGCACATCTCCGAAGCGAACATCTTGCACATCGACGCTTCCAGCGCCACGTCCTCGCCCGCATCGCGTTTGCGAGCGGTTTCGAGAATCATCGAGCGCGCCGCGAAGATTTCAGTCTGGCATTCGGCGATCAGCGCCTGCACGAGCTGGAACTCGGCGACAGGCTTGCCGAACTGCTCGCGTTTCGATGTGTACGCAACGGCTTCTTCAAGCATCCGCATGGCCGGGCCCGTGCACAGCGCGGCCAGGTGAATGCGCTGCTTGTTCAATACCTTCATCGCGGTACGAAAGCCCTGACCTTCGACGCCGCCGATCAGATTGGACGCCGGCACCCGGCACGCATTGAACACCACGTCACCGACCGGCGAGCCCGCCTGGCCCATCTTGTCGTAAGGCGCGCTGGTGGAGAGACCGGGCATGCCACGTTCGACGAGAAATGCGGAAATGCCGCCGGCGCCAGGCGTGGCCGGATCGGTACGTGCCATGACCGTGAACAGGTCCGCGATCGGCGCGTTGGTGATGAAGCACTTGCTGCCGTCGAGGATGTAGTGATCGCCGTCGCGTCGCGCGGTGGTGCGCAGCGCGGTGGCGTCCGAGCCGGCGTCTGCCTCGGTCAGCGCGAATGCGCCGGTCAATTCGCCCGACGCGAGACGCGGCAGATAGCGCTGCTTCTGCGCGTCGGTGCCGTCGGCGACGAGCGCTTCCGAGCCGATGCCGGTATTCGTGCCAACCCGCGCACGGAATGCCACCGAGGCTTGTGAAAGCTCGAATGCGCCGCGTACGAGTTGCTCCGTCGAAAGTCCTGCGCCGCCGAAATCGCGCGGAATGCTCCAACCGAAATAGCCAAGCTCGCGCATCCGCTCGACGAGACCCGCCGGCACGGCATCCGCTTTCTCGATCTCGTTTTCGCGCGGAATCGCTTCTTCACGAACGAAACGCGCGACGTCGGCGAGCATCGAGTCGAAATGCGAGGGGTTGCTGGTCATGCTTGTCTCCGTCATGTGAGTCGATTTATGACTTCACTATCGAAGATTTACAGGCGGTCGGCATGATTTGTTCGACTCTGCAGAACAGAGTTTGGATATGCTGAACAGGTAGCGCAGAATTGGCTATCTGAAGGGAGACGATCATGGCAGCCAACAACAAGCGTTCCGAAGCGGCGGCGCTGGCAAGCGACTATCTGGATTCGAAAGCCCGCTACGTGCCCGACGAATTCGACGGCGACCGGCAGTTCGCCACCACGTTGGCGCGCGGCCTCGACATCCTGCATTGCTTTACGCCGCGCGAATCGCAACTCGGCAATGCGGAACTGGCGGCGCGCACCGGCATGACCAAGGCCACCATCTCGCGCTTCACCTACACGCTCACGCGCCTCGGCTACCTGCGCGTCAATCGTATGAACAACAAGTTTCAGCTCGGCTCGGCTGTGCTGTCGCTGAGCTATCCGTTGCTCGCGAGCCTGAGTGTCCGGCAGATCGCGCGGCCTTCGATGAAGGAACTGGCGGATCAGATTCGCGGTTCGGTCTCACTCGGCATGCGGGACCGGCTCAATGTCGTGTACCTGGAAAGCAGCCGCAGCAATACGCCTTTGGGATTGCCGGCGGATATCGGCCTGAGCTATCCGATCGTGCGAACCGCGATGGGCCGCGCGCTGCTCGCCGCGCTGCCGGCCGAGCGGCGCGAGGCGCTCTGCAATGAGATCGCGGTGAAGGCGCCGAACGAATGGAATACGTTTCGCGAGCGCGTAATGAGCGGCATCGATTACTTTTACGAGCGCGGGTTCTGCGTCTCGTACGGCGACTTGCGGCAGGAAGTGCACGCCGTCGCCGTGCCGATGAAACCTTCGGCCGACGGCGAGATTCTGGTGTTCAACTGCGGGGTGCCTTCTTATCTGCTGAAGGAGAATCAGCTGGAAGGGGATATCGGGCCGCGGCTGGTTTCGATGGTGCGCAGTGTTGAAGGGGCGATGGGGATTTATTAGGCCCCAAGAAATTTTCCTGCCCTGCGCAGATAAATATCGGCACTACCGCCGATATTCACCGCGCAGAACAAACACCACTCAGCTCGAAACGTACGCTACATAAGGCCCCGCGCCCCCACCCGTGGACGCCTTGCCCGAAATGCCGTAGTACACGTGCCGGCCATAGAAGAACGGCATGCCGAAGTCGAACTGCCGCGACATATAGATGCCGAGGTTATTGAACGCGTTATTCCCCGACGCGTTCAACGCCGCTCCGTTCGCAATATTGAAGCCGAGCGACACACTCGTGGGGCTGGCTCCCACCAGCGTCGATGACCGGCCCACCGTCGTTGCCGGTACGTAATATCCGGACGAGCTGTCAATCGGGATCGACAGGTCCGGGAAGAACAATACCGTCGATCCGGAATCGAAGAATGTCTTCGTCAGTGTGGCCCCGCTGTAGGTCGAAGTGAAGTCGCCGTTCGCGTTCGTTCTCATCAGCGTGGCGCCCGTGCCGTACAGCGCATTGTTGGCCTGCGTGTCGATGCCGAACACTAGCGTACCCTGAGCCGTCGCGCTTCCTGTGTCGGATACCTGGCCCATCTCCAGAATCACGCCATTGCTGTCCCGCGCGAACTTCGTCACCGGATTGGTAATCTGTGCGCTGAGGGACGCTGATGTGGCCGTGCCGGCGTTGGTGTAGTAGTACGTCGATACCGGTGCTTGCTGGCACGCCAAGCCGCAGTCGGTCGGGCTCACGCCAATCCCGAGAATACCGTTTGCGCCGAGATCGGCAGTGGTCACCAGCGGACGGCCCACCTGGCACTCGGTCGGCGCAGTCACCGGCAGCGTTGTATCGCCGATCACGTGGATCGGTACGCTCGGGGCAGTCTCACCCGAAATCGCAACGTCCGCGAGATGGACGGAACCCCATGCATAGCCGCTGCCAAACAACGCGCATTCGGCGAGCGGGAGGCCGCTCGTCTGATCGTTTTCGGCTGCGAGCGCATTGAAGGTGGAGTCCGGAATGGCCGAACGAACCAGACGTAGCCCGAACGATGCGGTATCGACGATCACGTTCGGGATGATTGCGCAGTGGGTGCTGGCGTTAGATCCATTGGCGCAGATCGTGATGCTGACCATGGGCTGATTGTGGATGCCCGTTCTGCTGACCGTCACCGCTACCGTATTGCCGGGGCCGACAGCGGTAGAGACCGCCGAGGCGTCGGCTGCGAGTACGTTGGGCGAAGAATCGGTTCCGCCCGACGTTGCGGGCGAACTTGCGCCGGCCGGTGCATTTAATGTTGTGCTGCTGTTACTGCTGCTATCCCCGCCGCCACCCCCACCGCAGCCAGCCAGACTAAGCCCGAGAGCCGCAGCAATGATCCATGCGATTTTGCGCACTTTTATTCTCTCGATTAATTTTTAATAGACTTACTTGATGTCGTCAGCGCTAACGCCTTGCGGCAACGCTTGCGGTAGATAGGCTCGACCCACAAAGGCGCCCATATGGCCGCCGGTCTCAACGACCAGAGCTGACTGATGCACGACAGCGGCGCCGTAGCCGCCGCCTTGCGCTGCATGCGCGTCGGTGAGGCCCTGCACGTAAGACGGGAAGTAAGTGGCGAGCAGCGTCTTGAGCGGTGGCATGGTCGGGCCTTCCCAGCTCAACGCGAATACGGTGTTGCCCGCCGCGATGTACTCGTTCACCACCGTGCCCGATGGCAGCGTGGTCTGACTCACGGTGTAAGCCGGCGCAGCGGCATTGGCGCTTGCAGCGTAGCGCGCCACAGCGGTGGCGCTCTGGCTGGCCGCCCCTGCGCTGGTACTGCTGGCGGTTACGGGGTAGGTCGGTGCGCCGCCTAACCCTGCATACGCTGGAGCGATCGTGGCGACTGAGGCCGCAGCCACCACGAGCATTCGAAATTTACTGATTATCATTTTTTGGTTTTCGAAGTTTTTCGGAAAATGCGCGCGAACGTTTCCTCGCGCCCACGCGATGTTAATACTAGCTTGCGTCTGTTCGATTAAAACAGACGAATAACGAGGCTATTCGGGTTCTATTTGAAATTGAACGCCGGCCGGCGGGAAACCAAACGGTGGGCTTGTGAATGGAGTAAGGGAGTAACGGAGTAAGGACCGCGAGTGGGAATCCACGGTATTCATCGCTGCCCTTTCAGATGATGCGTGACAGATAATTCCTGGCGCGGCTGTTACTGCGCCGCTCCGATATTTTTTCATCGATATTTAAACCTGGTATTGCACATCGCTTGTCTGCCATGCGCAAGGTTAGAACCTGTCCTTTCGACACGTGCCTGACTCTCCTGGGTGGCCGGCTCATCCGGCAAGCGGCACCAGACTTTGTCTCCGTCCGGTTGCGTTGTCGATTGAATCATTTAATACGCATAGGGGTCAATCGGGCGCTGACTTCCTCGGCGGCTGTTCCGTAGCGCAACGCGGCGCGGCGAACTGGCGAGTCTGGGCGGAGCTCGATCTCACATCTGCCCGGGCGCTGAAATTTTGCCGAGCTTTTCGATCAACACCGCAACGAAGGTTTCCGTGACGGGCGGCAGGGTCCTGCCGCGCTTCTTGATGAGGGCGATCGGGCGGGTGAACGCGGGATCGTCGACCGGGCGGACCACCAGCTCAGGTTCCGCTCTGACCTCGCGGGCCGATGCCGGCAGGATGGTCACGCCGAGCCCGGCGCGCACCATCGCGACGGCGCTCATCATGTAGGTCGGCTCACAGGCGATCTCCGGCGCACAGCGGGCGTTTGCAAAGGCGCTATCGACCACGGCCCGCACGCTCGTGCCTTGTGCTGTCAACACGAGCGGCACCGCGGCGAGGTCGGCCAGCGTGATGCGCCGCCGCCGTGCCAGCGCGTGGCGCTTCGGAAAAACCGCCACCAGACGATCAATGCCCGCGTGCAGCACCTCGAAGCCGGTATCGTCCAGTTCTCCACCGGTCAGCCCGATATCGACCTCTTCGCTGCGTACCAGCGTGTTGACCATGCTGGCGACCACGTCGCGCACATGGAAGCTCACGCGCGGCACGGCCTTCTTCATCTCCTGCACGAGTTCGGGCAAGACGCTCGCCGCGAAAGTGGGCAAGCACGCGATCCGTACCGTGCCGCTGGTTCCCTCGCCGAGCGCACGCGCGTCGATCAGCACATGTTCCATATCGTGCAGCGACTTCTGCAGCAGCGGCAGCAGCTCGCGGCCGGTCGGCGTCAGCGCGACATTGCGGCTGTTGCGATCAAAGAGCCGCATGCCCACGGTTTCCTCGAGGCGGCGAATCTGCACCGTCAAGGCCGGTTGGGAAAGGTGTAACCGTGTCGCCGCACGCGTGAAGCTGCCCGTTTGCGCGACGGCGATGAACGCGCGGATGTCCCGAAGATTCAAATCCATAATGATTCGTAATGGCTGCGATCAATTCATTTCAATTGATTTATTGTTGCCCCGAACTTACGCTGGATCGCAGTAAAAGACAACATTGGAGACAAGCACATGCTGCCATTCCTGGGGCTGGCTACTATCGTCGTGCTGCTCGGCGCGATTCTGTCGAAACGGATGTCGCCGCTCGTGGCGCTCATCATCGTGCCGATTGCGGCGTCGCTCATCGGCGGTTTCGGCTTTCAGACAAGCAAGTTCGTGATCGACGGGCTCAAGAATCTCGCGCCCGTGGTCGGGATGTTCGTGTTCGCGATTCTTTACTTCGGCATCGTCACCGACGCCGGCACGCTCGATCCGATCATCGACCGTATCCTGCGAGCCGTCGGCACGCGGCCCACGCGCATTGTGATGGGCACCACGTTGCTCGCGCTGCTGATTCATCTGGACGGTTCCGGCGCGGTGTGTTTTCTCGTCACGATTCCCGCAATGTTGCCGCTCTACGACCGCCTGAAGATGGACCGGCGCGTGCTGGCCGCGGCCGTTTCGATGGCCGCCGGCATCAACTTTCTGCCGTGGACGGGGCCGATGATCCGCGCGTCGGCGTCGCTGCATCTGCCGATTTCTGCGTTGTTCAACCCGCTGATTCCCGTGCAGTTAATCGGGCTGGTGTTCGTCTTCGGCATGGCGTTCTGGCTCGGGCGGCGCGAGGAAAAGCGGCTCGGTCTCACAGCCGCGAGCCCTTCCTTGCCGATGCCAAAACGTGAGCTGACGCCCGAGGAACAAGCCTTGCGCCGGCCGAAAAACTTCTGGTTCAACATCGTATTGACGCTGGTCGTACTCGGCACGATGGTCGTCATGGGCGAGAAGATTCCGCCGGCGATCATGTTCATGGTCGGGCTATGCGTCGCGTTGATGGTGAACTATCCGAACGTCGACATGCAGCGTAAGCGGATCGACGCTCATGCGCGCGCTGCGTTGATGATGGCCGGCATTCTGCTTGCGGCCGGCGTGTTCACCGGCGTGATGCAGGGCAGCGGCATGCTGAAAGCGATGGCCCAGGCGGCAGTCGGCTTCGTGCCGCCCGCGATGGCAGGCCACATTCCTGTCGCGCTCGGGTTGATGTCGATGCCGCTGAGCATGCTGTTCGACCCGGACTCGTTTTACTTCGGTGTGCTGCCGGTGATTGCCGAAGTGGCCGGCCAACTCGGCGTGCCCGCCGTGCATGTCGGCCAGGCTGCGCTGCTTGGCCAGATGACCACCGGTTTTCCGGTCAGCCCGCTGACGCCGGCGACTTTCCTCGTGGTCGGCCTGTGCGGCATCGATCTCGCCGATCATCAGAAATTCACGTTCCCCCTGCTGTTTGGCGCCTCGATCGTGATGACGATTGCCTGCGTCGTGCTGGGGATATTCTCGTTGTGAGCTTCACTGTTTCACTGAACGGATGCGACCACCATGATAGCCACTCCACATAGACCGCCGGTGCGAATCGGCGCGGGCGCAGGGTATTCCGGCGACCGTATCGAACCCGCGGTCGAACTGGCGGAACACGGCGCGCTCGATTACCTCGTGTTTGAATGCCTGGCCGAACGGACCATTGCGATTGCGCAGCAGGCGCGCAGCAAAGACCCTGATCTCGGCTACGATCCGCTGCTCGAAACGCGCATGAAGGCGGTTCTCCCCGCTGCGATTCGCAACGGCGTGCGGATCATTTCGAACATGGGCGCGGCCAATCCACTCGCGGCGGCGCGTAAGACGGCTGAGATCGCGCGCTCGCTCGGTCTCGGCGACCTGAAGATTGCCGCCGTCACCGGCGACGATGTGCTCGACGTCGTGCGGCAGGGTAATTTCCATTTCGAGGAATCCGGGGACAGCGTCGCTTCGTACAAGGACCGCCTCGTGTCCGCGAATGCCTATCTCGGCGCGGCGGCAATTGTCGAGGCGCTTGCGGCCGGCGCGCAAATCGTGCTGACCGGACGTGTCGCCGATCCGTCGTTGTTCGTCGCGCCGCTCATCCACGAATTCGGCTGGCAGATGGACGACTGGCAGACGCTCGGCCAGGCGACCGTGATCGGCCACCTGCTCGAATGCGCGGGACAAATCACCGGCGGCTATTTTGCAGATCCGGGTTTCAAGGACGTTCCCAACCTCGCGAGGCTCGGCTTTCCCATCGCCGAAGTGGCGCCGGACGGTTCGGTGGTCATCACCAAGCTCGCGCAGGCCGGCGGACGGGTGACCGAGGCAACCTGCAAAGAGCAACTGCTGTATGAGATTCACGATCCGCAGCGCTATCTGCAGCCGGACGTGGTCGCCGATTTCACCCAGGTGCGTGTCGCGCAGGAAGCGCCGGATCGCATTCGCGTGAGCGGCGGGCGCGGCACGCCGCGTACCGGCACGTTGAAGGTATCGGTCGCTTACTTCGATGGCTGTATCGGCGAAGGGCAGATCTCATACGGCGGTCCCGGCGCGCTGGCACGTGCCCGGCTGGCGCTCGATATCGTGCGGGAAAGGCTTGCCCTGACCGGAGTTGAAACGCGTGAATTGCGCTTCGATCTCATCGGCGTGAATGCGTTGCATGGCGAAACGGTGGCTGCCGGTTACGCCGAGCCTTATGAAGTGCGCGCGCGGGTCGCGGGGCGCACCGAATCGCTGGCGCAAGCAGTGCGGATCGGCAACGAGGTGGAGACGCTTTACACGAACGGCCCGGCGGGCGGTGGCGGTGTGACGAAGTCAGCGCGCGAAGTCGTTGCGGTGCAATCGGTGTTGCTGCCGCGTGAGCATGCCAAACCGACATTCTCGCTGGTGGAGGCGTGACATGAAACTACGTGAGCTTGCTCATTCGCGGACTGGCGACAAGGGCAATACGCTGAATATCTCCGTCATCTGTTATGACGCGAAGCACTACGAGCATCTGCAAGCGGTGTTGACACCGGAGCGGGTCAAGGCGCACTTGGGCGACGTGGTGCGCGGTGACGTCGTGCGTTATGAATTGCCCGGTATTGCCGCGTTCAACTTCGTACTCGGTCAGGCGCTCGGCGGAGGCGTGACGCGCTCGCTTGCACTCGACGCACACGGCAAATCGTTGAGCTCGGCTTTGATGGGGCTGGATGTGGAAGAACCCGCTTCGTAGGTCTGCTTCGAGCCGGAGCAACGCGGATCGCCGGCGGGCGTGCAGGGAAACGTTGCGTTGAAGTGAGCCGGTGGGCTGCCGCACGGTGCGAGGCGAGCGCTTCGCGTCGTACGTTGGCGCTATCTGTCAGCCATCCGCCTTGCTCAACTCGTGCGCGCGCCGAAGTCGCTCGCGGCTGTTGCTCAGATGCATGCGCATCGCGGCGCGCGCATCATCTGCGTCCTGACGTTCGATTGCCCGATAAATCATCTGATGCTCGCTGAGCACGTTGCGCAAGTGTTCGATATGGTCGAGCTCGGCGATCTCGGCGGTGCCGAGCCGCGTGCGCGGGCTCACCGCGCGGCCGAGTTGACTGAGCACATCGAAGAAGTAACGATTGCCGCTCGCGCGCGCGATCTGCAGATGAAACTCGATGTCGTGCGCCACGGTGTCGGTACTGCCCCGCTCGAGTTCGGATTCGAAACGCTCCAGCGCGCCACGAATCTGCTTGAGATTCTGCTCGGTGCGTCGTGCCGCTGCGAGCGCGGCTGAGGCTGCCTCTACGTCGATGCGGAATTCGATGATCGCCATCACGTCCAGCATGCTGGAGAGGTCGGCGGCGGGCAGTTGCACCGGCTTTTCCGCGACCGGCGCCAACACGAACGTGCCGATGCCATGGCGCGTCTCGACTACTTTAGCCGCCTGCAGGCGCGAGATCGCTTCGCGAACCACGGAGCGGCTCACCGAGAGCTGCTTCATCATCGCGACTTCCGTAGGGATGCGGTCGCCCGGCCTCAGGGCGCCGCGGCGGATTTCATCGGAAAGGGTGGCGACCACCTTCTCAGTTAGGCTGCTCATTTCTGCGGCTTATTGACTAATCGGCTGGAAATACACGTTGTGTGTGCGAGTGACGTCGTTTGACGTCTGGACATAGCCATCATAGCTTCAGTCCGAATGATAACGATTTGAATCTCGCGCTCCCGGTGCGGGCTGGGATGACACGTTGACCGTTATAGTCGGTGCAGCCAGAGACTCCAGTTTTCATGTTGTCGGACGTCTTATGTTTGCATGCTGCTTTTAGTGGCGAGATGCTATCTTGGCGGTTGTTCCCCAGTATATAAGGCTCGAATAGCAGGGTAAACACCTTATTGGAAGTAATGAATAGAAGGGGGTAGACTGTCGTCAGACAACGTATCACGCGTTTTAGGACGAGATCACCCGTCTGCTCGAATGCGCCGCGTTGCATTCGATCCGGCCGCCCGAGTGGCCGAAACTGGAGACAACCTTGACATCTGCTCTCACCACGGCGACCGACCCGCTCGAATCCGCCGTCTCAAAGGTCAAGCGGCATGTGCTGCCGCTATTTCTGGTCATGTTCGTCGCGAACTACATCGACCGCGTGAACATCGGTTTCGTCAATTCCCACATGCAGACGGACCTTGGCATCGGCGCTGCCGCATACGGGCTGGGGAGCGGTTTGTTCTTCATCGGCTATGCGCTGTTCGAAGTGCCGTCGAATGTGTTGATGCAGAAGTACGGTGCGCGCGCGTGGCTGACCCGCATCATGGGTACCTGGGGGCTGGTCGCGGCGGCCATGGCGTTCGTCTGGAACGACACTTCGTTCTATGTGCTGCGCTTCCTGCTCGGTGTCGCCGAGGCCGGTTTCTTCCCGGGCGTGGTGTTTTACTTCACCCAATGGCTGCCGCAGAAAGAACGCGGCAAGGCCGTGGCGGTGTTTCTCGCCGGCTCCGCGCTGGCGTCGGTGCTGTCCGGCCCGATCACGGGCAGCCTGCTGTCCATTCGCGGATTCGGCCTGCATGGCTGGCAATGGATGTTCCTGGTCGAAGGCGGCTTTTCGATCGTGCTGTGCGGTGTCAGCTGGATGCTGCTGAAGTCGCGCATTCGCGATGCCTCGTGGTTGACTGCTGAAGAGCGGACTATCCTCGAAACGTCGATCGCGGCGGAGCAGGCCGAGCGCGAGGCGCATGGCGGCGCGCATCTGCCGGCCATGAAGCTGCTGAAGGATCCGCAGATTCTGCTGTTCTGCTTCCTCTATTTCGCGATTCAACTGACCATTTACGCGGCCACCTTCTGGCTGCCGACGATCATCCGCAAGATGGGTGGACTCTCCGACTTTGAAGTCGGCATGCTCAATGCGATCCCGTGGCTCATCGCCATGTTCGCGATGTACTGCTTCGCGGTGCTGTCGGCGAAATGGCGTTTCCAGCAGGCGTGGCTGGCTGTGGCGCTCGTGATTGCGGCATGTGGGCTGTTCGCCTCGACCTCGGGCAATCCGGTGCTGTCGTTCGTCGCGATCTGCTTCTCGGCGATTGGCTTCAAGGCTGCGGCTTCGCTCTTCTGGCCGATCCCGCAGGGCTATCTGGATGCACGTGTGGCTGCTGCGGTGATTGCGCTGATCAATTCGGTGGGCAACCTCGGCGGATTCTTCGCCCCGGCCGCGTTCGGTTATCTGCAGCAACACACCGGCTCGATCACCGGCGGCCTGTACGCCTTGGGCGTGGCTTCGCTGATCGCGGCAGCGGCCGGCTTCCTGACTCGCAATCGTCGCGTGAACCGCGACGCGCTGCCGGAGTCGCTCCATAGCAAAGCTCACTAACTGCCGAAACCGTCCATCTTGAATCACGCACTTCCCGATTTCTGTCCGGTGCTGGTGTCGAATGCGATCACGCAACGCCATGATTCCCGCCAGTCGGCTTACTAACTCACCTGGTCCCAATCTCATGTCCACGAACTCATCCCAATCGAACGCTACGCCGATCGTGACCGAGCTGCGCGTTGTGCCCGTCGCCGGCCGTGACAGCATGCTGATGAATCTGAGCGGCGCGCACGGCCCGTTCTTCACGCGCAACATCGTCATCCTGCGCGATAGCGCCGGCCATACCGGCGTCGGCGAAGTGCCGGGCGGCGAGAGCATCCGCAAGACCATCGACGACGCACGTCCGCTGGTTGTCGGTCAGTCGATCGGTAATCTTCAAGCTATCCTGAACAAAGCGCGTACGCAGTTCGCCGACCGGGACGCCGGTGGCCGCGGTCTGCAAACATTCGATCTGCGCACCACCATTCACGCGGTGACCGCGCTCGAAGCCGCGTTGCTCGATCTGCTCGGTCAACATCTTGGCGTGCCTGTCGCGGCACTGCTCGGCGAAGGCCAGCAGCGCGACGAAGTGGAAATGCTCGGCTATCTGTTCTATATCGGCGACCGCAAGAAAACCGATCTGGCCTATGCCAGTGGCGCGGAAGGGCGCGACGCTTGGGAGCGTGTGCGTACCGAAGAAGCGATGACGCCCGAGGCGGTGGTGCGACTTGCCGAGGCCGCGCAAGCGCGCTATGGCTTCAACGATTTCAAGCTAAAGGGCGGCGTGTTGCCTGGCGACGCTGAAATCGAAGCGGTCACGGCGCTTGCCGAGCGGTTCCCCAACGCCCGCGTCACGCTCGACCCGAATGGCGCATGGTCGCTCGCGGAAGCGGTGCGCCTGTGCCGCGACAAGCACGACGTGCTGGCTTACGCGGAAGATCCGTGCGGCGCGGAAAACGGCTACTCGGGCCGCGAGGTGATGGCCGAATTCCGCCGCGCGACCGGTTTGCCGACAGCGACCAACATGATCGCTACCGACTGGCGCCAGATGGGGCACGCGATCCAGTTGCAGTCCGTGGATATTCCGCTTGCCGATCCGCACTTCTGGACCATGCAGGGCTCGGTGCGCGTGGCGCAGATGTGCAACGAGTGGGGTCTCACCTGGGGCTCGCACTCGAATAATCACTTCGACATTTCGCTCGCGATGTTCACGCATGTCGCGGCGGCGGCGCCCGGCAAGATCACGGCGATCGACACACACTGGATCTGGCAGGACGGTCAGCGTCTGACGCGTGAGCCGCTGCAGATCGTGGGCGGCAAGGTCAAGGTGCCTCAGGCCGCCGGCCTCGGTGTCGAATTGGACATGGACGAGATCGAGAAGGCGCACGCGCTGTATCAGCAACATGGCCTCGGCGCACGCGACGACGGCGTGGCCATGCAGTACCTGATTCCGAACTGGACGTTCGATAACAAGCGCCCGTGTCTGGTGCGCTGAGTCTCCCATGATCCGGGGGCGGTCCGTGTGGCCGCTCGCCTCTCATCCACCATTCGCGTTATCACGCTATCAAGCTATGACCTCACCTCAAGAACTCAAAGCGATCGTTTCCGAAGGCCTGCTGTCCTTTCCGGTGACCGACTTCGACGAACAAGGCGATTTCCGCGCCGATACCTATGCCGAGCGCCTGGAATGGCTCGCTCCGTATGGCGCGACCGCGCTATTTGCCGCCGGCGGCACGGGTGAATTTTTCTCGCTGACCAAAAGCGACTACACGAACGTGATTCGCACGGCGACGGAGACGTGCAGAGGCAAGGTGCCGATTCTTGCCGGCGCGGGTGGCCCGACGCGCGTGGCAATCGAATACGCACAGGAAGCCGAACGTCTCGGCGCGAACGGCGTGCTGCTCATGCCGCACTATTTGACCGAGGCATCGCAGGAAGGTATTGCCGCGCACGTCGAGCAGGTATGCACGGCGGTGAAGAACATCGGCGTGATCGTCTATAACCGCGCGAATTCAAAGCTGAACGCGGACATGCTCGAACGTCTCGCGGACAGTTGCCCGAACCTGATCGGCTTCAAGGACGGGGTGGGTGAAATCGAGGCGATGGTGACGATTCGCCGGCGTCTCGGCGACCGCTTCTCGTATCTCGGCGGCCTGCCGACCGCTGAAGTCTATGCCGCGGCTTATAAGGCGCTGGGCGTGCCGGTGTACTCGTCGGCGGTCTTCAACTTCATCCCGAAGACCGCGATGGATTTCTATCGCGCGATTGCCGCCGATGATCACGCTACCGTCGGCAAGCTGATCGACGAATTCTTCCTGCCGTATCTGGCAATCCGGAATCGCCGTGCGGGTTATGCGGTCAGTATCGTGAAGGCCGGCGCGAAGCTGGTTGGCCACAGCGCAGGTCCGGTGCGTGCGCCGCTGACCGATCTGACCGAAGAAGAGTTGGCGCAACTCGACGTGCTGATCAAGAAGCTCGGCGCGCAATAAGCGACGCAATAAGCGACGCAATAAGCGACGCAATAAGCGGCGCAGGCCGTGGCGGCGGTTCTGCCGCGTTCAGCTCCGGCGAAACACAACGTGCGAGATGCGCTGCACGAGCAGCGCGGCCGCAAGTGCCGCCACCGCCGTCAGCCACACCCCGATATGAATCGACTGCACCAGTGCATCGCGTGCCGTGTCGATCAGCGCCAGCGTGTTGAGCCCCGACGACTTCATATCCGCAATCAGTTTGAGGCGCGACGCTTCATCGATCAGGATGCGCAGATCGACGAAGCGCGGCTCCCATTGCGATATAGCCGGTTCGCCGAGCACGCTCATCGTGCGCGTAACCACATCGCGGTAGTGGTGCTGCACGACGGTTGCCACAATGCTCGTACCCAGCATCCCGCCCACCATCCGCGTGGACTGCAGCAATGCGGTCGTGATGCCGAAGCGTTCGCGCCCGGCAATCTCCTGGCCGAACACATTCAGATTGTTCAGGATGAAACCCAGGCCGATGCCGACGGCCCCCATCGGCAATTCGATCCACATGTGCGGCGTCTCCGGATTGGCAAACGCCAACGCGATCGCTGCGAACAGCAGCAGCGCGAACCCAATCGACAGAATCCGCGTGGGCTTCTTCATGTGAAGGACGATGCGCGTATTCAGCAGGCTGCCGAGCGCGATGCAGGCGGCGATCGGCGTAGCGAGCAGACCGGCCTGTTGCGGCGACAGTCCGAAGCCGCCTTGCAACAGCAGCGGCGCGAAGAAGATCAGCGAAAACATCACGAAGCCGGACAGGAAGCCGAGGGTGAACAGCGTGACGAGTTGCGGATCCTTGAACAGGTCGAGCGGAATGATCGGATGCGTGGCGCGTTTCTCGCACACCAGCAACCCGATGGCCCCAACGATCACGAAGGCGGCCAACGCCAGGTTGCCGGCCGTCAGACCGTCTTTAGGCACGGCTTCGATGAAAGCCTGGAAGCCGCCCAACACGGCGGCGACCAGCGCGGCGCCGAGCCAGTCGATCTTGACCTCGCCCTCGTGCGGCCGCGCGAAGTTGGGCAGATGCGCCCAGATGAAATAGAGCGCCGCAACGCCGACCGGCAGGTTGATCAGAAAGGTGGAACGCCAGCCCCAATGCTCGCTCATCCAGCCACCTAGCGACGGACCCGCCGCGGTGCCGATCCCGTACGCGGCTGCCATCACCACCTGCCAACGCACCCGTGCGCGCGGATCGGGGAAAAGATCCGGTATCGACGCGAAGGCCGTGCCCACCATCATTCCGCCGCCGACGCCTTGCAAGCCGCGCGCGATCACGAGGAACAGCATATTGTTCGCGACCCCGCAGAGCACCGACGCCACCGTGAACGTGATGACCGCGGCGATCACGAAACGCTTGCGGCCGAAATAGTCGCCGAGACGGCCGAACACGGGAACGGTCACCACCGACGCCAACAAGTACGCGCTGGCAATCCATGCGTAGTACTCGAAGCCGTGCAGCTCGGCGACGATCGAAGGCAGGGCGGTGCTGACGACGGTCTGGTCGAGTGCGACCAGCATGTTGACAAGGCCGATGCCGAGCATGGCTAGCAGGGCGTTTCGGAAAGGCAGGGCAGTCGCAGTCGGGTTCACGGGTCTGAGCGAGGAGGGCTTTGCAGGGCAGGCGCCGCGCGGCAGGGCGCGGGCCTGGGTCTTGACGCCTATTGTGTCCTATAGTTGTCTGACCTCTTGCCCTGAATTATACGGGTTTTCCCTTATATAAGGTTATTTTCGACGGTTTTGGCCGCAAAAAATGCGGTGCACGCGGGCCACCGCAGGGTGGTGCAATTCGATATGCGACGTCTGTTGATGGGTTCATTCAGTGTGCAGCCCGTCGTGCCGCCGGCGCTCAGATATTGATCTGACCGCCCATTTCCACCACGCGGTTAGCGGGCAGGCTGTAATACTCGGCAGCCTGCGCCGCGTTTCTCGCAAGAAACGCGAACAGCTTTTCGCGCCAGAGCGGCATCGTTTTACTTTCACCGGTCGCCATGATGGTGTCGCGTGCAAGGAAGAACGACGTATCCGCAGATTCGTATTTCCAGTTCGGCATCTGTTGCGCCGCCAGTTCGAGAATAGCGGGAACGTTCGGAATCTCCATGAAGCCGTGGTGAACCGTGACGGCGTAGCATCCGTGCCCGAGGTCGACGACAACCGCTTTCCGCTCGTCGGGAACATGCGGCACGTTGTCCGTCATACCAGCAAGGAAGATGTTGGTCTGATGCATGACGCCGTTGTGCTTCAGGTTATGCAGAAATGCGGATGGCGCCATGTCTACGACCCCTCCCGGAAAAACGGCCGTGCCGTTCACGCGCGGCGGTGAGTGCGCGCCGTCGCACAGGGAGTGGATCAACGCGACCAGCGGCATATTGTCGGATTTCATCCTGTCGACAACCGCTTCACGTCCCTTATGCCAGGTTGTCATCACAGTGAATAACACGCCGCCGGCGAGCAGCGGAAACCAGCCGCCTTCGAGTACCTTGCTGACGTTGCTCGACACGAACACCGCGTCGACCAGGGCGAGAGGCCCGATGACAGCCACCGTTGCAAGCGGCTTCCAGTGCCACAGGCAGTGGGTAATGAAGTACATCAGCAAGGTCGTCAGCAGCATGGTCGATGCCACGGCGATACCGTAAGCCGCCGCCAGATTGTCAGAGGACTTGAAGAACACCACGAGAAAAACGACGGCTGCGTAAAGC
Organism: Paraburkholderia polaris; assembly: GCF_012927345.1. GTDB lineage: Bacteria > Pseudomonadota > Gammaproteobacteria > Burkholderiales > Burkholderiaceae > Paraburkholderia > Paraburkholderia polaris. The sequence goes on from NZ_JABBGJ010000002.1 coordinate 242,636, forward strand.
GAGACATTGATGAACGGGACATACACCTGCCCCATCTCGTGTGTCGACGTGTGCACGACCGGAATGCGCGGCAGAAAGCCGAGTTGCACGGCCTGCTTGGTCATCGAAAAGGCGCCCGAGATGACGGCCTGCGACGCAATGATGGTCGCCGCCGTGGCGAGCAGGACTAGCGGTACGAGCGCCCAGTCAGGCGCAGACTGAAAAAATGGTTGAGCGATCGCTGAGGGCTTTTCCAGAACCAGCGCCGCCTGACCGAAATAGTTCAGCACCAGGCTCGGTAGCACGAGAAGCAGCCACGCGAGACGGATCGGCTCTTTTCCGAAATGACCCATGTCGGCGTAGAGGGCCTCGCCGCCGGTCAGCGCCAGAAAGACCGAGCCCAGCACGACGAACGCGGTGGCTGGTGCGTGTGCGATGAATTTGACGGCATAGAGCGGCGACACGGCCTGCACAATGGCGGTATGCGTGACGATATGGGATATGCCGAGCGCCGCCAGTGTCACGAACCATACGATCATCACCGGTCCGAAAACTTTGCCGACCGCGCCCGTGCCGCGTTTCTGAATTTTGAAAAGACCGGTGAGGATGACGAGCGAGATGGGGACAATCCATTCGCTCAGATGCGGGTCCACGAGCGTCACGCCTTCCACTGCGGATATCACCGAGATTGCCGGCGTGATCATCGAATCGCCGTAGAACATGGCTGCGCCGAATACCCCGAGCGTCAACAAAACGCGGCGCAATCGCACGGGTGCGACGCCGGATGCAAGCGCGGTGAGCGCCAGGATGCCGCCCTCACCCTCGTTGTCCGCACGCATCACGAAACTGACGTACTTCAGCGTGACGACAATGATGATCGACCACAGAATCAGCGACACAATGCCGAACACATTGGTTTGCGTGATACCGCCTGCCGCCTTCAGGCATTCGCGCAGCGTATAGAGCGGGCTGGTTCCGATATCGCCGAACACAACCCCGATGGCGCCGAGCACGAGGCCGGGCGCCGCTTTTTTTGCAGAGGAGGCCGCGCTGAGAGAAGTGGAGGACATTGGGGTTCTAAGTTGAGTATTTCCGCGGACGCGCGGCCTACGGATGTTTCCGTAGACGTGCGGCGTATTGGTGACAGCAACTTCTGCGCGTGAGCGATCTTCCGCTACCTCAACCGCCAGATTCCCCATGCTGCAATGAGTAAAGCCGCGGCGAAGCCGCCGCCAAGTAGGATGTAGGTAGCCATCGAAAATGAAATGTAAGCGATACGTGATTGAAAGGAGAGCTCGCGAGATTGCCTCGTATGCTACCGGCCCTACCTTTCAGAACGACTTTCGATGGCCCCGTTGTACTTCGCCTCCTGGCCCTTCGCCTGCGAGTGACAGGCCCGCGTGGCTGTTGTCGAGGCGCGGTTGTCGGCGAGCTTCTGACGCAACGTCTTCGCGGCCTGAACCCTATTGCTCAACGCGGCTTCCGTCTCGGGCAAGCCGCGTGTCTTCAGGCCGCAGTCGGGATTGACCCACAGCCGTTGGGGCGGCATCACTTCGCAGGCTGGTTTCGCAGGGTCTGGGCCGCCGCGACCATATTCTTCAGCGCCGGGATCACCTCTTCCCAAGCGCGCGTTTTCAGGCCGCAATCCGGATTGACCCACAGGCGCTCTGCCGGGATACGTTCAGCCGCCTTGCGTATCAGTTGCACGATGTGCTCCTCGCTGGGAATGTTCGGCGAGTGGATGTCATACACGCCCGGTCCGATTTCATTCGGATAGTTGAAGTTGTCGAACGCGTCCAGCAACTCCATATCCGAGCGCGACGTCTCGATCGTGATCACGTCCGCGTCCATCTCAGCGATCGACGCGATGATGTCATTGAATTCCGAATAGCACATATGCGTGTGAATCTGCGTCTCGTCCTGAACGCCATTTGCGGTGATCCGGAAGGACGCCACCGCTCATTGCAGATAGTCGTTCCACTGTGACTTACGCAGCGGCAGACCCTCACGCAGCGCGGCTTCATCGATCTGGATAACGCGTACGCCGGCCTTTTCCAGGTCGAGCACTTCTTCACGGATGGCGAGTGCCAATTGGTAGCACGACACCGAGCGCGGCTGGTCGTCACGCACGAACGACCAGTTCAGGATCGTGACGGGGCCGGTCAGCATACCCTTCATCGGCTTGGCCGTCTGCGCTTGTGCGTACTCGATCCACTCCACGGTCATGGCTTTCGGACGGCTGATATCGCCGAACAGAATGGGCGGTTTGACGCAACGGGAACCGTAGGACTGCACCCAGCCGAACTGGCTGAAGGCGTAACCGTCGAGTTGCTCGCCGAAATACTCGACCATGTCGTTGCGTTCTGCTTCGCCGTGCACGAGCACGTCGAGGCCCAGCGCTTCCTGTTCATGCACGCTGCGGGCGATTTCTCGCTGCATCGCCGTCTTGTAGCTGGCTTCGTCCAGTTCGCCGCTCTTGAACTGGCTGCGTGCCTGGCGGATTTCGGCGGTCTGCGGGAACGAGCCGATGGTGGTAGTCGGGTAGGGCGGCAACTTCAACAAGGCGGACTGCTTCGCCGCGCGTTGCGGATAGGCATTATCGCGACGGCCCAGCGCCGCGTCGATCTTGGCGATCGCGGCCTTGACCGACGGATTGTGCACGCGCGGGGACTGGCGGCGGCTCTCAATCGCAGCCTGGTTGGCGGTGAGCGCAGCTTGCACGGATTCCCGGCCGCCGTTCAACGCCTGAGCGAGCGTTTTCAGTTCATCGAGTTTTTGCAGCGCGAAGGCGAGCCACGATTTGATGTCCTGATCGAGTTTCTGTTCGCTGTTCAGGTCGACCGGTACATGCAGCAACGAGCACGTCGGTGCGATCCACAGCCGCGATTGCAACGTGCGATGAATCGGCTCAAGCCAGGCGAGTACAGCGTTCAGGTCGGTTTTCCAGATGTTGCGCCCATTGATCACGCCGAGCGACAACACCTTGTCGGCCGACAGGCGCGCAACGGCTTGCTCGACTTCCGCTCGTGCATTGATCGCGTCGATGTGCAAACCATGAACCGGCAAATTGCAGGCAAGCGCGAGGTTGTCCTGCAGTTGACCGAAGTAGGTCGCGAGCAGCAGTTTGACCTTGTCAGTCTTCAGTGCCTCGTAGGCCGTGACGAAAGCCTGCTGCCAGTTCGCATCCAGCTCCGTGACAAGCGCCGGCTCGTCGATCTGGATCCACTCCACGCCTTGTGCCGCCAACTGCTCGATCAAGGCCGCATAAATCGGCAACAGACGCGGCAATAGCGCGAGCTTGTCGGAATCGTCCTTCGCCTTGCCGAGCCACAGATACGTGACCGGGCCAATGATGACCGGCTTCGCCTTGACGCCGAGCGCGCGGGCTTGCGCGAGCTGATCGACCAGACGCGACGCGTCCAGCGAGAATTCGGTCGCCGCACTGAACTCCGGCACGATGTAGTGGTAGTTCGTGTCGAACCACTTGGTCATCTCGCCCGCCTGCACGCCGCAGCCGCACGCTGAATCATGAGCGGAGCGGCCGCGCGCGACGCGGAAATAGTTGTCCAGCTGATTGCCTTCGAAGCCGCGAACCCGTTGTGGGACGTTGCCGAGCGAGAAGCTCATGTCGAGGACCTGATCGTAGAACGAGAAGTCGCCGACCGGCACCTGATCGAGTCCTGCCTGGCATTCCCAGTGGCGTTGACGCAGTTGCGCGCCGAGCGCCGTCAATTCGTCGCGTGACGATTGGCCCTTCCAGTAGCCTTCCTGCGCAAATTTGAGTTCGCGCCTGGCGCCGATACGGGGGAAACCCAGGTTATGTGTTGTCGCCATGATGATGAACCGCTCCTGATCCTGATTGGATGAACGGGGTCGATCATAGGGGGAACGGTCCATGAAATATAATGGCATTATTTCATTGTTCGATTAACTTTATTCATGGGCCCGCGATGCTGGAACGAACCCATCTGGTGATCATTCGGGAGGTGGACCGCCAGGGCTCCCTGACGGCCGCCGCCAATGTCCTGTGCCTGACGCAATCGGCGCTGAGCCATACCGTCAAGAAGATGGAGCAACAGCTTGGAACCGCGGTATGGGATCGTGAAGGCCGCCACTTGCGGCTGACCCAGGCCGGCCAGTACCTGCTCGCGCTGGCGAACCGTGTGCTGCCGCAGATGGAACACGCAGAAGACCGCATGAAGCAGTACGCGCAGGGCCAGCGAGGCACACTGCGTATCGGCATGGAATGCCATCCGTGCTATCAGTGGCTGCTCAAAGTCGTGTCGCCTTATCTGAAGCGCTGGCCGGACGTGGATGTCGACGTCAAACAAAGATTTCAGTTCGGCGGAATCGGTGCGCTGTTCGGATATGACATTGACGTGCTCGTTACCCCGGACCCGTTGAAGCGGCCTGGATTGCGCTTTGAGCCGGTATTCGACTATGAGCAGGTCCTTGTCGTCAGCGAAGAACATCCGCTGGCGGATGTCGCGTACGTCACGCCCGAACTACTGGCAGCCGAGGTGCTGATTACCTATCCGGTCGAAACCGACCGGCTGGATATTTACAACCAGTTCCTGACGCCGGCTAACGTTGTGCCGAAGCGGCACAAGGTGATCGAAACGACTGACATCATGCTTCAGATGGTGGCGAGCGGGCGCGGTGTCGCCGCTCTACCGCGATGGCTGGCGGAAGAGTATGCAGACTCGATGCCGCTCGTGCCGCTTAAGCTTGGAAAAAAGGGTATCGCCAAGCAGATTTATCTCGGCACCCGCGATGCGGACGAGGCAATCGATTATCTGGCGGCGTTCGTCACACTTGCTCGCGAGTCTGACTGGAGTGCATCGAGACTTCGCATTTAGCGAACGTTAGTTTGCGGAAAGAAGTCGTCAGGGGCGCGCTCAAGAACAACAAAGTATTGTCGCTCTTGCTTATCGACGTATTGCGAAAGAAAATCCCACGTGCTCGCCACGCGTCGGCAGCGCATGGGATCAGAAAAATGTCCCGGAATGTGTGATAAAAGTCAGGTGCCCGGCAAGAAGCCTGACTGAACATGCCGTCGGATTGTGATCGCGAATAAGAATTTAACTGGGCGTCGTTCCGCTACGGAGGCGTTGTGATTCGAAACTGGCTTGGCGGGGTGTTGTTTGCAGTGTGTTTCGTAAGCAATGCCTTCGCGGGCGGACCGGATTGTTCCCGGCCGTTTACGCTTGGATTGCACGACCACGGCCTGCTCTATTCGCTCGACACCGATAGCGGTATCGACAAAGACTTTGCAGATGAATTGATCCGGCGTAGCGGTTGCCAGATCAGGGTCAGTCTGATGTCGCGCGCACGTATCTGGAAACTGATCGAGTCGGGCGCACTGGACTTCAGTCTTTCTGGAATTGCGAATGACGAACGCAATCAATACGCTTCGTTTGCGTGGTACTTCAGCGATAAATACTATCTGCTCGTGCGGAAAGACGCCGGCATCCATAACGTCGCGGACTTCGAACACAATGAACACGCCCAGCTCGGCGTGATCCGCAGTTTTCGCTACAGCGCATCGGCCAACGAACTGGTCGACAGACTGACATCGGAAAACCGGGTAAGCCTGGCGGGCGGGCTCGAACCGCTCTACCAGGCGCTTATTCTCCAACAGATCCAGGGCATGATTATCGAGCCCTTCGATTACCCCGCGCTGGATGAGAAAAAGATCCGCGACGTGACGACGATCGTTGAGTTCAACGATCCTTCGGTGCCGCACGGTCTGATCATGTCCAAGAAAGCGCTGCCGGCCGCCGAACGGGAGAAGTGGCGGGCGCTGGTAGATGAAATGCGTGCTGACGGAACGGTGCGTCGTATTTTCGAAAAGTACTTCAGGCCAGATCTGGCCGATTCCATGGTCAACTTCAAGGCGTCGCCGTGATCCGGGTACGCTCTGTCCTGTTGCCGTTGCTGGTTTTGTTCGCATCGCTCTGCGTGACCTGGATCGTATGGAATCACGAACGGCAGGCGACTGGCAAAGAGCTTCGCACCCAGTTTGATTACACCATGAGTGATGTGGTGGGCCGCGTCGAACAGCGCATGGCGACCTACGAGCTTATGCTGCGCGGCGTGCAGAGCCTGTTTGCCGCGAACGGAGCGATCGATCGTGACAGGTTCCAGCGTTATGTGAGCGCGCTCAATCTTGACGCGAATTTTTCCGGGGTCCACGGCGTCGGTGTGATCGAATGGGTGCCTGCGGCGCGTAAAGCGGCCCATATAGCGGACATGCGCCGGGCCGGCATCCCGGAGTACACGATTCGTCCCGACGGGCCGCGCGCGGATTATGCCCCGATCATTCAGCGCGAGCCCTTTGTTGGTCTCGCACGCAGCTCGCCCGGCTTTGACGCCTGGGACGAGCCGGTGCGGCGCGCCGCGATGGAGAGGGCCCGGGACTCCGGTATGGCGGCCCTCTCGGGAAAGGTGCGCCTTTCGGTCGACCTGGACGCTGATTTTCGGCCGGGTTTCATCATGTACCTTCCGATCTACGCTTCCGGCAAGGCGCAGGACAACCTTCTGCAGCGTCGGGCGAACATTGTTGGTTGGGTCTATTTATCGTTCCGTATGCACGATGTGATGGCCAGTCTCTACGGAGAGCAGCCACCCGGCATCTCGCTGGCCATTTACGATGGCGTTGAGCCATTGGAGGCGGCGCTGCTGCATCGCACTTCAGATGCAAACAACCGGCATGCGCCCGCGCTCATCTCCGCAAGCGAATATCTGGTTGTGGACGGGCACGACTGGACACTATCGATGAGCGCCTCCGACGCGTTTCGATCCCGGTTGGGACGTAATGCTGAGGCGTTAATTGCAGGCGCGGGCACGGGGTTGAGTCTCCTGCTGGCGCTTCTGACCTGGCTCATGATGACCGGGCGGGGGCGTGCCATGCGACTCGCCTCGGCAATGACGCGGGAGTTGCGCGAAAACGAAGAGAAATTTCGCGCCATTGCCGACTGCACGGTGAACCTGGAGATCTGGTGGGGACCGGACGGCAAACCTCGCTGGATCAATTCGTCGGTTGAGTACTACACGGGCTACACAGTCGCCGAATGTATGGCGATGCCCGACTTCGCCCGCACGCTAATCCACCCGGAGGACATTCCGCGCGTTGCGCCGGAGTTTAAAAAGGGGCTTCAGGGTTCTCGCGGCGACGATCTTGAGTTTCGTTGCGTGCGCAAGGATGGATCGCTTCTCTGGCTGTCGGTCTCATGGGTTCCGATTAGCAATCAGAGGGGCGACTTCATTGGTTTTCGTACAAGCGGCCGCGATATTACGGAGCGTAAGAAGTCGGAGGAGAAGATCCGGGAACTTGCCTTCTACGATACGCTGACCCGCCTGCCCAATCGCGCACTGCTTCTGGACCGGCTGAGGCAGTCAATGGTGGACAGCCGGCAGAACAAGGTCTGCGGTGCCCTGATGTTCATCGATCTCGACCACTTCAAAACGCTGAACGATACGCTTGGGCATGACAAAGGCGATCTGCTTCTGCGGCAGGTCGCGTACCGACTGTCGAGTAGTGTCAATGAGGGAGACACGGTCGCCCGGGTCGGCGGTGACGAGTTTGTGGTGGTGCTGGGCAATCTGAGTCTGGACGAGGCAGAGGCGACAATGGAAACCGTGGCGGTGGGAGAAAAAATTCTCGCCGTGCTGGGGTGCGCCTACCAGCTCAATGGTGTCCAGTTTCGGAGCACCGCCAGCATTGGCATCACTGTATTCAATGGGGAGCAGACGTCTACCGACGAGCTTTTCAAGCAGGCCGATCTCGCCATGTATAAATCGAAGGAGCGCGGCCGCAATGCCATGTGCTTCTTCGACCCCGCGATGCAAACGGCGGTGCTGAGGCGAGCCGAGCTGGAGGTGGGATTGCGCAATGCCATTGAGGAGAATCGGATCGTCCTTCACTATCAGGCGCAGGTCGTCGACGGTAATCACATAACGGGGGCGGAAGCGCTCGTGCGCTGGGAGCATCCTGAGCGCGGCTTGATACCTCCGGGTGAATTTATCCCGCTCGCGGAGGAGTCGGGGCTGATTCTCGAGATGGGGCGAACGGTATTGGCTGCCGCATGCGCCCAACTGGCCCTGTGGGCGACGCGGCCATCGATGGCGCATCTGTCTATGGCAGTGAACGTCAGCGCCCGGCAATTTCGCGAGCCAGACTTCGTAGACAGTGTGCTCGCGGTCATCAACCGGACTGGGGCGAGAGCGGACAGGCTGAAGCTCGAATTGACCGAGAGTGTTCTCGTTGAGAACGTGCAGGACGTTATCGAAAAGATGAGCGCCCTTCGCGCTCGAGGTGTGACTTTCTCGCTGGATGACTTCGGGACTGGCTACTCTTCGCTGTCTTACCTGAAAAGATTGCCGCTGGACCAGTTAAAGATCGACCGCTCGTTCGTGCGCGACATTCTGGTCGACCCCAACGATGCTGACATCGCGAGAACCATCGTCGCGCTTGCCCGAAGTTTTAACCTGGGGGTTATCGCTGAGGGCGTCGAAACCGAAGCGCAAAGAGATTTCCTTGCAGTAGCAGGATGTCATGCCTATCAAGGTTTCCTCTTTTGCAAGCCGCTTCCGATTCAGGGTTTTGAACAGTTTGTGAGCCGATTCAGTTCCCGGGATAGGACAGTAGATTGGTCGACGGGGAGTGATGAGAGAAACGTTGATTCAGGTACGGTAACCTGATCAATCTGTATCGAAGACAGCCGCGCGCGCATCACGCAAGCGCAAGCGGCAATGCTGCCTTCTCCGGGCTTCTCAATCGTGGCGCAGAGCCGCTTCGTCGCTTCTGGCGGAAGCGCGCCACTGAACGCTGAGCAGGTGCTCGCGCATACATCGGGCCGCGGCTTCACCATCACGCGCCTTCATGGCACTGACAATCTCCTGGTGCTGCTGGGCGAAATAACTGCGTGTTTCCTGGGCTGACGTCTTTTCGCGTACGTCGGGTTTGACGCGCATGCCATTGATCACTTCCATCAAGGAGATGAGTGCGGGATTGCGGGTGGCCTGTCCGATCAGCAAATGAAATCGATGGTCCCATTGTTGCCACTCTTCATCATTTTTTGCTGCGGCGTTCTTCCGTGCGCATTTTTCAAGTTCCAGCAAGTCGTCCCGACTTGCTTTCGTCGCGGCGAGCTGTGCGAGTGCCGGCTCGAACAACAGGCGCATTTCCGCGATGTCTGCTGGACTGGCGCCCGCGCGAAGTCCGCGCAGCGTCGGGGCGAACTTCAGCGGTCTCGCGCCCAGATAGGTGCCCCGACCGACGCCGCGCCATACACGTCCCGACGCCTCCAGGGAAGCAAGCGACGAACGCAGTTCTCTCCGGCTGACTTTAAGGTCTTCGGCGAGCTTTCTTTCAGGTGGCAGTGCATCGCCGTCCTTGAGTTGATGGTCGGCAATATAGTCCAGCAGCCTGTCCAGTATCGAATTTGCCATCTTCGTTTGCATGAACCAATGTTAATTGGTTCAAACCATACCATAGATAAACCGGCTGAAGTGAGCCCAACCGATTTTTTTGACCTGTTACTGTATATCTGGTTTCGGGTTAACGCTTGGTGCAACCGGACGCTGTTCGCCGTAATCTCATAGCTTATGAGATCTGAACCAATATTAATTGGTTCATCAATAACTGATCGTTGGTCGTCGCAAAAGGAGTTGCGCATGTCGTTTACAACCCGTCCGGAGCTGATTGGCACATTCGGCATGGTGGCCTCGACGCACTGGCTGGCAAGCGCGTCAGCGATGGCCGTTCTGGAGAAAGGGGGCAATGCGTTCGATGCGGCGGCCGCTGCCGGCTTTGTTCTGCAGATCGTTGAACCGCACCTGAATGGTCCCGGCGGCGAGTTGCCGGTCGTGTTCTACAGCGCTCGCGAAGAACGTGTTCGGGTTCTGTGCGGGCAGGGTGTGACGCCGGCGGGAATGACGATAGCGCGCATGCGTGAATTGGGCCTCGAAGTCGTTCCAGGCACGGGGTTGCTGCCTGCTGTAGTGCCCGGCGCATTTGGCGCCTGGATGGTCATGCTGCGCGACTATGGCCAACTGCCGCTCGAGGACGTCTTGAGCTACGCGATCGGCTATGCGGAAAACGGCTATCCCGTTCTCCCACGCATGACGTCGTCGATCCTCGCAATCAAGGATTTCTTCCAGACTGAATGGCCCACTTCGGCTGAACAATGGCTGCGCAATGGCGACGCACCGATGCCGAACCAACTGTTCGCCAATCCGGCGATTGCGCAATCGTACAGGCGCATCCTGGAGGAGGCGAACACCCGCAGTGATCGGGCCGAGCAATGCGAACTCGCCCGCAAGGTCTTTTATCGCGGATTCGTGGCCGACGCTATTGACCAGTACTTCCGGTCAACTGCTGTTCTCGACACCTCCGGTCAGCGCAATCATGGTCTGCTCAACGCGGATGATCTCGCCCGTTGGGAGCCTTCCTATGAAGATCCGGTCTCATACGACTATGAGGGCTTACGCGTTCACAAGACTGGCCCATGGGGCCAGGGACCGATGTTCCTGCAGCAACTCGCGCTCCTTAAGGGTTTCGATCTCAGTGCGATGGACCCGATGGGACCCGATTTCGTGCACACGATAATCGAATGCTCGAAGCTCGCGTTCGCCGATCGTGAGGTGTTTTACGGCGACCCCGCGTTTGCGCATGTGCCCATGGATGTGCTTCTGAGCGACGCCTACAACGACGAACGCCGCCGGCTGATCGATCCCGGCCATGCGTCGTTCGAATTCCGGCCCGGCATGCTGGGCGACAGCGAACAGCGTGCCGCGCTGATTATGGCCAATGCGGGAAGGCAACAGTCGGGCGGCTTCGGCCAGGGCGAACCGACGTTTGCTCCTCTGCCTGAACTGCGCGGCGATACGGTTCATCTCGACGTGGTCGATCGCTGGGGCAACATGGTCTCCGCAACACCATCGGGTGGTTGGCTGCAGGCCTCGCCGGCCGTGCCCGGTCTCGGCTTTAACGTGACTACGCGCGCACAGATGTTCTGGATGGAGGAGGGGCTGCCGTCCTCGCTCGGCCCGGGGCGTCGCCCCCGCACAACGCTCTCGCCCACGCTTGTTACTCGCGAGGGCAAACCCTACGCGGCATTTGGCACGCCGGGTGGCGACCAGCAGGATCAGTGGTCGATTCAGCTATTTCTCAGGCACGTGCACGCCGGCATGAACTTCCAGGCTGCCGTGGATTCCCCCTCGTTCCAGACGGCGCATTTCCCCGGCTCGTTTTATCCGCGGTCGATGCAATTGGGCAAGATGTCCGCAGAGTCCAATTTTCCGGAACAGACGCTTGCCGGATTGCGTGCGCGAGGACATGACCTGACCGTGGCGGAGCCCTGGTCGCTGGGCCGCGTCTGCGCAGTCGGGATCAGAAATGGTCTGATGCGTGGCGCGGCAACACCTCGTCAAATGCAGGCATACGCAATCGGGCGATAAGTTTCGCGGCCCAGAAATCGTATCCATTTCCGTCAGGGAGAATATGCCGTGTCTGCTATTGCCGCCCGTCTCGAGAGACTGCCGTTATCAGGCTTTCATCGCAAGCTCCTGCTGATCGGTGGGCTGGGTTATATGTTCGACGGGCTCGATTCGTCATCGCTTGCATTCCTGCTGCCCGTCGTGAGCAAGCTATGGCATCTGACGAGTGCCGAGACAGGGCTCGTCGCGAGCAGCACCTATATCGGATATTTCTTTGGAGCGTTTCTGTCGGGTGTGCTTGCCGATGTGATCGGGCGTCGTCGCATCATGATGAGCGCGCTGGCGATTTATTGCTGTGCGTCGCTCGCGAGCGCGAGCGCTACTGACTGGCACACCTTTTTCGCGTTACGCATCGTCGCAGGCTTTGGATCCGGTGCGGAGACCGTGGTGATCGCACCGTTTCTCGCCGAGTTCGTGCCACGCCGGTACCGGGGCATCTTTTGCGGTGCGCTGGTCGGTTTCATGTCGTTCGGCTATCTGGGTTCATCCATTCTCGGCTTCACCATTGTGCGTAACTTTGCCGATGGCTGGCGATATCTGGCGGTGGCGACTTCGTTGCCTGTCGTCATGCTCCTCTGGTGGCGAAGAACTTTGCCCGAATCACCACGCTGGCTTGAAAGCCAGGGGCGGGCCGCTGAGGCGGACAGTATCGTGAGTGCAATCGAGTCATGGTTTGCTGGCAAAGGCATCCGTCTGGCACCCATTCCCTCCCTTGGCACCTTGCCTGCATCGACGCCTGCAAAGGGCAACGCGTTACAGAATGTGCTGACGCTGTGGTCGCCGCGACTGGCGCGTACGACCGCGGTGAGCTGGCTGATGTGGTTCTCGGTTGCGTTCGCGTATTACTCGTTTTTCTCCTGGATCCCGAGCCTGCTTCTCAAGGAAGGGCTCACGATGACGAAAAGCTTCGGTTATTCGATCGCGATTTACGGGGCGCAGGTTCCTGGCTATTTCTCGGCGGCATGGCTCAATGAACGGCTCGGCCGAAAGGGCGTAGTGGCGTCTTACATGCTGTTGGGCGGGATTGCTGCGATCGCGCTGGCGTTTTCCCACACCGGGTTACAGATCATGGCTGCGGGCATTGGTCTATCGTTCTTCATGAATGGTGCGTTCGCAGGCGTGTATGCGTACACCCCTGAAGTTTTTCCGACCGCTGTGCGAGCAACCGGTACTGGATCGTCCTCGTCTTTCGGCCGGATTGGTTCCGTGAGCGCGCCTATTCTGGTTGGCCTTGTCTATCCGGTGCTCGGATTCCTGGGCGTGTTCGCCATGACCACCGCGGTCTTGCTGGTGGGAGCCTGTGTGGTGTTCTTCCTGGGTATCGAGACCCGCAACCGGTCGCTCGAAGATATCGAGGAGGGCGGCGCCAGCCAGCCTCATGATTTGCAGGGCTCGCTCAGTTCGACCGAAATGCGCGGCTGAGCGTGCGCGATTTCCCAACCTTTGCGGACAGACAATGCCAGGCAATCCGATCGATCCAATCTCGCCAGTCCTGCAAACGCTGGATATTTCAGACCTCGAACGACTAGCAATAGTCATGCGGCTGAGAAACCAACCCGCGGAGATTTTCCGTGCAGTTCACGCGTTGGCCGCGAACGCGATAGGCCTCGGCCTTTTCACGATCATGTCCTACGACGCGCAACGCGAGGAGGTCGAGCGCGTTTATACAAACATGCCGGACGTGTATCCGGTTGGAGGCCGTAAGCGAAAACATGGCACCGCGTGGGCAAACCAGGTATTGCAGGATCTCAAGCCATTTCGTGCAGAAACGACGCAAGGCATCCGGGAGGCGTTTGACGACCACGCGGTGATGACTGGCATGGGCCTCGGGTCGATATTGAACATTCCGGTCGCCTACGACGGAGTATGTATCGGCACGATGAACATGACACACAAGGAAGGGTGGTACACGGGCAGGCATGAAGAAATGGGCATGCTGATCGGTTCCTTCCTTGCACCTGCGCTAATCAAGTGCAACGTGATGCACACCGATAGCGTCACGCGTCTCTGACGTCACTACGATCAAATGCATACCAGCACAACCTTGAACAGATATTCTGAATCGCAACGCACCTGGGTGCTTGTCTTCATCCTGGGCTACCTTGCCTTACTGGCCGATGGCGCAGACGTCATGATGTATGGCCTGACGCTTACGCGAATCAAGGACGAATTTGGATTAAGCAATGTCGAAGCGGGGGCACTGGGCAGCCTGACCCAGGTTGGCATGGCGATTGGCGGCATTCTGGGCGGCTGGGCCAGTGATCGCGTGGGGCGGGTTCGGGTCGTGGCCTGGGCATTGGCGCTTTTTTCGCTCGGGGCAGGACTGCTGGGACTTACGCACAGTTTTCTCGAATTTGCGGTCGTGCGGTTTATCAGTTCGTTGGGCATTGGTTGCATGGTGCTGGTCACCACGCTGGTTGCCGAATACGTACCCACGGAGCGGCGTTCACTGATTCTTGGCGTCTTGCAGACCGGCATTTCCGCGGGCTACATCGTTGTCATCTCGCTGAGCAACTGGATTTTGCCGCACTACGGCTGGCGTACGCTCTATTACGTGTCGGCCCTTCCTGTGCTGCTGGCGCTGGCAATAAAATTTGCCGTGCCCGAGCCGGCAGCATGGCAGGCGAGCCGCGCGGCCGACCGCAAGGGCGAACGTGGGCATCGCACCAGCCGCTACTATCTGATTTTCAGTAACCGGCAGTCACGAACCTTATTCATCCTGTGGACCTTAGCCTCACTATTCGCACTTTCCGGATTTTACGGTCTGAACAACTGGTTGCCGACTTACCTGGAAAAGGAACTGCACATCAAATTCGGCGCAATGGCCGGGTACATGATCGGCACTTTCGTGGTCGCCTTCATTGGCAAGATTTTTGCGGGATGGCTCGGTGACCGCTGGAGTCGGCGCGGTGTTTATGTTCTTGGCTGCGTAGGCGCCGCGCTCTTTCTGCCGGTGATCGTTTTCTGGCATACGCGCGAGAACATTGCGTACCTTATGCTTGTTTTCGGGTTTTTGTATGGTGTGCCGCTGGGAACGATCGGCACCTTCATGTCCGAAAGCTTCGCTACCGCTATCCGCGGGACAGCCGTGGGCGGCTCCTATAACCTCGGTCGCTTTTGCTCGGGCGCGGCCCCCATCGTTATTGGCTACATTGCCACCCAGTTTTCTATCGGAATCGGATTTCTTGCGGTGGGTGGCGTGTTTTTTCTAAGCGGCGTCACCGCGTTTTTTGTTCCAGACCGGCTGTATGACACGCAACGTTAGTCCGTGGACGACGGTGGCGAAAACGTGATCATTCCGGCTCGCAAGGAGCTTGCCCGAATCGCGGTTGCTGAGCAGCCCGGGGTCTTCCCAGTGTTTTCTGGCAAATATCAACAACGGAAATCTCCCAGTAACGATTCTGGTTCTCATTTTTCACGTCGCATGAGCAATACACTATGCTGGACTGGTGGCACCGGACATTCGCGCGTCGGCGGTTGAGCTGTAGGTCGCATCAGACGGAGCAGGACGCCTGAGCAACGCCCTGTACTTTAACGCGGCGCGTCACCATTCAAGGAGGCTATATGCAAGGAGACCCCAAGGTCCTCGAATATCTGAACGCCCAGTTGAAGAACGAGCTGAGCGCAATCAATCAGTATTTTTTGCATGCCAGAATGTACGGGCATTGGGGCCTGAAGAGCCTTGAGAAGCACGAGTATGACGAATCAATCGGCGAGATGAAGCATGCGGACCTGTTGATCGAGCGCATCTTCATGCTGGACGGCTTACCCAACCTGCAGGACCTGCATAAATTGCTGATTGGCGAGGAAACGAAAGAGGTTCTGGAGTGCGACCTTAAGCTCGAGCAGATGTCGCAGACTACTTGTAAGGAAGCAATTGCATACTGCGAGACGGTTCGCGACTTTGTCTCGCGCGAAATCCTGACCCATATTCTCGACGATACGGAAGACCATATCGACTGGCTCGAAACGAATCTGGCTTTGATCGATAAGGTCGGGATTCAGAATTACCAGCAATCGGCAATGGACTCACCGAGTTGAGACCACAGCGCTCGTGGTCCCGCCTCTGCGTCTGCGCGATCGATGCGAAGCAATACGCTGCTTTATTGCGTCCCGATCCTGGCCAACGTAATGGCACGTTCGGGGCATGCAGTCACGCACAAGCCACATGCCCGGCACGCATCGGCGTTTGGCGTGTACGCGACTTTCATGCCGTGTACACGCAGCTTGAATTTGTGCAGCGCTCCCAACTGCTGGTAGTCAGCCGTGTCGATCCGGCGGATTTCGAAAACGTCCTCGGGGCAGACTACTGCACAATCGCCCTTGCCTTCGCACCGCTTCAAATTGACTACGGGAGCGATCACGCCTGCGGGCTGCTTGCAGGCGGAGGTCGGAGTGTGGCTCATGTTCGATCCTCGTTGCGCTTGCCATCACCGGACGATAGGTTCTTCTGAAAGTTTTCGCGTTCCTCCGGCGTCATCCGTTCCCACCGACGCCAATGCCGGCGTCCGTGGCAACCGCCATGCCCTCGAAATCCGCCAAAGAGAATTCGGCTCAGGATCAACAGGCCCATTGCATGCGGATAATCGATCGAGCGGCCGCCAATGAATAGCGCCGGGATAACCCAATTCCATAGCGCCATCACCATCCATCCCAGCACGGCAATACCCACCAGCACCAACAGTGCTTTGCCAAAGCATCTCAGTTTGAAACTCATTTATCTGCTCCTTTAGATATCCAGATCGTCATACACGGCTTGCAAGCGAGCCCGCAGATGCAGTACCGCGTATCGCTTGCGTGCCAATAGCGTGTTCACGCCGACACCGCTCCCGGATGCCAGCTCCTTGAAGCTGCGCCCTTCGAGTTCGTGAGCGACGAAGACGTCGCGCTGATCCGTTGGTAATTCGTTGAGCGCGTCTTGCAGGGCTTCCAGCAGCACTGACCTTGCATAGACGGCTTCCGGGCCGGCGTCGGTTGCCGGCAGTGCGAGATCCAGTCGATAGTCTGCGTCGTCGGGGTCGTCGACCGTGTCGGTCAGCGGTTGCTCCCGGCGCTTGCGAAAGCGGTCGATGATGCGGTTGCGCGCCACGCGAAACAGCCACGCGCTTACCTGTTCAATCGGTGCCGGGAGCCGGTACGCTTGCACGAACTCGTGAAATACATCCTGCAAGATGTCTTCAGCTTCACCCTGGTCGTGTACGCGACGCCGAATGAAATTGCCGAGCTTCGTACGCTCACGCAACACGGTTGCGGTGATGTCTTTATCTCGTTCGATCATCGGGTTCGGGGTGCGCGGCGGTTCCATACGTCTGTAGACGTTTCACGATCAGAAATATTGTCTGCGACGTGAAAAGATGACGTGACTGACCGGCACTCCGGTTTCATCGCGAGTGCAAGGATCCACCGTGTGTGCGGGGTGCAGATCGCGATAGAGGCGCTAGAAGGCGCCGTAGCTCGCTCTATCCGCGAGCGCCAATAGCTGGCGTCACGAACTCGCTTGGCGACTCTGGCGGCAGGAGAACCAGCGCCGCGACGTCGCGGGCTCTTTCACAACCTCGGCAACCTCGCGCCACCACTTTCCGCCGCGGTGCGGCGCGCCCAAATCCAAGCGCTCACCCATACGGGGCGTCGCGAGCGGAATGCCGCGCGCGGCGGTGAGACTGACCACGCGCTCGTACGGTTCTTGCCAGCGATGCATCGCCAGATCGAACGTGCCGTTGTGAACCGGCACCAGCCAGCGCCCGCGCAAATCGACGTGTGCCTGTATGGTCTCGTCGGGCTGCATGTGGACGTACGGCCATTGGGCATCGTAGGCGCCCGTTTCGAGCAGCGTCACGTCGAATGGACCCAGCCGCTCGCCAATGGCCTTGAAGCCGTCGAAGTAGCCCGTGTCACCGCTGAAGAACACGCGCAGGGCGTCATCGACAATCACCCACGAGGCCCACAAGGTGCTGTTGCCGTCAAAGAGACTGCGGCCGGAGAAATGCTGCGCCGGTGTGGCCGTGAACGCCAGACCGTCGATCTCAACGCTCTGCCACCAGTCGAACTGGCGTACCTTCGACGCCTCGATACCCCACTCGATCAGGCGGTCGCCGACACCCAGCGGCGTCAGAAATACGGCCGTCTTAGCTGCGAGGGCAAGCACGGTCTCGCGGTCCAGATGGTCGTAATGGTCGTGCGACAGAATCACGCCGGAGAGCGGCGGCAAGTCTTCGAGCGCCATGGGCGGTGCATGAAAGCGCTTCGGACCGAACCGCCGGAACGGCGATGCACGTTCAGCGAAGACCGGGTCGGTCAGCCAGAACTGACCTCGCAGCTTGAGCAGCATGGTCGAATGCCCGAGGCGATAGAGGCTCCGGTCAGGCGCGGCGTTGAGTTGTTCACGCGACAGGGCGTCGACGGGTAGGGTGCCCGCCGGCACCGTGCCGTCCGGTTTGTTGAACAACACATTCCACACGATGCTCAAGCTCTTGCCGATTCCTTCAACAGGACGCGGTTTGACGTTCCGAAAGCGCTCGCCGTCGTGCTGAGCCGACGCGTCGAACAATTCACGCCCGCGTCGCGCAGCCGTCAGGCCCAAGGCGCGGCGAATAGAACCGGTGAACGATGTCATGCAAACCGCCTCGATACGGAAAGTAGACTGTTGAGTGTAGTTTATTTTTGAGAAAAGTAAACTGCCCGGTGTAAAATTTTACGATGAACACCAGTGACACCCCTCTCCGCCTGACCGACCGCAAGCGCGCTGCCGTAATCGGGGCGGCTATCGAAGAATTTCTCGCGGCCGGCTTTGACGCGACCAGCATGGACCGCATCGCGGCGCGCGCGAGCGTCTCGAAACGTACGGTCTACAACCATTTTCCCAGCAAGGAAGCGCTGTTCGCAGCGATCCTGCGGCAGTTGTGGGAGTCGAGTGACACCGGAGAGGCGCCGGCTTATTCCGCCGTGCATCCGTTGCGTGCGCAGTTGCTCCAGCTTCTGTTGAAAAAGCTGGGCCTCTTGAATGACGAGGCGTTTCTGGCCCTTGCGCGCGTTGCGATCGCGGCGGGCATTCATTCACCGGAGCGCGCGAGAGAGATGGTGACCCGCATGGGTGAGCGGGAGGAAGACTTGACGGTGTGGATTCGCGCAGCTGCTGCCGATGGCCGCCTCAAGACGTCGGACCCGATGTTCGCCTCGCAGCAGTTGCAGGGCCTGGTAAAAGCGTTCGCTTTCTGGCCGCAGGTGACGATGGGCCAGCCAACCCTCAGCGCGGCTGAACAACGGCAAGTTGCGGAATCGGCTGCCGATATGTTTCTTGCGCGCTATGCCTGATTCGTTGGCGACGAGATGCCGGCCTCAAGGCCCTCGAAGTGCGGTGCGGAGTGTGTCAGAGTAACGACTCTTACTCGTGGAGCGACCTCGCATGACCCGATTACCGATTGCCGACCGATGGTACGAACTCAAACGCATTAGCGACGACATCACGCTATTGTGGGAACCCCACGTCGTACCGCTGATGCGCTGCAATATCTGGCATGTGCGTGGCCGCGAACGCGATCTGATGATCGACACAGGAATGGGCATTGTCAGTCTGCAGGATGCAGCGAAACACCTGCTGCAGAAGGACGTCACCGCAGTGGCGACGCATACGCACTCGGACCATATCGGCGGACATCATGAGTTCGAACACACGCTGGTTCACGAATTGGAGGCAGACAACCTGCGCTCGCCGCGCGAGCGAGGCACCCTCCTGGCGTCGGTATTGGGCGACGACGCCATTCGCCGGTATCGCGAAGCAGGTTATCCGTTCGACGGCGATCTGATTACGGCCCTTCCCAGCGCTGATTACTCGATGTCTGACTATCGCGTGCGGGCCGCAACGGTCACGGAGATCGTCAATGAAGGGAACATCGTCGATCTCGGCAACCGTCATTTTGAAGTTCTGCATCTGCCCGGGCACTCACCGGGCAGCATTGGCCTATGGGAAGCGGCATCCGGCACGCTGTTCTCGGGCGATGCGATCTACGACGGCCCGCTGCTGGATGAGATCGGTGGCGCGGACATTCCGACCTATGTGCGCACCATGAAACGCTTGCGCGAATTGCCCGTGCAAGTGGTCCACGCTGGACACGACGCGAGCTTCGGGCGAGAACGACTGGTCGAGTTGGTCGATGCCTATCTGGCGAAACGTACCTGATCACTGGCCGGCTCGACGGCCTGGCGCGTTAGCTGCTGGACTTCGCGCGCCAGGGAAACGGTTGGCGTATGTTCTAACCCTGAACCTGTTAGCTCGTTTTTACGCGTCTTTCAGCCAGGGCATTTCCACGGGTGACACCACCAGATGCCGGGACTCCCGTTTCAATTCGAAGATGAACCCGACCAGAATCATGGAGTCGGCATACGGGATCGGGAATACGTGAGGATTGTCTGCGGTGCGTAGCGGGTGCGCCGGGGTATCCGCTGTCGTGGCGGCGTTCTCGCGGACGCTTTCCAGCTCGTCGGCCATTGCCGGCCCACTGACTTTCTGGACGCGGCTGCGCAGGTCGCTGAAGGGTTCGATGCGCGCCCCGTCTTCGTTGTATTCGGGCACTTCATAGATGAACCAGGACATGTGCGTCTCCAGAGAAAAAGGCAAGTATTCTAGCAGTGGGCCTAACGCGTCCACGTTTTCCTTACGTCAGAAATCAGGCCGCACTCCGTCCTCACAACAAAAAAGCTGAGACAAAAGTCTCATCCGGTCCGATGCTGCACTGCGGGGTGATCTTCCGCAACCCGCATGCTAAAAGTCATCCTAAGCGCGCTACTCAGCGATAGGCGCCGAGCCGACCGGAGACATTCATGCCCTATGTTCCGCAAGTGAGACACATCGACCGGATCCGCAGGTTGATCGAAGGCCGAACGCCTGATCGCGGCGGCGATGCTTCGCGGCTGGCCTCGTCGTATTGGCGCTCGCTTGAGCAATATCATCTCGATCCTGGCCTGACAGACGGGCCGCGTATTCTGACCGCGCCGGAACTACGTGACATACAACAACGGGAAGAATCGGTTTTACGGGCGTCAGGAGAGTGTCTTTCGCGTCTGCATGAGACGGTGCGCGAAGCAGACTACTGCGTGATGCTCACTGACGCGCAGGGCGTGACGATCGATTATCGCGTTGACCGGGATCGGCGCCACGACTTCAAACGAGCGGGACTTTATTCGGGCTCGTGCTGGTCCGAGCGGGAAGAGGGAACCTGCGGCGTTGCGGCCGTGCTGCTCGATTCACAACCGATTACGGTTCACAAGACAGATCATTTTCGCGCCGCGTTTACCACGTTGACCTGCAGCGCTTCGCCGATCTTCGGACTGGAAGGCGAACTGATCGGCGTGCTGGATGCATCAGCGATTCGCTCGCCTGATGAACGCGAAAGCCAGCGGCTGATCAACCACATCGTGCGTCATAGCGCGGTATTGATCGAGGACAGTTTCTTTCTCAACGCGACCACGCATTGCTGGGTTTTGCTGGCGCACCGGAATCGCCACTACGTGGAAGCCCAGCCGGAAATTCTGATCGCCTTCGATGCTCGCGGAAATGCGGTCGCGGCAAATCGCCGGGCCAAAGAGTGCGTGCCAGGCCTTGACCGGCTGCCGCGACCTGTCTCCGAGCTATTCGATGTTCGCGCCGAACGTCTTCTGGATGCCAGGCCCGGTCGCGACATGGTCTCGATGAAACTGGTGGGCAACGGCTCGCCTCTTTATGCACGTGTTCGTCCGCCCGTCATTCGCTCGCAACGGCAACCTGCGCCGAAGCGGCGGGATCCCGCCCGCGAGGCGCAACCCACACTCACCGATATCGACGCCATTGAGCGCGACCGCATCGTCGCCGCCTTGACGGATGCGAAATGGCGCCCGGACGAGACAGCCCAAACCCTGGGCATCTCGCGCGCGACGCTTTACAGACGGATCGCGAAGTTCGGCATTGTCCCGCCTCACCGGCGCTAGCGGTCCAAGGTTACCGAGCGGGCAAAGAACCCGCGCATTACTTCGACGTTTCACTAATCCGCATCGAATGGAGGAGCAACCATGCCTGAAAATAATGCAAGCCAGACTATTACCCATGTTCTGGAATCCCTGGAGTCGGCGCTGAAACGCGGTGATACTGCTGCGGCCGTCGCGTTGTTTCAACCCGAGTGCTATTGGCGCGATCTGGTGGCTTTCACCTGGAATATCAAAACCATGGAGGGCCGGGATCAGATCGGCGCCATGCTCGACGCACAACTCGACGCCATTAAACCGACCCGGCTGAGGGTCGCTGAAAATGAAGTGCCGACCGAAGCCGACGGCTTAGCCCAGGCGTGGATCACCTTTGAAACGGAAGTCGCCCGCGGCAGCGGCTTTATCCGCGTGAAGGATGGTCTGATCTGGACCTTGCTGACCACCATGGGTGAACTGAAAGGCCATGAAGAACCCAAAGGCAACCGTCGCCCGATGGGCGCGGAACATGGCGCACGTATGGATCGCACCAGCTGGAAGGAACGTCGTGAAGCCGAAGCGCAGGCGCTGGGTCGCGCGGAGCAACCCTACTGTTTGATCGTAGGCGGAGGGCAGGGCGGGATTGCGCTGGGCGCGCGTCTGCGCCAGTTGGGTGTGCCGACGATTATCGTCGATAAGAATCCACGTCCCGGCGACCAGTGGCGTAACCGCTATAAGTCACTGTGTCTGCATGATCCGGTTTGGTATGACCATATGCCTTATTTGCCGTTCCCGGACAACTGGCCGGTTTTCACGCCCAAGGACAAGATTGGCGACTGGCTTGAGATGTACACCAAGGTTATGGAGTTGAACTATTGGGGGTCGACTGTTTGCAAGTCCGCGCGATACGACGAAACGGCGGCTGAATGGGTGGTCGAGGTTGAGCACGACGGCGAGACGCTGACGCTGCGGCCAAAGCAGCTAGTGTTGGCTACGGGCATGTCGGGTAAGCCGAATATCCCCTCGTTCAAAGGCATGGATGTGTTCAAGGGCGAGCAGCATCATTCATCGAAACATCCGGGACCCGATGCGTACAAGGGCAAGAAAGTGGTGGTGATCGGTGCGAACAATTCGTCGCACGACATTTGCGGAGCGTTGTGGGAGGCCGGCGTCGACGTCACGATGGTTCAGCGTTCGTCTACGCATATCGTCAAATCGGATTCGCTGATGGAGCTTGCTCTGGGTGACCTCTATTCCGAGCGCGCGGTTGCGTCAGGCATGACGACATCAAAAGCCGACCTGACGTTTGCGTCGATCCCGTACAAGATCCTGCACACGTTTCAAAAGCCCGTATTCGATGCGATCAGGGAGCGCGACGCGGAGTTCTACGACCGTCTGGAAAAGCGAGGTTTCATGCTCGACTTCGGAGATGACGACTCGGGACTCTTCATGAAATATCTTCGCCGTGGGTCGGGTTATTACATCGATGTGGGCGCCGCCGACCTGGTAGCGGACGGCAAGATCAAGCTGAAGAGCGGCGTGGATGTGGTCGAACTGAAAGAGCACTCTGTCCTGCTGAGCGATGGCACTGAGCTGGAGGCGGATCTCGTCGTCTATGCAACCGGCTACGGATCGATGAACGGCTGGGCCGCCGATCTCATCTCACGTGAAGTGGCGGATAAAGTGGGCAAGGTGTGGGGGCTGGGTTCGAATACGACGAAAGACCCGGGGCCATGGGAAGGCGAGCAGCGCAACATGTGGAAGCCGACGCAGCAGCCTGCCTTGTGGTTCCATGGCGGTAATCTGCATCAGTCGCGCCACTACTCGCAGTATTTATCTCTGCAATTGAAGGCACGCATGGAGGGCATTGCGACGCCGGTTTACGGCCTCCAGGAAGTGCATCACCTTTCCTGACGCCGGTGTGTGTCGATGCGTGCGGCCCTTCGCTCCCAGTCAGAAAGTGAAGCGGCCCGCGCATCATAGTAAGCTTGCCTCACGACGACGCTCTCTTTCGCAACGCCATTTTCCAGGAAGCTTATGGTCGAACCCATCTTTGCGGTACCGCCGCCTTGGGCCGGGAACAACCGTCACGCGAGCGCAAGCCGGTGACGCGCGGTGCCTGGTGGGTTCATCGTGTGGTCATGTGCGCGAGCATCGGTGGCGCCGGATTGCTGACGTGCATGCGTGTCGGCGCAGCCGAGGAGACGGGCGTCGTCACGCTGTACGGCCTGTTGGACACCAGCATCGAAGTAACCAATCCCAGCTCCGGATGGACCGCGCGTCTTGATTCCGGTGCCTATCGAGGCTCGCGGGTCGGGCTGAGCGGCAGTGAGCCCATCACCGCCGACACCGCCGTGGTGTTCGTGCTGGAAAACGGCTTTGGCAGCAACGACGGCACATTCCAGACACCCGGGGTCCTCTTCAATCGTCAGGCATGGATAGGGACGCGTAGCACGTGGGGAGAGGTAAGGGTGGGCCGGCAATACTCGCCGCTCTACATACCGTTCAAAGGCAACCTCGATGCGTTTGGCGCAGGCACGATCGCCTCAGGACTCAACAACCTGTCGAAGATCACGCCGTACGCGAATAACGCCATCACGTATCTTTCGCCGCTGGTCGCCGGATTCAACGGCACGGTCATGTTCGCTACGCGCGATCAGTCGGAAAACGACGGTAACGGCATCGACGGATACTACGTTACTGCCCAATATCAGATCGACACGCTGAAGTTTCTCTATGGCCGTCAGCAGACCCATGGTGGCGGCGCACTGCGCGCGAATCTCGGCGGAGCAACGTACGGGACTGAAAAAATCCGTGTATGGCTTGCCTTCTTCAACGGCGATGGCGGCACGCCCCTGTATCACGGCGCGGGCGGCTCCCTTTCGGCTCAATACAGCCTTTCTTCGCACGCCAGGGCCTCTGTCGGCTATGCGCACGTGCGTGATTTTACCGGGGCGGGGGCGAGTGCCGACCAGTTCAGTGCGGCCTTCGAATATGATCTTTCGCGCACCGTGCTGTTCTATTTCAGCGCGGCTTATCTGTCGAATCACGACGATGCAGCATTTACCCTGCGCGGCGTCAACGTGACCGGGCTGCCGGTCGCATACCCCGGGGCGCCGGTCAAGGGCGTGCAGCTTGGCTTGATCGAGCGATTCTAATCGGCGCGACAGCCCTCGTTCGCGTGCCGTTCGCCGGCTTTCACCGTTCTGAGCGTCACCGTACAGACTTGCCGGGTCAGCCGGACGATTATGGGGTCTCAACGCTCTGCTGCCGCATGTCCTCGAGCTTTTCTAGCAATCCAGCAGAACGATCGCGCTACTACGATGAAACCGTCCGTTCTCCGCATGCTGACCGCCGTTGCGTCGCTGGGCGTAGGACTCTCTTCGGCCGCATGCAATGCCTATGCGCTCGATGCACAACTGGACTGCCAGTCGAGCCCGCATGATTTCATTGCTCCGCTTCTGGACGAGCAGTCGATCGATCCGAAGCCAATGCGCATTGAAGCGAATTCGGTTAACGCATTTCGACCCTCGCGCGGCAGTAACCTGACGGCATTCGGCTTTCATGTCTATGCCGTCTTCGGGTATGAGCAAAACGATCCCATGTTCAAACAAGGCAGCGGCCAGGCGGTTACGCCCCCGACGTACGGCGTAGTGGTGACCGGCTCCGCCGGGTCGGTTGAGGCGAGCGTACGACGGGCAGGCAGCGATGCTGACGTTCACGAAGTGATTCCGCTTATTCTCACAGCCATTTTCTGCAACGGGCATTGAGGCCGGTGCTTCACGCATCCTTCAGCTCGTCCATTCCTGCAGCAGCGCCATCGCGCGCTGTGCGAGCGGCGACAGGTAAGCCTCCTTTCGAAACACCACGCCAATGTGCCGGCGCAAGTCGAGTTCGTTGGTGTCGACATTGAGCGCACGCAATCCTTCTAGCGCGTCAAACGATTCAGTGCCCGCTACGCAGAGCATCGCGCTGCCGCGCAGCAGATGCAGTAGCGAGGTGCTGCCGAAGTCGGTTTCAACGCGTAGCTTTGGCAGGTCGAGACCTTGTCTCGCGAAGGCCGCGTCCACTTGCTGACGAACGGGTATGGTCGGCCCCGGTAGCAGCCATTCCTGATCAACCAGATCGGCCAGCCGCAAATTGCGCTTGAGGTGCAGCGGATGCGAGTCATCGGCCAGCACGGACAGGCTATCGCGAAAGAGTTCGACGAACGACAGTCCGTTTGCATCTGGTTTCGGCTCGGGAGCAACGATCAGGTCGAGTTCACCCGCAACGAGTAAGTCGACAAGGTCGCGTGCAAGCCGGCGCCGCAGTCGCAGGCGTGCAGCAGGCCGTTCCTTCAGCAACTGGCGGCATGCGCCCAGAACGAGCGCCGCGGGCACCGTCGGCGAATAGCCAAGACTCAGCACGCCTTGTTCGCCGCTGCGGATCGCGTGCATTTCCTTCAGCGCGTCCTCGTATTCCAGTGCAATCCGTCGCGCGCGAGCGAGAAATAGCGCACCCGCCTGAGTGGGCGTGACCCCATTCACCGTGCGCTGGAACAACGCGAGGCCGGTCTGCGCCTCGACACGCTGAATGGCTTTCGTGAGCGCCGGCTGGCTCATGCCCAGCGCCTCCGCGGCCTTGCCGATGCCGCCGTGCTCCTCTACCGCAAGCAGGTAATCCAGATCCCGGGTCTCCATGGGCATTCCTGTTGGCTATGGCTTTATAGCCAATGCCGCATTGTGGTGATGGCATGCATCTTACAGACTAACGCCAGCATTGATAAAGGAGACACCGATTGGGCTTTGCTTACTTTCTGCACCGCGCCGCGCGTTATTGGGGCGACAACGTTGCGGTCATTCATCGCAACCGCGAGTTGACGTACCGTCAGCTCGACGAGCGTTCGACCTTGCTGGCGAATGCACTACTCGGCTTGGGGCTCGCGAAAGGCAACCGGGTTGCGGTTCAGGCCCGCAACTGCACGGAGCTGGTGGAAATTGAATGCGCGCTATACAAGGCGGGGCTCGTCAAGGCCGCGCTGAATCCGCGCTTCACGGCGCACGAAGCGGCTGACGTCGTTGAGAATTGCGCGCCGCGCGTCATGATCGCCGGCGAGGGATTCACGGCTTACGATCGTGCGTCGCCCGGGTTCGGTTCGGTCGAGTCGTTTATTTCTCTCGGCGCTCCCGCGAATGGATACATCGACTACGAAACATTGATCGCGCGTGCCAGCCCGCATTTGCCCGAAATCGCGTTGTCGTCCGGCGATCTCGCCGTGCTGCACTTCTCCTCCGGCTCGACCGGCAAGATCAAGGCGGCCATGCAAACCTACGGCAACCGCCTCGCGTCGCTGCGCAAGATCCTGCTGGGCATGGACTGTCCTGCGAAACCCGGCGACCGTCTCGCGCTGATCGGTCCGGTCACCCACGCGTCCGGCATGTTGATGCAGCCGTACCTGTATGCAGGCGCCACGCTCGTCTTGTTCGACACGTTCGAGCCCGCGCACTTTTTGCGGGAAATCGAGCGGCTGCGGATCACGCACGTGTTCATGGTGCCCGCGATGATCAATATGCTTCTCAACGATCCCGCGCTGGACACGGCCGATCTGACGAGTCTGAAGATGCTCGGCTACGGTGCGGCGCCCATGGCACCGGCGCGTATCCAGGAAGCGTGGACCCGTATCGGTCCGGTGCTGTCGCAAGGTTACGGCGCGAGCGAGTCGACCTCGGGCGTCACGCGTCTTTCCATCGCCGACCATGCCGACGCGATTCTCCATCGCCCCGAGCGGCTCGCGTCGTGCGGCCGCCCCACGGGCGAGACTGAAGTTCTCGTGGTTGACGAACACGGCCGCGAGGTCACCGGCGATGCGATGGGCGAAATCGTCATTCGTGGCGCAGATGTGTTTCAAGGCTACTGGGGTGCGCCGGAACTCACGCGCGAAGTGCTCGTCGACGGTTGGCTGCGGACCGGCGATCTGGCGCGCGTCGACGACGAAGGCTACATCTACCTCGTCGATCGTCAGAAAGACATGATCATTTCCGGCGGCTTCAACGTTTATCCGACCGAGGTCGAGGCCTCGCTCTATCAGCATCCCGACGTCATGGAAGCGTGCGTGATTGGCGTTCCCGATGAGAAGTGGGGGGAAAGCGTCAAAGCGGTGGTCGTGCTGAAGAGCGGACGCAACACGATTGCGGACGAGATCATCGCCCATTGCCGCGCGCGTCTCGCTGATTACAAGCTCCCCCGGAGCGTGAACTTCGTTGCCGATCTGCCCAAGAACGCGAGCGGAAAGATCGCCCGCAAGCTGGTTCGCGAGCAGTACTGGCAGGGCGTCTCGCGTCGAGTCAATTGAAGAGGAAGCTTATGTTCGATTACCTGAATAGTGCGGCGTTCGTCGAAACCCGCGAGGGCATTCGCCGCTTCGTCGCGGAAGAATTGCGGCCGATGGAGCAGGAGCTCGGTCTCGGCAGCGAGGACGTCTGGCCACGCGAGACGCTGCGCCGTGTTTGGCGCCGCTCCGCCGCACTGGGTTTCTACGCGGCATGCCTGCCCGTCGCACTGGGCGGCAAGGGTCTCTCGATTCTCGAGCAGTGCGCGCTCAAGGCGGACCTTGCCGCATCCGGTTCCGCGCTCGCGCCGCATGTGCTTGGCGACCTGGGCGGTCCGCCGCGTGTCGGCAACATGCTCAAGTACGCGAGCGCGGACCAGCTCGCGCGCTATTTCGAGCCGGTGATTCGCGGCGAGAAGTCGACCTGCTTTGCACTGACCGAACCGCATTCCGGTTCGGACGCGCAGAGCATTTCCACCACGGCAGTCGTGGACGGCGACGAACTGGTGATCAATGGCGTCAAGCATTACATCAGCGGCGCACCGTTCGCCGACTTCGCGATCGTCATGTGCGTGACTGATGCAACGACCACGCCGCCCGCCATCACCGCGGTGCTCATCGATCTCGATCTGCCCGGCGTGACGGTGGAACAGCAATACGTGCCGATGTCGGGGCAGCACATCGATGCGGACATCCGCTTCGTCGACGTTCGCGTGCCGCGCGCGAATGTATTCGGCGGCGAGGGCAACGGGTTCAAGCTCGGCATGTCGCGCATCAACGTCAACCGGCTGTTGCACTGTCCGACGATGCTCGGTCTCGCCACCGCAGCCTATGAAGCGTCGCTCGATTACGCGCGCACGCGGCGGCAGTTCGGCGGCCCGATCGCACGGTTTCAGGCGATCCAGCACATGCTCGCCGATATGGCCGCGGCGCTGTGGGCATGCGAAAGCATGATTGCGCAGACGGCCGCGCTCGCCGATGCAGGCGCCGATCTGCGCATGAAGGCGGCAGCCTGCAAGCTGTTCGTGTCGGAACGCTGCTTCGAAATCGCGGACAAGGCCGTGCAGATTCACGGCAACGTCGGGGTGACGCGGCATCATCCGATCGAACAGACGTTCCGCAAACTGCGCATGTTCCGTGTCTTCACCGGCACGAGCGAGATCCAGCGCAATACGATCGCCCGCGTGATTCTCGACCCCGCCGGCAGCGCGGCATGACAGGTCAGCACAGTACGCTGAACCTCGCCGCACCTTTCGCAAGGAAACGATGCAGATGAAACCGG
Source organism: Paraburkholderia polaris (assembly GCF_012927345.1). Lineage (GTDB taxonomy): Bacteria > Pseudomonadota > Gammaproteobacteria > Burkholderiales > Burkholderiaceae > Paraburkholderia > Paraburkholderia polaris. The sequence goes on from NZ_JABBGJ010000002.1 coordinate 271,639, forward strand.
ACTGGTCATGCCTGAACGGCGTCAAGATTGTCGATCTGAGTCAATTGTTGCCCGGGCCGCACGCCACTTCAATGCTGATGCAATTGGGCGCGGACGTCGTCAAGGTAGAACCGCCGGGCACGGGCGATCCGGCGCGGCAACTTGGCGGTGCGGTTTTCGCGCAGCTCAATCGCGGCAAGCGCTCCGTCGCGCTCGATCTGAAGAGTGCCGCCGGCAAGGCGGCGTTTCTCGATCTGATACGGGACGCGGATGCTGTCGTCGAAGGCTTCCGGCCGGGCGTCATGCAGCGGCTCGGACTCGACTACGCCACGCTCGCCGAGGTCAACCCGCGCATCGTCATGTGCTCGATTTCCGGGTTCGGACAGACCGGACCGTACTCGGCGCTGCCCGGCCACGATCTCAACTATCTGGCGCTCGGCGGCTTCTGGTCGATACCGGTTCAGGTCAACGAGCGTGTCGCGCGTCCACGGGTTCGGCTCGCGGACTACGCCGCGTCGAGTCATGCCGCGCTCGCGCTGGCCGTGGCGGTTCTCAGCGCACGCCAGGATGGCCGTGGCCAGCATCTCGACGTGTCGATCCACGACTGCGTGATGGCGTGGACAGCGCCTGCCGCGTGGACGTCGCGCGACTATGCAGAGGAGCCCATGGCCTCGCCGACGGTCATGCCCGAGAACGACATTTTCGAAACCCGGGACGGGCGGCATCTCGCGCTCGGCATTCTGGAAAACAAATTCTGGCTGACCCTGCGCGAAGCACTCGGTGCCGACTACCCAGCGTTGATGGACGATCGGTTCGCATCGCGCCTCGGCAGGCAACAGTTCAAGCGCGAGGTCAACGCGCTGCTCGCGCACATGTTCTCGGCGCGCACGCTTGCCGAATGGCTCGAAACGCTGAGGGCTTTCGATCTGCCGGTTTCACCGCTGCTTGACGCACACGAGCTGTTTCTCGATCCGCACGTGCGCACACGCGGCATAGTCCGCGAGTTCGCTCACGACGGATCCATGGCGGTGCGCTTTCCCGTGAAGTTCTCCGCAGGTCTGCCCGACGCAAGCGACACCGTCCCGCTGCTTGGTCAGCACGACGGCTGAGGCAACGCAACACCAGGGACGCAAAGACGTTCCGACAATCATGGAGGCAAACCGAATGGCTACCGAACAAAACCGGTATCGGCCCTGGCGGGCGTGGTCCATTGCGATCATGCTGGCCTTGATGATGCTGGTGAATTTTCTGGACAAGGTCGTGCTTGGCCTCGTATCCGTACCGATGATGCGTGAGCTTCATCTGTCGCCCACGCAATTCGGGCTGATCGGCGGCAGCCTCAACTGGCTGTTCTCGATCTCGGCAGTGCTCGGCGGCCTCGCGGCGAATCGCGCGTCGACAAAATGGCTGTTGCTGCTGATGGCAGGCGCATGGACCGCGCTGCAATTGCCGATGCTCGTTGCCGGCTCGATCTGGAGCGTGATCGCGTGCCGTGTCCTGCTCGGCGCGGGCGAAGGGCCCGCGTCGCCGGTTGCCGTGCACGCGCTCTACAAGTGGTTTCCCGACTCAAAGCGCAACCTGCCCGTCGCGGTACTTCATCAAGGCAGCGCCCTCGGCCTGCTGGTGGCCGGCCTGACGATTCCGGCTATTACCGCCCATTGGGGCTGGCGAGTCAATTTTCTCGTGCTGTCCGCACTTGGCAGCCTCTGGTGCGTCGCGTGGCTGGTGTTCGGCGCCGAGGGGAAACTGTCGACTCCGGTGCGATCGGGCCATACCGCGCGGGTTCCTTATGGATTGCTGCTGACGGACCGAACGGTCCTGGGCGTTTTCGCGGGGCATTTCGCTGCAAACTGGATTCTCGCGATGACGCTCACCTGGACGCCGACCTGGCTGCAACTGGGGATGGGTTACTCACCCCAGATGGCGGGCCGAATGTTCGCGTTGTTCGTGGCGATTACTGCGCCGCTTAGCCTGGGCCTGGCCTGGTTGTCCCAGCGGCTGCTGGCGCGCGGCGTGCCGTCGCGGCTTGGGCGTGGCGGATTCCTGACTGTGACGCTGGTCGTAGCGGGTGCGCTGCTTGCCGCACAGGCGTGGCCGGGTCTCCCGCCAATGCTCAGGTTCGTCTTGCTGACGCTCGGCAGCGGCATGACGCTCGTGACGTACTCGATTGGGCCAGCCATGCTCGGCGAAGTGACACCCGATTCACAGCGTGGCGGCATTCTCGCGCTAAGCAACGGTTTTTCGTCACTCGCCGGACTCGCCGCGCCAATCGTGACCGGCTTGTTGATCGAAGGCGCCGGCCGGTCGACGGCGGTCGGGTTCGAACAGGCGAGCGTCGCGAGCGGCGTGGTGTTGCTGGGATGCGGCGTGCTCTGCGCTTTCTGCCTCGACCCGCAACGCTCGCAACGCCGCCTCGCCCTCGGCACGACACATGTAGCGGGGGAGCTCAACCTGGTCGAGCGGGGCTGACGGCACCAGCAAGAATGTTTCTCGTCGCGTACCTCGGGATACGTGACAGATTTCTGCTTTGTTAGTTATCCATATGAACATATATAAAATAATCAAGGAGACGTATGAAGAAGGTCTTGTATGCGACGCTGATGAGCGTGCTTTCCGGTGCAGCCCATGCGCAATCGAGCGTCACGCTGTACGGTGACACCGGTGGAGGCGTCCGATGGACGAACGGTGCCAAGGGCGGTAGCGTAGTCGGCTTCAACAACAATATCATTGCCGGTAACCAGTTCGGCTTCACCGGCAAAGAGGATCTGGGCGACGGTCTCAAGGCGATCTTCAAGCTCGAGGGCGCATTCAATAGCGGCACGGGGGCGGTGAAAACCACGGGTACGCTGTTTTCTCAGGCGGCTTATGTCGGCTTGACCGGCGATTTCGGGCGCCTGACATTGGGCCGGCAACTCAACGCCAACGAAGACTTTGGCATTCTCATCGATCCTGCTGGCGGGCGGGGGCAGTCCATCGCAATCGAACCCGGCGTGGTGTACAGCGCGAACTATTTCACGCTCGATTCGCGCTTCAATAACACCATCAAGTATCTCGGGCAGGTCGGCGGATTTCGCTTCGGCGCCAGCTATTCGCCAGGCGGCGTGGCCGGCAACTCTCGCGCCGGTACAAACTACTCCGGTGCCGCCATGTATCAATGGGGACCGGCGCTCGGCGGCGTGTCCTATCAGAAGACCTGGAGCGCCAGCGCGATGGAGTGGGCGCAAACGTTCCAGACAGGCGGCACGCTGCAAATCGGGCCGGCGCGCCTTTACCTGAACTATGCCGACCTCACGGTCACCGGCGCGACGCCGAGCGCGCCCCGGCGTCGCGACAAAATTCCGGGCGGCGGCCTGGTGTGGGTCGTCACGCCTTCATTCCAGGTCACGGCGGCGTTCATTGACGATATTGCCAACGACCTCGGCAATGTTCAGTCTGCTAGCGGCCACAAGGTCACGACATTTGCGATCGCCGAATATTTCCTTTCCAAGCAGACCGAGTTGTATGCGGAGGTGGATCACAACGGCTTCTCGGGCGCCTATCGCTATGACGCTGCCAACATCACAGCCCTGGGTCTTAATCCTGGCGGCCATGGATTGACCGGCGTTTCAGTCGGTCTGATGACCCGCTTCTAGGCATTCATGGCGACCTGATCAGCGTTCGTATTCCCTACTTATTCACATTGACCGAAGGACTGGCATGATTAACCCACACCAGAACCTGCATGCCCTGTTTGCCGCGGCGCTTCTCGTATTCGCCGGCAATGCCATGGCGCAGGCCACGCCCACGCCCACGCCGGCAGAAGGGGCGTCCGCTAGTGCCTCTGCCGTGGTCTCCACGAAGGCCTCGAAGGCTGCGGACAGGAAGCTTGCCCACCGCATTGCTACCGTGCTCGAAAGGACCCGCGGACTGAACGCGGCCCGCATTCTCGTCAAAGTTCGCGATGGGCATGTCACGTTAAACGGCTCGGTAACCGATAACGAGCAAGTCTCGTTGGCTGCTGATGCCGCGAGGCAAGTCGACGGCGTCAAGACTGTGGAGAATTTCGTTCGCGTTTCCGGACCGTCGCTCTAGTGGCATTGAGAAACCTCATATCGTGCTACGTCGAGCCTTGCTGCTGCTAAGGCGACAGGGACAACACAGCGACAACCATGAACCTGCATCGTCTTGCCCTAAAACCCAGCGACAACGCCGGCGCATTCGCGAAGGGCAATCTTGCCGCAGGCCGGCCCGGATATGCCTATCACGACTACAGGTACCAGGTGAACGATGGTGACAGGTCATTCGCGGCCGGCGGGCGGTTTGGCCAGTCGATTCTCGTGAATCCTGTAGCCGGGATCACGATCGTCAAGTTTTCATCATATCCGGATCAAGCCGCCCGCCCGACGAGCACTGCAGCAGGCAACGCCATCCCTCGCGCGCCACATGCAACGGCCGAAGCGTTGGACGCGGCGGCGCGTGCGATCAAGGCCGCCCTCGGATCTTGAACACAGACCCGCGGTAAGACGCCGAAGACAATTGAAGGCTTATCCGACGGGGCCGGCGTCCGTCTGGGGCGGGCGTGGTGAGGGTAAGCGCGTCCGGCAGTTTGTACGCTGACGTACCGCTTACCGGCTCGATCCGGCGTAGTGTGGGAGCCATCATCTGGAATGGTGGAGGCCATCATGCTGCGAAGAACATTTATCTTGACTACACCCGGTTCGATCCTTGCGATCGGGCTTGCGGTGTCAGGCTGTACGACGACGGGCACCTCCGACGCCAGCAGCGCGCAGATGGACAAGCGACACAGCATTGACGCCGGAGTGGATTCGACTCTAGGACGCCTCTACAACGTCGCAAACGGGTCGCGCGAACTGGTCGGCAAGGCCCGCGGGGTGCTGGTGTTCCCGTCAGTCATCGACGCAGGCTTTGTCGTCGGCGGCCAGTACGGAGAGGGCTCGCTGCGTGTCGGCGGCCACACGGTCGGCTACTACAGCACGGCAACGGGTTCGATCGGCTGGCAAATCGGCGCACAGTCGAAGGCGATCGTATTTCTGTTCATGACTGAAGAATCGTTGGCGAAATTCCGTAGCAGCGAAGGCTGGTCAGCGGGCGGCGATGCATCAGTGGCCTTGCTGAAGGTCGGTGCGAACGGCAACCTCGATACGAGTACGGCAACCGGGCAGGTGGACGCGTTTGTATTGACCAACACTGGACTCATGGCCGGGGCGACACTCGTTGGCACGAAGGTCAGCCGGCTCAAGACCCTTTGACGCAGACTGGCTGGGACGCGCAAGCGGCGCCTGCCGCGTGCGCGCGAGGAGCGAGGAGACAATCATGCATATGCTCACCAGTGCCGGTCCGCTGGTTTCACTGATCGCCGGCATCCTGATTCTTGTCGTGCCGCGTCTGTTGAACTACATCGTAGCGATCTATCTGATCGTGATTGGACTGCTCGGGCTTTTCGGAAGCCACATTCATTGAACGCACGTCTTTCAGCGGGAAGCCGAGGCGGCGAACAGTCTGTCGCGAAGCAGAACCGGAGTATCGAACATGTTGCGAAACATAGAGTTTCTGCAGGGATCCACCGTTACGGCGCGCGACGGCGACGTCGGGAAGGTCACGCAAGTTTATTTTGATGACGAAAAGTGGGGCGTTCGCTATCTGGTTGTTGAAACCGGCGACTGGCTCAGGGACCGGCAGGTGCTGATTTCGCCGTATGCTGTTTCTCACACCGATCCAGGTTCAAGCGCCGTGCACGTGAAACTCACGCGGCAACAGGTGCGCGACAGTCCGAATATCGATGCGCACAAGCCTGTGTCGCGCCAGCATGAAACTGAGTACCTGCGGTACTACGGCTATCCGACGTATTGGGGCGGCGCCAACGTATGGGGAATGGGCGCCTATCCTGCCTTCGACAGTCCCTCTGCAACGATGGGACTGCCCTTGGGTGCATTGAGCGTTTCCCCGGCGGTGGAGCCGGACACCGACGAGCCGCCGGCGGACATCCATCTGCGCAGCACGGAGGAGGTCAAGGGTTACCACATCGAAACGATTGACGGCACCATCGGCCACGTTTCCGGCTTCGTCTTCGACGATGAAGCCTGGGTCATCCGCTACTTGACTGTTGATACACGTAACTGGTGGCCCGGCGGCAAGGAAGTGCTGCTGGCGACTGATTGGATCGAGCTGATCGACTGGTTTGGCTCGACCGTCTCCACTACATTGACACGCGAAGCAATCAAACACAGTCCAGCGTACGACGATGCGATTCCTGTCGATCGGGACTACGAAACGGCGCTTTACGAGTTTTACGGCAGGGAGAGTTATTGGTCTAAGGACGGGATGGTTTCGCCGGGCAAGATCCGGCCGTAACGGAACCCATGCGCACGAACAACGGGCGGGACTTTTCAGTCCCGCCCGTTGTTCGTGTGCCAGTCTTTCGACGGTGCGTCCCGCCGCTCCTGATCAATCAGCCCTTCGCCCACGCGGCGGCCCGACACGAGCGGGGTCGTGCCCATGTCATGTCCTGTCCTGGCGAAGGGGTGGATCTGGAAATATATACGACACGCAATGGCAATAACTTGAGCGATACTCGCGAACTTGCGAATGGCCGGCAAAAATATGCCGGCTGAATTTCTCACGTTTCACTCGATGATTTACGGCGATTTATGTTATCGAGGGACAACTGTCTGGGAGCATCACTCATGGTTAAGAAACGAATCCGTGCTGCGCTGTTTGGCGCGGTGATCATCGTGATCACCGTGATTGCGCCAGCGTGTCAGGCGCAATACAGCACCGACTGGCTGGCGAACACATTCGGAACCCTTGCCGCGCACGTGGGCAATACCGCGCGCTCGATGTGGGTCGCGCCCGAAGGCGTGATCTATACGGCCTCCCTATGGGACGAAAACGAGGGTGGCGTCGCGATCTACCAGAACGGCAAGAGCATCGGTTCCATTGGAATCAACAGCGAGTTTCAGGGTTCGGCTATCACGGGGAATACCACGTCGATCTTCGGTGCGTTGCAGTTCAGCAAAGCGCAGGGCAGCGGGGCGGTAGGACGATACAACCGCGTGACTCAGAAGCGCGATCTTCTCATCCAGGTGAGCGTTTGGAACGCCGTCAAGCATGCCGATGTCATCACCGGACTCGCGACAACCGGCTCTCTCCTCTATGCCAGCGACTTTTTTGGCAATCGCGTGCGCGTCTACACTACTGACGGCGTGTGGCAGCAGGACATCAACGTGTCGAGCCCCGGTGCACTCGCTTTGGATGGCGCGGGAAATCTCTGGGTCGCGCAGCAAAGCGCAGCCGCGGTCGTCGAATTCAGTCCGGCCGGCGCGCCGCTGAACACTATCCAGATGTCCGCGACCTCGCGACCTTCCGCGCTGTACTTTGATGCATCATCGGGACAGCTCATGGTCGGTGACGAAGGGCCCGACATGAATATCAAACGCTACAACGTCTCGGGTACGCCGACCCTGGTCGGCACGTTCGGCATTCAGGGCGGCTATCTCGACAACACCACAGGCATCAAAGGCCAGGTTGGCGACAGGCGCTTCACGCGTGTTGCCGGCATCGGTAAAGACGCTGCGGGCAACCTGTATGTGCTCAACAATCCATGGGGCGGAGGCTGGGACCTTGGCCGCAACGGCGGCACCGATATTCACGCGTATGACCGTGCCGGCAATCTGCAATGGAAGCTTCAGTCCCTCAACTTCGAGGCGGTCGCCGCGCCGGACCCGGTTACAGACGGCGCCTACTTCTATAGCGGCACCAACATTTACACCGGCACTGCTGGAGGCACCTTCGTCGCGAACACCGTCGACCCGATCACCTATCCGTCCGATCCACGCCTCAACATGAACGATACGCAGCGCGACGAGCACTTCGGTCAGCTCGTCAGCGTCGGCGGAAACCGGATCCTCGTCGCGTCCGGCCAGAACCCAGGCATCTTTTACTTCTTCCATTTCAACGCGGCGAGCGGCTACATCGCCATTCCGGACGCGTCGATTCCAGGTCCCGCGTTCAATACGACCCGGCAGGTCACAGGCGGATTTTGCATCGACAGCAGAGGAGACGTATGGGCCGGTCTGGACAGGACGAATCACATCTACCACTACCCGCTGGTCAGCTTCGATGGCAGCGGCAAGCCGACATGGGGACCGGGAATTGCCATCTCCATTCCGCAGAGCATCCGGCCATTGACGCGCATCATCTACCTGCCCGAGAGCGACACCATGATTCTCGCGCAAGGCATCGCCGGGAGCTGGGACTGGACGGCGATGCAATCGAGGATCGAGGTGTATCACGGCTGGAGTGCGGGCAACACCACGAAGCCCGATCCGGTGATCAACCTTACCAGTGTCAATCCCAAGTCGATCACGGCCGCCGGGAATTATCTTTTCGTTGGCTATGTGCATACGGTGCCCAACATCGACGCCTTCAATCTCACGACGGGCCACCTCGATACGACGCTGATCAACTCGAGTGCGGGTACGGTCGACGTGGGCAACGACGTGGATTCGATGTATGGCCTCAGGGCGTACATCAGAGCGGCCGGTGAGTATGTGATCACGAAAGACAACTACAACGGTTCCAGCGTAATTGTCTATCGCTGGACGCCTTGATCGGCTTACTTCGAGACTATGATCAGATGAAAAGAAAGGCGGTGCGCGTTCCACGCTTCGTGGAATTCGCATCGTTCGATTCTCTCCGTCTAAGCATCTACTGCTCGCTCGTATTAGTATTAATAATATAAAACGAGAGACGCTATTCTTTGCTTCGACCGATTTATTTTTCCTTCGACAAGAGTCAAAGACTTCCGTTTTCCGCGCCCTGTTGAGGCAGAGATTTTCCGTTTCTTCTCATTTTGAAAATCGTCGGGAGCATTTTTCGGAAAATTCTTTGAACTACTACTTATCACCCAGGGTCGTGGGCACGTTACATAGATGAAACGTTTATAATTCGTCTGCCAAAAAGATGGCTGTAAGTAATGCCGAGCCTGTGCCGGAATCCGCATCGATCAAGTAAAGCTTGCACGGGTAGGCGTTCGCGCGGTGCTGGGTCAACGTCCTTCATACGAATGGGTTGCGAATGAGTCGAGCGACTTTAACGTGACCTGTCAGCGACTTTCACGGAGCTGCATTGCCGGAATTGGGCTCGAAACCTAATTAGTTTCGGGTTCCGGACGTGCCTGCCGCTTCCTCGATTTTCCTCGACCGACATCGAGGCCGCCGGGTTCGCCATAAATCACTGATAGAACGGCATCACGCAGATCTTTTTGGTTGATGGTAAGGATTACGTAATAAATATCCGTTGGCCCATGACAGATCGAAATGTTGAGCGCGCTGTCGCCTGGCCGCGCTCAGCGTTGCTCGAATGCCTAACGGTATCTGCCAGCGGATAACACATCGGCAGCGCCAGCTTCATCAGCAATGAACGCGATCATCGCGTTCGCCGCTTCAACTCTCTCTGTACTCAAAAAACGCCAAAGCTGGACGGCTTAGATCGATCTTGCTGAATCCTCGGGGATAACCTGCTTCTTAGCGATACATACGGTCAATGACGAGAAATTTCAAACTTCTGGGGGTTGCGGCAGCAACAGTGTTTGCATGGTTTGGTGCAGAAAACACGCTGGCTGCAACGAGCACCATCACCGTCGCAGGACTGCAATACAAGTCGTGCGCACAAGAGAACGGCACCTGCAAATTCCTCGGAACAGCCTCGGTGGTGTTCGGTGCGGTTCCGCCCACCTCGCCGTCGGTTATGTTGACGGCCCCCGCTACCTTCAGCAACGGCGTCGGATGCTATGTCGGCGCGGTATCGCAGACAGATCCCGCATACGGCTACGGCAAATCATGCTGGATGAGAGCGGCTTCCGCTAGCCCGACGCCGACACCGACACCGACACCGACTCCGACGCCAACGCCGACGCCAACGCCAACGCCAACGCCAACGCCAACGCCGACGCCGACGCCGACGCCGACGCCAACGCCGACGCCGACGCCGACGCCGACGCCGACTCCGGCACCGGCTCCGACTCCGGCACCGGCTCCGACGCCGACTCCGACTCCGACTCCGACTCCGACTCCGACTCCGACGCCGACGCCGACGCCGACGCCAACGCCAACGCCAACGCCAACGCCGGGCAGTTCGACCCTCTCGTGCGGCACGCCCACACACACAGCTGGCGGAACCGCGAACGGAGTGATCAGCGCAGATACGCCCACGACCGACGGCATGCGCATTTTCCAGAACAACGCACCGTTCACACTCGCGATTACGACGAACGCGCCGAGCGCGGACACGGTTGTCTGGTCCGTGGCGGACTCGAATGGCGCGATCAAGACGCAGGGCAGTTTTGCGGTTAGCGCCGGCGTGCAAACCAACTCGATTCCATGCACGTCGACGTGGTCAGGCTATGGCGCGCTTACCGCGACGCTGCGCTCGAACGGCGGCACGTTGCCAAACACCGGCACGCGTCCGGTGGGTATCGCGACGTTCGGTGTGTTGCCGAACCTGACGTCGGTGCTCGGCACCGTTACCTATGCGCATCAGGATCAGCACCGCTTCGGCATGCAGGGCTTCAACGGCAACATCGCCGCGCTGCACGATCTCGGAATCTCGTGGACCATCGACGACCGTGAAGTATCGGCCATGGAACCCAATGGCCCCAACACGTACACGCCGAGCGTAAATGACCTCGATCCGTTCTATAAGGCTAATCCGGATCAGATGCGAATCGTGCGTCTCGATGGACTGCCTGCATGGGATTCAAAGACGGGCCAGTTCAACGACAGCTACTATGCGCCGTTGAACATGCCTGAGTTCCAGAGTTTCATGGCCAAGGTCGGTACCGATACGAGTCTGATCCGCGCTGCAAGCTACCCGAACCAGCAAAGCAACTACTATCAGGTGACGTGGGAGCCGAGCCTCGGCTGGGCGGATAGCGACGCGAACTTCGTCGCCATGTATAAGGCCGCTTACCAGGGCATTCACTCGACCGATCCGAATGCCGTCGTGATGGGCACCGGCAACCCGTTCCCTGCGAATTGCGACACCTGCACAACCGGTTATCTGCAGAAGTTCGGTGCGCTGGGCCTGTGGAATTACATCGATGCAGTCTCAACGCATGGCTACTGGAATGCGGGAACCTATCCGGCTCATCCGCCTGAATTGCAGGATTCCGATCCGGATCCGGCGAATCAGGCAAACGCGCTCGACAACCAGATGACGCAGTTGCGTTCGGTGATGCAAGCGGGCAAGCCGAACATGAAGCTCTTCTTCACCGAAGCTGGCACGAGCTACGATCCGGGTCTTAACTACGGCCCCACGGTGCCGTCGCAGAACCAGTTGTTTGCTCACGCCGCGGTTGGCGTGCGGTCGCACATCATTGTGCTTGGCGGTGGCGCACAGTTGACGACGCTTTTCTATGGTCCTGACTATCCGGGCGAAGTCGGATACGGCTCGTTCTTCGACCTGAATGACGCACAAGGCGCCTACGGTGCGACGAACCTCTCGCCGAAGCCCGAAGCGATGGCCTTTGCCACGATGACACGTGTGCTGGACGGCACGAATACCTTGGGTCGAGTCACGGGTACGCCGTCGGGAACCTTTGCGTATGCGTTCCAGCAACTCGGTAACGGCAAGGTGGTGACTGCTGCTTGGGCGCACAGCAATGCGCAGTGGCCTGCGAGTGGCGGCGTTTATAGCCAGACATACTCGACGAGCTATTCGCTTCAGGTCGACAGCCCCGGTACGTCGGGCAACGTGACGAAGATCGATGGTTACGGCAATACCAGCACGGTTGCCTATACCAACGGCCAAGTCACGCTGACTCTCACCGAGGTGCCGCAGTACATCGTCTCGAACAACGCGACGGTTGCCAAAACCAATGCGACTGTTCCGGTCGGGTATACGGGCCAATAAGGCTGAGTAGTATCGACGCGCCGCTGGTAAGAGGGGCGGCGCGTCGACCAACGCGTTCCGGCTAAGGACCGATCGCCGGGCTCGTTTTTTCAATGCAACGGCCATGCAGGGCAGCAGCGTCGCCGCCACAATCAAAAACCTGGCCGCCCCTATCCGCGCCTTCTCAGGCTGCCGCGTCGCGCAGATCTCTTATGTGTTGATACACGGTCGCGCGTCCCATCCCCAGCACGTTTGCCACATAGTTTGCGGCACTTTTCCCTTTGAACGCGCCTTCGGCCCAAAGAGCTTCGACCAATTCGCGACGATGGTCGCGGGTCAGTGAGTTCAGCGCCAGCTGACGCTCCTGAAGCCATGCGTGAAGAAACGTGTTGATACGTTCTTGCCAGTCGTCCTTGAACAATTCTTCAGGCTGCTTGATCAAGCCGGCGCCGGAGATCACGCGGTCGATGACATGCTTCATGTCCTCGAAGACCGCAATGTTGTAGTTCACGCACATCACACCAACGGCAACGCCAGCATCGTCAAAGAGTACCGTACTGACACAGCGCATCCGCCGGCCGTCCCAATTGATTTTTTCGTATGGGCCAATCGTGCCTGATTCCACCGAATGGTCGATTTCTTCCAGTGCCGATTCGTCGCCCAGTTCGCGCTTGGACAGGTTGTTTGCTATGTAAGCAACGGTCTGGCTTTGCAAGTCATGAAGGACGATTTCAACGTAGGGAAAAAAGAGCAGGGCGATACCGTCGGCGACACGGCCGTATCGATCCAGAAGAAGCCTGCGTGCGGCCGTTGTCTTAGTCTTTCGCATAGGGATGGGTGCAATTCCAGTTTCCGGAAAGTCTGCAACGTGTTGCGCCACGGTGCTGCGAATCCGCATGTTGTGCGCCATTTTGCCATGAGCGACGTACCCGCCATCAGGCGGGTTTCAACCCGTCGTTAAAGATCGAATCGCAGACTGTCTGCATCTTTCTTTCTCACGGGACGCTTGCCGGCTTGCCCAATCACGTTTTCCTAATCGCTGCGCTGCCCGGCCAGGTGTCTGAATAGTTCGTTGGCGATCGCCACGTCTTCAAGTCCAAGTCCAATTGAGCGAAAAAAAGCGTGCTGTCGCCAGGAGGGTTTTCTGGCAGTGCCGGACACCAACTCAGGCAGGTCGCCGAGCACGCTCGCCGGCGACCAGTCATGCAACTGCGCCGCCAATTTCATTTCCCCCGCGCTGGCCGGCGTGGTTTGCCGGTAGTCGCAATAAACATCCATGTTTCGAAGCCACGCGGGCGGAATTTCGTGAGCATTCGCGACGTTCGTGCTGATCGACGTAATGAGCGCCGGCTTCGTCAGCATTTCTTCCGATAGTACCGGCGTGCCTGAGGACGTGCACAACGCCACCACATCAGCATCGCGCAAGCAGTCTTCAAGCTTGGTGCAAACCAGCACACGGTCATGAAGGGCGCTGATCGCCGCGCGCTTCGCTTCGTTCCCCGCAAGCTCGGGTGAGAACACGTTGATCGAGTCCCATGGCCGTAGCGCTGCGAGGTGGCGCAAATGGGCCTGTCCCACCGCACCCGCGCCGACGATGGCGAGCCGGCGCGCGTGGGGCACCGCAAGGTGATCCACCGCTAATGCGGTCGCACCGGCGGTGCGCTCGATGGTGAGCAGACCCGCATCGCACCACATCAAAGGCTGGCCCGTTTCCATCGACATCAGTGCGGTCCACGCCGTAACGACCGGTTTCGATTCAGTCACGATGCACGGCGACAACTTGGCTCCAAATACCTTGGCGTCCGCCATGACCCCGAGGTAGGTAATGAAATCGCCGGCCCCTTGCGGAAAGGGGGTGAAGGTCTGCGGCGGCTGCACCGCGGAGTCGTTCGCCAGCGCGAGAAACATGCGTGTCAACGCACCGCGCACATCGAGATGGGGCAGCGCTTTACGCACCGCGTCCTGCTGGACGATCAACGGGAATACTTTGTCTGTGCTGCTCATGGGCCTGCTCTCCACATCGTTGCCGGCTTGCGGCGTCAACACAATTCTAAAGTCAAAAAGTCCAGTCTGGACTTTTATTGTGAAAATCGCTTGCATTTGCGGATGTCCAGAATAGACTGTTGTTCCAGAGCGAGTGTGAGAGGCCGTCTCCTTTGCATCTCACGCGGCTTCTCGAGGTTGCACCGTTAGCGACCGTCCGTACCCTGAATTCGCGACCCTTCAACTACACTGGGAACCACCATGCCTCTGAAGCTTTCACTCACACTTTTCGTCGCTGCTGCGTTAATCGGTTCGGTCGGCACCGTCAGCGCGGAGACTCAAAGCACCTTGCGTTTCGGGATCGAGGCAGCGTATCCGCCGTTCGAGAGCAAGTCGCCGAGCGGGCAATTGCAGGGATTCGACGTCGACGTCGGCAACGCGGTCTGCGCGAAGATGGGCGTGAAGTGCGAGTGGGTGGAGAATTCGTTCGACGGCTTGATTCCCGCGTTGCAGGCGCGCAAATTCGATGTCATCAATTCCGCCATGAACATCACGGACAAGCGCAAACAGTCCATCGATTTCACGCCGCCGATCTACGTGGTGCCGATCGTGATGGTGGCAAAGCGTGGTTCCCCCTTGCTGCCGGATGTGAAGAGCCTCCAGGGCAAACGCGTCGGCGTCCTGCAGGGATCGTCGCAGGAAGATTTCCTCAAGGCCCACTGGGCGAATGCCGGCGTATCGATCGTCTCGTACCAGGACCAGGATCAGGTGTATGCCGACCTCGTTGCCGGGCGCCTGGATGCGGCTGTTCAGGAAGCACAGACGGTTGAGGATGGTTTCCTGAACAAGCCGTCGGGCCATGACTATGCGATTGTCGGCCAGCCGCTCAGCGATCCGGCAACGCTTGGCGAAGGGACCGGCTTCGGCTTGCGCAAGGGCGACAAGGCGTTGGCCGGAAAGATCGATGCCGCGCTCGTCGCTTTGAAAAAGGACGGTACGCTCAGCATGCTTTCGCAGAAGTACTTCAAGCGCGACATCATCGCGAAGTAATGCGTTCATGGCCCGGTGCGAGACGAATCGCACCGGGCGTTCAGACCTTGTAGTGAGTTTTCCGGACTCGGGCGCGCGTTATCAAATGCAGGCTCGTGAGTCCGATACGCAGATTCGAGCGAGCTTATGGATTTCGATGTGATCGTGCTGGGCGCTGGGATCGTCGGCGTGTCGTCGGCGCTGCATCTGCAGGATGGCGGGCGCCGTGTGGCCCTCGTCGATCGGCGTGGCCCAGGAGAAGAGACGAGTTTCGGCAATGCAGGTCTGATCGAGCGCTCGTCGGTGGTCCCATACGCCTTTCCACGCGATCTCGGTACGCTGCTGCGCTACATGCGTAATCGATCTACCGACCTTTACTGGGACTACAAGGCCTTGCCGTCTTTCGCCACGTGGCTCGCGCGATTCTGGTGGGCGTCGTCCCCGGAGCGGCTCGAGGCGGCCGCGCGCGACATGCTGCCGTTGATCCGCGAGAGCGTCGCCGAGCACAACGTGCTGATCGGGCGTGCTGGCCTCGAAAGGCTCGCACATGACGGCGGCTGGCTGGAGGCATTCCGCACGCGAACGGAATTTGAACGGCAGGCGGCAGCCGCCGAAGTAACGGCGCGTCAATATGGGTTGCGGGCGGCGTCGCTCGATGCCGCGCGACTTCTGGCGCGCGAACCTGGCTTAGGAGAGGGTTTTTGTGGCGCTTTGCATTGGCAGGACCCGAAGAGTATTTCCAATCCGGGGGCGTTGACGAAGGGATATGCGCGACTATTCCAAGACGGCGGCGGCACGTTTCTGACCGGAGAGGCGACCACGGTACGTCTGGAAACCGACGCATGGACCGTGCAGACGTCGCAAGGCAGGATCAGTGCCAAAGAGGTGGTCGTGGCACTCGGCCCGTGGTCCGACAAGGTTTTTGCGCCGCTCGGATACCGCATACCGCTGCGCGCGAAACGCGGCTATCACATGCACTACGCGGCTACGAAGGCGATGCTCTCGGTACCGTTTGTCGACACGGAGAGAGGGTACGTCGTGGCGCCGATGGAAGGCCGTTTGCGCTTGACGACAGGCGTCGAAATCGCCCGGCGCGATGCCCCGCCGACGGGCATTCAACTCGCGCGTGCGGAAAGCATCGCCCGGCCGGTGTTCGGTCTGGGCCGCCGGTTGGACGACGCGCCATGGCTTGGGTTGCGTCCCTGTACGCCCGACATGCGGCCCGTCATTGGGCGAGCGCATCGCCATCGAGGACTCTGGTTCGCGTTTGGCCACAACCATCACGGATTGACGCTTGGTCCCGTGACGGGCCGGTTGCTCGCGGAAATGATGACGGGCGCCGCGCCTTTCACCGATCCCTATCCGTTTCGTCCTGAGCGCTTCCGCTAAGTGACCGTACAGCCGCTGAGTTGGCCGGGGCGAAACGCAGTCGACGGCAACGATAGCCTTAACGTCGTGCCAGATGGATCCCGGCGAGCATGCAGCGCACCGATCCGCCGGCCAACTCGATAGTCGGCACGCGCAACGGCAGCAATTGCGCGGAACGCTCGATGAGCGCTTTCTGTTGCGCCGTCAGGCACGACATCGCCCGTTCTGACAACGCCAGAACGCGGCCATCCTTCCCGGACAATTCCAGTGCATTCCCGGCAAAATTGCCGACCTGCGCATGCGTGAGGGCGATAACAGTCCGGCCGCTCTCCAGCAGGCGCGTGTGTACTTCCTCGCGGCGCTTGTCGTCACGAATGAGGTCTAGCCCGATCAGCGCGAATTCGGTCGCTACGCTCATCATGACGTTGGTGTGGTAGACGGCACGGCCCTCCGCGTCGGCGGTATCGAAGCACATCGGCTCGAAGTTGAAATGCGTACAGAAGCGTTCGAGCGCTACTGGGTCGGCGCGATGCGAGCGCGCCGTATACGCAACGCGTGCGACGTGGTCGAGCACCATTGCGCCGGTGCCTTCCAGGAAGACATCGTCGCGTTCCAGTCCGGAGTAGTCGATCACGTCCTGCACGCGATATTCGGTCTTGAGCATTTCGATCACGTCGTTCCTGCGCTCGCGCCGGCGGTTGACCGAGTGCATTGGAAAGAGCGCTACATGACCGCCTGCGTGTGTCGAGAACCAGTTGTTCGGAAAGACCGAATCGGGTGTCTCGTTCTTCCCGCAATCGTCGAACACATGAACGCGTACGCCTGCGGCTTCCAGGCTTGCCACCGCAGCGCTGACTTCGTCACGTGCCGCCGCGGCGAGCGCTGTCGTTTCCGTGAAGTCACGTGCGTGGCTGGCACGCTGGAATGCGTTGTCGGCCGCCGTCTCCGGATTCGGATGAAAGCGGTGAGGGCGAATCATGACAACGGCGGCGGGCGCCTGCATCGACAGAAGATTCATGGGGTTCGTGGGAAACGGGTTGCGGGAATATGAGGCGAAACGGCCGAATCGCAGACTCGATCAGCGCGCGAATGCCAATGCGTCGGCAAATGCAGGGGTGAAGTCGGCCGCTGTGTCCGGCGTCTGCATCAACCCGCCGAACAGGTCTTTGGGATCGCTGACTGTCGGGATCAACGCGACATCGATGCCCACGTTGCGGCGCTGTGCAAGTGCGTGGAGATAGCGGAGTGCCGAGTAGTCTTCGAGTGCGAAGCCGACGGAATCGAACACGGTGACCTGATCCGCGTTTTCCCGGCCCACCACTTCTCCGGCAAGCACTCTCCACAGTTCGATGACGGGCGAATCGGCAGGGAGTTGCTGGATGTCACCTTCAATACGCGTCTGCGGCTCATATTCGACGATCACGCGGCTCATCCGCAGCACGTCCGCATGCAACTCGGTCTTGCCGGGGCAGTCACCTCCGACTGCGTTCAGGTGCATGCCAGGCTCGATCATGTCCGGCGTGACGATCGTCGCATAGGCCTTGTCGGCGGTGACGGTCGTGACGATATCGGCGCCGCGCACCGCGTCGGCGGCCGATGTCGCGCGCACGATACGCAGGGCCGGCCATGCGGCAAGATTGCGCGCCAGCTTATCGGTTGCGCGCGCATCGACATCGAACACGCGAATCTCATTGATGCCGAGCAGTGTGTGAAACGCGATCGCCTGAAATTCGCTTTGCGCGCCGTTGCCGATCAAGGCCATGCTTCGCGAGTCCGGGCGGGCGAGGCTTCTTGCGACGAGCGCGGAAGTTGCCGCGGTGCGCAGCGCAGTGGTCAGTGTGAGTTCGGAGAGGAACAGTGGATAGCCCGTATCGACGGATGCGAGCGCGCCGAATGCCATCACGGTGTGAATGCCGCGCTCGGCGTTGATCGGATGGCCGTTCACATATTTGAAGGCGAACAGGTTCGCATCGGCGACCGGCATCAATTCGATGACGCCTACCTTGGAGTGACATGCAATGCGCGGCGACTTATCGAATTCGCGCCATCGAAGATAGTCGGCGCGGATGGTGTCGGCGAGTTCGCTCAGGAATCGCGGCACGCCGATATCGGCGACGAGTCGGTACGCGGCGGGTACGTCGAGAAAGCGGGTCATGGTCATGTCTCCGTTATTGATGCGAGCTCCGGTGCGGGAGCGACAACGGAATTATTCCTTCAGCCCTCGCCAACAAAAAGACAGCAAACCTCGCAAATTTCACCGCTAAGGTGTCAAAATGCTCAGCTTGAATGGCGTTTTGTACATTTGCGTATGACGGCTTCGCCAGACGACGCGCGGACGCCGGAACGCCGCCGCCGGCCACATAGGTAACCACCATGATCAATCTCGATGACATCGACAGGCAGCTCATTGCGCTGTTGCGTGACAACGCACGCATGTCGGTGGTGACTCTGGCGAAGCAACTGCGCGTGGCGCGCGCGACGGTGCAGAACCGGCTCACGCGTCTTGAGGAAAGTGGCGTGATCGTGGGTTATACGGTGCGGCTGAAACCGGCTGCCGAGGCGCACCGGATTCGCGCGCTGATGTCGATTGCCGTTGAAGGCAACCGCGCGGCTGACGTGTTGAAGGTGCTACGGGGCCATCCCAATGTCGCAACCATTCACAGCACCAATGGGCGGTGGGACCTCATCGCGGAGTTGCGGGCGGACTCGCTGGAGAACTTCGATCGGGTGCTCGGCGCGATCCGCCTGATTGACGGAATTGCGAGCACTGAAACCAGTATCTTTCTATCGACGCACAAGATGTGAGCTGCGGCGAACGTTCGACGCTTTGTCGATTTCATGCGTGAGTTTCAGACGCGTATCGCGTAAGCGTTTTGATGATTGCTGCGCCTGGTTTGAAAGGTCCAAGCGACAACGTTTCAAGGAATTGTGGCGAGATAATCTCGCCAGCTTCGCGACCGCCCTGGATTCCGATGTCTCGGACTGCCGGTCCTGATAACGACTGCCATCTAGCCTATGTAAAGGTGCTCGTCAAAAAGGTAATTTAATCTCGCAAAGGTTTTTGGGGGATTAAATTTTTCTGTTGAATTAATGTATTCGAAAATCAATCGGATTAAAGATTTTTCTGAATGGAATTGACAAAAAAAAGCCGACACATTGTGTCGGCCGGAAAGACTCTGGCGTCCGAGGACTGCATGCCAGAACCTGAGAGACGTTAATCAGTCAATTTTACAGATTCGATGCGAGGGGCGGGCATTTTTGCCGCGTACAAAAATTTAACCATGTTGCGACGTGGTTTCGCAGAACAGGGTTATCTTTTAGTAACCGACTTCGCTGGGGAGAGATCATAAACGAAAAGCTTCGGCCACGCATAAAGACGCCAAAAAATTTGTCGGTCGGACATCACCAAATTCATATGCAAGGGACCCCGATATCTGTTTAGGGATTTCCTTAATTGAATTTATTCGGTATTAATGTGATGTCTGATCGCATAGCGAATCAATTCCGAATTATTACAGAGCCCCCGGTTTTTCCATGAGGCGCATTTAACGTCGACCGGTCCGCAGCAAACCTTGAGCTCAGCAGAGCCTGCCGCACTGGCGCTATGCTAGCGGCTTCGCCTACCTCGAGGAGCAACTGATGAAACGGACTACAGGATCGATGATCACGTTTAGCCGCCCTGACGGCAAGGATGTCCAGGGTTATCTGGCCAGCCCGCATAAGGCAGAGGGCGCGCCTGCCATCGTCGTGATTCAGGAGTGGTGGGGTTTGAACGACCAGATTCGCGGCGTGGCGGACCGGCTCGCGCAAGCCGGCTATCTGGCGCTGGTGCCCGATCTCTACCGTGGCAAATCGACGGTGGAAGAAGAAGAGGCACACCATCTGATGAGCGGGCTCGACTTCGGCGACGCCGCCACTCAGGATGTGCGCGGCGCCGTTCAGTATCTGAAGCAGCATACGGCGAACGTCGGCGTGACTGGCTATTGCATGGGTGGCGCGCTCACCTTGCTCGCGCTATGCAACATCCCTGAAGTGTCGGCCGGCGTGGTGTGGTACGGCTTCCCTCCGCTCGAGTACATTGACGCATCGAAGATCAAGGTTCCGGTTCTCGGTCACTGGGCGGCGCAAGACGAATTCTTCCCAGCAGAGACGGTCGATGCATTGGAAGCGAAGCTCACCGCGGCCAATGTCGACGTCGAGTTTCATCGCTATCTTGCGTACCATGCGTTCGCGAACGAAACGGCAGTCGGGCCGGGCCGTATCGCAAGGACCCAGTTCGATCCGGTCTGGTCGCAGCAGGCCTGGGACCGCACATTGACGTTCTTCGGCCGCACGCTCTGGAAGTAACAGGCAGGCGCGGGCCCACGCTGCCAGGTGGACGCTAGCGGCGGCGGCCCAATACGCCGGCCGACCCTGCATCGCTGGGCTGCATGGCGCCGGCGCCTCCGGTGTGAACGGATATCGTCGAGATCAGAGCTTTGAGCCGCCGTCGACATGC
The DNA here is from genome assembly GCF_012927345.1 of Paraburkholderia polaris. GTDB lineage: Bacteria > Pseudomonadota > Gammaproteobacteria > Burkholderiales > Burkholderiaceae > Paraburkholderia > Paraburkholderia polaris. Next base: position 292,385 of record NZ_JABBGJ010000002.1, read on the forward strand.
AGCGTTTCGCCGGTAATCCAGCGGGCCGCGTCCGAAGCAAGAAATGCGATCGCACCGCCGATATCGTCGGGTTGCGCAACGCGCTTGAGCGCCTGCATGCTGAGCGTGACCTCGCGTCCCGCGTCGGTCTTGGTGAAGTTCGACATGTCGGTTTCGACGACACCCGGCGCGACCGCATTCACGCGAATCCCACGTTCACCGAGTGCGGACGCGAAATGCTTCACGAGCGTATCGACCGCGCCTTTGGTAGCGGCATAAGCCGTCAGCGTACCGACTGCGGCACGCGCCGCAAGCGACGAGAGCAGCACCACGCTGCTGCCCTTGCACATCGCCGGCAGCAATTGCTGCACGAGGAAGTAGGGCGCACGCACGTTCACGGCGAACAGGTTGTCGAAATCTTCGACGGTGGTGTCCTCGATGCTTGCCGCCTTCGAAATGCCGGCGTTCGCGACGAGGATGTCGAGACGATGACCGACTACGGCGCGCACCTGTTTGGCCAGCGCATGCGGGCCATCCGCGTCGCGCAGATTCGCGGCGACTTTCTGGGCGTTGCCGCCAGCCGCACGAATTTCAGCGACGACGGCATCCGCCTCCTTTTCTCCGCTGCTGTAGTGAACGAGCACCTGTGCACCCGCTTTTGCGAGCGCGAGGGCGCTGGCGCGGCCGATGCCGCGTGAGGCGCCCGTCACGAGCGCGGTCTTTCCGGTCAGGTTGGTCATGATGAGACTCCGTTCCTCTGCGATATAGATAAAAGGTATGGATTGAGGGTCAGTGGCGTCGCGTCCCGATGCTTGTTTGGTCGTCCGCGTCGCTGTCTGATGGGTAATGTAGTGGGAGCTTGCGCAAAGAAAAAAGACTTTGTAGGCTGGTGGCTATGCCTATGAGGCATGGGCGGCCAAAAGAGGGTTTATGGAGCTTCGACACCTGCGGTACTTCGTGGCCGTCGCCGAAACGGGCAGCCTGACCGTGGCGGCCGAGCGGCGCCTGCACACGTCGCAGCCCTCGCTGAGCCGGCAGATCCGCGATCTTGAAGACGAGGTTGGCGCGGAACTGTTCAGCCGCAGCGCTCGCGGGGTCGAACTGACCGCGGCGGGCAAAGCCTTTCTCGACCACGCGCGACTCGCGCTGACGCAAGTCGACGCCGCCACAGAGGCTGCACGCCGCGCCTCGCGGCCTGCCAAGCAGGTCTTTGCGCTGGGCTTTCTGACCGGCCAGGAAATGACCTGGTTGCCGCGCGCCATGCAGGTGCTGCGCGACGAACTGCCCAACATCGACGTGACGGTGTCGAGCCACTATTCCCCGGACCTTGCCGATGCGCTGGCGCGCGGCAAGCTCGACCTTGCGTTCCTGCGTGCGGAGGAGGGCTTCGATCTCGACTATCGCGTGGTCAGCCGGGAGAAACTCATTGTGCTCATGCCGAGCGACCATCGCTTGACCGGGCGAGCGGCGATCCGTCCGGAAGATTTTGTCGGTGAAACCTTCATCATGGCCTCGAACAAGGCGAAGGTGCTCCACGACGTGATCGAGCGCTATCTGCGGGAAAGCGGCGTGAATATCACGCCCGAACATGGCGTCGACAATCTGGCGATGGCGATGTCGCTCGTGGCGTCCACCCGCGGCCTCGCGCTGATGCCGGAGTATGCGAACAACCTGCTGCCGTGGTCGGTCGTGAGCCGGCCGCTCGAAGGCGACACGCCGACAATCGATCTCGTCATCGGCTATAGCAAATCGAATACATCGCCTGTGTTGAAGCTATTTCTTTCCCGCGCCGAGGAACTGATCACGCAAGTCATGACCTGATCGCCCTAATCACCCTCGGCAAGCGGCACGCGGCGAGCACGGCCGCCGTTCGCACGCCGATCGAGCCTGGCGCTCGGAGGCCTCATGAAGCTTCCGTTGCAAAACGCGCGAAAGATGGGGCTGGCGGTGCGGCAATCCGTTTACCTATACTCATCTCACTCTGTAAGGCAGCCCAATCGCCGCAACCAATACCAACAAGACGGAGCCTCACATGCCTGTCGCGATGCGAAACGCGGCCCTCGTGCTGCTGACATGTTTGACGTTGGGCGCCAGTGCTTATGTGCAAGCCGGCTCCGGTTGCGATGAGGGATGCAACGCCCGCGGCCAGCTACTCGATCATCGTGTCACGTTACGGCTCAGCGCCGCGGCGTTTTCGAAATTGCTTGCGTCGAACGCGTCCGGTCAGCAACTCGCGCAGATCGCCGGCGCGCCCGCTTGTGGCGTGGAGATCGTGACCTTCCGCTACCGGACCATCGGCGGCGCGGGCGAACCCACTACGGCCAGTGGCGCACTGATGATTCCGGGCGGGCGATCGGCGGCATGTAGCGGGCCGCGTCCGCTGATGCTCTACGCGCACGGTACGACCGCGTACCGCAACTACAACATCGCCGATATCACGCAAACCGATCCGGGCAACGGCGACGGCGCCGGAGAAGGCATCAGCGTTGCCGCCATGTACGCGGCCCAAGGCTATATCGTGGTGGCGACCAACTACGCGGGCTATGCCGGCTCCGATCTCACGTATCACCCCTACCTGAACGCCGGTCAGCAATCCGCCGATGTGATCGACTCGCTTCGGGCGGCGCGGGTCGCACTGAGTGAAGTGAAGGCCGAAAGAAGGACGCGCGAGAATGGCAAGCTCTTCGTCACCGGCTATTCGCAAGGCGGCTTCGTGGCATTGGCAACGCATCGTGCTTTGCAAGCGGCCGGGGTCAAGGTCACCGCATCGGCGCCTGGATCGGGGCCGTATGCGCTTGCCGCCACCGCGGACGCGCTCATCGAAGGCGAGGTGAATCTGGGGTCGACGCTATTCACGACCCTGATCGTGACGGGCTACCAGCGCGCCTATGAGAACATCTATCGCAAGCCTGGCGACTTCTATGAAGCGGCCTATGCCCCGGGCATTGAGAATCTCCTGCCGAGTTTGCAACCGCTCGATACGTTGTTTGCGAAGGGGAAACTGCCCTCGACGCAACTCTTCAACAGCGTTCCACCGGCGCCGCAATATGCTTCGATGACGCCGCCGACATCGCCGCCTCTCGTACCGCCCTCGCTGACCCCTGTGTTTGCTGCCGGATTCGGCAACGCCAATCTCGTGCGCAATGCCTATCGTCTGAGTCTTCTGGAAGACGCCGCGGCCAATCCCGATGGCGCGTTTCCCAACACCACGGTTGCCATGACGCCGGCGGCGAATCCTATGCATCCGCTGCGCCAGGCGTTCAAGCGCAATGATTTACGTAACTGGCTGCCGCGAGCGCCGGTTCTGCTGTGCGGCGGCGGCTCGGATCCCACCGTGTTTTTCTTCAACGCACGCATCGAACAGGCCTACTGGCAGAACGCCAACGTGCCGGCAGGGCTCACGTCCGTGCTGGATGTGGACTCTCCGATCGCCGGTCCCAATGATCCGTACGCGCCCATCAAGCAGGGTTTTGCAAATGCGAAAGCGACGCTCGCAAATCAGGCCGTTGCGGGCGGTGCAACCGACGGTGGCGCCTCAGCTGTGCTTCAGGCCTATCACGGTGAACTGGTCGCGTCGTTCTGCATGGTCGCCGCCCGGGCCTTCTTCGCAAACTTCTGAGCGCTGCCCCGGGTTTATCGATGCTGACGGACGCCATGGCAGATCGTCGTGCGACTGGTGCCCTCGCCGGTGGATCTGGCATCGCGTCAGTGGCTGGCCGCGCGCATGGCGAAGGCGGGGCTCGATGCTGCTATCGACGGCGTGGGCTTCAGGAGCAATGGGTGAAGCGATCGTGACGAATCCGGACGGGCATGGTGATTTTATCGTGCGCAACATGTCGGCCGACGACGTAGCTTTGTCGGTCGAATGGGCTGCATTGGAAGGATGGAACCCCGGCCTGCACGATGCCGAGTGCTTTCGTGCCGGGGATCCCAACGGGTTTTTTATCGGCGAGTGGCGCGGCGAACCGGCCGCCTGCCTATCCGCAGTCGCCTACGGCGAACACTTCGGCTTTATCGGTCTGTATATCGTGAAGCCGGAGTTTCGCGGCAGAGGCTTTGGCATACGCGTCTGGCAGCAAGGCATGGACTATCTGCGTAACCGTAATGTCGGATTGGACGGTGTCGTCGCTCAACAGGAGAATTACAGAAAGGCTGGTTTTCGGCTTGCATATCGCAACATTCGCTTTCAGGGTGTCGTTCAAACCATCGCCCAAGGCGCGACGCGTTCGACTATTTTGAATGCGTCGGCGCTGCCGTTCGAACCGCTGTTTGACTACGATCGCCAGTGCTTTCCCGCAGCGCGTGAGCGTTTTCTCACCTCATGGCTCGGACAACCAGACGCCATTGCGCAGGTCGCAGTTCGTGACGCTCAGGTTGCCGGCTACGGCGTATTGCGCCGTTGCAGAACGGGATGCAAGATTGGACCGCTCTTCGCCGATAGTGATGAGATCGCCGGCGATCTGTTCGATGCGTTGGTGGCGCGCATGCCGGGCGAGGTGGTCGTTCTTGATGTGCCGGAAATCAATCCTGCTGCTGTCGAGCTGGCCGAGCGGCATGGCATGACGAGCGTCTTTGAAACGGCACGGATGTACACGCAGGAATCGCCAGTTATCGACATTAAACGCGTGTTTGGCGTGACGTCATTTGAACTCGGATGATCGGCGTGCAGGTTTCAGCCTCTGCGTGTGTTGCCGTCGGCGGCGCATCTCATGAGCCGCAGGCGGCAAACATATCGTTTGATACGCGCATATGCGCTACTTCCATTTTGAGCCGAGACTCTCCAACCCGGCTTTCATGAGATCTTCCGCCACCATGGCGACGCGCAGTTCGACGTCGGCGTTGAGTTTCAGAAAAAATGGTTCTGCGAGTGCCGGAATTCCCGACGGATCGTCGAGGTTCACCACAAGTACCGCGCCGCGTGTTCCATTCTGCTCGGTAAAGTAGGCGGCTTCCGGTTTTAATTCTTCGAGAATTCTCCCTATCACTTCGCCGGCCGTGCCTTCGCGCACCAGCGTGTTGAACGGTTCGTGTGGTATCCGTACGTTGAGAAGCATGCGCATGTCTTCCTCCTGGTCGATGCCAAAAGGGCATCTTAAGGATAGGTGGTTTATGCGCTGCGAGCGTCAGGGTTAGCACTGGCGAGGCCGTCGCCGTCATTCCGTTTCGCTGTCGTCGGTGTCCGCATTGGCGCTCGCCGCTTCCTGATCCATCGCGGCGGCCGCCAACGTAGCCGCCAGTTCCGGATGCGCTTCCTTGCGTTCGCTGTAGCGATCTGTCAGGTAGTCCGAACGGTCCCGCACCAGCAACGTGAACTTGTACAGCTCCTCCATCACGTCGATGAGGCGGTCGTAATAGGCAGAGGATTTCATCCGGCCGCCGGCGTCGAATTCCTGATACGCCTTCGCTACCGACGACTGATTGGGGATCGTCACCATCCGCATCCAGCGGCCCAGCACGCGTAGCGCGTTGACGGCATTGAACGATTGCGAACCGCCGCATACCTGCATCACCGCGAGCGTGCGTCCTTGCGTGGGGCGCACGCCGCCGCTTTCGAGCGGCAGCCAGTCGATCTGATTCTTGAACACGGCCGTGAGCGTACCGTGACGCTCCGGGCTGCACCACACCTGTCCCTCCGACCACTCGGACAGTTTGCGAAGTTCGACGACCTTCGGATGATCGGCCGCCACGCTGTCCGTGATCGGCAGGCCGTGCGGATCGAAGACCCGTGTTTCAGCGCCGAATTGGCGCAGGATGCGTTCGGCTTCGAGTGTGAGCAGTTTGCTGAACGAAGTGGGACGCAATGACCCATATAACAGCAGAATTCGCGGGGCGTGTTGCGAAACCGCTTGCGGTTCGAGTTTTTGCAGATCCGGCGTGTGGAAGTGTGGGCCGCTGATGTTGGGCAGATCCGCGGACATTAACGCACCCTCCGTCCTGCGCTGTCGATCACCTGCTCGCCGTCTTCTTTTGTAAACGCTCCTTGTTGTGCTGCGGGCAGGATATCGAGAACGACCTCGGAGGGCCTGCATAGACGCACGCCGAGCGGGCTGACCACAATCGGGCGATTGATGAGGATCGGATGCGCCAGCATCGCATCGAGCAATTGCTCATCGCTCAAGGACGCCTCCGCAAGGCCGAGTTCCGCATACGGCGTGCCCTTCTCGCGCAGCGCGGCGCGCACGGTGAGACCCGCGCGCTCGATCAGGTCTTTCAGCGTGTCTCGATCGGGCGGACTCTTCAGATATTCGATGACCTCCGGTTCAATGCCGGCGTTGCGAATCATTGCCAGCGTATTGCGCGAGGTGCCGCACTGCGGGTTGTGATAGATCGTGACGCTCATATACGCTGTCCTTTAACGCTGTGTTTTGCTTCGTACCAGTGCTGCGAACGATTGACGACGCCGACCACCAGCAGCATCACCGGCACTTCGATCAGCACACCGACCACAGTGGCAAGCGCCGCGCCCGAATGAAATCCAAACAGGCTGATCGCGGTGGCCACCGCAAGCTCGAAGAAATTGCTTGCGCCGATCAGACTCGACGGGCCTGCGACGCAATGCGCAACGCCAAGCCGACGATTGAGCAGATACGCGAGGCCGGAATTGAAGAACACCTGAATCAGAATCGGCACTGCGAGCATCGCGATGACCAGCGGTTCCTTGACGATTGCCTGCCCCTGGAAGGCGAACAGCAGTACGAGGGTTGCCAGTAACGCGCTGATCGAATAGGGCGCGAGATGAGCAACCGCCTGCTGGAAATGCGCGCCGCCTTTGGCGAGCAGATGACGGCGCAACCACTGCGCGAGGATGACGGGGATGACGATATACAAGCCGACCGAAATAATCAGCGTGTCCCATGGCACCGTAATCGCCGACAAACCCAGCAGGAGGGCGACGAGCGGCGCGAATGCCACGATCATGATGGCGTCGTTGAGCGCCACTTGCGATAGCGTGAAATACGGGTCGCCCTTGCAGAGTTGCGACCAGACGAACACCATCGCCGTGCACGGCGCGGCGGCAAGCAGAATGAGACCGGCGATATAGCTGTCGAGTTGACCTGCGGGAAGCCACAGCGCGAACACATGTCGAATGAAAATCCAGCCGAGCAACGCCATCGAAAACGGTTTGACGAACCAGTTCACAAACAAGGTCACGCCGATACCGCGCCACTGGCTTTTCACCTGGGTCATCGCGGCAAAATCGATCTTGACCAGCATCGGAATGATCATCACCCAGATCAGCACGCCAACCGGAAGATTGACCTGTGCCACTTCCATGCGGCCGATCGCCTGAAAGAGTGGCGGCAGCAGTTGCCCGAGCAGAATGCCGCATACGATGCACAGCGCCACCCAGACGGTCAGATAACGCTCGAAGAATCCAATCGCCGGCCGTGCGCCGCGCGCCATGCTGTTGGTGGTGCTCATTTTTCGCAGCAGCCGGGGAGGTTGCTCGCGGCGCATGGTCCGCCGGCGCAGCAGTTTTCAGTCAGGAAGGCGATCAGGCCCGTCATCGCGTCGAAATTCGCTGAATAGATGATGAAGCGCCCGTCCTGCCGCGGTTTCACCAGCTCGGCATGTGACAGATCCTTGAGGTGGAACGAGAGGCTTGATGGGGAAAGCCCGAGCTGCTGCGCGATTTCACCAGCGGCCATGCCATCCGGCCCGGCGACGACCAGCAAACGGAAGATCGCCAGCCGTGATTCATGAGCGAGCGCGCCAAGGGCGCGTACAACGAGGTTCGAGTCCATGGCCAAACGATACGCCGATCGTTTTCATATTTCAAGTATTGTTGAAATGACGTGGCTGACGTGGCTGACGTGGCTGACGTGGCTGATGTGTGGATGGCGGTGACTGCATATGCGAGCCTGCGGGCGATGTGACCTATCGCTAAGCATCCAACGCCATCGCCTGAGGCCAGCGCAGGATTCTCGAATTGCCTCAGTTGCCGAACAACGAGGCCTGCGTCCCGCGGTTTGGCAGTGGGCGTGCCGATTTCACCGGCGTTTCCCGGTCGACCGTTTCCGGTGCGGTGGTTGAAGCCGCAGCCGCAGCCGCAGCCGAATCCGCAGCCGCTTCCAGCGAAGTTTGCCCGGCTTCGAGCGACAGAAGAAACATCTTGTTTGCCAGTCCGCCAGCAAAGCCGGTCAGATCGCCGGACGCGCCGATCACGCGATGACAGGGCGCCACGATCGAGATCGGATTTCTGCCGTTCGCCGCGCCCACGGCCCGCACCGCGTTGATGTTCCCGATTTGTGTAGCGATGTCCGCGTAGCTGCGCGTCTCGCCAAACGGGATCGTTAGCAGCGCCGCCCAAACCTTCTTCTGGAACTCCGTTCCCTGGAAGTCGAGTTCAAGGTCGAACCGGTCTCTCGTCCCTGCGAAATATTCGTTCAATTGCCTCTCGGTTTCGATCAGGATCGGGCGCTCATCCGCTTCGACTATCTCCGGCAGACGCACCCGGTTCGGCTTGTCGTTCTCCCACAGAATGGCGGCAAGCCGGTTGCCGTTTGCAACGAGCTTTAGTTCGCCAACGGGGGAGTTCATTAACTTGTATGCGTATGTCACTTTGCTGGGTTCCTGGCTGGCTGGAGGCTGACATGGCTTGATGCGAGGCTGCGAACTCGCTGTGCAATGGCTCCGATACCTGACAGCTTAAACCGCGTCCTCGCTGAGGTCACGCCGGATCTTGCTATCCAATTCTGCGCGTGGCCCGGGACTCAGTAGAATTGATACCTTCGGCACATCGCCCACCGGCAATCGGATATCTTCTCTACGACTGTGACAACCACCCTGGAACAACTGCGGGCCGGACAACTGGCGGGTACCCGCCGCCTCAAACTGGCGTGCGGCCTGAGCGAATTTCCGCGTGAGATTTTCGATCTGGCCGACACGCTGGAAATTCTCGATCTGTCCGGCAATGCACTCTCAGCGCTGCCCGATGATTTGCCACGGCTGAGCAAGCTGCGCGTCATCTTTGCTTCTGACAACCCGTTCACTGAATTACCGGAAGTCCTCGGGCAGTGTTCGCAACTGAGCATGGTCGGCTTCAAAGCCAACCGCATCCGCGAAGTTTCTGGCAAATCGCTGCCGCCGCTGCTGCGGTGGTTGATCCTCACCGACAACGAGATCGAAGCACTACCGCCAGAAATCGGCGCCTGCACGCAACTGCAGAAGTTGATGCTTGCCGGTAACCGGTTGCGCACACTGCCCGAGGAACTGGCTGCCTGCTCGCGGCTCGAACTGTTGCGTCTCGCGGCAAATCAACTCAGTGGACTGCCTGCCTGGTTGCTGCGTCTGCCACGGCTTTCCTGGCTGGCTTACGCCGGCAATCCGTTCAGCGAAGCGCTGGAGACGGCGGCACTGACCGATACACCGATTGCCGATATTCGATGGAATGACTTGAAACTCGAAGCGCAGTTGGGCGAGGGTGCGTCCGGTGTCATTTATCGCGCGGCGCTTGTTGCTCGTCATGACGATGCGAGCAGGCCTGTGGCCGTCAAGTTGTTCAAGGGCGCGGTGACGAGCGATGGACTGCCAGACTGCGAGATGGCGGCCTGCATTCGTACCGGCGATCATCCGAACCTGATTCCGGTGGTGGGCAAAGTGAAGGACCATCCGGCGGGCGCACATGGCCTCGTGATGGAGTTGATCGATCCGCAATTCACTAATCTTGCCGGACCACCGAGCCTCGAGTCATGCACGCGCGACGTCTATGGCACCGGCACGCGCTTCGGGTTGGCCTCGGCCCTACGCATTGCATACGGCGTCGCGTCGGCAGCGTGTCATCTGCATCGGCAAGGTGTGATGCATGGTGATCTGTATGCACACAATATTCTGCATGGTGGGCAGGGTCGCGCGTTGCTGGGCGATTTTGGCGCGGCGTCTTTCTATGCTACTGATGATCGAGACCGAGGCGTTGCGCTGCAGCGCCTCGAAGTCAGAGCGTATGGTTGTCTGCTCGAGGAGTTGATCGATCGAAGCGACAGCCTGGATGTGGCTGCAGACGCGAACATCGCGGCGAAACTGGTTGCGTTGAAAGAGAAATGCCTGAGCGAAGATATCGGCAGCCGACCGTTGTTCGACGAAATCGCTTCCGTTTTGCGGCAGCTAACGGGCGCCAGCGATCGGGACGCCGCAGCGTGGGCGGCGATTTGATCTGTTTTTTGTGTGAACCCAATGCGACCGTTCGCCCGCTAAGCCTAAGGAGAGAAAATCAATGACGCAGAGGATGCGCCGCCGCGTGCTGGTTGCCGGCACGCTTGCTGCGGCAGGCCTGACAGGTGCGGCTCGGGTCGATGCAATGCAGGGCGGCAAGCTGAAGATCGCCCTCGTGTTGAAGTCGACGACTGATCCGTTCACGGTAGCGATGGCGAACGCTGCGCAGAACTATCAGAAGCACTTTGCGTCGCAGTTCGGCTTGACCATTCGCGGAACGGCAACGGAGAACGATACTGCCGTGCAGATCCGAATGGTGGACGAGTTGATCAACGCGAGGATGAATGCGATCGTCATCGCGCCGACTGACTCGAAGGCGCTGACAGCCGTCGTGGCGCGGGGGATCAAGGCCGGCATCATCATGGTCACGATCGACAACCCGCTCGATGAGGCGTCGCAGGATGCTGCCCACATCTCCGTGCCGTTCGTCGGACCGAATAACCTCAAGGGCGCGAAGCAGGTGGGCGATTATCTTGCGGAGCGGCTCAAGGCGGGCGATCAGGTTGGGGTCATCGGAGGTATTTCCGCCGACCGCAATGCGCAGCAGCGCACGGCCGGCAGCAAGGACGCAATGAGCGCGGCCGGCATGAAGATCGTCGCCATACAAGCGGGGGACTGGGACTATGGGAAAGGTCGGGACGTTGCGTCGAGGATGTTAACGGACTATCCGCAAATCCGTGCGTTGATGTGCGGTAACGACAATATGGCAATGGGGGCGGTGGATGCTGTTCGCGATGCGGGGAGAACCGGCGGTGTTTATGTCACCGGGTATAACGACAGCGATGCGATCAAGCCGCTGCTCGCCGACGGCCGCGTGCTCGCGACGATGAATCAGTTTGCCGATCGGCAAGCTGTGTTCGGCGTCGACGTGGCGTTGAAGGCGGTCACCGAACAGAGAAAGCAGAGCGAATTGTCGCGGGTCATTGAAACGCCGCTGCAGCTAGTGACTGGCACAAGTCACTGAAACGATTTGTCGTGGCTTAAACAGCAGGCGAGCGAGCGCTTTCGTTCGCCCGCGGCTGCAAGCCTATGATATCGACGCCCTTCGCCTTGCTTATTGCGCGCGACTTTGCGCGGCTTGGTCGCCTTTCCGAACTCCGATTAAACGAAGCTTCAAAAAATTCGATTTGATCAATCAAAATTTTGCGCTATTCGCCGGCGCGAACTGCCGTAGTATTTCTCCGATCTGATGACCCGGATAAGCACTTCCTCACGGAGCTCCTTGGGTTCCGGTTGCCCACGCGTCCGTCCTGACCTGACAACCTATAGAACAGAAGATCGTGGCATACGCAAAGCTGTCGCTCAATCGATTCACTCTTCTGGATTCGCGAGCTTGCGATGATTCAAATTGGACAAACACATATTTCGCTCGAGCATCGGGAAATACGCTCGCATGGCGAATCAGTGCGGCTCGGCAGCCGCGCCTTTGACATCCTTGAGTTGCTGATCGCCGCGCAGGGGGCGTTAGTCTCCAAAGAGGCGATCATGCGGCGCGTCTGGCCCGACACGATCGTCGAGGAAAACAACCTTCAGGTGCACGTTGCAACGATACGCAAAGCGCTGGGTGCGGATCGCGACCGTATCGTGACGGTGCCGGGCCGCGGCTACCGGATGACCGGCGTGACGATGGCGGGTAGCTCTGCCCCAGTGGATCCCGGTGAGTGTGCCCTTGTGACACACTGGTCCAATACACACAACCTTCCTCTCCATATGTCTGCGCTAGTGGGGCGGCAAGGCACTGTTGCGGACGTGTTGGACGCCATCGAACCCGCGCAGATCGTGACGCTCGTCGGCTCGGGAGGTATCGGCAAGACGCGCCTCGCTGTCGAGGCGGCGAGACGGATGCTGCCTCGTTTTCCTGACGGGGTGGTGTTCGTATCGCTTGCGCCGGTGTCGGACCCGCAATTTGCGCTTGACGCGCTCGCGACGGCGCTCGGCATGAAGATGTCTTCGTGCGGCCTTTCGCTTGCGCATATCGCGCACGAGATGCGGGGCAAGCGCCTGCTGATCGTGCTGGACAATTGCGAGCACGTTGTCGATGCGGCTGCCGCGATGGCGGAGGTGCTGGCCGCGGCCGGCGATGGCATGCGGGTGCTGGCGACGAGTCGCGAAGCGCTGCGGGCACGGGACGAAGTCGTCTATCCGGTTCCCTCACTCGAAGTGCCCAGCCCCGAGAACCCAAGCGACGACGTGTTGCAGACAAGTGCGGTCCAGCTGTTTCTTTCGCGCGCTCGCGCAGCCGATCCGCAATTTTCGTCCGACGAACGCAGCATCTTTCTGATCGGTGAGGTCTGCCGGCATCTGGACGGTATTCCGCTTGCCATCGAACTGGCTGCGGCGCGTGCCGCCGTCCTCGGCATTGAAGTGCTGGCGGCGCGGCTCGATGATCGCTTGAGGATACTGTCAGGCGGCTGCAGAACGGCATTGCCACGCCATCAGACGTTGAAGGCGACACTCGACTGGAGCTACCGTCTGCTCGATGAAAGCGAACGTGCGATCTTGCGCTGGCTCGGCATGTTCGTCGACGCGTTCACGTTCGATTCGGCCTGCCACGTCGGCGCGCAACTCGGCCTCACGAAGGCGGATGTGATGAATGCGCTGGGCGGTCTTGTGTCGAAGTCGCTCGTGATCCGCGCCGACTGCAGTACTTCACCGAGGTATCGTTTGCTGGAAACGACGCGTGCCTATGCGCTGCAGCAACTCGACGACAACGGCGAGCGCGGCGGCGCCGCACTGGCTCACGCAAAGTCGTTCTGCGAGCGGTTCAGACGCACGCAACACGATCCGGCGATCACATCGCTGCACGACGGTCTGGCGGATTTCACGCGTGAACTCGGCAACGTGCGCGCCGCGCTCGACTGGGCTTTTTCGGCGACGGGCGATCAGATAGTCGGCGTCGAACTTGCCTCGATCGCCGTACCGTATCTGTTCGATCTTTCGCTGGTCGACGAGTGCCGTAGCCGCGCTCGCGTCGCACTCGACGCAGACGTTTCGACCTTGCCGGTCGAAGTGCGCTTGAGGCTGACGACGAGCCTGGCGGCTGTGCGCGCCCTCATGGGCGATCCGGAGGCAAAGATCGCCACAGCGGACGACGAGGATTGCCGGCCGGCCTGCATCGGCGCCTGACGCATTGCGCCAGTCGTCATACGTACTGGTGGCTGACGAAGCGGTCGACAAGGTCGGGTGCGTCGAGGCGATCGATCCACCAGCGCATTGCTTGTCCGGTTTCGTCTTCGCGCCACGCCAGATAAAAGTGCGTCACGTCCCGCATGCCGAAGACCTGCTTTGGGACGAGCTCTCCGCGTGCGATAGGCCCTGTAGCGAGACACTCGGGAATGGTGCCGACAGCAAGCCCTTCGAGTTGCGCGGCGAGTTTGCCGGCGAGCGTCGGCAGCGTAATGCAATTCTGCGTGGCGGGCGCACCGACGGTGCGTGGCATCAGTTCGCGTGACGTATCGCCGATGACCGCGCCGCGATGGCGCGCGACGGTTTCCATCGTCAACGGTTCGGGAAGGGTCGCCAGCGGATGATCGGGAGCCACTACGAAAATATGGCGCATCGAACCGATCGGACGGGCGACGAGATTAGGCAGGTCAGGCGGATCGCCGGCTGCGCCCACCACGAGGTCGGCACGCCGTGTGATCAATGCATCCCACGTGCCGCCCAGCACCTCCCGCGACAAACGCAGGCGTGTTTCCATGTTCATTTCATAAAATGCATGGACGTGCGGCCAGATTGCGTCGAAAGGCAGGATCTCGTCGATGCAGAGGCGCAGTTCGGCTTCCCAGCCGTGCTGCACGCGTTTCGCCTTGAGTTCGAGATCCTCCGCTCCTTGCAGCAAACGTCTGCCTTCTTCGACCACTACCCGGCCGGCATGCGTGAATTTCGCACGCCGGCCGCTCCGGTCGAACAGGGCGACTTCAAGATCGCTTTCGAGCTTCTGTACCAGGTAGCTCAACGACGATGGCACACGATGCAGAAGTTCGGCGGCTTCCGCGAACGTACCGGTGCGATCGATCGCATCGAGTACTTCCAATACCTCAAATGACAGCTTCATCGAGAATTCCTGGCGTAGTGGCTTGATTGCGCTTGTCTGATGCAGCGCGTGATCTGGTGGTGTCGATTGTCGCACTGATCGGGATGGCCGCGGCGGAACACATGTGCGCTTCAGAAGTCTTCAGGAAAGGATAGCGTGAATTTATTCTCCGAAGGCGTTTCGCCGGTGCAAGCGCCCAGTCGGCAAGAGCTGGTGCATGGACGAGACGTACATCAATGCCACGTGGCAATGGAAATATGGCAAGTCAAAGACTGCGGCATCGGCCGAACTCAGGCCGATCACTTCTATTCGTTGGATTAATAAGTATTCCTCGTCATATCGGCCTTGTTCCCACTGAAAACCTGATCGCGACACTATCGGAGGATGGTCGCGCCTCCGCTGCAGAGGAATGAGGGTTCGGAATGGGTTGGAGCCGACTCGGGCGTGGCAACGCCATACCCAATGACGCTTTCCCGGTCAGGGTTTCCCCTTGTTCATGCGTTGAGTTCATGCGCTCCATGAAAAATGATCGATTGTTCTCGTCCCTTCGAACGGCAAGAATTCGCTTAATGAAAACGTGGTCCGCGCACTGGCGAGTTGCGATGCGATTGAGAAATTTGCGTAGCCCGCCTTCAGCGAATGTTGAAAAACAGTTTTATTGGAGCCAGCCACTGTCTGGTTCAAACCAATCAAGAGCTTGACGACCAATGAACTTCCCGGACAGTACCACCAGCCTCAGCCAGATTGAAACCGCAACAACTTGCTTGTCCTCAACGTCAGGGCAGACCTGTGGTGAAGCACTCGTTACGCTGCTCGAGGGTTACGGTGTGCAGTGCGTGTTCGGAATCCCGGGCGTGCATACCGTCGAACTCTATCGTGGTCTGGACGCTTCTTCGATCCGTCACGTCACGCCGCGCCACGAGCAGGGAGCGGGCTTCATGGCCGACGGCTATGCCCGTGTAACCGGCAAGCCGGGGGTGTGTTTCATCATCACCGGGCCGGGCATGACAAACATCGCGACCGCGATGGCTCAGGCGTATGCCGATTCGATCCCGATGCTCGTCATCTCCAGCGTGAATGCGCGGCGGCAGCTCGGTAGCGGAGACGGTCGTCTTCACGAATTGCCGTCCCAGCAAGGTGTGTTCGCCGGACTCGCCGCGTTTTCCCATACGTTGTTGAGCGTCGACGAACTGCCGCAGGTGCTCGCCAGAGCATTCGCCGTTTTCGGGAGCGCGCGGCCGCGACCCGTACACATCGAAATTCCGCTGGACGTGATCGTGGCGCCGGCGCGCGGGATACAACTGGCGCCGGTCGCGCTGCCCGCCAGACCTGCTGCCAGCGCGCGTGCTATCGCTGACGCCGCGAATTGCCTGTCGGGCGCCCAGCGGCCGATCATTCTTGCTGGGGGCGGTGCCGTGGGCGCCGCTGACGAGTTGCGCGAGTTGGCGGAGCGGCTGCAGGCACCCGTTACGCTGACGATCAATGCCAAAGGATTGTTGCCGTGCGGCCACCCGCTGCTGGTGGGTTCCACTCAATCGCTCCCGGAGACGCGTGCGCTGGTTGCCGAGGCAGATGTGGTGCTGGCAGTCGGCACGGAGTTGGGTGAAACCGACTACGACGTTGTTTTTGATGGCGGCTTCGCCATCAATGGGCGACTCGTGCGGATTGACATCGATGCGCAGCAACTCATGCGCAATTTTCGTCCGGATCTCGCGATTGCTGCCGATGCGCAACAGGCGCTCGCGGCACTGTGCGCCACGCTGCGCGAACAGCCATCCACGCCTGCACGAGAAGGGTGGGGCGCGCGCCGCGTCTGCGCTGTACGCGCTGCGGTGACGGCGAGCTACGACGCACCGACGCTGTCACAACAACATCTGATCGACACGCTGACGAGCGCGCTTCCTGGCGTGATCATCGTCGGCGATTCGACGCGTCCCGTTTATGCAGGCAATTTCACTTACGATGCGCCCGCGCCGCGGTCATGGTTCAACTCTTCGACGGGATATGGAACGCTCGGTTACGGCTTGCCCGCCGGTATCGGCGCGAAGCTCGCAGCGCCGGATCGTCCGGTCGTCTGCCTGATCGGCGATGGCGGTCTGCAATTCACGTTGCCGGAACTCGCGAGTGCTGTCGAAGCACAAGTTCCTCTGATCGTTCTGTTGTGGAACAACTTCGGTTACGGCGAGATTCGCAAATACATGGTGGAGCGCGATATCACGCCGGTTGGCGTGGATATCTATACACCGGACTTCATCGCACTTGCGCGAGGGTTCGGGTGTGCCGCGGTTCGCGTAGATTCTCCGGACGCTTTGGTCAGCGAATTGCAACGCGCCACGGGAGGCACCGTCCCGACGGTGATTGAAATCCGCGAGAGCAACTGGTTCGAACAGGTGCCCGCATGAACACGCCACAGGTATCGCCCTGCGATTCAATAGACGGCATTCAGTTGCAAACGCAACTGTACATTGATGGCCGCTGGTGCGGTGCTGCAGGTGGTGCACAGCTTGCCATTTTCAATCCATCGACCGAGGAGGTGCTCGCGCACGTTGATGCCGGTAGCGCCGATGACGTCGATCGTGCGGTTCGCGCCGCCGGGCGCGCATTCAAGTCGTGGCGCAATACCAGTGGCTCGGCCCGGGCGCACTATCTGCGAGCGATCGCTGTCGGTGTCGAGGCCCGCCGCGAGCGGCTTGCCACACTGCAGTCGCAGAACAATGGCAAACCTCTCGAGGAAGCGCGGATCGACGTCGGCGACGTGATCGCAACGTTCGAGTACTACGCTGAGCTGGCAGAAGGCCTCGACGTCAAGGGCGAATCCGAGGTGGCGATTCCGAGTCCAGAACATCGGGCACTCATCCGCCGTGAACCGGCAGGTGTTGTCGGCCTTATCGTGCCGTGGAATTTCCCGATGGTCACAACCGCCTGGAAACTTGCGCCAGCGCTTGCTGCCGGCTGCGCGGTCGTGCTCAAGCCGTCCGAAATCACGCCGTTGCCCGAGCTGGAGTTGGCTTCGATCGTGGCCGAATGCGGCTTGCCGCCGGGCGTGTTCAATGTCGTCACCGGTACCGGCGTGGAAGTGGGTGCGCCGCTTGCCGCTCATCCGCTTGTCGCGAAAGTCTCGTTTACCGGCAGCACAGGAGTTGGCCAGACGGTGATGAAGACGGCAGCCGACACGCTCAAAGGCGTCAGTCTCGAACTGGGCGGCAAGTCGTCGATTATCGTGTTTGCCGATGCGAACCTCGATCTCGCTGTGGATCTCGTGGCGGGTGGCGCATTCTTCAACGCTGGGCAAATGTGCTCGGCAACGTCCCGCGTGCTGGTTGATAGATCGATAGCCGATGCTCTGGTTGAACGTCTTGCCGATCGCGCTGCACGAACGGTGGTTGGCGATCCCTTCCTGTCTGGCGTTCAGATGGGACCGTTGACGAGCCGTGCGCAGTTCGAACGTGTGCAGTGCTATATCGCGCGAGGCAAGGAGGAAGGTGCGCGTCTTGTGATTGGTGGCGAACCGATGATGGGTGCCGGGTACTTCGTCAGACCCACGATTTTCGTCGATGTGCCGACCAACAGCAGTGTATGGCGCGAGGAAATCTTCGGGCCGGTGCTGTGCGTACGCAGCTTTGACAGCGAGCAGGACGCAATTGATGCGGCTAACGACAGCGAGTTTGGTCTCGTTGCCACCGTCGTCACAAGCGACGAAGCGCGGGGTAAGCGCGTTGCGGATGCCCTGGATGCCGGTGTTGTATGGATCAACGCCCCGCAGCTGATTTTCCCCCAGACCTCGTGGGGCGGCTACAAGCGCAGCAGCCTCGGTCGTGAGCTTGGACCGTTCGGCCTCGCCGCATTCCAGGAAATCAAACAAATCCTGTCAGTTCGAAATGGTGGGTGAGCGCATGAGCATTCGTCATGGTGCTCATTCTGAGATTGGGTTTGTTAGGTATGTTTAGGAAATCTAGAGTCTGCTCTCCCAACGCAAACGCGTTAGGAGAGCGGCGAGACAGTAGCGTTGTTCACACGGGAGACGATGATGCAGGACATCAAAAAAGGTAGAAGACAGGCAATCAAGACGCTGGGTGCGGCACTCGCGGCGTCCGCGCTGCCCATGCCGTTCGTCAATCTGAGAGCGCAGGAACAGAACTTCTCCGGCAAGACACTACGCTTGCTGACCTGGTCCGACGACACCGGCGCCGCCGCCTTGCGCAACATCGCCGCCACGTTCGCGGCGAAGACCGGCGCGAAGGTCATCGCCGATCGCGCCGACGGCACCTCCGGCATGGTCGCCAAGGTCAAGGCGGCGGGCGATCGCCCCACTTACGACGTCATCACGCTGGCCGGCGTCGGCGCTTCAGGTCTCGGCGATGCGGGTCTCCTGATGAAGCCCGATCTCGACAAGCTGCCGAACCTGAAGGACGTCGCGCCGCAATACCGCACGGGCGCGAACGGCTTCGGCGTGGGTTATCTGCTGTGGTCGGACGGTTTGATCTACAACACCTCGACGGTCAAGACGGCGCCGACCACATACGAAGCATTGTGGGACCCGAAGTACGCCGGACGCCTGTTCCTGCCGCCGCCCGAATGGGCCGAAGCGGTGGA
>NZ_JABBGJ010000020.1 GCF_012927345.1 Paraburkholderia polaris
TAGCCTTCTGATCACGGCCAACCAGCCGTTCTCGGGCTGGAACGACGTGTTCCCCGATCCCGGCATGACCGTCGCTGCAATTGACCGGCTCGTCCATCATTCGACGATCTTCGAGATGAATGTCGAAAGCTACCGTCGTCGCACCGCCAGCGACAAACAGAACAGCCGGCGCCGACAATCATCCAGCGACAATCACAAGGAAGGAGCGACAAACATGGCCGAATAACCACCGACAATCAACCCGGTCGACCGGCCAAAATGATTGTCGGTAAACCGGCCATCCTGCTTGACGTTATCCATCCACATCCCCGCACCCTTGCAGGGCCTTCCAGATGGCGTTGAAGAAACAGTTTCCGTCAGGTCGAACCCAGACTCTTTCGCCATCGATCAGCGCCCAGTAGTGCTCTTCCTCCACCTCGATACATACGTCGTTAGCGCTGTATTCCGATGCACCAAAAGACTCATGGTGCCGACCGTTCCAGACGTGAAGTGCCAGCCGGCCCGCCTTCCAGCAAGGAAGTTCGGAAACCAGAAAGGGCATTGAATCCGCCAGCTCAAAATCCCATTCACCGTTGCGGCCGACGCGCTCTACCTGGTCGATCCACCTCGATTCGGTAACATCGGGTTGCTCGACAACGTCATCGTGCCCGCGTCGCTTATTTCTGGTTGCGGAATCGTTCTCTGCGTAGGTGTGCATAAGCCGTCTCGGAATCGGACAATTGACTTTGAATAGAGCCGTGCATTGCCAGGCTCAGGCGCATATTGCGTGTCATGCCGATCGGATATGCACTGTTTCATCGCAGCGACGCTGATGCGATATTATTTTTATTTCTGAAACGTGCGAATCAATGACAATACTGGGAAACTAAAGCGGTGTATTCGTGCTGTCAACGGCGTAACCACAAGAATTATCTGTGTGCGTCAATCTGCAGCAATTGCGCCGAGCCATGCTTATTGAGCCAAGGAACGGCCTGATATAGACGAAATTCCTTTCGGGGGCTGTGTGAAGTATGGGGTGGTTTAGAGGAGCGGCGAGGATTTCGCAGTCGAAAAAAAACCGCCCCTTATAACTGCACTCCCGTGCAGTTATAAGGGGCGGCCAATTCAGAGTGGCTAAAAACCGCTTACTGAATCTTCGCGTTCTTACGCAGACCTTCTTCGAACGCCTGCAGCTTTTCCTGCTGGATCTGCTGCACGATCTGCGGACGCACTTGCTCGAGCGGGGGCGGCGTGATGTTGCGCACGTCGTCGACACGGATGATGTGCCAGCCGAATTGCGTATGCACCGGCGTGTCGGTCATCTGGCCTTTCTGCAGATGCGTGGCCGCGTCCGCGAATTCAGGCACATAGGCCTTCGGGTCCGACCAGTCCAGGTCGCCGCCGTTCTTGCCCGATCCCGGGTCCTTCGAGTATTGCTTCGCGAGGTCTTCGAAGCTCGCGCCGGCCTTGATCTTGGCGATCAGATCCTTGGCTTGCTGTTCGTTGTCGACCAGGATGTGGTGCAGGTGATATTCCTTGCCGCCTGCGTCCTTGATCAGCGCGTTATAGCGCGCGGTGACTTCGGCGTCGGTCGGCGTGTTGTTCTTCACGAAATCTTCGATCAGCGCGCGCAGCACGACGGTTTGTTGCGCGACGGCGATTTGAGCCTTGATGTCCGGACGATTCGGCAGGCCGCGGCGCAGCGCTTCCTGCATCAGGATTTCGCGATTCACCAGCTCTTCGCGCACGGCCATTTGCAACTGTGGCGTGTCTTGCTGGCCTTGATGAACCAGTTGATCGATCAGCGCGTCGGCGCGCGCTTTCGGAATCGGCGTGCCGTTTACGACAGCAATGTTCTGTGCGAATGCAGGTGCGGCCGCAAAGGCAGCCAGCAATACCCAAAGGCGGGTTTTCTTCAAGGTCATCGAAAGGTTTCCTAGCGGGGCAACAAAGCGAATTCTTCGGGCGTATACGCCGTGATTGCAAGGGCGTGAATGCCGCGCTGCATGGCATCGGCCAGCGCATCATACACCATGCGATGCCGCGCCACGCGGGCCTTGCCGGCGAATGCGGCGGCCACGATCGTGACAGTGAAATGACCGCCGGCGGAGGCGCCGGCGTGGCCTGCGTGCTGCGCGCTGTCATCCGTGATCTGGATCGACGCGACCGGCGCGAGCGCTGCGCTCAGGCGCGCTTCGATCAGCGCAGCCCGCTCGGCGGTGGTGGCATGCATGAATACATCGCTCGTCATGTCATTCTTCCTTCATGTACTTCGAGAGCCACAAACTCTGTCCGACGATGAATACCACGAGGCACCCGGTCGCGCCGAACAGCTTGAAATTGACCCATTGGTCGGTCGTGTAGTTATACGCGACGAACAGGTTCACCAGCCCCAGCAGCACGAAGAAAATCGCCCAGACGATATTCAGCTTGCCCCAGATCGCGTGCGGCAGTGTGATCTGCTTGCCCATCATCGCTTCGATCAGGTTCTTGTTGAAGGCCAGCTGCGAGACGATCAGCGCGACCGAAAACGCCCAGTACAACACGGTCGGCTTCCATTTGATAAAGGTGTCGTTGTGCAGCACGAGCGTCGCGCCGCCGAAGACGGTGACGACGCCGAGGCTCACCCACAGCATCGGATCGACCTTGCGGTGGCGGAATGCCACCCACGCGATCTGCACCAGCGTGGCAACGATCGCCACTGCCGTCGCCGTGAAAATGCCCCATAGCTTGAAGGCGACGAAAAACAGGATGATCGGGAACAGATCGAACAGGAATTTCATTATCTGGTCGGGAATTCGGAGAGTGGGTCGGAGAGTGGATCGGAAAAACAGGGACGCGGCGCGGGGCGCCCGGTGGCAGGGATAGAAGAAACCCGCCGCGGCACGCCGGGAACGGCACGTTGCGCCGTCCGTAGCATGATCGCCGCGCCGGGTTGACCGGTTCGCAAGCCGGATGAAGGGTGTCGCGGCCGGCGGGCGCTTAAGGCAGACGCCGGCCGGCAACGCGCCGAACTCCGCGCTGCGTTACTTGGGCTCGAATTGTAACGCAGCCGAATTGATGCAGTAACGCAGACCGGTCGGCGCCGGTCCGTCTTCGAACACGTGACCCAGATGCGCGCCGCAGTTCTTGCACTGCACTTCGATGCGCAGCATGCCGTGCGTGCGGTCGGTTTTCTCGGCGATCACTTCGCCGTTGATCGGCTTGAAGTAGCTCGGCCAGCCACAACCGGCGTCGAACTTGGTGTCCGATTCGAACAGCGGTGTGCCGCAACACACGCAGTCATAGATGCCGCGGTCCCAGTGGTCGTGATAGCGGCCGGTGAAGGGGCGCTCGGTGGCCGCGTGGCGCGTCACCTCGTATTCGATGTCGGAGAGCTGATTACGCCACTCGGCGTCGTCTTTCTGCACGGCGGGGGCGCCAGCGTTGAGGTCGTCGGGCTTGTTCATGGTCGGGGTTCCTGTCTCAAGATTGTTTGGGGGCTGCTAAGGGGGCCAGCGGTTCAAGCAGATTTCAGCAGAATCAAAGCTTTCGGCTTGTCACGAAGAGCAACTCACTTCCAACGAGCTGGCCCAATCCGGCGGCAGCCCCGCATACGATTCGTTTTCCGGCTGCTCGTCGAACGGGCGGCGCAGCACCGCCGCCAGACGTTCCACTTCGGAAAAGTCCTTCTCTTTGGCACGGCGGATCGCGGTTTCCGCCAGATGATTGCGAAGTACGAATTTGGGGTTCACACGGTTCATTGCAATGGCGCGCGCGGCGTCGTCGCGTGTTTCTTCGGACAGGCGCGCGCGGTAGTCGTTCACCCACGCGTCGAACGCGGCGCGGTCGAGGAACAGGTCGCGCACCGGCGCGTCGCCGCTCGCATCGTGCTTTGAAATACGCGCCAGATTGCGGAAGGTCAGCGTGAAATCCGCACGGTTCGCGTGCATCACTTCGAACAGACGGTTGACCAAAGTATCGTCACCGTCGCGCTCGCTTTCGAGGCCGAGCTTGGCGCGCATGCGTTTCTCCAACGCCGGCGCGAAACGCTCCTTGAAGCCGCCGAGCACGCGCTGCGCGTCTTCGATTGCCTTGTCGCCGCGCACGCCTTCTTCATGCTTAACGCCCAGCAACGGCAGCAGGCCTTGCGCGAGGCAAAAGAGGTTCCAGTAAGCGATTTGCGGCTGCATCTTGTACGCGTAGCGGCCTTGCGAGTCAGAGTGATTGCAGATGTAGCCGGCGTCGAAACCGTCCATGAAGCCGAATGGGCCGTAGTCGATCGTGAGACCGAGGATCGACATGTTGTCGGTATTCATCACGCCGTGGCAGAAGCCGACGGCTTGCCATTCGACCATCAGATCGGCCGTCGAATTCACCGCTTCATTCAGCAGCGCGAGATACGGATCGTCGGCTTCGCGGCAATGCGGATAGAAGCGTTCGATCACATGATCCGCGAGCGCGCGCAGCGCATCGACGCGATCGTTCGAATAGAAGTGCTCGAAGTGCCCGAAGCGCACGAAACTCGGCGCCACACGCGTGACGACCGCTGCGGTTTCGACTTCCTCGCGGCGCACCGGCTGGTCGGAGCCGATCACGCATAGTGCGCGCGTGGTCGGAACGCCGAGGTGATGCATCGCTTCCGAACACAGATATTCTCGGATTGACGAACGCAGCACGGCGCGGCCGTCGCCCATGCGCGAATAGGGCGTGCGGCCCGCGCCTTTGAGCTGCAGTTCGAAGCGTTGGCCGTCGTGTTCGACTTCGCCGAGACCGAGCGCGCGGCCGTCGCCGAGCTGGCCGGCCCACACGCCGAACTGATGCCCCGAATACACCGACGCGTACGGGAGCGCTTCGGCGCGCCATTCACGCGTGGCGTTGCCGGAGAACAGTTCGGCGAAGCCCGGATCATTCTGGAGCCCAGGCTCTAAACCGAGCAATGCGGCGGTTTCTTCGGAGAAGCCGACCACATACGGCGCACTCAACGGCGCCGCGGGCAGCCGCGTCAGAAACGCGCTGCCGAGGCGCGCAAATGCGTTTTCAGGCGAGGTGGTAAGTGCGTCGGAAAGAGCCGATAACGGCCCGGATAACCCTGCAATGCTTGGGGAAAACGACATGTTGAGCGCCTCTGGATTAACCGATATTGTAAGTCCGCGCCCGCGGAGCTGCTGGCCAGCCCTCAGCCCGAGGTTTAGCCAGACCCGCGCCTGCGTGCCGGGCGTCTCCTGCCGGAGCGCGCCTGCGCCGTTTCAGAGCACGCCGCGCGGACCCACCGGAGCGTTGCGTGCGACTCAAACGGAGCGCGCCGCGTGGCCCCCGAATTGCAACCCCAATGACGCAAACAAGGCGAGGAGACTTCTCTTTATGACGACGCCGCTGCTTGGCCAGATGATGGACGTGCCGCTCACTGTGTCCTCGTTGCTCGCGCATGCCGCGCGGCATTTCGGCGACACCGAGATCGTGTCGCGGCGCATCGAAGGCGACGTGCATCGCTACACCTACCGCGACTGCGAAAAGCGCGCGAAGCAGCTGGCGCAGGCGCTGATCGCGCTCGGCGTCGAGCCCGGCGAGCGGGTGGCCACGCTGGCCTGGAACGGCTACCGGCATCTGGAAGCGTATTACGGCACGACGGGCTTCGGCGCCGTGTGCCACACGATCAATCCGCGCCTCTTTCCCGATCAGATCGCCTACATCGTCAACCACGCCGACGACGCCTACGTGCTCTTCGACACCACGTTCGCGCCACTTGTCGATGCCCTCGCGCCGCAGTGCCCCAAAGTGCGCGGCTGGATCGCACTGGCCGATGAGGACCACCTGCCGAAGATGCAAACGCCGGTGCTGAGCTACGAAACGTTGGTAGAAGCGCAGGATGGCAATTACGAATGGCCGGCCATTGACGAACGGCAGGCGTCTTACCTCTGCTATACGTCGGGCACCACCGGCAACCCGAAAGGCGCGCTGTACTCGCATCGCTCGACGGTGCTGCACGCGTTCGGTGCATCTCTTCCCGATGCGATGAGCTTGTCCGCGCGCGACTCCGTGCTGCCGGTCGTGCCGATGTTCCATGTGAACGCCTGGGGCATTCCGCATGCCGCGCCGCTGACCGGCGCGAAGCTTGTCTTTCCCGGCAAGGATCTCGACGGCAAATCGCTGTATGAATTGATGGAAAGCGAACGCGTCACGTATTCGGCCGGCGTGCCGACCGTGTGGCTCGGCTTGCTCAACTACCTGCGCGAAGCCAAGGTGCGTTTCTCTTCGCTGAACCGCACGGTGATCGGCGGCTCAGCCTGTCCGCCGGCCATGCTGCGAGCCTTCGAGGACGAGTACGGCGTGCAGGTGATCCACGCATGGGGCATGACGGAAATGTCACCGCTCGGCACCTTGTCGAAACTGACGTGGGAACAGAGTCAGCGTCCGCTGGCAGAGCAGCGCAAACTGCTCGAAAAGCAGGGCCATGTGCTGTACGGCGTCGATATGAAGATCGTCGGTGAAGACGGGCGCGATCTGCCGTGGGACGGTGTGGCGTTCGGCGATCTGCACGTGCGCGGACCCTGGGTGATCGACCGGTATTTCCGCAAGGGCGATTCGCCGCTGGTGGACGGCTGGTTCCCGACCGGCGACGTCGCCACGATCGACCGCGACAGCTTCCTGCACATCACGGATCGCTCGAAAGACGTGATCAAGTCGGGTGGCGAGTGGATCAGTTCAATCGACATCGAGAACGTCGCGATCGCGCATCCGGCGGTGGCTGAAGCCGCGTGCATCGCCTGCGCGCATCCGAAATGGACCGAGCGGCCGCTGCTGGTGATCGTCAGGCGGGCGGGTTTCGACGTGACGCGCGAAGAACTGCTCGCGTTCTACGACGGCAAGGTCGCCAAATGGTGGATTCCCGACGACGTCGTCTTCGTCGACGAACTCCCGCACACGGCTACCGGCAAGCTGCAGAAACTCAAACTGCGCGATATCTTCCGCGACCACGTCCTGCCGTCCGCGCTCGAAGACGAAAAGGACTGTCCGCTTACTCCGCTTGCCAGGGGAAACCCCATCTAACGATAAATTGAACGAGCGTGCTTTTTTGTGTATTCTGCCTGCTGACCCGGGAAACTCGGAGATAAAGTCGGACAATGAGTCGACCCGATAAACCGGACGGGCGGCGCGTCATGCGCCGCCTCATCGCACGGAGGCAGGCAGATGGCAGTGGACTACACAACTCATGACGGCGTGGCCGTCATCACGCTGAACAATCCCCCCGTAAACGGCCTCGGCCTCTCGACGCGAGCGGGTATTGTCGAAGGGATCGAGCGCGCGCAGAACGATCCGGCCGTCAAGGCGATCGTGCTGACCGGCGCCGGCAAAGCCTTCTCGGGCGGCGCCGATATCACCGAATTCAACACGCCGAAGGCAACCCAGGAGCCCACCCTCCATACGGTCATCAAGACCGTCGAAGGGAGCGCCAAGCCGGTTATCGCCGCGATTCACAGCGTCGCCATGGGCGGCGGCCTCGAACTGGCGCTCGGCGCGCATTACCGTATCGCCGCACCCGGCGCGCAGATCGCGCTGCCGGAAGTGAAGCTCGGCATCCTGCCGGGCGCGGGCGGCACGCAGCGTCTGCCGCGCGCGATCGGCCTTGAAGCCGCGCTCAACATGATCGTCTCCGGCGCGCCGGTAATGTCGGAGAAGCTGGCCCATCCCGGGCTGGCCCATCCCGGGCTGGCCGACTCGGGCCTGTTCGACGAAGTCGTGGAAGGCGATCTGGCCGAAGCGGCGCTCGCGTTTGCCCGCAAGGTTGGCGCGAAAGCGGGCCCGCATCCGAAGGTGCGCGACCGTAAGATCGAGCATCCGAATGCCGCCGGTTTCATCCAGTTCGCGCGCAATAGCGTCGCGGCAGTCGCCAAGAACTTCCCGGGGCCGCTGAAATGTATCGATGCAGTGGAAGCGGGCGTGCAGAACGGCTTCGACAAGGGCCTCGCATTCGAACGTGACTGCTTCATCGCGCTCGTGCAGACGCCGGAAAGCCATGCGCTGCGTCATGCGTTCTTCGGCGAACGCGCGGCGAGCAAGATTCCCGATGTGCCTTCCGATACACCGGTACGCGACATCAAGCAGGTGGCCGTGATCGGCGCCGGCACGATGGGCGGCGGCATTGCGATGAACTTCATCAACGCGGGTATTCCGGTCACGCTGCTGGAAACGAAGCAGGAAGCGCTCGACCGCGGCGTCGGCACGATCCGCAAGAACTACGAGGCCACCGTCAAGAAAGGCAAGCTCAAGCCCGAAGCGCTGGAACAGCGCATGGCTTTGATCACGCCGACGCTCTCCTACGACGACCTGAAAAACGCCGACCTGATCGTTGAAGCCGTGTTCGAAGAACTCGGCGTCAAGGAGCAGGTGTTCAAGCGTCTCGACGAGGTGGCGAAACCCGGCGCGATCCTCGCGTCGAACACGTCCACGCTGGATGTCGACAAGATCGCAGCTTTCACGAAGCGTCCGCAGGACGTGGTCGGCATGCACTTCTTCAGCCCGGCCAACGTGATGAAGCTGCTCGAAGTCGTACGCGGCAAGGACACGGCGAAAGACGTGCTTGCCACCGTCATGAAGCTCGCGAAGAAGATCAAGAAGACCGCAGTGGTCTCGGGCGTCTGCGACGGCTTCATTGGCAACCGGATGATCGAGCAGTACATCCGTCAAGCGCTCTTCATGCTCGAAGAAGGTGCATTGCCCGCGCAAGTGGACAAGGCCATCGAGAAGTTCGGCTTCGCGATGGGCCCGTTCCGCATGAGCGATCTGGCGGGTAATGACATCGGCTGGGCGATCCGCAAGCGCCGCTATCAGGAACATCCTGACATGCACTATTCGAAGATCGCCGATCGTCTGTGCGAGACGGGGCGCTTCGGGCAGAAGACCGGTGGCGGCTGGTACGACTACAAGGCGGGCGACCGCACCGCGTATCCGTCGAAAGTGGTCGACGAGATGATTACGTCGTTCTCGAAAGAAGCCAACGCCGAGCGCCGCAAGATCAGCGACGAGGAAATCGTTGAGCGCCTGGTGTTCGCGCTCGTCAACGAAGGCGCGAAGATCCTCGAGGAAGGCATTGCGTCGAAGGCGTCGGACATCGACATGGTTTATCTGACCGGCTACGGCTTCCCGCTCTATCGCGGCGGTCCGATGCTGTACGCGGATACGGTCGGCCTCTACAACGTCGAGCGCGCGATTCGCCGCTATGCGTCGCGCCCGAATGGCGACGCGTGGCAATTGGCGCCGAGCATTGCGGAGCTTGCGGCGAAAGGCCGTGGGTTCAACGGCTGAATCGCCGCCGCTCGGGCGAAATGAGTGAAATGAGTGAAGTGGGGCGACCGAGCGATCCGCCAGCGCGCCCACCATCAACATCTGGAATTACTTGTATGGGACCAGAGTAAGCGCTAAAGCGCCAACTCTGGTCGACACAGGAGACATGAATGACTGACGCCGTAATCGTATCGACCGCCCGTACGGGCCTCGCCAAATCATGGCGCGGCGGTTTCAACATGACCCACGGCGCCACGCTCGGCGGACATGCGACGCAGGCCGCTGTCGAGCGCGCGAAGCTGGACCCGGCGCGCATCGAAGACGTGATCATGGGCTGCGCAAATCCGGAAGGCGCGACGGGCGCCAACATCGCGCGGCAAATCGCACTGCGCGCCGGTTTGCCGGTCAGCGTGCCGGGCATGACGGTCAACCGTTTCTGCTCGTCCGGTTTGCAGACGATCGCACTGGCTGCGCAACGCGTGATCGCCGGTGAGGGCGACGTGTTCGTCGCGGGTGGCGTGGAATCGATCTCGTGTGTGCAGAACGAGATGAACCGCCACATGGTGGCCGAAGGCTGGCTCAGCAAGAACAAGCCGGAAATCTACTGGTCGATGTTGCAGACCGCCGAGAACGTCGCGAAGCGCTACTCGATTTCCAAGGAACGTCAGGACGAATACGGCGTGCGCTCGCAACAGCGTGCCGCGGCCGCACTCGAAGCCGGCAAGTTCAAGGACGAGATCGTGCCGCTGACGGTGCTGGCCGGCGTCGCCGACAAAGCGACTGGCCGTCTCTACACGAAAGAAGTGACCGTCAGCGCCGACGAAGGCATTCGCGCCGACACGACGCTCGAAGGCGTGTCGAAGATTCGCACCGCGATGCCGGGCGGCGTGATCACCGCAGGCAACGCGAGCCAGTTCTCGGATGGCGCGTCGGCTTGTGTCGTGATGAACGCGAAAGTCGCGGAGCGCGAAGGTCTGCAACCGCTCGGCATTTTCCGCGGCTTTGCGGTGGCCGGTTGCGAGCCGGACGAGATGGGCATCGGCCCGGTGTTCGCCGTGCCGAAGCTGCTCAAGCAGGCCGGCCTGAAGGTCGAAGATATCGACCTGTGGGAGCTGAACGAAGCGTTCGCGGTGCAGGTGCTGTATTGCGCCGACAAGCTCGGCATTCCGCAGGACCGCCTGAACGTGAACGGCGGCGCGATTGCGGTGGGCCATCCGTATGGCGTGTCGGGCGCGCGTTTGACGGGCCATGCGCTGATCGAAGGCAAGCGGCGCGGTGCGAAGCTGGTCGTCGTGACAATGTGTATCGGCGGCGGCCAGGGTGCAGCAGGCTTGTTCGAAGTGGTTTGATGCGCGTTCTGGCCTGGTTTAGTGCGACGCGGGATGATCTGGCGTGACCTGGCGTGAAGTGACGACGCGTCACGGGTGGCAAGAGCGGGTGTTGCGGTTCGGTGTCGATTGCATTGAATCCGCAACACCCGTTTTTTTCGCCCGCGGCTCGCCAGATCAGGCGAGCAGAATCAAGGCAGCGCCATCCCGAGCGCGGGCAGGCTCAACGTGCCTTGATCGATAAAGCGATTGCCGCCCACGAGGCCGCTCGTGACACCGCCCGAAAAGCCGCCGGCGAGCTTGCCGCGCAGGATGTACGGAATCTGGCCTGATTGAGTCACGCCCGCGAAGGCGAAGGCCTGGCGAACCGCGGCGAAAGCGGGGACCGTTAGGGGCACGTTGACAATGATTTCGCCGTAGCGCGGCACAACGCCGCTCTGATTACTGACACCGCTCGCGAACGGCTTGCCGTTCAGTTCGAGATCGAGCGACACGCCGTCGAAATTGATGGCGGATTCATTGGGATTCTGTACGCGCAGTTTGACGTTGAAGCGCACCTCGAGGCCCTGACTGTCGATCGGATCGATGCCGGCCACGTTCACGCGCACCGGCTCACTGCCGAACATGCCGGCGCAGCCGTTGAGCGTCAGCACGACGAAGGCGAGGGTCGTAGCCAGACCAGGGGTACGGCCAAACCGTAGCGCGCGAAAGAAGGACATGACCGACACCTCGAAAGAAGCGGGTAGGTCATGCATTGTAGGGCCGTTCTGCGCCAGTAGAAACGTTTCAGGTGGCGCGCCGCAGCTGCGTTTTGACGAGGCTCGTCAGATTGCGGATGGCTTGACTGACGAAACCGTGCTGCTCGTTTTCGGGCCGGCATGGCTGTACGACGAACACGGCAGGTTCCGCATGCGCGGTGCTGATCGACACGACGCCGCGCTGCGGCGTGACATAGCGGTCGCCTTCATGCAGCGTGACCGAGGTGACCGGGACGGTGTCTCCCAGCCACGCCAGAGAATGATCGCGGAACTCGAGTTGCAGATCGCCTTCGACGGCCACGATCGAGGTCCGTGCGCGCAGATCGTGCACGGCCATCTGACCGGCCGCAACGCGCGCGAGGGCGGCATCGCGAGGCAAACCGGTGCGAGGTTGAGTGATGGGCATGACCGATTCCTTTAAACCGTTTCCATGCCACATAGCTTATTGAGTCCATCCACGTGAAAACAGGCGCAACAATGGACAATGTGGACCGGTACAACGTGGCGTTTCAGCGTGCTGTATCGGTTGGAATCACGTCGATGTGTATCTGTCGCCACGCCCGAACTATCCGCACCATCGGATCATGAACGCTTCGATCCCTGCGCCAGATGACCGGCCCCTCTACCGCCAACTGGCTGACCAATACCGTCGTGCAATCGACAACGGCGTGCTGCGTCCCGGCGACCGCATGCCGTCGATGCGCGCATTCATGCAGCGGCACGGCGTGAGCCTTGCGACCGCGACCGAGAGCTATCGCACGCTTGAACGTGACGCGCTGATCGACGCCCGGCCTCGC
This sequence comes from Paraburkholderia polaris, assembly GCF_012927345.1. Taxonomy (GTDB): domain Bacteria; phylum Pseudomonadota; class Gammaproteobacteria; order Burkholderiales; family Burkholderiaceae; genus Paraburkholderia; species Paraburkholderia polaris. The sequence goes on from NZ_JABBGJ010000020.1 coordinate 12,127, forward strand.
GCTGGTTACTTTGTGCGTGCCCGGCCGACGGCTACCTTGCCGGCCGCAACCGAGCCCGACCTCGCGGCAGCGCCCGGCGCCGCACAGTTCGTCGGCATCCATTCGGCAATTTCGGCGATCGTGTCGAAATTCCAGCGCTATCCCGACGCGCTGAATCTCGGCGGCGCGACTGCATCGCCCGATCTTTATCCCACTGACGCTTTGCAGAAGGCCGCGCTTCGCGCATTACGCCGACGGCCGACCTTGCTGACCGCGGCTGGACACGATCAGGGCGATCCCGAGCTGCGCGCAATCATTGCGCGCCGTGCGCTCGACGCCGGCATCCAGATCGGTGCGGACGATGTGATCATGACCCACGGCGGCATCGAGGCCGTGAACCTGGCCTTGCGCGCGGTCACGCAGCCGGGCGATACGGTCGCGGTGGAATCGCCGTGCTTTTTCGGCTTGCTGCAAGCGCTCGAAAGCCTCGGCCTGCGGGCGCTCGAAATCCCAGCCAGTCCGACCACCGGCCTCGCCATCGAAGCGCTGGCGTTCGCGCTGCAAACGCATCCCGACATCAAGGCCGTGGTGGTGGTGCCGAATTTGCAAAACCCGCTGGGTAGTGTCATGCCGGACACGCACAAGGCACGGCTCGTCGAACTGTGCGCGCGAGCCGGCATTCCACTGATCGAAGACGATCCCTACCGCGAACTCGCCGACGCCGCCCAGCCGCCCCGATCGTTGAAGGCCTGGGACGCCGACGGCACGGTAATTCATTGCACGTCGTTCAACAAGACGCTCGCGCCCGGCATGCGGGTTGGCTGGATCAACGGCGGACGCTGGCATCCGCGCATCGGCATGCTGAAGTTCGCGCAGTCGCGTCATAACGAACAGCTGTCGCAAGTCGTCCTCGCCGAATTTCTGGAAACGAATGCGTATGAGCGGCATCTGCGGCGTTTGCGCGACCGTCTGCGGATTCAGCGCGAACGAATGGCCGCAGCGATCGCCGCATCGTTTCCCGACGGGACGCGCTTCACGCCGCCGGGCGGCGGAATGTTTTTCTGGATCGAGCTGCCGCGCGAAGTATCGTCGTCGGCGTTTTTCGCTGCGGCTTTGGACGAAGGCATCCGCGTGATGCCGGGCACGGTGTTCTCGAACGCTGGGCGCTTCGATCATTTCATTCGCCTGAGTTGTCCGAGTACGGACCTCGATCAGGCCGATCAGGCGGTGCGCAGATTAGGGCGTCTGGCGGCACGGCTGGTGGCGCATGCGCGAACGCCATAGCGGTTATCATTAAAGTCCCGGTCCAACGAATTGAATCGAACAAGGTGATCCCGTGATCCGTCATATTGTGATGTGGAAGCTCAAGGAAACAGCAGAGGGCGCCTCGCGTGTCGAAAACGTCCTGAAGCTGAAGGAAAAGCTCGAAGGCTGCCGCGACATCGTCCCCGGCATGTTGAAGCTCGAAGTCGGCATCGCGGCACCGGGTCTCGAATCGACCTACGACGTCGTGCTGGTGTCGGACTTCGCCGACAAAGCCGCGCTCGACGCCTATCAGGTCCATCCGACACACGCGGCGTTGAAAGGCTTCGTCGGCGCGGTGCGCGAATCGCGCGAATGTGTCGACTACGAAATCTGAAATCAGCAAATGACCGATTCACCCTCATCTAAAACGGGCAGCGCGACGGGCAGCGCGTCGTTGCCCGAAAGCCCGTTCGTCGACCGGCTCGGCGCACAACTCGTGTCGGTTGCCGACGGCGTCAGCGAAGTCGTGCTGCCGTTGCAGCCCGATCACATGAATACTTGGGATGTCGCGCATGGCGGCGTGACCATGACGCTCGCCGACGTCGCGCTCGCGATGGCCGCGCGCAGTCTGGCCGGCGACGGCGTCGGCGTCGTCACCGTCGAGATGAAGGTCAACTTCATGCAGCCAGGCCGCGGCGAATTGCGCGCCACGGGCCGCGTACTGCACCGCTCGACCACCATGGCCTATTGCGAAGGCGAGATCCGCGACAGCGAAGGCCACTTCGTCGCCAAAGCACTCGGCACCTTCAAATACATGCGGCGTCTCGCCGTGGGCCGCGACGTGACGCAACAGCGCCTGCGCAGCGATCCTTCGGCGAAACCCGGTCCAAGCGACGGCTAATCACCGGATGGACAGCGCGCGTGTTGCGCGCCTCACGCGCTGGATCCTGTCGTTGCAGATACCGTTCGTTCGAATTATTCGCCGATCACATCGGTAACCCATGGAGACGATCGTCATGCCCCAGATCAACCGTCAACTCGTGCTGGCTTCGCGTCCGCAAGGCGCGGTTACGCCCGATAACTTCAAGCTCGTCGAAACGCCGCTTGCGCCGCTTGCCGACGGCGAATTCCGCGTGCGCAATCATTTCCTGTCGCTCGATCCGTACATGCGCGGCCGCATGAACGACAGCAAGTCGTATGCAGCGCCGCAGCCGCTGAACGAAGTGATGATCGGCGGCACGGTGGGCGAAGTGGTGGAGTCGAAGAATCCGAAATTCGCAGTCGGCGACAAGGTCGTCGCGATGTTCGGCTGGCAGGAGTACGGCACCTCGAACGGTGCGGGCGTGCAGAAAGTCGACGATACGCACGTGCCGCTGTCGGCCTATCTCGGCCCGGTCGGCATGCCCGGCGTAACGGCCTGGTACGGCCTGAACCGGATCATCGTGCCGAAAGCGGGCGAGACGGTGGTGGTCAGCGCGGCGAGCGGCGCCGTGGGCAGCGTGGTCGGGCAACTGGCGAAGCTGGCTGGCGCACGCGCGGTCGGCATCGCGGGCGGCGCGGAGAAGTGCCGCTACGTGGTCGAGACGCTCGGCTTCGATGCCTGCGTCGACTACAAGGCCGGCAATCTGTATCAGGACCTCAAAGCCGTAACGCCGGACGGCGTCGATGGCTACTTCGAGAACGTCGGCGGCGAAGTCCTCGACGTGACGCTCGCGCGCATGAACGCGTTCGGCCGCATCGCGTTGTGCGGATTTATCGCAGGCTACGACGGCCAGCCTCTGCCGCTCAAGCATCCGTCGCTGATGCTCACGCAGCGGTTGCTGGTGCAGGGCTTCATCGTCAGCGAGCATATGGACGTGTGGCCCGAAGCGCTCAAACAACTCGGCACGCTGGTCGCGCAGAAGAAGCTGCAATATCGCGAGACCATCGCGCAAGGGCTCGATGCGGCGCCCGAGGCGTTTATCGGTCTCCTGAAGGGCAAGAACTTCGGCAAGCAGCTCGTCAAGCTGATCTGAGCGCGGCGGCTGTTGAGCGGCCTGCGCGGTATATGTCGCTGGATATCTGCTGGTAGATCTCTGTCGATAGATCTAAGCCGGCAGATTCAGGCCGGCAGATTCAGGCCGGCAGATTCAGGCCGGCAGATTCAGGCCGGCGGATCCAGGCCGATATACCTAAGTCGATAGCCCCAAGCCGATAAACCCAGGAGAGAAAGGATGTTTGAATTCGAAGGCAAGGTGGCGGTGATCACCGGTGCCGCAAGCGGTTTCGGCCGGGCATTCGCGGAGAAGGGCGCGTCGCTCGGCATGAAGCTCGTGCTCGCCGACGTGAACCCGGAGGCGCTTCTTCAAACCGTCGATGCATTGCGCGCCGGCGGCGCCGAGGCAATCGGCGTACCGACAGACGTGTCCGACGCCGCCCAGGTCGAAGCGCTCGCACAAGCGGCGCTCGACGCTTTCGGCAAAGTGCATCTTCTGTTCAACAACGCGGGCGTGGGCTCGGGCGGCTTCCTCTGGGAAAGCTCGGCGAACGACTGGGCGTGGGTGTTCAACGTCAACGTGATGGGCGTCGCGCACGGTGTGCGCGCCTTCACGCCGATCATGCTGAGGCAGAACGAACCCGCGCATATCGTCAACACGGCGTCGGTGGCGGGCTTGCTGTCGCCGCCCGCGATGGGCATTTACAACGCCTCGAAACACGCCGTCGTGTCGCTCACGGAGACGCTCTATCACGACCTGCAACTCGCACAGGCGGCCAAACCGGCGCAAGCGGCGGCTGGCGGCGAGGTCGGCTGTTCGTTGTTATGTCCAGCCTTCGTGCCCACCGGCATCGCCGATGCGGAACGCGCGCGGCCCGCGGAACTGCGCAACGATAGTGGGCCGACCCGCTCGCAGATTGCCGCCGGCAAGCAACTGCAACGTGCGGTGCAATCGGGCAAGCTGACCGCGGCCGACGTCGCCGACATTACGTTCGAAGCGATCGCGGCGCGGCGTTTTTACATCGTCACGCATCCGGGCATCATGGCGACGGTGAAGCTGCGTCACGAGGATATCGAGCAGTTGCGCAACCCGACTGATCCGATGTCGCTGAAGCCCGAAGTGAAGAACGCGACCTAGGTGTTCGTGGTATCAGACAGACTGCGGACTTGCCGCCGCTTCTTCATGGCTGTTTCATGCCTGTTGCAGTTGGTATGTGAAGCTGGCCAGTGGATTTTTTCTGCTTGTTCTACGGTTTTGCTCCGCTTTTTTGACCCACTAACCTTCGGCGCCCACGCGCCAGCAGGCGCCCAATGCCGTTGAATCCGAAGATCGAGCAGGTGCTCGACATGATCGCGCGCGCGAAACGCCCGCAACTTCACGAACTGACCCCGCAACAGGCGCGCGCGTCCTACGAGAAAAGCGCACCGATTCTGGAGATCGCGAGCGCGCCCATGTTCGCGGTCGAAGACCTGCACGTGCCGACGCGCGACGGCGCGACGATTCGCGCGCGTCTTTATCAGCCGGTCGAGCCGAGCTGGGCCGAGCCTGCTCCGGCGCTGGTGTATTACCACGGCGGCGGCTTCACGGTCGGCAGTGTCGATACGCACGATGCGGTGTGCCGGATGTTCGCGCGCGATGGCCGTTGTACGGTGTTGTCGGTCGATTACCGGCTTGCGCCAGAGTACAAATTCCCCACTGCCGTTGACGACGCGTTCGATGCATTGACCTGGCTGCACGCGCACGCCGCGGAATTCGGCGTCGATGCAAAGCGGCTGGCTGTGGGCGGCGATAGCGCGGGCGGCACGTTGGCAACGGTGTGTGCGGTGCTGGCACGCGACGCGGGCATCAGGCTAGTGCTGCAATTGATGATCTATCCGGGCGCCACGGGCTATCAGCAAACCGATTCGCACTCGCGCCTCGCGGATGGCTTCCTGCTGTCGGGCGACACGATTCAATGGTTCTTCGAGCAATACGCGCGGGATAAGAGCGACCGCGACGACTGGCGTTTCGCGCCACTCGACGGCACGCGCGGCGCACCGGAATTCAGCGGCCTTGCACCGGCATGGATCGCGACCGCCGAATACGATCCTCTAAGCGACGAAGGCGATGCATACGCGGAGAAACTGCGCGCGGCGGGCAATCAGGTCATGCTGAAACGCTACCCGGGCATGATTCACGAGTTCTTCAAGTTGGGCGGCTTCGTACCCGATGTCGCAGAGGCGCATGCGGATGCCGCCTCTGCGCTGCGCGCGGCGTTCGGGGGCGAGTAATCTCCGCTCCGTGTAAAACGCGCAGCGCGATCGTGAAATGATCATCGGGCCGCAAAACAGCGAAAGGGTCGTCGAGACCGTCCGGCTGCAAACGGCCAGGCAGTCCTCAAACGCTCGTCAGGCAATCTCGCGTTCAACGTTGAACGCAAAGCTTCGCTCGAAGTCGCCAGGTCGCACGATCCTGTGCGAGCCGTTGTCGTCGCTGCGCTCGGCGGCCGCTACGCTGATGACCTCGCCATGCGCGACCACGCGCACCGCGGTCGTACCGCGCGTGCCGTACTCCGGCGTTTCGATAAACGCCGCCGACAAGGCCCGTTCCCGTTCGAGCGGAATGCCGGTGGACGGCAATTCGTCATCGCGCGCGAGGCGCGGATCGCGCATCAGATCGATCAGCCGTTCGAGCGGCGGCATCGCATCACGCGTGAGCATGGCCCCCAGTTCCGCGCGCTTTTTAACCAGCTTCGGCCAGGCGGTATCGAGCACCGCGTTCGAGATGCCATGTGTGCCGGGCGTGAGCAGGGTGGGCGCGGTGTTCGACCGGTTGCAATACCAGCCGAGCTCGCGGCGCGTCCAGTCGCCGACGAGCAGATTGAAGCCGTTGTAGATGTCGCCGGTTCGCGCGACGTGTTGCAGATAATCGAGCGGCGTTTCGTGCTGACCGTTATCCGAGCCACTTGCGGAGCCACTGAGCCAGTCGCTGACAAGCGTGCCGCGGGTCGGTGCATCGGCGCGCATTTCATGCGGCGCGCGGTAATTGGTCAGCGCGGCGAAGCGGCCATCGCGCGACATGCCGAGCCATGTGCCGCCGCCCACCAGATCGCGGCCGGCCAGCATGGTCGGCGCGTCATGCCACCAGCTGATCGGCTCGGCGGTGCGGCGGAAGAATTCGTCGCGATTCGCGGCGAGCGTGAAAAGCGGCGCGTCGACCGCATCGGGCCGCCAGTCGAAGACAATCAGGCACATCGGGTGGAGTCTCCCGGTGAGGGCGGTGGAGGAACAGATGCCATGAAAAAGCGGCGCTTGATTGCGCCGCTCGGGTGTGGGAGCTTAGACCTCAGTCGGCAACCCATACGGCAACGCCAGGAAGTTCAGCGCCGGACCGTCCGCCGCACCCAGATGCACCGTGCCGCCTTCGAGCGCCGCCAGCTTGATCTCCACCAGCAGATCGACGCCACCCTCCGGCGCCGACGCCGCATTCACCACCATCCCGCACGGCTGACCCGGATCGTCCGAGTGGAACAGTTCCGCGCCGGGCTTGACCGTCGCCAGCTCGCCAGCCACATTCGCGAGCGAGGTGCGCCGCTTGATCGTGCCGCGATACTGGCTGCGCGCCACGACTTCCTGACCCGGATAGCAGCCTTTGCGGAAATTGACTGCACCGAGCACGTCGAAGTTGACCATTTGCGGCACGAACTGCTCGACCACCGGTTGCGTGATGCGCGGTTCGCCTGCACGAATGTCGAGCCAATCCCATACCGCCGGCGACACGCGCTTGAGCTTTTCATCGAGCAAGGGCAGGTGCGCTTCGATCGTGGCCTTCGGACCGACCCACAGATAGCGCAGCCGGCCGAGCGCGTCCGGAACACGAATCAGCGAACCTGCCGTGCCGTCCACCTGCACATGCACGCCGTCGGGCAGCGCATCGAACACGCCGGAAAGCGCTTTGCGCACGTCGCCCGCGAGGCCCACCACCGCCAATTCGCCGCTCGCATCCACGAGCTTGGCCTTGGCGCGCAGAACGAACATGGACAGCCGCTTCTGCACGGCCGCCTGTAAGTCCTTCGACACCAGCAGGCGGATCGTTTCGCCCGTGCGCCACGTCAGCAACGATGCCAGCAGTCGGCCTTTGGCCGAGCAGTAGCCCGCGAGGCGCGCAGTGGCGGCGTCGAGATGCTGGGTGTCGTTGGTCAACTGGCCATGCAGGAAGCTCGCCGCGTCGTCGCCGGTCGCGTCGATCACGCCGAACTGCGTGAGCGGCATGTAGGCGCCTTGTCGGATGACGGCGTCGAATTCATCAGCGGCGGGGCGCGGCAGCGTAGGAAGTCCGACAGGCGCGGAGGCCTGCGCCGCGGCAGAAGTGCCCGGGGGCGCAACTGCGGGTGTCACTGAGGGCGTGCCTGAAGCGGTAGCGAGCGGTGTGTTCATGGATTCCGAGAACAGTCAATTCTGACTTTAGCTAAGGCAAACAAGTATTATATGAGGTCCAACCCAGCCACGTTACGCATGTCCCTTTTGAAGAAATGTTTCGTCGCCGGCTCAATCGTCGTTGTGCTGGCCGCAGCCGCAATCGCAGGCGGATATCACTGGGCCACTAGCCCACTCGATTTGACCCCCGCGCAACTCGATGTCACCGTCAAGCCGCACAGCAGCTTACGCAGCGTCACGCTGCAGCTCAACCGCGGCGGCGTGCCGGTCGAACCTGAACTGTTCGTTATCATGACTCGGCTGCTCGGGCTGCAAAGCGATCTGAAATCGGGCAACTACGAGTTCAAGACGGGCATCACGCCGTACGAAGTGCTGCAAAAAATCGCCCGCGGCGACGTCAACGAATATGTGGCGACCATCATCGAAGGGTGGACCTTCAAGCGCATGCGCGCCGAGCTGGACGCCAATCCGGCGCTCAAGCACGACACGATCGGCATGAGTGACGCCGATCTGATGAACGCGATCAACGCGCCGGAAGCGTCGATCGGCAATGGTGAGGGGCTGTTTTTCCCGGACACCTATCTGTTCGACAAGAACACCAGCGATCTGGACGTCTACCGTCGCGCTTACCGGCTGATGCGGCTGCGTCTGGACGAAGCGTGGACCGCGCGGGCGCCGAACCTGCCGTACAAGACCCCGTACGATGCGTTGACGATGGCATCGATTATCGAAAAGGAAACCGGTAAAACATCGGACCGGCCGATGGTGGCGGCCGTGTTCGCGAACCGTCTGCGCGTGGGCATGCCGCTGCAAACCGACCCGACCGTGATCTACGGCATGGGCGACAGCTACACCGGCCGCATCAGGAAGAAAGACCTGCAGACCGACACTCCCTACAATACCTACACCCGGATGGGGCTTCCGCCAACACCCATCTCGCTGCCCGGTGTCGCATCGCTGCAGGCGGCGATGAACCCGGCGCAATCCACCGCGCTGTACTTCGTGTCGCGCGGCGACGGCAGCAGTATCTTTTCTGACACCCTCGGCGATCACAACAAGGCCGTGGACAAATACATTCGAGGGCAATGATGGCGCGGGGCAAATTCATAACGTTTGAGGGCATCGACGGTGCCGGCAAGACCACCCACCTGGGCTGGTTTCGCGAACGCCTCGAAGAGAAAGTCGCGCGCACCGGCCGTTCGGTCGTGATGACGCGCGAGCCGGGCGGCACGCCGCTCGGCGAACAGATCCGCGAGATCGTGCTGCATCAGAAGATGGACCTCGAAACCGAGGCGTTGCTGATGTTCGCGCTGCGCCGCCAGCATCTGGCCGAAGTGATTGAGCCGGCGCTGGCGCGCGGCGACTGGGTGCTGTCCGACCGTTTCACGGACGCGACCTTTGCCTACCAGGGCGGCGGCCGCGGCCTGCCGCGCGACAAGCTGGAAACACTCGAACGCTGGGTGCAGGGCGGTTTTCAGCCGGACCTGACGGTGCTCTTCGACCTCGCGCCGGAAATCGCCAACGAACGGCGCAGCGCCGCACGTGATCCGGATCGGTTCGAAAGCGAGTCGGAGGCATTTTTCAACCGCACCCGTGCCGAATATCTGCGCCGCGCGGAAGAAGCGCCGTACCGGTTCGCTATCATTGACTCTTCGCAGAGCATCGCGCGCATTCAGAAACAGCTTGAAGAATTGATCACAGTTCTTTGATTTTAAAAGAATATAATCCTGAATTATAACGGTGGCGGAGTTCGCTTGGTGTCTCATCAAGCATCGTCAACCGATTGATTTAAAAGAGAAACGATGATTTATCCGTGGCAAGCCGATGACTGGAATCGCCTGCAGCAGTTGCGTGGGCACTGGCCGCACGCCTTGCTGCTGCATGGGCAGGCTGGGATCGGCAAGCTGCGCTTCGCGCAGCACCTCGCGCAGGGGCTCCTGTGCGAGGCCCAGCAGGCCAACGGCGAGCCCTGCGGCGCGTGCGTGGCGTGCAATTGGTTCACGCAGGGCAATCATCCGGACTATCGGATCGTCGTGCCTGAAGCGCTGGCCGCCGAAGCCGGTCTCGGTAACGCCGCGGAAGAAAAATCCGAGAAGGCCGATGGCGACGAAGGCAAGAAGACTCGCGCGCCCAGCAAAGAAATCAAGATCGAGCAGATTCGCGGCTTGCTCGATTTCGTCGGCGTCGGTTCGCACCGCGGCGGCGCGCGCGTGGTCGTGCTGTATCCCGCCGAGGGGCTCAACATCGCCGCGGCCAACGCGCTCCTGAAAACGCTTGAAGAACCGCCGGCGGGCGTGGTGTTTTTGATGGTGTCGGCACGCATCGACCGCTTGCTGCCCACCATCATCAGCCGCTGCCGCCAGTGGCCGATGACGGTGCCGGCGCCGGATGTCGCCACTAAGTGGCTCGCCGCACAAGGCGTCGCCGAAGCGCCCGCGCTGCTCGCCGAGGCCGGCGGTGCGCCACTCACGGCCCTGGCACTGGCGAGCGACGAGAACCGCACGCTGCGTGACTGGACCCTCAAGCAACTGGCCGCCGGTGCCGATTGCGACGCTTTTGCCTGCGGCGAGGCGCTGCAGAAGCTGCCGGTGCCGCTCGTGCTCGGCTGGCTGCAGCGCTGGATGTACGATTTGCTGGCGCAGCGCACAGCCGGCGTGCCGCGCTATTTTCCGCAGGCGTCGACGGCGTTGACGCGCTGTGCGTCGCAAGCAGACGCCAGCGCGTTCGCGCGCTTCATGCGCACCGTGACGCGCCAGCGCGCCGTCGAGAACCATCCGCTGAACGCGCGGTTGGTGTTCGAAGAACTGTTTATCGGCTACCGCGAGTTGTTCGCGTAAGTCTGTTGATGGCGGACGGCCCGGCTGGGGCGGTGGGCGCCTTATCGCGCTGCACCCACCCGCGCGCTTGTCCGCTGATTCGTCTTCCACCTCACGTTCAAAGCACCATGAGCCTTTCCTACCGCGATGCCACGCTCGACGATCTGCCCGCGATCGTCGCCATCTACAACTCGACCGTGCCGTCGCGGCAAGTCACCGCCGATCTCGAGCCGGTGAGCGTCGAAAGCCGTCTGACGTGGTTTCACGCGCACGGCCCGCAAAAGCGCCCACTGTGGGTGGTGGAAGATTCGCAGCAGCCCGGCCGCGTGATCGCATGGCTTAGTTTCTCTGACTTCTATGGCCGCCCGGCCTATCTGCGCACCGCCGAAGTCAGCATCTATCTGGACGAAAGCGCTCGCGGCAAGGGGCTCGGCAAGCAACTGCTGGCGGCTTCGCTCGAGGCGGCGCCGGCGCTCGGTATCGACACGGTGCTGGGTTTTATCTTTGGCCACAATGATGCGAGCCTGCGCCTATTCCGTGGGTTCGGTTTCGACACGTGGGGCTCGCTGCCGCGCGTCGCGGTGCTGGACGGCGTGGAGCGCGATCTGGTGATTCTCGGCAAGCGGCTCAACGCGGCCGGCGCCTGATTGACGGCCAGATTCACACCCGGCCCGAGTTAAAGCCATTTATCAGCAGGACTTCATCATGTTTGTCGATTCGCACTGCCATATCAACTTCGAAGGACTCGCCGACCGCCTGCCTCAGGTGCTCGAGAACATGCGCAGCCATTCGGTCACGCATGCGCTGTGTGTATCGGTCGACCTGGAGACGCTGCCATCGGTACTGGAGATCGCCAGCCGGCACGAGAATGTGTACGCGTCGGTCGGGGTGCACCCGGATCACGAGGACATGCGCGAGCCGAGTCTCGCCGAACTTGTTGAGCTGGCCGAGCATCCGAAAGTGGTCGCGATCGGCGAGACTGGCCTCGACTACTACCGCCTGGAAGGCCGCACGATCGCCGATATGGAGTGGCAGCGCGAGCGCTTTCGCACCCATATCCGTGCCGCGCACGCCACGAAGAAACCGTTGATCATCCACACGCGTTCGTCGGCGGAAGACACGCTGCGCATCATGGCCGAGGAGCGCGCGAGCGAGCCGGGCGGCGTGATGCATTGCTTCACCGAACCGTGGGCGGTTGCTGAGCAGGCGCTGGCGCAGAATTTTTACATTTCGCTGTCGGGCATCGTCACGTTCAAGAGCGCGACCGACGTGCAGGACGTCGCGCGCCGTGTGCCGCTCGAGCGTTTGCTGATCGAAACCGACTCGCCGTACCTCGCGCCCGTGCCGTATCGCGGCAAGCCTAATGAACCTGCGTACGTAAGTTATGTCGGACGCTTCATCGCGCAGCAACGCGACCTGCCGGATACGGCGCTGGCCGCTGCGACGACACAAAACTTCTTCCGGCTCTTCAAGATTCCCGCGCCAGCTGGCGTGTGATCGATAAAGCCGATAGATATCAAAAGGATAGGGACGTTTCCTAAAGCAAAACATGACAAATTATTCGAATTCGACCGTAGCGTTTCAAGAGACTTCAGCGGTGCAACCCGCCCTCAGTTCGGCACGCCGCAGTGTGTCGCGCTTCGCGCTGGCCGCCACGCTCGCCTGCGCTGCGCTGACTTCGCTGGTCGCTTCGCCGGTTCAGGCCGCGCCGATCGACTCGCTCATCAAGTCGGTTAAATTCGACGACGTCGACGGCGTCAACAAGCTGCTCGCCAAGGGCATGGACCCGAACAGCGTCGACAACCAGGGCATCCCGCTGCTGGTGATCGCCGCGCGCGAGAAGTCGGACAAGGTGGGCGCAGCGCTACTCGCCAATCCGAAGACCAACATCGAGATTGAGGACAAGGCCGGCGAGAACGCGATGATGATGGCCGCGCTGAACGGCGACCTCGATTTCGTCAACCAGTTGATCGCGAAAGACGCCGAAGTCAACAAGAAGGGCTGGGCGCCGCTGCACTACGCGGCCGCGAACGGCCACGACGATATCGTCAAAGTGCTGCTCGACCATTCGGCCTATGTCGACGCCGGCTCGCCGAACGGCACCACGCCGCTGATGATGGCTGCGCGTGGCGGTCATGTGTCGACGGTGAAGCTCCTGCTCGACAACGGCGCGGACCTCACGGTGAAGAACCAGATCGGCTTGACCGCGCTCGATTTCGCGAAGACGTACAAGGAGCCGGACGTGGTCGAAGGACTCACCGCGCGCCTGCAGCAGATGCAACAGAAGTGAGCTGTGCGACAAACCGGCACTCCGGCCACCGGAGTGCCGGCCACCGGAACGCCGGCCGCCGGAGCGCCGGCCGCCGAAGTACCGGGGCGCAAAATTGCCTGAAGATAGCGGCTGTCGGCATGCCTGCCGCTTCGTAAAACAGTGCAGAATGACGACTTGGCGCGCTACGAGGCGCGCCGGTTCGATGCGGCGCAAGACCGCCTGATAAACGACCCTGGAAAGGAACACCATGCTGCGGGCCTTGATTTTCGCCAGCGCGCTTGCCGTACCGCTATCGGCAGCCGCGTTTACGGGGGGCGACCTCAACAAGCTGTGCACGAAAACTGATGTGGCATCGCGTAGTGCGTGTGCCGCCTATATCGAAGGCGCCGCCGACGGTATCTTCAACACGATCGACGCGATTGGCGGCACCACCGGGCCGCGCGTCGGCCAGTATTACTGCCTGCCGCCGGACGCGCGCTCAGCGCAACTCACCGACGCAGTACGCAAGTACATCGCCGAGAATCCGATCGTCGCGGGCTATAACGCCAGTACGGCGATCTCGCTGGGGCTCGGCAAGGCATTTCCTTGCAAGAGCGGCAGTTGAGCGCGTAGTTGATTTGAATTTGATGTGAATCGCGGCTGACGTCTGCGCCGCGTGCCCGAATCGGGCACGTCGGGCATTTCAGCTCGCTTCAGCCTTGAGCGTGTTTCAGGCCGCGTTGAAATCCGCTTCGAGGCCGGCTCAAAGCCGGCTGCCCGCTTTCAGAAGCTGCAGCTTCAGGCACCTTTCCCCAGTCCGAGCGGACGAGCGCCTAAGATGTCTACAGGCGTGCCGCGGCGGATGCATCGAACCATGAGCGGCGCGCCGCTGCTTTAAGGTTCGTCAGCGCCAGTGTCGTCAGCGGGGCGTGACCTTCGAACTCATGCCCGCTCCATGGAGCACTTTGCCGCCGGTTCGGCCGGCGGCCCAGCCCGCATGGCGCCCGCCCCACGCAACGCCACCGCGTTTAGACCTTGCGATCCCGTTCACCTGCGAACCAAGAGGAACACGCCCTTCATGCCAACTCTCGACGACCTCAGCCGTATCGCCGAAGCCCCGCTGCATACGTGGCTCGGCGCGTTGATCGTCTCGGCCATCGCGATGGTGCTGGCCTTGGGCATCCATCGAGTCGGCGCACGCATCGTCAAGCGAATTGCGCGGCCGTATCCGCTCACCAGCGTCGTGCTGCGCTATATCGACAAGCCGTCGCTGTTCGTCCTCGTGATTCTGGCGCTGCAGGCGGTGTGGTGGGAGGCGCCCGATGCACTGACCTTCATCACGCCGCTGCGCGATGCCACCGCGATTGCGCTGATCGGTGCGCTCACGTGGCTGTCGGTGCGCTCGGCGGCGGCGATCGGCGAGGCGATCATCCAGGCGCATCCGCTCGATACCGCCGACAATCTGCAGGCGCGCCGCATCCATACGCAGGCGCGTGTGCTGGCGCGTTCGGTGATGCTGGTGATTGTGATCGTCGGGGTGGGCGGCGCGCTGATGACGTTCCCGAGCGTGCGGCAGATCGGCGCGAGCTTGCTGGCGTCAGCGGGCGTGGCGGGTCTGGTCGCCGGTATTGCCGCGCGGCCGGTGCTCGGTAATCTGATTGCCGGTCTGCAGATCGCGCTTTCGCAGCCGATCCGGCTCGACGATGTCGTCGTGATTCAGGGCGAGTGGGGGCGTATCGAGGAAATCACCGGCACCTACGTCTCGGTGCGCCTGTGGGACCAGCGGCGGCTCATCGTGCCGCTGCAATGGTTCATCGAAAACCCGTTCTCCAACTGGACGCGCAGCAGTTCGCAGATCATCGGCACGGTGTTTCTGTATGTCGACTACCGGATGCCGCTTGCGCCGTTGCGCGAAGAACTCGCGCGCATTGTCGAGGCTGCGCCTGAATGGGACCGCCGCGTGCAGGTGCTGCAGGTCACCGACGGCACCGAGCGCTCGATGCAGTTGCGCGCGCTCGTCAGTTCGCTCGATTCCGGTCTGAACTGGGACTTGCGCTGCCGGGTCCGCGAGGGGCTGCTCGACTTCATCCAGAAACACTATCCGCAGTATTTGCCACGGGCGCGCGCCGACGTGTCGGCGGAGCTCGAAAACGGCAAGGACGAACCGCTCGACTGGGTGCCACGCAGTACGCAGACGCCTGCCGGCAGCACCGCCGCGCATACCGAGGCTGATCCGGTAGCAAGCCGCGCCGGTCGTCCGCCGGCGGCCGATCCGTCGCAGAAGATGAAGGAAAAGGCCTAGCCGAGGCGTGCCGCATGCGGATGCGAAGGCGGATACGGCACGCGGATGCCATCGCGGTACGGCAGGTGTCCTGGGGTGAGCTGCCGCCGTTTGCACGCGCTGCGCCCGTTGTACATGGATCGCGACGCGCATCCACAAGCAGATGAGTGCAACTGATCGGGCGCCGAAACAGTCGAACCGTCCATCTGACTCACGAACCTGGCGCGGCATCGCGTGCTCTATCCGCTTCGGGGCATCGAAGTGCTGCAGCGCTCGATACGTCATAAGCGCTTGAAACGCGAACGCCGCGCCGTGCGAACCAAAGGAGGACTACCAACATGGGCCGACTGATCGTCGTGTCGAATCGCGTCGCAACACCGACGGAAACCAAGGGATCGGCGGGCGGCCTCGCGGTCGGCGTGTTCGGCGCGCTGAAGGATGCGGGAGGCGTATGGTTTGGCTGGAGCGGCGACGTGGTGAGCGAGACCGTCGCCAACGCCGGTCCGACGCTGGAGCAGGATGGCGCGGTGACCTTCGCAACCGTCGGCCTCACGCGCAAGGATTATGACCAGTACTACCGCGGCTTTTCGAACGCGACGCTGTGGCCGGTGTTCCACTACCGCAACGACCTCGCGCGCTACGAGCGCGAGGAATATGCAGGCTACCGGCGTGTCAACGCATGGCTTGCGCACAAGCTGATCAAGCTGCTCGAACCCGACGACGTGATCTGGATTCACGACTACCATCTGATCCCATTCGCCGAAGCGCTGCGCTCCGAAGGCATCACGAACCGCATCGGTTTCTTCCTGCATATTCCGTTTCCCGCGCCGCAGATTCTGCTCAACATTCCACCCCACGAAGAGTTGGTGAAGTCGCTGTCGTGCTACGACTTGCTGGGCTTCCAGACCGCGACCGATGAACTTGCTTTCCATGACTACGTGACGCGCCACGCGCGCGGCACCGTGACCGAGGGCAATCACGTCGAAGCCTTCGGCCGCAAGCTGCGCACGGGCGTCTATCGGATCGGCGTATTCCCCGACGAAATCGCCGAACAGGCCAAGCGCTACGAAAGCCGCCAGCACGTACTCGACCTGAAGCAGAGTCTGGAAGGTCGGAAGCTGATCATGAGCGTCGACCGGCTCGATTATTCGAAGGGGCTCGTTGAACGTTTTCGCGCCTTCGAGCAACTGCTGGAGCGCTCGCCCGAATGGCGCGGCAACGTCACGCTGGTGCAGATCGCGCCGCCGACCCGGTCGGACGTCGCCACCTATCAGAAGATCCGCCAGGATCTCGAATACGAAGCGGGGCGCATCAACGGCCGCTATTCGGGCCTCGATTACACGCCGATCCGCTATCTGAATCAGCAGTACGACCGCTGGAAGCTGATGTCGCTGTTTCGCGAGTCGCAGATCGGCTTTGTCACGCCGTTGCATGACGGGATGAACCTGGTCGCGAAGGAGTATGTCGCCGCGCAAAATCCCGACGATCCAGGCGTGCTGGTGTTGTCGATTTTCGCGGGCGCGGCGGCGGAGTTGACCGGGGCGCTGCTGGTCAATCCGCATGATGCGATTGGCATGTGCGAAGCCCTGCAGCGCGCGCTGCAAATGCCGCTCGATGCGCGACAGCGGCGTCACGAGATCAACATGGCGGCGCTCCGCAAGAACGATCTCGGCGTGTGGCGCGATACCTTTCTGGATGATTTGCGCAATGTGCCCGTGCAGACGCCGGGCAAAGGCGGCGGGCATAAGTAATGGTGCGTTTGAACGATGTTGTTTTAGCGGGCGCCCGGCAGCGCGCGTTTGACCGACCGGTGGCCACATGCTGAGGACTTTGGCCATCGCGGGGTATCGGTCGCTGCGCGAGTTGATCGTGCCGCTCGGGCAGTTGAATGTGATCACGGGTGCGAATGGCAGCGGGAAATCGAGCGTGTATCGCTCGTTGCGTTTGCTGGCAGAGACCGCGCGCGGCGGCGTGATTACGTCGCTCGCGCGTGAGGGTGGTTTGCAATCCACGTTGTGGGCCGGCCCGGAACGCTTCTCGCGCGCGGTGCTGGCCGGCGAGTTGCCCGTTGAGGGCACGCGTCGCAACGAGCCGGTGAGTTTGCGGCTGGGCTTTTCCGGCGATGAATTTGGGTATTCGATCGATTTAGGGCTGCCGCCGCCGGATGACCACCCGCCTGAGACGCGCAGCAAGTTCCTGCTCGATCCGATGATCAAACGCGAATGCATCTGGAGCGGCCCAGTGGTGCGACCTTCCGCGCTACTGGTTGATCGGCGTGGCGCTGCGATTCACACGCGTGACGAGCAGGGCGACTGGCAAACCGTCCCCCAACCCGTTGCCAGCTTCGACAGCATGATGACGGAGTTCTCCGACCCGCGGAGCGCCCCCGAGATGATCACGGTTCGCGAGCAGATTCGCTCGTGGCGCTTTTACGACCACTTCCGCACCGATGCCGAAGCGGCCGCGCGTCTGCCACAGATCGGCACGCACACACCGGTGCTTTCAAACGACGGCGCGGACCTTGCCGCGGCCTTGCAAACCATCCGCGAGATCGGCGACCCTGTTGCGCTCGATACCGCCATCGACGACGCCTTTCCCGGTTCACGCCTCGACATCGCCACGCAGGACGGCCGCTTCGAAGTATCGATGCAGCAGCACGGCTTGCTGCGGCCGCTGAAGGGCGCGGAACTGTCGGACGGCACCTTGCGTTATCTGTTGCTGGTGGCCGCGCTGCTGACGCCGCGTCCGCCCGCGCTGCTGGTGCTGAACGAACCGGAGACGAGCTTGCATCCGGACCTGCTGCCGGCGCTGGCACGCCTGATCGCGCGGGCTTCCATGCATTCTCAGGTGCTGGTGGTGTCGCACGCGGCGCGGCTAATCGCGGCGCTCGAGCGGGAGGACGGCAGCCAGTCGATCGTGCTCGAGAAGCACTTCGGCGCGACGCGCATCGCCGATGCGGACGATCGCGACCTGCCGCCCTGGAAATGGCCGGCGCGATAACCGTGGTTAAGCGATCTGGTTAAGGGGCATAGGCAATGCGACGTACGAACGCGACGTACGTAAGCGGATAATAGGCGCGCCACCCAATGTAAGCTGAATGTAACAATGCGCAGGAATTGCAAGGCCAGGGGCTTTTTGTTCTCCCTTGGTGAATAATGCTTCGATGCGGATGGTGCAGGCGGACGCGCGGCGTTCCCTGCATTGATGGAGAAGGACCGGCGCTGCCATACTCAGCGCCGCTGACGTGCACCGCCATGGGCGCAAGCCGTCAGTTCACGGAGACAAAATATGAAGATTGCGCAGATCGCCCCGTTGACCGAATCGGTGCCGCCCAAGCTATACGGCGGCACGGAGCGCGTCGTGTCCTATATCACCGAGGCGCTGGTCGATCTCGGCCATGACGTGACGTTGTTCGCGAGCGGCGATTCCGTCACGAGCGCAAAGCTCGAAGCAGTATGGCCGCGCGCGCTGCGTCTGGACCCGGGCATTCGCGACCGTATCGCGCCTCATATGCTGTTGATGGAACTGGTGCGCCGCCAGGCAGAAGATTTCGACGTGCTGCACTTTCACCTCGACTACTACTCGTTTTCGGTCTTCAAGCGCCAGGACACACCCTTCGTCACGACGATGCATGGCCGCCTCGACTTGCCCGAGCAACAACCGGTGTTCGACACCTTCAACACCGCGCCGGTGATTTCGATTTCGAATGCGCAGCGTCATCCGTTGCCGCAGGCCAAGTGGCTCACCACCGTCTATCACGGTCTGCCGGAGCAGCTCTACACACCGCAACCAGTCGAGCAGAAGTACCTCGCATTTCTCGGCCGCATCTCGCCGGAGAAGCGAGTGGACACTGCGATCCGGATTGCCGGCCGCTGCGGAATGCAGATTCGCATCGCCGCGAAGGTGGATGCCGCCGACCGCGAATACTTCGAGCGCGAGATCCGGCCGTTGCTGGATTTGCCGTATGTCGAGTTCATCGGTGAAATCGCGGATAACCAGAAGGCGGAGTTTTTATCCGGCGCGCATGCGTTGCTATTCCCGATCGACTGGCCGGAGCCCTTTGGCCTCGTGATGATCGAAGCAATGGCGTGCGGGACGCCGGTGATCGCGTTCAATCGCGGCTCGGTGCCGGAAGTGCTGGAAGACGGCGTGACGGGCTACATTGTCGAAGACGAAATTGGCGCCGTAGCGGCGGTCAATCGCCTGCATAAGATGCCGCGGGCGGGCGTGCGGCAACGCTTCGAAGAGCGCTTCACCTCGCACCGGATGGCGCAGCAGTATGTGGACGCGTATCAGTCCGTGATTCGCGCGCAGAAGCGGGCGCGCTTCAAGGTGATCGATACGTCGGGAGGCTGAGCGGAGCAAAACCGGCCCACGCAGCAGATTGAAAAAGAACGGCGGTGTGCAATGCACATCGCCGTTTTTTTTGCTGCTGCGCTCGGAACCGGCAACCGGATCGCGCGCTCAGATCTTCAGGCGCGACACCTTCGTGCCCTGGAGCGACAGATCCGCCATCAGGCCGGCATTGGTCAGCACGAATACTTCGACCGGCGCCGTAGCCGTATTCGTATCGATGGCGCCGTTCGCGCCCATCTTCACCAGCGCGACGGAGGCGTCGCCGCCCACCGACCAGCCGTCGGCATTGCGGAATTTGTCGAGCGAGTCCTGCGTCATGAACAGGAAGATGATGGCCTTCGACTGCGCGCCTGCCTGCAGGCCGAACGAACCCGTAATCGTGCTGTAGTAACCCACCGTGCCGCCGCCTACGCGCAGCGAACCTTCGCCATACTGGCCGCCAACGATGAAGCCCGCTTGCAGTACCGACGGGAACACCAGTACGCCGCGCGCCTTGGATACGAGTTCGCGCGAACCCTTCACGGTCGTGAACAGGCGCGATATGGTGCCGTCGACACTGGCGTCGATCGACTGGCGTTTGGATGCATCAGTGGAGGGTGTGTCGTGGTTGCTCCCATTGGTCGTACAACCAGCGAGTGCAAGGCCTCCGAAAGCGAGCGCAGCGGTAGTCTTCAGCATGAAGTTTCGTCTTTGCATCGTTTTTCTCCATCATGGTTCCTGGGCACAACCTCATATGGTGTTGCCGGGTTGCCTCTGAGTTATATCACACGCAAGCGTGGAAGGCGTACTTCGTCGTTCGGCGAAAGCCTTGCGGGGCGGGCGTTTGCGACTCGCCGGCAGGCGTGTTGATGTAATTTTGACCGGCTGCAGCAGAGTGTTAAAAGATGCTCGGACAGGGCGTTCGAATGGGCTCCCTGCGAGTCATGCCGGGCAGGGACCGGCTCGTCGGTGGCCGGGCTGAGACAGTATCAAGTACCTGTTTTTACCGATTTTCCGCGTTCACGATGCGCGTTGAAATTGAACTGAAAGTGTTGCCGGGACGCTGCACCCGCGTCCTCACCCATGGTTCGCCGGACTTTTGACAGGCGGGCGCCGCAGCGCGCGGCGAATCATGCCGATCAACACGCCGATCAGAAACAGCGTGACAGCCGGCACGATCCAGTAGCCGACGAATGCATGCCAGAGGTACGCCATGAGCGTTGAGCGACGCACGCCATATTCATTGCGGGCGTCCTGCTGGCGTGGCGCATTGGCGGCCAGCACATCGGCCGGGCAGCCGGCGGCTTGGGCCTCGTCGGGCTTGCCATGACAGCGCGCGGGCGCGCCGGCGGCGCGTTGTGCGTCGGTGAAATTCCAGGTGGTCAGCGCGCGCTCGAGGTCGACGGCGTTGTACGCCATTTCCTCCCGGATCTCGCTGACTGCAACGATCGCCACGGGCACGGCCCAGAATATGATGACGACCAGCCACCGCCTCAACCAGCGGTTTTTATGCTTCGAAACCATCCTTGCCTCCGATCGATGCTCTGCAGCACCAACGACAAGATGGCGGCCCGTCTAATGTTGTGTATGAGGGTGGGCCGTCTCCGCAGCCATCATAGAAGAAAAACGGCGCGTTCGCGCGGGTGGACAGCGAAGGGATGCGTGACGTGAGGACGGCTGCCGGGGAGATGAACTGCGCAGGGGACCAGGAGCCAGGTAAAAGCGAGGACAGAAGCAAGGGCAGAAGAAAGACAGGGCCGCGCCGAAAAACGGCGCTGCCCTGTTCGAGCAATACGCGGCCAAACGCGCGGCGTATGGTCCGCGCCAATTGCCCAGCGTTTAGTTAGCCGGCGCGGACGACAGGCAGGTCTTCATGAAAGCCTTGCGGTCGTCGCCTTTCTTGCCGGTGGCTTGCGTGTTGCACGCCTTCATCTTGTCCTGCTGGCTCATCGGCGCTGCGGCGGCCGGCTTGGCGGACAGGCAGGTCTTCATGAAGGCCTTGCGGTCGTCGCCTTTCTTGTCGGCGGCCTGCTTGTTACAGTCGGCCATTTTCGTTTGCTGACTGTTCTGCGCGAACACCGGCGAAACGAGGACAGCACCCAGCACCAGCGTAGCGATAGCGGATTGGATTTTCATGTGACACTCCATCGGTGGTGAAAACGTTTTTGGTCGTTCGTGCGCGTGGGCGTCAACGGCGTCCAGGACCCCTCGGCACGTCCATTATTGCAAATGCTGTCTGCCAGAACGGACAAAAGGGCATTCCGGTTGACAGGCGCTCACGCTGGTTTTCCCCTACCAGGCGCAGATAGCAGTGCGCCGGTGAATGAAACGGCTGAATCGTAGCAGTGCCAAAATATGCTATGCAATCCGGATTAATTGGCGAGGTGTTGCAAATGAATTAGCTGACCGTCGTTCGCCATGGATTGATCAAATATTAGACATCCGATTCGCATTGCTGCAGATGCAAATGAATAGGAAATCGGCAGAAAATCCCGGCGACGATCATGTAGGCAATCTTGACTCGAATTCCTGCGCCGATACGCCACCCAGCGTCTGCGCCACGCAAGCCAAAAGGAGGCTCACCATGCACTATCTGTTGATCTATGACCTCGTACCTGACTACCTCGAACGGCGCGGCGCCTATCGCGAGGCCCATCTGAAACTCGCCTGGGCGGCAGCGGAACGCGGTGAACTGGAACTGGCCGGCGCGTTGACCGAACCCGTGGACACTGCCGTGTTGCTCTTTGAAGGCGACTCTCCTGCAGCCGCCGAAGCCTTTGCCAGAGCCGATCCGTATGTGCTCGCGGGGCTCGTGGCGAGCTGGCGCGTACGCCAATGGATCACCGTCGTGGGTGAGGGCGCGGCGAACCCTGTGCACTAGGCGCACGTCGATCAGTCAGGCTCGCGCGGCGTCGAGAGGAATGCGAACAGCATGCGCCAAGGGCTGCGTTCGCTTCCCCGACAATTACGCCTCGATGCCAGTCAGGGGCTCTTCACCCCTCGCGCCACTCACTTCCCAGCCGGGCAAAAAATACGTTCAAAACGCATCGAAATGCATTACGGATCAAGCGGCGATTTCGTAAAGGCCATTCGCCGCTCTTGTCGCGTCATTGTGCCGTGCAATAGTGTCTTTCGACGCCGAAACCGACAGCCGTTCTGTTACCGCAATGCGTGAAGCGACACAGCAAAAAGGACAAGATTGTTTCCATCCGTAACACTTGTCTCAATCATATTCACGCAAACCCTGGTGATGGTATGCTTCGTGCACAAATTCTCCCATGCACGAGTGAGACCACGTTTTGTGCTTCGCAATAGGGACAAACCGCACTAACCCAGTGCGATATTGACCAGCAAACAGAACGTACAAAACATATTTGTGCAACCGCGGGCTGCACACGGATCGTGAAAGTTGAATCCGTGGCCGTCCAAAGCCGCGGCCCGGCCAGGCCGCGTGGAGAAAACCCAATGTTTTTCGATGAGCTAAGCAATGACGAATGGGCGCTGCTAGCAGCGCTTGTCTCTGATGAGCCGGCCGTCCGTCTGAACCGACGCGGCCGGCCCCGCGCCGAACCGCGCATCGTGGCGAATGCCGTTCTGTGGATTCTGACAACTGGCGAACCCTGGTCGAAGCTGCCGGGGCGTTATCCGTCGGGTCCCACATGCCGGCGCCGTTTCGAAGAATGGCAGTTGAACGGCACCCTCCTCGAGATGGTTCGGCTGTTGTCGCAAACCGGGCGTAGCTTCGCGTACGTCCCGCAACCGGCGCCGCCCGTTGCGGCCAAGCCGGCAGCACCGGTAGCGCAAACCCCCAGCGTGCGTGACGAAGGTCTGCGTGGCGTGTCGTGGAAGAGCCCCGAGTCGTGGCAGGCGCCCGGCGTCTCGAGCAGCCTGAGCAACTGGCGTTCGGCCGATCCGATCGCCGATATGACACGCCAGTTGTCCGGGCTGACGAAGGTGCCGCCGGTGTCTCGTGCACCGGCGGCACCTTCGTCACCCTCGTCACTGGCAGCACGGCCCGCTATGCGCGCCGATCTGCAAGGCATGGACGAAGCGCGGGCGGTGGACGCGGCCATGCACAGCCTGGATTCGGCGATCACGTCGGCACGCCGCACGCAACAGCTTGACGATCAGCGCAGCCCGCTGTCGATGAGCCTCGCGCCACGCGGCACGCAAGTCGCCGACCGGCGCGGTTATGTGATCTACGTTGCGGCGGAGCAGGTGCCCAACGCCATGTATCGCGCGTGGGCGGAGATCATGAAGGACGGCAAACGCGTCGAGCGTTCCGGCCTCGTCGGCCCGCGCTTCGCAGAGGCTGACGCGGCCGAGCAATATGCGCTTGAATGGGCGCGGCAGTGGATCGACCGTGAATGCCGCACGCAGGCTGCAGCAGACGCTGCACCGGCAGTCAACGCGCCGGCGGTCGCGCGTCCGTTGCCGGCCATGCGTCATGTGCCGGAGCCGGTCACGGTGAATCACGGCGGGCCTTTGCACGCTCCCCTCAATGCATTCCGTGGACCGCTGCGCCGTTACCCCAGCGAACCGGCTGCACCCGCGACCGAAAGCAGTGCATCAGATCGTTTTCCGTCGTACCCAGAACTCATCTCCCAAGCGGGATGAGCAGGGCTGTAAGCGCGGCTGCCAGCGCGGCGGTTAGCGCAACAGCACCCCGCGGCCGTTAGGAGCAACCGCCGCAGGTTCCCGCTTCATCCGTTGTGAATCATTGGTGTTGCCTGACTGGCGCAGGTTGGCCTCGGCAGGACGTTGCTTTGGTGCTGTCAACGCTGATCAACCGCTGGTTTAACCGCCGATTTAACCACTGCTTCAACCGCTGTTTCAACCGCTGTTTCAACCGCTGTTTCAACCGCTGTTTCAACCGCTGCTTCAACATTATTACGCGCCGGCATCCTTCACCGGCGGTCCTGATTTGCGTGCGTCAGTTGCATCCGTCAATCGCGTTCTTCACTGGCGTCCATATGTGTCGTCGAAGCGCACGATATCGTCTTCGCCGAGATACGAACCTGACTGCACCTCGATCATTTCGAGTGGCATCTTGCCCGGGTTCTCGAGACGGTGGGTGACGCCCAGCGGAATATAAGCCGATTCGTTTTCGGAGACGATGAAGCGCTCTTCACCTCGCGTGACGAGCGCGGTGCCGCGCACGACGATCCAGTGTTCCGCGCGGTGATGATGCATTTGCAGCGAGAGCCGCGCGCCCGGCTTCACGACGATACGTTTCACCTGGAAGCGCTCGCCCGTGTCGACGGAATCGTAGTTGCCCCACGGACGGTGCACCTTGCGATGGTTGGCCGCCTCCAGCCCGCCATCGTTGCGAATCCGTCCGACAATCTTCTTGACGTCCTGTACCCGCGATTTGTCCGCGACCAGAATCGCATCGGCCGTTTCGACCACCACGAGATCCTGCGTGCCGACACAGGCAATCAGGCGTCCTTCCGAATGCGCGAAAGTCGAGTTCGCCCCTTCAAACATCACGCGACCGCGGCCCACGTTCTGATCGGCGTCTTTCTCCGAGATGTCCCAGATCGCGTCCCACGAACCCACGTCCGACCAGCCCGCCTGCAGCGGCACGACCACGCCGGACGCGGCGGTCTGATCGTTACCTAGTTGCTCCATCACGGCGTAGTCGATCGAATTCGACGGCGAGGCGCTGAACGCGTCGCGTTGCAGACGGAAGAAATCGCCGTCAGCTTTGCCGCCTGTGAACGCTGCTTCGCAGGCCTCGTAAATCGCCGGCTGAAAGTGGCGGATCGCTTTCAGCCAGGTCGATGCGCGCATGATGAAAATGCCGCTGTTCCACCAGTATTCCTGCGATTCGATATAACGCTGCGCCAGTTCAAGATGTGGCTTTTCGACGAAGCGATCGAGCTTGTGCGCGCCGATCTTGCTGGCTGTATCGGCGTCCGTTGCGCGAGCGTCGTTAGGCGTACCAAGCGCCGCGCCGATGCGGATGTAGCCATAGCCCGTTTCCGCGCGCGTCGGCACGATGCCCATTGTCACGATATGGCCAGCTGCTGCATGCTGTACGCCGGCGGCGACCGCTGCGTGAAAACCGTCGATGTCGGTGACTGCGTGATCGGCGGGCATCACGACCATGATGCCGTCCTCGTCTTGCGCGGCAATCGACAGCGCGGCCACCGTGAGTGCCGGCGCCGTGTCGCGGCCAGCGGGTTCAAGAATTAGCCGGCTCGGCTTACCGCTCGTGCGCAATTGTTCGGCAGTCGTAAAGCGATGCTCTTCGTTGGCCACCACGACGAGCTGCTCGGATAGAAGATGACCGGTTTCGAGCCCATCGAGACGGCGCGTAGTGGATTGCAGCAGCGAGTCTTCGCCCAGCAAACCAATCAGTTGTTTTGGATACTGCTCGCGCGACATTGGCCACAACCGTGTGCCGGAGCCGCCCGCCAGAATCACGGGATGAACTTTGAGTTTGACGTTAAGGGACATAGCTTGCGTGGACCGGGTGTCGGCGGGCGTGGCCGTAACCGGAGCTGTCATGGTGGACTCCTCGAGGCTGGGTGAAAGCGGGGTGAATGCGTCGAGTTTTATCACGAAGTAAGGAATCAATAAAAGCGTGTTAAATAGGAGTGATATAAAAATCTTTATAAAAATTGCCCTTTTCGTGGAGGAAAAATGTCCATCTAATTTTAAAAAAGAAAAATTAACCGAAAAAAATCATGGGCAATTTTTTTGCGCAGATAAATAACGCAGAATAGAGACGAAAGGCGCGGCGTAAGCTTCGTCGGAAAACGGACAGATCAACATGCCGTAGCCTCCAGAAAGGCGCCAAATGGGCCTCTTAAACGTCGAATCCGGTAACAATTGCCGCATAAAATTCAGAAAAAATACCGAATTTTTGACCGATACATTTTGAGATATTTTGCTGTCTTGCGGTCCGAATTTTAATATCGCTTTATCTATACCTGTACAAGGGTATTCACTCATTCCGACACCTGCTTTCCGAATCCTCCGTTCAGGAATTTTTTAGTCCGGAAAGCAGCAGGGCAATTGCACCGGTTCGATCAGTTTCGCGTCGCGCATTTATCTGGCAGGCGCGGATATCGGCGTTGCGGCCCCCGGTGGCAGGACTTGATGAGTGTGACGGGAAATCAACCAACCAACGGATGGCACTTGACTGACGAACTGAGGGGCAGCGCATGCTGAGCGTTCTATCGAGAATCATCGACATCGCCATGGTCGCGCTCGGCGCCGCCATCGCGACGGCCGTGCACAGCGGGAAATTGGTGTGGCTAGACGACGTCCAAACCGTGTCGCTCGCGTTCGACTGCCTGCTCGTGGTGGTGTTCTTTCCCGCGCTGGGGATCTATCAGTCGTGGCGCGGCAAGCCGCTGTACGACCTGCTGTGCCGCGTTGCGGGCGGCTGGGTGATGGTGGAGGTCACCGGCATCCTGATCAGCTTCAGCCTGCACCGTTCGGACAACCTGTCGCGTCTGTGGCTGTTCTACTGGGCGGTCGCCACGATCGTGCTGCTGATCGTCACCAAGGTGATCGTCTATTCGATCCTGCGCGGACTGCGCCGCGAAGGCTTCAATCAGCGCGCGGTGGCGATTGTCGGCGGCGCGCCGTATGGGCGCTTTCTGATCGAGCAGATGCGCAGCCGTCCGGAAGCGGGCTTTAGCCCCGTCGTGGTGTTCGATGAGGACGGCACGATCAATCCGTATGAAGACCCGGACGCCGCGGACGCGATCGAAGGCGTGCCGGTCGAGCGCGATTACGCGCGGATGCTGCAGCTGGTGCGCCAGCGCGCGATTCGCGAACTGTGGCTCGCGCTGCCAATTTCGAAGGAGAAGGCGATTCACCGCTTCGTGATGGACCTGAAGAACGACTTCGTGAACATCCGCTTTATTCCGGACGTGCGCAGCCTGACGCTCTTCAATCAGCCGATGGTCGATCTGCTTGGCGTGCCCGCGATCAACCTGGCCGCCTCGCCGATCACCGATCTGCGTGTGCTGCCTAAGCGCGTCTTCGACCGCCTGTTCGCGCTGGCGGCATTGACTGCACTGTCGCCGGTAATGCTGATGATCGCCGTCATGGTGAAGGTGAGCTCGCCGGGCCCGGTGTTCTTCCGACAGAAGCGCAAAGGCATCGACGGCAACCAGTTCGAGATCTACAAGTTTCGCTCGATGAAGATGCACAAGGAAGAGGCCGGCAAGATCACCCAGGCCACGCGACGCGATCCGCGCATCACCGCGGTCGGCGCGTTCCTGCGGCGCACCAGCCTCGACGAATTGCCGCAATTCATCAACGTGCTGCGCGGCGAGATGTCGGTGGTCGGTCCGCGCCCGCATGCACTCGAACACGACGACATCTACAAGGATCTGGTGAAGGGCTATATGCATCGTTACCGGATCAAGCCTGGCATCACCGGGTGGGCGCAGATCAACGGCTATCGCGGCGAAACCGACCGCATCGAAAAGATGATGGGCCGCGTCAAGCTCGATCTGTACTACATGCAGCACTGGACCTTCTGGCTCGACATCAAGATCGTCGTGCTGACGCTGTGGAAGGGCTTTGTGGGCAGCAACGCTTACTGAGTGCCCCCAACGTCGTTTTTAGTGAATCAACTCCATTTTCCGAGGTGTAATACATGAACCTGACGATCATCGGTAGTGGCTACGTAGGCCTCGTGACGGGCGCATGTCTCGCCGACATCGGCCACGACGTGTTCTGTCTCGACGTCGATCAACGCAAGATCGACGTGCTCAACAACGGCGGCGTGCCGATCCATGAACCGGGTCTGCAGGAGATCATTGCGCGCAATCGCCGTGCAGGCCGCCTGAAGTTCTCGACCGACATCGAGGCCGCGGTCGCGCATGGCGACATCCAGTTCATCGCGGTGGGCACGCCCTCCGACGAAGACGGCTCCGCCGATCTGCAATACGTGCTCGCTGCCGCGCGCAACATCGGCCGTCATATGACGAGCTTCAAGGTGATCGTCGACAAATCGACGGTGCCGGTCGGCACGGCTTCGCGCGTGCGCGACGTGATCGCCGAGGAATTGGCCGCGCGCAACGCGAGCCATATGTTCTCCGTGGTGTCGAATCCGGAGTTCCTGAAAGAAGGCGCGGCCGTCGAAGATTTCACACGGCCCGACCGCATCGTGCTCGGCTGCGATGAAGACGTGCCCGGCGAAAAAGCGCGCGAACTGATGAAACGCCTCTATGCGCCGTTCAACCGCAATCGCGAACGCACGCTGTACATGGACGTGCGTTCGGCCGAGTTCACCAAGTATGCGGCTAACGCGATGCTCGCCACGCGCATCTCGTACATGAACGAGCTCGCGAATCTGGCCGATCGCGTCGGCGCGGATATCGAAGCGGTACGCCGCGGCATCGGTTCCGATCCGCGTATCGGCTACGACTTCCTGTATGCCGGTTGCGGCTACGGCGGCTCGTGCTTCCCGAAGGACGTGCAGGCGCTGATTCGCACGGCAGCCGACCACAAGGCCAACCTGCGCATTCTCGAGGCGGTGGAAGCCGTCAACGACACACAGAAAAAGATCCTCGCGCACAAGATCGTCAATCGTCTCGGCGAAGACCTGTCGGATCGCACCTTCGGCGTGTGGGGCCTCGCCTTCAAGCCGAACACGGACGACATGCGCGAAGCGCCGAGCCGTCCGCTGATCGCAGAACTGCTGCGCCGCGGCGCGCGCGTGAAGGCCTACGACCCGGTTGCGATCGACGAATCGAAGCGCGTCTTCGCTCTCGATCTGAAAGACGTGCCGCAACAGCACGCGCGCCTGTCGTTCGTGAATGAGGAAATGGACGCGGCCGAGGGCGCCGATGCACTGGTGATTCTCACCGAATGGAAAGTCTTCAAGAGTCCGGATTTCGGTTCGCTCAAAGAGAGCCTCAACACGCCGCTGATTTTCGACGGCCGCAATCTGTACGAGCCGGACGCGCTGCTCGAACTCGGTATCGAGTATCACGCGATCGGCCGTCAGCACGCGCTGCGCAATGCGCCGGCGAAAGTCGGCGCGAACGGCCTGCCGATAGCGGCCGAGACGGCCCACTCGAACGCGTTGCCCCACTCGGCCGATGCGATCGAGGCCGGCCAGTAAGTTGGCCACTAAGTTGGCCAGTAAGCCGCCGCGCCGGCACACCTCGTTAAGGAGCCCGCAATGTTCGCCAACGTTCTGATCGTCTGCCACGCCAATGTGTGCCGTTCGCCCGCCGCCGAAATGCTGTTCAAGTCCCGGCAGCGCGTGGCGTCGCGGTCGTCCTCAGCGCCGATCGCGTTTCATTCAGCGGGCCTGCGTGCCGCGAACGGCCACGGCATGGACCCGGTGATGCGGCGCCTGCTCGACGAGCAGGGCGTCGCCTCCGGTATCCACTATTCGCGGCGCCTCGACCGCCAACTCGTGCGCTCCGCCGACCTGGTGCTCGTCACCGAGCGCGCGCAGGTGGGCGCGGTCGAAGCGCTCGATCCGGCCTCGCGCGGCAAGGTCTATCCACTCGGGAAATGGGAAGGCGACTCCGACGTCGCCGATCCGCACGGCCACGTGGAAGCCGACTATAGGGAGAGTCTCGTGCTCATCGAACATCTGGTCATGGGATGGCTGAAAAAAATATGCTGATGAAAAAACTCACTGCACACACATTCGCGAACTTCAACTCGACGGGCTTTACATCGACGGGCTTTACGTCGAAGTTCGCCGCCACGCTTTTGCTGACGTCCTTTCTGTCGGCCTGCGCTACCGCACCTGGCAATTACCTCGACACGTCCCGTCTGAAAGACGACGGTCAGCACCAGAGTCAACAGGCTAACGAAACCTATCCGGTCCATCTGATCGACGGCCCGCTGGTTGCGGCGCAAGCGCAGGCGCAAGCCGCCGCCGCCGCGCAGCAGGCGCTGCCGACCTCGCGTTACAGCGATCCGTCGCAGTACGTGTACCGGCTCTCGCCGCAGGACATTCTCGGCATCACCGTGTGGGATCACCCCGAATTGACCACGCCGCAGGGCAGCACGCTGTCGGCGGGCGGCAACACCACGCAGTCGATCGGCGGCGCCTTGCAGCAGCCGTATACCGCCGCGCTGCCGGGCCAGGCCGATCCATACGGCCAGACCATTGCCGCTGACGGCACGATCTTTTTCCCGTTCGTCGGCCGCATCAAAGCCGTGGGCAAGACCGTCGGTGAGCTGCGCGATCAGTTGAGCACCGGCCTCGTGCGCTACATCCGCAATCCGCAGGTCGACGTGCGCGTGCTGTCGTACCGCGGTCAGAAAGTGCAGGTGACCGGCGAAGTGAAGACGCCGGGCCCGCTCGCCATCAGCGACGTGCCGCTCACGCTGGTCGACGCGATCACGCGCTCGGGTGGCACGAACAGCGACGCGGACATCCAGCGTGTGCGCCTCACGCGCAACAACAAGCTGTACGTGCTCGACGCCAACCGCATGCTCGACCAGGGCGACACCACGCAGAACGTCATGCTGCAAAACGGCGACGTGATCAACGTCCCGGATCACAGCGACAGCCGCATCTTCGTGATGGGCGAGGTGAAGACACCGATCCAGGTGCCGATGTTGAAGGGCCGCCTGACGATCGCCGACGCGCTCACCCAGGCGGGCGGCATTCTCGACACGGACGCCAATCCGCGCCAGATCTTCGTGATGCGCGGTATGCGTGAACATCCGACCACGCCGGACGTGTACCGCCTCGACATGACGCAGCCCGACGCGATCATGCTGTCGTCCCAGTTCCAGTTGCAACCGATGGACGTCGTGTATGTGGGCACCGCCGCTTCGACCACCTTCAACCGTGTGTTGCAGCAAGTTCTGCCGACGATACAGACGCTGTTCTACCTGAAGCAGCTGACGAAATAACCGTCTGAGCCGTCGCCAGGCCCGCGCCGCTCTCATAGGGCGCGGGACCGAAGCAAACGCCAAGGCGCGCGTCAAAGCAAACGCCAAAGCACACGCTGAAGCCCACGCCGAAGCAACCGAAACGGGATCGAATTGTGAGCAATCAAATCTCTCCACACATGGCCGGTCCGATCAAGACCGAAGAAGAGGACGTCGTCCTCGGGCAACTGGTGCAGGTGATCCTCGACGACATCTGGTGGCTGATCGCGATCGCCGCGGTGATCGTCGCGCTGGCCGCCGCGTACTGTTTTCTCGCCAAGCCGATCTATTCGGCCGACGCGCACGTGCGGGTCGAGCAGTCCGACAACACCTCGCAGGCGCTTACGCAAACGCAAACCGGTGCGGCCATCACCACCGGCTCGACTTCGCTGCCGACCGACGCTGAAATCGAAATCATCAAGAGCCGCGGCGTAGTCGGCCCAGTGGTCCAGCAACTGAAGCTGAACTTCAGTGTTGCGCCGAAGACGATTCCGCTGCTCGGCAGCATTGCCGCGCGCATGGCGACGCCGGGCCAGCCGGCCCGGCCGTGGCTGGGTCTGTCTTCATACGCCTGGGGCGGTGAAGACGCCGAGGTCGAATCGCTCGACGTGGTGCCTGCGCTAGAAGGCGCGAAGCTGACGATGAAGGTGTTCGACGACCAGCACTACGAACTCTACGCAGAGAACGGCTCACTACTGTTGCGTGGCCAGGTCGGTCAGCAGGAGCAGGGCGGCGGCGTGACGATCCTCGTCAGCAAGCTGGTGGCCCGCCCGGGTGAAGAGTTCACTGTGACGCGCTTTAACGACCTCGACGCGATCACCGCGTTCCAGTCGGCGATCACCGTGCAGGAGCAGGGCAAGCAAACCGGCGTGATCCAGATCTCGCTGGAAGACAAGAGTCCGGAACACGCCGCTCTCGTGGCCAATGCGCTCGCGCAGTCGTATGTGCGTCAGCACGTGTCGAACAAGCAGGTCGACGCAAGCAAGATGCTCGACTTCCTGAAGAGCGAAGAGCCGCGCCTGAAGGCCGATCTCGAGCGCGCCGAAGCCGCCTTGACCGCGTACCAGCGTCAGTCCGGCTCGATCAATGCGAGCGATGAAGCCAAGGTCTACCTCGAAGGCAGCGTGCAGTACGAGCAGCAGATCGCCGGGTTGCGTTTGCAAATGACACAACTGGCCGAGCGCTACGGCGACGACCATCCGATGCTCGTAGCCGCGCGCCAGCAGATGGCCGAACTGGAGGCGCAACGCGCCAAATACGCTGACCGCTTCCGCGATCTGCCGGCAACCGAAGTGAAGGCCGTGCAGCTGCAACGCGACGCGAAGGTGGCGGAAGACATCTATGTGCTGCTGCTCAACCGCGTGCAGGAGTTGTCGGTGCAGAAGGCTGGTACCGGCGGCAACGTGCATATCGTCGACCAGGCGATGCGCCCGGGCGCGCCGGTCAAGCCGAAGAAGGTACTGATCCTGTCGGCGGCGGTGATTCTGGGCCTGATCTGCGGCACCGGTTTCGTGTTTCTGCGTCGCAATATGTTCAAGGGGATCGACGACCCCGACCATATCGAGCGCGCGTTCCATCTGCCGGTGTACGGTCTCGTGCCCTTGAGTGCCGAGCAGGCCTTGCTCGAAAGCGGCTTCCAGCGCGGCGGCGAACGCCTGCGCTCGGTGCTGGCGAATGCGCGGCCGAAGGACGTCACGATCGAAAGCCTGCGCAGCCTGCGCACATCCATGCAATTCACGATGATGGACGCGAAGAACCGCATCGTTATGCTGACCGGTCCCATGGCCGGCGTCGGCAAGAGCTTCCTGACGGTCAATCTGGCGGTGCTGCTCGCGAACTCGGGCAAACGCGTGCTGATGATCGACGGCGATATGCGTCGCGGTGTGCTCGAACGTTATGTGGGCGGTGCGCAGGACAACGGTCTGTCGGAATTGCTGAGCGGGCAGATCTCGCTCGAAGAAGCGATCCGCAGCTCGAACGTCGAAGGCTTGAGCTTTATCTCGTGCGGCCGTCGTCCGCCGAATCCGTCGGAACTGCTGATGTCGCCGCGTCTTCCGCAATACCTGGACGGTCTCGCCAAGCGCTACGACGTGATCCTGATCGACACGCCGCCGGTGCTGGCCGTGACCGATGCGTCGATCATCGGCGCGTATGCCGGTTCGACCTTCTTCGTGATGCGCTCAGGCGTGCACAACGAAGGCGAGATCGCGGAGGCGTTGAAGCGTCTGCGGGCAGCCGGCGTGCACGTGCAGGGCGGCATCTTCAACGGTATGCCGGCGCGCTCGCGCGGCGGTTACGACCGCGGCTATGCGGCGGTTCAGGAATATTTGAGTACCTGAGTCCGAGCACCTGAGCCACCAGGCTGAGCCCATGGTTCTGATCCCAGCGCACACACGATAAAAGAAGGACATCACGATGAAAGTGACGGTACTGGTTCCGACTTACCGCCGCCCGGCCGACCTGGCGCGCTGCCTCGCGGCGCTGCAACGGCAGTCGCGCGCGCCGGACGAAGTGGTGGTGGTTGCGCGCGCCGACGACGAAGCAACCCACACCTGCCTGCGCGATCCCGCCGTGCCGGGCAGCTTGCCGCTGTCCGTCGCGCTGGTGGACGTGCCCGGCCAGGTCGCGGCCCTGAATCGCGGACTGGATGCGGCCAACGGCGACGTGATCGCAATTACCGACGACGACGCCGCGCCGCACGTCGACTGGGTCGAACGTATTGCTGCCGCGTTCGGAAGCGATGCGCGCCTCGGTGCGCTGGGCGGACGCGACTGGGTGCATGAAAAAGGCCGCGTGCTGGACGGAGAACGGCCGCTGGTCGGCAAGGTCACGGCGCACGGCAAGATCATCGGCAATCATCACCTGGGTGTGGGCGGCGCACGTGAAGTCGACATCCTCAAGGGCGCCAACATGAGCTACCGGCGCGACGCAGTGCGCGCGATCCGTTTCGACCAGCGCCTGCGCGGCGCGGGCGCCCAGGTCCACAACGACATGGCCTTCAGCCTCGCCGTGAAGAATGCCGGTTGGAAGCTGATGTATGACCCGCGCGTAGCCGTCGACCATTTCCCGGCCGAACGTTTCGACGACGACCGGCGCGATGCGCAAACCATGGCGGCGTTGCGCAATGCCGCCTTCAATTTCCATCTGATCCTGCGTGACCAGTTGCCGCCGCTGCGCCGCGAAACCGCGTGGTGGTGGTGGACGCTGGTCGGCACGCGGGTCTATCCGGGCCTCACGCACGCCGCGCTCGCGCTGGTTTCGAAACAGGCGGGCCTAAGGCTATCGCGCTGGCGCGCAGTGCGCACCGGCGCGCATGAGGCGCGCCGCGCGCTGTCGCGAACCGCGTGATTCCCACGTGACCCGGGGTGACTCCGGGTGACCCCGGGGTGACCCAATCGGT
Source organism: Paraburkholderia polaris (assembly GCF_012927345.1). Lineage (GTDB taxonomy): Bacteria > Pseudomonadota > Gammaproteobacteria > Burkholderiales > Burkholderiaceae > Paraburkholderia > Paraburkholderia polaris. The sequence continues at coordinate 46,702 of NZ_JABBGJ010000020.1, forward strand.
CCCGCACGTTCGTGCATCGGTACAGGCGCTTGCCCGCGCGTACCGATGCTCCTTTCCACCGGCAGAGCGGAGTGTCTGCATGAGTACGAAAATTCACGTTCATCTGTTTTACGGCGCCGACCCGCGCTTTTACCGACCTGGCGACAACATCGGCTGTCTGTACGGCTATCACCACGCGCAATCCGATGCGTTTGCGCTGACGTATTCGCAGGACGCTCGCGAGAGCAAGCCGGTGAAGCTCTTGCGCCGCGGACTGAAAGCGGCGCTCGGGTTCGATTTCATCCATACGTGGCGCAACCGCGCCGAGATGCTGCGCTCGGACGTGATCTGGACGCATACCGAGCAGGAATGGCTGTCCGCCGCATTGATGCTGCTGCTGAGCGGCCGCAAGGCCGGGGACGATGCCGGACCCTTGCTGCTCGCGCAAAGCGTGTGGCTGCTCGATAAATGGCCTTCCTATGGGATTCTGCGCAGCTGGCTGTATCGCAAGCTGATGACGCGCGCCGACCAGCTGACCACGCTCGCCAGCGAAAACGCCGAACTGTGCCAGCGCTACTTCGAGCGCGACGCGAAGCCGCTCTTCTACGGCCTCAACACGCAGGACTTTCCCGTAAAGGCGCCGACCGAATGGAAGCCGCACACGCCGATCCGCATCGCCGCGATCGGCAACGATCGCGACCGCGATTGGGAGACGCTCATCAAGGCCTTCGGCAACGATGCGCGCTACACGGTGAAGCTCGCGACACGCCGGCGGATTCCCGCCTCGCTGCGTGCGCCGAACGTCGAGATCGCGTTGTTCTCGGGCATCAAAAAGCAGCATGAACTCTACGACTGGGCCGACGTGATCGTGGTGCCGCTGCGTCCCAATTCGCACGCCTCGGGCATTACGGTGATGCTGGAAGCGGCCGCGGTCGGCAAGCCGATGGTGGTGACGAACGTTGGCGCGCTGCAGGATTATTTTCCGGCGAACGAGGCCGCTTATATCCCGCCGTTCGACCCGCAGGCGTTGCGCGAGGCGGTGGACCAGCTCGCCGCCTCTCCCACGGATGCATTGCGCCAGGCGCAGGCAGCAGCCGCTGGTTTGCTGTCGCGCGATCTGACCACGCAGAACTATGCGATGCAGCATGTGAGGGTCACGCAGGAGATGCTGCGGGCGCGTGCTGTGTCGCGCGGACGGGTCGCACAGGGTGCCGCCGACGCTGAGATTGCAGCGGCGCATGCTGCTGCGGGCGCTACCGGCACCGCAGGCCAGCCGGCTCCAGGCCAGCGGCACGCCCACCTGCCAGCGCAGGCACGCAGCCACGCACCGGCGCGAGCCCAGGCCGGCGCGCAAGGCCAACGCCCTGGCCCGCGCGAATCACGCGGAGGCCTCTAAACGATGTCGACGATCGCGCGAGGCGGCGACAACGCGGGGCGGCCTCTGTCCGGCGCTCGCAAGGAGTGGTTGCCGGAGGTTTTACTGTGGCTGATCACAGCGATGCTGATCATCGCGCATCAGGGCACGGTGCTCACGCTCGGATTCCCGGTGCTCGCGATCCTGACGGGCCTGTGGCTCTACTTCAAGAGCCCGGCGCGCTACATCGGTTTCATGTGGTGGCTGTGGTTCCTGAGCCCGGAAGTGCGGCGTCTCGCCGACTGGTCCAAAGGCTCGTTCACGCCGACCAGCCTGATCCAGGTCGCGCCGCTCGCGGTGACGATGATCAGTGCGTTTTCTCTACTGCGTTACTACAGGCTGCTTTCGCAGCGGCGCGGCCTGCCGGTGCTGCTGATTCTGATGGGGCTTGCCTACGCATTCATGATCGGTGTGATGTCGAGCGGGCCGCTCGCCGCGACCTATGACCTCGCGAACTGGCTCTATCCGATCCTGATCGGCTTTCACATCATGGCGCACACGCGTCAGTACCCGAAGTATCGCGACACCATCGTCAATACCTTCATATGGGGCATGCTGGTGATGGGCGGCTACGGCCTTGTCCAGTTCTTCATCATGCCGCCGTGGGACGCGTTGTGGATGCTCGGCTCGCAGATGAATTCGCAAGGCGACGCCGTGCCGATGGGCGTGCGCGTGTTCAGCACAATGAATTCCTCGGGACCGTTCGCGTTCGCGATGATGGGCGCGATGGTCTACGTGATGGCAGCGACGCACCGCGTGCGCTGGATCGCGGCGGCGCTGGGCTTCTTTTCTTTCGCGCTGAGCCTCGTGCGTTCGACGTGGGGCGGCTGGGTCATCGCGCTGTTGATCCAGCTCGTCAAGTCGAACAACAAGGTGCGGGTGCGGATTGTCGCGAGTGCGATTTTGCTGGCCGGCCTGTGCGTGCCGCTGCTCGCGGTCGGCCCGGTGGCCGAGCGGATGCAGGCGCGCCTGACCACTATCGTCAACCTCAACGACGACCAGAGCTACGCCGCGCGTAACGAGTTCTACGCGACCTTCGCGAAGACGGCATTTACCGACGTCTCCGGCGAAGGCATGGGCGCGACCGGCACCTCCACCAAGCTCTCGAACGACGGCGGCCAGCTCGGCCAGTACGGCAACTTCGACAGCGGCGTGATGAACATCCCGTTTGTGCTCGGCTGGCCTGGCACCTTGCTCTACATGTCCGGCATCGTCTGGCTGGTGGTGCGCGCGGTGCTCGCTTCGTTCAAGCTGCGTAACGACAAATTCGTTTCCGCCTGCCTGAGCCTCAGTCTCGCGACCTTCGCGATGCTGGTGTTTACCAATTCGCTGGTCGGCACCGGCGGCCTGCTGCTTTTCATGAGTGTTTTTTCGATCCTTTCCGCGGTGCATTACGAAAAGATGAACCGCAGACGCACGCTACTTCTCCACGGAGGCACTGATTGAGAGTCGCCATTGTCACGCACGTTGTGCGCCATAACGACGGCCAGGGGCGCGTCAACCACGAGATTGCGCGCGCCGCCCTCGATGAGAACATCGCGGTCACTCTGGTTGCCTCGCATGTCGCACCGGATTTGCTCGCGCATCCGAACGTCCGCTGGGTGCCGATGAAAATCGGCCGCTGCTGGCCCACCAATCTGCTGCGCCAGCAGGTGTTCGCGTTCAAGAGCGCAATGTGGCTGCGCGCGCATCGCCGCGAATACGACGTGCTGCACGTGAACGGTTTCATCACGTGGATGCCCGCCGACGTCAACACCTCGCACTTCGTGCATAGCGGCTGGTTCGGCAGCAAGTACTACCCGTTCGGGCTCACCAAGGGCGTGTGGTCCGCGTATCAGTCGGTCTATACGCGCTGCAACGCGTTGCTCGAACGCTGGGCTTACCGGCGCTCGAAAGTGATCACGGCGGTGTCGCAGAAGGTCGCCGATGAAATTCGCGCAATCGGGCTGACGCCTCATAACCGGGTCGACGTGATTTACAACGGCGTCGATACGCAAGGCTTCGCGGCTGCAACGGGCGACCGTGCGAAATTTGGCTTGCCTGCGGACGCATTCCTGCTGCTCTTCGTGGGCGACCTGCGCACGCCACGCAAAAACCTCGGCACGGTGCTGGCCGCGCTCAAGCATCTGCCCGAACACGTGCAGATCGCGGTGGCCGGTTTTCTGCCGGGCAGTCCGTATCCGGAAGAAGCGAAGGCGCTGGGCATCGCGCATCGCGTGCATTTTCTCGGTCTGGTGAAAGAAATGCCGGTGCTGATGCATTCGGTCGACGCGTTCGTGTTCCCGTCGCGCTATGAGGCGATGAGCCTGTCGCTGCTCGAAGCGATGGCCGCAGGCCTGCCGGTGGTCACGGCGCGCACGGCGGGCGGCGCGGAAATCATCACGCCGGAATGCGGCATCGTGCTCGACGATCCGGACGACCCCAAGGCATTGGCTGGCGCCGTCGCGCGTCTTGCTGACAACGACGACGCGCGCCGCGCGATGGGCGTCGCTGCCAACGAACTGGCGACCGGCTTCGGCTGGGCGCGGATGGCCGCGCAATACATCGCGCTGTACCGGCAATTGGCGGGGCAGCAGAAGGACCGCCGGCGCAGCGAAACGGAAGCCGCGGTGGTCGCCAAGACCGATGCGCTGTCGCTGAACACGCTGGCCGGGCAGAAGGGCGCGGAATGAATTTGCGTCCTGATACGGAGCGACAACGGGACAGGACCACGGGCCAAAGGGCAGACCAACAGCTGGACCCGTTGGCGACCCGGCTGCCCGGAACATCCAGCAATCCACCACAACTCTCAGAACGCACAGGGGCAACAATCATGACGACGAGCTCAATCAAATCGCTGCAGATCGGGATGCATTGGTTTCCCGAGCGCGCGGGCGGCCTCGACCGCATGTATTACTCGCTGGTCGGCGCGCTGCCAGGCGCGGGCGTCGCCGTGCGCGGCGTGGTGGCCGGCTCGCCCAAAGTCGCCGCGGACACCGGTGGCGCAATCAACGGTTTCGGCTCCGCCGCGCAATCGCTGCCGTTGCGGCTGATGGCGGCACGCCGCGCGCTGCGCCAGGAGATCAGCACCTCGCGTCCCGACGTGATTTCGTCGCACTTCGCGCTGTACACGTTTCCGGGTCTCGACGTGACACGCGGCATTCCGCAGGTCTCGCATTTTCAGGGACCGTGGGCCGATGAGAGTCACGTCGAAGGCGCCGATTCGTTCGGCCAGCGTGCCAAGCGCTATCTGGAGCAATCGGTGTATGCGCGCTCGTCGCGGCTGATTGTGTTGTCGGAGGCATTCGGCAAGATTCTGACTTCGCGCTATCGCATCTCACCGGACCGTGTCCGCGTGGTGCCGGGGTGTGTGGATGTCGAGCAGTTCAATCTGCCGATCACACCGGCCGAGGCGCGCCTGAAGCTGCAATTGCCGCAAGACCGGCCAATCGTGCTGGCCGTGCGGCGTCTGGTGCGCCGCATGGGCCTCGAAGATCTGATCGATGCGGTGAAGCTGCTCAAGCGCACAGAACCCGATGTGCTGCTGCTGATCGCGGGCAAGGGGCGGCTCGAAGGCGAGTTACAGGCGCGTATCACCGAGGCGGGTCTTGATGACAATGTGAAGCTGCTGGGCTTCGTGCCCGATCAGCATCTGGCGGCGTTGTACCGTGCGGCGAATATTAGCGTGGTGCCGACGGTGGCGCTCGAAGGCTTCGGGCTGATTACCGTTGAGTCGCTGGCTTCGGGCACGCCCGTGCTGGTGACGCCGGTGGGCGGCTTGCCGGAAGCGGTGGCGGGTTTGTCGCCGAATCTGGTGTTGCCTGAGACGGGTGCGAAGGCGATTGCGGAGGGCCTGGCAGGCGCGTTGAACGGCTCACTGAAGTTGCCGGATGCTGATGCTTGCCGTCGCTATGCGCGTGAGAACTTCGATAACGCGGTGATCGCGAAGCGTGTGGCGTCGGTGTATAGCGAGGCGATTGCGGCGGGTGGGGTGCATTGAATTAAGGCGATCAGGCAGCGATCCTGCCTGTCGTTTTCCAGCTAAACGGCAGGCAGGACTCGCTGGTTTTGTCGTAAACCAGCTAAGGAAGGGCAAATTTGTCGTTTAAGCGCTTAGCGGCCGCGAATCAGCATCGGCCCGGCGCCGGGGCGGCCGCTCGTGCGGCCGCGCGTCACTCCACCGAATCAGAACGTCTCGTGATGCTCGTTCCGCCCAAGGTCCGCATGAACCATCATGTGGCACAGCTGTTCGAGCGTCGTTTCCGGCTTCCAGCCGAGCTTCTCGTGCGCCTTGTCCGCGCAACCGATCAGCAGGTCCACTTCCGCCGGGCGATAGAACTTCGGGTTCACGCGCACCAGCGTCTTGCCGGTGGCGACGTCGATGCCGGTCTCGCGTTCTTCCTTGCCCGACCATTCGATCTGATAGCCCGCGGCGGCGAACGCCATGCGCACGAAGTCGCGGACCGTCTCGGTGCGGCCGGTGGCGAGCACGAAGGTGTCGGGTTCGTCGGCTTGCAGCATGCGCCACATGCCTTCCACGTATTCGAGCGCGAAGCCCCAGTCGCGCTTGGCGCTCAGGTTGCCGAGTTCCAGCACGTCCTGTTTGCCGAGCTTGATCTTGGCGACGGTGTCCGTGATTTTACGGGTCACGAATTCGCGGCCACGCAGCGGCGATTCGTGGTTGAACAGAATGCCGCTGCTGGCGAACAGGTTGTACGACTCGCGATAGTTGATCGTCGACCAGTGCGCGAATAGCTTGGCGACGCCGTACGGGCTGCGCGGATAGAAGGGCGTGTCCTCGCGTTGCGGCACTGCCTGCACGAGGCCGAACATTTCCGAGGTCGACGCCTGGTAATAACGGGTCTTCGGATTAAGAATGCGGATGCCTTCGAGCAGATTCAGCGCGCCGATGCCGGTCACTTCAGCGGTCGTTACCGGCTGGTCGAACGAGACGCCCACGAAACTCTGCGCGGCGAGGTTGTACAGCTCGTCGGCCTGCGCGCCTTCGAGCAGGCGCAGCGTCGAGCCGAGGTCGGTCAGATCGTGTTCGACCAGACGCAGATTCGGATGATCGAGCACGCCGAGCTCACGAATGCGCCAGAAGTTGACCGAACTCGTGCGCCGGTAGGTGCCGGTCACGTGGTAGCCCTTGTCGAGCAGCAGTTTGGTCAGATAGGCGCCGTCCTGTCCGGATACGCCGGTGATGATCGCTTTGCGTGGTTGGCTCATAGCTTGCCTTCGATATGGGTAAAAGAAAAAGAGAAGTGCACTTGAAAAAGGAGCGTCAAAGCGTGCCGTCAAGCAGTCGCCGCACCAGCGGATCGACGACCTGAAAATCCTGTTCAGCCTTGAGCCGGTACAAGCCCGGCTTCGGATGCGCGCCGTCGGACATCAGCGTCTTCCAGTCCGGCAGATTGCTGACGTACGCGAACTGATCGACGAGCGGCACCTGCTGTTCGGCGGCCACGCGGCGCGTCATTGCGACCATCGCGGCGAGCCGCGCGTTGAGGCGGTTGTCGGGCATCGGGTTCGAGGTCTGCAGAACCGGTTCTTTGCCGAGCGCGCGGGCGGTTTTCACGAGCGTTGTTTCGGCCGCGTAAAACTGCTCGGGCGTCTGGTTTTGCATCACTTCGTTGATGCCGTAGTTGATCAACACGATCTGCGCGGACGAAGCGGCAAGCCGTTCCTGCCACGGCAGCCCCGCAGTCGGGGCGGCACGGCGGTTGCCGGTGCCGTCGCGCAACTGGGTGGCCATCGTGCCGCCCACGCCGTAGTTCGTAACGTGTACCCGTTGGCCATGCCTGGCCTGCAATTCGTCCTGCAGATATGACACGGCGTTTTGCGCCTGGGGACCGCAGTGGCCGTCGCTGCATGTAATGCCGAGCGTGGTCGAATCGCCGTACGCGTCCACCAGCACCTGCGTTGCTGGACTGCCGGCATAGGCATCCAGTGCCAGCGAAACCAGCACCGACGCAGCGGCCGACACGCTCGCGGCGAGCCACGCGCGGCGCCTCATGCGCGGCTTTGCGGCGCTTGCGACGCGCCCCCTGAAACGCTGCCGGCCGGCGCGTGGGTTGTGCCTGCCGAGCCGTGGATCAAACGTTTTTCGAACGCGAACCACGTGATGCTGGCGTAGGCGAGGGTGATCGCGAGCGCGAGCGCCGCGGTCAAAAAACGGTTCAGATGCAGCGGCCACAGCGTGTACAGCACGCTCAGGTGGATCAGATAAATCGTGTAGCTGATGGTGCCGATATAGACCAGCACGGGGTTGCACAGCAGCCGCTTGACGATGCCCTTGCTTTGCAGGGCGATGACCACGACGGAAGTGCATAGCACCAACGAAACGCTGTAGAGCCCGGCGTTCGACAGCGGCGTATTCGCCGCGCGGAATCGCGGGTAGTGCAGATGCAGCCACGCAAGCACGGCCAGCGCGGCAAAAAAGCCGAGCACGGCGAGGCCCTTGAACGGCTCGAGTGCATTGCGATCGCGCCGTACGGCGACCGCGAGCAGCGCACCGGCTGCCAGCAGATCCATGCGGAACGGCGTCAGGTAATAGATCGGCCAGAACGAATCGAACCAGGGCGTGGCGAGCGCGCGCAGCACCGGCACCAGAACGATCAATGCGGCCGCCACGTAGCCGAGCACGCGCTCGGGCAACAGCAGAATCACGAACGGCCAGAAAATATAGAACTGCTCTTCGACCGCTAGCGACCACAGCACATTCAGGCTGTCGTGGCCGCTCTGATTAAGCGCGTCGCCGATATTGGTCGCGAAGAACGCGTACCACTGCCAGTGCTGTGCCCAGCCGAAGCCGAACAGAATCGACGACACCACCATCAGCAGCAGATAAGGCGGCAGGATGCGCCGCGCCCGGCGCGCATAGAAGTAGCCGAAATACGACTGCTGACGCGCCTTGCGTTCGAGCAGGATGCCGGTAATCAGAAATCCGCTCAAAACAAAAAACAGATCGACGCCCATCCACAGCGGTGCTTTCAGCGCGTGCTGGGCGAATACGGCGAGCACGGCGATGGCGCGCAAACCGTCGAGCTGCACGATGCGGCGTGAGTGAGAAGGCGCTAAGGGCAGTGCGCTAGCAGTCATGAACCGTCCATGGTGTGAAGCGGATGAGCCGGGCGAAGGATTGCACGGGTGTCCTGAAGAACACAGGCGCGCTAGCTTCGCATCGCAACGGAAGTGCAATCGATTCTAGGCAAAAGAAATTGATGAAAAAACGGGAATGAAATGGATAAATGAATCAGATTGCAACAGGGTGTTTCGTTACCCATTCGAAATAGATTTTTATGCTTGTGTCCTGAAATTGTCGTAATGCGTAAGAAGTGCGGCCGGCCTCGGCGGTGTCGGTAAAGATGGGCGCATGGGCGCTGCTGGATGCAGGCTTCTGCCATTACTTTAATTTAATCGATTTTTAAATCATTTTCTTTCACGACGCTTAAAAGCGCTGAATATTTTTGAATTATTTTCGATTTTCGTCGCAGCGTTTTTTCCGCGTAATGTGAGCCGTGGAGATTGGGCGGCCAAGGGTTGGCTTTTGCACCCGTGCGGGCTAGTTGCCCGATCGCGGCATGGCCCTGATTGGAGGAATTACTTTGGTCCGTTTCACGTTCAAAACCTGGATTGCTGTACTCGCCTGTGCAGCCGGAATGACGGCGGCATCGGTTAGCTTCACGGCATCCGCGGAAACCGTGTTGAACGCGAAAAATTCCTGGATTGGCAACACCTTTGGTTTCGGCGACGGCACGTGGACGCAGATCAACATCACGGCGATTGCAGTCGCGCCCGACGGCAAGGTCTACACGAACGCGCCGTGGGACGAAAGCGGCGCCGAAGCGAGCGTCTACCAGAACGGCAAGATGCTCGGCTTCGCGGGCGGTACGCACGGTTGGGGCAACGGCGGCGGCAGCGCGATCGCGGTGAATCGCAAGTACGCCTTCGTGGCGATCGCGGTCGGCAACGAAAAGGGACGTCTGGTCGAGCAGGGTGTGTGGCCGGAGAAGGGCAAGCAATGGTTCGGCATTTCGCGTCGGCAGATCGCCGATCCGCAGCGTGCCGCGCCGTTCCAGCCGGCCGCGAACAACGCTGACCCGCATGTGCAACTGGCAGCCGGCTTTTTGATGATGAACGAAGTGCCGACCGGCACGAGTGCCGAAATCGGCGGTTTGGCGGCGAACGACACCACGCTTTGCGCGGCGAACACCGCGCGCGATCGCATCGAAGTGTATGACGCGGAATCGATGCAGCAGAAAACCACGTGGACCGTGCACGAACCGGGCCGCATTGCGCTTGCCCCGGACGGCACGCTCTGGGTGTTGAGCGGCACGCGCAACGATAAGACGCCGCACGTGGAGCACTACACCGCTGCGGGCAAGCGCATCGACGAAACGTTCACGTTGCCCGTCGATACGGTTGCGGTCGATATCGCTATCGATGCACAAGGCCGCGTGCTGATCGCCGACAACGGCCCGCGTCAGCAAGTGCTGTTCTTCAGCAAGAGCAATGGCCATTACACGGAATCGGGCTCGCTCGGCGAACGCGGCGGGATTTTCAGCGGCGTCCCCGGCAAGCCGGGACCGCAGCGCTTCAACGGTTTGACCGGTGTGGGCGTGGATGCACGCGGCAACGTCTATGTGTCGACCAACGGCATCGGTCCGCGTTACGACCCGATCGGCGCGGGCCTCGGCGCCACGCTCGAAAGCTATGCGCCGGACGGCAAACAGAACTGGCAGGTGCAAGGCTTGTTGTTTGTCGACGGTGCATGGATCGATCCGTCACGTCCGGATAGCGTCTATACCGGCAACAAGCGCTTCGAACTCGATCTGTCGAAGCCAGCGGGTCAGGACTGGAAATACGCGGGCTTTCTGTCGAACCGTTTCAAGTATCCCGACGACCCTGTCTTTCACACCGATCAATATCCGGGCTTGCCGATCGCTCGCAAGCTCAAGGGCCATACGTTCCTGTACCTGACCGACATGTACGCGGACCACCTGAAGATCTATCGCTTCGACCCGCAGCACGACGGCGAAGTGGCGATTCCTTCGGGCTTCATCGCCGGGCGTGAACGCGCTGTCGCCAAGGTGCCAAATGCGCCACCAGGCGGCGACTGGATCTGGCGCGATGTGAACGGCGACGGCAAGTTCAATACGGACGAATTCACGCTCAACACGAGCGGCACGAAGCTCGCGGGCGGCTGGGGCTGGTGGGTCGATAGCGCCGGCGACATCTGGCGCACCCGCGATAACAAGGGCATTTACCGTTTCCGTTTCGGCGGACTCGATGCGAAGGGCAATCCCATCTACTCGTATTCGAACCTGACGCAGTACCCGGTGCCGCAGCCGTTCACCGAACTGCATCGCGCGATCTACGACCCCGACACCGACACGATGTATGTGACCGGCTATACGCCCGATACGCCGGCCGATCGCGGCTTCTGGAAAGAAGTGGGCCGCGTGCTGGTGCGCTACGACAAATGGTCGAGCGGCAATCCGGTGCAGCGCTATGCGATCACGCTGCCGTGGACCACGCAGACCAAACCCATCGCCACGATTATCGGCCTCACGGTCGAAGGGCAATACATCTTCGGCGTCGAGCCGGTCGGTGCGGTGCACGTGTGGGACAAGGACAGCGGTCGCGAGGTCGGGGTGATCCGCCCAGGCCCGGAGGTGGGCCGCGCGTCGGGCTGGGTCGACGTGCCCAACGGCATCAGCGCCGCGAAGCGCAGCAATGGTGAGTACCTCGTGTTCGTCGAAGAAGACGCACGCGGGAAAGTGATGATGTATCGCTGGAAGCCTTGATGACGTGCGCGTCGTGAAGGTTCCTTCGCAATACCAGGCAACTGATTTAACCCAAGGCATCCGATGGACAAAGGCATTCTCAAGAACGTAGCGATCAACTTCTTCGGGCTGGTGCTGCCGACTTTCGTCTCGCTTGTGACCGTGCCGTCGTATATCAAGCTGCTCGGTGTCGAGCGCTACGGCGTGATCAGTCTCGTGTGGACCTTGATCGGCTACTTCGGGATTCTCGATCTCGGCATGAGCATGGCCGCGCAGAACCACATCTCGAAGGCGCGCGCCTCGGGCGACAAGAGCGAGAGCGCACGCGTGTTCTGGAGTGCGACGTGGCTCAATCTCGCGACCGGCATCGTCGGCGGCCTGATCATCTATTTCGGCGCGTTTCTGTACACCGCGTACTTCACCAAGGTGTCGCCGGAGTTGCAGCATGAGGTCTATATGGCGCTGCCGTGGCTTGCGGTGGCGATTCCGATTGCCAACGTGTCGTGGGTGTTCGCTGGGGCGATCAACGGCGCGGAACGCTTTGGCGTCTACAACACCAATCAGACCATCGGCACCTTTCTGTTTCAGTTGCTGCCGCTTGGCGCTGCGCTGTGGATGGGGGCGACCTTGCAAAACGTGCTCGCCGCAGCGGTATTCGCACGGATTCTCGCCGCGATTCTGCTGGGCCGTTCCGCGCTGAAAGTACTGGAGATCCGCAGCATTCTTCCGCCGCAGCTCGGCGTGGCGAAGGGACTCTTCAACTTCGGCGGCTGGATGCTGATTGCGAGCGTCACCAACATGATCGCGGAATCGCTCGACCGCGTGATGCTCGGCACGAGTCTCGGCGCGCGCTTCGTCACGTATTACACGGTGCCGCAAAACCTCGTGACGCGGTTGAATATTGTGCCCACCGCACTGGTGCGCACGCTGTTTCCGCGTCTGTCTGCCGTGGGTCGCGCGGATGCAGACACCATTACGCAACAGTCGCTCGAGTTTCTTAACGGCGTGTTCACGCCGGTCGCGCTGGTCGCCATGCTCGTACTCGAGCCGTTCCTGCATCTGTGGGTCGGCAATGAGATCGCCACAGTGGCAGCGCCGGTAGGCCGGATCATGATCGTCGCCGTGTGGCTCGTCGGGCAGGCGAACGTTACGCGGATTCTGATCCAGTCGCAGGTCAATCCGGCCACTGCCGCGCGCGTCGGTTTGTTCGAATTACCCTTGTTTGCAGGGGCGTTGTGGCTTGGCATCACCCATTTCGGTTTGACCGGCGCGGCGATGGCCGTGGCCGGCCGGGCACTCTTTGATTACGCCGTGCTGCTGCGTCTGTCGGCGATTCGCGCGCGCCAGATCGCGCTCGACATGGTCGCCCACCTCACCTTTCTGCTGGGCAGCCTTTGGCTTGCCAGCTTCCTGCCGGGTCTCGCTTTGGCGATCGTCGCCGGCGTATTGATGGTCGGCGCGAACGTCGCCTGGTCAATCACGATGACACCCGCTTTGCGCGATCTTGCGCGTTCACTGCTGTTGCGACTGAATCCGAGGAAAAGCGCATGAACCACGAAGTCCTTGAAGAAGCCGTGCTGCAACCCACGACGCGCAGCGCACTGGCTGAACTCACCGCCGTTCCCGGTGATCAGGCGCCGCCGCGCCGCCCGGCGCAGCGCAGCGATAAGACGGTGCGTGTCGCGATCGTGCACGATTGGCTCGTCACCTATGCGGGCGCCGAGAAGGTGCTCGAACAGATTGTCGCGTGCTTTCCGGACGCGGACCTGTTCAGCCTCGTCGATTTTCTCGACGATCGCAGCTTTCTGCGCGGCAAGCCGGTCACGACCTCCTTCATCCAGAAACTGCCGCTCGCGCGCACGAAGTACCGCACGTATCTGCCGCTGATGCCGCTCGCGATCGAGCAGCTCGACGTGTCGGCCTACGACGTGGTGATCTCGAGCAGCCACGCGGTTGCAAAAGGGATTCTCACCGGCCCCGACCAGGTGCATATCAGCTACGTGCATTCGCCGATCCGCTATGCGTGGGATCTGCAGCATCAGTATCTGCAGCAGTCGAAGCTGACCGCCGGGCCTAAGTCGGCGATGGCGCGGCTGATTCTGCACTACATCCGCAACTGGGATATCCGCACATCGAATTCGGTGGACGGCTTTGTGGCGAACTCCGACTTCATCGCGCGGCGGATCAAGAAGGTCTATCAGCGCGAGGCGCAGGTGATCTTTCCGCCCGTGGATGTCGAAGCGTTTTCGCTGTGCACCGACAAGGATGATTTCTATCTGACCGCCTCGCGAATGGTGCCGTACAAGAAGATCGACCTGATCGTCGAAGCGTTCGCGAGGATGCCGGAGCGCAAGCTGGTAGTGATCGGCGACGGCCCCGACATGCAGAAGATCCGCGCGAAGGCGGGGCCCAATGTCGAGATCATGGGCTATCAACCGTTCAAGGTGCTCAAGGAAAAGATGAGCCGCGCGAAGGCTTTCGTGTTCGCCGCGGAAGAGGACTTCGGTATTTCAGTGGTCGAGGCGCAGGCGTGCGGCACGCCGGTGATCGCCTACGGCAAGGGCGGGGCGCTCGAAACCGTGCGCGATCTCTCTGAGTCGCGGCCCACCGGCATGTTCTTCGACGCGCAGAACGCTGAGTCGATCATCGCGGCGGTCGCGCGCTTCGACGATCACGTGAAGCGCTTTTCGCCGATGGATTGCCGCGCGAACGCCGAGCAGTTCTCCGCCGCCCATTTCCGCGAACGTTTCTTCGCCCATGTGCGGGCTTCGGTGCCGGCATTGCGCTCGGCGACGCTGCCGCCGTACGTCCCGTATAAAGCGGAGCCGGGTGCCAACGCGCCTCGCATTCTCGCAGTCGACCAGAGCGGCGTGCTCGGGGGCGCCGAGCTGTCGCTGCTGGAAATCGTTAAAGCCTTGCGCTCGCGCATCGAAGTCGTGTTGTTCGACGACGGCCCGTTCCGTACCGCGCTTGCCAAGGCCGGCGTGGCCGTCAACGTGCTGGACGCCGGCGCATTGCGCAAGGTCCGCAAGCAGGGTGGTTCCTTGCCGAAGGGCCAGGCGCTCAAGGGCTTGATGTCGCTCGTGCGCGCCACCGCGAAACGCGCGCGCGACGCCGAGGTGATCTATGCGAACACGCAGCGCGCGATGGTGATCGGCGCGATTGCCGGCAAGCTCGCGAGGCGGCCGGTGGTCTGGCATCTGCGCGATATCGTGAGTCCCGAGCATTTCGGCGGCAAGCAACTGGCGATCATCAAGTGGTGCGCGCGCCTCGGCCTCACGCACGTGATCGCCAATTCGGCGGCTTCCGCTCGTGCCTTCGCGGAGCTCACGCACTTCGACAAAAAGCGTATCGACGTCGTGTTCAACGGCATTTCCGCAGCACCGTTCGACGCCTTGCGCACGGTCCCGCAAGCGACGCTGCGCCGGCGCCTGAATTTGCCTCAGGACGCCTTTCTGGTCGGCTCGTTCAGCCGCCTCGCGCGCTGGAAGGGACAGCACGTGCTGCTCGAAGCGATGGTGCTCAATCCGCATATGCATGCGGTGTTGGTAGGCGCGCCGCTGTTCGGCGAGGACGCGTACGAGATCGAATTGCATGCCTTCGTCGCCGCGCACAACCTCGGCGGCCGGGTGCATTTCCTCGGTTTCCAGCACGACATACCGGCTTGCATGCGCGCGGTCGATGCAGTGGTTCATACGTCGATCACGCCGGAGCCGTTCGGCCGCGTGATCGTCGAGGGGATGCTGGCGCAGCGACCGGTGGTCGCGGCACGCGCAGGCGGCGTGCTGGAGATCATCGACGACTACGTGAATGGCGTGCTGTGCACCCCCGCTGACGCACATGGTCTCGCCGACGCGCTCGCTGAGTTGCGTTCGAACGACGACTTGCGCAACAGGCTCGTCAGGAACGGCTATCAGACGGCGTTGAGCCGGTTTGGGACATCAACGTATGTGGAAGGTGTCGAGCGGATTCTGAAGCGCGTGGCGGGGCGGTGAGGTGGCTTCGCGCGGGTGGATTGAGGCGGATGGTTGGCGTGGATGGTTAAACGCAGGGGTAGGCAGGGACTCGGCCGGTTCCTGTCGTTAGCGCAGCGGAGCGAAAGTCCTGAGGGCTTTCGCTCCGTTTTTTTCGTGCTGCGCGCCGCATGTGCAACGGGGTTGTACGACGCGGATCCTACGGCATGTTGTGTGCCCGCACACTTTTCCGAAGGAAGAAACCTGTTCCCGAACTGAACGTCGTGTTTCCCCGAGCCTTCTACCGCACCACTATCAAGCCTGCTTCACCGCAGCTTTCGGCTTGAAACTCGCCGACCACTTCATCGCCGGCAGCTCGACCAGCCGGTAGAACACGTAAGCCACCGGCACGGCCACCAGCATGTAGCCGAACGACGGCCAGATCGACATTTGCAGCGACGAGCGGAACAGGATCGACGATAGCAGCACGAAGATCGGCAGATGGATCAGGTATAGCGAGAAGCTGAAGTCGCCGAAGCGCGACAAAAAACGCACGCCGGGGGTATCGGCCTTATCAGCATTAGGGCGCTCAAGCGCCTTGTACAGGTAGAACGCGAAACCGACCGCCCAGAGCTGGAACGCACCGTACTGCCCGAAATGGAACGCCGCGCAACCGAGCGCGATGAACGCCGCAGCCAGCACGTAGAGCCAGGCCGACGAGCGCGCATCCGGAGTTGCACGGGCTTTCGCGTCGGCGATCCACGCGCCGAGCGTCCACGAAAACCAGTAGGACGTGAAGAACTGAATATCGTGGCGCTCGAGCACATAGGCGGACGCCACATTGATCACCGCGACGATCGCCAGCACGGACGTCATGCCCAGACGCCGGCGCAGCGCGAATAGCAGCGGGTAGATCGCGTAGAACTGCACTTCGAGCGATAGCGTCCAGAGCGCGCCGTTCGACCCATACGTCTTGCCGGCCACGCCTTGCAGCGAAAACAGGTTGACGAGGAACGCCTGCAGGCCGATCTCGCGGATCTTGTGATTGACCGGCGGCAACTGCAAGCTGACCCAGTCAAGTGCCAAAGTCAGCACGAGCGCCGCAAGCAGCACCGGATAAATGCGCGCAAAACGGCGCACCCAGAAATTGCCGGTGTCGAGCCGGTAGTCGGGATTTTTTGCGAGGCGCAGCGCGCCGCCACGATGTATGCAGTAACCGCTAATCACGAAGAAAATCGGCACACCGGCCGAGCCCCACGCAATCGGGAACGTCAGATAGGCAGCAATCGTACTGAGACTGAATGAATGGCCGACGCTTTGGTGAAAGGTCTGCATGCCGACCCATTCGACCTGGCGGCAGTGGAAATACGCGACCAGAAGCGCGGCGAAGCCCCGCATTGCGTCGATTACATGTTCCTTGCCGGCGCTGTCGGCGCGCGCTTCGCTCTGGGCGCGCGACGCGGCGGCCGGCCGTGATGGGGAGAGGGGCAGGGATGAGCCGGCGGCATCCAGTGCTGAGTCGCTCATGCGCGGTCCTTAATCTGAAGGAAGAAAAAGCTTATTCCCGGGCACGCCGTGCGCGCCCGCGGTGCATCACATGCTAGTGCACTGCGGCGGCAAAAAATCTATAAAAAATTGCGTACCGAATCGAATTAAATGGCGATTTTGTGACGAATTGTAATTGCGCATAAGCACTTGCTACGGCGAATTATTTGCCGGTTTTGTCGTGCTAATTTAAGGCATGGATTCTCTTGACCCGAGGTGAAGTCATGAACCTGCATTTACTCGCCGGCATTGCCGTGCTGCTGATCCTTGTCGCCGCCTCCGCCTACCGCGAGGCCCTGCGCAACGAGCCGATCCGCCGTTTTCGCATCAACCCGGGCAAACTGCCCCAACTCGACGAGAACGAATGAGCGGTGCCCGGGAGCGCCTGGACGCTTCCGCGATTCGCGTCCGGATTCGCTCGAGGCTCCCCGCTGTTCGCTGCGCCGGATGCGTAAAATTTTCGGAATTTCAGAAAATAATTTGTTCTCGATACGCAATTGTTTCCTGATGCATGTCAGGATCTGGGATATCGAAAGAGAATCGATTTATTTATTCGAATAAAAAATAATTCACGCATGAAATTGATTAATTTTTTTGTTAGTCTTTTCAGCGACATCGAGTGGCCGCCAGGCCCGCGACACACTAATTTCTAACCGATGTGGGAATGCCTACCATGCTGAAAGTCACCAAAGCCGTGTTTCCCGTAGCGGGCCTCGGGACACGATTCCTGCCGGCTACCAAAGCAAGCCCCAAGGAAATGCTGCCGATCGTCGACAAGCCGCTGATTCAGTATGCGGTTGAAGAAGCGATTGCCGCCGGCATCACCGAGATGATCTTCGTGACGGGCCGCAGCAAGCGCGCCATCGAAGATCATTTCGACAAGTCCTACGAGATCGAAGCGGAACTCGAGGCGCGCAACAAGCAGAAGCTGCTCGACCTCGTGCGCAGCATCAAGCCGGCCAACGTCGATTGCTTCTATGTGCGTCAGGCCGAAGCGCTTGGTCTGGGTCACGCGGTGCTGTGCGCCGAGAAACTGGTGGGCGAGAGCCCGTTCGCCGTGATTCTGGCTGATGACTTGCTGCACAGCTCGAAGCCGGTGATGAGCCAGCTCGTCGACACGTTCAACCACTATCACAGCTCGGTGATCGGCGTCGAAACCATCGCGCGCGAAGACAGCCGCTCGTACGGCGTGGTGGACGGCAAGGAGTGGGAAGACAATGTGATCAAACTGTCGGGCATCGTCGAAAAGCCGGCACCGGACAAGGCGCCGTCGAATCTCGGCGTAGTGGGCCGCTATGTGCTGATGCCGACCATCTTCAAGCATATCCGTGCGCTCAAGCCGGGTGCCGGCGGTGAGCTGCAATTGACCGACGCGGTGCAATCGCTGCTGACCGAAGAGCAGGTGCTCGCTTACCGCTACTTCGGCACGCGCTTCGATTGCGGCAGCAAGCTAGGTTATCTGAAGGCGACGGTGGAATTCGCGCTGCGTCATCCGGAAGTGAAGGCGGAGTTCGAAGCGTATCTGCAAACGTACATGCAGGCGAATATGCAGGCCAGCGTGCCGGCGCAGTACACGGCTGAAGCGGCTTAAAGCGGCTTAAAGCGGTTTCACGCAGAAGCAACGCGCAGCACTACCGCGCAAATTAAAACGGGCGCCACATCATGTGGCGCCCGTCTTTCTTATCGGCTTGGTTTTCAGGGCTATGACCCGGGTCCAAAAAATAGAGCACTTAGACCCGAGCCACGCCCCAAAAAGGCTTTACTGCGCCTTCTTTACTTCCAGCCGGAACTTGTGCAGCAACGGTTCCGTATAGCCGCTCGGTTGCTGACGTCCTTCGAACACCAGCGCCTGCGCGGCCTTGAACGCCAGCGTGTCGAAGCCCGGCGCCATCGGCTTGTAATGCGGGTCACCGGCGTTCTGCTCGTCGACCACCTTCGCCATGCGCCTGAAGGTCTCTTCGACCAGCTCACGCGTCACCACACCATGATGCAACCAGTTGGCGATGTGCTGGCTGGAAATACGCAGCGTCGCACGGTCTTCCATCAGGCCGACGTTGTGAATGTCCGGCACCTTCGAGCAGCCCACGCCTTGATCGACCCAGCGCACCACGTAGCCGAGAATGCCTTGCGCGTTGTTCTCAACCTCGCTGCGAATCTCGTCGGCGCTCCACTTCGCCTCGGCGACGACCGGAATCGTCAGCAGCCCGTCGAGCAGTTCATCGCGCACCTTCGCATAGTCCGTGCGTTCCAGTTCCTGCTGAACCGCTTGCACGTCGACCTGGTGATAGTGCAGCGCGTGCAGCGTCGCGGCGGTGGGCGAGGGCACCCATGCGGTGTTCGCGCCAGCCTTCGGATGCGCGATTTTCTGTTCGAGCATGGCGTGCATCAGGTCCGGCATGGCCCACATGCCCTTGCCGATCTGCGAGCGGCCACGCAGGCCCGCGCTCAAACCGACCAGCACGTTGCTGCGCTCGTACGCGGCAATCCATGCGCTCGACTTCATGTCGCCCTTGCGCATCATCGGGCCGGCTTCCATCGCCGTGTGCATTTCGTCGCCGGTGCGGTCGAGGAAACCCGTGTTGATGAACGCGACACGCTCGGACGCTTCGCCGATACAGGCGAGCAGGTTGACGCTGGTGCGGCGCTCCTCGTCCATGATGCCCATCTTGATCGTGTTGCGCGGCAGCTTCAGCAGGTCTTCGACGCGCGCGAACAGTTCGCTCGCGAACGCGACTTCGGCCGGGCCGTGCATCTTGGGCTTCACGATATAGATCGAGCCGGTGCGCGAATTCAGCTTGTGCTTGCGGTCGTGCAGCGCGCACAGCGTGGTGATCACGGCGTCGAGAATGCCTTCCGGAATCTCCTGACCGTCTTTGGTCAGCACGGCCGGATTCGTCATCAAATGACCGACGTTGCGAATGAACAGCAGCGAGCGGCCATGCAGCTTGACTGGCTTGCCGTCCGCGCCGGTGTATTCGCGATCGACATTCAGACGGCGCGTGAAGGTCTTGCCGCCCTTCGTGACTTCTTCCGTCAGGTCGCCGTTCATCAGGCCGAGCCAGTTGCGATAGAGCTGGACCTTGTCGTTAGCATCGACCGCGGCAACCGAGTCTTCGCAGTCGATGATCGTGCTCACCGCGGCTTCGACCAGCACGTCTTTCACGTGCGCCGAATCGGTCTTGCCGATCGAATCGTTCGCGTCGATCTGGATTTCGAAGTGCAGGCCGTTGTGCTTCAGCAGCACGGCGGACGGTGCACTCGCTTCGCCCTGATAGCCGATGAACTGTGCCGGCGTCTTCAGTTCGGTCTTGCCGTTCTTCAGCGTGACGACGAGCTTGCCGCCTTCGACGCTATAAAGCGTGGCATCGACGTGCGAGCCGTTCGCGAGCGGCGCGGCCTGATCGAGAAACTTGCGTGCATAAGCGATCACCGCGGCGCCGCGCACCGGGTTGAAGGCCTTCTGCTTTTCAGCGCCGTTGGTCTCGGGGATCGCGTCGGTGCCGTACAGCGCGTCGTACAGGCTGCCCCAGCGCGCGTTGGCAGCGTTGAGTGCATAGCGCTGATTCGACAGCGGCACCACGAGTTGCGGGCCGGCCTGTTCGGCGATTTCGGTGTCCACGTTGTCGGTCGTGGCTTTCACGCTAGCCGGCGACGGCACGATGTAACCGATGCCTTCGAGGAAGGCGCGGTACGCGCGCAGATCGCGCACCGGACCCGGATTGGCGCGATGCCAGGTGTCGAGTTCGGTTTGCAGGCGGTCGCGCTCGGCCAGCAGCGCACGGTTCTTGGGCGCCAGCTCGTGCACGAGGGCGTCGAAACCTGACCAGAATGCGGCGCTGTCGATACCGGTGCCGGGCAGGGCTTCGGTTTCGACGAACTGGTCGAGGTTGGCGGCGACTTGCAGTCCACCGCGCGTGTTCATCTGAGTCATCGACTGCTCCATCTCTGAATGGGACCGACGTGGGGGCATCGGTCCAAGTTGTGCTTCGTTTTTATTGCCGCCGCGTTGAACGGATTCCGAACGGACACCGAACTTAAGCGGCGATTGCTTGTTAAGCGGCGATCGCTTGAATACCCGCCTTGGCGATTTGTGCGTCCTGATCCGACTTGACGCCCGACACGCCGACCGCGCCGACCACCTGGCCGTCGACGATCACCGGCACGCCGCCTTCCAGCGTGCCTTGCAACGGCGCGCTCAGGAATGCCGTGCGGCCGTTGTTGATCATGTCTTCATATACCTTGGTTTCGCGGCGGCCGATCGCCGAAGTGCGGGCTTTTTCCGTCGCGATGTACGCGCTGGCTGGCGCGCTGCCGTCCAGACGCAGCATGCCGAGTTGATGGCCGCCATCGTCGACCACCACGATAGCGACGGCCCACTGGTTCTTCTCGGCTTCCGCGCGGGCGGCTTCGAGAATTCGGGTCGTTTCGGCAATGGTCAAGACGGGTTTGCTCAGCATAATGAATTTCCTGTTTCGTTTATGGTAGGGATGCTTCTACAAGTTCTATCCAGTGGCGCACCGGAGTGCGCCCGGCGCCGTTCAGATGTGTCTGGCAACCGATGTTGGCCGTGACGATCATCTCCGGCTTGCCGCTTTCCAGCGCATCGAGCCTGTTGCTCCGTAATCTTTCCGCAAGCTCCGGCTGGGTGATCGAATACGTGCCCGCCGATCCGCAGCACAGATGGGCGTCGGGCACGGCGGTGAGATCGAAGCCGAGCCGTTGCAGGATCGACTCGACCGCGCCGCCCAGCTTCTGCGCATGCTGCAACGTGCAGGGACAGTGAAACGCGATTTTCTGCTGCGCCTCACGTGGCAACTGCGGTGGCAACTGCCCTGGCAATTGATTCGCCTGTAACTGATCGAGCGGCTCGTTAGCCAATACCTCCACGAGGTCTCGCGTCAGCTCGCTGACCCGCTGCGCTTTTGACGCATAGCGAGGGTCGTGGCGCAATAGATGCCCATACTCCTTGACGAACGCGCCGCAGCCGCTCGCCGTTTGCACGATCGCTTCGGCGCCGGCCTCGATGGCGGGCCACCACGCGTCGATATTGCGCCGTGCCCGCGCGAGACCGGCCTCTTGCGCATTCAGATGATAATCGGTCGCTCCGCAGCAGCCGGCCCGCCGGGCATTCACGATGCTGATGCCTAGCCGGTCCAGCACGCGCGCGGCGGCCGCGTTGGTGTTCGGTGACAGCGCGGGTTGCACGCAGCCTTCCAGCATCAGCATTTTGCGCGGATGCCGCGGCGCCGGCCTCGGGTTTGTCCGAGCGCTTCGCTTGGGGATTTTACGTCCAAGCGCGGCCGGAAGAAACGGCCGCATGGCCCGGCCGGTTTTGAGCAGCGCGTCGAACACCGCCGGATTCGGGATCACCCGGCGCAAACCCTCGCGCAGCAGGCGTTCCGAGGCGGGCCGAACAATCCGCCGCTCCAGTTCGGCGCGGCCGATATCCAGCAGCGCATGGTAGGTGACACCCGACGGACAGGTGGTTTCACAGTTGCGGCAGCTCAGGCAGCGGTCGAGGTGCAACTGGGTTTTCTGCGTGACCGGCTCGCCTTCCAGCATCTGCTTGATCAGATAAATACGGCCGCGCGGGCCGTCGAGTTCATTGCCGAGCAGCTGATAGGTCGGGCAGGTTGCGTTGCAGAAACCGCAATGCACGCACGCGCGCAAGATCTGTTCGGCTTCGTCGGCGCGCGACAGGGTTTTGGCGGCGTCGCTGAGATTGGTTTGCATGGTGTCGTTCGCCTTCAGGGCTTCACAGGTCGAGGTTCACAGGCCGGCATTCACAGGCCGGCATAAAGGCGGCCGGGGTTGAAGAGGCCGCGCGGGTCGAGTTGCTGCTTCAACTGCTGATGAAAGCGCAGCAGCGCTTCCGGCAGCGGCGTGAACGGCTCGGCGTCCACACGCGGCGTGAAGCAGGTTGCGTGGCCGCCTGCGGCGTGCGCGATCTGGCGGATCGTTGCACCCGGGGCGTCGCTTTTGAGCCAGCGCTGCGCGCCAGCCCAGTCGAGCAGCGTGTCCCCTGGCAAGCGGGTCAGCGGCGAAGCATTCGGCAGCGAGAGGCGCCACAAGGGGCGCGGGTCGTCGAAAAACGCCAGACGGTGCTCGCGCAAGGCGTCCCAGAACCGCAGATCGAGTTCGGTGCCGCCGATGCGATCCACGGCCGAGGCCACTGACCCCATGCCACCTTCGAGCCGCACATGCAGACGGCCGTCGACGTGGCAGGCGCCGCTGACCGGCAACACGGCGCGGCGCCACGCCGACAGTTCACGAAGCGCTTCGTCCGCATCGAGATCGAGCGTGAGACTGCCGACCGCGCGCGGCTTCGGCAACACCTTGAGCGACACTTCGGTGATCAGGCCGAGGCAGCCGAAGCTGCCGGCAAGCAGACGCGAGACGTCGTAGCCAGCGACGTTCTTCATCACTTCGCCGCCGAAGCGCAGATGCTTCGCCTGCCCGGTGATGACGCGGCAACCCAGTACAAAGTCGCGTACCGCACCGGACCACGGCCGGCGCGGACCGGCGAGGCCGGCAGCGACCATCCCGCCGACGGTGGCCGTGCCGTCGAAGGTCGGCGGCTCACAGGGCAGCATCTGACCGGCCGCGTCGAGCACGGCATTCAGTTCAGCGACAGGCGTGCCGGCACGTGCGGTGATCACGAGTTCAGTCGGGTCATAGCTGACCACACCGCGATGCGAGCGTGTGTCGATCGGTGTGCCTTGCACCGGGCGGCCGAGGAATGCCTTGCTGTTGCCGCCGCGAATCCTCAGGGGCGTACCGCTTGCCCATGCTTGCGAGACTTCGGCGACGAGCCGTTCGCTATCGTCCATCGATATCGGTTCGATCAGCATCAGAAACGCTCCAGTTCAGGAAAGGGCAGTGCGCCGTGGTGGACATGCATCGAGCCGAATTCGGCGCAGCGGTGCAGGGTCGGCACGTTCTTGCCGGGGTTCAGGAGGCCGCCTGGATCGAAAGCGGCTTTCAGCGCGTGAAAGAAGCTCAGTTCGTCGCTATTGAACTGCGCGCACATCTGGTTGATCTTTTCGCGGCCCACGCCGTGTTCGCCGGTAATGCTGCCGCCCACCGCCACGCACAGTTCGAGGATCTTCGCGCCGAGGGTTTCGGCGCGTTCGGTCTCGCCGGGCGCGTTGGCGTCGAACAGGATCAGCGGATGCATGTTGCCGTCGCCGGCATGGAAGACGTTGGCCACGCGCAAGCCATATTCGTTTGAGAGATCCTCGATGCCTTTGAGCACGCGCGGTAACTCGCGGCGCGGGATCGTGCCGTCCATGCAGTAGTAGTCCGGCGAGATGCGGCCCACCGCCGGGAATGCGTTCTTGCGGCCGGCCCAGAAACGCTGGCGTTCGGCTTCGTCTTTCGCGAGCCGGATGTCGGTTGCGCCCGCCGCGCGCAGCAGCGCTTCGACGCATTCCACATCTTCCCGCACGTCGCTTTCCACCCCGTCGACTTCGCACAGCAGGATCGCTTCAGCATCGACCGGATAGCCGGCGTGGATGAAGTCTTCCGCGGCGCGGATCGTGAGGTTGTCCATCATTTCGAGGCCGCCGGGGATCACGCCCGCACCGATGATCTGTGCGACCGCGGCGCCCGCTTTCTCGACGTCGTCGAAACTGGCGAGCAGCACCTTTGCGCTTTGCGGCTTGGTGAGCAGCTTCACGGTGACTTCGGTGACGATGCCGAGCATGCCTTCCGAGCCCGTGAAAAGCGCGAGGAAGTCGAAGCCGGGTGCGTCCAACGCATCCGAGCCGAGCGTGATGCGCTCGCCGTCGATGGTAAGAATCTCGAGCTTCAGGATGTTGTTGACGGTCAGTCCGTACTTCAGGCAGTGCACGCCGCCCGCGTTTTCCGCGACGTTGCCGCCGATCGAGCACGCAATCTGCGACGAGGGGTCCGGCGCGTAATACATGCCATAGGGCGCGGCGGCCTGCGAGATCGCGAGGTTGCGCACGCCGGGTTGCACGCGGGCAATGCCGGCCTCGGGATCGACTTCGAGAATCCGGTTAAAGCGCGCCATCACCAGCAGAATGCCTTTCTCCAGCGGCAGTGCACCGCCCGACAAACCGGTGCCGGCGCCGCGCGCGACCACGGGAATCTTTTGGGCATTGGCGAATGTCAGCAGCGCCTCGACCTGTTCGACCTTGTCGGGCAGGGCGACCAGCATCGGCGTCGCGCGATAGGCGGCGAGGCCGTCGCATTCGAACGGACGCAAATCTTCCTGTTCATAAAGGAGTTGCAGATCGGGGATCAGCGTTTGCAGCTGCGCGACGACTGTGGATTTGTCGTGCGTCGCGAGCGCGCCGTCGATGCGTTCGTCGTAGTGATAGCTCATGGGGGGTCTCCTGGAGCCGCGCTAACCTGGCGGTCAGACCCGTGGGCACGGGCGCGCAAGCGTGTTTCAGGCTGGATTGTTGCGGCTGTGGGAGTCGCTGTCGACCGGTTCGGAAGGTGGTCGTACCAGTTTTTGATTTGATGGTTTCAGAGACGGTAGGCCGGATTGATTGATGTGTATGGGTTACAGCGGACGTATCTGGCTCCCGCGTGTTAGCATTCCAAGGTGGTCATACCAGTTGGAATTGAAATGCAGACAGTGGATCAGGAAAGCTCGCGGCAGGTGGCGGACGTCGTTGCCGAGCGTATCGAACGATTGATCGTCGACGGTGTGCTGAAAACGGGGCAGGCGCTGCCCTCTGAACGGCGCCTTACCGACAAGCTCGGCGTATCGCGCACGGCGCTGCGCGAAGGGCTCAAGCTCCTGCGGGCGCGCGGCATCATCGAGACCTCGCACGGCAAGGGCTCGTTTGTCGCCAGCCTCACCGCACAACCCACGCTCACGCCGATGATGCATCTGCTCGGCTCGCAGCCGCGCACGCTCTACGATCTGTTCGAAGTGCGCGCCTTGCTCGAAGCGGAATCCGCACGGCTTGCGGCGCTGCGCGGCACGCCCGCGGACTTCGTGCTGATCACGCGCCGCTATGAGGAAATGCTCGCGGCGCACGGCAAGGAGACGAGTGCGTCCACCCACGCGCGGCTCGATCATGCGTTTCACCTCGCGATCTGCGAGGCCTCGCACAACCCGGTGCTGGTGCATACCTTGAGTACCCTGACCGATCTGTTATTGAGTTCGGTGTTCGCGTCGGTGAACAATCTCTATCACCGCGAGCCGCAAAAACGGGTAATCGATCGTCAGCATGCGCGGCTCTACAACGCCGTGACCGGCAAGCTGCCTGAACAGGCGCGCAAGGCCGCGGCCGATCATATCGACAGCGTATGCGCGAACCTACGGGAAATCGAACAGGAAGAGCAGCGGCTCGTGCGCGCAACGCTGCGGCTGGAGGGCTGGGAATAGTGGCGCAGCGGTTTCCGCGTGAAGCCGCGAAGTAACCGGCGCAGCGTTTTCAGCGCAGGCAATGGAGACGGATGCCATAACGCCGCCGATATGACGCGCCGTATGCGCTTTACAATCGAGCATTAACACAAGAAATCGCGTGCTCCCCACGCGCCAAACCATGCCTATCATCAGCGAGCTTTTCGTCTATCCAATCAAATCCTGCGCCGGCATTGCGCTCAATGAAGCGCGCCTGCTAGCCACCGGCCTCGAATACGATCGATGCTGGATGGTCACCGACCCGAGCGGTGCAATGCTCACGCAGCGCGCGTATCCACGCATGGCGCTGATCAAGGTTGAGATCGGTGAACATGAACTCGTGATCCGCGCTCCGGGCATGAGCGAGTTGCGTACGCCGCTCGACGCCGCCGGACTCAGCGCGCCGCAAAAGGTGCAAACCGCGGTTTGGCGCGACGCGGCCTACGGGCTTGACACCGGCGAAGAAAGCGCCACATGGTTTTCAGCGTTTCTTGGCGTGCCGGCGCGGCTTCTGCGCTTCAATCCCGAACGCGAACGGATTGTCGATCCGGAGTACACCGGCAGCGTCGGCGGGGCCACCACGCATTTCGCCGATGGTTTTCCGCTGCTGGTGATCGGCCAGGCTTCGCTCGACGATCTGAATGTGCGTTTGAACAGCAAGGGCGCACCGTCGATTCCGATCGACCGGTTTCGCCCCAACGTCGTGCTGACGGGGCTCGAGGCTTACGAAGAGGATTATGTCGAGAGTCTGAGCGCCGACGGGACCGAGGATCAGGCGGTGCAGTTGCAACTGGTCAAGCCGTGCTCGCGCTGTCCGATGCCGACCATCGATCAGGCGAAGGGCGCGCCCGATCCCGATTGGCCGAACGAACCCACCGACACCATGAGCCTCTACCGGGCGAATCCGCAGCGAAACGGTGCGTTGACGTTCGGCAACAATGCAATTGTCGCGCGCGGTGCCGGGACGTGGCTGCGTGTCGGGCAAGCGGTCGAGGCCGAATTGGGCTTCGGCGATTAGGCTCAGGCTCAGGCCGGCACTGCGTTGCACGCCTGGATCGGCGCGCAGGGCGGCACGGCGCCCGGCTAAAGCCGGCGATCCCCGGTCAGCGCCGCGAAGATCACCGGCATCGGCACGGGCTTGACGATCGGGGCGCAATAGTTTGCTTTCTTCGGCCATTCCGGCAAGGTATCTGGCACCGCTTCTTATGAATAAATTACCGCTAGGGGATGATGAGGAAGCGCGAATCGCACGGGACATCGAAGCGGTCAGCCGTATCGACGCCGTGCCGGCGATCCTGCGCCTGATCTGCAAGAACACCGGGATGGGCTTTGCCGCCGTCGCTCGGGTCACGGAGCACAGCTGGACGGCCTGCGCGGTGCGGGACGAACTGAACTTCGGTCTGGTCGCGGGCGGCCAGCTCGATCTGCATAGCACGTTGTGTTTCGAGTCGCGCGCCGCGCGTGCGTCGATCGTGATCGACGATTTCAGCAAAGACCCGGTCTATCACGGCCATCACACAGCACGGATCTACAACCTGGGGAGTTATATTTCCGTACCGATCGCTTTGCCCGATGGCAGCTACTTCGGTAATCTTTGCGCGATCGATCCCAATCCGAATGAGGTCTCGGATGCGCGCACGCTGAGCATGTTCGAGGTATTCGCCGGCCTGATCGCGATCCAGCTCGTCACGGAAGAGCGCCAGCAGGCGGCTGAGGCGGCGTTGTTCGATGAACGGGAAAATTCCAGCTTGCGCGAACAGTTCATCGCGGTGCTCGGCCACGACCTGCGCAATCCGCTATCCGCGGTCAGCGCAACCGCCGAATTGCTGACGCTGCGCAAGAACGAGCCCGATCTCGTGAAAATCGGCCAGCGTCTGAAGACCACGACCTTGCGCATGGCGCACCTGATCGACGACGTAATGGATTTCGCCCGCGGCCGGCTCGGTTCCGGTATCGGCGTGTCGATCGAAGACGTTGACGATCTGGCGACCGCGTTACGGGTGGTAGTCGCCGAAGCGCGCGAGGCCAATCCGGAGCGGGTGCTGGCCGACGATATCGCGATCTCCACGCGGGTTCGTTGCGACCGCATGCGCGTGCAGCAACTGCTTTCGAATCTCCTCGGCAACGCGATGACGCATGGCGCGGCGGAGTTCCCGGTCGCGGTGAAGGCCCGGGTGGAGAACGGCGAGTTTGTGCTGACCGTATTGAACGGTGGCAACGTGATCGCACCGGATGTCTTGAACAAAGTCTTCGAGCCTTACTGGCGGCCGCCTACCAGCAAGCCGGGCGGTGGCCTGGGGCTCGGCCTGTATATCTGCAAGCAGATCGTCCGCGCACACAGCGGCACGCTGGAAGTCAGATCGTCCGCCGAAGATGGCACGGTGTTCGTGGCGAGATTGCCGATCGACGTTTAAGTTCGCGCGCCCCGCGTGCTCGCCGCTCGCACGCGCACAGTGCTGCGACGCACCATCCCTGTGCTTCGCTGCATCAAATCGTGACGCGCGCCCGGTTCGCCGCAAGCCCGTGTCATTCGCTGCAAAGGCCCACGCCACGGCGTTGAAGCCCACATTTCGCACGCTTGGCACAAGCTTTGCATTAAGCGTTGCCATCGGATCAACGTGGATCCGCCGCGAGTGCAACAACAAGGCACTCGCTGCAGCACAGGTCAGGACAACGGCGTCCCCCGAATTCAGTCATCGACTGGGTTCGCGGGACGCCGTTTTTATTTCCGGAATCGCTTTCGCACAGCAGCCAACCGGCAGCGATTCGAGCACAGCACATTGGGGAACCGCGGTCATGAAAATCATCGTTATCGGTCACGGGATGGTCGGCCACAAACTGGTCGAATGCCTGGCACTAGACGCGGCGCATGGCCTCGATATCACCGTGCTGTGCGAAGAATCCCGGCCGGCATACGACCGTGTGCATCTGTCCGAATTCTTCGCAGGCAAGACGGCGGACGACCTGTCGCTCGTCGAGCCGGGTTTCTTCGAGCGCCAGAACGTCTTGCTGAAGCTGAATGCGAAAGCAGTGGCGATCGATCGCGATGCGCGCACCGTGACGGTATCGACCGGCGAGACATTACCCTACGACAAGCTGGTGTTCGCTACGGGTTCCTATCCGTTCGTACCACCCGTGCAAGGGCGCGAGCGGGCCGACTGCTTCGTCTACCGTACGATCGACGACCTAGAAGCCATGCGGGAATGCGGCGCCCGCTCGAAGACCGGCACGGTGGTCGGCGGTGGACTGCTCGGCCTCGAATGCGCGAAGGCCTTGCGCGACCTGGGCCTGGAAACACACGTGGTCGAATTCGCGCCGCGCCTCATGGCGGTGCAGGTCGACGAAGGCGGCGGCCGCGTGCTGCGCACCAAGATCGAAGAACTCGGCGTGACGGTCCACACGCAGAAGAACACCTCGGCGATTGTCGACGGCGAGAACGGCAGGCACCGCATGCAGTTCGCCGACGGCAGCTTCCTCGACACTGACATGATCGTGTTCTCCGCGGGCATCCGTCCGCGTGACGATCTCGCACGCGAGAGCGGCCTCGCGCTCGGCGAACGCGGCGGCATCGTGATCGACAACGCTTGCCGCACCAGCGACCCGCACATCTATGCGATCGGCGAGTGCGCGCTGTGGAACGGTCAACTGTTCGGCCTCGTTGCGCCCGGTTATGACATGGCGCGCGCGGTGGCGAAGCAACTGCTTGGCGACTCGGCGGAATTCGCCGGCGCCGATATGAGCACCAAGTTGAAGCTGATGGGGGTGGACGTCGCCAGCATCGGCGACGCGCACGGCAAAACGCCGGGCAGCCGCGCGTATCAGTTCAGCGATGAACGCAAGCAGGTCTACAAGAAGCTGGTGGTGTCCGAGTGCGGCAAATATCTGCTCGGCGGCGTGATGGTGGGCGATGCGAGCGAATACGGCACGCTGTTGCAGATGATGCTGAACCGGATCGAGTTGCCGGCGTCGCCGGAATTCCTGATCCTGCCGTCGTCCGACGGTCAGGCGAAGCCGGCGCTCGGCGTCGAGGCATTGCCCGCCGGCGCGCAGATCTGCTCGTGCAACAACGTCTCGAAGGCCGACCTGTGCGCCGCCGTGTGCGCGGGCGCGACCGACATCGGCGCATTGAAATGCGCGACCCAGGCCGGCACCTCGTGCGGCGGCTGCGTGCCGCTCGTCACGCAGGTGATGAAAGCGGAGATGAAAAAGCAGGGCCTCGCGGTCAACAATCACCTGTGCGAGCACTTCTCGTATTCGCGCCAGGAGTTGTATCACATCGTGCGCGTAGAGGGCGTGCGCAGCTTCGGCGAATTGCTGGCGAAGCATGGACACGGCCTCGGTTGTGATATCTGTAAGCCGGCCGTGGCGAGCATCCTCGCCTCGTGCTGGAACGAATTCGTGCTGAAGAAGGAGCACGCGTCGCTGCAGGACACCAACGATTACTACCTCGCCAACATCCAGCGCGACGGCACCTATTCGGTCGTGCCACGCATGGCAGGTGGCGAAGTGACGCCTGACGGTTTGATTGCGGTCGGTCAGGTCGCGAAGAAATACGGCCTCTACACGAAGATCACCGGCGGCCAGCGGGTCGATCTGTTCGGCGCGCGAGTCGAGCAACTGCCGTTCATCTGGGAAGAACTGATCGCGGCTGGTTTCGAATCGGGCCATGCGTACGGCAAATCGTTGCGCACGGTGAAGTCGTGCGTCGGTTCAACGTGGTGCCGCTACGGCGTCGGCGATTCGGTAGGTCTCGCGGTCGAACTCGAGAACCGCTACAAAGGACTGCGCACGCCGCACAAGATCAAGTTCGGCGTGTCCGGCTGCACGCGCGAATGTGCGGAGGCGCAGGGCAAGGACGTCGGCATCATCGCTACCGAGAAGGGCTGGAATCTCTACGTCTGCGGCAACGGCGGCATGAAACCGCGCCATGCCGAATTGCTCGCCTCGGATCTCGATAAGGAAACGCTGGTGCGCTACATCGACCGCTTCCTGATGTTCTACGTGCGCACGGCCGACCGTCTGCAACGCACCAGCGTGTGGCGCGACAACCTCGAAGGCGGCCTTGAGTATCTGATTGACGTGGTCGTCAACGATCGCCTGGGCGTGACCGCCGAGCTCGAAGTGGAAATGCAGCACGTGGTCGAAACCTACGAGTGCGAATGGAAGAAAGCCGTCACCGATCCTGAAACGCGCAAGCGCTTCCGTCACTTCGTCAACAGCGGCGAGTCGGACAGTCATGTCGCCTTCGTCGAGGAACGCGGCCAGATCCGGCCCGCGACGCCGGCCGAGCGACGCTCGAAGCTCGCTTCGATTCCTGTGGTTGTCGAAACCGTTTGATTTTTGCGTCATTCACCGAGGACTTCCGCCATGAACCTTGACCGCCTTCCGCTTGCCTGGACGCCAATTTGCGCGCTCGACGACATCGTCCCAAACACGGGCGTGTGCGCGCTCGTCAACGGCGAACAAGTGGCGGTATTTCATGTGTACAACGGCGACGCGGACGCCGTCGTGTATGCGATCGAAAACTACGATCCGGGCTCGCAAGCGGCCGTGCTCTCGCGCGGGCTGATCGGCAATCTCGGCGAACGCCTCGTCGTCGCTTCGCCGATCTACAAGCATCACTTCGATCTGCGCACCGGCGAGTGCCTCGAAACACCGGCGTATTCCGTCAGCGCGTTTGCCGCGCGGGTGGAAAACGGGCAGGTGTGGGTCGCGATGTGAGTCACTGATTTTTATCAACCTCTTCGAACGATGTCGCCCGCCATGTCCCCTCGTAACGTAAAAACGGTGTGCCCCTACTGCGGCGTCGGCTGCGGAATGGTGCTGCACGTCGAGGACGGGCAGGTCGTGAAAATCTCCGGCGACAAGGAGCATCCGGCTAACTTCGGACGGCTCTGCACGAAGGGCCAGTCGGCGCACGTCGCGTTGCGCAAGTCGGGGCGTCTGGAAGGTGCGTTCGTGCGCCACGCACGCGACCAGGATCCGGCGCCGCTGCCGATGGCGCAGGCAATCAGCACCACGGCAGCGCGTCTGCGCGGCCTGCTCGACGCACACGGACCGGACGCTCTGTCGTTCTATGTGTCCGGGCAGATGTCGATTGAGGCGCAGTACCTCATCAACAAGCTCGCCAAGGGGTTTGTCGGCACCAACAACATCGAATCGAATTCGCGTCTTTGCATGGCGAGCGCGGGCAGCGGCTACAAGCTCTCACTCGGCGCGGACGGCCCGCCGGGATCGTACGAAGACATCGATCATGCCGACCTGTTCTTCGTGATCGGCGCGAATATGGCCGACTGTCACCCGATTCTGTTCCTGCGGATGATGGATCGCGTGAAGGCCGGTGCGAAACTGATCGTGGTCGATCCGCGTCGCAATACGACCGCTGATAAGGCCGATCTCTTTCTGCAGATCAAGCCGGGCACCGATCTGGCCTTGCTCAATGGCCTGCTGCATCTTTTGCACGAAAACGGCCATACGGATGCGTCTTTTATCGCCGAAGCGACGGAAGGCTGGGACGCGATGCCGGCTTTTCTCGCGGACTACACGCCGGAGAACGTTGCGCAGATCACCGGCCTCGCCGCTGAGGACATCCGCCAGGCCGCGCAAATGATCGGCGCCGCGCCGGAGTGGATAAGCTGCTGGACCATGGGCCTGAATCAGAGTACGCATGGCACGTGGCACACGAACGCGATCTGCAATCTGCATCTGGCGACGGGCAAGATCTGCCGCCGTGGCAGCGGACCGTTCTCGCTGACGGGCCAGCCGAATGCGATGGGCGGCCGCGAAATGGGCTACATGGGTCCCGGTTTGCCGGGGCAGCGTTCGGTGCTGGTCGAAACAGACCGCACGTTTATCGAAGACCTGTGGGGCATTCCGAAGGGCACGCTGCAGACAGAAGTCGGCAGCGGCACGATCGATATGTTCACCCGCATGGCTGCGGGCGAGATCAAGGCGTGCTGGATCATCTGCACGAATCCGGTGGCGAGCGTCGCGAACCGTCAAAACGCTATCGCTGGATTGCGCGCGGCTGAGCTCGTGATTTCACAGGATGCGTTCCTCGACACCGAGACCAACCGTTACGCCGATGTGCTGTTGCCCGGCGCGCTGTGGGCCGAGGCCGAAGGCGTGATGATCAACTCCGAGCGCAATCTGACGCTGATGCAAAAGGGCATCGAGCCGCCAGGCGCTGCGCTGCCGGACTGGCAGATCATCGCGCGCGTCGCTTGTGAAATGGGTTTCGCCCATGCGTTTACCTACGCAAGCGCCGAAGAAGTTTTTTCGGAAATCACCCGCGCGTCGAATCCGAAAACCGGCTACGACCTGCGCGGCGCGAGCCATCGCCGGCTGAGGGACACACCGCTGCAATGGCCGCTTGCGTCGGACGACGCTGTCGAGCGCAACCCAATTCGCTACATCAACGACGGCGTCAGCCAGACGCTGACGCAACGGCCCGACGGCAGCCGTCCGCGGCTCGTGTTTCCGACCGCAAGCGGCAAAGCCGTGTTCTTCGCCCGTGCCTTTGCAGCCCCCGCCGAATTGCCCGATCGGGAATTTCCGATCGTCTTGAATACGGGCCGCCTGCAGCATCAATGGCACACCATGACCAAGACCGGCAAGGTCGCGATGCTCAACAAGCTGAACCCGGGCCCGTTCGTCGAGATTCATCCCGAAGACGCCGCCATGCTCGGCATCAAGGCCAAGGATCCGGTCGAGATCCGTTCGCGGCGGGGGCGTGCCGTGTTGCCGGCGGTCCTCACGGAGCGCGTGCAAGCCGGGAACTGCTTTGCGCCGATGCACTGGAACGACGTCTTCGGCGACGACCTGTGTATCAACGCCGTCACCAGTAATGCAATCGATCCGGTCTCGCAGCAACCCGAACTCAAGTTCTGTGCGGTCGCGCTGAGCCCGGTTGCGCTCGACGCCATCGCGCCGGTTTCGAGTGCGGGTGACGAGACGCGCGCCGATGCGCCTGCCGTTGGCGTCGACGCGGCGACAGCAAGCGCGATATCGGCGAACACCAAGGAACTGGACATGCCCCGCATCAATGCACTGACTAGCCTGTTGCAGCTTCCACCGACACCCGCGCCGTCGTTCACGGAAACCGAGCGGGCGTATCTGGCTGGTTTCGTCAGTGGCCTGCGTTCGGCTGAAGGGCAGGGCATCGACAGCGTGCCGGTCCTCCCAGCCGGCGCACCGTTTGATCCGACGAACCGCTTATACGTGGACGGTTTGCTGGCCGGACTTTATAGCCGCAGTGGAACTCATGCGGCTGTGCCAGCTGGTGCGCCTGCCACGTCGCATTCCGACGCGGCGCATGCCTCCGGTGTACGTATCTTGCGCGTGCGACCCAAAGTGACCTTGCTGTGGGCCTCGCAAACCGGCAACACCGAATCGTTGACTGAACGTTATGCCACCCGTCTGATGGAGTCAGGCTTCGAAATCCGCACGTCATGCATGGCGGACTATCAGGCCTCGGCGCTCGCGAAAGCGCAATACGTGCTGCTGATGTCAAGCACCTTTGGCGACGGCGATCCACCCGATAACGCGCAGGCCTTCTGGTCACAACTGGCCAGCGACGCAGCGCCTCGTCTCGAAGGTCTGCGCTACGCGGTGCTCGCGCTGGGAGACCGCAACTACGATCAATTCTGCGGCCACGGCCGCCGTCTGGATGAACGTCTCGCCGCTCAAGGCGCGCGGCGTCTGATGGATCGCGTCGATTGTGACAGCGGGTATCAGGAGAATGCTGACGCGTGGCTCGAAAGCATCATCGTGCGCATCAAGGAAGAAGATGCGGCACTGCATGCGGTCCCGCCGGGCGGCATGATCAACGCTGTGGTGCCGGGCGGCGTGCCGACCAAAACACGTCCGGCCGCATCGCGGCTTGTCAGGAACCTGCAGTTGAACAAGCAGGGCGCAGCGAAAGATACGCGCTACTTCTCGCTGAGCACGGGCGACTCGGGCCTCGAGTACGAAGCCGGCGATGCGCTGGGCGTATGGCCGAGCAACTGCCCTGAACTGGTCGACGAATTGATCAGCCTGAGCGGATTGAGCGCCGACGCAGCGGTCAACGTGTCAGGCGCGGGTGAAATGCACCTCGCCGACGCGCTCGCCAAGCACTACGAGATCGCGCGTCCCAGCCCTGACGCGCTCGCGTTCATTGCCGCACGCAGCAATAACGGCGCGCTGCGCGATCTGCTTTCTACGGAGCGCAAGGCCGACCTCAAACAGTGGTTGTGGGGCCAGCAACTCGCCGACGTACTCCACGAATTTCCCGTCAGCCTGACGGCAACCGAATTGACCGGCATGCTCAAGCGCCTGCAACCGCGTTTATATTCGATTGCATCGAGCCCGAAGGCGCATCCCGGTGAAATTCATCTGACGGTTTCCGCGGTTCGCTACAGCAATGGCCGCCGTCATCGCAAGGGCGTGTCGTCGACGTTTCTCGCCGACCGCGCCAACGACGTGAACGTGCCGGTATTCGTGCAGCGATCTGAACACTTTCGGCCTCCTCATGTTTCTGATACGCCGATCATCATGGTCGGTCCGGGCACCGGCGTTGCACCATTTCGCGGCTTTCTGCACGAGCGGCGTGCGCGCGGTCATAAGGGGCGCAATTGGCTGTTCTTCGGCGAGCAACATGCGGCCACCGATTTCTACTATCGCGACGAACTTGAAGCGATGCGTGACAGCGGCGTGCTGACCCGGCTCGACGTCGCGTTCTCGCGCGATCAAACGGAAAAGATCTATGTGCAGAACCGCATGCGCGAGCAGGGTGCGCAATTGTGGGCATGGCTCGAAGAAGGTGCGCATTTCTACGTCTGCGGTGACGCAAGCCGGATGGCGAGAGACGTCGACGCGACGCTCAAGCATGTGGTTGCTCAGCACGGCGGCATGAGCGAAGAAAGAGCCGCTGAGTATGTGAGCCGTTTAGCGCGGGAAAAGCGCTACGTACGCGACGTTTATTGATTTTTGAAGCGGCCGGAACAGGCGCGGCATTACAGTTTCAGAGAGTACGCAGTCAAGGTTTGAAGAAGCGTCCGGATGGCGTGAAGGTTGCATGTTCATACCGGTATTCAACATCGTGATCATTCCTGTGCGCAGTGCTTCAGCGCAAAGTACCAGCGCCGCACACCAGGTTAGCAAACAGTCAGCATATTTGAGGATGCCTAATGAAAAACGTGATGAGCTCACTAAAGAGTGGAGACTGGCGCGCGCTAGTGGCGTGTTTTCTCTATTTCGACACCGGCTTCACCGTCTGGGTGCTGTATGGGCCGCTCGCGCCGTTCATCAGCAAGAGCGTTGCAATGACGCCTGCGCAGCAAGGTCTGCTGGTCGCCGTGCCGGTGCTGTCGGCGGCGATCCTGCGCGTGACGCTCGGTAACCTCTATCAATCGGCGCATGGCAAACGCATCGCGCTAATGGGCGTGCTGTTGTCGGCGGTGCCGACGATCGTGCTGCCGTTGTTGCCGTTCGTGCCGTCCTACACCTTGCTGCTGGTGCTTGGCGTCTTCCTCGGCGTGGGCGGTGCAAGCTTCGCGGTGGCGCTACCGATGGCCGGCAGCAACTATCCGCCGAAAGTGCAGGGCCTGGTGCTGGGTCTCGCCGCTGCCGGCAACATCGGTGCGGTGCTCGACGGCTTCCTGTTCCCGCAACTGGCGGCGCACTACGGGTGGCAAATGGCGACCGCCGGCGCACTGCCGTTGCTCACTATCGCTGCGATCACGCTGTACTTCTGGGCCAACGACTCCGGTATCAAATCGGGTAGCGTGCTGCGCGCGTTCGGCAGCTTTGCGATCACGCTCGTCGGTTTGATCGTGCTCGTGCTGCTGGTCGAAGCGGGCCTGTTCGGTTCGGGCAAGACCGGTGTGCTGCTGTTGCCGGTGATCGGTGCGCTGCTGGCGATTGCGGTGCTGCCCAAGCGCTATCGCGCGGTGCTGGGCGAGCGCGACACGTGGGCGATCATGCTGGTGTACAGCATCACGTTCGGTGGGTTTGTCGGCATGTCGTCGTATGTTTCGCTGCTGCTGACCAACCTGTATCAGCTGTCGAAGATCGACGCGGGTCTGTTCATGGCGTTGCTCGCCGCAACCGGCGCGATGGTGCGGCCGCTCGGTGGCCTGATAGCCGACAAGGTGTCCGGCGTGCGCGCGCTGACTTTCCTGCTCGCGATCATTTCGCTGTGCGACTTTGTCTTTGCTGCTGCGATGCCGTCGATGGTCGGCGGGATTGCGCTGCTGTTGTGCCTTTACGTAGCCTTCGGTCTGGGTAATGGCGCGACCTTCCAGTTGGTGCCGCATCGTTGGGCTGGCCGCACCGGGCTGATGTCGGGCATCGTCGGCGCCGCGGGCGGAGTAGGCGGCTTTTATCTGCCGGTCGTGATGGGCATCGCGAAGGAAAGCACGGGCAGCTATCAGATGGGCTTTGCGACCTTCGGCGCGCTGGCGGCTTGCGCATTCCTCGCGATCGTCGCACTGCGCCGTCCGTGGATGGCGTGGTCGATGCACACCAACGTGATGCACGCGCACGCAACGGAGTAGGCAAGCCGGTCGTCGATACGGCCTACGCATTTGACGAACTGCCGGCCGCGCTGGCACATCTCGAGCGCGGCGCGTTCGGCAAGCTGGTGGTCAAGGTCGGCGGTTGAGGTGGGCCGGAAAATACGCAGGCAAATACTTGCATGTCGCCGGTTGTGAACCCCATATGCAATCAGGACGCTGCGTATGAACGTCTCATCTGGCATATCAAAAGACGCATCCAGCGATCGCATCGAAAAACAGATTCTGCTGAAGGCGTCGCGCTCGTTCTGGTCAGTCAGGGTTGCCGAAACCCTTGCGAAACGCGTTGAATGCGGATTCGATGAACGCCGGCGTTTGCTCGAAAAACCGGGCCCGGTGGCCCATCATATGTTCGAGAATGCGAGGATAGTCCTCGCCGAATCCCAGTACCTGCGCAATCAATTTGCGGGTTTCCGCCGATGCGATCGCCGTGACGTCGCGCCCCAACAGCGCGGCGCCCGCGATTTCCAACTGATGTTCATATTGCTCGACGAGTTCATAGGCTTCGTCGTAAAGGCGTGCGTGGTTGCCTGCCGCGGCGTAGTTGCCGAGCAGAAACAGCAGATCCGTCGCATCCTTTCGCTCGACCGCATGACGGTCATGCCACGCGACGATTTTCAGCATGGCCTGGCCTGGCAAGGAGGCAACGGGTACAGCGAGATCCGCTTCGAGGCGCACAGTGACAGCGTCGGTCAGCGCTTCTGCGAAACCCGCTACATTCATTCGTATGGCGTGATCCGGCGGCCAGGCGATTTCACTCGCCTCAGCGCTACCGGCATTCCCCTCGATACCACCGAAAGGGACAATGTCCAGCCACATCAGCTCGCCGCTGCCGGGATCGCGGTAGTACAGCCGATGTGCCTCGCCGCGTTGTTCGAAAGCGCCCCCGGCGATCAGTGCCGCCTTGAGCGCGGCGTGGCCTGTCCAACTCTCGACACTCACGCCGATATCGACGTCGGCAGTTGCGCGTGTGGCCTCGATGCCGTGGACGTGGGTCAATATGATGTCGCGCGCAGTCGCGCCGCCGACGAACCATTCGACGTTCGAGACACGCGCTGTATCAGCGACGTGCCGCAGCAATTCGACGACTAGCGCAGGCAGTGGGCGGCTTTCGAGCATGTCAAGCGGAGAGGTATTGCTCACGTAGCATCCGTGCGGTTTCAATGTTGCGAGAGTCGCCCGTGGCGATCAGATCGGCATAGATCAGCACGGGATGCACGACCGATGGCGGCAGGTTCGTCGTCCCATCAGCCAGCACCGGCGTAACCGGTGGGATCGGCGCATGCAGTACTTCCACCTCGCCGTTAGGATCGAGCCGCAAGCGGGCGTCGACCAGCCATTTGCGCGGCATGGCCTGTTGACAATAGAGCGTCACGGCCGCCGGCTTGAGATATCCGGTGAGAAGCGCCGCGGCCACTTCACCGCCGAACTGGCATTGCTCGCTCTGCGGATCGATGTTGCGCCACCATGCCGGGTCTTCGGCGCGGTAGCGATTCACCATCAACTGGTTGCGAAGCCTGGACGGGTAGAGCGCGGCCCATTCGTCGAGCATGCGGGCGGCATTGGCCAACACGTAACCGTCTTTGCGTTGAACAATATCGCCCCGTTCGAGTAGATCGCGAAACGTCGACTGGGCCGTGCCCAGGCTGACCCCCGCGCGTTGGGCGATCACCCGTTGGCCCGCGTTGATGAGCGTTCGGTCGCAAAGCAGCGCCAGTACAACCTTCATGCCCTTGGCGGTCCAGGCCCGGTCTTTGATGCGACTCGCCGCGCTCGTGCGTTTTTCACCTGAGATCATGATCAGGTTGCCGTTGCTTTGCATGATGGCGTTGCCCGAGGTATCCAGCGCATCGAGGCCTAATTCCCGGCAATGCCGGAGCATGTTGGGCGACAGGTAGGGTGTGACGACCACGAACGGTTCGTCAGCACGGATGTGAGCAGTGGATTTGATCGCGGCGAGCGTGGCGAAACGGTCGACGTTTTCCACTAGCAGCACCGGCCGCGTCCAGCTTCTCGCCGGTGAGGCCTGAAACTGGATCTTCGCGGCATAGTGAGCGCGATGCGGCGGCCGGAGCAGTCTGGTGGACACGCCTGTCGCAGCGGAAAACGCTGCTGCGGCGGCCTGAACCGTCGGGTCGGGCACGAACGGCGGCTGGGATTTGCGTGGCATGATCCACCTTTGTTCAATTTTTACGAGTGTATACGCAACGTGAACAGCCTGCAAAATTGAACGCCTCCGGGAGGGACAATATTGTTCAGAAAATCTCGCTGTATACGTAACGTGAACATCGCGAAAAATTGAACAACCCATCGCACGACGCCGATTTCGAAGCGGCTTCGGCGTCATGGCGTTCAGAACTTGTGGCGCAGCGCGACGCGCACGGCGAGCTGATTCCCCGTCGATGAAGGCGCCTGCACGCCCGGAATGAACGCATTGTCGAGAATCGAGTGGGTCGAGTCGCCCGCGACCTTCTGGTATTCGCCCTGTACATACACATCCGTGCGCTTGGACAGGTTGTAATCCGCCATCAAACCGACTGAGTGAATCTTCGGCTTCACGCTGCCGGTTGACGCATCGTAGTTCTCCATCGTGTACACATACTGCGCGCCGATAAAGAAGGCCGGCGTGAACTGGTATTTGCCGTTCACTTCGAAATTCTGGTACTTCAGCGTGTTCAACCTGACGCCGGACGCCGCCAGCGGAATGCCGATATAGCCGTTGCCGGTCGGATCCTGATAGTTCGAGTTGGTGTAGGCAAAACCGGCGGTCGCCGAACCGAACGTATAGTTGATGCCACCGCCGAACACCCGCATGCGCCCGGCAATAAAGCTCGCGTCGTTCGCGGTGATCGCGCCGGTGGAACCCGAGCCCGGATTATTCGCCTGCAGGTACGCGGCTGCAATCAGCAGCCCGCCGTTCGCATACTGGCCACCAAAGCTATAGGCGCGGTTGTTCGCGAAGTTCGTGTCGTTGCTGAAGCTGTACACGCC
This sequence comes from Paraburkholderia polaris, assembly GCF_012927345.1. Classification (GTDB taxonomy): domain Bacteria; phylum Pseudomonadota; class Gammaproteobacteria; order Burkholderiales; family Burkholderiaceae; genus Paraburkholderia; species Paraburkholderia polaris. The sequence continues at coordinate 87,291 of NZ_JABBGJ010000020.1, forward strand.
GCCGAACTGGAATCCCGCGATTTCCGGGCTCGCGTACTTCACGCTGTTGCCGAGACGGAACGAGTTGTCCGTATTGTCGTTGTCGTACGGGTGCGCAAACAGGTAGCCGGCCCAGTTGCCGTTGGCCGTGGTCTGCGCGAGGTAGTCGACCACGGAGTCGTACTGGCGTCCGAGCGTGACCGTGCCGAACCGGCCGTCGCTCAAGCCGACGTAAGCCTGGCGGCCGAACATGCGGCCGCCCTGGCCGAGCCGCCCCGAGCTCACGTCGAAGCCGTTTTCCAGCTGGAATACCGCCTTCATGCCGCCGCCCAGGTCTTCCGAACCCTTCATGCCCCAACGGCTGCCTTGCGCATAGCCGCTCGCCATTTCCCAGACCGCGCCGCGCCCGGCGTTGTTGGTGTAGTCGATGCCTTCATCCAGCACGCCATACAGGGTCACGCTGCTTTGCGCGAAGGCGGACGGGGCCGCCAGCGAGGCGAGTGCGATGAAGGCTACGGCGGCGATGACATTCTTTTTCATTGTGAGCTCCAGACGTTGGTCATGAGCGGCCCGAATGGTTCAAGAGGGTTCGAACCGGTCCGGAAGGCCGCTGCTTTTGGCAAAGCCCGGATTCTGCTATTCGAGATGGGAATCGCGTATGAGGCACATCCCTGGATAAACGTGATTTTTTCGAATGTTTGTCACGCGAATTATTCGCTTGTGGGCAGCCGTGCCGCGGAGAAAAATTCCGTTCATGCACCTTTGGCATGAAAGCGATAGCCGAAGGCAATGCGCCACTGCACCCGCTTTTTCAGGAGACGACATGCGACTCGATCGGAATTTTGCTAACGGCTGCTTTATCGACGCGGCAAGCGACGAGCTCATCGCCGTCACCAACCCTGCCACCGAAGCCGTGATTGCTCACGTCACGGGTGCCACCCACGCCGAGGCCATCGCCGCTGTCGACGCCGCTGCAGCCGCGCAAAAGGGCTGGGGCAAGCTGCCTTCAGCCGAGCGCGCGGTCTATCTGCACAAGCTCGCCGACGCACTCACCGAATGCGCGCCCGCCATTGGCGCAGCGCTCGCGCTGGAGTCGGGCAAGAGCGTCGCCGACGCCACCAATGAAGCGATCTACGCCGGCCAGATCACCCGCTACCACGCCGAATGGGCGCGCCGCATCGAAGGCGAGGTGATTCCGAGCGACACGCCCGACGAAAACCTCGTGCTGCATCGCGAACCGATCGGCGTGGTGGCGTGCCTGATCCCGTTCAACTACCCGGTCTATACCTTCATGCGCAAGGTGGCGCCCGCGCTGATCGCCGGCAACACCGTCGTGGTGCGCCCGAGCAATAACACGCCGACCTCCGCGTTCGAGATCGCCAAGGCGGTTGAAAAGGCAGGGCTGCCGGCCGGCGTCGTGAACATTCTCGCAATGAATCATGCAACCGCCGAGGCGCTCTGCACGCATCCCAAGGTCGGCATGATTACGCTGACCGGCAGTGTCGGCGCGGGCCGCAAGGTGCTCGACTACTGCAAGGCGAACATCGCCAAACCGTCGCTCGAACTGGGCGGCAAGACGCCCGCCATCATCGAGGCGGATGCCGATCTCGAGAAAGCCGCGCGCGATCTGGTCGCATCCAAAACCACGCACTGTGGGCAGCTTTGTACAGCGATCGAACGTGTCTACGTGCAGGAAAGCGTGCATGACCGTTTCGTCGCACTGCTGAAAAAGCACATGAGCGCGGTGGAAAGCGGCGATCGCAGCGAACAGCCATCGCTGATGGGGCCGCTCGTTAACGACGCGTCGCGCCAGTCGATTCACGGCATGGTCGAGCGCGCGATTGCGGCTGGCGCCACGTTAGAAACCGGCGGCAGGCTACCGCAAGGCAAGGGCTTCTTCTATCCGGCTACGTTGCTGTCGAACTGCCGCCAGGACATGGAAATCATCCAGGAAGAAACCTTCGGTCCGATCATGCCGGTCGTCAAATACCGCACGCTCGACGAAGCCCTGGCGATGGCCAACGACCATCAGTTCGGTTTGTCGTCGGTGCTTTATACCGAGAACTACCGCAGCGCGATGAAGATCGCCAACGGCATCGAGGCAGGCGAGCTGTATGTGAACCGCACGCCGGCCGATCCGTATCAAGGTTTCCACGCCGGCTGGAAGCGTTCGGGTCTCGGCGGCGACGACGGCAAGCACGGCATGCTCGAATTCACGCAGACCCGTCTCGTGGTCATGAAGTACTGAAGCAGAACCGGCGCGTGCCGCGCGATTCGGAGTAGACGGCACGCGTCGCCTTGAAACCCGCAAAAACGCAGCAAACCCGCTGCACTTATAAAAAAATTTGGAGATCCGGCAGACCGGTGGGACCGGCGCTGTGTCTCTCAGGAGCCCTCACGTGTCATCTCAACCCGTTCAAACCGCCGCGTCGCTCGCCTCGAGCGACGTAGAAACCGCACTGCGAAACAGCAAGGCCCAGCGCTATATCCAGCTCATGTTGCTGGTGCTGGCGGCCGGCGCGATTTACCCGATTCTGTATCTTCGGCAGGTCTATCAGCCGACGATGCTCGAAGTGTTTCACATCACCGATAGCCAGCTCGGCTATCTGTATTCATCGCTCGGCACGATCTTTCTGCTGAGCTACCTGCCGAGCGGCTGGCTCGCCGACCGGATCGCACCGCGCCTGTTGATCTGCTTTTCGCTGATCGCGACCGGCGTGCTCGGCTTGTGGTATTCGACTGCGCCGTCGTTCCATGTACTGATGCTGATCTTCTGCGGCTGGGGTTTGTCGACCGGATTGACCTTTTGGGCCGCCGTCATCAAGCGCGTGACGATGATCGCCGGCACGCACGAGCAGGGCCGCTTCTTCGGTTTGCTCGACGGCGGACGCGGCTTGATCGAAGCCATGCTCGCGACCATTGCGATCACGCTGTTCGCGTGGTTCACGCAGACCAAAGGCGAGCCGGTGGCGGCCGGTTTCAAGCTGGTCGTCTACATGTACGCGTTTCTTTGCATTGCGCTCGGTGTGGTGCTCGCGCTCGTCAAAGACCCGCGAGGCGCTGCAGATGCCGCCGCTAACCGTGCCGCGAAGAAACGCAGCAACGTGCTGGTCGATCTGAAAACGCTCGCGTCGATTCCCGAATTGTGGCTGGTCGCGGCCATTGTGTTCTGCGGCTATCAGGTGTTCTGGGCGACGTACAGCTTCTCCGCGTATCTGCATGAAGGCGAGATCGGTTTGACGGTGGTGATGGCCGGCACGATTACCACGCTCAAGCTGTGGATGCGGCCGATCGGCGGCATCGGCGGCGGCTTTCTCGGCGACCGCTATTCGAAGGTCTCGGTGTTGGTGATTGCGCTCTTCCTCGCTGCATTGTCGCTGCTGGGTCTGATGGCGGCGCCGCGTATTTCAAGCCACGTACTGCTGGTGTTCCTCGTGCTCTTCATTGGCATTCTGACTTACGCGATTCGCGGTCTGTACTGGTCGCTGCTGGATCGCTGCAATATCCCGGTCGAAACGATGGGCCTCGCCATCGGCCTGATCTCAGTACTCGGCTATTCGCCCGACGTGTTCCTGCCGTTGATCAACGGCTATCTGACGCAGAACTTCCCGGGCGTCTTCGGTTATCAGCTTTACTTCGGCTATGTGGCCGGAATGGCGGTGCTCGGCGGCTTCGCCGGCCTGGCGCTGAGAAACATGCTTAAAAGGAAAGGGGTTGCGTAAATGAAAGTCGTCTCGCTCGAAACGCATATCGTCGCCGTACCGCCGCCGCACGTGGGCGGCATGTACTGGATTTTCGTCAAGCTCAAGACTGACTGCGGTATTGAAGGCGTCGGCGAAATCTATTCGGCGACGTTCCATCCGAAGGCGATGACTCACATCATCGACGATGTATTCGGCCGCTATCTGCTCGATAAAGATCCGCACCATATCGAGCGGCTCTGGCGCGAAGCGTATTCGAGCGGTTTCACGCAACGCCCCGATCTGACGATGATGGGCGTGGTCAGCGGGCTGGAAATGGCGTGCTGGGACATCATCGGCAAGGCGGCGAACAAGCCGGTGTACGAACTGCTCGGCGGCATGGTCAACCAGCGTTTGCGCTCGTACACGTATTTGTATCCGAAGAACAGCCGCGGCGAATACGACTACGACGATCCCGATCTCGCCGCCGAATGCGCCGTTGAAAACGTGAAGCGTGGCTTCACCGCGGTGAAGTTCGATCCGGCGGGGCCGTACACGGCTTACTCGGGCCATCAACTGTCGATGGAAGTGCTCGACCGTTGCGAGACTTTCTGCCGGCGTGTGCGCGAAGCGGTCGGCAGCAAGGCCGATCTGCTGTTCGGCACGCATGGGCAGATGGTGCCGTCGTCGGCAATCAGGCTTGCGAAGCGCCTTGAGAAATACGATCCGCTGTGGTTCGAAGAACCGGTGCCGCCGGGGCAGGAAGGCGCGATGGCGCAAGTCGCGCAACACACCAGCATTCCGATTGCAGCGGGCGAGCGCCTGACCACCAAGTATGAATTCTTCAAGCTGCTCGAAGCGGGCGCGGCATCGATCCTGCAACTGAACGTGGCGCGCGTGGGCGGCCTGCTCGAAGCGAAGAAGGTCGCGGCGATCGCCGAGGTGTATTACGCGCAGATTGCGCCGCATCTGTACAACGGGCCGATCGGCGCGGCTGCCAGCATCCAGCTCGCAGCCTGCACGCCGAACTTCCTGATTCAGGAAAGCATCGGCACGTGGGACGGTTTTCATGCGGCGGTGTTGAAGAAGCCGATTCAATGGGAAGACGGCTACATCGTTCCTTCGCAGGAACCGGGCTTGGGCGTGGAGTTGAACATGGAGGTCGTCCGGCAGCACACGCCGTACACCGGTGAGCGTCTGCATCTGCAAATGGCGGCGCTTCCCGCCGACGTGAAAGATCTCGCGCCGGCCAAGGGGTGACCTCCGGCTGAACCTGCCGGGTTCGACCTGCGGGTTTCAACCTGCGAGGTTCAACCTGTTTCTCGCATTCAATGGATTGGGCGCCGTCTGGCGACATAGAGCATGAACTACGATTACATCATCGTCGGCGCGGGTTCGGCGGGCTGCATTCTCGCCAATCGCCTTTCGGCGTCGGGCCAATATTCGGTACTGCTGCTCGAAGCAGGCGGCAAGGACAGCTCGTTCTGGTTCAAGATTCCGGTAGGTTTCACCAAGACGTACTACAACGAAACCTATAACTGGATGTACTACAGCGAGCCCGAAAAGGAACTCGACAACCGGCCGATTTATTGCCCGCGCGGCAAAGTGCAGGGCGGTTCCGGCTCGATCAACGCGATGATCTATGTGCGCGGCCAGCCGCATGATTTCGACGACTGGGCCGCGGCAGGCAACCAGGGCTGGGCGTTTCGCGACGTGCTGCCGTATTTCCGCGAGCTCGAATCACATCCGCTTGGCAACACCGAATATCACGGCGCTGACGGCCCGATCCGTATCTCGCCGATGAAGGATGCAGTCCATCCGATCTGCCACGTGTTCCTGAAAGGCTGCGACCAGGCGGGCTACAAGCGCAGCGACGACTTCAACGGCGCTCGATTCGAAGGCGCAGGTATCTACGACGTTAGTACGCGCAATGGGCAACGTTCGTCGAGCAGCTTCGAGTATCTGCATCCGGTGTTGACGCGCAAGAACCTGACGGTCGAGCGTGAAGTGCTGGCCAGCCGCGTGCTATTCGACGGCAACCAACGGGCAATTGGCGTGACCGTCACGCAGAACGGCACCACGCGGCAGTTCATGGCGAACCGTGAGGTGATCCTGTCGGCGGGCGCGGTCGATTCGCCCAAGCTGCTGCAACTGTCAGGCATAGGCGACAGCGCATTGCTGGCGAAGCATCGCATCGCGATGGTCAAGGAACTGCCCGCTGTGGGGCAAAATCTGCAGGACCATCTGTGCGTGAGCTTCTACTATCGCGCGAACGTGAAGACGCTGAACGATGAGATGCGGCCACTGCTCGGCAAGCTCAAACTCGGCTTGCAGTATCTGCTGACGCGCAAGGGGCCGCTTGCGATGAGCGTGAATCAGTCGGGCGGGTTCTTCAAGGGCAACGATCAGGAAGTGCAGCCGAATCTGCAGCTGTACTTCAATCCGCTGTCGTACCGGATCCCGAAGAGCAATAAGGCGAATCTCGAACCCGAGCCGTATTCGGGCTTCCTGCTGGCGTTCAATCCGTGCCGGCCGACGAGCCGCGGGTCGATCGAGATCGCGTCGAACCGTGCGGAAGATGCCGCGAAAATCCGCATCAACGCGTTGACCACCGAGAAGGACATCGACGAGGTGATCCAGGGTTGCGAACTCGTGCGCAAGGTGATGGCATCGCCGGCGTTGAAAGAGATCACGGTCGAGGAAATTTCGCCGGGGCCGCAGGTGAATACGCGTGAAGGCTTCCTGCAGTATTTCCGTGAGCAATCGGGTTCGATCTATCACCTGTGCGGTTCGTGTGCAATGGGCGACGATCCACGCACCTCGGTAGTCGATGCGCGTTTGCGAGTGCATGGAATCGCCGGCTTGCGCGTGGTCGATGCGTCGATCTTCCCGAACATCACTTCCGGCAATATCAATGCACCGACGATGATGGTGGCGGAGAAGGGCGCCGAGATGATTCTCATGGACGCCGCCACCGAAGCCGCCTTTGGACCGGAAGCGGCGGAGCTGGTTGCCGCGGCTTGACGGTTAGCGCTCAAGCTTTAAAGCTGTAAAAACTGCGCCGATGCGATGCCATCGGTGCAGTTTTTTATGTCATGCCAAACGCCGCATCTTGCCCGCTGCAAAGCGGCGCAATGGTGCATGGCGAGCATCAACCCTCTCAGCCTAGCTGCGCCGACTCCGACGAATCGAGCGCGCGCTCGGTCAGCCAGATTTCCTGCTGCAACCAGTCGCGGAAGAGCGCGACGTGTGGCAGTTCGTCCTGTTCCGCGCGGGTGACGAGCCAGTACGACTGATGTCCGTCGACGTGCACGTTCAGCACCTGCACGAGTTGACCTTCCGCGAGTTCACGCCCGATCATGTGCCGATCGGCGACGGTCACGCCGAGCCCGTCGACGGCCGCCCGGATCGCGTGATCGAGCAGATCGAATTCGTAGCCGCCGCGGGTGTCGACGTTTTCGATGCCGGCGGCCTTCAACCAATGCTGCCAGGTGAGATAGCGCTGATCGGCGTTCGCGAGCACGTGCAGCAGCGTGAACTGATTCAGGTCGATGGCCGCGCGGCCGGCCTGACGCGCGAGCAACGCGGGCGCGCAGACGGCGATATGCCGTTCGTTCATCAGCAGACGGTTGTCGAAGCCTTCCCACTCGCCGTTGCCGAAACGGATGGCGCAGTCGAGCACGCCCGATTCCGCTAGATTGTCGTCGACGCGGGTCGACAGGCTGAGTTCGAGATGCGGGTGCGCGTCACGCAGACGTCCGAGACGCGGCATCAGCCAGCGGCTCGTAAAGGTGGGTGGCGCATTGATACGCAGACGGTTGCGGTGGGTTTTCTCTTGCAGGCTGCGAACTGTGAGCTCGATCCGGTCGAATGATTGTTGCAGTGCTTGCAGGAGGATGCGGCCGGCGGCCGAGAGCTCCAGGTGGTGATGATAACGCTGAAGCAGCGTCTCGCCGAGTTGGGCCTCCAGTTGGCGGACCTGCCGGCTGACCGCACTTTGCGTCACGTTCAGCAGTTCCGCTGCGCGGGTGAAGCTGCCGGTGCGGCCAGCGACTTCGAAGGCTTTCAGCGCGTTCAGCGCGGGCATTTTGCGTTTCAAGATCTGACACCCAAGGGTAGGCTGACGCGCGGCGGCGCGGGTGCCTGGTATTTTACTGTGTTGCCCTTGAGGTGCTAAAGGTCTGTACGCTTGCGGCGACGCTGTCTTCGTGCCGCAAGCCGTGCATAACCCGTCAATAGGCGATACAGACCGACTTACTCTCGGTATAAGCGTCCACAATGGCCTTGCCGTGCTCGCGTCCGATCCCTGACGCTTTAAACCCGCCGAACGGCATGGCGGGATCGACCATGTTGTGCGTGTTGACCCAAACGGTTCCCGCTTCGATGCCGTCGACCAGCCGCAGTGCCTTATCGAGCTGATTCGTCCAGACACTCGCGCCAAGACCGTATTCCGACGCGTTGGCCTGAGTCAGCACCTCATCGATATCGTCATAAGGCATCGCTACGAGCACCGGTCCGAACACCTCTTCCCTGACAACGGAAAGTGGCTTGCATGCGCGATTGGCAATGACCGTCGGCCGGACAAAGAAGCCATCCGCCTCAACGGCCGCATCGCGCGACAGGATCTCGCCGCCTTCCTGCCTGCCTTGGGCAATCATTCCCATGACCTTGTCGCGGTGCCGTGCGGATACCATCGGTCCCATCTGCGTCGCGGCATCGAACCCGGAACCCAATGCAATGCTGTCGGCGACCGCCGCAATGCCTTGCACGACTTCGTCGTAAATCGAGCGCGCAACGTACAGGCGGGAACCCGCGGTACAGACCTGCCCATGGTTGAAGAAAATCGCGCCTGCAGCGCCTTCAATCGCTTTCTTCGGGTCGCAATCGTCCAGCACGATCACGGGGCTCTTGCCGCCCAGTTCCAGCGACGCCCGTTTCAGATCGTCAGCACACTGGCGGCCGATGATGCGGCCCACTTCGGTCGATCCTGTGAAGGTGACTTTGTTCACCAATGGATGCTTGACCAGCGCTGCACCGGCGGTTTCACCGCGGCCGGTGACGACGTTGAATACGCCCGGTGGGAAGCCGGCTTCGTGTGCCAGTTCGGCCAGACGGATCGCCGTTAAAGGCGTTTCTTCCGCCGGTTTCAGCACGACGGTGCAGCCGCATGCGAGTGCCGGAGCGATTTTCCAGACCGCCATCAACAGCGGGAAATTCCACGGGACAATTGCGGCGACTACGCCTGCCGGGACGCGTTTTGTCGAGGCGTTATAACGGGTGCCGGGAGGGAAAGGGATCGACAGGTCGAATGTCGTGCCCTCGATTTTGGTGGCCCAGCCAGCCATGTAGCGCAGCCATTGGACGCTGCCTGAGACTTCTAGCATCTTTGAAAATGCTATTAGTTTTCCCTGGTTCAGGGTTTCTAATGTGGCTAGTTCTTCTGTGTGTTGTTCTACCAGGTCGGCTAGTTTTAGCAGCAGGCGTTCGCGGGCGGCTGGCGGTATTCTGCGCCAAGTGTCGGATTCGAAGGCCGCTTTTGAGGTTTTGACCGCGTGGTCGATGTCGGTTTCTGATGCGTCCGGGATTTGGGTTAGTTCTTGTCCTGTGGCTGGGTTGTAGATGGGGAAGGTTTTGCCTGCGGCGCTTGGGGTTCTTTCGCCGTTGATGAACATTGTTTTTGGTAGCTTCATTGTCTGGTTTGTTTGTTCGGTCATTTTGCTGCGTCTCCGTTGGGGTGGGATTGGCGGTGCTGTCTTTCTGTTGTTGCTTTGGGGTTTTGCTTCGTATGCGTGCAGGCATTGCTTTGGGCTTTACCTTCGTATGCATGCATGCATGCGGTGGTGCTTTTCTTGTTTTGTTTGTGGTTTATTAGCGTCGCCCCTGTGCGGGGCGGCACCTACTTTTCTTTGCCTGCCGCAAAGAAAAGTAGGCAAAAGAAAGCGGCTCAAACCACTCCTGCTAAGCGGGTCTCCTAGCTCGGAAGAGGGAGTGGTGCATCTGGAATCTGTGCCCTCCCTCGTTCAACCCCCAGTGACAAAGGAGTCATACTTCCCGACTTGCACTTCGTGCTCGTCGGAAGAGTCTGCTTGGCGGTGGTGATGGTTTAAGTGCCTGAGGAACGGCTTTCTTTCGAACCTTTTGATTGCTAACGAGGCGGCGCATGTCAGGTTCGCCATCGCGCTTAGTGCATACAGCAATATGAATTCGTCGCCGAAAAAGTAGGGCGTCGTCCATAATGTCGCGCCCAATACCATTCCGATGTGGTGTGCCGCGCCAGGGCAGCCCGCGCTCATTGCGCTGCGCGATTTGCCCCGTAGTTTCATGAGCGCCGGAATCGTCAGGCAGTCGAGGACCAGAAATATCTTTGCTGCGAGAAGTGCAAGTGTCGGATTTTCTGCGGCTGCGAGCGTTCCTATTAGCGCCGCTCGTAGCATGTACAGCACAATCAACATCCGGTTGTTGTTGCCGGACCGGTCGGTGATGAGCGCCAGTGCGCAAACAGCACCCAGCGAAAACGCGATCTGCCAGATCGGTTGCGCGCCACTCATGCCGCAAATCGCATACAGTTGGAAACGCGCGAGACTGCCGCTCGATAAACCTGCAAGTAAAGCGAGCAGCGCCGTCGCACCGGTCGCGCGGATAGCTTTAGTCGACTCGTCCGCGCCCAGTCTCGGATATTTTTTTCGACTGGAGGCTTCTGCTGACGTGGCCGCCGCTGCGCCAACAAGGCGCCACCCGTAAAACAGCAATACGCCACCTATCGTCATAGCCAACGCGGCTAGCGCCGTGCGATGTTCCAACCCGCTCACATACGCCGGCACGACGCTCATCGCACTGATCGTGGCGATCAAAGTCACCGCCGTCGCAAATGTGGTGTGCCGCCTGGATATGCGCGACATCACAAGCGGCACGATCGTCATCGTTGCCAACGCCAGTGCGCTCATCCACAGCGCGTTAGCACGCTGACCAAGGCCGGCTTGCGTCACCAGGGTCGCGGCGCCGCCCACGAGCAGCACACAAGCCGCGCCGCCCACGCTCGCAATCGGCACGCATGCCGGGCCCGCAGCAATCGCGGGACGTACGCATGCCGTGCCGGCCCCGCGGACAACGGCGGCCCGCTTGCCGCGCGGCGTCGGATCAGCGCTTGCAGCAGCCATGATCCGTGGACTTGTCGTCTTCAACGCTGTTCTGGTCACGCTCGGACGGTAAGTCCATCGTCGGGTTCGCAGAGAAGAAGTTGTTCGGCTTGAGCATGAAGCCGGCGTATTCCACCGGCATCACCGGGAAGTCCTCGGGTTTGCACACGTGTGTGTGACCGAAGCTGTGCCACAAGACGATGTCTTCATTCTCAATGTTGCGGTTTGCCTCGATGTAGCGCGGCAAGCCGTCACCACCGGCATGCTGGTTCGGATAGTCGCCGCTCGCGTAGCGCTCGGTCGCGTCGAACGGTGTGACCCACACGTGACGGGTGGCAAAGCCGCCGCGTTGGCGGACCTTCGAGCGCTCGTCGGCCAGCATCAGCGGCGAGTCGTTCACGATCAGCTTGTAGCCGGGATTCGCACCGACAGCGTTCTTCACGTTAGGGTTGGTCACCTTCCAGTAACGTCCCGTGCTGCCGTTCGCAAGGCGCGCGGCTTCGCCCTCCGTCTTGAACACGCGCTTCGTCGTGTCGAAGACGTTGCCGTACGGATTCGTTTCGCCCATCGGACGTGGCACGAATTCATGTTCGGTCACCGTGTTGCGTTCACCGTCCACCATCATGTGCATCCGTGCATTGAAGAAGTGCTGGTGGGTCGGGCCGCCAAGATTCTCGGTGATCATGCCGCCCCACGGATATGTGTCGCCGTCGGCCACCGCGGACGTTTGTACGATGCCGGTGAGCTTGCATTCGAGTTGAATCGTGCCGTCCTGATACAGGTACCAGTAGAAGCCGTAGTCGTAGTTGCCGACCGTCGCGAAGAACGAGATGACGAGGCGGCGGGAACGGCGCATTTCGAAGACGCCGGTGCGAAACTCGTAGTGCTTCCACAGGGTGCCGTAGTCCTCTTCGTGCATGCACACGGCGTTCTTCATCACGAACGCATTGCCGAAATCGTCGGCGGACGGAATGTCGAAATAGCGGATCGTGCCGAGGCAATCGCAACCGAGTTCAAGTTGATTCGCCAGTTTGCCGAGGCCGTATTCGCCGGCATCGAATGCGCTCTTCCAGTAGTGATTCGTGCTCGGGTCGGAGTAGGGCACGCACATCTCCGTCACGCTCGCACGGTAGATGATCGGCCGCGTGTTCTTGCCGTCATCCCATGACAGTTGATGCAGCACCAGCCCTTCGCGCGGGGTGAAGCCGACGCGGAAGTTCCAGTTCTGCCAGCTCACATGCCAGCCGTCGATCTTGAAGCTCGGGCCCTCGGGTTGGCTGATCGACAGCGGCTTGAGCGTGCTGCGCGGCTCGCCAAGGCTCGGCGTGTCGTAGTTGTGTTTCGCGCGCGGAATCGGAATGATGCGGCCGTCGTCCACCAGTTCGATCACTTTCTTCTCAAGCAGATCGACCACCGCCACCACGCCCTCGATCGGATGCGCGTAGCCGTTATCGGTCACGGTCTCGCGGTAGTAGCTCACGCAACGTACAAGGCGCCGGCCATTCTCGTTCTCGCGGTCGAAGCAGCCGGCGGAAAACGGATCGACCTGGACGCGCTCCAGATCCTTCTCGGTGAGGCCGCGCTTCATTACCGCAACGCGCCATGCGTCGTCGTTCTTGACGATCTGCTCGGCGTTCATGAAGTCTTCGATCATGATCGGCGGCTGGCCGTAAGGCGCCTGACCGAACGGCAGCACGTTGCGCGAGGCGACTCTTTTCTCTCTAAGGTCCACGTTGAATTCAATGGTCGTCCCATTCGTGCGATCGATTGCCAGCACGAATGCAGCGCGCGAAAAATATTCGCCGGTCTTGAACGCGACCACTTCAGCCTTTGGCGGCTCGCGCAATTCGACCATCGGAAAGCGGACGTGCGCGTCGAGTTTTTCGGTGGCCTTCACGAGATCGCAGGCAAGCTGCATTTCGTCCGGACTCAGCGGATCGAGCGGATGAACCGGGGCGTGAGCGGCTTTCGTGGCATTCGTGTTCATAAGATTCCCGTAAGGAGTTTGCTGGACCGGACTGCGTGCGAGGCTGGGTTAAGCGCGACGAACGCTGAGTCGATGGCAAATCGTAGGAACCCAATAATATTTTCGCGCTTGCTTATCGCGCCAAATGAACGATAAAGTGCGCCAAGAGGAATAACACGCAGCACATCAGCGAAGACTTGAGAGGAGACGCTCAGCATGAAAAAAGTCACGCTCAACGGCAGTTTCCCGATGATCCGCGCCGCGGTCATGGGACCGGTTGTGCGCGCACTCGATGCATCAGGCGCCAATTGCGACGCACTGCTGGAGGAGTTCGGCATGAGCCGTAAGCTCCTGTCGAATCCGTACGAAATCCTGCCGCTCACGCGTTATGTGGCGGCATTCGAGCGCGCGGCCGAAGTACTCGGTGAACCGTCGCTCGGCTTGCGTCTGGGCAGCGAATTGCAATTGACGGAGCTGGGGCCGGCGGGTCTCGTGTTTCTATCGTCGCCGACCTTGAACGCGGCGATGCGCAAGTTCACGCTCGCACTCGCGTCGTGGCAGAACGCCACGGCCTGCGAGTTGCTGCGCGATGGCGAATGGCCGGTTTGGACCTATCAGATCGCCAATCCGCAGATCTGGCCGCGCCGGCAAGACGCGGAATACAGCCTGTCGACGATGTGCAATATGATCCGGCTGGTGCGCGGCGCGGCGTGGAGTCCCGTCGAACTGCATTTCGAACATGCCGCGCCCGCCGATCTCAAACTGTATACGCGCAATTTCCGCGCACCGGTGCGCTTTCAGCAGCCTTTCAATGGCGTGATTCTGCGTCCGCTGGATCTCGATGCGCCGCTCAAGAGCGCCGACACGCAAATGGCGCGCATGATGGAGCGCCATGCCACCGATCTGATTGCGCGCGATGCCGTGCCCCACAGCATCGTCGAACAGGTGCGCGATCTCGTCACGCGGCGGCTCGCGCACGAAAAGCTGATCGTCGCCGACATCGCGAAAGATCTCGGTCTCTCGCATCGTTCGCTGCAACGACACCTGACCGAGGCGGGGACTTCGGTGCGGCAAATCGTGCGCGAAGAGCGGCAGCGCAGTGTGGAAGGGCTGCTCGAGCGCGACGGACTGACCAATGCGGCGATCGCCCGGGCCGTGGGTTATGCCGACGCAACCGTACTGTGGCGCGCTACGCGCAACTGGAAAAAACAATAAACGGTGACAGCGTCGCAAATACTTTCATTCTGAAAGCACGCGCAATCGTCACACGAAAAGAAAAACTTCCGTTTCCTAAATATTCGCTGCGAACCGCCGTGCCTGACACGCTCACGAGCATTGGCGCAAATTATCGAAAATTTGGCGCAGTTCGCGAAGTCGCTTTATTTTTTAGCTACCTACCATGCGCTCACACCGAAACATCGAACGTCGTTCAACCGAGCGCCTTGGCCAGCATTTCCCGGGTTTAGGCGAGTTCCAGACTAGCCAACAAAATAGAGGCAGCGATGAATGAACCCTACTCTCCAACCCGTCTGATCGACGCGGAGAACCCTGTGGAACTGAAGGGCAATATGCTGGGCTTGTGGCAGATCGTGTTCCTCGTGATTTCCGCGGCCGCGCCGCTTACCGGCATGCTCGGTGCGGTGCCGCCCGCGATCAGCCTGGGTAATGGCGCGGGCATTCCGGGCGCGTTTGTGATTGCCGGCATCGTGCTGCTGATTTTCAGCGTGGGCTTTGCGTCGATGAGCCGGCACGTGGTGCGCGCCGGCGCGTTTTACGCGTACATCACCGCTGGACTCGGACGGCCGTTGGGCATGGCCGGCGCACTCGTCGCGCTGATGTCGTACACCTTCATCCAGATCGCGCTGTACGGGCTGTTTGGATTTTTTTGCACGGTGATTCTTTCTCCGCTACTGCACACCGCGATGCCGTGGTACGGCTATTCGCTGATCTGCGTGGCGGTGGTGCAATTCACCGGCATCCGCGGTATCGATCTGAATAGCCGGCTGCTCGGCGTGCTGATGTGTCTCGAACTGGGCATTCTGCTGCTGCTCGCAATTGCGATCGTCGTGCATGGCGGTGGCCCGAACGGCCTCACGCTCGCGCCGTTCACACCGGAGCATGTGTTCAGCGGCCACCTCGGCATTGCGGTGATGTTCGCTTTCGCGTCGTTTATCGGTTTCGAAGCGACGGCGATTTACGGCAAGGAATGCCGGGACCCGAAGGTGATCGTGCCACGCGCGACATACGTGTCGGTGATGCTGATTCTCGTGTTCTTCGCTTTCGTTACGTGGACGATTGTTTGCGCGTACGGACTGAACGACGTGGTCGCGGTCGCGACGAAGCAGCCGGGCGATTTCTGGTTCATTCAATCCGGCAAGTACCTGGGCGGTGCGGTGACGACGGTGATGAGCTTCCTGTTGCTCAGCAGTATCTTCGCGAGTCTGTTGTCGTTTCATAACACGCTGGTGCGCTATATCCACGCGCTGAGCCTCGAAGGCATACTGCCGCAAGCGCTCACTCGGGTGCACGAAAAATACCGTTCGCCGTATGTGGCGAGCTATCTGCAAACGCTCTCTGTGGCCGTCCTGCTCGGACTATTCATCGCGGCAGGCAGCGATGTGTTCAACATCGTTTTCAGCTGGAGTTCGGCGCTCGGCACGATCGGTATTGTGATGCTGCAAGCAGTGACGAGTTTTTCCGTCATCGCGTTCTTTCGCAAGACGCGCAAGGACACGCGCGTATGGCACTCGTTTGTCGCGCCCCTGGTCGGTGGTCTCGGCCTGCTGTATATCGGCGTGATTCTGGTGCGCAATCTCGATGCGCTCAGCGGCTCCGATAGCCCGATCGTCAAGTCTTTCCCCTGGATCGTATTCGCGGTGGCGCTCTTCGGCGTCGTGATCGGTCTCATCTTGCGTAAGAAGCGGCCGGATATCTACGCGCGCTTCGGGCAGTAATCGAACAGCGCGCACCGCACTCAGCGCGCACCGTCTCGTCACGTTCTAACGATCGACTGCTGCCGTTCATTCTCGAGCGGCAGCGGAGCGCTGTCGTTCGTCCGGTTCGTCCGATTCGTCCTGTTTGTTCTTGCTGAATTCACCACTCAACTCTCGACAAAAAAATATGGCAGACAAATTCGTCAAGCGCTCGGCGCTTGCGCTGGCCGCGTGCGGCCTCGCGATGGGCGCGCATGCGCAATCTTCGGTGACGCTCTATGGCACGGTCGACGCCGGCGTCGTCTATACGACCAACCAGCAGACAACGCTCGCCGACGGCAGCACCAACGGTCACGCGAATTACCAACTGGCGGGCGGCAACCTGGTGCCGTCGCGTTGGGGCTTGATGGGCACGGAGGATATCGGTGGCGGCACCACGGTGAACTACACTTTGGAGAACAGCTTTCTGATCGGCAACGGCGCGATGTTGCAATCGAACACGCTGTTCAACCGCAACGCGTGGGTCGGTTTGAACAACGGCACGTACGGCGCGCTGACATTCGGCCGTCAATACGATCCGTTCTCCGATTACATGGGCGCGTATGCATCGAGCAATAACTGGGCGACGCTATACGGCTCGCATTTCGGCGACGTCGACAATCTCAACGAAGCGTTCAACTTCAACAACTCGATCAAGTACATCAGCCCGAGCTTCGGTGGCTTGACGGTTGGCGGGTTGTTCAGCCTGGGTGGCGTGGCGGGGAATTTTTCGCAGAACAAGGGCTGGGCGCTGGCGGCGAATTACGCACAGGGTCCGTTGTCATTGAGCGCGGGGTATCTCGAGTTGAACCAGCCGTTGGAGGCGGCCTTAGGCGGTACTGCCGGGTACATCGGCGATTTCAGTTGCGCGAATGCCGACGCGTCGTATTGTCTGCTGCAGCAGGCGAGCAAGGTGAGGATTTTCGGAGCGGGGGGCTCGTATGCGTTCGGCAAGGCGAGTGTGGCGCTCACCTATACGCATACGCGTTTGTCGCAGAGCCAGTATTTCGCGAGTGCGGCGAGCCCTGGCGGGGCCGATATCTCGTTCGATATTGCCGAGTTGAATACGACCTATATGCTCGCGCCCGATTTGCAGCTCGGTCTGGCGTATATCTTCAACGACGCCAAACCGAGCAGCAGCGCGTCGACGCGCGTGCATCAGATCAACCTGGGTGCGGTGTACAGCCTGTCGAAGCGGACGGCGGTCTATGCGGTGGCGATCGGGCAGAAATCTTCAGGCGCCGGACTGGGGATCAATCCGTCGACCGGGCAGACGGAAAACCTGGCGCAGATTCCGAATATCGTCAATTCGGATACGGACAAACAACTCTCCGTGATCGTCGGCGTGCGGCACAATTTTTAATCTGTCTGCGCGCGCTGGCAAACCGATTAACGGGAGCCAACGCCGCGCAGCGAACGACCCAAAGTGCCACGCGGGGAAAAAACTAATCTGCCAGGCGTTTGTCCGCAAGCGCGTTCTGGCAATCCGCCAGCACCTGCTTTACCAGCCGCGCTTGGGGGTCAAGCTCGTCCGTATCGAGAATCTCCTCGACCGCATCCCGCGCCCAATCGGCGTCGACAAATTTCGCGTGTCGCCGCGCAATCTCCAGCGCGGTTGCCGACAACCTGGCGATACTCAACCAGTCTGCTTCCCGGGACCGATGGTCGAGCCACTTGTGGGCGGCCTGCACGTGAAACGCCGCGTCAGGCCAATCCTCATTCAGGTAATAAGCGCCAAGGCAACCGCATGTGAGCCAGCACAACAGCTCCAAACGGTCACGTGGACTCAGATGATGGCGTACATCACTCATGGCGACGCTCGCTGCTGTAATTTGCGTTCCGGTGAGGACGGCAGGCCGTCCCGCGCTTACGTTACACAATATCACGCAGAATTCACGAGCCGCAATGCCTGACTGACCCTGGCGACGCCGGCACCACAAACATCACGCGGCGGCAACTGACAACTGGCAACCGGCAGCCTGCCCGGACCCGCTAACGCGTAGCGACGATAAACAGCCGCGGGAACGGCAACAGCACGGTGCCGTCGGCCAGGGCCGGATAAGCCCGCGCGACCGCATCCCGGTAGCGTTCCAGGAAGACGCCTTGCTCGCTGTCGTCGAGCGCGGCCAGGAACGGTCTCAGCGCGCTGCCCTTGAACCATTCAACTACCGCGTCCGCGCCGCCCGCGAGCGGGTGATGGTAGACGGTGCGCCACACGTCGACCCGCGCGCACAGCGGCTTGAGCAGCGAGTAGTACCAGTCGGCGCCGTAGCGCATGGTGCGTTCCACGCCTTTGAGTTTGTTGGCCCAAGGGCCGTCCGCCGCGATTTCGCGCAGCAGACGGTGCGCGGGTTCGTCGAGGTTGTCCGGCATTTGCACGGCAAGGTTGCCGCCCGGCGCAAGTTTCTTCACCAGCGACGGAAATAGCTGCTCATGATTCGGCACCCACTGCAGCACGGCATTGGCGAGGATCAGATCGTAAGGGCCCGGCGCCTCCCACGTCGCAATGTCGCTCACCTCGAACTGGAATTGCGGCAGGCGCCTGGCGGCCGCCGCGATCATGTCGGCGGAACTGTCCAGACCGCTGACCGCCGCGCCGGGCAGGCGGGCCGCCAGTGCTTCGGTGGAGTTGCCAGGGCCGCAGCCGATGTCCACCGCCACTCGCACATCCGTTGCCGGGACCGCCGCCAGGAGATCCCTGACTGGACGCGTGCGCTCGTTTTCGAACAACACGTACTGCTTTGCAACCCAATTCGTCGATGAAGTCATCTCACGCTCCTTTATTCTGGCCGCTGGGCCGTGTTCGCTGACATCCGCTCGCCGCGTGATGCCACCCCGATCCAATCCGCTCATTCTGTGCGGCGGTGAAGGCGGAGTAAAATGAATTTATCATTCCAATTCCTTCATTTTTCTAATGAAAATCGACACGCTCGGCGTGCAGGCGTTCGTCGCGATTGCGGATCGCGGCAGCTTTCAAGGCGCCGCCGATTCACTGCACGTCACGCAAACGGCCATTACCCAACGCCTGCGTAAGCTCGAAACGTTTCTCGGCGTCACGCTTATCGAGCGGACCACCCGGTCCATGGCGCTGACCGAAATAGGGCGCAGTTTTTTGCCGCAGGCGCGCCGTTTGTTGGGCGAGCTTGCCGACGCGCTGGTGGAGATTCGGGAGACGGGCGTGGCCCGTCGCGGCGACGTGTCGATCGCCTGCGTGCCGACGGTGGGCGTGCAGTATCTGCCGCGTATTCTGCAGGCGTATGCCGCGCGCTATCCGCACAACCGCATCAAGATTCTCGATCACGCGTCGTCCGCGGTGGAGGAGGCGGTGCTGCGCCGGGAGGTGGAGTTCGGCATCAATATCGCCGGCGAGCATCATCCGGATCTCGCCAGCGTGCCGTTGACGGAAGACCGCTACGTGCTGATCTGCCATGAAGATCATCCTCTGGCAAAACGGCGGCGCATCGCGTGGCCGCAATTGCAACCGTATCCGCTGATCTTTGCCGGCGAGGTCAGCGGCAATCGCGCATTGCTCGATGTCGCACTGGAAAAGAGCGAACTGGCGTTGCGCTCCTTTTATGAAGTGCAACGCAGTTCGACGGCTGTCGGCCTGGTCGCTCAAGGAGTCGGCGCGGCCGTCGTGCCCGCGCTTGCCATTCAGAAGGGCGCGTATCCGACGGTTCGCACCGTCGAGCTCACGCATCCGGCGGTCTCGCGCACGCTGGTCCTAGTGGCGCGCAAGACGGCTCAGCTTTCGCCGGCGGCGCAGGCGCTGTACGACATGATTCTTGAACAGGCGACGTTGAAAGCGTGATGCTGGCGCCGAGTCGCAGGGTTTAATTTCCAGCGTCCGAAGCTCGAAACCGGAACGGAACCGAAACCGAAGCCGAAAGCCGAAAGCCGAAAGCCGAAAGCCGAAACCGGAAGCGTGAAGATCGTCGCCTGAGATCCTAAGCCTCGGCGCAGCCCCCAGCGCCAACTACAAACACTGCGCCCGCAAACAGCTCGCCGCATGGCTCAGATCGTGCTCGATCGCGCGTCGCACACCGGCCGCGTCGCGCGCCTTTGCGGCGTCCAGCAATTCGTCGTGCGCATCGTTGAGCGTGCCGGCAAACTGCGCGTCGTCAAACAACAGATTCGAAATCGGCCCGACCTGCAACCACACCGTTTCGATCAACTCGAGCAAAAGCGGTGAGCCGGCCGCGCGGTACAGAATCAGGTGGAACGCCTCGTTGGCATCGAGATAGCCCTTGGCGTCGGCAGTTCGCAGTGCCCGCGTCATCTCCGTGTTCAGTTTTTCCAGCGTTTCCAGATCGTGCGCGCTGAGATGCGGCGCGCCCAATTCGGCGGCCTGGCCCTCGAGAATCAGCCGCACACGCAGCACATCGTCAAATTGTTCTTTCGACAGACGTGGCACCGTCACGCCGCAATTGGGCACGTTCACCAGCGCCGATTCGGCCGCAAGCCGCTGCAGGGCGGAGCGCACCGGCATCTCGCCCACGCCGAGTTCGGCGGCGACGTGACGGATCTTGATGCGCTCGCCCGGCACGAAGCGCCCGATCGTCAACCATTGCCGCAGCGTTTCGTAAGTCTGATCCTGCAGCGTGTGATGGCGCGAAGTTTTCATAAAGCTCGATGCGAGGGCCGAAAAAGGACTGCAGAAGGACTGCAAAAAGGCTGAAAAAGCGGCCGACAGTTTAGCGGCGGCCGCGCTCGATCAACCTCCATCTGAGAACGCTCAGGTCAGGTCAGTTCGGCAAGGCAGGCGTCGAACGTGGAAACCAGTCTGTCGACGTCGGCCGCCGACGTGTCGGGGCACACCAGGATCATGTTGTGAAACGGTGTGATCAGCACGCCGCGATTGAGCAGGTACAGGTGCACGATATGTTCCAGGTCAGGATCGAGCTGGCGGCCGGCTTCGGTGCCGTTGCGCGGCGGTGTCGGCGTGAACTGGAATTCGGTGCGGGCGCCGACCCGCGTCACACACCACGCGAGGCCATGGCGCGCGATCGCGCTTTTCAGGCCGGCCTCGATCCGCTCGGCGAGCGCGAACATGTGATCGTAGGCGGCCTCGGTCATCACCTCGGCGAGCGTCGCGCGGATCGCGCTCATCGCCAGCATGTTCGCCGTGAGGGTCGTGCCGATACCGGAGTGGCCAGGCGGTGCGCTGCGCTTGGCCTGCTGCGCGCGGGCCGCCAGTTCTGCGCTGAAACCATACACCGCGCACGGAAAGCCGCCGCCCACCGGTTTGCCGAGGATGAACAGGTCGGGTTCGAGGCCGTACGCTCTCGTATAACCACCCGGCCCGCAGCTGATGGTGTGGGTTTCGTCGATGGCGAGCAGCGTGCCGTAGCGGCGCATCAGCGCTTGCGCTTGCCGCCAGTAGTCTGGTTCGGGCAGCACCATGCCGATGTTGGTCATCGCGGGTTCGGCCAGCACGCAGGCCACGTCACCGTCTTTCAGCGCGTTTTCCAGCGCGGTCAGGTCGTTGAATTCGATCACGCGCGTGCTCTCGAGCAGGTCGTGCACCTGGCCGATCAGGCTGTCGCGCTGTTGCGGCTTGCCGTCGACGAGATCGACGAACACGTCGTCCACGGTGCCGTGGTAGCAGCCGTTGAAGATCACAATCTGCCGGCGTCCGGTCGCCGCGCGCGCCCAGCGCAACGCAAAGCGGTTGGCGTCGCTTGCGGTCATCGCGAACTGCCAGTAGGGCAGCCCGAAACGGCGCGCGAGTTCTTCGCCGACCCACGCGGCATCCTCGCCCGGCAGCATGGTCGTCAGGCCTCGCTCGGCCTGGGTAGCGAGCGCACGTGCCACGGGGGCGGGCGAGTGGCCGAACATCGCGCCCGTGTCGCCGAGGCAGAAGTCCGCGTAGCGATGACCGTCCACGTCGGTAAACGCGGCGCCGCGCGCTTGATCGACGTAGAGCGAGAAGGGTGTCGACCAGTCGTTCATCCAGTGCAGCGGCACGCCGAACAACAGGTGGTGCGCGGCGCGTTCGGATAGTGCGCGAGATTTCGGCATGGCCTGGGCAAACGCGCGGCGTTCGCGTTCAACGAGCGCTTGCGCACGCCCCCAGTTGATGCCGCGGCGGGTAGTCAAATCATTCAAATCGAGCTTCTCCAATGATGCTTTCATAAACCACACGCCCTCAGACGAGCAGTTGCAGATGCTCGCGTTCCCACGCGGTAATGCCTTGCGAGAAAGTCTCGAATTCCTTCTCCTTGACCGAGCAATAGGCCTGCACGAAGTTATCGCCGAGCACGTCCGCGAGTTCGGCGCACTTCAGGAGCGCCTTGAGGGCATCTTCGAGACCGCGCGGCAATTCGTATTCGAGGTCGTAGGCGCTCTCGACCATCGGCGCCGACGCTTCCTGTTTTTCGACCATGCCGAGATAACCGCAGGCGAGGGTGGCCGCCATTGCCAGATACGGATTGACGTCGACACCCGGCACACGGTTTTCGAGCCGCCGGCCGTCCGGTCCGGAGTTCGGCACGCGGATGCCGCAGGTGCGGTTGTCGTAACCCCAGCGCACATTGATCGGCGCGGCGGTGAAGCGCGACAGGCGCCGATAGGAGTTCACGTAGGGCGCGAACATCGGCATGGCTTGCGGCATGTACTTCTGCAAGCCGCCGATGTAATTGAAAAACAGCGGGCTCGCCGACCCGTCGGGCAGCGAAAAAATGTTCTCGCCGGTTTTGCAATCGACAATGCTCTGATGAATATGCATCGCGCTGCCGGGCTCATGCTCCATCGGCTTGGCCATAAAGGTCGCGAAAATGCCATGACGGTAGGCGGTTTCGCGCACCGCGCGCTTGAAAAGGAACACGCGGTCGGCGAGATCGAGCGCATCACCATGAGAAAAATTGATTTCCATCTGGCCGGCGCCGACTTCGTGCACGAGCGTTTCGACGCCGAGATGCGTCATCTCGCAGAAGCGCGACAGGTCTTGGAAGAACGGATCGAATTCGTTGACGGCGTCGATCGAGAACGACTGGCGGCCGGCTTCATGACGCCCCGCGCGGCCGAGCGGCGGGCGCAACGGCTCATGCGGATTCTTGTTCTGCGCGATCAGGTAGAACTCCATCTCCGGCGCGACGACGGGACGCCAGCCTTTTTCCTCATAGAGCTTCAGCACGCGCCGCAACACCGCGCGCGGTGAGATGCCGATCGGCTTGCCGTCGAGCCCGACACAATCGTGGATCACCACCGCGACCTGCTCGATGGCCCACGGTACGAGCCGCACCGTGTTCGGATCGGGGATGCAGACCATGTCGGGATCGCTCGGCCCGACAAAGCGCTCGAAATCCGCGAACTCGCCGTTGACGGTGATCATCAGGAGCGCGTTCGACATGTGCATCTTGCCTTCCGAGAGAAACAGGTTCTTCGGCACGATCTTGCCGCGCGCGACGCCCGTCATGTCCGGTATCACGCATTCCACTTCATGGATGCGGTGATGTTCCAGGAATTCACGCAGGTCGTCGCGTAGGTCGCTTTGCAAGGCTGACTCCAGTCGGTTGATGAAGACGGCGCGAAGCGCGGCTGCAAACCGTGCGCGGACGAGCCTGTTCGGGAAAGCTGGGCGTTTTGCATGATGGGATTTGATCAAATCATCGCATGGATTTTTCCTTTTGGGAAATTTGATCAAATATCATCGACTCATCGAGGCAACCCGAGAGCCGCCCATGACCGATGCATCCTGTTCGCAACGCCCGTCGCCGGCCCAATGCGTCGCGACCCTGCATACGATTGCCGCAGTTGCCTCCTTGCTGGAGCGGCAGGGGATTGGCGCAGATGTGCTGCTGGCGGGAAGCGGCGTCAGCGAGGGCGATTTGCGGCAGCCGTCTGGGCTCGTCACGCACGCGCAGGAGCTGATCGTGTTCGCCAATGCGCTCAGCGCCTGCGGCGATACGCGCATCGGCCTCGATATCGGCCGCGCGATGCATATTTCGAGCTACGGCATCCTCGGTTACGCGATGCTGGTGAGTCCCACGCTCGGCGACGCGCTGCAATGTGCCCAGGACTTTCCCGTACTGCTCGGAAGCTACTTCAAGGTTTCGCTGCGCCGCAACGCAGACGAAGCAGCGATCGTCGCGGCCGATTATCACTACCGGCCGGATCTCACCGTGATCAATGCGGACATGTGCCTCGCGTCGATGTGGGCGATTGTCTGCGACGTGCTGTCAGCGCGGCGCGCGCCTTGCGCACTCAAGGTGACGTTCGGCGCGCCGGCTCACGCGGATGCCTACGAAGAGCGGATAGGCCGCCACGCCACCTTCGACGCAGACGAAAACGCGCTGATTTTTCCGGCCAGTTGGCTCGATGAACCGTTGCCCCTCGCCGAGCCGGTGAGCTATCTGATGTCGCGCCAGCAATGCGCGCAACTCGAGCGCGAATGGGCCACCGCGGCGGGCAACGACGTGACCGCACGGACCCTGCGCCTGCTGTATTCCGATCCATGCCGCTACGGTTCGCTGCGTGCGCTCGCCGATGCGCTGTGCGTGTCCGAACGCACGCTCAGACGGCGTCTGGCGGGCAGCGGCTCCGCCTTCCAGGCGCTGCTCGACCGTGTGCGCCACGATCTCGCACTCGATTACCTGGTGCGTACGCGCCTGTCGATGTCGGATATCGCCGAGCGGCTCGGCTATAGCGAAACGGCCGGCTTCCGGCACGCGTTCCGCCGTTGGACCGGCCATTGTCCGAGCGACTATCGCTGCGCGTAGGCAGCGGTTCTGTCGCGAGTCCTTTTAAACCCGCGGTGTTGGCGGCGCAGCCACGCGATGTTGGGGGTCGCGTCGCAACGTCATGTCGCGCCGGCCAGATTGGCCACATTTATCCCCTCGATGACCGCTTCTCCGTTCTCGCTCATCCGCGCACCTCGGGCAGAATTTTCCCAGACGAATACAGGGGAGACACGAGATGCGAGCAGTCAGTGTGGCGGCAATCCAGTTGGCCGTGCCGGGATGGGACCGAGCGGCGAATCTCGCCGAAGCCGAGCGCCTGGTGCGCGAAGCGGCGGCACAGGGCGCACAGGTGATTCTGTTGCCTGAGCTTTTCGAGCTACCGTACTTTTGCACCGAACAGGACGCGAAGCACTTCCGCCATGCGCTGCCGTACGAGGGCCATCCCGCGATCACGCGCTTTAGCCGCGTCGCGGCAGACTTGAACGTGGTCCTGCCGATCAGTTTCTTCGAACGGGCCGGCAACGTCTTCTACAACACGGTGGCGATGATCGACGCCGATGGCAGCGTGCTCGGCCGCTACCGCAAAACCCATATCCCCGACGGCCCAGGCTACAGCGAGAAGTACTACTTCACGCCCGGCGACACGGGTTTCCGTGTCTGGCCGACGCGTTACGGCATACTCGGCGTCGGTATCTGTTGGGACCAGTGGTTCCCGGAGACGGCCCGCGCGATGGCGCTTCTCGGCGCCGAACTGCTGTTCTATCCGACCGCGATCGGCAGCGAACCGCAAGACCCCTCGCTCGACAGCAGCGCGCACTGGCAGCGCGTGATGCAGGGTCACGCAGGCGCGAACCTCGTACCGCTGATCGCCGCGAACCGCACGGGCCGCGAGCAAGGCCGCGACTTCCCGCAGCGCTATTACGGCTCATCGTTCATCGCCGACCAGTATGGCGAGCAGGTACAGAAAGCGGGGCGCGACGAGCCCGCGATCCTGCTTCATCGTTTCGATCTGGATGCGGTCGCCGCGGCACGCCATGCATGGGGCGTGTTTCGCGACCGGCGTCCGGCCTGCTACGGCATTCTCGCGACGAGCGATGGCGAACACCGTACCCAGGAGGGTGCATTTTGAGCATCGGCTCCACGAGTGTGACCGGCGTCGGCGGGTTGAGTGACGGATTCGAGCAGCAAGCATCCTGAGGAGACATTGCATGTTGACTGTGTATAGCGATCGGCACCGGCTGCACCATGGCCATGCTGAATTGATCGACGGCGAAATGAAGCCTTGCTTCGAGATGCCGAGCCGCGCCGATTTCGTGCTGGAACAGGTGCGCGAAACGAAACTCGGCGAAGTGATTGCGCCCGCATCGTTCGGGCTCGATCCGGTACACCGGATTCACGACAAGGGCTTCATCGCGTTTCTTGGCAGCGCGTGGGACGAATGGAGCGCGCTCGGCCGTAAGCACGATGCGCTGCCGCTCGTGTGGCCGGTGCGCGGCATGCGGCAGGACCGCGTGCCGGAAGATATCGACGGCAAGCTTGGCTACTATTCGATGGATGCCGGTGTGCCGATTACCGCGGGCACCTGGACTGCCGTGAGCGATTCAGTGGATGTCGCGCTCACTGGCGCACGCCACGTGAGGGAGGGCGCGCGCAGCGCGTTCTCGTTGTGCCGGCCGCCTGGGCATCACGCCGCGGCGGACTATATGGGTGGCTACTGCTATATCAACAACGCGGCGGTGGCGGCGCAGTCATTGCTCGACGCAGGCGCGAAACGCGTGGCGATTCTCGACGTCGACTATCACCACGGCAATGGCACGCAGAGCATTTTCTATCACCGTTCGGACGTCTTGTTCGCTTCTCTGCATGGCGACCCGCGCACCGAGTATCCGTTCTTTCTCGGGCACGCCGACGAAACCGGCACGGGGGCCGGCCTCGGCTACAACGCGAATTTCCCGCTGCAACCGGGTACGGCGTGGGCGGACTATACGGTAGCGCTCGACGCGGCTTGCGCGCGTGTCGCTGATTACGCGCCGGATGCGCTGGTGGTGTCGCTCGGTGTCGATACTTTCGAAGAAGACCCGATTTCGCAGTTCAAGCTGCGCAGCGCTGACTATCTGCGCATCGGCGAGGCGATCGGACGAGTGGGGAAGCCGACTCTGTTCGTGATGGAGGGCGGCTACGCGGTCGCGGCGATTGGGGTGAATGCGGTGAATGTGCTGACGGGTTTTGAATCGGTTTAACTGACCGTCTGTGGCGACACCGGCTGACTGTGAGCGAAGGGGTTTGGCACAGTCAGCGCGGCGTTCATGGCTTTTTCATCGCAGTGAGTGCCAGAGCGCTTAGCCGATAAAGCAGCAAAAAAGGCATTGTTGACGGCGGCCCTGCGCGCAACGTGCAAAGTGTCTATGTCCGCTTTATCGCGCGATCGATACGCTACGATTCGAGCCGGATTCCCGGTGAGATTATCCATAGCCATTGAGCGAGCGGCCGCGATCCCATGCTTCAGATACTAGGCAAAGCCTCATCCATCAACGTCCGCAAAGTACTGTGGGCATGTGCTGAACTCGACTTGCCGTTTGAACGGGAGGACTGGGGTTCCGGATTCAGGACGACCAACGTGCCCGAATTCGTCGCTTTGAACCCGAACGCCATGGTTCCGGTGATCAGGGACGGCGAGTTCGTGCTGTGGGAATCCAACTCGATCATCCGTTACCTGGCCGGCCGCTATGACGGCGAGTTTCTCTATCCGAGCGATCCTTGCGAGCGTGCGAAGTGCGATCAATGGATCGACTGGCAGGCGAGCGAGCTGAACCGGGCATGGAGCTACGCGTTTCTTGCGCTGGTCCGGCACTCGCCGGCTCATCAGGACCGGCAGCAGATCGATCTGTCGTGCGCGAACTGGGCAACGCATATTGCAATCGTCGACAGGCAACTGGAGAAGACAGGTGCCTTCATCGCCGGGCCGTCGTTCTCGCTGGCGGATATTCCGATCGCGCTTTCGATCAACCGCTGGTTCGAAACGCCATTGCAACACGGTCACTTTCCGGCGCTGACCGCTTATATGGAGCGCCTCGCTCCGCGCGCGGGCTATGTGGAGTACTGTCGCAACGGCACGCCGTAAGCAGCATACTTGCTGCCTGCGTGATTCGTGAAAGTGAGCGCGGTGACTCCGGCCGCAGTGACTTCAGCCGAAGTGACTCCGACATAAGGGATTTGCACCGCGCTGGAACACTTACAAAAATATTCGCGCAATGTTTACGGATTCCTGATTGCCGGGTACTTCTGCGTACCACCACCCGACTCGCCTACAATGGCCGCTTTTGCGACACAGATTGAAGGTTTAAAGATGCGGGTATCGAAATTTGCGCTGGCCTTGCTGACGGCCTGTTTCACTCTCAATGCAAGCGCCGAGATGACGGCCTCGCAATACAAGCTCTGGGCTCATACCGACAACAACTCGGTCTACGCGGCATACATCACGGGCACGATCAACGCGCTGGGGTGGGCAAACGGCGATCTGGTGTCGAAGAAGCGTCCGCCCCTGTTCTGCCCGCCGGAAAACCTCGCCATCGGTAACCAGAACGTCTATCCGCTGCTCGATCGGTTTTTCGCCAACCATCCGGGTCTTTCAGACGACTTTCCAATCGGTCTCGCGATTCTGCGCACGCTTCAGGCGGCGTTTCCCTGCTGATCCGGGGTCGCTGCGGCATCGTCGGGAAATGCCGTCGAACCGGTGGTCTGCGCCATCGCGGCGAGAGCAGGCAGCATCATGACGGCAAGAACGAGCAGGGATTTCATCGAGTGTCTCCACGTTGTTAGGAACAACCGGTTTCCGGACGGTGTGGCATCGGTCCGTCGGCCGACGCTACACCGGTTGTGTGGATCGTGCGTGCTCTAACGAACAGACCGGCAGCGGTTCAGATGAAGCGCGCCGGGGCGTTCGTTCACTACGCCGTGCGGTTCAGGACGCCGAGAGCGCTTCCCGGTTGTAGTTCCTGGCAAAGGCGTTCTCCACGCCCGGCAGAATCTCGACGACTTCGAAGAAGCGGTCCCAGAACGGTGTCTCACGGAGCGCTTCGACCACCAATTCATATGCGTGATGGCTCGTCGCGTGCCACACCCAGATATCCGTCACGCGCGCCGAATAGAACTCGACGTCGTAGAAACGCATGCTGACCTCGTCGGCGTGGGTCTTGAGGATCGGCTCGACGTGTTCGCGCAGCAGGCGAAACCGTTCGTCGACAGAAAAGGCGAGCCATTCGGGCGTCGTTTTGACGAGCATGAATACGGTCAATACAGGTTCTTTCACAGATGCAGTCATGTTGTTCGATTCCAGTTGAATGATGAGTGGCTGATGAGGTTTCGCGAAACAGGTTTAGAATACGAGCGATCGCTCACATTTAAAACTCGCGTTTCGGCCATGTCCAAATCGACCGCTGCACAACGTCTGAAGCCCCGTAAGTCGCCCGTTCAGCGGCGTTCGGCGCAAACCGTCGAAACCGTGCTCGAAGCGGCGGCTCGCATTCTGGAGACACACGGTCTCGCTGCGTACACGACCAACGCGGTCGCGGAGCGTGCCGGCGTCAGTATCGGTTCGCTCTATCAATATTTTCCGAATCGCGATGCGTTGACGGTTGCGCTGATCGAGCGCGAAACCGCGCAGCTGGTGGCCGACATCGAATCGGCGAGCTTGGTGGAGAGTTCGCGTGGCTGCGTGCTCGCGATGGTGCGCGCGGCGGTCGCGCATCAGATGCGCAGGCCGGAGTTGGCCCGCATCATCGATTTCGAGGAACGCAGATTGCCGCTTGGCGAGCGCCACCAGCGGGTGGCCGACGTCATTCATGCGGCGCTTTTGAGGGCGCTGACCGACAAGCCCGAAGCGCCGGATCTGGAAGATGCGAGTCTGGTTGCGCACGATTTGCTGGCGATCGTGCGCGGCATGGTCGATGACGCGGGCGAGCGCGAGGAACGCGACGCCGCGGCGCTAGAAGTGCGTGTGATGCGCGCCGTAGATGGCTACGTGGCGCTGTCGAGGGGGGTGAGCGGCGAGTCCTTGTAGTGGTCGCGACCCTTGCGGGGCCCGCTGACGCACCATGGACGGAACAGGCAAAAGGCGGGGCCGCAAGGGCCCCGCGAACGCTCAGAGTTGCACGAGGTTGGGAATCTGCACGTCCGGGTTGACGTCGGCTTCATAATCCACGCCGGCGATCTCGAATCCGAAGAGACGCAGGAAGTCGGTCTTGTAGCCGCTGAAGTCGGTGAGTTCGTAAATATTGTCGTTAGTCACCTGAGTCCAGAGTTCCTGGACGCGGGCTTGCACTTCAGGATCAAGTTCCTTGTAGTCGGCGCGCAGACGGCCTTCTTCATCGATGTGCGGCGCTGTGCCGTACATGCTGTCTTTGTAGAGTCCGTAGACCTGCTCGATACAGCCTTCGTGCGTGCCTTTTTCCTTCATGACCTTGAAGAGCAGCGACAGGTACAGCGGCATCATCGGGATCGCGGAGCTAGCCTGCGTGACGACAGCCTTGAGCACCGAGACGCGGGCATCGCCGCCCTTGGCCGCGAGTTTCTCGCGGATACCGAGCACCTTCTGGTCGAGATCTTTCTTGGCCGCGCCGATCGAGCCGTTCCAGTAGATGTCGTGTGTAATCTTTTCGCCGAGATAGGTGAATGCGGTCGTCTTCGCGCCGTCGGCGAGCACGCCGGCGTCGAGCAGGGCGTCGATCCACATCTGCCAGTCTTCGCCGCCCATCACCGCGACGGTGTTGTCGATTTCGGCTTGCGTGGCGGGTTCGAGCACGGTTTCCTTGACGACTTCCTTGTCGGTGTCGATGCCGCGCAGATTGACGGCCTTGCCGATTGGCTTCAGGGTCGAGCTGAAAACTTCACCGGTTTTCGGATGCGTACGCTTGGGCGCGGCGAGGCTGTAGACCACCAGGTCGACCTGACCGAGATCGCGCTTGATGACCTCAATCGTGCGTTGCTTGACTTCATCGGAGAAAGCGTCACCGTTGATGCTGGTCGCGTACAGACCTTTTTCTGTAGCAAATTTCTCGAAGGCGGCGGTGTTGTACCAGCCCGCGGTGCCGGCTTTGGTCTCGCTGCCGGCGCGCTCGAAGAACACGCCGAGCGTGGCCGCGTCCGAGCCGAACGCGGCGCTGATGCGCGCGGCGAGGCCGTAGCCCGTGGAAGCGCCGATCACGAGCACTTTTTTCGGGCCATTGGCGATAGGGCCGCGTGCCTTGACGTATTCGATCTGTTCTTTGACGTTGGCTTCGCAGCCAACCGGATGGGTCGATACACAGATGAAGCCACGCACGCGCGGTTTGATGATCATGAAGCACCTCTTGTCAGAATTGCCGACATTATAGTGGGGTTGGGTTTTTGCCTGCGAGCGGCGGTTTGGGTTGCCTACCGCGGCGCAAAAATCGGCCGTCGCTCAGCATCTTGGTAGGATTCAGCCTTTTCAAGCAGACGGTAAGCAAGTGTGAAGCTGATCCCCTCATTCCTGGAGACCCTTGAAAAAGGGCTAACCCTGGCGAACCCGCTCATCGCCCAGGCCCTTTGGCACCTGCGCCATCCCACGCGCCGCGGCGTGGCATGGGCTTGCGCTGCGATCCCGGCGCTCTTCGTCGTGTATGTGCTGATCCTGATCCCGTTTACGCCCAGCATCGGCGACATTCGCAAGGCGAAAATCGAGCAGCCGGCGCAGATTCTCTCGGCGGACGGCAAACTGCTGGCCGAATTCAAGCCCTCGAACCGTGAGTGGGTGAAACTCAAGGACATCTCGCCGAACGTGGTGAACGCGCTGATCGCCACGGAAGATCACCGCTTCTACCAGCATTTCGGGCTGGATTGGCGCCGCACGGCATCGGCCGCGCTGCACACGTTCTCCGGCGACCGCCAGGGGGGCTCGACCATCACGCAGCAACTCGCCCGCAATCTTTATCCGGACGAGATCGGCCGCGCCCCCACGCTGACCCGCAAGATCAAGGAGGCGATCACAGCCTTCAAGATTGAAGCGCTCTACACCAAGGACGAGATCCTCGAGACCTACCTCAACACGGTGCCGTTCCTCTACAACGCCTATGGCATCGAGATGGCGGCGCGAACCTATTTCGACAAATCGGCCGGCGATCTGAACGTGCTGGAAAGCGCGACGCTCACCGGCATGCTCAAAGGCAATAGCTACTACAACCCGGTGCTCAACCCCGAACGCGCCCTGCAGCGGCGCAACACGGTGCTGGCGCAAATGGTCAAGTACGACAAGCTCACGCCCGCGGCCTACGCGACGCTCACGCGCCGTCCCTTGCGCATCGATTTCGAGCGGCAAACCGAGCCGCCCGGACCCGCGCCGCATTTTGCGCAGCAACTGCGCAAGTGGCTCGCGGCATGGGCTGATCGCAACGACTACAACATCTATTCCGACGGACTGGTGGTGCGCACCACCATCGATTCACACTTGCAGACCATGGCCACTCAGGCCGTGACCTTGCAGGGCAACCAGTTGCAGGGCATTGCCAACGCGGCGTGGGGCACGCGTGCGGGTTGTGCGAGCGGCCGCGACCTGCTGCAGACTTTCCTGCGTGAAACGCCCGACTATCGCGCCGCGAAAGACGCCGGCCTGACGGACGACGACGCGCTGAAACGCGTCTCGTCCGACCGCGACCTGGTGCAGTCGGTGTGCGAGTCCAAAACCCGCGTGCAGGCGGACTTTCTCGCGATGGATCCCCGTAATGGCCAGATCAAAGCCTGGGTCGGGAGCCGCGACTTCAGCCAGGACCCGTTCGACCATGTCCAGCAGGCGCGGCGTCAACCGGGTTCGACCTTCAAGCCGTTCGTCTACGCCGCGGCCTTCGAAGATGGCGCCAAACCCAGCGACACCTTTATCGACAAGCCCGTCGAAATTCCGCTGGCCGGCGGCGAAGTCTGGCGTCCGAGCGACGAGGATGAGCCGAGCGAGCGCGCCATCAGCCTGCGCGACGGCCTCGCTTATTCCCGCAACCGGATCACCGCCCAGTTGATGGAAACGGTCGGTCCGAACAAGGTCGCGAAACTGGCCCGCGCCATGGGCGTGCGCGACAGCGAACTCGACCCGGTGCCGTCACTCGCGCTTGGCACGAGCCCGGTCACGCTGAAGGAGATGGTGTCGGCCTACGGCACGATCGCCAACCTCGGCGGTTACGTGGAGCCGGTGATGGTCACGCGTATCGAAGATCGCAACGGCGAGGTGCTGGCCGACTTCGCGCCGGCGTCGCCCAAACAGGAGTTGCCGGTCGACGCCGCCCGCACGCTCGTCGATGTGATGCGCGATGTGGTGAGCCGAGGCACGGGTTCGAGCATTCGCAGCCGCTTCGGCGTTCGCGGCGATGTCGCGGGCAAGACGGGCACCACGCAAGGTAACGCGGACGGCTGGTTCATTCTGATCCAGCCGCAGCTTGTGGCAGGGGCGTGGGTCGGCTTCAACGACAGTCGGGTGACCTTACGCAGCGACTATTGGGGCCAGGGAGCGCACAGCGCGTTGCCGATCGTCGGCGACTTTTTCCAGCGTGCGCAACGCGCGAAGCTGGTCGACAGCCGCATCAGGTTCGCGACCGACCAGGAGCCGGGTTGGTTTGCGGAACGCTCGGGCCGGCTGCGCGAGTGGTTCCAGCATCTGTTTGCAGCGTCGCCCGCGAAAACTGAGGCACCGGTTGTCACGCGCAATACCGCGCGACACGCGCCTGCTGTTGCGGCGCCTGCGCCGGCATCTGCATCTGCGTCCACTGCGGATGTCGAACCAAAGCCGCTCCCGGCGCAGCCGCCGCTTCTTCAGGCGCCTGTGCCGGCGAGCGGGGCAGCGAACGCGGCAGTTGACGGTGAGGCGCATGGCAGCGGCGAACCGGCCTTGGCGCCGACGCCTACGCCGGACGACATGGTGTCGCCAGACGCAGGCGGCAGCGCGGCACGCCCGCCCCTGGGTGCGTCGGCGAGCGTCAGCGCATCGCCCTGAGGCTAATCACGTTGCGCCGCGTGGTTTACTCCGCGCGGCGGTCTGGCCAGTGGCCACGGCCACGTAGGACGCGGTAAGGCCGCGCGGCGTTCTTCCGGGCGGCCACGGCCACGCATCAAGCGGGCGCTGAGCGGGCAGGCAAATGGTCCCGAGTTACGCTGCCAGGCGAGGTGTCACTAGGACCTCGCCACCTTCGCTCGTCCTGCCTCGCCGGGATTCGGACGGCTGCACGATGCCTCGAGCGACGTGTCGTGATGCAGCAGAAGCACGGCCGCCACCCCGACGAGTCCCGCACCTGACAAACAAAGCAGGCCGGCGCCGAAGCCACCGGTGCTGTCCTTGATCCAGCCCATCGCGTAAGGCCCGAAGAATCCCGCCAGATTGCCGAGGGAATTGACGGCGGCGATGCCGCCCGCCGCCGCCGCGCCCGACAGGAACGCGGCCGGCAAGGTCCAGATCACCGGCAGGCAGCCGAAGATGCCGAAGCCGGCAATCGACAGCGCGATCATCTTCCCCACCGGATTGTCGAGCCCAGCCGCCGCCGCGATGCCGCCGGCCGCGACCAGCAATGCGATCGCCACGTGCCATTTGCGTTCGAGCTTGCGGTCTGAATGGCGGCCCCAAAAGATCATGCTGATCACGCCGACGATGTAAGGCAACGACGTCACGAAACCGGTCTGCAGGTTGGTGAGACCGAAGGACTTGACGATCTGCGGCAGAAAGAAACTCAGGCCATAGTTGGTTGCGTTCGCACCGAAATAGATGAGCGCGACGGCGAGCACGCGCGGATTGAACAGCGCTTCCTTCACGCTGAAGATATGCACGGCCTCGCGATGCTCGCGTTCCTGAGCCTGACGGGCGACTAGCCAGTCGCGTTCGTCATCGGCAAGCCAGGTGGCGTCCGCCGGTTTGTCGGTCAGATAGAACAGCACGGCGAACGCGAGCAGCAGCGCGGGCAGCGCCTCGATCAGATAGACCCACTGCCAGCCGGCCAGCCCGCCGTGTCCGTCCATTGACAGGAGG
This sequence comes from Paraburkholderia polaris, assembly GCF_012927345.1. Classification (GTDB taxonomy): domain Bacteria; phylum Pseudomonadota; class Gammaproteobacteria; order Burkholderiales; family Burkholderiaceae; genus Paraburkholderia; species Paraburkholderia polaris. The sequence continues at coordinate 121,720 of NZ_JABBGJ010000020.1, forward strand.
GCGCCGGAAATCGGGCCGCCGATCACCGTGGACAGCGGAATGGCCGCCATGAAATAGCCGACCACACGGGCGCGATAGGCGGCGGGAAACCACAGCGTCAGCAGGAAGATGATGCCGGGGAAGAAACCCGCTTCGGCCACGCCCAGCAGGATGCGCAAGCCGTAAAACACGTGCGCGGGCGAGAAGCCGGTGAAGCGGGCGATGTCCGGAATGTAGGCCATCGCGCCGGCGAGGATCCCCCATGTGAACATGATCCGGGCAATCCAGCGTCGCGCGCCGAATTTTTCGAGCAGAAGATTGGACGGGACTTCGAAGAAAAAATACGCAATGAAGAAGATGCCTGCACCGAAGCCGAATGCGCTGGCGGACAGGCCAAGCGCCTTGTTCATCTGCAGTGCAGCAAAGCCGACGTTGACCCGGTCGAGATAGGCAATGAAATAACAGACGATCAGGAACGGCACGAGCCGAACCGTCACGCGCGTTATGGTGCGTGCTTCGATATCCATCGACGTCTCCTCCGGTTCAGCGTCCGGTTAGTTGATTGATGTGGTTACAGACTAGTCGGTGGAGGGCGAATCTGAAAGTGTTTTGCCATGGCTGGGCCGCCATTCTCATGCTGGCAGAATTAACTCGAACACGCGGCGCCAGCGCGAGGGCGCGTTCATCGCAAAGCGCATCGTCACGGCGATAGCAATGGTTCGCGCGGGATTCTTCGGGAGCGCCCGCCGCCAGGCGAGGCTCCCGCGCCACCCGGCGGCAGCGGTTCGCCTTAGAACCGATGCGTCATACCCACCGTCGCAAGAATCTGCTTGGTTCCGGGCGCGGTCACGGTCACGCCCGGCCAGCTCACCGTGGCTGTGCCGTTGTTCTTCATGTAACCCGCCCGCATGTACAGACTCGTACGTTGGGATATCAAATGGTCTACGCCCAGTTCGAGGCCCGGCGTATTGTCATGCGCGCCGCGCACGTTGCGCTGAACGCCGGCAATCGCGATTACGTCGGCCGGGGTGGCCTGGATCGTCGCGCCCAACTCCGCAATGCTCAGTGAATGCCCGGTGCCCAGATGCGCGGCCAGCGAGCCTGCCGCCGGATCCTGCGCGCGGTTGTACGAATAGTTGAACTGGAAGTTCACGATGCCGATCCGGTAAGCGAGGGCGCCGATAAAGTGCTCGGTGCCCAGCAAGCTCAGCGAAGCGGGCAGGCCGGCAATCGTTTCCTGTCCCGGATGCTGGTTCACGTACGCAAGACCCGCGTAGAAACCGTAGCCCGAGTAAGTGGCCGCGACGTTCAGCATGTTGCCCGTCGTGGCCGGCACGGGCTGGCTCACCGTGGCGGCGAACGCATACATGCCGTAGAACTTCAGGCCTTTCAAATCCGGCGATGCATACATGATCGAATTGCTGGCGCGGCCGGAATCGTACTGCGTCGACAGCGTGTTCCGATCAACTGCGAGGACGGTGGCCGAAAATGGCGACAGCACTTCGTTCGCGCGAAACGGATCGGACGGATAGATCACCCGGAAGCTCGGATCGTACTGGCGTCCCATGGTCAATGAACCGTATTGGGCGTCGCTCAGACCGACCCATGCCTGACGATAGAAGAGCGCCGAGGTGTCGGCGAACAATCCGCCGTTGTTCACGTTAAAGCCCGTTTCGACGTTGAACTGCGCCTTCAGGCCGCCGCCCAGGTCTTCGGTGCCCTTCAGGCCAAACAGGGAGCCGGTCGAGCCGCCACTCTTTTCGGCATACGAATGGACGCCGCCGTTGTCCAGATACTGGATGTTCGCATCGACGACGCCGTACAAGGTCACGCTCGACTCGGCGGCCGCGGCGCCACCGGCGGCAAGAATCAGCGTGGCTCCGCAAACGCCATGATTGATAAAACGCATGCATGTCTCCTCTTTTTATATCCGCCTGTTGCGGACTTGATTGCACAGCCTTGCTGCGGGGCGAGTGCGGGCGGGGTTCATCGACCCCGTCCGGTCGCGGCAAAAATCGAATGGCCGTGCTAATTTCAAGTCAACTGGCGGGATAAAGCTAGTGCATTGTTTTTATGAGAAGAATGCAGACATTGCATGGTAGAGAAAGGCCGTGGAAACCTGCCTCAACCCGACGGGATCACGCTGTGCGTCCATCACGCCGCGGACTTGCGAAGTCCCGCCCAGGCACGGCCCGCCGCCGATTATTCGTTCGTATGCAACAGTGTTTTCAGATGACGAGGCTGATCTGGCGCGCCTGATTGCGCATAATTTCGAGATTAGTAAAACGGTTAAAAATGTAGGTGAATATGTCCAACCATGTTTCAGATCAGATGCTCGATCAGGAGCGGGCATCCGTAGCGCAGCAGCGCCGAAGCCCACTGGTCGGCCGGGCGCGTGCGCTCGTCGCGGCGATGGCCGCGTGCGCGAGCCTGGTGGGATGCGCATCGGCGACCGACGTTGTCGCCACCGACAAACCCGGCACTTACACGGTAGCGGCGAGCGCGACCGGCGGCCGGCTGGCCTGGGCTCGCGCGCACGAACACGCAGTCAGCGAGGCGCGCGACTACTGCGAGCGGCGCGGCATGCAGAGCAGTGTCACGACGGAAACGGTGAGCGGCGTGCAGACGATGACCGCGCATGCATCGGAAGTGAGTTTCGAATGTCATCCGACGTTCTAGAGGGACGGGGAAACTAACCACCGAAGCCGTGTCGTCGATCAGAGTGAACCATGCTCATGGCTGCCTTGACGGCGAAGCCACCGCGGGCAGTCCACGCGGGAAGCGCATGAACCACCTGCATCTGACGTTACGTGCTCACTGCTTGTCGAACGTGACCAGGTTCTTATCTTTCGTGTCCGCCACAAAAATGGCCAGCAGCTTCGCGGGTTCCGTATCGCTCGCGTTTTCGCTGACCCTATGATGCGCGCCGGGCTTCTCGGTCCAATATTCGCCCGCGTGAAAGACACGCGCCTCGCCGTCGTTGACACGGCTGCGGATCGCCCCCGACAGAACATAGCCGACCACAAAGGCCTGTCCGTGCCGATGCCATGGCGACTTGCCTCCGGGTGCATAGTCGACGACAAGTGCCGTCATCGTTTTGCCCGGCACGTTGGCGATCGCCTCAGTGAACGCGGGCGTAATCGTCTCCCGTGCAGCGGCAGTATCGGCAGCGAATACGGTTTGGGAGGTTCCCGCTACGGAGAGACCGGCGAGCGCTGCTGACGCGATAAGCGTACGAATTTTCATGCGATTACTCCTGGCTCAATGCCATGGCATCGTTGTTCAGTTCCAAAGCTGAGGCCGACGCGGGGTTAGCCGGGTTGGCCCAGTGCGCCGCCAGCGCGGCGAGTTCGGTGCGCGCGCGTTCGAGCGCTTCGATCCGCGCGGCCTGGTCTGAAAACTGCAGCGGCTGCGCGTCGACGAAAGATGGATCCGCCACGCCGAGAAATCCGAAAGCAGCCTTGAGCGCTGGCGTCAACGCATCCATCGACGCGTAGGGCGTGCCGGCGCGCAAGTCAGCACCGCGACTCGTGATGAAAATCACCTTCTGCCGCGCAAGCTGGCCTTCTATGCGCCCGTCTTCCGTGTTCACATAGGTCAGCCCGGTACGCGTGATGCTGTCGACGAACGCCTTGAACGCGGACGGCATCGACCAGTTGTACATGGGCATGGCAAAGACCAACGCGTCGGCTTCGAGGAGGCGCTTGCACAGCGCATCCGATGCCGCCAGCGTCGCTTTCATGGCGGGTGTGCGCTCGTGCAACGGTGTGTAGGTCGCGATGGCGAATGCTTCGTTCACATGCGGCGGCGTATCGACCGTGACGTCGAGGTAATCGACCTCGATATCCACACCTTCCTCACGCAGGCGCTCCAGAAAATACCGGCTTAGCGCGCGCGAGTTGGATCGCTCGCGTTTGGCGCTCGCGTCGACGTGCATGATTTTCATGGGTTCATTCCTTCAGGGTTTATGCGGAAATGGTTCGCAGGAGCACGGCTACGGTGCCCTCAGGACGGCATCTTGCGAAACGCGATCGCAAAGCGGTTCCACGCATTGATGGCGGAGATCAGCAGCGTCAGGTCGACCAGTTCCTCGTCGCTGAAGTGCGGGCGTACCGTTTGCCACACGGTGTCGGGTACGTGTTCTTGCGACACCAGCGTGAGCGCTTCGGTCCATTCGAGCGCGGCGCGTTCACGGTCGGTGAAGAAGGGCGTTTCACGCCACACCACGACGGTGGCCAGCCGCCGCTCGGATTCGCCGCCTTTGCGGGCGTCGGTGGTGTGCATATCGACGCAGAAAGCGCAGCCGTTGATCTGGGACGCGCGCAGGCGGACCAGCTCGGTCAGTGATTTTTCGAGGGCCGATTTGCCGATGCGCTCTTCGACGCCGACTAACGCCTTGATGGCGGCGGGATTGGCTTTGTAGAAGTCGAGACGTTGTTCCATGATTCACTCCTTGACGGGTTGGACCCACTCAGTGGTTCGGTGAGTGAAGATTAGGGGTTCAACTGGCCTTAGGAAATAACCGATTTTGACTAATTTTAGGTAACCACTTTTCGGAGAATGAATCTGCCCGGCGTATCAAGGCGGCGGGGGTATTGCGGCATCAAACCTGCGGCCCGTCAAAGCAGGTTCCAGGAATCCCGGCAGTCGGACATCGTGCGTACCGGCGTTACGGCAAAGCCATCAGGCGATCGACTCGCCGCGCAGCCGGCAACGTCTGCCAGCTCCTTGGATGCCGGAAGCGTTCAGTGGTTGATTTCTTCGAGTCGCAGTCCGTTGGTCTTTGGGCCGAACGCACCAATCGAGATCATCACCACCGCCATGCATCCCGTGATGCCGGTAAACACCCCGGCCACGCCGAAGTCGCGCAGCAGGAAGGCAATGATGAAGCCCGACATCATCGCGCCTACGCGGCTGGCCGAATACACGATCCCGTTGGCGCGGCAACGGACCGCGGTCGGGAACAGCTCCGACTGATAGGCGTGGTAGCACACCGAGATCGTCTGGCCGGCAAGGCTGATCAATACGCCCAGCACGATCAACGGTCCGGCCGATTTCATCTGACCGAACATCAGCCCGAAGATGATCACCGCCACGGCGGCGCCGACGATCAGCCATTTGCGCTGCACCTTGTCCGCATACAGCATGGTGATCATGGGCCCGACGGGAAGGGCAATCGCAATCACGAACGAGTACAGCAGGCTCTTCGTCACCGTGATGCCTTGCCCGATCAACAGCGTCGGCACCCAGTTAGCAAAGCCGTAGTAGCCGATCGCCTGGCAGAAGTTGAAAACGACCAGCATGATCAGGCGGGAGCGATAGGGCGGCTGCAGCAGCTCGGCGAGCGACGCGCGGCGGTGAGCCGGCAGTTCGACAGCAGGCGCAGGCGGCAGCAGCGGCCGGCCCAGTTGCTTCACAGCCTTCGCTTCCATCTTCTCGACAATGCGTTCAGCTTTCTCTTCGCGGCCATGCGACGCGAGCCAGCGCGGGCTTTCCGGCACGGCGCGGCGAATCACCCATACGAGCACGGCACCGATCGAACCCACCAGCACAACGCAACGCCAGCCGTCGATGCCGAAAACGGTCGTGGGCACCAGCCAGTAAGACAGGATGGCGGCCACCGGCGCGGCGGCGAACATGACCATCTGGTTGAAGGCCATCGCCCGGCCGCGCATATGCTGAGGGACGATCTCGGTGACGTAGCTGTCGATCGTGACGATCTCAATCCCCACGCCGATGCCGGTGATGAGGCGCCACAGGATCACGCCTTCGGGCGTGGTCTGGAAGGCCATGATGGCGGAGCCGATGGAATACCAGAGTAGCGAGAAGGTGAATACGGAACGGCGCCCGTAACGGTCAGGCAGCCAACCGAAACAGAACGTGCCGACAAAGAGACCGGCAAACGTCGCTGCGATGAACCCTGCGATCCCCTGAAAGCCGAAGAATGCTGAAGTGGTGGTTTTCAGCAGGCCGCTCTTCGCCATGCCCGGTGCGATATATCCCGTGAAGATCAGGTCATAGACTTCGAAGAAGCCGCCGAGGGATATGAGGAATACCAGCATCCAGATATAGCCTGTAGCGGGCAGGCGGTCCATCCGCGCCGAAAGCACTGCGGCGGTACGTGCTTGCACTCGGGTATCGGATGACGCGAGCGGCGGAATATCCGTAGTGATGACGCGTTGCATGATTGTCTCCTTGATGTGTCCCGCGGCCGATTTGTCTTATGAAAGCCTGACGGGATTTAATTCGCCGGATTCCGTTTGAGGCATACCGGCGATTTCACGAACTATTCTTTGGCTAGCACTCCACGACGAACCTGATCGCGTTCGATCGACTGGAACAGCGCCTTGAAATTACCTTCGCCGAATCCGTCGTCGCCCTTGCGTTGAATGAATTCGAAGAACACCGGGCCAAGCAGCGTGTCCGAGAAAATCTGCAGCAGGAGGCGAGGCTGCTCTCCCGAGGTATTACCGTCGAGCAGGATGCCGCGTGTCTGCAGTTCCGCCACCGGTTGGCCGTGCCCAGGAAGACGCTCTTCGAGCATCTCGTAGTAGGTTTCGCCCGGTGCCGTCATGAGCGGCACGCCGGCCATGGCAAGGCTGTCGATCGTCGCCAGCAGGTCGTCGCTCAACAGCGCGACGTGCTGGATGCCTTCGCCGTTGAACTTCATCAGGAATTCTTCGATTTGCCCTGCGCCTTTCGACGATTCTTCGTTCAGCGGGATGCGGATTTTGCCGTCGGGCGCTGTCATCGCTTTCGACGTCAGACCCGTATATTCGCCGGAGATATCGAAGTAGCGAATTTCACGGAAGTTGAACAGGCGCTCGTAAAAGTTCGCCCAGAACGACATGCGGCCGCGATAGACGTTGTGCGTCAGATGGTCGACCAGCTTCAGGCCGTGACCGGCCGGGTGACGATCCACACCGTCGACAAACTCGAAGTCGATGTCATAGATCGATTTGCCGTCTTCGAAACGGTCGATGAGATAGAGCGGCGCACCGCCGATGCCCTTGATCGCGGGCAATCGCAATTCCATCGGGCCGGTGGCCATCTCAACCGGCTGGGCGCCAAGTTCAAGAGCGCGGTCGTAGGCCTTGTGCGAGTCTTTCACGCGGAACGCAAGGCCACAGGCGGACGGGCCATGTTCGGCAGCAAAATACGCCGCCGGACTTTTTGGCTCGCGGTTGACGATGAAGTTGATGTCGCCTTGCCGGTACAGCACGACGTCTTTCGACCGATGACGTGCAACCAGCGTAAAACCCAGCTTCTCGAACACGGGTTCCAGCGTATTGGGAGTGGGTGAGGCGAATTCGACGAACTCGAATCCCATCAGGCCCATTGGGTTCTCAAATAGATCAGCCATCACATGCTCCGCAATTCAGGAAAACGTTGATCTCAGCGCTGAGCTCAGCCGACATGGCGAAGTTCACCGCGATACAGTTCCGCACGACGCGCATCAGGCAGCCGCACGGCCGGTCAGGCGAGCAAGAATTTCCTGCGTATGCTCGCCGACACGGGCCAGCGCCTGACGTACGCCAGGCCGGCGTCCGCCCATCAGCAGCGGCAGCAGCACGACCTGCGTCATGCCGTCCTCGGTGTCCATTTGCGCCAGGCCACCGCTTGCTTTCAGATGCGGGTCGTCGAGCAACTGGTCGGGGCGTACGATCGGCGCGTAAGGAATACCGGCGGCTTCGAGTTTTGGCGAGAGCTCGTCGGCACGGTGATGCTTGAGGATTTCACCGAGCCGGATCAGCAGTTCGGGTCGCAATGCAACACGCAGCGCGTTGTTGGCGAACTGCGGTTCTGCGGCGAGATCGGGCCGCTCGAGCAGGTCGCACAACGTGATGAACTGCTTGTCGCTTACGGCGCCGATGAAAAGCTGCTCGTCGTCGGCTAACGTGAAGACGTCGTAGACGCTCCATGCCGAGACGCGAGAAGGCATCGGCGGCGGCGGTTCGTTTGTCATCGCGTATTGCTGCATGTGCTGCCCGCTCAGGAATACGCAGTTCTCGAACAGCGCGCTTTGCACTTCCTGCCCGCGGCCGGTCGTGTCGCGCTCGCGTAGTGCCGCGAGCACGCCGATGGCGCCAAACATGCCGCCCATGATGTCGTTGACCGAGGTGCCCGCGCGCAGTGGACGGCCGACCGGTCCCGTCATATAGGAAAGACCGCCCATCATCTGCACGACTTCATCGAGTGCAAGGCGCTTTTCGTACGGGCCAGGCAGAAAGCCTTTGTGCGAGACGTAGATCAGCTTCGGATAAATCTTCGACAACGTTTTATGGTCGAGACCTAGCTTCGTCATCAGGCCCGGCCGGAAATTTTCCAGCATCACATCGCACTGGCCAATCAGTTCGACAGCGGCCGCGTGCCCGTCGGGGGTATTGATGTCGAGTACCACGCTCTTCTTGTTGCGATTGAATGAGCGGAAAAAGCCGATGCCGAGACCCGGCAGCTTGCGCGTCTTGTCGCCGCCCGGCGGCTCGATCTTGATGACTTCGGCACCTAGATCGGCGAGGATCATGCCGCAGGTCGGGCCCATGACCATATGCGTGAACTCGATGACGCGCACGCCTTCGAGGGGAAGCGGATTCGGGGTATTCATAGCGGCCTCAGGCGTTGAGTGTTGCGGTCGAAGCGTGCGCGAAGGTTTTCGGCAAACCCGAAAGCCACAAGGCGCCGTGAAGCGTTTCGCTGGAAAGCCATTGCGCGACTTTTTCCCGCAGAAGAAGCAGGCGAGGAATATCGATGCCGGTGGCGATGCCCATATCGGCGAGCATGAACGCGAGGTCTTCGCTCGACGCGTTACCGCTCGCGCCCGGTGCATGCGGGCAGCCGCCGATGCCGGCGAGCGTGGCGTCGAAGCGGGCCACGCCGGTTTCCAGCGCGGCGAAGACATTGGCGAGAGCAAGGCCGCGCGTGTCGTGGAAATGACCGCACCAGAATTTTTCGCCGGCGAGCGCACGGGCCTTGCCGAACAGTTCGCGCACGGCGGCAGGGCCGCCATAACCGACCGTGTCTGCGATGCTGACGCGATCCGCGCCCGCATCGAGCAGCCCTTGCATGCAGCGCAGTACTGCGGCCTGGTCGACGGCGCCCTGGATCGTGCAGCCGAACGCGGTACCGATGCCGCCTTCAATCAGCGTCTTCGAACCGGCGCTGTCACGTGCAGCGCGAATGCGCGCGACTTCGGCGATTACTTCGTCCGGGGTCTTGCGCAGGTTGGCGAGGCTGTGCGCATGGCTGGCGGACAGCGGCACCAGCATCAGATCGGCTTGCGACTCGATTGCGCGTTCGGCGCCTTTGAGGTTCGGCACGAGCACCGAAACGAGAAGACCGGGCAGGGTTTTCGCATAGGCGACCAGCTCGGCGGTATCCGCGAGTTGCGGCAGGAGTTTGGCGGGGACGTACGAGCCGACTTCGATTTCGCGCTGTCCGGCGGCATAGGCGTCGCCGATCCATTCGATCTTGCGTTCTGTCGGAAGCATGGTCTGAATGCTCTGGAGGCCGTCCCGCAGACCGACTTCGCGAATGACGACGTTCGAGGGGAACGAGGACATGTGTGTCTCCTGAATACCTGCCAGTCATGTGTGCTGGCGATGGTTTCACTTTAGACTTTCCACGTTTGCCATAAAGAGGTATTTTGGAACGGGTGAGATTCCGATCTGGAAACTAAAGGACGGGTGAGGAGACAAGAATGCGGGACATCGATCTCAAGACGCTGCGGCTCTACGTGGCCGTCTGTGAGCACCGCAACATGGGCCGCGCGGCTGAGGAAGAACACATCGAGCCGTCTGCGATCAGCAAGCGGATCGCTCAACTGGAGACCGACCTCGGCGTTCCTCTGCTGACGCGCTCTCGCCGCGGTGTCCAGCCGACGCCGGCGGGGCTGTCTCTATTGGAGCATGCGCGCAATGTCCTGTTCACGATGGACCGGATCGCGAGCGATGTCGCGGCCTTCGGCAGCGGTCTGAGAGGCAGCGTCAGCGTATGCGCGACGGCGTCGGCGATCGCTGAAGTACTGCTGGACGACATTGCATCCTTCATGCGCGAACCGGATAACCAGAACATTCGGGTGGATGTGGAGGAGCGCCTTTCCGTCGACCTTGTCCGCCAACTGCGGGAGGGGGCGGCCTCAGTCGGTGTCTGCTGGGACAGCGCGGACCTTGAGGGCCTGCAACATTTGCCATATCGTCAGGACCAGCTGGCGCTCGCCGTGTATCCCGGGCATCCGCTGGCCGGATTGAAGTCAGTGTGCTTTGAGCAGACGCTCGAGCATGACCACGTCGGCATGCCGCCCTCAACCGCGGTCCATGCGATGTTGCAGCGCGCGGCGGCCAAAGTGGGGCAGCGGGTGTCGTATCGCGTGATCGTGTCCAACCTCGATGCCGCGTTTCGGGTGGCCGCCGCCAAGCTCGGCATCAGCGTTGTGCCGCTCGAGGTGGGGGAGGCTTATAAACGCATTTTCGACGTCGAGACGATTCCGCTGACGGACTCGTGGGCGCTCCGCCAGTTCGTGGTGTGCTTCCGCGACCTGGAGGCGCTGCAGCCGGCTGCCCGGCGCATGGTCGAGCATCTTGCGAGTCATTCCGAGCGGCAATGAGCCGGAGCGTCGAAGATAGTCGATCGGCATGCCGAAATTTAATCCGTGTGAACGGCGGCGCGATGCCGCCGCTTGCTTTCAGGCGCCGCGGAGTCCCTCGGTGACCGTCACGCTCACGTCGAGTTTCCGACCGACGCTACCCACCGGCAGCACCATGCGCCCATGTGTTTCGTTGATGATTTCAGCCGCCGACAGGTAGAAAGCCAGCACCGCTGTCACCAGACCGAGGTAACCGCCGGCGTGGTGCAACCACACAAGACCGGTCCATTCGCTCGCTGCAAGCACGAAGAAAGTGATCCACAAAGACAGAAACACCAGTTGCAACGCGCGTGGCGCACGCCATGTCGCGACCCACATATAAAGCGTGAACGTGCCCCACAGGAACAGATACCAGCCGATGAACGCCGCGGGCACGGTGCCGTGCAGGAACAGTACGAAGAGGGCGAACGACCACCAGAACGCACCATAGCTCAGAAAGGCCGTTGCGCCGAACGCATTGCCGCGCGGTATTTCCATGAGTCCGGCTAGCATCTGCGCGGTGCCGCCATAAGCGAAAGCGACGGCTAGCACCATGCCCATCGAGTCGCCGCTGAACCAGCCGGCGTTGATCATGCTGAGCAACCAGGTCGTCAACGCGAAACCGGCGAGGCCGAGGGAAGCGGGATTAGGGGCTTTGATATTCATGATGAATTCCTCATGCAAACATTAGTAGACGTAGATTGCGCGACTGTCGTGAAGACCGGCGCCGCGCAAAGGTCGCATTGCAATTGAATGCCGGACCGCCGGACCACCGGACCGCTCAGATCGAATCCGCGAACTGGGAAATCACGGCGGGATTCTCGACGGTCGACGTGTCCTGTGAAATCGCCTCGCCTTTCGCGACTGAACGCAACAGGCGGCGCACGACCTTGCCGGAGCGCGTCTTGGGCATTGCGTCGCCGAAACGGATGTCTTTCGGTTTCGCTATCGGACCGATTTCCTTGCCGACCCACGCGCGCAACTCGTCCGCTACGCGCTTTGCCTCAGCGCCGGTGGGCCGCGCCGCTTTCAGAACGATGAAGGCGACGATGGCTTCTCCGAACGTTTCATCCGGACGCCCGACGACCGCGGCCTCGGCGACGAGCGGATTGGCCGCCAGCGCCGACTCGATTTCCATCGTGCCCATGCGGTGGCCGGACACGTTCAGCACGTCGTCGATACGACCCGTGATCGTGAAATAGCCTGTGTTCCGGTCGCGAATCGCACCGTCACCCGCGAGGTACAGCTTGCCGCCGAGTTCGTCCGGGTAATAGCCGTTGCGAAAGCGCTCAGGATTGCCCCAGATGGTGCGGATCATCGACGGCCACGGCTTGCGAATGACGAGCACGCCGCCTTGTCCGTTGGCCACTTCATGGCCGGTTTCATCGACGATCGCCGCATCGATGCCAGGCATCGGCAGCGTGCACGATCCCGCCACGAGCGGGGTGGCGCCCGGCAACGGTGAGATCATGTGGCCGCCTGTCTCGGTCTGCCAGAACGTGTCGAGCACCGGACAGCGGCCACCGCCGACATGTTCGGCGTACCAGTTCCATGCGCTTGGGTTGATCGGCTCGCCGACCGTGCCGAGAATGCGCAAGCTGCTCAGATCGAAGCTGCGTGGATGCACAGCGGTGTTAGCGTCGGCGCTCTTGATGAGAGACCGGATGGCGGTCGGCGCGGTGTAGAAGATGCTGACCTGATGGCGCTGGATCATGTCCCAGAAGCGGCCTGCATTCGGATAGGTGGGCACGCCTTCGAAGATCACCTGGGTTGCGCCGACGGCGGTAGGGCCATAGCAGATATACGTGTGACCGGTGATCCAGCCGATGTCGGCGGTACACCAGAAGACATCGGCCGGCTTGATGTCGAAGGTCCACTTCATCGTCACGGCCGCCCACAGCAGATAACCGGCGGTGCTGTGCTGAACGCCCTTGGGCACGCCGGTCGACCCTGATGTGTACAGCACGAATAGCGGATGTTCGGCGCCGACCCATTCCGGCTCACAGGTCTCAGGCTGGTTTCGTTCGAGCTCGTGCAGCCACGCGTCGCGTCCCGCGACCCAGGGGATCCGGCCCCCGGTACGCCGATAGATGACGACCGTCTTAACGGCTTCGGCGCCGCCCATCGCAAGGGCTTCGTCGACGATCGTCTTGAGTGGCAGTGTCTTGCCGCCGCGCGCCTGTTCGTCGGCCGTAATCACGGCCACCGCGCCGACGTCGACCATCCGTTCATGCAGGGATTTGGCGGAAAAACCGCCAAACACGACGGAATGCGGCGCGCCGATGCGTGCACACGCCAGCATGGCGGCGACGCCTTCCACCGACATCGGCATGTAAATCACCACCCGGTCGCCTTTCTTCACGCCGCGCGCACGCAGTGCGTTGGCGAGTCTGCACACGCGGTGATAGAGCGCCTGGTAAGTGATGCGCGTGACTTTGCCGTCGTCCGCCTCGAACACGATGGCCGTTTTATCGGCGAGTCCGTTCGCCAGGTTGCGATCGAGACAGTTGTACGAAGCGTTCAGCTCACCGTCTTCAAACCATTGATAGAAGGGTGCGTTGGTATCGTTGAGCACTTTCGTGAATGGTCGGCGCCACTCGAGATGCTCTCTGGCAAGGCGCGCCCAGAAGGCTTCGTGATCGCGTTCGGCCTCGGCCACGAGCGCATGGTAAGCCTCCATGCCGTCGATGCTTGCGTGCTGGAGCGCGGGGATCTGCGGCACCGTAGTGTTGAGTTGATTTAGCTCGATGGTAGACATCCAATGTCTCCTCACATGAAAGTCAAGGATAAGACGACGCCTGAAACGGCGAGTCGCCTGAAGGAAGGCTCTTGATGGCCGTGGTGCGGGTGCGTGCGTGTAGGTTGACTATGACCGCTCGGCCGATCGTGCGGTTGATACACATCAAGGGAATGAATGAGGGGAGAGCGGCCGGCGCTTGATGCAAATCAATCGCAATACCTCCGGCGAGGGGGCTGGGATAGCGTGCGGTGAGCCGGAATGATGTGGATAGTCGCGGTTTGTGCGTGTTGACCGCTTCAGGCTTTGACCGTGTTAGATGCGGGAGCCGGCGAATCTGATGACGCCGCGCGCTCACCTGGTTCGAGCCGCAAAGCGCCCCAGCCGAGCGGCGCAAAGACGTGACCACCCGCGAGTTCGACCTGCTCCACAAATGATTCGAGTGTGACGCCCGCCATGATATGAATCGGTGCATTGCCGACAAAATTTTGTGTACGCAGCCAGGGCATCTCGCCGCGATTGATTTCGTTGACGCTGCGTTCCTTGCCGTCGTAGCCGAGATCGGGCGTATACAGCGGACCATCGAAGGCGACAGTCAGGATCTGCTCGGGACCGTCGGTATAAGGGGCGCCGGCGAGTTGCTCATAAGGCGCGCGTTCCCAACCGTCGCCCCATTGCTGGTCGAGCTTCAAACGCGTGAAATAGGCCCAGGGCGCACGCACGAAGCACAGTCCATACGCGTGACGCGCGCCGTCAAGATTGGCAGTCATTCCCACAGTAGCACCTCATACTGGTGGCAGTGTCGACAACGTTCACGCGTTGTCGTCGGCTGCGAAGATGCCGTCTTCCGGCTCGGTGTTCTCGTTGTCGACACATTGCACATGCCAATGGCCCGTCTTCAGCGATCTGCCCGCATCGGAGCACCATTGTGCGCGTCCGGTTTCGCCCTCGAATGGTCCGGACGTAGCATTCAGGTCGAGCCCTTCCAGTACGCAGCAGGGCGTCAAATCGTGCGGCCCGCAGACGAGCGTGTTGCCGCAATCGACGTGCAACGCGCCCCATTCGGGCAGATCAAGCCCCATATGACCCTCGCGCGACCATTGACGTGTTTTATTGTCGAGCCACAGGATGGCAAATGCCATCGGATTGACACGATCGAACGTGTCGAGGTGGATGGTGAGGCGCATGAGGTTCTCCGTAGATTTCACGAACATGTGCATACAAACTGGGGGGCTATTGACTCAAAACCCACTGGATCAACGTGTGAGCATCTTCGGGTGTCAACGGCCGCCGCGATCCGCCGGCAGCGGCATTGCCATGTCGCCCCGGTGGGCTTTCCCGCCGAGTCGCAGCTTGTGCTCGAGCATTACGCTGGCGTTTGGCACGTCGCGATAACGATCCGCAATCTGCTGAAACGAAGGTGCGAGAAAAGGTGCGTCCCGTGTCTGGGACTACACGCGCGCGAGGCCTTCGAGGTCAAGAATCGTGATCTGCTTGCCACGCGTATCGACCAAACCGTCTTTCTGAAACTTCGAAAACATGCGGCTGACGGTTTCGAGTTTCATCCCGAGGTAGCTGCCGATCTCCTCGCGCGTCATGCGCAAATTGAATTCCGCCGGCGAGTAGCCGCGTGTCTTGAGCCTTCCTGACAGGTTCAACAGGAAGGCGGCGACCCGCTGGTCGGCGGACATCGTGCCAAGCAGCATCATAATTGTCGCCTCGCGAACGATCTCGCCGCCCATCAGACGATGGACGTGCTGCTGCACCACCTTCACCTCGCGGCACATGACTTCGAGCAGATGAAACGGGATGATGCAAACGTTGCTGTCCTCGGTGGCGATCGCGTCGCAGCTGTGCTTGCCTGAACATACGCCGTCGAGGCCGAGCGAATCGCCGGGCAGATGAAAGCCGGTGACCTGTTCGCGACCGTCGCGATGCATGACGATGGTCTTGAACGAACCGGCGCGGACCGCATAGATACTATGGAACGCATCGTTGGCGCGGTATAGCGATTCACCATGCTTGATCGTGCGCGAAACGCACATCAGCGACTCCATGCGCTCCAGTTCGGCCGGTGTCAAACCTTGTGGCATGCAGATCGCGCGCAGCGAGCAGCTCGAGCAGCGCGCGGCGGGGCGGCCCGAGGGTGACGATGCGAGCGCGGAATGGCCTGACGCCGGCAGTGGGGCACGTTGCAGCGGCATGATCTCAGCATATTCGGCAACGTCAGACATGATGTGCTCCTGTGTAATTGAGGCCACGTGCGCAACGCTCGTGGACAATCCGCTTGATCGTGTTGCATGCAAGATCGAATTCGCTCGTCTTGTCGAAGAAGTACTGCGCGCCGGCCGCGAGGCACGCCTGTCTGAACCACGCGCCTGAATGATTCGTCAGCACGATTGTGATTACCGGCGACGTGCTCCGCCCGAGGCTATGCAGCAGTTCCATACCGGTGCCGCCGGTCAGGCGAAAATCCACGACCACGACGTCGGCTCCGGTGCCGTCGATACCGGCGAGCGCGGTGCCTGCTTCCTCGGCTTCGCCGACAATCTCGACACCGTCAATTGCGCCGAAGCGCGCCGCCATCCGTTGTCTGATCGGGATCGTGTCTTCAACGAGGAAAACGCGCAGTGCTTGCTGGGACGGGCTTGAGTTCATGGCTCGAAGTATCGGCCGCGCCGTCTCAAAATAAAATCGGCGGCGAACGAACTTCGGGTAGGCGAGCGCGAAGGTGTGTAGGGGATTTCCTACACACGGCAAATGCGAAGCTGGAGGCAGCCGCGCGATCGGCGGATTGATGTGACGATTGAATCTAGCCCGGCGGCCTATGCGCCGCCCGGGATCCAGATCTAGATTTCGTCGTCTTCCCCAAGCAGTTTGTGGCGCAGCGCGTAACGCACCAGCGCAGCTTCGTGCGGCATCTGCATTTTTTCGAGGATGCGCGTTTTATAGGTACTCACCGTCTTGCTGCTGACACACAGCTCGGTGGCGATTTCGGTGAGGGTCTGGCCCGCGGCGATGCGGCGGAATACATCGAACTCACGGTCGGACAGGCGCTGATGGGGCAACGTGTCGGCGGGCTCGCCCAGGCTCTGTGCAAAACGTTCGGCCATCGCGAGACTCACATAGACGCCCCCAGATGCAACTTTGGTGACCGCGGCGACCAGTTCTGCGCTGGCACTTTCCTTGGTTAGATACCCGGATGCGCCCGCCTTGAAAGCGCGTACCGCGTACTGCTGCTCTGCATGCATGGTGAGCACGAGGATCCGCAGTGCCGGCTTTTCGTCCTTGATCTGCTTGATCAGTTCGACGCCGTTTCGGCCGGGCATCGACAGATCGAGCACGAGCACGTCGGCAGCGTTGGCGCGGGTCAGCGCAATTGTGCTGACGCCGTCATTGGCCTCGCCGACGACCTCGAAACCGCTTGCGCCTTGCAGGATATGCCGCAGGCCATCGCGCACCAACGTGTGGTCGTCAGCGATCAGCACTCGAATCATGTTTGCATCTCCTGCTGTTGCACCGCCAGTACCGGAAAGGTAACGGTCAGTGCAAAGCCCTTGTCATTGGACGTGTGGATTTCGACGGTGCCGCCCAGCATGTGCGCACGCTCGCGGATACCGAGCAGGCCAAACGATTTCTCGCCGGAGGCGGGCGAGCGGTTCGCACCACGGCCGTTGTCCGCGATTTGCAATACACAAACGCCCCTTTCGACGCGCACCGTCAGCGTGACGAGCGTCGCTTCCGCATGCCGGGCGACATTGGTCAGCGCTTCCTGCACGATACGAAATAGCGTCGTCGCGCCCGTCGGCGTAAAGCGGGTGTCGCCGGCTTCGATCCGGCGCTCCACATCAATGCCGTAGCGGTTTGTAAAGTCATTGGCGAGCCATTCGATCGCCGGAATCAGACCGAGATCGTCGAGCATGACCGGGCGCAGATCGGCAGCGATCCGGCGCACCGACGCGACTGTCGCATCGATCAGCCGACGCATCGCACGCAGTTGCTGCAGCAGACTCGGCTCAGCCGTGTTTTCAAGCTCGTGTTCGACAGACGAAATGTCCATCTTGAGGGCGGTCAACTGCTGCCCAAGGTCGTCGTGCAGCTCGCGTGCGATGCGGGTTTTTTCTTCCTCGCGAACGTTTTGCAGATTCGCCGAGAGTTCGCGTAGTTCCTCGCGCGATTGCCGCTGCGCATTTTCCGCTTTTACCCGTTCAGTGATGTCGCGCAGCATGACCGTATACAGCTTGCCATCACCGTCGCGGATCTGCGAGATCGACGCTTCGATAGGAAATTCTTCGCCATTGCTCCGTAAGCCGAACAGCACACGCTGCTTGCCCATCTGCCGGTCGGAAACACCGGTCACGCCGAACTGTTCGACATGCCGCTCGTGTCCCGCGCGAAAGCGCTCGGGAATGAAGCGCGAGAGCGAGGCGCCGACCGCTTCCATTGCGGTGCATCCAAAAACCCTTTCTGCCATTGGATTGAAGATGACGATGTTCTGCCGTTCGTCGACGGTAATGATGGCTTCCATCGACGACCGGATGATGCCCATCATGCGTGCCTCGTTCACGCTCGACTGGCTGCGCGCCTCGCTCGTCGCGGCAGATCCGGCGCGGCGCCTGCTGGCGATCAGGAACGCCATGGCGCTGAACAGGCATGCTGCCGCAACGCCGGCGATCAGCACCGTGGTTTCTGCAAATCCGTCCTCGGCGCGCAGATAGCGACCGCTCGCTGTGTAGGACAGCGTGATAGGTACACCGCCGATGCGCAAGGTATCGGTTTTACGGATCACAGGCGCCGTCTCCGCCAGGTCGTCGTCTGCCGCGGCGGACGAATAAAGCAGCGTGGCAGGGGTTCCGCTGAATACCTGCAGATCAATGCGCCGTTGCCGGGCGAGGGCGTTATCGAATACACGGCCGGTGTCCAGCGCCGCTACCAGCAGCCGCTTGATGCCCGCACGGCGCGCTTGTGGCGTCGACGGCAAGCCGGCGTCCGAATACATCGGTAAATAGAGGTAAAGACGAGGGTGGGGGCTCGAGCCGATATCGCCGAACGGCGCTGCGTCCGCGTCGAGCGCGCTTGCCCCTGTATCGATGGCGTGCAGCAACGCCGTACGGCTCGCGGGAGTGCTAGCCAGGTCGTAGTCGACTGGCATCGCATCGGCGGTGGCCGGCGCCATCTGGGTAACCGGCGCGACCGGTTGCGGCGCGGCGGCTTGCCCGGCCCGGTTACCGGTGCTGCCCGTCAGGCGGGCAACACCGGCGGCGTCAATTTCCGCATAGCCAAGCGCACGCACCACGGACGACGTTTCGTCCAGATCGAGTTGCGCGACATAGCGGCGCCAGGCATCGGCATCGGCTGCCGGCGCGGCGGAGAGCAAGCCGCGCGCGCCGCGCAGCAGCGATTCGCCGGTGGTGAACTCGCGCTGCAGATCAGCGGTGATATGCGCCGTATTCTGATCAAAGCGGCTGTTGGCAGCGCGCAATGACTGCTCGCCGACCCAGCGCCACGCACCGAGCGCAGCCACAAGAACGACAGCAAATGCGACTGCCGCGACAAGCGCGGGGCGCCGCTCAGGCGGGACAACCCGCATGGGCAAAGGCCATTTTTTAGCGAAGGGCGTCTCACCGCGAAAGGGCATGTGCGCCTCATTGGATGGTGGGCAATCCGCCACGCGGGCTGACGGTGCAGACGCGGTGCGGATCGGGAAACATCACCGTGATTTTTGTTACTTGCGGCCAGCCGGAACGACGCGTGCGTTGGCCATTGTGCGCGGTTTGCACGGATCGTGTCAGTATGCAGCCAACTCACCATGGAAGCCACGCCGTGCACGAATGTTGACGGACAGCGAGCTGTCAGCACTTGATCCGTATCAAGCGCATCCTGAGCTGCGAACCGGCGCGCCGGTGGCGTCAAAAAAAGAAGCGCCCCGACAACTGGGCGCTTTAAATTGCACGAGGGCTTTTTTCGCGCAATTCCTGAATTGTCAGATCAGTGCGACATCAGTACCGGCACGGTCATCGATTTGAGGATCGTGCGGGTCGCGCCGCCCATCACCAGTTCCTGCCAGCGGGCGTGCCCGTAAGCACCCGTCACGAGCAGATCCGCGCCGATCGCGGATGCCTGCGACAACAACGCGTCGCCGATCGACGCGCCGCTGCCGGCCTCGATATCTTTGACCTCGACGTTGACGCCGTGCCGGGCGATGAGCGTGGCGATATCCGCGCCCGGAATGCGCGGGCGCGATTCGCCCCGCGTACCGTTGACGGTGACGACCGTGGTGGTCTTCGCCACGCGCATGAACGGCAGCGCGTCGTGCACCGCGCGGGTGGCTTCGCGGCTACCGTCCCAACCGACCATCACGTGCGTACCGGGCGACGTGACGCTGCTGGCGTACGGCACCAGCAACACCGGCCGGCCTGCGGACATGATCAGGTTTTCAGGAAAAAAGTCGCCGACGTACGATTCCGAATCGTGCGGGTCGTCCTGGCTGGCGATGATCAGATCGGCGCATCGGCCGCGATGCGGCACGGCGAGGTTAGCCGGGGCGTCGACGGCGATCCACTCGCCAGCAACTTCCGCACGACTCAGTTCCGCATGAAAGAGCCGTTCGAGCGCGCCCCGGCGTTCCGCCCGCAGCTGTTCGTGCGTACCGTAGTATTCGGCGGTTCCGGCCATCACATAGAGCGAGCGCGGATCGGGCGTGAACACGGCAAACACGCCGGTCAGATGGGCGTCGAACTGCTTGGCGAGCCGCAGGGCGAGTTCGAGCCTGGGATGCGCGCGCTGACTCGTATCCAGGTGAACGACGATGCTCTTGTAGGTCATTGCAACGCTCCAGAAATGGATGAGTGGCGCATGAACGCGTGATGTGAGTCTAGGGGGCGGGTAGTCGCCGGCATTGATTCAGATCAACGGCGCAGCGGCGCGCGACACGTCATCTGGGTGCGGCGACGGCGATGCGGCTGAGCCTCGCGTAGGGTGTCCTGCGCGTTTGTCGGGAATTTCCTACACGTCATGGCGTGCTAATGACGCTCAAGTTCATCGCTTGACATGGATCATGAGAACGCGCCCAACCCCACCTATGCTCGTGGCAAGCACTGCGCGAATGCAAAGTCACGGCGAGCGAGGTTCATCACGGCGCACACACCGCGCTTTCGGCTTTTGTCAGTGGACTTAAGCGGCACCTCGCCAAATCCCGGAGTCTCGAATGGGCGTGCTGATTCGTCGAGGCTTCGAGACGATGGGCGGGGCGTAGTCGGCCTGCCCATCAGATATCGCGAGACGTCATTTCTCATACGTTTGATGGAAGTCACTTTATCGATCGATTGCGCCGGTATCGTGCGACTATCAAAAAAGCGGCCGCAGGAATCCTCGATATGTCGACTCATTCAACAGCACCGTCACCAGCAAGCCTGCCGGCCGTAGGCGACGGCTGTGTTGTTGCTGTGCGGGGTGCCGTCGTCGACGTCAGGTTCGCGGGTGATCAGCTTCCGGCCATCGACGACGCGCTCGTCATCCTGCCGGACGATCTCGCGCCGGTGCTGGCCGAAGTGCAGGCGCATCTGAGCGAAACCATGGTGCGCGCGCTGGCGCTGCAATCGACGGCGGGATTGCGGCGCGGCGCGCGCGTGCGGGCCTGCGGCGGTCCCGTCGAGGCGCCGGTCGGCGAGGCGGTGCTCGGCAGGCTGCTCGACGTCACGGGCGCGACCCGCGACGACGGCGTGGCGCTCCCCGCGCAGATCGCGCGCCGTCCGATTCATCGTGCCGCGCCACCGCTCGCCACGCAGACCGGCACCACGACGCTGTTTTCGACGGGCATCAAGGTAATCGACCTGCTTGCGCCGCTCGCCCAGGGTGGCAAGGCGGCGATGTTCGGCGGTGCGGGGGTCGGCAAGACCGTGCTGGTCATGGAACTGATCCATGCGATGGTAGAGCGCTATCAGGGAATCTCAGTGTTCGCCGGCGTAGGCGAACGCTCGCGCGAAGGCCACGAGATGCTGCTCGACATGCGCACGTCGGGCGTGCTGGCGCGCACGGTGCTGGTGTACGGGCAGATGAACGAGCCGCCGGGCGCACGCTGGCGCGTGCCGTTTACGGCATTGACGATCGCCGAGTATTTCCGCGACGAACGCCGCCAAAACGTGCTGCTGCTGATGGATAACGTGTTTCGCTTCGTGCAGGCGGGCGCCGAGGTGTCGGGCCTGCTGGGGCGCATGCCTTCGCGAGTCGGCTACCAGCCTACGCTGGCGAGCGAAGTCGCGAGTCTGCAGGAGCGCATCGTGTCGGTCGGCAATGTGTCGGTCACGGCCATCGAGGCCGTGTATGTGCCGGCCGACGATTTCACCGATCCCGCCGTCACCGCGATCGCCGCACATATCGACAGCATGGTCGTGCTGTCCCGTTCGATGGCCGCCGAAGGCATGTATCCCGCCATCGATCCGATCGCGTCGTCGTCGATCCTGCTCGATCCGCTCGTGGTCGGCGAGGAACACGCAGCGGTCGCGACCGAGGTGCGCCGGATCATCGAGCACTACCGCGAGCTGCAGGACGTTATTTCCTTGCTCGGTATCGAGGAACTGGGCGCTGAAGACCGCGCCCTCGTGGGACGTGCGCGACGCCTGCAGCGCTTCCTGACCCAGCCGTTTGCCGTGACCGAAGCCTTCACGGGCGAAGCAGGCCGTTCCGTGCCAGTCGCCGACACGATCGCCGGCTGCAAGGCGATTCTCGCCGGCGAGTGCGATACATGGCAGGAAAGCTCGCTATACATGATCGGCGCGCTCGACGAAGGCCGTCGCAAGGAAGAGGCTGCCGCCTCGCAGGACGTGGCGGCGCACGGCACGGAGCCGGTGCAATGAGCGCCGCGCCTTTGACGCTGACTGTGGCGACACCGTTGCGGGTGTGGTTCGACGCTGTCGAGATCGTCTCCCTGCGCGCGGAAGACGAAAGCGGCTCGTTCGGCATCCGCGCCGGACATGCCGATTTCGTGACGCTGCTGACGCCGTCGGTAGTCCGCTGGACCTGCGCGGACGGTACGGCGCGCTATTGCGCAGTGGATGGCGGCGTCCTGCTGGTATCGCGCGGCGTCCAGATATCCATCGCTTGCCGCGAAGCAATCTCCGGCGATTCGCTGGAAAGTCTGGAAGCGGGGGTCCGCAGCCGCCACGCCGAGGAGGACGATGCGGCGCGGCGTGCCCGTGTCGAGCAATTGCAACTGCATGCGCGCGCCGTGCGTCAGATGTTGCGCTATCTGCGTCCGCGCCCGGGCGTCGACGGCACCGACGGACCGGGTATGGGAGCCAACCCACGATGAATCCACACCAGATCGACCAGCGCAAACCGCCTGACGACAGGATGGCCGGCGCGGCCCGCCAGGCCGCCGAGCTCGATTCGCGCGGACGCGCTGAACCGGAGCCGTCGCTGGGTAGCAGGCTGGGCCAGATTGGCATCCTGGGGTGGGCCATTGTCCTGCCGACGCTGATGGGACTCGCGCTCGGACACTGGCTGGACCGGACCTTCGGCACGCGCGTGTTCTTTTCGGCACCGCTGCTGATGATCGGCGCCGCGATCGGTTTCTGGTCGGCATGGAAATGGATGCACCGTCAGCAACGGGGGCGCGATGATTAGTCCGCTGCCGTTGATCGCCCAGTTGTCCATGGGACTCGCGCTCGGCACGTTGGCCGGCGCGTGGCACTTCATGTCGCTGCGCTGGAACTGGCCGCTGTTTGCCGAGGGCCGCGCGGCAGCGGCGCTGGCGTTACAGCTTGCCCGCTTCGCGCTCACCGGTGCGCTGCTGTTCATGCTCGCGCACGTCGGCGCATTGGCGCTGCTTGCCGGCATGGCCGGCTTTCTGCTCGCACGCACTATCGCGATGCGCCGCCATGGAGGTCAACCATGATCGCTTCGCCGCTCGCTACCGCGCCGCTGCTGCATCTCGGTCCGCTTTCAATCACCGAGCCCGTTCTCGCGACCTGGGCAATCATCATCCTGATGGCCGCGGTGTCCGCCTGGCTGACCCGCAACCTCTCGCTCACGCCGGGCAAAGTGCAAACCGTGCTGGAACTGCTGGTCGACACGATCGATCAGCAGATCCGCGACACCATGCAAACCGGTCCCGCCACCTATCGCGCGTTGATCGGCACGCTGTTCCTTTTTGTGCTGATCGCCAACTGGTCCGCACTGGTGCCGGGTGTGACGCCGCCCACCGCGCACATCGAGACGGATGCCGCGCTCGCCCTGATCGTGCTGGGTGCGACGATTTTCTACGGCATTCGCACGCGTGGCACGGCGGGCTACTTCGCTGCTTTTGCCGAGCCGAGCTGGGTCATGATTCCGCTCAACGTCGTCGAGCAGATCACGCGGACGTTTTCTCTCGTGGTGCGCCTGTTCGGCAACGTGATGAGCGGGGTGTTCGTGATCGCCATCATTCTTTCGCTCGCCGGGCTGCTGGTCCCCATTCCGCTGATGGCATTGGACCTGCTTACGGGCGCCGTGCAAGCCTATATTTTTGCCGTTCTGTCGATGGTGTTCATCGGTGCGGCGATCAGCGATACCCATCATCCCGTTAGCGTCAAAAAGGGCGAAGCCTCATGAATAACCTCATTGAAATCGTCAGCATCGCCGCCGCGGCGCTTGCCGTGTCGTTCGGCGCGATTGGCCCGGCACTTGCCGAAGGCCGCGCCGTCGCAGCGGCGATGGACGCCATCGCGCGTCAGCCCGACTCGGCCGGCACTGTGTCGCGCACGCTCTTTGTCGGGCTGGCCATGATCGAGACGATGGCGATCTATTGCCTCGTGATCGCCTTGCTCCTGCTGTTTGCCAACCCGTTCGTGAAATAGGCGGCGGCCATGCGAATCGACTGGTCGACGCTCGCGCTGCAGACGATCAATGCGCTGGTCCTGATCTGGCTGCTGGCGCGCTTCCTGTTCCGCCCGGTTGCAGGGATCATCGCCGAGCGACAGAAGGCGGCGCAGACGCTGATCGCGGACGCCGACGCGGCGAAGCGCCAGGCGGTTCTCGAGCGCGACACAGCGGTTCGCGAGACGCAGCAGCTTGTTGCCGCTCGTGGCGACGCCATGAAAACGGTGGCCGCGGAAGCAGCAGCGGAAAAGGCCGCATTAATGGCCGCCGCGCAAGCCGATGCAGACAGGCGGCGCGTCGCAGCCGACACCGAGGCCGAGGCCGCGCGCGTCGAGCAGGACAAACTCGTCGCGGTCCGCGCCACCCAGCTCGCCGTCGACATCGCGGCAAAGCTGCTCGCGAAGCTGCCGGAAAACGTGCGCGTGAGCGGCTTCGTCGACGGTCTCGCCGAGGCCATTGCACAACTTCCCGAGCCGGTCCGCGCGCAACTCGGCGCAAACGGCGCGGCGCTCACGCTAGCCGCGCCGCGTGCACTGAGTCCGCAGGAGCTGGAGCATTGCCGCGCTGTGCTCACGGCTTGCCTGAACCGGACCGTGTCTCTTGAGATCGAGGTCGATGCGCGACTGATTGCCGGGCTGGAACTGCGGGCCGCCCACGCCGTGGTGCGCAATAACTTCGGGGCCGATCTCGCGCAGATCAGGGCGGCGCTGCTGGGTAGCGAGCATGTGCCCAGCTGACATGGCCGACGATCCGTGGCTCGCGGCGCAGCGCAACACGCTGGCCCGCACGGCTGTTACGCCCCATGCCAAGGCGCTCGGACGCGTCGAGCGGTGCGGTGACGGCATCGCGTTCGTCTCGGGACTGCCGGACGCGGCCCTCAATGAACTGCTGCATTTCGACAGCGGTGCGACGGGCTTTGCCCACACGCTGGACGCAGACCTCATTAGCGTCGTCCTGCTTGACGAGGGGACCGCGGTCGAAGCGGGCGCGCGTGTGACATGCACCGGCACCGTGCTCGAGGTGCCGGTCGGAGAAGGGCTGCTCGGGCGTGTGATCGACCCGCTCGGGCGGCCGCTCGACCGTGACGAGCCGATCGTGGCGGCAATGCGTATGGCAGTCGAACGGCCGGCGCCGGCGATCATCGAGCGTGACCTGGTCAGCGAGCCGGTCGAAACCGGTGTGCTCCTGGTCGACGCGCTGTTCGCGATCGGCCGTGGGCAGCGGGAACTGATCATCGGTGATCGCGCCACCGGCAAAACCGCCCTGGCCATCGATGCCATCGTCAATCAGAAGCAGTCGGACATGATCTGCGTGTATGTCGCGATCGGCCAGCGCACGACCGCCGTGCAGCGGGTGATCGAATCCGTCCGTCAGTACGGCGCCCCCGAGCGCTGCATCTTTGTTGTCGCCGCCGCGGCATCGGCGCCCGGGCTGCAATGGATCGCACCGTTCGCGGGTTTCACCATTGCCGAGTACTTTCGCGATCGTGGACAGCACGCGCTAATCGTCATTGACGATCTGACCAAACATGCCGCGACGCATCGGGAGCTGGCGCTTCTGACGCGCGAACCGCCGGGGCGCGAGGCCTATCCCGGCGACATCTTCTATGTTCACGCCCGGTTGCTTGAACGCGCAGCGAAGTTGTCGTCCAAACTGGGAGGCGGCTCGCTGACTGCGCTGCCGATTGCGGAAACCGACATGGGCAACCTGTCCGCGTATATCCCGACCAACCTCATTTCGATCACGGACGGTCAGATTGTGCTGGATGCCGGCCTGTTCGCCGCGAACCAGCGGCCGGCTGTCGATGTGGGCTTAAGCGTGAGCCGTGTCGGCGGAAAGGCGCAGCATCCAGCGTTACGCGAGGTGTCGGGCCGCCTGCGGCTCGACTACGCGCAGTTCCTCGAACTGGAAATGTTCAGCCGCTTCGGCGGTCTGACGGACGCGCGTGTCGCCGGCAAGATCGCTCGCGGGGAACGCATCCGCGCGCTGATTGCACAGCCGCGCTTCAGCGCTCTGCGCACCATCGACGAAATCGCGCTGCTCACCGCCCTGTCGGCGGGCGTATTCGATGCTGCGCCGGCCGGGATCGTTGCCCAGGTGCGCACGCAACTGGCGGCACGACTGCAGAGCCAGCATGTGCAGTCCGAACTGGCGAAAGCACGCGCGCGCTCGCCATCCGTACCGTTTGACGCCGATGTACAGGGCGTGCTGGTCGCCACGGTTCGCGAACTTGTTCAGCAGTTCACGCCCCCGGGCATTAGCGGCACGTCCGGCACAGGGAGCGCGCGATGAGCGGCAAACTCACCGAAATCGAATCGCGCAGTGCCACTGCCCGGCAACTCGACGCCGTGATTGGGGCAATGCGCGGTATTGCGGCAGCCCGCTCGCGCGAAGCGCAACGGCGGCTGCCCGGCATCCGCTCTTCGGCTTCGACAGTCGGTGCCGCGATCGGCGCCGTACTCGCGCACGGAGCTGACGTGCCAACGCGCGCGCCGGAGCACGGCACGCAGATTGTCATTGCACTGTGCGCGGAGCAGGGTTTTGTCGGCTCGTTCAATGAGCAGATCCTCGAGCGCGTACAGTCTCGCCTCGCGTCGGCGGCATGCGAGTGTCTGATCGTGGGCACACGCGGCGAGATCGCAGCAAACGAACGCCGCCTCACATTTGCCTGGCGTTCACCGGCTGCTTCCCATGCCGACGATGTGCCCGCACTCGCCAGCCGTATTACCGACGCGCTTTATCTACGTCTCGACCGGCGAGTGATAACCGAAGTCTCGGTCATCCACGCGGTGCCAGGCATCGCGGCCCATAGCGAGATCGTCGAGCATCGCCTGATTCCGTTTGATTTTTCGCGCTTTCAGATAGCGCGGCGCAGCCAGCCGCCGTTGCTCACCTTGCCTGCGGGCCGCCTGCTGGCCGGACTGGTCGAAGCCTATGTCTATGTCGAATTGTGCGAGGCGTTGATGCTCTCGTTCGCCGCTGAGAACGAAGCCCGAGTGCGTGCCATGCTGGCCGCGCGCGCCAACGTGAAGGAGACACTCCAGACGCTGACCCAAAGCTACCGCCAGGTCCGCCAGGATGAAATCACGGCGGATATCGTGGAACTGGCGGCGAGTGCAGGTACCGCCGTCTGAGCAGCGCTGCCTCCTGCGGCGCCGTGCGAGTCTCTTCAGCCGCGCGCCGCATGGCAGTGACTAACGGTCCCGCAGTGTCGAAAACGCCTTGTAGACAACCCGGGGATCATGCTGGCCTTTGTAGACATCGGGCGCCGCGAGATCGAGTTCGAGCAGTGCATACACCGCATCCTGCGCCGAGCGCACCGAGTATTCGACCGTGAACACGACGTCATTGGGCAGTTCGCAGAACTGCCCGGTGAAGGCGAGGTTCTGCCAGCCTTCCGGCACGACGGCAGGCCGGTCGCCACGGCTGCGCGGCAGGAACTGGCTCGTGATGAATGGCATCAGGCAGGGGATGCAGTTAGCGTGTTCGAGGATTCGGGCAGACTCCGCCTCCACCCGCAAATGGCCAAGCATCTCCGTCAGGATTTCCCGGCCGGTGCAGGCCTGCATCGGCTTGCCGACGAAATCGCCGGGCTCGTCAACCCGCAAGCCGTAGCCCCACAACACCTGCACGTCCGCGGGTTGGTCGATGAAATGCGGCTGATGCGGCAACACGATCGACGCCAGCCAGCTCGACTCCGGAAAGGTGATCAGGCCACCTTCGCCCGGCACATTGCCGGTCAGGTCGCGGATCAGCCGGAACAGCGTCGGGTCGCGCAAGGTCACGGTGAACGACAGCCACTTCGAGGCGTCGACGTGATCCGCGAAGACGCACGGGTGGCCGAACTCGGGGCGGCCCGTGGCGATGGATTTCCAGAGGCGCCAGGCGCCGGTGTCGTCGGTACTGCTCAAGGCCGCGGGGTGGTCCATGGCGCCCAGGCTGGAAGCGGCTGTCATGGAGCCGAGCGTGACGATGACCTTGTCCGCCGGCCCCACCGGCAGTTCACTACGCAGATGCGCGCTCTCGCAGACGATGCCGCACACCCGCTTTTCCTCACCGGTTTCGTCGAACAGCAGATCCGTGACCCGGGTGTCCGGCCGGAACACTACGCCGTGGTTGTCCAGCCAGCGGCGCAGTGGGCGGACCATCGAGTCGTACTGGTTGTAGACCGTACGCATGATGCCGTGCAACTGGTTGAACCCGGCCGACATATGCGCGAAGCGCAGCAGATAGCGCCGGAGTTCGACCGCGCTGTGCCACGGCTGAAAAGCAAAGGTCGTGCACCACATTAACCAGAAATTGGTCTCGAAGAAGGACGAATCGAAGTGGTCTGAAATCCGGCTATTGCCGAGCATCACTTCGGGTTCGATCGACAGGCGGCCCAGCGTCAGCAGATGTTCTTCGTCGAGCCCGTAGGCGGGCGTGTCTTCGCGTTTGCCGTTCCTGACGAGCCGCGACTTCGATGAGGTTCTGATTGTCTCGTTCCAGTCGAAGATCTCCTGCGTCACGCTCTTGCTGTCATCCAGCGTCGGGATCGACGAGAACAGGTCATAAGTGCACAGATACTTGCTTTCGAGCATGCGGCCGCCGCGCACGACGTAGCCGCCTTCCGCAGTGCCCGCGCCGTTCAGGCTGCCGCCGGGTTTGTCGAGCGCTTCCAGAATAGTGATGTCGCAGCCGCGCACGTGCCCGTCGCGGATCAGGAACGCCGCTGCCGCCAGCGAAGCGATGCCGCCGCCGACGAGATAGAACTGGCCGCTTGCAGGATCGTGGACGTCGAGGTCGGCGTCAACGCGCAGTGCTGTTGCGTGAATCAGGTCGGGGTTTTGCACGTCGATTTCCTTTTCATATTCGCCGCTATCCGAATGCAGTCGGACCGCTCCGAGGCGCACGGCGGACGTTGCTTCAACATACCCGCCGTGTCAGCTTTCCGATTGAGTTGGATCAAGTGGCGGTCGCGGCGACGCCTTTTTTATCGAGGCGACCGCTGGGCGTCGCCTCGTTTGTTGCGGCCGGTCATTCCCGTGAAATGTCGCGACATCAAAACCTTACAGGCGGAAATTGACCGAGCTCAGTCATTGCGCTGCGTGGCCGCCGATACGTATCGCTTGATACATGTCAACCGGTACTACGTGAGCCAGTCTACAGTCAGGGGTACAGCAGGCTCGTTTCGATCAACGGAGGCAGCACCCATGAAAGCACTCGTGTATCACGGTCCCGGTAAGAAATCGCTCGACGAACGGCCCATTCCCAAGCTCGCCGCACCTGGCGACGCGATCGTCAAGGTGACACGTACTACGATTTGCGGTACCGATCTGCATATTCTGAAGGGCGATGTGCCGACTTGTGAGCCGGGACGCATTCTCGGCCACGAGGGGGTTGGCGTCGTACAGGAGGTCGGCGCGGGGGTGTCGGCGTTCAAACCAGGCGACAGGGTGCTGATTTCATGCATCTCGTCGTGCGGCAAATGCGACTACTGCCGGCGCGGCATCTATTCGCATTGCACCACCGGCGGCTGGATTCTCGGTAACAAGATCGACGGCACCCAGGCCGAGTACGTGCGCATTCCCCACGCCGAGACGAGTCTGTATCCGATTCCGGCCGGCGCCGACGAAGAAGCGCTCGTGATGCTCTCGGACATCCTGCCGACCGGCTTCGAATGCGGCGTGCTGAACGGCAAGGTGCAGCCGGGTAGCACGGTGGCGATTGTCGGGGCTGGCCCGATCGGTCTCGCCGCACTGCTAACCGCACAGTTCTATTCGCCGGCGCAGATCGTGATGATCGACCACGATCCGAACCGTCTTGAAGTTGCGAAGCGCTTCGGCGCCACCGCATGCATCGATAACGGCCACGCCGATCCGGTTGCCGCTGTCATGAAGCTGACGGAGCAAACGGGCGTCGACTGCGCGATCGAGGCGGTTGGCATACCGGCTACGTTCGAGTTGTGCCAGGCGCTCATTGCACCCGGCGGCGTGATCGCGAATGTGGGCGTGCACGGTGTAAAAGCCGATCTGCACCTCGAAAAACTGTGGGATCGCAACATCGCGATTACGACGCGCCTCGTCGATACCGTGAGCACGCCGATGCTGCTCAAAACCGTACGCGCGGGCCGCATCGACCCCGCGCGGCTGATCACGCACCGCTTCAAGCTCGAAGATGTGGCAGGTGCTTACGACACCTTCGGCCGCGCGGCCGAGACGCATGCGCTGAAAGTCATCATCGAGGTGTCCTAGCCGGCGCGGCTGAAATCCCTTGCATGCCACCAAGGAGCGAGCAATGAATCGCGAGTCGACAACCTCACGGTGGGCTAACTGACGGCGAGAAGCCCGGACCGCCTTCTTCTGGGCGGTTCGGCTTCGCGCGGTCGAAGGATCAGGAACGGCTCATGACAATTTCGGGTAACGTGCGCGACAGCGACTGGTCGGTGTCGGTCGAGACGCATCAGGCATCGGGCGGCTACGACTGCTCGATCCAGCTCAGCCACGACACGCCGGAGGGCGTGTTCAAACACGGGTTCACTCACAGCAGCGTTTATCCGAACGAGCGTGAGGCGGTGTTGGCCGGTTTGCGCGAGGGGATGGTCTGGGTGCAGCTCAAGATGTCGAAGACGTTGTCGGTTTAGGGGTGCGCAGCCGTTTGAGCGTCGCGCGAGATACTCGCACCGGCCGAGCTTGCAATGTCGTGATTGAAACATCAACTGGCATGCAGTTAATTTTGCGGCGGATTGAAGCCGCATGCGGAACGTGCAATTTTGCCGGCCTATCCGGATTGGTATAAAGTCAATCCTTGACTGCCACGCGATCGATGCGCATTGCCGTATCCGTTCCTCATGGGTCTGCCGCCAGTATGAAATACAAAGACTATTACGAGACCTTGGGTCTCGAGCGCAGCGCGTCTCAGGAGGACGTCAAACGTTCGTATCGGAAACTCGCGCGCAAGTACCATCCGGACGTCAGCAAGCACGCCGACGCCGAAGATCGTTTCAAGGAACTGGGCGAAGCCTACGAGGTGCTCAAGGATCCGGAGAAGCGCGCGGCCTACGACCGCATGGGCAGCGAATGGCGCAACGGCCAGGACTTTCAGCCGCCGCCGAACTGGGACGAAGGCTTCGAATTCCGCGGCGCGGGCGACGAGGCCGGCGAACAAGCCGATCTCCACGATCTCTTCGAGAAGATGTTCGGCGGCGCGCGTGGCGCGCATCCGCGGCAGCGGCCTTTCGATGTGCGCGGCGAAGACCATCACGCGAAGGTGCTGATCGACCTCGAAGACACCTATCGCGGCGCCCAGCGCTCGATTTCGCTGCAAATGCCGGTGATCGACGCGCAAGGCCAAGTTTCGCTGGAAACGCGTACGCTCGACGTATCCATTCCAAAGGGGATTCGCGCGGGCCAGCACCTACGGCTCTCCGGGCAGGGAGCCGCAGGTACTACGCCCGGAACTGCCGGCGACCTCTACCTGGAAATTGCCTTTCGGGAACACCCGCGCTTTCGCGTGGACGGGCGCGACGTTTCGCTCGAGTTGCCGGTGGCACCGTGGGAAGCTGGCCTCGGCGCGCAGGTCAACGTGCCGACGCCTGACGGTTCGGTCGAGATGACGGTGCCGGCGGATTCTGCCGGCGGCAGGCGCTTGCGGCTCAAAGGCAAGGGCATTCCGGGCAACCCGCCAGGCGATCTGTATGTGATTCTGAACATCGTGCTGCCACCGGCGGATAGCGACGCTGCGAAGGCCGCTTACGATGCGATGCGGCAGGCGTTCAACTTCAATCCTCGCGCGCACTTCTATCGGTGATCATCGTGAAAGAGACGAGTACGACGACCTATTTGCAAGGGCAGATTGTCGATGAGAACGTCGAGTTCACCCTGGTTGAATTGAGCCGGGTGAGCGGGGCATCGGAGGAGGAATTGACGCTCTGGGTGTCTGAAGGCGTGTTTGAGGCCAGGGGCGAGCGGCCGCAGGAGTGGCGCTTCAGCGGCGCGGTGTTGCGGCGCGTGCGGACCGCGCAGCGGCTGGCGCACGACTTTCAGATCAACCCTCCCGGCGTCGCGCTAGCCCTCGATCTGCTCGACGAGATCGACTCATTGCGCTTGCGTGTGAAACGCCCTCGTGGAAGCTAGGCCTGAAAGTCTAGTGCCATCCCCCGGGGTATAGCGGGTATTACCGCCCGAAATCGTTACGGGGCGCATAGGGTACCCGTTCCTCCTCGTACAACCGATAGATGAGCTCAAGCATTTCCCGAAGGTCGCGCGACTCGTCGAGCGCACGCGTGCTCATGATGATTGGGGAAACCAGAGTAGGGTCGTCCAGTTCCTTGTAGCTCACATCGTCCCGCTTCAGGCCGTAGACGCTACTCGGAACGACAGAAATTCCTTCGCCCGCCGCTACGAGGCCTAGCGCAATCTGCAATTCTCGTACTTCGTATATCCGGCGAGGCTTGAGAGCACGGTCTTCGAATGCCGAAAGCACCTGGTCTGCATAACTGGGTCGCGGCGCCTTAGGGAAGATGATCAGGGTTTCGTTGACCAGGTCGCGCAGAGCGAGGACGGGCTTGGCTAGTGAGAGCGGATGGCCCTCTGGGAGGGCAACAATCATTTTCTCCTCACGAAGAATCACCCGGCGGATGTTCGCGTCCTCATGCCGGATACGCCCGAACCCGACATCAATCTGACCGTCCTTCAGCGCTCTGATCTGGTCCATCGTCGACATCTCATGGAGGCTGAGTTCGACTGTAGTGTTCTCATCGCGGAAGCGCCGGATGATTTTTGGCAGCATTCCGTACAACGTCGAACCCACGAAACCGACAGAGAGGCTGCGCTCGATGTTGCCCACGCGCCGCGTCATTGATTCGAGTTCGGACGTTTGGGCCAGCAATTGGACGGCATGAGCATAGAAGAACTTACCCGTCTCGGTTAGCTTCAACGGACGCGAGTCGCGCTGGAATAGCTGCACCTCAAGAATCTCTTCAAGCTGCTGTATCTGCCGGCTCAAAGGCGGTTGGGCCATGTTCAGTCGCTGTGCCGCGCGCGTGAAGTTGCGTTCCTCGGCTACGGCGACGAAATAGCGAAGATGCCGCAGTTCCATTTCGATACCTTGTGGATATAGACCGATACTAAATCAGTGTTGGACGGGGCCTTCCGGCGTCCATTATTCTGCATTCACACTCTGTTTCAGCACCCATTATACCTCTCAGGCATATTCAAGCGGGCGCTAAAGCGAGGGGTTACCCCAGCAAAAAATAGAGATTCAGGAGCAGACATGAGCGTCAAAGTGTTCGATACGAAGGAAGTGCAGGACCTGCTGAAGGCTGCTACTAACGTTGGCAGCCAGGACGGCAGTGCTCGCGCAAAGCAGATTGTCAATCGCCTGCTGGGCGACCTGTTCAAGGCCATCGACGACCTCGACATGACGCCCGACGAAATCTGGGCTGGCGTCCACTACTTCAACAAGCTCGGCCAGGACGGCGAAG
Organism: Paraburkholderia polaris; assembly: GCF_012927345.1. GTDB lineage: Bacteria > Pseudomonadota > Gammaproteobacteria > Burkholderiales > Burkholderiaceae > Paraburkholderia > Paraburkholderia polaris. The sequence continues at coordinate 155,377 of NZ_JABBGJ010000020.1, forward strand.
CTGCGCTGCTTGCTGCCGGTCTCGGTCTGGAGAAATACCTCGACATCCGCATGGACGCGGAGGACAAGGCGGCTGAAATCACAGGTGGCACGCCGCGTACCATCGAAGGTCCGCTGTATGTCGCCGGTGCGCCGTTGCGCGATGGCGTGTCCAGGATTGACGTCAATCCCGACCAGGATGCAGGCCCGCTGGTCATCCGTGGCACGGTAACCGGTCCGGACGGCAAGCCCGTCGCAGGTGCGGTCGTGGAATGCTGGCACGCTAATTCGAAAGGCTTCTACTCGCACTTTGACCCGACCGGCGCGCAGAGCGAGTTCAATCTGCGCGGTGCAGTCAGTACTAGTGTCGACGGCAAATACGAATTCCGTACGCTCATGCCGGTCGGCTACGGCTGTCCGCCGCATGGCGCGACCCAACAGCTGTTGAACGTGCTCGCCCGCCATGGCGACCGTCCGGCGCATGTGCACTTCTTCGTCACCAGCGACAAGTACCGCAAGCTGACGACGCAAATCAACATTGAGGGTGACCCGTTGATTTGGGACGACTTTGCCTACGCCACCCGCGAGGATTTGATTCCACATGTGGTCGAAAAGACCGGCGGCACTGCGCTGGATATGAAGACCGACACATACAAGGAAATCGAGTTCAACATCGAGTTGACTCCGCTGGTGCAGGGCAAGGATAACCAGGTCGTCCACCGCCTGCGTGCGTCAGCCACGGCGTAAGCGCCCAACGCGGCGGCGCGTCATACCACCGCTGCCGCTCAATTCTCCGCAAGAATTTCTTTGACACCGATGCGCGTGCTCTGCCTGGAGCGCGCGTAGGGAGAGCACTCATGTCCGCCACTATCGACAAAGCCACGCAGCTGGATGAACTGCTGCACACCGCCGTTCAGGACGACAGGCAAAACGGTGTATTCCGTTGCCGCCGCGATATCTTTACCAACGTCGATTTGTTCGAGCTCGAGATGAAACACATCTTCGAGAGTAACTGGGTATATCTGGCGCACGAAAGCCAGGTTCCCAACAACAACGACTACTACACCACCTGGATTGGCCGCCAGCCCGTGGTTGTCACTCGCGACAAGAGCGGTGAACTGCACGCGGTCATTAACGCCTGCGCACACAAGGGCGCAATGTTGTGCAGGAAAAAGCACGGCAACAAGGGCACGTTCACATGCCCGTTCCACGGCTGGAGCTTCGCCAATACCGGCAAGCTGCTGAAAGTGAAGGATGTTAAGACTACCGAATATCCGGTGCAATTCAACACCAACGGCTCGCATGACCTGAAGAAAGTCGCGCGCTTTCAGAGCTATCGTGGCTTCCTGTTCGGCAGTCTCAACGCAGACGTGATTCCGCTCGAAGACTACCTCGGCGAGACCAAAGTCATCATCGATCAGATCGTCGACCAGGCACCAAATGGGCTGGAAGTGTTGCGCGGCAACTCCTCGTACATCTACGACGGCAACTGGAAGATGCAGATGGAAAACGGCTGCGACGGCTATCACGTCAGCACGGTGCACTGGAACTACGCCGCGACGATGGACCGGCGCAAGGTCGATGGGACCAAAGCGGTGGATGCGAATGGCTGGAGCAAGTCGGTCGCCGGCGTGTACGGGTTCGAACACGGTCACATCCTGCTGTGGACCAACACGATGAACCCGGAAGTGCGGCCGGTCTATCAATACCGTGAAGAAATCGAGGCACGCGTCGGCGAAGAAAAGGCGAAATTCATCGTCAACCAGACTCGAAACCTATGTTTGTATCCGAACGTGTTTCTGATGGACCAGTTCAGCACCCAGATTCGGGTGGTACGTCCGCTCAGCGTAGACCAGTCCGAAGTCAGCATTTTCTGCTTTGCTCCAAAGGGTGAGAGCGCAACCGACCGCGCGATTCGAATTCGCCAATATGAGGATTTCTTCAACGTCTCGGGAATGGGCACTGCGGACGATCTCGAAGAGTTCCGCGCCTGCCAGGCTGGCTATGCCGGCACCACCGCGTTGTGGAACGACCTTTCACGCGGGGCGCCGTTGTGGGTCGATGGCCCGGACGAGAACGCGAAGAGTATGGGGCTCAAGCCGGTGATCTCAGGCGAGCGCAGCGAAGACGAAGGGCTGTTCGTGTGCCAGCACGAGTACTGGCTGCGAGTGATGCGCGACGCACTTAAAAAAGAACAAGGGGAGGCCTTGGTATGAGCTTCGACTACCAGAAAATCTGCGCCATGCTGTACCGCGAAGGCCGCCTGCTCGATGACCGCCAGTGGGACGACTGGCTTGCCTGCTATACCGAGGACGTCACCTACTGGATGCCGGCGTGGGATGACGACGACCAGCTCACCGACGATCACGAGAGTCAGATTTCGCTGATGTATTACCCGGACCGTGGCGGCCTGGAAGACCGTGTGTTCCGCATCAGGACCGAGCGCAGCAGCGCCTCGATGCCTGAACCGCGAACCAGTCACAACGTCACCAATGTGGAAGTGCTGGCCGAGCGCGAGAACGAAGTGGACGTGCGCTACAACTTCAACACGCTCAGCCACCGTTACAGAACCACCGACCAGTTTTTCGGCACGATGTTCGTCACTTTGCGCAAGGTCAACGATGAACTGTTGATTTGCTACAAGCGCATCGTGTTGAAGGACGACTACATCCGCCAGGTGCTCGACGTTTATCACGTTTGAGTGCATACATCCGCGGAAATGAGAAGACCAGGAGGCAAGATGTCCAGCTACAACATTGCACTGAATTTTGAAGACGGCGTGACCCGCTTCGTTACATGCAAGGCGGGCGAGAAGGTGCTTGATGCCGCCTTTCGCGCAAAGATTAACCTGCCAATGGATTGCTCCGATGGCGTGTGCGGTACCTGCAAGTGCCGCGCCGAGAGCGGAAGCTACGACCTGGGCGACGATTACATCGAAGACGCGCTGACCGAGGATGAGAAGGGCAGTGGCCTGGTATTGACCTGCCAGATGGTGCCGGAAAGCGATTGTGTGATTGCAGTGCCGGCGTCTTCTACTGCATGCAAGACTGAGCAGAGCAAATTTGCCGCGACGGTATCGAGGGTGGAACCGCACAACGATGCGGCCATCGTGCTCGAACTGGATGTGGAGGCGACCGCGCCGGTATTCCTGCCGGGCCAGTACGTCAACATTGATGTTCCAGGCAGCGGCCAGCACCGTTCGTATTCGTTTTCATCGGCGCCGGGTGAATCGAAAATCAGCTTTCTGATCAAGAAGATTCCCGGTGGTGTGATGAGCACCTGGCTTGAATCCGCGCAGGCAGGCAACAAGGTGGAGTTGACCGGCCCGCTCGGTAGTTTCTATCTGCGTGCGGTGGAGCGGCCCTTGCTGTTCCTCGCTGGCGGCACGGGCCTGGCACCATTCCTGTCGATGCTGGAAGTGCTGGCTCACGCTAATTCGCAGCAGAAGATCCACCTGATTTATGGTGTAACGCGAAACCTCGACCTCGTCCAGGTCGATGCAATCGATGCCTACGTGGCGAAGTTGCCGAATTTCAGCTACGCCACCGTCGTGGCCGAAGCGGATTCGAATCACCCCCGCAAGGGTTGGGTGACCCAGCATATGCCGGCCGAAGCCTTGAATGACGGGGACGTCGACGTCTACTTGTGCGGGCCGCCACCGATGGTCGATGCAGTGCTCAAGTATTTCGACGACAAGGGCGTTAAGCCCAACAGCTTCCACTACGAGAAATTCACGCCCAACGCCGCACCGAGGACCGCATGAACACGCAACGATTTGCTGGCAAGGTCCTGGTCGTCACCGGCGCTGCACAGGGCATCGGTCGCGTCGTAGCGCTGCGCGCGGCGGCCGAAGGCGGCAAAGTGCTATTCGTCGACCGAGCCGACTTCGTCTCCGAAGTTGCCGCCGAAGCAAGCGACGCAGACACGGCAGGATTCGTCGCCGACCTCGAGACGTACGAAGGCGCGGCATCGGCGATGGCTTTTGCAGTGAGCAGGTTTGGTGGCATCGACATACTGATCAATGGTGTCGGTGGCGCGATTCGCATGCGCCCATTCGCTGAGTTCGAGCCTGCGCAGATTGACGCGGAAATTCGCCGTTCACTCATGCCCACGTTGTACGCCTGCCATGCTGTGTTGCCGCACCTGCTTAAGCGCGGTAGCGGAGTCATCGTCAATGTTTCCTCGAATGCCACGCGCGGTATCCGCCGCGTGCCCTATTCAGCGGCTAAGGGCGGGGTCAACGCGATTACGCAGTCGCTGGCGATGGAATACGCGGAGCACAACATTCGCGTGGTCGCCACCGCGCCGGGCGGGACCGACGCACCTCCGCGACGCGTCCCTCGCAATACTGCCGGCGACAGCGAGCAAGAAAAAGTCTGGATGGGCGACGCGGTGAAGCAGGTCACCGAATCAACCTTTTTCAAGCGCTACGGCAGCATCGACGAACAGGTCGCTCCAATTCTGTTCCTCGCTTCGGATGAGGCAAGCTATATCACCGGCACGGTGCTGCCGGTCGCCGGCGGAGACACGGGCTGACCCTTGCATGCTGCCACGCGCCATCGAGCTTTGTAGGAGGGGCATTCGGTGAACTGCCGGTCCAGTGCCGCAACGAGTTTGCTGCCGTAAAGCTCGGCACCGGCAAGCGACGACACTTCTCGCGTGCAGTGCGGGAGGAGTGTGTCCAAAACCGTCGGCGGGAGCATGGTCGGGTCGAACAGGCGCGTGGTTTGCAGCGTATAGGGCATATGTTCGCGCACCCAATCCGGCATGACGTAGGGGCGTTCAGCCCACAGCACGATGCGCTCGCGAAGCGCTGAAACGCGCATGCGTTCAGACAGCTATTTGGGTCGAAGGTCCTTTGAGCCGCGCCGACCGCGTTGGTTTGCATAATTTTGTCAGCGGTACGCATCGCCGCGCGCAGGGAACGGTTTACACGGAAATCGAGAACAAAATTATGCAAACCGACGCGACAGGGATCTCGACCGCTTCCCGTGTTTATAATTTGACATAAGATAAATTATCAACATATTGGGTGTCAGGGCTTTTTGATAATGTCCGATTCTGGCTCATTCGAAATGTCCGGTTTCACTCCCTGAGCCACGCACTACGCGCATGCTGCGCCATGGTAGTCGCCCAGGGAGCCGGACATGAACGCACGTGGATTCGTCACGATCAGCATGCACGAGCTTGAGCGGGTCAAGATCATTGAGGCGGTTGTCGAACACCGGCTGAAGGTTTTTCAGGCAGCCGAGCGTCTGCAGCTGTGCGAGCGCCAGGTCAACCGGCTGGTGCATCGCTATCAGGCCGGTGG
>NZ_JABBGJ010000021.1 GCF_012927345.1 Paraburkholderia polaris
TTGCCCCCGTGCTGCCGTTCGACTTGCATGTGTAAGGCATGCCGCCAGCGTTCAATCTGAGCCAGGATCAAACTCTTCAGTTCAAACCTGTTACTGTTTTTCGGTTCTGTTACGAACCGGTCGCTCACTCAACGTACTGACGAATGATCATCCTGCCAGCGTGTTTCCACCCCAGCAGGAAAACCTTCCTTTAATACTAGTGTGAGACTTGATACTTTCGCTTCCAGCAGACCCCGAAGAGTCCACTGCGCGTCGCGCATCAAGCGCCCACACTTATCGGCTGTTAATTTTTAAAGATCACTCGCTCAGAAGCTCTGCTTTCTTCGCGTCCGTCATCTAACGGGAGGCGAATTATGCAGAGCGATTCCCGCCCGGTCAAGCCAATTTGAAAAATATTTTTTCAGCCTCTCGATAGGGCGCCGAGAAGACGGTGAGCGACGCAGGACGCGCGTCAATCCTTTGCGACCATTACCTTGTTCTCGTGCTTGATACCGCTGAGTTCAAAGTACGCTATTCCGTCCTGCGTCATCCCGCGAGAACGATAGAAGCCGCCGAAGTTATCGCCGGCCGCGACAACGTTTGCGAACCCTCTTTTAGCTCCGCGTCACACTTGTACGCGCTGGATGGCTCCTGCGACCGCCCGCACGGCGAGCAGATATCCATCAACACCAAGGCCGCATATCACGCCGCGTGCCGCCAATGATATTAGTGAATGTCGATACTGTTCACCCCGCTGATGGATGTTGGTGATGTGCACCTCGATCACCGGTTGGCGAATCAGCTTGACTGCATCCAGCACGGGTATCGACGCAAACGAAAACCCCGCTGGATTGATGACGACGGCCGCATCCTTCTCGAAGGCTTCCTGCAACCAGTCGACCATCACGCCTTCGTGGTTCGTTTGGCGGAAATCGCATTCGAGGTCGAGCTCGGCCGCGAGGGCTTCAGTACGCTCTTTCACCTGAGCAAGGGTCGTCGTACCGTACAGGTGCGGTTCGCGTTTGCCGAGCATGTTGAGGTTCGAACCGTTCAGGACATAAACAAGTGGTTTCATCTGTATTGCCTGCGTTTCAGTGAGAATGGGATTGAGTGGGCGCGTGCCCTGACGAGCCAATGACTTCTTCGGCTGAGTCGACCCGGTTCATGTCGATACCCAGCGTTTCGGGGGCGGTGAGGATCGCGATGAGAGAAATGACGTTGAACACGACGCACACTGTGACGACGCCCCACGGCGAGCCATTGCAAAGGGCGAAGAGCCACACGGCAAGGACCGGCATCGGACCGCCCGCGACCAGATTGGCGCCGGTATAGGCAAGCGCCGAACCCGAGTAGCGCACGTTAGTGGGGAATGCTTCGGCGAATGCAACCGGCTGGATGCCGCTCTGAAATTGGGTGAAGCCGAGGAAGAAGCCCATTGCTGCCAGCATCGGCACGAAACTCTTCGTATCAAGAATCTGAAAGTACACGAACAGCATGAGCAAGGTCGCGATCGAGCCGATCGCGAGCGCTTTCTTGCGACCGATACGGTCACTCAGCATGCCGCCGGCTAGCGCGCCGACGATGGCGCACACGTTCGCGCCCATCAACAGCAGGAAGCCTGTCTGCTTCGGCACGCCCAGCGTTTTCGTGACATAGCTCAACGAGAACACAACGATCAAATAGAAGATCGCCGCAGGGCCGCAGAAGAACAACATCCATCGCAGCACTGTTCGCCAGTGAAGGCGCAGTGCATCGCGCAGCGGACTGCCCACCTGGGCTACTTCGGTTTTACGGAGTGCGACGAATGCGGGCGTCTCACTGACTCGCAGCCGGATGTAGATACCGACGATCACGAGAATGAAGCTCAGGACGAACGGAATGCGCCAGCCATACGCGTCGAACGCCTGCGCCGACATCGCCGATGAAAGTGCTAGCAATACGCCATTGGCCATGATCTGGCTGAGCGGCGAACACAATCCGAGGAGGCCGGAGTATTTGCCGCGACGATCGGGACTCGCGTGTTCGATCGCCATCAACTGCGCCCCCGTCGATTCACCGCCCAGCGCGAAACCCTGCAGGATGCGCAGCATGACTAACAATAGCGGCGCCCATACACCGATGCTCGCATAGGTCGGCAGAACGCCCATCAGCATCGAGCAGATGCCCATCACGGTAACGGTACCGAGCATCAGATTGCGCCGTCCCAGCTTGTCGCCAAGGTAGCCGCAAGTGATGGCGCCAAGCGGTCGCGCCGCGAGGCCGACACCGAACGTGGCAAGCGATGCCAGCAACGCGGAGGTCGAATCCATCGACGGGAAAAACAGCTTGGGCAGCACGGTGGCGGCCAGTGCGCCGTATAAGGTGAAATCAAACCATTCGAGTGCGGTCCCAACGGCTGCCGCGGTCACTGCGCGCGTGCGCATCGCCTGCTGCGCGGGTAGGTGCGATTGCTGATCCATGTTGTCTCCTGTTCCAAACCTGTGTCGGCGTCACGTCCCGGCGAACCTTGTTATGTCGACCGCGCGTGGCCCGTCTTTTGTTATGCGTCTCATGCGGTGCGTGCGATGAAGCATTTGACGAGACGGCATGCTGCACAGATTAACAGCGCTAATGGGACGCTGTTCCAGGCTGGAATTCCATCCCGCATTATGCAATCATGCGTGCTCTACTGAGTTGACGGGAGGTTCCATGCCAGGCGTAACGGAAAGAACACTGGCGGTGCTCGAATTTCTGGCGACGCAGATGGAAGGAACGCCGCTCGCGTTAATCTCGGATCAGCTTGAGATCCCGCGTAGCGCCTGCCATCGCCTGCTCGCCGATCTCAAGCAATGCGGCTATGTGCGTCAGTTACGCGAGCAGGGCGACTACGTCCTAACCACGAAGCTGGTCGGGCTGGGTCTCAGCTATCTCGCGACGTCCGGCATCATCGACATTGCGCAAACCATGCTCGACCGTCTGGCGGAAACATCCGGCGAACTCGTACGGCTCGCGATCGTCGACGGAGACCGGCTGACGTGGGTTGCCAAGTCGCAGGGCGCGCTGAAGGGTCTGCGGTACGACCCGGACATGGGCATGGATACCATTCTGTCGTGCAGTGCAACCGGCCACGCATGGATGATGACCATGACCGATGAGCGGGCGCTCGAATTGGTGACACGCCAGGGGTTCGGGCAGCCGAAGCAGTACGGACCCAACGCACCGACCACCGTGAAGGCGCTGCTGGGGTTCGTCGATGCCGCCCGCGCCCGTGGCTACGCGACGATTTATGAGGTGTTCGCGCCGGGGATGACGGCGATGGCCGCTCCGGTCCAACGACGGGGTTACCCAGCGATAGGGGTTATCAGCATTGCAGGGCCAGCCGTCAGACTGACGGAGAAGCGCATGGCGGCACTCGGCCCTGCGCTAGTGGCGGCTGCAAACGAACTCGCTGCCGCCAGCCTGGCATCTCCGCTTTTTGGTCGATTGCGTTAGCGTCCGGCGCGCGGTCGAAGGAGCACTCGAGCTCAAGCAGACCGACCGAGGTTTGATGCCGCACCGCCTGCCCGCTCGGGCTCGCGCCCAGTGCAACGGCCAGTGGCGAAGTGCAGCGGACGTTCCCGGACTAAGAAGCGATCCCTATCCCGATCCATCTGGTGAGCCCACTGGAGCGCCGGCATTCGGCCAAGGTCAAGGCGTTCACCGAACATGTCGGAAAGGCGATGGCTCGTAGCTGAAAGCGCCAACGACCGCCTGTATGATGGCGGGCTGGCGCCCGGCCGAAAGCCCGCGCAGGCGGTCACCGCCCGCTGCTGCTCCGCGGCGCCAACGTATCCATTCACAATGACCCAGAGGAAGACCGCCATGACGGCCGCAACGCAATTCGATCAGGTTTCCATTATCAAACGAGCCAACGTCTACTTTGACGGCAAATGTGTCTCGCACACCGTTCTCTTCGCCGACGGCACGCGCAAGACGCTCGGCGTGATCCTGCCCGGCGCGCTCAACTTCGGCACCGACGCGCCGGAACTCATGGAAGTGCAGGCCGGGCAATGCCGCATCCGTCTCGAAGGCAGTGACGAGTGGAAGACGTATGGCGCGGGCGAGTCGTTCTCGGTGCCGGGCAAGAGTCGCTTCGATATCGACGTGATCGAAACGCTCGACTACATCTGCAGCTATCTGTAAGGACGGACGGGCGCCTCGTGCCAGACATGCTGACCTCCTATTTCTGGAGCGGCGACGCCATCCGCAGCCGACGCGTGAGCGACATCGTGCTATCAGGCACGGTCGACGTGCCTGTGCCCCCGGCACGTCTGCTTGCAGATTGGGAAAGGGAGATATCGTCGCGCATGGTCCTGGAGCCCGGGGACGTCGAGGCAATGCCATTGGCGCGAGCGCGGGCGCGTTGGCCGGACTACACGCGCTGCGTGCAGGCAATATCCGATTGGACGGGCGCACTTGGACTGCCCGCAGTGCTTGCCTCCAGTGACGTCGCCCTCATGGCCTGCCGCGGCGCGAGGTACCACCATGACGCTGAGCAATATGGCAGTGCGGCCTTCTGCAATCTCTTCCTGAGCGAGGACAAGGGTCTGGACTTGCATTTTCCCTCTACGGGCCATCGCATTCCTCTGACCCGGGGAACGGCCGTGATATTCGATACTGGCCAGCCTCACGGCGTCATTCGGCGCAGCAGCAGCGGTTTTGATGTGGCTGACTTCGCGCACGACCAGGATTGCATTCAGATATTCCTGACCTGGGAGCTTCCCATCGAAGATGCCCATGTTGGACACGCACTTAAGGTTGCCTTCGACACCGACCCTTCGACCTCGCTGCAACTGGATGCAGAGCAAGTCCGGCTGAACGGCGAACCTGTCATTGTGTGCCCGGATTCTGGTCGCTGGAGCCGCGCTGACTAAACGTCAGGGTCGCACCGCGGTGTTGCCCTGACAGGGGACGGGCTCACGAAGTAGCGATTGCGGACAAGCACCTCGTCATTCGCCGGCATCGGCGCTCGGGCCACGCCAGATGTCGCGTGCTATGCTTGAATCGGCAACGGACCTCCACGAAACAGACCTGTATCCGTGTCGACGACAAGGAAAGTGCCGTTCAGAACACTGCACCGGTCGGCACAGGACTGAGCCAGGCACGACCTCGATCGCTGACCATGGACTACCGTCATCTGCAACAGCGCAAGAGCCAGCATGGCCGCATCGTGCGGGAACTCGGCATGGACATCGTGAGCGGCAAGGTACAGCCGGGTCAGCGGTTGCCCGCTGAGGCCGTTCTGTGCGAGCGTTACGGCGTTAGCCGCCCCGTACTGCGCGAGGCCACCCGCGTGCTCGTGGCAAAGGGGCTGGTTGTATCGAAACCGCGTGTCGGCAGTGTCGTGAAGCCTCGCGCGGAGTGGCATATGCTTGACCCCGACGTCCTGTACTGGACAATCAACAGCGTTCCGGAAAGCGAGTTCTTCAGTTCGCTTCTGACCGTCCGCCGCATTATAGAACCCGCGGCGGCTGCGCTCGCTGCCACCGCAGCGACAAGCGACGATCTTGCCCGCATTGAATCGGCTTACGACCAGATGGAGCGCGCGGAAACCCCAAGTGCGCTACTGGATCCCGATCTCGAGTTTCACCGCGCAATCATGGCGGCCACACACAACGACCTGCTGGCCTATATGGGCAACATGCTGTCGCTCGCCCTGTCGGAATCGATCAAGCTGACGAGTCGTCATCCCGACACACATGCGCTTTCGTTGCCGCGTCACAAGGCAATTCTCACTGCGATCCAGAGCCGTGACTCGCTCGGCGCGCGGCATGCAAGTCTGGTCCAACTCGACAATGCGCGCGCGGACGCCGAGAGCGTTCTGGAAGCCGTGAGCCAATTTCAGACACAACCCTGATCCGAACGGGGCGGCAAAACTGCTCCGCTCAATGTGAGTGGCGCGGCACTCCGCGTCCTGTCAAACGCCAACTAAATAGTAATACTATTAAAGTGACAGATCGTTCAGATCATTTCGACAACGTATGATCCGCTGCCAACGAATCAGGCCTGTCCTGTCATCGTGTTGCGCTGCACTGTTGGATACGAGGGCGGAACGCTGCGCTGCACCGCAAAATTAATTAGTCCGACTAGTTAAGGGTATACATCGATTAATAGGTAAAAGGGCGTGATATAGGATTTTCTGAGGGTTAGTCATGCGTACGCGCGTGCACGCGGGTTTCATGAAAGGAGTGATGCCCGGTTCCGGTGCTTTTCTTGCTGGGGCTTTTCCTGCCTGCGCCGTCATGCACAGTGAAGTGTTTAACAACTGAGAGACGGGAGATCGAGATGGCGCAAGCGAAGGAAGACAAGGACGAAGTGCAGGGTATGCGTCGGGGATTGCTGCAGGGCGCTGGCCTGTCTGCCGCACTCGCCCTATTGGGCGGAATGATCACGCCGGCCCAGGCGGCAGAAGCCGGTTCGTTCCCGGCGCACAAGCGATGGAAGATCGTATTCGTCAACCATGTCACAACAAATCCGTTCTTCGTCCCGACGCAATACGGCATTCAGGACGCAACCGGTTTGCTGGGAATGGACTATCAGTGGACCGGCTCGGCGAATGCCGACATCGGCGAAATGGTGAACGCGGTCAACGCGGCGATAGCCGGGAAAGCCGACGCAATCGCAGTTCCGATCGTTGACCCCAAGGCGTTCGACAAGCCGATCCAGGCCGCGCTCGACGCCGGCATTCCCGTGTTCGCCTATAACGCTGATGCTCCCTCGGGCTCGACGAATCCGCGCCTCGCCTATATCGGCCAGGATCTTTATCTGTCCGGCTACCAGATGGGCGAGCGAATCGTGAGCCTGATCGATAGCGGCCTCGTCGCACTCTTTATCGCAACGCCAGGCCAGCTCAACATTCAGCCCCGGCTTGACGGCGCAGCGGCTGCAATCAAGAAATCGGGTAAGAAGATCGACGTGCAGACCATCGCAACTGGCGCGACCGTCAACGAAGAACTGTCCAAGATCAAGTCTTTCTTTCTCGGCCACCAGGATCTCAAAGGCATGTTTGCGGTGGACGCGGGCAGCACTCAGGGCGTCGCCGAGGTGATGAAAGAATCCAACCTGCCGTCTAAAGGCGTCCACGGCGGTGGCTTTGATCTGTTGCCACGCACGGTCGATCTGATTCACGAGGGCTTCCTCGACTTCACGATCGACCAGCAGCCGTACGTGCAGGGTTTTTATACGGTACTGGAGGCGTACATCTTTCTCGCCTCCGGTGGGCTCGTTGGGCCGGCCAACGTCAACACGGGCCTGAAGTTCGTCACCAAGGGCACCGTCGATCCGTACCTGAGCACGTCGACACGCTATGAAGGCAAGAGCACGAAAGCCCAGATCGTGCCACGCACAGGTGCGATCAAAGGGTGACATCTCCCGTGGCGGACGCTCAAAAACCTGCCAGACGTCCGAGGCGCTGGTCAGGCGCGCTCGGGCGTTCCAGCGAGATTCGCATCTTTGCGGTTGCACTCATCCTCAGCATCTACTTCGAGACGGTCAACCATGACTTCCTGCTGACCAGCGCGAGTCTTCAGAATCTTTCGCAGTTCATCGCCCCGGTGGCGATCATTGCCTTTGGCGAAATCATGCTGATGATCGGTGGGGAAATCGATCTCTCCGCCGGGATGGTCTTTGCGTTTGCGCCTTTCATCATGCATTTTGCCCTCGAGGCTGGCTTGCCGGCATGGCTTGCGATATTCACGGGCGTCATTGCAGCGGGCCTCGTCGGGCTGGTTAATGGCGCGGTGACGGTGTACCTGCGCATCCCATCCTTCGTGACGACGCTCGGTACGTTGTTCTTCGTGAACGGGCTCACGCTGACGATCTCACGGGGTACACCCGTTTCACCACCGGGGGATTCAGCTTTAGCAGCGTTCATGGGGGAATGGGGCTACAGCGAGATCATCTGGACGCTTGTCATCGCCGCCGTCATGCACGTGTTGCTCCGTCATACACGCTGGGGTTTGCATACGATCGCGTCGGGTGCGAATCCGCTTGGCGCGAGCGAAGCGGGTATACAGGTCAGGCGTCTGAAGCTCGGCAACTTCATTCTTGCCGCGCTGCTTGCCGGCCTTACCGGGATACTGGAAGGCTTTCGTATCACGTCGATTGACCCGCAAGCGGGCGGCAACCAGATCATGTTTCTTGCCGTTGCCGCAGCCGTGATTGGCGGCACACCCCTCGCCGGTGGATCGGGCACGATCATCGGTGGGCTGATCGGCGCGGCGGTGCTGGGCATTCTCAACGACGGCTTCACGCTGATCGGCATCAACGCCTTCACCTTCAACATGATTCTCGGCGCGGCGATCCTCGGGGCCATGATTTTCAACATCCACGTGGTTCGTCTCGCGCGCAAAGGGGAGTTGTGATGTCCGAGGTGGTGGAGGCGTTGCGCGGCGAAGATATTGTCAAACGTTTCGGCGCGGTCACCGCGCTCGACGGCGTGTCGCTGGCACTCAGACAGGGCGAAATCCTCGGCGTCCTTGGCGACAATGGCGCGGGCAAATCGACGTTGATCAAGATTCTGACGGGCTTTCATCAGCAGACAAGTGGCAAGCTTTTTGTCGGTGGCGAAGAAACGCTGCTTCGCTCCGTTGATCACGCCCGATCACTCGGCATTGAATGCGTCTACCAGGATCTGGCGCTTGCCAATTCGCTGAGCATCTACCACAACATGTTTCTGAACCGGGAAATCACGTATCGAGGGCCGTTTCGCCTGTTGAACAATCGCGCAATGCGTGAGCGCGCCGCCGAATGTCTTGAAGAAATTGGCGTGCACGTGCCATCGGTCGACCTGCCGGTCGAGCAGCTTTCCGGCGGACAGCGACAGGCTATCGCGGTTGCTCGCGCGGTCAATTCGAATGCAAAGATATTGCTGCTCGACGAACCGCTCGCCGCGATGGGCGCCCGCGAGGCTGGACTGATCATCGACCTGATCCTTCGACTCAAGGAGAAAGGCGGTCTGTCTATCGTCATGATCATGCACAACTATGCGCAGACGCTCGATATCGCGGATCGTGTGATGCTGATGCAGCGCGGACGTGTCACGTATCAGCGGGAGGCGGCCAGCACGTCGGTCGAGGAACTGATGGATATCGTGCGACGCGAATATCGGGCAATGCGGGCAACGACGAACTGACGCACCGACCCGCGTCACGCTATCAACTGCACCCCAACCGCTTGGACGACGAGTGTCCAATTTTCGGGGTGCAGTTTTGCTATTGCGCCGCCTCTTGTTGACGCGGCGTGTTGAACACTAGTGATGGTCTAGTGTTGGACGGCGATCGGTTGCTGCGCGTCTGTGTTCACAGTCGCCGAGACTTTTGCGGTCGCTCGTTTGCGTTCGGCGGTCTTCGCGGGAGCTGGGGTTTCATTTGCTATCTGCGCGGACTCTTCAAGCAGACGCGACGCACGGCTGGCGGTGATGCGGCTTTGAGCCACGCCCTTAGCATCCAGCGCGATCACCTGAAACAGTTCGCGGTCGCTTTTTAACTCCTGCTGATATTGCTCTGCGGTGTGCACAAGCAACTCAAGCAACGTTCGATGGTTCCGACGTTCCGAAGCGCAACGCGATGGCCGGCGGGCAACGCCGTGTCGGCGTAACATGACTAGTTTGCCGCCGACCCGCTGCTGTGTTCGGCGGTCTCTCAACTTCGTGCGGGCGCAAACCAACGAATAAAACGATGCCCCAATCGAGCAGCATTCGTGATCTGGTACAGCTGCAACAATGCCAAAATGCTTTTTTCCTCAGCCACAGGTGGCTTTCGTTAGAATCTGTTTTCAAACATTATATTCGTCTATAACCGGAGACAAACGTGCCAGGCTTACTTCCCGATGTCGACCGCGAGGGACTCCTCGAATATTCCGTCGTTTACACCGACCGATCAATCAATCATATGTCGCAGCTCTTCCAAGGAGTCATGCGCGATATTTCCGATTCTCTGAAAAAAGTCTACAACGCGAAGTCGGCCGTTGTCGTCCCGGGCAGCGGGACTTTCGGCATGGAAGCCGTTGCACGGCAGTTCGCAACGAACAGGAAGTGTCTTGTCATCCGGAATGGCTGGTTCAGTTTTCGCTGGTCGCAGATTTTCGACATGGGCGGCATTCCGTCTGAATCGATCGTGCTGAAGGCGCGCCCGGTCGAACAAGGGAGACAGGCTGCCTATGCACCGCCGCCGATCGAAGACGTGGTCGCTACGATCAGGGAAAACAAGCCGGATCTGGTCTTTGCGCCGCATGTCGAAACCGCATCCGGGATCATGTTGCCGGACGCTTATTTGCGCGCGGTGGCCGACGCTGTGCATGCCGTCGGCGGCATGTTTGTACTGGATTGCATTGCCTCCGGCACGGTCTGGGTCGACATGAAAGCGATTGGTGTTGACGTCCTGATCAGCGCGCCGCAAAAGGGATGGAGCGCGTCACCGTGCTGTGGGCTGGTCATGCTTAGCACGCTTGCCCGCGAAAGAATCGACCAAACAACTAGCACCAGTTTCGCATGCGATCTTCGCAAATGGCTGCAGATCATGGAAGCCTACGAGAACGGTGGGTTCGCGTACCACGCAACGATGCCCACGGATGGTCTCGCGACGTTGCGTGACGTCATGAAGGAGACCAAGGCATATGGCTTCGATAAAGTGAGAGCGGAGCAGCTTGAACTCGGCAAACGCGTTCGCTCACTCCTCGTGGACAACGGTTTCAAAAGCGTGGCGGCCGAAGGTTTTGAGGCTCCGGGCGTCGTCGTCAGCTACACGGACGATGACGGAATACGATCCGGCAAGAAGTTCGCTGATGCCGGCTTGCAGATCGCGCCTGGCGTTCCCCTTCAATGCGACGAGCCTGAAGATTTCAAGTCCTTCCGCATTGGATTATTCGGCTTGGACAAACTGCATGACGTTGAAGGTGCGGTGGCCAGGCTCGCGAAAGCACTGGACAGTATTCTTTAGGGCGTTTTTTGTTTTTGCGGAGGATGTGCGTATTGCTCGTCATCGCAACCGCCTCGGCAGGAGGAATCCGAGGCCTGGCGGACGGGCTATGCGCACTATTCGGCCATTGCTGACGTTCAGGCGACGACGAGCGTACGGCAGCAACAGGTCGCACTCGTGTCATTCGTGCGCCGGTGGTTTCCAATGTCAGGTCTCAATGTCAGCGAACGCGTGCTCCCGACCCTTCTGAGTCACCCAGATGCTGTCCCTGACCGTCTGTTCTTGGATCGACCCGAGACGATGGTTCCTACACGTGCTTATGAGACCGGCTCTCGGCGGCAATCCTGAATTACAGGCGCAGTCCGTCAATCTCAACTTCCGCTTCGCATTCGACGGGCACGTTTAGAGGGAGCGCGACGCCGACGGCTGACCGAGCATGCATACCGATGTCCGGCCCGAACAGTTCAAGGATCAAATCCGAGAAGCCATTTGCGATCCGTGGCATCTGGTCGAAACCGGGCGCTGTGTTGATCATTGCAAAGACGCGTACCCAGGCCGTAATGCGATCCAGATCCCCGAGCGCCTTCTGAAGACTCGCCAACTGTGCAAGCGCCACAAGGCGTGCTGCTGCGTAGCCTTCGTCTGAAGAAACTTCGGCTCCGACCTTACCGACCGGTTGCGCAATCGTCCCATCGAGGTTGAGCGGCACGTGTCCTGAGACAAAAGCTCGTGTGCCGCTCACGCGCACCCATGCAAATGGTAGTGGCATATTTACGGTTGCAGGCATCTGTAGCGTCTGCGGCAACGTCAGTCCCATCTCCACCAGCTTTGCTTCGATTCTTGCCATGGCCGTCTCCTCGGGAGCCTGCGAAGAACGTTAGATGCTGGCGGTCGGCTTTTCAAGTCGTGCTGCGCTGATCGCGAAAACCGGGGGGCGATCCCCACAATAAGGCGGCCCCGAGGAACAGGCTGCGGGCAATCTCGCTGGTGCAAAGAACGCATCAGTGGGGTTCCGAACTGATCGTCACGGTCCGAAGCTGCTATGCGAGCGGTCGTCCGAGCACGATGAACCACCGGCCGTAGTTGGCCGATAGCACCAGTTCGATGAACGTGCCGCCGTGAGGATCTTGGAATTCTCAATGGCAGCTTTCCGGCGGTTTGTGCGAACGCGTACTGCCGGCCAAAAAGCGACACTCGCGGACCTGTAAGCAGCGGCCGAACGTTCCCGTGAAGCGGACTTTCGCATTTCAACGCTATGGCTTCGACTTTGCGATCGGCTCCTCTTCACGTTAGCAGCGCCGTACCAGTACACTACCCGTCAAAGCAAATTCGGATTATCCGGTTCGCAGCATGCGCCGAGGTCCCGCAGACATAGTGTTTCGCGGGTTCCGGTCCTCACTTCGTGAACTCCTTGCACAACGCTCGATTCGCGTCAGAAATGCCATGGATTATTTTGCCGCGGTACGGGCCTTCGTTCGCGCAGCGGAACTGCAGAGTTTCAGCAAGACGGCCCATGAGATGGCAGTCAAGACCTCGACCATCTCGCGCTACGTGAGTGAGCTGGAAAAGGATCTGGGCATTGCCCTGTTTAACCGGTCGACGCGGGGGCTCGTCCTGACGGAGGGCGGTAAGCTATTTCGTGAACACGCCCTGGTTGCCCTGCAGGCGCTCGATGACGCGCGCCAGGCTACGTCGTCACTGAATCGCACACCGCAAGGCGTGCTGCGCGTCACGATGCCGTCGGCGTTCGGCCGCCGGCATATCGTGCCGCATCTGCCGGCGTTTATGAGGCGCTACCCTGACATTGACCTCGATATCGTGTCGACCGACGAAAAGCTCAACATGATCGAAGCCGGCATTGACGTGGCGATCCGTATCGGCGTGCTGCCAGATTCGTCATTGATGGCCAAACGCATTGCGCCGCATCGTCGTATCGTTTGCGGCAGCCCGGCGTATTTCGAGCGGAGCGGGATGCCTCGTGTCCCTGAAGATCTGGCCGCGCACGATGTGCTTCGCTTGTCCCTGCTGCCGGACGACAAATGGTCTTTCACCTGCGTCGCGGAGCCACAGCGGTCGCCGGATCAGGTGCTGGTGGAATTGCAAGGGCGCTTGCGCGCCGACGACTCCGAAGCCGTGCTGGAACTCGCTGTGGCCGGCTGCGGCCTTGCTCTCCTGCCGACATGGCTCGCGGCTACGGCCCTGCGCGAAGGGCGCCTGCAGCACGTGCTGCCTGAATGGGAGGCGCGCACGGGGCGAGCCGAACCGGCGGTCTGGGCGGTCTACCCGCCGAAGAAAATCGTATCGTCGAAGGTGCGCGCGTTCGTGGATTTCTACGCCGAGGTGATTGGCGAGCCGCCGTACTGGGACGACGGACTCGCAAAGGAGCTTCTGCCTTAGTGGGCGAAGCGGATGTCGAGCGTGCGCAACCAGGTCTGCAAGCCGGCATCCTGGATCGGAATTACATAGGCGTTCTCATTCGTTTCATTGAAATGCGCATGCCAGTATCCCGGCGGTGTAACAAACGCCATCCCAGCCTCCCAATCGACGCGTGTCGGATTCGCGATATTGCCATTCTCGTCCAGTTCGGTACCGACTAGCGTATAGACGCCCGGCATGCCCCCGGCGATGAAGTCGAGTGCAATCGACTGATGGCGGTGCGGCTTCTGCATTGAGTTGGGCGGCACAATGCCGAACATGGCCCATAACACATGCGTGACCGTCCGCGTCTGCGGGAAGTTGGCGTTGCCCATCAACACGCTGATGCGGTTTCGGCGGCCTGCATTGACTTCTTCCGAGACCTTGCGCAATTCCGCCTGCGCCTGGGCGGCCGGATAGAGCGTCGGCGCAAAACGCGCCCGGACGCCGGTCGTGCCGAGATAGGTGAGCAGCGGCGCGTCGTTGACGTAATAGAGCGTCGCCGCCGCGTCGGCAGACAGCACAGCGGTTTCGCCGCCTGGTAGGGTGAAGAAATCGCCTTGCGCGAACGGGAAGCGGGTCTCGGCCTGCGTCACGCTGCCGGTCCCGCTGATGACATAGCAAACCTGCGAGGTCGCGTTCGGCGCGAGCGTCAATGCGTCCCCCGCGTTGATGCGCAGGAAACTTGCGCTCAAGCCGGGACCGGTCGCGGGGCCGGGGCAACCCAACTCCGCTGAGAGGTCGAGCGGCACGACTCGGGTTGCGCCGTCCGCGTAAAGGGAAGGCGGGAAATTGCGGAAAGGCACGCGCGAGATGAGCTTCGCGCCGATAGGATTGGCGGACGACGTGTACTCGAAGTATTGCGCGTCCTTGGTTGCGACAGCGGGTTCGGCGAGAAGCGCCGGGGACGTCTTGGTCAACATGGTCTGCTCCTTCAGGTTAGGGAAGCTTCGTGCGGGTCCCCTCATGAAGCTGGGGTTAGCGTCAGAAAGCTGATCCGACTATAGGCGCGGGTAGCTGGCCTCAGAAGTGCCGGGAATCGAAATCACCTTTGCGCAAAGGGGCACACCGTGCGTCCGCTTCGGGGGCGTCGTGGGTTGTTCGGGACGGGGCCGGTGCGGCAGTTCGTCGTCGACCCCGGTTCGCCTAGGAGGCGACGTCAACAATGGCGTGTTGAAGGGCCGCAATCTCAGTGACAGAAGACGCTTGTCGTCCGGCATTAATCGTCCGCTCGGGGTCGGGAGTGTGAGTTCACAGATGCTGGATGCTGCCGTCGGGTCGCTCGATGCCGCCATCGTCAGCAATCCGCCACATTGCTGACGTAGAACCCAGCCCATCCCAATGACGGCTCAAGCCGAACTTGAGTCGTTGTCTGTGCAACTGCCACTGGCCCGCTCGTCGGCCTTTGCGGACTTTCAGGCAACGACGCCCGTAACGCGGCTACCAGTCGCTTTCCTGACGTTCACCCGTTGTGAGCCGTGAATGTCAGGTCTCACTGTCTGTGGATGAGTGCTCTCGTCAAGGGTCATTCGTTGCCTGCCCTCGATCATGACGATATGATTCGGATTACCAATCAACTACCTTCATTGACTGACGCACCCGAAGGAACCGACATCACGCGATTGCGACGCATCACGGCACGCCATTCACCGGTCTATGGCATGGGACTGTTCGCACTGCAGCCGATCTCCGCGGGCGAGCTGGTCATGAGTACAAGAGGGAGATTTGCCTCCCTACAGGAATAAAGCGCCAGACATGAGAACCAACTCACCGCCGGTGCTGGGATCTCAAAACGTGTGCTCCCCTGCCCGGCCGAGCGCGCGGGTTGCGCGGTTCGTCGGCAGCGCGCTGCCGGACTGTGGCGCGACAGTCTCGATGAGAGACCTCATCTTGGTCGACGCGCGGCACCCGGCCATTACGCGTGACGGAGAACGTGCAGAAACTGGGGAGCGATTTATTTGGTATTGGTGCCAGTGCCACGAGTCGTTGCACCTTCGCTTTGTCTAATGCGCGATGTTTCGGGCGTTGGCATGCGTGTCATCTGAATCCGCCAACGTGGCGGGAGCTAGCCAATGAAAGGTTGCAAGCGACTTGCCGTCGAACCGGCACTCCACTTTTGCCGGTACGACAGTATTTAAGCGCTGGTCTTCGACCACGCCAGTTACGAGCACGGTGCGGCCGTCAGGCGACGACTGCTTTTCGCTCACCGAAACTAGCGCGGGTTCTGCTTTGCTTTGCATCATATGTTCGCACTGGTCCGCGTTTTTTTCGGCCACGCTCGCGCAACCAGCTAAGGACGCCGCAACGATGGTGAAAGCAATTGTAATAAGCCTACCTTTCTCCATATCATATTCCTCACTACTTCCCAGTTCTGCATTGGTTCCAGACTCCCACCCTGGGTCTGGCGAACCGCGATTCTAGCGTTTACGTCCGCCTTCAAACCAAAAAGCCGCCTCGTGTGACTACGATTTCCGTCCGACTCATGCCCAGATATTCAATTCGTGCTTCAGCTGGCAGCGGCCGCACGAAAGAGTGCTCGCGACGCCCCGTCGGTAAGCAGCAAAATTACTCGGGTCGGCGCTTTCGACCGCGACAGCGGCCAATGGCATGGGATTGTTCGCGGTACAGCCGATCGCCGCAGGCGAGCGGGTCATCGAGTACAAGGGAGAACTGACCATCGGGCGGCACGCCGCCGTCCGCCAGCGCTCCAAGCGCTGGCCGCACGTTCGTATTCGGCCTGTCTGACGGACGTGTGGTCGACGGCAGCCGTGGTGGCAACAGCGCCCGCTTTCTGAACCACGCCTGCACCCCTAACTGCGAGACCATCGAGACGGGCGACCGGGTCTTCATTCATGCGCTCGTCCCTATCGCAGCCGGCGATGAGCTTTTTATCGACTACGGTCTGTCAGTCGACGGTGCGATCACCGACGACATTCGTGTCCGGTACACGTGTCATTGCGGCACGTCAGCATGTCGCCGAACCATGCTGGGCAACAATGCCGAGTCAGCGTAAGCCTGCTGCCGTGCAGAGAATCCAATGAGCGATGCTTCCGGCGTCTCTACGGCCACAGCGCGCTGTCTATATCTGAGCACAGCCTCCTCGCAACACGGCTGTAGACCCGATTGCGGTCGTTTGGCGCGTCGCCGATCGGCAGGCAGGAGCCCACCCACTGCCGCGAGTCGTGCGGTCGCGCCCTCAAGGGGCTGCTAACTGCGCGGTGCGGTCAGCAAAACCGCCAACTTAAGGACAGTAGTTCGGCCAAAGCTGCCATTGGGACAGGCAGGGTCTACGTCAGCAATGTGGAGGATTGCTGACGACAGCGGCTGCGAGATGAACGTGGCCAAGGTAACCGCGCCATCCTCGGTCTACCGAGCCACACGTACAGCTTCTGCATGGAAGCGCACAAGAAAATGTTTGATGAGAAGCCCACGAGCTATCTCGCTGGATAAAAAAAACGCCAACCTGTATGGGTTGGCGTTTTGCTCGGGGTGTTACCGGTATCAGAACTGGTTCATGGTGTTGTCTTTACCCGCCGCTTTCAGGGCCGCTTCGCCGCTGAAATACTCCTTGTGGTCGTCGCCGATGTCCGAGCCGGACATGTTCTGGTGCTTGACGCAGGCGATGCCCTGACGGATTTCCTTGCGCTGCACGCCAGCCACATAACCCAGCATGCCCTGGTCGCCGAAGTATTCGCGGGCCAAGTTGTCGGTCGACAGTGCGGCGGTGTGGTAGGTCGGCAGCGTAATCAGGTGGTGGAAGATACCTGCTTCGCGCGCCGCGTCGGCCTGGAAGGTACGGATCTTTTCGTCGGCGGTGATCGCCAGTTCGGTCTGATCGTATTCCACGCTCATCAGCTGGGCGCGGTCGTATGCTGACACATCCTTGCCTGCGGCCTTCATCGCGTCATACACCTGCTGGCGGAAGTTCAGGGTCCAGTTGAACGACGGGCTGTTGTTGTACACCAGCTTGGCGTTCGGGATGACTTTGCGAATCTCGCTGACCATGCCGCCGATCTGGGCGATATGCGGTTTTTCGGTTTCGATCCACAGCAGGTCAGCGCCGTTTTGCAGCGCGGTGACGCAATCCAGCACGCAGCGCGCTTCGCCCGTGCCGGCGCGGAACTGGAACAGGTTGCTAGGCAGGCGCTTGGGACGCAACAGCTTGCCGTCGCGCTTGATGACGACGTCACCATTGCCCAGTTCGTCGATCGACAATTCTTCGCAATCGAGGAAGGAATTGTATTGGTCGCCCAAGTCGCCTGGTGTGTTGGTCACGGCGATCTGCTTGGTCAAGCCGGCGCCCAGCGAGTCGGTACGGGCCACGATGATGCCGTCGTCCACACCCAGTTCCAGGAAGGCATAGCGGATGGCGCGGATCTTGGCGAGGAAGTCCTCGTGAGGCACGGTGACTTTGCCATCCTGGTGGCCGCACTGCTTCTCGTCGGACACCTGGTTTTCGATCTGAATGCAGCACGCGCCTGCTTCGATGAACTGCTTGGCCAGCAGGTAGGTTGCTTCGGCGTTGCCGAAACCCGCGTCGATGTCGGCGATGATAGGCACGACGTGGGTGACGTGGTTGTCTATTTTTTCCTGGATGGCGGCCTTGGCAGCACCTTCGGCAGCGTCCAACTGACGGAACAGGCCGCCCAGTTCACGCGCGTCGGCCTGGCGCAGGAAGGTGTACAGCTCGCGGATCAGCGCGCTAACGGAGGTTTTTTCGTGCATCGACTGGTCCGGCAGCGGACCGAACTCGGAGCGCAGCGCGGCCACCATCCAGCCGGAGAGGTAAAGGTAGCGGCGGTCGGTGCTGTTGAAGTGCTTCTTGATGGAGATCATCTTCTGCTGGCCGATGAAGCCGTGCCAGCAGCCCAACGACTGGGTGTACTTGGACGAGTCGGCATCGTAGGCGTCCATGTCGGCGCGCATGATCCTGGCGGTGTACCTGGCGATGTCCAGGCCCGTTTTGAACTTGTTCTGAGCACGCATGCGTGCGGCAGACTCGGGACTGATGGCATTCCACGCGCTGCCTTGTTGCTCCTTCAAACCAGCAACTGCCTTGATGTCGTCTTGATATTGAGTCATGTGTATCTCCTAAGAGCAAAGCGCATTTGAAAAATAGTTGGGTGTGCCGCTACGTATGTCGAAGCGAACTGCATGACTGAATTGTAGGGCCGTTTTGACGCGTTGCACCAAGGTCTTATATAAGACACATGACTTAATTTATTATTATTTTTCAATGAGATACGTAGCAATTTTCGCGATGTAAAACATGTTTTCAAGCGGCGGGAAAATGACGCTGCGGAAATTTAAAGCAAATCCCACAATATGAAATGCGCTTTCGGTTGCTGGAGGCGGGACAAGCACGGATGGGCCACTTGCAGCGGTTCGACAGCGGCGGTGCTTGGCCATTTGAACGGCTGCCTCGCTCAGTCAGCAGATTTCTGCGGTCTGATGTAGTCAGGTCGGTCATCGGCCTAAGCCGACATTGGGGCGAGCGGGGTTCTACGTCGGCAATGATGTAGTGGGTCGACCGACTACTAGTGGGAAGAGGCGGCAGAAGACGGTCTGCGTTACCCCTGCCACTGATCGTGCCATCGCGGCACGCTCACTGAAAACACAACGCCCCGGCGTCTGCTATATAGGAGGCCCGGGGCGTTTTAATTGGCTCAAGTTATTCTGCAATGCGTTTGAAACTGGCGTAGTAATCGTCGGTGTAATAGCAGTCGCCGGTCTGCTTGCGCGGTCCACCACATACGATGCGGCGCTGCCCGCGATCCGCCGATCCAGGCGTGCGAACTGTATATGCGTGGTAATAGCCGCGCGGATGCTGCGGCAGCAATGCCGCGCTGTTGCGGAACAAGACACCGTCCTCGGCAAAAGGGAAAGGGCCGCCCGCTTTGATCAGACGCAGTGTTTCGGCTGCTTCCCCCGGCAACTGAGCCTTAGTGACGGCGGCCTGCGCGCCCGATGCGGCGGGTACGCCGCTCGCGGCCCGCCCAAGTTGCGCCTGACTCGCGGATGCGCCCGATTCCTGAGTAGCATTTCGCGATCCGTCCTTGCCGCATCCGCCGAGGATCGCGCTCATGGCGACGATGCAGGAGAAAGCCCACGCTCGCTTCACGAAACGGTTGTCTCCGGGTTGACCAGCATTCGACGATGACGAACGATTCAAGGGTATCGCTAATGGCAGAGTGAATCAACGTTCGGCCGCGTCTGGAGCAACAATCGATCCTATTTGTATTTTGACTCTTATATAAGACATAAGACATTTGACCTATCAACGGTATTGCAATTAGAATCGCGATGAAAACAGTGCCCGGCACAGCCTTGGAGTGCCCGGCAAGCTGTCCCTGAAACGCCAATACCAGCAGGTCTCCCATGCTTGAAAACTTTCGTGTTCACGCGGCCGCACGCGCCGCACTCGGCATCCCTTCCCTGCCGCTGACGGCTCAGCAGACCGCCGAACTGGTGGAACTCCTGACGAATCCGCCTGCTGGCGAAGAGCAGACCCTGCTCGACCTGATCACCAACCGCGTGCCGGCCGGCGTGGACGAGGCGGCCCGCGTGAAGGCAGGTTTCCTGGCCTCCGTGGCCAAGGGCCAGACCGCCTGCGCGCTGATCTCGCGCGCCCGCGCCACCGAACTGCTCGGTACGATGCTGGGCGGCTACAACATCCAGCCGCTGATCGAGCTGCTGTCCGACGCCGAAGTGGCCGTCGTGGCCGCCGACGCGCTGAAGAAAACTCTGCTGATGTTCGATCAGTTCCACGACGTCAAGGATCTGGCCGACAAGGGCAACGCCCACGCAAAGGCCGTGCTGCAAAGCTGGGCCGACGCCGAATGGTTCACCAGCCGTCCGGAAGTGCCGGAAAGCCTGACCATCACCGTCTTCAAGGTGACGGGCGAAACCAACACCGACGACCTGTCGCCGGCCCCGGATGCCACCACCCGTCCGGACATCCCGCTGCACGCGCTGGCAATGCTGAAGAACGCCCGTCCCGGTATCACGCCGGAAGAAGACGGCAAGCGTGGCCCGGTCAAGTTCATCGAGTCGCTTAAGGAAAAGGGCCACCTGGTCGCGTACGTGGGCGACGTGGTCGGCACGGGCTCCTCGCGCAAGTCGGCTACCAACTCGGTGCTGTGGTTCACGGGTGAAGACATCCCCTTCATCCCCAACAAGCGCTTTGGCGGCGTGTGCCTCGGCGGCAAGATCGCCCCGATCTTCTACAACACAATGGAAGACGCCGGCGCCCTGCCAATCGAACTCGATGTGTCGAAGATGGATATGGGCGACGTGGTCGAACTGCGCCCATACGAAGGCAAAGCCTTGAAGAACGGCGAAGTGATCGCCGAGTTTCAGGTCAAGTCCGACGTGCTGTTCGATGAAGTGCGCGCCGGCGGCCGCATTCCCCTGATCATCGGTCGCGGATTGACTGCCAAGGCACGTGAAGCGCTGGGCTTGGCCCCGTCGACCCTGTTCCGCCTGCCACAGCAGCCGGCCAGCAGCGGCAAAGGTTTCTCGCTGGCCCAGAAGATGGTCGGCCGCGCCTGCGGGCTGCCGGAAGGCCAGGGCGTCCGGCCGGGCGCGTACTGTGAACCGAAAATGACCTCGGTCGGCTCGCAGGACACCACGGGCCCCATGACCCGCGACGAACTCAAGGACCTGGCGTGCCTCGGCTTTTCGGCCGACCTCGTCATGCAGTCGTTCTGCCACACTGCTGCCTATCCGAAGCCGGTGGACGTGAAGACCCACCAAACCCTGCCGAACTTCATCAGCACCCGTGGCGGCATCGCGCTGCGCCCGGGCGACGGCGTGATCCACTCGTGGCTGAACCGCATGCTGCTGCCCGACACCGTGGGCACCGGCGGCGACTCGCACACTCGCTTCCCGATCGGCATCAGCTTCCCGGCTGGTTCGGGCCTGGTCGCCTTTGCGGCCGCCACCGGCACGATGCCGCTGGACATGCCGGAATCGGTGCTGGTCCGCTTCAAAGGAAAGATGCAGCCCGGTGTGACCCTGCGCGACCTGGTCAACGCGATTCCGCTGTACGCCATCAAGCAAGGCATGCTGACGGTTGCCAAACAGGGCAAGAAGAACATTTTCTCGGGCCGGATTCTCGAAATCGAAGGCTTGCCCGAACTGAAGGTCGAGCAAGCATTCGAATTGTCGGATGCTTCCGCCGAGCGCTCGGCCGCCGGTTGCACGGTCCACCTTAACAAGGAGCCGATCATCGAGTACCTCAACAGCAACATCACGCTGCTGAAGTGGATGATCGCCGAGGGCTACCAAGACCCGCGCAGCCTGCAGCGCCGCGTCAAGGCGATGGAGCAGTGGCTGGCCGACCCGCAACTGCTGTCGCCGGATGCCGATGCCGAGTACGCAGCCGTCATCGAAATCGACCTGGCCGACATCCACGAGCCGATCGTGGCCTGCCCAAATGATCCGGACGATGTGAAGACGCTGTCGGACGTGGCCGGTGCCAAGATCGACGAAGTGTTCATCGGCTCGTGCATGACCAACATCGGGCACTTCCGTGCCGCGTCGAAGCTGCTGGAAGGTAAGCGTGACATCCCGGTCAAGCTGTGGGTGGCCCCGCCGACCAAGATGGACCAGAAGCAGCTAACCGAGGAGGGCCACTACGGCGTCTTCGGCACAGCCGGTGCCCGTACCGAAATGCCGGGCTGCTCGCTGTGCATGGGCAATCAGGCACAGGTGCGTGAAGGCGCGACGGTTATGTCGACCTCGACCCGTAACTTCCCGAACCGCCTGGGCAAGAACACGAACGTGTACCTCGGCTCGGCGGAACTCGCCGCAATCTGCTCGCGTCTGGGCAAGATTCCGAGCAAGGAAGAGTACATGGCCGACATGGGCGTGCTCACCGCCAACAGCGACAAGATCTACCAATACATGAACTTCGATCAGATCGAAGACTTCAAGGAAGTGGCCGACACCGTAGAGATGTAAGTGTGCTGTCGGGCTACGGCGTGTTGTTCTGGTCGTAGCACTACAGAATGGCGCTGCAGGCTGAATGCCTGCGGCGCCATTTTTTTTGCGGCGCCAGAGTGGGACCACTAGCAGCCATTTCGAAATGGGACGTCACCGAATCACTTCCTATGCTCTCCAGTATCCGCAGGCTGGGTGGCGAATGTGGTGACTTTGTGCCGACTGCCCGTGAGTTGCCGGAGTCGACGTCTGCGCATCAGTCTCGTCAAGCGATGGAGGAGGGTGCGGGAAAGAGGCCGCGCATCGATAGCCATGCCGCGTGAACTCAGTCCGAAGGCCGAATAGTGCGCATAGCCTATCCGCCAGGCTTCGGGTTCCTCCTGGCGAGGCGGTTGCGATGACGAGCAATACGCACATCCTCCGCAAGAAGAAAAAACGCCCTAAGAATACTGTCCAGCGCCTCCGCGAGCCTAGCCACCGCACCTTCCACGTCATGCAGTTTGTCCAAGCCGCCCTGATGAGGGATCGGAGTCACGGCAGTGCCATCGCACGTGTCCGGCATGCGCATGTTGCTTCCATCATGGAAACGGGACGCCTGTAACGGCCCGTTGCATACATGCGTCAGTGCGCCCAGCGGCCCATGCGAGTGAGTGCGCCTACTCCCATCCCTGATATCCGACAGGCTGCGCCGGATTGCCGTAACCGGCAGGATATGGCCGCCGCAGTTCAGGCGGCGTGTACATCTCGTTATATGCCGGAT
This sequence comes from Paraburkholderia polaris, assembly GCF_012927345.1. Classification (GTDB taxonomy): domain Bacteria; phylum Pseudomonadota; class Gammaproteobacteria; order Burkholderiales; family Burkholderiaceae; genus Paraburkholderia; species Paraburkholderia polaris. The sequence continues at coordinate 23,032 of NZ_JABBGJ010000021.1, forward strand.
AGGCAGGCGGGCGGCCCACTATGATCACCTGCTGCGCCGCCGCTTGAGTGGGCGGCCGAGGTACATAGGCGGACTGCGCGTCAGCCGGTTGGTACCGAGCAGGCGGATACGGAGCTGGCGCGTATTGGTTAGCCTGAACAGTTCGAGGCGGCGGCGCGTATTCCCGCCTGGCGTACCCACCTGACTCCTGAGACTCTGTTGACATCTGGTTATAGGCCGGCGCCGCCGCGTATTGCTGGGGCTGCTGATTCTGATATTGCCGAGCTTGCCGGTTGTGGGCCGCTTGAGTTCCTTGCTCCACCGCGTATTGCGGTTCTTCATCGGCCTGCCGATATTGCGGCACCGCCCGCTGAGCGTTCTGGAAATCGCGCCTCTGCGTCAACTGCGCGTCGTCATCGTCGTCCGATTTTGCTTCCGGCAATGCCGTCACGGCTTGTGTCGGAATCAGTATGGGAGGCTCGGACTCGGTGGCAAACAGCTTCGGCGACGCAGTCCGAGTAGAAACCTGCTTCAGAGGCACAGGCTGCATTTCAGCCCGCTTAGGCGGCGTAACCCGCAGTGAAGCCTGCTTCAACGAAGCGACCGGTGCAGAGACCCGCCTCGGCGGCGCAGACGCGACTTGCGCGGGACCGTGCTTCAGCGGCACAAGGCCGGCCTGCGCGACGACCTGCCTGGACGGCGTGGCTCGCGCAGCAGCATCCCGCTTCGGCGATGTGACCGGTGCAGATACTTGCCTCAGAGGCGCGGCTTGCACTACGACCCGCCTTGGGGGTGCAACCCGCTCGGCAACCGGCTTCGGCGATGCGGGCATGGCCGGCGCAGCAAGCGGTTTTTGCCGATGCTTCACCTCGTCGCCCAAGGTCGCATAGGATTTCGAGTCTTCCCTGGCGCGCGCGTTATAGCCGATGAAATACGCATAGCGCAGGTCTGCCAGGCGCGCCTGAATGTCGGCTTCGGCGGAGACGCGTTTTTCGCCGGGGTCGAGAGATGCGTCAACGGTCGAATCTTCGAAGGCCGAGGCTGCAGCATCAGCGGCACGGGCGGATTCGGGATGCAGCACGCCCACAGAAGACATAAGCGCAGCGGCTACCGCGACGAGCACTTTTTTTTCCATACCTTCACCTCGGAATTCCGTGCGACAGACCGCGTGGGATTCTCCAATCTCCGGACCGGACCTTCACTCGCGCTTACGGGATATCGACTATTTTTAGCACGTCCTTAAGGGCCCAGGGTAGTGTTTCCGGGTATAACCCAGGCGAAAGCCTATATACCGAACAACCATAGCAATACTGACGTTGTCGATCCGGAAATTCTTGCCTGCTCGAGCGGCCATAGCACGCATCAGTTCGCGCCGCCGTCGGTGGAAAAGTTCGACCTCGAGAACGCCCGTAAGACCGTTCGCCAAAGTATCGAAAATCGCCCACCCCGTGACAGCGCGCGCAGCGGGCAGCCTGTTCATGCTCGAAACCGACGAGCATGTCATCGTTGGCAGCGGCGGTGAGGCGTGTGTTTCCGCCGGCAACATCTGGCGTGTGAGTCGACTCGATCGCGAGCACGATCCGGTCATGGTTACGGAAGTTAAGCTTCGGACGCGATCTGTTAAGCGTTGTTCGATGCCTGCCCTTGTCCGCTGCCCCATGAGTGCACGACGACGCGTGCGGGCAGGCGTTGGACAACGCTTAACAGGAGCCCTCATTCGCTGACAGTGAGACCTGACATTCGCGGCCATCGGTGTGCGAACGACAGGAAAGCGACCTATAGCCGCCTCACCGACGCCATCACGTCAATGTCGGCTTCGCCGATAAACTGCCCTCAAGTCCAACCTACGCCATCACCGCGAACGACGGGCACAACCGTGCGGGCGCATAACCCCTCCCAATCGAGACTTTCGGGGACCTAATACGTGCGTCTCGCCAGAGAGGCTGACCGGGTTCAATCGGACGCGGCTGCTACTAAGACCCTGACAGCTTCTCGAACGGCGGCGCGGGTCTATTTTCAAAGCGCAACGTTTCCGATGCGAAAGGCCATTCGATCCCGCACACGAATCCAGGCGCGACAGGCTTCGATGAGCACCCACGTCAAGGAGGCAGCGCGTACAAGCGCTCAATGATTGGCATGCAAAGGGAATGCATCACTTCATGGCCATCACCAGCACGTCCCCGATACGAGGTCTAACGCTGCCAGCGAACGTCTCCGCTAATCCAAATGTTATTATCGGAAACATCGAACGCCGCGCAAGGCGAGCATTTAAGCCAGCCCCCATGGACACCCATCTCACCAAATCCGCCGACCAATCCACCACCGACCTCGGCCGCCGCGTCCGCGCCGCCCGCCAGGCGCAGGATTTGACGCTCGAAACCGCGAGCCGCCTCTGCGGCGTCTCCCGCTCGACACTGTCCAAGGTCGAAAACGGCCTGATGTCGCCCACCTTCGACGTGCTGCAGAAAATCGTCCACGGCCTGAAGATCGAGATCGGCGAGCTTTTTGGCTCGACACCCAGAGTCAGCGCCAGCGGCCGCCGCGCGTTGACCCGCAAAGACGAAGGCCAGCGCCACGCCTACCGCGGCTATCAGATGGAGTTACTCGCCACGGATCTGGCGCACAAGGCGATGTTGCCGTTCCGCATCCGCATCTCGGCGCACACGTTGGACGCGTTCGATGACTGGGGCCGTCACGAAGGTGAAGAATTCCTGTACGTGATCAGCGGCAGCGTATGCCTGTATTCCGAGTTGTACGCGCCAACGCATCTGAACGCCGGCGACAGCCTTTACTTCGACAGCCGCACCGGCCACGCCGCGGTTTCCACCAGCGAAGAAGACGCCGAAGTGTTGTGGATGGCGACCAGCGCCGACATCCCGCAGACATCGGCTACCGCAGAACCGACGAAAAAATAGCTGAGGCGCCTGAATAAACCACATCCCAAAAGCATGGACGGGTGTCCGACTTTTGAGGTGCAGTCCCGAACCGCGTCACAGCGCGTCTAAACGCCGAAAGCGAAAGCCGGTGCTGATGGCAACGCCAATGCGAGTGCCACCACCACGCCTTAACGACGCGCCGCCAACGCCCGCTGCGCCAGTTGCGCGATATGCATCGCGTGTTGCCCAGTCCCCTGCTCGATCTGCTCACGACAGCTGAAGCCGTTGGTCAGCACAATCGTTTCCGCGTTCGCAGCGGTAGCAGTACGCACAGCGGGAAACAGCTTGTCCTCACCGATCTTCTCCGAAAGCGCGTGATGCTCAACGTTAAAGCCGAACGATCCCGCCATCCCGCAGCATCCTGTATCGAGCAATTTCCATTTCACGCCAAGCTTGTTCAACAGCGCGGTATCGCCTTGCATACCGAACAGCGCCTTCTGATGACAATGCCCGTGCACGATCACGTCCGCCGCAAGCGTCGGCCACTCGAACGGCTGACGCGCGACGAAATCGGAGAACAGAAAAGTTTGCGCCGACAGCTGTTTCGCTAACGCATGACCGGGAAGCTGCTTCAGCAATTCATCTTTGAACACCGACAAGCAACCGGGCTCGAGACCGACCAGTGGCACACCCGCAGCAATATCGTCCCCGAGGTCATCAAGAATCGTGGTCAGCAACTCACGCGCACGGTCGAGCAAACCGAAGTCGTACAGCGGACGTCCACAACACAAACGGTTCTTCGGCAGCACGACGTGCCAGCCCATTTGCGTCAGCACATCGGCAGCGGCCTGCGCGATCTCGGGCGTGAAGTGGTCGTTGAAGGTATCGACCCACAGAATGACCTTCTTCACCTCACCACGAGCACGAGCACGGGCGTCACCCTCAGTCTTAAGCGAGCGCCGCGCAATCTGCCGGTAAGTCTGCGCGGCAAACTTCGGCAATTCCCGCGCTTGCGCCACCCCAGCAGCCCACTTCCCAACGGTAGCCAACCCGGGCGCCGACGTCATGAAATTCGTCAGCCGCGGAAACCTTGCCGCCCACGGCGCCCACTCTCCGATCCGCCCCATAAACAGCGCCTGGCGCGGCCGACGATTCGTCTCGTAGTAATGCGAAAGAAATTCCGCTTTGTACGACGCCATATCCGTATGCGTCGGGCAATCGGATTTGCAGCCCTTGCACGCGAGGCAGGTATCGAGCGCCTCTTTCACTTCGCGGCTTTGCCAGCCATCGGCGATCACGTCACCTTGCAGCATTTCCCAAAACAGATGCGCGCGGCCACGCGTCGAGTATTTCTCCTCACGTGTTGCGCGATAGCTCGGGCACATCGTGCCGCCCTCGAGCGAGCGGCACTTGCCCATGCCGATACATCGTTCGATCTCGCGCTGAAAGCCGTCACCCTCCTGGCTCGCGAACGTGAGCTTGGTTTGCAGGGTCACCGGCTTGTAGGCCGGACCCATGCGCAAATTTTCATCGGCGCGATACGCATGCACGACCTTGCCGGGATTCAATCGATTGGCCGGGTCCCAGATCGCCTTGAACTGCTCCATCGCCTGCATCAGTTCAGGGCCGTACATGATCGGCAGGAACTCAGCTTTGGCCTGGCCGTCGCCGTGTTCGCCCGAGAGCGAACCACCGAATTCGACCACCAGTTCCGCCGCTTCGCGCAGAAACTTGCGCCACGTCGCGACGCCTTCGGCGCTGCGCAGATCGAAGGTAATGCGCGCGTGCACGCAGCCATCGCCGAAATGGCCGTACAGACTCGTCTCGTAGCCGTAACGATCCACCAGCGCCTGAAACGCACGCAGATAATCGCCGAGACGCAGCGGGTCAACCGCCGCATCTTCCCAACCGACCACCGGATCAGGCGTGCCCGCATCCACCGACAACGCCACCGCCGACGCCCCCGTCTCGCGGATCGACCACACCTTCGCCTGCAACGCTCGATCTTCAACGAGCATCGCCGACACATTCGGCCCTGCTTCGCCCGACGAAAAATACGCCGCAGCGATTTGCGCCTGGCGCACGGCATCGTCTTGCGCATCCGCGCCGAATTCGAGCACGACCCATGCATCACCCTCCGGCAGCAAGGCGATCTCGTCCTTCTTCAAACCGCGCGCCTGCAGGCCACGGATGATCGCGCGGTCGAGTCCCTCAATCGCGATCGGCCCACAGCGCATGAAATGCGGCACGGCGTCCGCAGCGGTGTAGATATCGGTGAAGCCGACCACGACGATCACGCGTTTCGCCGGACTCTTCACGAGCCGCACTTTCGCCTGCAGGGTCACGGCGCACGTGCCCTCGGTGCCGACCAGCGCACGCGCGACGTTAAAGCCGTTTTCCGGCAGCAACTGATCGAGGTTGAAGCCCGACACGCGCCGCTTGATCTGCGGGAATTTCGCGCGGATCTGATCGGCGTAGGTGTCGCGCAGTCGCTTGAGCGCGGCGTAGATTTCGCCCTGACGGCCGCCGGCTGCGATGATGCGCTCGAGTTCGTCGTCCGAAGTAGGCCCGACCCAGAAACGCGCGCCATCGAAGGTCGCGATTTCCAGCGCCTCGACGTTCTCCACCGTCTTACCGGCCATCACCGAATGCGCGCCGCACGAGTTGTTGGCGATCATGCCGCCGAGCGTGCAGCGGCTGTGCGTCGCGGGATCGGGTGCGAACGTGAGGCCGTGTTCTTCGGCCGCATCGCGCAAGGTGTCGCAGACTACGCCCGGTTCGACGATCGCCATGCCCGCTACAGGATCGACCGACACGACGCGGTTCACATACTTGCTCGCGTCGGCCACCACCGCGACGTTCACGCATTGGCCGTTCTGCGAGGTGCCACCGCCGCGCGGGAGAAAGGGCACGCCATTGCGGCGGCAGGCGGCGAGCGTTTCGAGCAGGTCGTCGACATCCGACGGCAGCACCACGGCGAGCGGGACCTGCCGATAATTCGACGCATCCGCGGCATACAGCGCTTTCGAGCCCTGATCGAAACGCACTTCGCCGCGCACGTTGCGACGCAAGTCGGCTTCGAGTGCCTGCAGCACGGCGGCAGTCCCTTGAAAGGGCTTAGCAACCCGCGGCGCTTTCAACGTGTCACGAACCACGTCGCTCAACGAAGCATTCACGCCCGCGCCCTGCTCTTCATCCAATGACGTTCCCACCGCGTCCCTCACGTCTCGTATCCAACGCCCGCGCTATGGCCTGAACTACGCATCACGCAGCCTGGCTCGCGGTCATCTTGAAGATGCCCTGTGCGTTGCCCGCGTCGAAACGCAGGTCCGTTTCCCAGCGGCGCGCGTCCTGATCGAAGGTCCGCTTGCGCGTGATGAACTCGTAGAACGAGCCCGGCACCTCGCGCGTCACAATGCTGCCGTCAGCCGCACGGAACTCGCGCCGCACGATATCCGCGCGGTACGCGGTCTGAAACACGCGGCCCGAACGCGAACGCTCCACTTCCGGCTTCATCGGACGACCCTTCGCCTTTTCGTCGTCGGAAAGCTTGAACACGTCCGCGACGCGATCGGTGGCGTGATTGAAGGCGTTGCCTTCGGTCGCGATCCATGCCATTTCCGCCGACTCCTTCAACAATACTTCGTAATCGGCTTCGCGTGGCGTCTCGTGCTGGCGCGCGAACGCGCCGACGACCACCGGCAGCAACGCATGAGCCGCCTCGAGCGGCAGCACGCCTTCGCGTTCGAGCTCCCACAACTGGCCGACGGCTTGCGGCGTCAACGGATCACGCGAGGCGCCGATCACGTTCGTCACCGCCTGCTGGAATTCCGTCGAAAACCGCTCGGGATGCAATTCGCTGACGAAAAACTGCGCGATCTCATCGGGCGCGTCGTCATGCGCCCAGGCGCGGCCGGTCATGCCGAGACGGTCGAGCGGATAGCGGCCGTTGATGCTGAAGCCGAGCGGCCGCAGGATGCGCGCGAAGGCCGCTTCGCCCGGCGGCAGCGCGCCGCTCTCTGCCCAGCGTACCGTCCGCAATGCACCGTGATCGAAGTAGACGCTGCCGCCGGCGGCGATCGTCTCCTCGGTGTACTGGCGGCCATTTACCGAGCGCGCCAGCAGGTCTTCGAACAACGCCATGTTCATCGCCTGCGCCATTTCGGCGCGCGTGACGGTGCCGTCTTCCCATTCGTTGAGAATCTGCGGATGGTTCAGCGTGGCAAACAGCCTTGCGGTTTTCTCGGCGCCGAGCAGTTTCAGCAGCAGTTGTTCGACATTCGCATTCTTGATGTTTCGCATATCGGTTCCGGGGAAGGTGCGGCGAGCAAGCGTTCGTGTATTCGAAGATGGCCTGCCGGCGTGGCTTCAAGGCGCAAGCACGGCATCGTTGGATGCGAGATTATTCAAATTCGCAGCGCCGCCGTAAAGCGAGATAAAATCGCCACTTGATGCGTTTTTGGAATCAATGTGCGAAAGTTCAAGATCCCCAACATGGGCGCGCTGCTCGCTTTCGAAGCCGCCGCGCGGCACGAGAGCTTCACGCACGCAGCACGCGAGCTCTTCCTCACCGAAAGCGCAGTGTCCCGGCAGATCAATACGCTGGAGAACAATCTAGGCGTGCGGCTGTTCGTGCGCGTCAAACAGCGCGTGGTACTGACCAAGGCGGGCAAGGTCTATAGCGCGCAGGTGCGGCGCTCGCTGGAACAACTGGACCGCGACACGCTGTCGATCATTGCGCATGGCAGCGGCGGCGGGTATCTGGAACTGGCGGTATTGCCGACTTTCGCATCGCAATGGCTGATTCCGCGGCTGGCGGCATTCAACGCGCAATATCCGGACGTGCGGGTCAATATGGGCGTGCGGACCGGCACCTTCCCGTTCGCCGATACGCATTTCGAAGCCGCGATTCACTACGGCAAACCGACATGGCCGGGCACGTCGGCGGATTTTCTGTTCAGTGAGGAAGTCGTGCCGGTGTGCGCGGCGAGTCTGCTGACGCGGCCTGTTGAGACAGCGGCCGATCTACTGGACTACCCCCTGCTGCATTCCACCACCCGGCCGGACGGCTGGGCGTCGTGGTTCGCCAGTCTCGGTGTTGACGATAACCGGACGATGCAAGGAGTCCGCTACGAACTCCACACGATGCTGATCAGCGCCGCTGCGGCCGGTCTCGGCATCGCGCTAGTGCCGCGTTTTTTCGTCGATGCACAGCTCGAACAGCTCGGACTCGTGATGCCACTCGACGCGCCCGCGGTCGCCGACTCGGCGTATTACCTCGTCTATCCGACCGAGTTGAGCCACGGCAAGCCACTCACAAGCTTTCGCGAGTGGCTGTTGCGGGAAGCAGCCGCGTATAGTGCGGTGAATCCTGAGCTGGCCGGCAATCCCGATACCGATTGATTCAGCGCTAAGCGCTAATCGGTGAGCGCTAGGCGCCCGCTTGCTCGCGTGCCTGCGCCAACGCACTTAGATTGCCTTCGCCAAAACCGTGGTGCCCTTGGCGCTGCACGATCTCAAAGAAGATCTCGCCCGCGCCGCGTCGCACAAAGGTCTGAAAGAACAGCGACGGCACGCCGTCGGCGCCGATCTCGCCATCCACCAGAACATGCGTGCGCTTGAGCCGCTCAACATCGAGCCCATGCCCCGGCAGACGCGCGTCGAGTTGGTCGTAATAACGCGGCGGCGGCTCGACGAATTCGACGCCGTTCGCCAGTAGCTGCTCGACGCACGCAAAGATATCGTCGGTAGCCAGCGCGATGTGTTGCACGCCTTGGCCCGGATGATCCGGCAGATACTCATGCATCAGATTCGTGCGGCGCGTGCCTTCTTCATACAAAGGCACGCGGATCGCGCCGCAAGGCGACACCATGACGCGCGATTCCGCCGAGACATGCCAGTTCGCATGGAGCTCGTGAATCTCACGGAAGTTGAGCAGGTCGCGATAAAAATCGAGCCACTCCTGCATCCGACCCTCACCAACCGTTTGCGTCAGATGATCGACCGCGACGAGGCCGGTGCCAGCATGATTCAGATCGGCCTGCGCGGTATCGATCTCGATCGGACGGAAATCGATGTCGAAGATCGAGATGTCGCCAAGGCCGCCGCGCTGGCCACCTCGCCCGCGCCAACGGTCGACGAAATAGATATGCGAATCGCCAATGCCCTGGATCGCCGGAATCAGCAGTTCGCCCGCGCCGAGGCGTTCGCCTTCGAACGCCCATGCGCCGAGTTCGATCGCGCGGTCGAAGGCGCGCTGCGCGTTGGCCACGCGAATGCCGATGGCGCAGATACCCGCGCCGTACTCCTCGGCGTAGCGCTCGGCAAACGAATCCGGCTCGGCGTTGATCAGGAAATGCATCTCGCCCTGGCGATACAGCGTGACGTCCTTGCTGATATGGCGCGCAATCGCCTTGAAGCCGAGTTTCGTGAAGGTCTCGCCGAGCGCCTTCGGCTCGCGCGAGGCGAACTCCACGAATTCGAGGCCGGCGGTGCCGAGCGGATTGTGCTCAGGCGCCGACACGGCGCGCAGCGCGGCGTCTGGAGTGGGCAAGTCGCTGGGCATGGCAATCTCCTTGTACAGTCTTTCGTACGCTGTTGCGCGTGTTCGTGATGTTTCTGCTGTCTGGTGCAAGCCGTCATCCACCTGCAGTGTGACACCGGAGACGTGGTGTGCCGCAACAACGCGACTGGCAACGGCTTTCGCACCGTGTTTGTACACCGGGTACCAGGGCGTTCGCAACCTTCATTTTGTACTGGATGGTTCACGCGCGGTGAATCGGACGTGGCGTGCGCCTTCTGTGCCTTCTGCCTTCTGCTCCGCATCTACCGCATCTGCTGAATCTGCTGAATCTGCTGAATCTGCTGAATCTGCTGAATCTGCTGAATCTGCTGAATCTGCTGAATCTGCTGAATCTGCTGAATCTGCTGAATCTGCTGAATCTACTGCGTCTCTCGCGGCTCCAGCACAGCTGCAGCGCTGCTGCAGCATGCGTCAGACCTTCGGCATGCCGCCGCGGCCGCGTTTGGGCGCGCGCTTCGCCGCAGGCTTGCCGGTGGCAGCGGCCATGCGCTGCTGCGCGACCTCGCGCACGGCATCGATAAACGCCCGCCCCACCGGCGACGGCTGCGTGTCCGAGCGCCGGATCAGCCCCACGGGCTCGCCGGTGCCCGCGAACGGCAAGTGCAAACGCACCAGCATCCCGTGCGCCAGTTCATATTCGACTGCGCTCAACGGCACGAACCACACGGCGTCGTTCTCGAGCGTCAACGCACGCCCCGTCGACACTGACAGCACTTCGACAAACCCTGACAACGGCGGCACGCCCCACGCGCTCAGCAGGCTTTCAGCAGATTGCCGGATCAGTGTGCCGAACGGCGGCAGCACCACCGGAAAATTCTCCAGCGACGTGGCCGGCAAGCCGGCCCCCAGCGCCAACGGATGCCCGGCGCGCACCACCGCAATCAACGGCTCGCTGAAAAGCTGCTCGAAACTGAGTCCGACCATCCTTTCCGGATCCGCCAGACGCCCGATCGCGAATTCGATCGTGCCGGCCTTCAGGCGTTCTAGCAATTCGGGGTTGGCGCCGGTGGCAAGGCGCACGATCACACGCGGCCAAAGCGCGGCGAACAGCTTCAGCACCGGCGGCACCAGCGCAGCCGCGACGGTCGGCAGAATGCCGATTTCCAGCGTGGCCGCGGCCGCGCCTTCCGCGCGCGCCAGCAAATCGACGCCCTGTCGCAACGCACTGACACAGGCGCTCGCATGCGGCATGAAAAGCTGCCCCTCGCGGGTCGGCACGGCGCCGTGGCGGCCGCGCTCGAACAGCTTCACGCCGAGAATCGCTTCCAGTTCAGCAACCGTCTTGGAGACCGCGGGCTGCGTAATGGACAGGCTTTCGGCGGCCCGCTGCACGCCGCCGAACTGGGCGACGGCCAGAAAGCACTGGAGATGACGGAATTTGACGCGGCTGTCCGCGAGGCTGCGTTGCATAACGGCAGGTTATACGAAATGGACGAAAACGTCATTTTGCATAACCTCTCAGGTTGGATAAAGTCCCTTCATACGCTGTATCCCACAATTCCTCGAAGGAGACACTGATGGACGAGTCCTTTCTCACCGCGCGCGACTTCGCGTCCCACCCCGCCTACGTCTATCCCGGCTACGGTTCTTCGGTCAAACGCGGCCCGACGCGCCCGCTGATTCCGCTGAAGGAAAAGCTGCGCGACCAGCGCGTGCCGGTCTACGGCACCGAAGACCTCGGCGCGCTCGATCACGATCTGACGCGCAACGCGGTGCGTAACGGCGAGCCGCTCGGCGAGCGCATCATCGTGACGGGCCGTGTGCTCGACGAAGGCGGCCGTCCGGTACGCAATACGCTGGTTGAAATCTGGCAAGCCAATGCCGCCGGCCGCTATGTGCACAAGAACGACCAGCACGATGCGCCGCTCGACCCGAATTTCCTCGGCGCCGGCCGCTGCATCACCGACAACGACGGCCGCTATCGCTTTCTGACGATCAAACCGGGCGCTTACCCTTGGGGTAATCACCCGAACGCCTGGCGTCCGAACCATATCCACTTCTCGTTGTTCGGCGACCATTTCGGCTCGCGCCTCGTCACGCAGATGTACTTCCCCGGCGACCCGCTGCTGGCCTTCGACCCGATTTTCCAGGGCACGCCCGAGCACGCACGCGACCGCCTGATCGCAAACTTCTCGCTCGATACGACGCAAGAGGCCTATGCGCTCGGCTACGACTTCGACATCGTGCTGCGCGGCCGCAACGAAACCCCGATGGAGCGCTAAGCCATGACGACCCTCAAGCAAACGCCTTCGCAAACGGTTGGACCGTACTTCGCCTACGGTCTGTGCCCGCAGCAGTACGATTTCGACTTCAAGAGCCTGTTTACGCCAGTTCTGGCCGACCGTGAAGCGGCCGGCGAGCACATCACGATCGTCGGCCAGGTGTTTGACGGCGACGGCAAGGTGATCGGCGATGCCATGCTGGAAGTGTCGCAGGTGGACGCGCAAGGCCACTACCCGGAATCACGCGAGGAAATCCTGAAGACTGGCTTCCGTGGCTTTGCCCGCGTCGGTACGGGTACCGATCCGCAGAAGCGCTTTGTCGTTGAAACGGTGAAACCCGGCCGCGCCAGCCCGGACGAAGCGCCGCATCTGAATGTGATCGTGACGATGCGCGGCATGCTGCTGCACACGTTCACGCGCGTCTATTTCGAGGACGAAGCCGAGGCAAACGAACGGGATGCCGTGCTGGCAGCGGTTCCTGCGGACCGGCGGAGCACGCTGATCGCGCGTCGCGAGCCGAATACGGCCAACGTGTACCGGTTCGATATCTATATGCAGGGCGACAAGGAAACCGTGTTTTTCGACCTGTGACGCGGATTTTCTATACTTTCATATAGCTTTCGCATAAACTGGAGATGATCCGTCTAGCGACTGGATCGCGAAACTCCGAGTAGTTAAGCCCGCCCCGTGCGGGCTTTTTTTTGCTTTGCGTCTGCGCGGACCGGCCTGCCATGCAGTCGAGTGACACCACCGCGGTCATCCGTTTGGATACCGAAGCAATTGGCATGACTCGGCCAGCCCGCTTTTCAGTGAACGCCGAACGACCCGCCGATATTCAGCCACAGCAAGCCGAACAACGCGATATAGCGCAGCCACGCAGGAAAACGATTAGCAGAGGAAACTGAGGCCACACTATTAGCAGCGGAAATGGTCGATGCTCTGTCCGGCGTAGATCGCGCGTGCGAGCCAATCCGGCTTATCGCCATGGCCGTCCCACGTATTGCCGAAGGCGTCGCGATACATCACGGCCCGGACTGCGGTTTTGTCGGCTTCGATCGAATCGGCGAGCGCTTCCATCGTAATGCCGTATTCGTCCATGCGTCGGCGGATCCACACGATCAGGCGCTCACGCGCATTCCCGTCGAGGTCGAACAGCCGTTGTTCTTCTCGCTCTTTCATAACGTACCGGTTTCGCGGCTGATAGTGCTCGCGTTCGAAAAACAAAAAAGCTTCGCTAAACAACGCGAAGCCTATGCGTGAATCAAATGGGTTGAGTGCAAATCGAACTCACGATGCCGCTCTCGATGCGGGACATCTCGCATCGGAAATCATGCCCAATAAATGCTGGATTTAGCGGAACTGGTCGGCAAACGGCTCGAATCGCGCCCGATCGGCCTCGGTGTTCCAAGGCTGCTTTAGCGTATGGACGGTGATTCTAGCATCCAATTTCCGCTGCTTGCAGCAACTGATTGTTTGCCTGCGGCGATGGGCTTTCTTTGTCATTTTTGTTTGCACTCGGCACTGGCCTATTCGATTCTTATCGGTTCCTTATTGGGTCCATTCGCGCCGAGCAAAAACAAAAGCTCGCCCTCTCATGCTATGTTTCACTGACCCGCATCGCCGCCCGTAGGAGACACACAAAAATGCCCGCCTCGACAGCCATCGTCACAATCCTGGCCGCACTGCTGCTCGGTGCCATGAGCCCTGGACCGAGCTTCGTCATCGTTGCCCGCAATGCAATCGGACTCTCGCGCGGCGACGGCCTCGCAACAGCCGCCGGCATGGGCATCGGCGGCGTGTTCTTCAGCGGTATCGCCTTGCTCGGCCTGTACACCCTGCTGGCGACGGTAGAGTGGCTGTATGTCGGTTTGAAAGTGGCCGGTGGACTTTATCTGATCTACCTTGCGTCGAAGATCTGGCGCGGTGCGGCCAAACCACTCGCGTTCGATGCCACGCAGGCCGCCGCCACCAATGTGCGCAAATCCTTCTGGATCGGTTTGAGCACACAACTCAGCAATCCGAAAACTGCGGTCTACTACGGTAGTATTTTCGCGGCCTTGCTCCCGCAACATCCGCCGCTGTGGTGCTACTTTGCATTGCCCCCTGCGATCTTCGCCATTGAAGCCGGTTGGTACACCGTGGTCGCGTTGTGCTTTTCGAGCAAACGGCCGCGTGAAATCTATTTGCAGTGGAAGGCGTGGATCGATCGCGTCGCCGCAAGCGCAGTTGCCGCGCTCGGATTACGCCTGATCCTGACAGCGCATAAAGTGGGTATCTGAAACAGAAACTCCGCGTGAGTGGCTTGTCGTGCCGCGCGATGCGACAAGCCGGTAGCGAGGGCCGCATCGCCGCGCGTCCAGCGTACTCAAGCAGGGCCCATAACAAAACAGTTACAAGATAAATGTTGACGCCGACGTGCCCGGCGGTTACTGTGGCATCCGAAGTTCAAGAAGTTCGATTGCTGTTCATCAATGTCTCGCTCCTCAGCGGTATTCGTTGTCCTCTCCCTCCTTGACCCTTCACGCGCTCCTCAACAGAGCAAATTTTTCTATTTTTTCCTCAAGGATTCTTCATGGATACCGGTACCGTTAAGTGGTTCAACGACAGCAAAGGCTTTGGCTTCATCACCCCGGACAAGGGCGGCGACGACCTGTTCGCGCACTTCTCCGAAATCAGCGGCGACGGCTTCAAGACGCTGGCTGAAAATCAGAAGGTGAGCTTCGAAACGAAGCAAGGCCCGAAGGGTCTGCAAGCGGCTAACATCAAGCCGATGTAAGTTTGAAGGGCTCGGTGTCCGGCAACGGACATCGGGCTGCAGCGACATCCTCGCGGAGCTTGTCTCCCACAGTTGGCGCGATCGCTTTTAGCTGCACGTATTGTTCAGCAGCTAGCCCAAGCGCCAAACGCCTCGTTGCACCTCATTCTCCCCTCTGGCTTTAACGCCCTTTTTTAGCTTTCCGACTGCGTTTGGATTCGGCTCGCAATGGCTTGAATCAGCTCGTCCGCGTGACCCGTACAACGGCTCGCACGGCAGGCGCGCACTCGAACATTATTAAAATATAAAATGCAAAACAAACATATTCATCATTACAACGGCTATGCCGTCAAACCCTCGGCGCATCGTTTGCCCGACGGTAGCTTTTCATCCAACCTGCTGCTCGAACGCGCTGACAGCGCCCGTACCGAAGCGCGCTACCAGTTCTATTCGCTCGACTACTTCCCGAACGAAGAACAGGCACTGCAGCACTCGGCACGCTGGGCACGCCGCTGGGTCGACACGCGCGGTTAAGCGCGAGTCAAACCTGATGCGCGTGGGACCCTGCGCTTGCATCGTTCAGCACCACGTAGCGCGCCATTGGGCGCACTAGACAATCGCGCACGGTCTATTCGGTTTCTTCCGCCTTGATCCGTGCGCGCAGTTCGAACTTCTGAATTTTTCCCGTCGATGTCTTCGGCAATTCGCCGAAGCGCACCGCTTTTGGCAACTTGTATCCCGCAAGGAACAGCCGGCAGTGCGCGATGATCTCTTCTGCGCTCACCTGAGCGCCCTCCTTGAGCTCGACGAAGGCGCACGGCACCTCACCCCACTTCGGATCGGCCATTGCCACCACGGCGGCAACCGACACCGCAGGGTGACGGTACAGCGTGTCTTCGACCTCGATGCTCGAGATGTTCTCGCCGCCCGAAATGATGATGTCCTTGCTGCGATCGCGGATGCGGATATAGCCGTCAGGCATTCGCACGCCGAGGTCCCCGGTGTGGAACCAGCCGCCGCGGAAGGTCGCTTCCGTAGCACGCTCGTTCTTCAGATACCCCTTCATGCAGATGTTGCCGCGGAACATGATCTCGCCGAGCGTTTCGCCGTCGTCAGTGACGGGCGCGAGCGTGTCCGGGTCGAGCACCGTGACGGCTGCCTGCAGGTGGTAGCGCACGCCCTGCCGCGCGTTCATTTCGGCGCGCGCGTTGTCGTCGAGCGTTTCCCATTCCTCCTGTTTCGCACAGACGGCGGCCGGGCCGTAGGTCTCGGTGAGCCCGTACACGTGCGTCAGATCGAATCCGATCTCCTTCATCTTGGCGATCACAGCCGGCGCGGGCGCCGCGCCCGCCACCATCGTCGACACGCGATGCGTGATGCCTTCGCGCCATTCGGCGGGCGCATTCGCAAGCGCGCTTTGCACGATCGGTGCGCCGCAATAATGCGTGATGCCCTCGCGGCGAATCAGATCGAACACGGTCTTCGCGTCAAATTTGCGTAGACAGACGTTGACGCCGGCACGCGCGGCCACAGTCCACGGAAAACACCAGCCGTTGCAGTGAAAGAGCGGCAAGGTCCATAGGTAGACCGCATGCTTGGGCATATCCCATTCGAGGATATTGCTGAGCGCATTCAGATAAGCACCGCGATGGTGGTAGACGACGCCCTTCGGGTCCCCGGTCGTGCCCGAGGTGTAGTTCAACGCGATAGCGTCCCACTCGTCAGCAGGCAGGGTCCAGGAAAACTCAGGGTCGCCGGTTTGCAGGAAGGCTTCGTAGTCGGTCGCGCGGATGAACTTGTCGGCATCGGCGGGCATCGCATCGGCCACGCTGATCACGCGCAACTCGGGGAATTCCAGCGCCGCGCGGTGCGCGAATTCGCTGTACTCCGTATCGACGATCAGCGCCTTCGCCTCGCCATGGCGCAGCATGAACAGCAGCGACGACACGTCGAGCCGCGTATTCAGCGTATTGAGCACGGCCCCGGCCATCGGCACGCCGAAATGCGCTTCTATCATCGGAGGAATATTCGGCAGCAACGCAGCAACCGTGTCGCCGCGTTCGATACCGGCCTGCTGCAACGCGCTGGCCAGTCGCCGCGCGCGCTCGTAGGTTTCGCGCCAGTTACGGCGAATCTCCCCATGGACGACCGCCAGCCGCTCACTGTAGACTTCCGCTGCGCGTACGATGAAATCGATGGGCGTCAGCGGGACATAATTGGCCTCGCGCCGCTGGAGGCCTTCTTCGAACATGTGCTTCATCGCGTTGTCTCCTGAGGCGCTGGCCGCGCCGTCGCTTTTTCTGATTGATGAACTAGCCTAGCAACTGTCATGGTGAACTGTCTGTCATTCAAATGACAGAGTAGCGCGCCCTGGCTCTACTCAACCGACTGTGCCCGCCCACGCCCCGCTAGCCGCTTATGGATGACGCTTCGTTCACCGCCCTCACAGACACCCGCTCACACCGCCCCGAACGGGTCCCGCGCGCCGATCTGCCGCGGTTGTTCGGCACCTGCGCCTGGTTCAGGGCGCTCGCCGCCGAGCATCGGGCCATGGTCCTTGCCAGCGCATACGCGGAGCATCTGGAAGGGGGCGCATGGGTCGCGCGCCGCCAGGAGCCGTCGGACTACTGGATCGGCGTCCATTCCGGTCTCATCAAACTCGCCATCTACAACGCCTCAGGACGCAGTTGCACGCTCTCCGGCGTGCCGCCCGGCGGCTGGTTCGGCGAAGGCAGCGTGATCAAGCGTGAATTGCGCAAATACGAAGTGGCCGCGATTCAGCCTTCGCTCGTCATGTTCGTGCCGTCCGAGACGTTCCATGCACTCCTGGAGTCGAGTCTGCCGTTCACTGGCTTCGTGATCCGGCAGCTGAACAACCGCATGGGCGAATTCATCGCGGCGATCCAGAATAGCCGGCTGCTGGACGTCGACGCGCGCGTCGCCCAGTCGCTTGCGCAACTGTTCAATCCCGATCTCTATCCCGACACCGGACGCACGCTGGCCATTTCGCAGGAAGAAGTCGGCCTGCTGGCAGGCGTGTCGCGGCAACGAATCAATCAGGCACTGCAAAACCTCGAAAGGCTGCAGATTTTGCGCCTCTCCTATAACCAGATCGACGTGCTGGACCTGGAACGCCTGTGTGGGTTTGGTCAGGAGCAGATCTAGGGCAAGCGCGTGCCCCCGACGGCCTGCTGCAGTCCGTCCGCGGCTTCCTGCGAAGTTCTACGAGTTTGGTTCCACTTTCCCCGATTTTCCTCGACGTTTCCCACTTTTCATCGGCCGCCTCAGGCCGGAGTTTGCGTCCCGGGCTGGAATTTCGGACGCCGGAATAAAGAATCCACTGCAACTGCCGTTATGCCGACTATGCAACGCAGATTGCAGCCTCTCCCTATTCCGAGTTCAACGTATTGTCGAAGCCGATAATGAACCGTCTGACACTGAAACAGAAATTGTGGGTGCCGATACTGCTTTGCTGGGCGGCGCTCCTGATCGTTACCGTTGTGAACGCGTTCGACGCACGAAACGCCCAAATGGACGCACGGCGCGCGGATCTGGCCGATGTCACCGACATGGCGGTGTCGATCGCCTCGGACTATGCGAAGCAGGCCGACACGGGCAAGCTCCCGGTCGATGAGGCCAAACAGCAGGCCATTGCCCGTATCACCGCGCAGCGTTACGGCGCATCCGGCTACGTGACGATCGTGCGCAGCGATTCGGCGATGGTCGCTCACCCGATGAGTCCGAAGCTGAACGGTAAGGATATGAGCGGCTTCCGCGACGCCAAAGGCAATGCGCTGTATCACGACATCGCGCAGGCAGGTAGCTCGGTGAGCGGGGCAGGCTATCTTCGCTATTGGTGGCCAAAACCCGGCGAAACAGAGCCGAGCGAGAAGATCGGCTATGTGAAGCGCTTCGGCCCATGGAACTGGGACTTTATCGCCGGTGCCTATATGGACGACATCCAGGCGCAGTTCTACGCCACCCTCGCACGCTCGGCCGGCATGCTGGTGCTGCTGGGCGTGCTGGTGTCGTTCGTGGCCTCGCGCGTGGTGCGCAACGTATCGCGTTCGATTGGCGGCGAGCCTTCCGCGGCGGCGGCGATTGCAATGCAAATCGCACGCGGCGATCTCGCCACTCACATTGACCTGCGTCGCGATGACACGTCGAGCCTGCTGTTCTCGCTGCGCGAGATGCGCAATCAACTGGCGGCAACCGTCGCGCGGATCAAGACGTCCGCCGAGACGATCACGGTCGCGTCGAAAGAGATTGCCGCAGGCAACCTGGATCTGTCGAGCCGCACCGAAGAGCAGGCGGCTTCATTGCAGCAAACTGCCGCCAGTATGGATGAGCTCACCAAGACCGTCACGCAAAACGCCGACAACGCGGCGACCGCGTCGGAACTCGCGACTGATGCGTCGAATATTGCCGCGCGCGGCGGCCAGGTCGTCAACGACGTGGTCGAGAAAATGGCCGGCATCACCGATAGTTCACGCAAGATCGGCGAGATCATCAGCGTAATCGAAGGCATCGCGTTCCAGACCAATATCCTGGCGCTGAACGCAGCGGTGGAAGCGGCGCGCGCCGGTGAAGAAGGCCGCGGCTTCGCGGTCGTCGCGGGCGAAGTGCGCAATCTCGCCCAGCGCAGCGCGACGGCGGCCAAAGAGATCAAGGTGCTGATCCATCAGTCCGTCGCGCAGGTCGGCGAAGGCTCGACGCTTGCCGACAACGCCGGCCGCACGATCGGCGAGGTGGTCGACGCCGTGCGCCGCGTGACGGCGATCATGAACGAGATCTCGGCGGCTTCGAAGGAGCAGAGTTCGGGCATCGGCGAAGTCAATCTCGCGATCCGCCAGATGGACGATGTGACGCAGCGCAATGCCGCGCTAGTCGAGCAGGCCGCGGCTGCGGCAGGCTCACTTGATGAGCAGACCGAACGTCTGCGAAATGCGGTCGCCGTGTTCAAGGTCGAACAGCATGCGTGATTGAGCGGCGCACTCAGGCAGCCGGCGAGCAGCCGGCTAAAGCAACCGATTAAAAAAGGCCGTCATCCGGTTCCCGGGTGACGGCCTTGCTGTTTGCCATGCCCAAACAGTCCTAAGCCTGCTACGCAGTGCGCGGGTCGCTCCTGCGTGTGACAGGCCTCGCCAGCATGGCATCGGTGTCGAACAGCGCAAAGGCGATGTTTGCCAGCACACCTGAATTCTTCCAGCGCAGATAGTAGCGATGCGCAGTCTGATAAGGCGCATACCGGTCGGGCATCGCGTGCCACGGCTTGCCCGTGTGCAGCACCCACAGCACGCTGTTCACCACGCAACGGATGTCGATGCTGGGACGGCCACGCCGAGGCCCATGGTCTTTCATTTCAGGCAGGAGCGGCACGATGCGATGCCATTGCTCGTCAGTGAGATCCTGAATGGCTGGCGAGCGAGCCGGCAGGTTTGAAGTGGGATTATCCATGCAGTAAGAACGCGCACCTGCAGCACACGTGCTAGCGTCGCCGCGAAAAATAGTGTCTATAAATCAATCGTTTCAGACTACCCCAAGCACGCTTTGGAGAAAGTCAATGATTGTCAGACTCGTGTGCGCAATTGTCAGAAATCGCAATACGCTATTGCGCCAATGGATTAGTGGCGCAGCGAGGGTCGTGGTCTATCATCGGCGCGCCCGGCGCGTAGCAAGCCTGCGCGCCCCGCGCCTTGAATGAAAAATCCATAACCGCATAGGTAGGAATTCCAGTGAGACAAATAAGACTCCTTAAGACCGCCGCACTTATGGGCAGCGCCGCCCTCGCGATGACATCCGAGCAGGCCTCGGCACAGAGTTCGATCACGTTGTACGGCGTCGCCGATGTGAGCGTGCGCTATCTGACGAACTCCAATGCAAAGAACGACGGACGCCTGTATATGACCAACGGCGCGGTCACCAACAGCCGCTGGGGCCTGCGCGGCTCGGAGGATCTGGGCGGTGGTCTGAAGGCGATCTTCGATCTGGAAAGCGGTATCAACCTGCAGGACGGTTCGGCCTCGGACAGCCAGCGGATCTTCAACCGCAATGCCTATGTCGGCCTGAGCAGCCGGTACGGCACGGTGACGTTCGGCCGTCAGAAGACGCCTTTATTCGATCTGTTGGGCGACACCTACGATCCGCTCACGGTCGGCAATTACGCGGAGAATTCATGGCTGCCGGGCGCGCTCGGCGCCGGGCTTTACGCGGACAACGCCGTTAAATACACCGGCACGTACAAAGGCCTGACCATGGCCGCGATGTATTCGTTCGGCACCAACGCGGAATCGACGGGCGTCGGCGGTTTCTCGGGACAGGTGCCGGGTCATCTCGGCGCGGGCAGTATGTATGGCTTCACGCTGTCGTACGTGGCCGGCCCGCTGAGCGTCGCGGCCGGCGTGCAACAGAACAGCGACAACAGCAATCACAAGCAGACCGTCTTCAACGCGAACGCGGTCTATGCGTTCAATTCGGCGAAGGTGTACGTCGGCTATCTGCATTCGAAGGACGACACGGGTTTCGTGGATAGCGCACTGGCGCAGCAAACGCTCGTGCCGGGCGTCGATATCCTCAAGGGTTCGGGTCGCGTCGACAACGGCCCGTTTGCCGGCGTGACGTGGCAGGCCACGCGCACCCTCACGCTGACCGGCGCGGCATATTACGACCACATGTCCAATGCGGCGATCGGCAACGGTCAGTTGGGCAGCGGCAATCGCTATACGTTCGTCGCGCTGGCGGAGTATGCGTTGTCGAAGCGCACCGAGGTGTACGGTACGGTCGACTTCGACAAAGTGTCGGGAGCTGCCTCGGTCGAATTGCCGGGCAAAAACAATCAGACCGGCGTTGCACTCGGTCTGCGTACGATTTTCTAAGCACCGCACGGTACGGCAACGCCCAGCAAGGTGCGCGGCATCCGGCACTCAGGCCGGGTGCCGGCCGCCCAAGTGGCGCGCCCATAAAAAAAGGTGCCGCGAACGGCACCTTTTCTACAACAACTAGCTTCTGCTGAAGCTTAGAAGCGGTGACGCAGACCGACCGTAGCAGCCGTCTGGTTCTTCGACGACGACGGCAGTTGCGTGTTGTCGCCGCTGTAGATCGAAGCGACACCGCCGTCGCCCATTGCGTGCTGGTACACGGCTTGAGCGTAGACGTCCGTACGACGCGACAGCGAGTAGTCAGCTTGCAGGCCGATCTGGTGGTAGCGGACCGACGCCGAACCGCCGTCTGCAGCAACGCCGTAGCCCTTGCCGTCCGTGAACGTGTAAGCAACGCCCAGGCCCAGAGCCGGGGTCAGGTTGTACTTGCCGTTGACTTCGTAGTTGTTAGCGCGCAGCGATTGTTGCGTGCCAACGACGTTGTCGATACGCGACTGCGTCCATGCAGCACCGACGGTTGCCGGGCCGAACGAGTACGAAGCAGCTGCGCCGAATTCACGTTGACGGAAGTTGCCTGCCAGGCCCAGGATCGAGCCGTCCGAAGCACCGCCGTTGCTTGCCGTGCCTGCTGCGTTCGTTGCACCCGGGTTGTTCTGCTGTGCGTAAGCAGCGCCCAAACGCAGACCTTGGTACTGGTATGCCGCACCAACGCTGTATTCGCGGTTGTTTGCGAATGCGCCAGCCTGGTTCGAGAAGCCGTACGTGCCGCCGAACGTGAAGCCAGCGTAGTTAGCGCTCGAGTACTTGATCGAGTTGTTGACTGCGTAGCCGCCGTTCGTGCTCAGGTTGTCGTTGTTAAACGGGTGAGCGAAGTACGTACCGCCCCAGCTGCCCGTTGCGGTCAGCGGTGCCAGGTAGTCTTGTGCTGCGTCGTATTGACGACCCAGCGTGACCGTACCGAATTGTGCGCTCGACAGACCGACAAACGCTTGACGGTTGAACATGCCGTTGTTGTTAGCGAACTTGCCGTTGTTGATGTTGAAGCCGCTTTCCAACGTGAAGACTGCCTTCAGACCGCCGCCCAGATCTTCCGAGCCACGCAGACCGAACATGCTTTGGTTGATGCCGCCGCTACCCGCTGCCCACTTTGCGTTGCCGTGGCCGACGCCGTTGGCGGGGGCGACGTTGCTGGTGTACGTCAGGCCTGCGTCCAGCAGACCATACAGGGTCACGCTGCTTTGTGCGTGAGCGACGGATGCGAACGATGCGGCAACCGCAACAACGATGAGACTCTTTTTCATGCGTGGGACTCCTGTTCGATAAATTTACGCGGGGAGCGGGACCTGCCTCAGCAGCGCAACGATCGCTCGCTGCCGCCCTGTTGGCCGAACCGTTTCAGATCAGCCGGGCACCCTTTAAACGAAGCGTGAGTGTAGGTGGAGACCCTAGTAGCTACGCCCGCAATTTGCGCAACATGATTTTTCAGAATCCGCAACAATCAAATCGAGATAAGCATTTAGTCGTTATTTTTCATACGTTTATCGCAAAATCAGGGCTGTGGCGTGCCTGCTCTGGACAGAAGTTATTTGCAACATTTCAATATTAAAGTTGTGCGTATGCAACAGCATTTAATATGCGTGACGTAATCGGGTCGGAACGTTTGAAAAGTGAGAAACGGCTGATTGCCTGAAAATCAGGCAAATGCTCAAGAGGAATGCGGCACGGAGTAAATTTATTTCAGAAAACCGGGAACTTAATTCGATCAATCTGGTCGTTTATTTTGCAATCGGATTATTCGGACGTAGCGGTGATGCGCTGTTCAATCGATTAGTCGATTAAAAAATGCGCGAATAACAAACCGGATTGAATTCCGACTCGCCTTCCATGTCGCCACCGCAGCACAGCCTTGTGCGAGCACGCGCTGATGAAAAGCGCCGTGCGGCGGTCACATGTAGTCAGATCGGCGGCTATGCACTCAAAGCGCCAACGCTTCAAAAAACGATTACCGCCGAAGAATGAAGCCTTCAGCACGGGTATTGCCCGGGAGTGAATTGCGGCGCCGGCCGCCGCGTGACAAGAAACCCGTGCTGAAAGCGGAAGGCATACATCGATTAGCCTTCCGTATTTGATTAACGGTGCAGCCGTCAGCTTTTTTACGCGTAGTTTCCCTACTTTCCGGCGGTCCGCGCTTATGGTCGCCTGGCGACTGGCCGCACTCACCACATTCCTCGGAACCGAACAGGAACCCGAACGGACATTGACACCGACAAACACCGTCGCTACACCCGTTCCCACACGCGGTCGAGAATCTGCTCCTAAGCGACTTCCACGCGCGACAGCGCCTTTTGGGACGACCGCTCTCCAGGCGGAGACAATAGGCCTAATATAGCGGCACTTGTTCAGGCTGAATTGACAAACACCCTATGGATTTGAATCTGATCGGCCTGTTCGTCGAGATTGTGGAATCGCGCAGCCTCAGCGCCGCGGCGCGCAAGCTCGGGATGACGCGCTCCAACATCAGCCAGCGGCTGAAGCTGTTGGAACGCGAAACCGGCGCGCAACTGCTGCGTCGCTCGACACGAAGTCTCGAACTGACGCAAGCCGGACACATGCTGTACGACTGCGGCCAGCGGATGCTCGAGGATCTGGGTACGGCGCGCGCATCGATCGACAGCCTCGGGCAGACACTGCGCGGTCGGGTGCGGATCAGCGTGCCGACCGGCTTCGGCCGGATGTTCATCGGCGCGAAGCTGCTTGAATTCACGCGTACGCATCCGGGCATCACACTGAATGTCACGTTCAACAACCGGATCGAGGACCTGATCGCCGCGGAAGTCGACGTGGCGGTGCGAATCACGTCGACGCCGCCGCTGGACTACGTGGCGCGCAACATATGCTCGATCGACTGGAACCTGTATGCATCGGCCGACTATGTTGAGAAGCATGGTCCGATCGATTGTCCTGCCGACCTCGAACGGCAGACGCTGGTCGCATCGCCCTACCCTGGCCGGCGCGTGACAATGACGCTCACGCACCGGGAAAATGAAGCCGACGTCCACACGATCACGATGCAGCCCGCATTGCAGTCGTCCGACTACCCATTCCTGGCTGAGGCCGTGTGTCAGGGCATGGGTATCGGGCTGTTGCCGGTCTACGTGCCGCATGCGCCGATGAGCCGCGGACTGCTGCCGATCCTGCCGCAATACCGTGTCGCCGGTCAGCAGAACACCCTGTATATCGTCACGCTGCCCAATCGCTATCCATCGCCATCGACGCAAGCCCTGATCGACTATCTGCGCGACGAAATCCTTTCGCTCGCGCAGACATGGGTCTGAGGGAGTACGCCCGGACGATCAGCCACCGCGCTCCACGTCAAGCTGCAGTTAACAGTCCGTCAACCTCCAGTGGAATTGTCAACAGGATCGGCCCATTCCACAATGGGCCATACGAAAAGCCAATACACGGAGACTGGGACAATGAACCCCAATTGTCTGACGACGTCGCCACGCCCGAACTGCGCGGCCAGATTCTCATCGTGACCCTCAACAGCCCTGCCGCGCTTTCAAAGTAGGAGCGGCGTCCTCGTCACGAACCCTTGTCAATCTGGATTTGCCATGTCGAACCTGACTTCCTCTCTGCCGCTAGCCGGCGTTCGCGTCCTCGATCTCTCCCGCGTGCTTGCCGGACCGTGGTGCGGCATGGTGCTGGGCGATCTCGGCGCCGAAGTCATCAAGGTCGAGCACCCGAAGCGCGGCGACGACACCCGCGATTGGGGCTTGCGAGTCGGCTCAACCGAGACGGCCTATTTCAACAGCGTCAACCGCAACAAGCGCTCGGTGAGTCTCGATCTGCAAACCGCCGAGGGCCAGCAGATCGCGCGGGAACTGGCGCAGAAAAGTGACGTCGTGATCCAGAACTTCAAGTTCGGTGGCGCGGAAAAGCTGGGCCTCGGATACGAGCAACTGAAGCAGGAGCATGAGGACCTGATCTACTGCTCGATCTCCGGCTATGACCGCACAGGACCGGAAGCCGCGCGTCCCGGCTACGATCTGGTGGTTCAGGGCGAGGCTGGACTGATGGCGCTCAACGGCGAAGCCGATCAGCCGCCGCTGAAGTTCGGTGTGGCCGCTGTCGACCTGTTCACCGGGATGTATTCGGCCCAGGCGGTGCTCGCGGCGCTTTTCGAGCGTCAGCAGACCGGCAAGGGACGTCACATCGAAATGGCGCTGTTCGATTGCGGCCTGATGATCACGTCGTATTACGGCCTGGAAGCGCTGATCATGGGCGAGGACCCGCCGCGCTACGGCAACGCGCATCCTTCGATCGTCCCCTACGGCGTGTTCGATGCGGCCGATGGACCGCTCGTCATCACGGTCGGCAACAACAGTCAATTCGCGCGCTTCTGCCGCGAGGTGATCGAACGCCCGGATCTTGCCGACGACGACCGGTTCCAGACAAACATCAAGCGTGCGGCGAACCGCGAGGTTCTCGTGCCCGAACTCAACCGCGAGATCGGTCGAAGAAAGCGTCAGGTGCTGCTGCAACGCCTGACTCAGGCCGGCATTCCATGCGGCGAAGTGCTCGGTCTTCACGAGGCGCTCACCTCGAAGCGCGCGACGGACGCCGGGCTCGTGACGACGCAACCGCATCCGGAAGCCGGCAGCACACATGTCCTCGCTCCGCCCTATCGCTTCGACGGTGCGCGCTTGCCGGTACGAAGCGCGCCGCCGCAACTCGGGGAAGGCACGAAGGATGTTCTGCAGTCGCTGCTCGGCCTGTCGGACGAACGACTGTCGCGGTTGAAGACAGACGGCGTCGTTTAACGTCGCATTGCGCCTCGTTGCAACGGCACTGTTGCTTGGCGCCGATTTTCGGCGTCACCCATTACGGCCTCATCGGTGATCTGTTCACGCTCGTGCCGCAACGGGTGAGCGAACTGGGCCAGGCATCACAGACGCAGCGAACCAGGTGCGTAACGGCTGCACCCAAACAGCCGCCCCCGCCTCACCTGACACGCAATCACAACAACACGTGCCGCCCGAAGGCAGCCGGTAAAGCAGTCTCATCGAGCCTGCCGGGCTCATTCGATTCACCACCACAACGAAATCAGCAAGTCACAGGTTGGAGACATCCATGCAGCAGGCCCTCATCGATTCAATCAAAGCGAGCCCCGCCTACCGGCAGCTCGTCACTTCACGTCGCCGCTTCAGCTTCACGCTGACGGCGTTGATGATCTTCACTTACTACGGCTTCATCCTGTTCGTCGCCCTCGCCCCGAAAGTGCTCGCACATCCACTGTATGCCGGCGCCACGACGAGCGTGGGGATCGTCGTGGGTATCGGCATCATCCTGATCGCGGTCGGCCTGACGGGCGGATATGTGCTGCGAGCGAATCGCACGTTCGATCCTTTGATGAGTGCGCTGCTCGCCAAAGCCCGGCAAGGAGACTGAACGATGAAACTCATTCGCGCCTTCCTTTGCGCGGGCCTCGCATCGATCGCCGCGCTCGCTCATGCCACCTCCATCACCGGCCCGGTGCCGGAGCATGTTGAACTGAGTCCCGTCGCGATCGGGATGTTTCTGCTCTTCGTGCTCGTCACGCTTGGCATCACGCGCTGGGCATCGCGCAAGACCCGCACGACGAAGGACTTCTACAGCGCAGGCGGCGGCATCACCGGCTTCCAGAACGGGCTCGCCATCGCGGGGGACTATATGTCCGCCGCTTCGTTTCTCGGCCTTTCCGGCATGGTTTTCGTTTTCGGCTTCGATGGCCTGATCTATTCGATCGGCTTTCTCGTCGGCTGGCCGTTCGTGATGTTCCTGCTCGCCGAACCGCTGCGCAATCTCGGCAAGTTCACGTTCGTCGATGTCGTCGCCTATCGTTTCGAGCAGGCGCCTATTCGCCTTCTGACGGCTAGCACGTCGCTCGTCGTCGTGATCTTCTATCTGGTCGTGCAGATGGTCGGCGCGGGCAAGCTGATCCAGTTGCTGTTCGGATTGCAGTACTGGATGGCCGAGGTCATCGTCGGCGCGCTGATGGTGATCTACGTGTTCTTCGGCGGCATGACGGCGACCACCTGGGTGCAGATCATCAAGGCCGTGCTGCTGCTCTGCGGCGCGACCTTCATGGCCGTCACCGCGCTCGCGCAATTCGGCTTCAGCCCCGAGGAGATGTTTCGACGCGCCGTCGACGTCCATCCCGGCGCGCTGAGCATCATGGGCCCCGGCAAGCTGCTGAAGGACCCGCTGAACGCGCTCTCGCTCGGCATCGCGTTGATGTTTGGCACCGCAGGGTTCCCGCATATCCTGATGCGCTTCTTCACGGTGCCCAACGCGAAGGAGGCACGCAAGTCCGCGTTCGTCGCCACGGGGTTTATCGGGTATTTCTATCTGTTGACCTTCATCATCGGCTTCTCCGCGATCGCGTTGCTCGCCCAGCATCCCGAGTTCTTCAAGATCGCCGCCGACGGGCATTTCAACCTCACGCGCGACCTGCTCGGCGGATCGAACATGGTCGCCGTCAAGCTGGCCCAGGCGGTGGGCGGCAACCTGTTCTACGGCTTCATCGCCGCCGTGACATTCGCGACGATCCTGGCGGTCGTGGCGGGCCTCACCCTCTCCGGGGCGACCACGGTGTCGCACGACCTGTACGCCTGCTGGCTCGCGCGCGGCAAAACCGACGAAGTCAGGGAAATGCGCATCTCCCGCGTCTCGACGTTGGTGCTGAGCGTGGTCGCGATCGGGCTCGGCATTCTCTTCGAGCACATCAACGTGGCATTTCTGGTCGGTCTCGTCGCGGCGGTCGCGGCTAGTGCGAACTTCCCGGTGCTAGTGTCGTCGATTTTCTGGCGTGGCATGACAACGCGCGGCGCGGTGGTCGGCGGAAGCCTAGGGTTGATTTCCGCCGTGCTGCTGACGCTGTTCTCAAAGTCGGTATGGGTCGACGTCCTGCATCACGCGCACGCGCCGGTGTTCCTCGATAACCCCGCGCTCGTTTCGGTGCCGCTTGCGTTCGTCGGAATCTGGGTAGTTTCGATGCTGGATCGGAGTGCGCGTGCACAACGGGAGCGGGAAGCTTTTGCGCTGCAGGAGTTCTATGGACAAACGGGCATCCT
Source organism: Paraburkholderia polaris (assembly GCF_012927345.1). Classification (GTDB taxonomy): domain Bacteria; phylum Pseudomonadota; class Gammaproteobacteria; order Burkholderiales; family Burkholderiaceae; genus Paraburkholderia; species Paraburkholderia polaris. Next base: position 51,440 of record NZ_JABBGJ010000021.1, read on the forward strand.
GTCGATCAGGGCCGTCGATCATTGAGTTGATTTGATGTTTGGTGGGCCGGGTCGGAGTCGAACCGACGGTGTCCTTTCGGAGGCGGATTATGAGTCCGCTGCCTGCAACCAGCACGGCGTCCGGCCCTGAGAAAACTAAGACGACTAAGACAACTAAGAAAAAGACCCGGTCTTGAAGGCCGGGCCTAGTCACTGTTTGGCCGACATACTACACGAAAAAGGGGCTTCCGTGACCGCTTCGCTCTCGCGAAACAATCAGGAAGCCCCTAGATTCTCTACATCCCGCCAACTTCGATCAATTCCCTTCGAGGAACGACTTCAGCTTGTCCGAGCGGCTCGGGTGACGCAGTTTGCGTAAAGCCTTCGCCTCGATCTGACGGATCCGCTCACGCGTCACGTCGAACTGCTTACCGACTTCTTCGAGCGTGTGATCGGTGCTCATCTCGATACCGAAACGCATGCGCAGCACCTTCGCTTCACGCGGCGTCAGCGAGTCGAGCACGTCTTTCACGACATCGCGCATGCTGGCATGCAACGCGGCGTCGGCCGGCGCGACCGTGTTGTTATCTTCGATGAAGTCGCCCAGATGCGAATCGTCGTCGTCACCGATCGGCGTTTCCATCGAGATCGGCTCCTTCGCGATCTTCATGATCTTGCGGATCTTGTCTTCCGGCATTTCCATCTTCTCGGCCAGCGTTGCCGGATCCGGCTCGAGACCGGTTTCCTGCAAGATCTGACGCGAGATGCGGTTCATCTTGTTGATCGTTTCGATCATGTGAACCGGAATCCGGATCGTACGCGCCTGGTCAGCAATCGAACGCGTAATGGCCTGACGGATCCACCACGTTGCATACGTGGAGAACTTGTAGCCACGACGATATTCGAACTTGTCCACCGCCTTCATCAGGCCGATGTTGCCTTCCTGAATCAGGTCGAGGAACTGCAGACCACGGTTCGTGTACTTCTTCGCGATCGAGATCACGAGACGCAAGTTCGCCTCGGTCATTTCGCGCTTCGCCTGACGCGCCTTCAGTTCGCCTGCCGCCATCTGACGGTTGGTTTCCTTCAGGTCTTTCAGCGGCAATACGACGCGCGCCTGCAAGTCGAGCAGGCGTTGCTGCTGTTCGCGAATGGCCGGAATGTTACGCGTGAGGATGGCGCTATACGCGTGACCTTCGCCGACGATCTTGTCGGCCCATTCCAGATCCGTTTCGCTGCCCGGGAAACGCGCGATGAATTCCGCACGCGGCATGCCGCACTTGTCGACCACCGTATGCAGGATCTGACGCTCGACCTGACGCACTTCGTCTACTTGCGCACGCAACGTGTCGCACAGACGCTCGACGGTACGCGCGGTAAAGCGGATCGTCATCAGTTCGTTCTGGATCGTTTCCTGCGCCTTCAGATACGACTTGGACTTGTAGCCTTCCTTTTCGAACGCGCGACGCATCTTGTCGAACCATTCGCTGATCATGGCGAACTTCTCGAGGGACGCACGCTTGAGCGCTTCCATCTGCGCTGCGTTGGCCGTGGCTTGCGCCGTACCGTCGTCTTCTTCCTCGTCTTCCGCGTCCTCTTCCTCGGCTTCCTCGTCTTCGCTTTCGATCGCTTCCGCTTCCTGCGCCGAGAAGCCGTCCGCATCATCCGCGTTGGCGTCGATCAGGCCGTCGACCAGTTCGTCGATACGGATTTCCTCGTTCGCAACGCGCTCGGCCATGGCCAGAATGTCGGCGATCGTGGTCGGGCACGCGGAGATAGCCATCACCATGTGCTTGAGGCCGTCTTCGATCCGCTTGGCGATTTCGATTTCGCCTTCGCGCGTGAGCAGCTCGACCGTACCCATTTCACGCATGTACATGCGGACCGGGTCGGTGGTGCGGCCGAATTCGGAGTCGACGGTGGAAAGCGCGACTTCTGCTTCCTCTTCCACTTCGTCGTCCGACGAAGCGGCGGGTGCGTTGTCGTTCAACAGCAGCGTTTCAGCGTCCGGCGCCTGCTCGTACACAGCCACGCCCATGTCGTTGAACGTGCTGATGATGCCTTCGATCGCCTCGGTCTCGGTGAAGTTGTCCGGGAGGTGGTCGTTGATTTCCGCGTACGTGAGGAAGCCGCGCTCCTTGCCGAGCTTGATCAGCGCGCGCAGTTTGGAGCGGCGCTCTTCGAGTTCCTCGACGGTGCCCGGCTGCGACGACGCGAACGCGTCTTTCAGCAGCGCCTTTTCCTTTGCACGACGATCGCGAGCCTTGACCTTTTCCACCTTGCCGGGAACGGCCGCAGGGGTTTCTTCGCTTTGGGTTGCGTCGTCATCAACGGGTGTTTCGTTCAGCTTTTTCGTCATGGAGTTCGTCGTACCGGCTGTAGTCTCGACTCGCGGCTGTTGGACAACAGCCGGTTGAACCGTGGATACTGGAGTCTCGCGCTCTACCGCATCATCCTGCGCGGCAGGCGCTTCCCTTGCGCTTCTGACATCCGGCCGTTCTGTGGCCGGTGGTGGTACAGCTTTCGCCGCCCCGACCGGCTCCGCACGCGCAGCGGAAGTGGCCAAGGATTTCTTCCCGGCAGCAGGTGTGACGCTTGCGGCAGACGTTTTTCTGGGGGAAGAAGCTAACTTGGCCTCAGTGACCTTTCTGGTCGGCTCGTTCGAGCCCGTGCCTGTCGCTTTTTTCCCGCCTGGTGTCTTTGCCATCGCAATCGCCTTTGCTAGGAAAACCATTGAAAAAACAAACCGCTGGAAACCTTTTATTATAGCACCCAGGTTTCTGCCATCCCGCTTACAGCCCAAGCTGGCGCTTCATCTCAGCGCGCTTCTGATTCAGGCCCGTCAGCTCCGCAAACTCCTCCGGTGTGTGCCGGGATTGCCGCGAAAGCTGCTCGAGACGGTCGCAGTAAGCGTCGTATCGCATCTTCAGAATCGCCGCTTTCAGTTCCTCTCCGACGATCCGTTCCTGCTCGCGCCGTTCCTCGATGACGGTCGCATCCTCCGGGTCCTTCAGCAGCAAATCCCGGACATTTTCATCATAGTCTAGAATTTTGCGAAAGATTTCCTCGAAAGTTGGGGCATTCGCGCCATTTCGCAATAGGTCGGACAGCAACTGAAACTCCGCCGAATCGCCCAGCGCGCGCGCATGCGTCGTCACTTCTTCGAACAGCTCGCCGTGCCGCGTGACGCTCAGAAGCGCCTGCTCGGCTTCCTCGTCGAGCACCGCCACCGTCCGCGGATACATCACCAGATTGCGCAGCGTTTTTTCTTCGATCCCGGTCACACTCCGCCGGTCTTTGCGGGCCGGCGCCAAGCGGGCGGCCACCGCAATCCGGGCATCGACTTCGCATAAAGCGGCCACTTCGTCGAACGGCACGTCGAGCCGGTCGGCGAACATATGCATGATCTGCGCGCGCAGCGCATTGGCCGGCAGCTGCTGCAGCAGAGGTTTCGCGTCGAACAGCGCGCGGGCCCGGCCTTCCGGCTGGTCCAGCTCCTTGCCCGTCAGCACCTCGTTCAGCATGAACTGCGACAGCGGCATGGCGCGCTCGACCTGCTCGGCGAACGCCTCCGTGCCGAATTCGCGCACGTAGCTGTCCGGATCGTGCTCGGACGGCAGAAACAGGAACCGGATGGTCCGGTTGTCCGCCGCATGCGGCAGGCAGGCATCCAGCGCACGGCGCGCGGCGCGGCGCCCTGCCGAATCGCCGTCGAAGCTGAAGATGACCGTATCGGTCTGACGCATCAGTTTCTGCACATGAATCGGTGTGCAGGCCGTGCCGAGCGTGGCCACCGCGTTCTGGAACCCCAATTGGGCCAGCGCGACCACGTCCATGTAGCCTTCGACCACTAATACGTAACGCTGTTCGCGAATCGCCAGACGTGCCTCGAACAGCCCATACAGCTCGCTGCCTTTGTTAAATAGAGGCGTTTCCGGCGAATTCAAATATTTCGGCTCGCCGCCGTCCAGCACACGTCCGCCGAAGCCGATCACCTGCCCCTTCACATTACGTATCGGGAACATGATCCGCTCGCGAAAGCGGTCGTATCGGCGGTTCTGACCTTGCGCATCCGACTTTTCGCTGACGATCACAAGACCCGATTCGACCAATGAATCGTCCCGATAGTTGGGGAACGCGGACTCGAGGTTCTGCCAGCCGTCCGGTGCATAGCCAAGGCCGAAGCGAGCGGCGATCTCGCCGGTCAGGCCGCGCTTCTTCAGATACTGGATCGCGACCGGCGCGCCGCGCAGCTGTTTGCGGTAGAAGTCGCAGGCGGTCTGCATGACATCGGACAGCGCCGTGGTGACCGCCTTGGACGCAGCCGGCGAATACCCGCCGGAACCGCCGCCGCCATATCCGGGCGAAGGCTCGTTCGGCACGGTCAACCCGACCGATTGCGCGAGTTCGTTGACCGCCTCTGGAAACGTCGAGCCGACGTGCTCCATCAGGAAGCCGATAGCCGTACCATGCGCGCCGCAGCCGAAGCAGTGATAGAACTGCTTAGTCGGACTAACCGTAAACGAAGGGCTTTTCTCGTTGTGAAACGGACACAGCCCCATGAAGTTCGCGCCGCCCTTTTTCAACTGCACGTACCGGCCGACCACGTCGACGATATCGACGCGGTTGAGCAGGTCCTGCAGGAATGACGGTGGAATCACAGTGAATGACGCTACCTAAAAAGCTCAAGGCTGCGCGCGCCGTCGACCAACAGCGCGCGCAGACCGGAAATACAGGAATTACTTCGCGAGCGCGGCTTTGACTTGTGCCGAGACAGCGGTCATGTCGGCGCGGCCGGCCAGCTTCGGCTTGAGCACGCCCATCACCTTGCCCATGTCCTGCGGGCCGGCAGCGCCAGTTTGCGCGACCGCGGCCTGAACTTCGGCAACGATCTCCGCCTCGGACATCTGCGCCGGCATATAGGCGGACAGGATGGCCAGCTCGGCCTTTTCCTTGTCGGCGAGATCCGTGCGGCCAGCAGCCTCGAACTGGCTGATCGAGTCTTTGCGCTGCTTGATCATCTTGTCGATGACGGCTGTGATCGCCGCGTCGTCAAGGGTGACGCGTTCGTCAACTTCGCGCTGCTTGACCGCGGCGAGCAGCAAGCGGATCGTGCCGAGACGCTCGGTCTCACGCGCCCGCATGGCAGCTTTCATATCGTCGTTGATCTGGTCCTTGAGACTCATCACTCACCTGAATGCGTTGAAAATTTAAAAACCGGCCGGCTAACCGCATCAATACCCTGCAACCCCACGCCGCATCCAACACAAACGCCCGCTTGGGACTGCTTCCTCAAGCGGGTTGGCGCGATTTTGCGTAGTGAATGCGACCCTGCCGGCTGGCCCGAAGGGGCCGTGTTTTCCGCGACGGCGCCTGCTGTGCCGTCACCGTTGGATGTCGCCGCTCCGTTCGACAGGAACCGCGGCAACGCCAGAATCAGTAGAACTTCTTTGGCAGCATCTGGCCACGCAGACGCTTGAAATGACGCTTAACCGCAGCCGCCTTCTTGCGCTTGCGCTCAGCCGTAGGCTTTTCGTAAAACTCGCGGACGCGAAGGTCCGCCAGCAGCCCGCTTTTATCCATCGTGCGCTTGAAGCGGCGCATCGCAACTTCAAACCGCTCGTTGTCTTTTACGTGGACGCTCGTCATTTTTCAATAACGAAACTTTGTAACGGTTCAGGAGTATATCAGAGCTTTCTCACAAAGCTAATGCGCCGTCAAGCCCCCAGAACGTACTCTGCAGCCGCCTGCCCGGCCGCCACGCCGGAGGCCCACGCCCATTGAAAGTTGTAGCCACCGAGCCAGCCGGTCACGTCGACCGCCTCGCCGATGAAGTACAAACCCGGCGTGCGGGCGCTCATCATCGTTGCCGACGACAGGTCGCGCGTGTCGATACCACCGCGCGTGACTTCGGCCTTGCGGTAGCCTTCAGTGCCGTTCGGGGTGAGCGTCCAGCGCGACAAGGCCTCACCGATGCGGCGCAGCGTCTTGTCCGGCAGATCGGCCACGCGCGCTTCGGCGGGGATCTGGTGGGTTTCCAGCCAGACGTGGGCGAGCCGTTGCGGCACCCATTCTGAGAGCAGATTGGCGATCTGGCGCTTCGTGCCGGTTTTGGCTTCCAGCAATGCGGTCGTGGCGTCCCGCTCGGGCAGTAGATTGATGTGAATCGCCTCGCCGGGCTGCCAGTAACTCGAAATCTGTAGAACTCCCGGGCCCGACAGGCCGCGGTGGGTAAGCAACAGGTCTTCGTTGAACTCGGCACCGGTCTTTTTGTTGCCGGTCGCCAGTTGCACCTCGAGCGACACGCCGGAGAGTGCAGAGAACGGCTCCCAGTCGGCGGGGGCAAAGGTCAGCGGAACCAGCGCGGGACGGGTGTCGATCAGCTTGTGGCCGAATTGCTTGGCGAGACGGTAGGCGAAATCGGTGGCGCCAATCTTGGGAATCGACAGGCCGCCGGTCGCCACCACGAGCGCGCGGGCCGTGATCGGGCCCGAGTGGGTGTCCAGCGTGAACCGCCCTTCGGCGTCATGCCGCACCTGCTCGACTGCGAGCGGCGTGCGCCACGCAATGCGGCCCGCGTCGCACTCGTTCTTCAGCACATTGATGACCGCGTCACTCGACTGATCGCAAAACAACTGCCCCTTGTGCTTCTCGTGCCACGTCACGTGATGGCGCTTGAGCAGCGCCATAAAGTCACGCGGCGTGTAGCGCGCCAGCGCCGAACGGCAGAAATGCGGGTTGGCCGACAGGTAATTGGCCGGTCCGGCATACAGATTCGTGAAGTTGCACCGGCCGCCGCCGGAAATGCGGATTTTCTCCGCGAGACGCTGCGAGTGGTCGATCAGCACCACGCGACGGCCGAGTTGCCCGGCCACAGCCGCGCACATCATGCCGGCCGCGCCTGCGCCGATCACTGCGATATCGAAGGATTCCATGGGGCCGCATTGTACCTGCGCGTCTGCGGCCCCCTGCCCGCGCTGCTATACTTTCAGGCTTGCCTTTTCACTTTTGGGCGCCGGAGTGGCTTTATTCACGCTTCACTCACGCGCCCGTTCAAGCGACCCATCATGCTCGTTCTCGGCATCGAAAGCTCCTGCGACGAAACTGGTCTCGCGCTCTACGACACAGAGCGCGGCCTGCTCGCGCACGCGCTGCATTCGCAAATTGCGATGCACCGGGAGTACGGCGGCGTGGTGCCGGAACTGGCGTCGCGCGACCATATTCGGCGTGCGCTGCCGCTGCTCGAAGAGGTGATGGAACGCGCCGGCACCGTGCGCAGCGACATCGACGCAATCGCCTATACGCAAGGCCCGGGCCTCGCGGGCGCGCTGCTAGTCGGCGCGAGCGTCGCCAATTCGCTGGCCATGGCGTGGGACAAGCCAACCATCGGCATCCACCATCTTGAAGGGCACTTGCTGTCGCCGCTGCTGGTGGACGAGCCGCCGCCGTTTCCGTTCGTGGCGCTGCTGGTGTCAGGCGGCCATACGCAATTGATGCGCGTGACGGACGTGGGCGTCTACGAGACGCTCGGCGAAACGCTCGACGACGCCGCCGGCGAAGCCTTCGATAAAACCGCCAAGCTGCTGGGCCTCGGTTATCCGGGCGGGCCAGAAGTGTCCCGGATGGCTGAATTCGGCACGCCCGGCGCAGTCGTCCTGCCGCGCCCCATGCTGCATTCCGGCGACCTCGATTTCAGCTTCAGCGGCCTGAAGACCGCTGTTCTCACGCATGCCAAGAAGCTCGGCGGCGCGAACATCTGCGAGCAGGCGAAAGCGGATCTGGCGCGCGGTTTTGTCGACGCGGCCGTGGAAGTGCTGGCGGCTAAATCGCTGGCCGCACTCAAGCGGACCAAGCTCAATCGACTGGTAGTCGCGGGCGGCGTCGGCGCGAACCGGCAACTGCGCGAAGCCCTTTCAGCTGCGGCGAAGAAACGCAATTTTTTCGTGCACTACCCGGACCTGTCGCTGTGTACCGACAATGGCGCGATGATCGCGTTGGCCGGCGCATTGCGATTGCAACGCTGGCCCGATCAATCGGGCAAAGACTACGCGTTCACGGTGAAGCCGCGCTGGGATCTGACCTCACTCGCACGCTGAACTTCGCGACGCGATGACGCAAAAAAGCCGCTTTGCGAAGCGGCTTTTTCATTTTCAGCAAGCAAGCGCAAGCGTGATCAACCCACCCGCTTATCCCGCTCAATCACTGCATACGCGCTGTGATTGTGAATCGATTCGAAGTTCTCAGCCTCAAGCACATAAGCGACGATGCGCTCGTCCGCATTTAAACGCTGCGCGACATCACGCACCAGGTCTTCGACGAACTTCGGATTTTCATACGCACGTTCGGTGACGAACTTCTCGTCCGGACGCTTGAGCATGCCCCACAGTTCGCACGAGGCTTCTTCTTCAGCGATACGAACCAGCTCTTCCACTGCCACGTCGCCCGCCAGCTCGGCGTTGATCGTGACGTGCGAACGCTGGTTGTGGGCGCCGTACTGCGAAATCTTCTTCGAGCACGGGCACAGGCTCGTGACCGGCACCAGTACCTTCAGGAACAGACGCGTCGCGCCGTTGCGAGTCTCGCCTGCCAGCGTTACTTCGTAGTCGAGCAGACTTTGCACACCCGATACCGGCGCGGTCTTGTTCACGAAGTACGGGAACGACACTTCGATACGACCCGCCTCGGCCTCGAGCTTTTCGAGCATTGCGGCGAGCATGGTGCGGAACGTGGCCGCCTCGAGCGGTGCCTTGTTCTCTTCAAGCAGCGCGACGAAGCGCGACATGTGCGTGCCCTTCTGATCGGCTGGCAGATGCACGTCGAGATTCCACGTGCCGACCGTGGGCTGCACTTCACCGCCTTGCGTGCGCACCGTCAATGGATGGCGCACTGCCTTGACGCCGACGCGTTGAATCGGAATCTGACGCGTATCGGGCGTGCTCTGCACGTCGGGCATCACAAAGGCGGGATTCATCTGGTTCATATTCTTGTCCTTTCAAGAAACCGCCGGGCCGCCCCAAATTTTTCGCTCCGCGGGAAGTCCCCCGCCCCGAAGGAAGTCCCGTTGGGGAATTGGGGGATTGCCTCGTCGGGGCCGTCGCGAAGCGACAGGTTTGAGGGCACTCAGCGGCCGTACGGATCAGGGCACGCAACGGCGAACGCCGGCCCCTGCCGGCGTTGGATGATGGACCCGAAGGTCCATCGACTCAAGTAGGAGATTGCTATGGCCACCATAGCCGCGGCACAGCGCACGGCAAAGCAGCTGAACGACTCAGCCAATCGACGCAAATAAGCGACGCAATTAAGCGACGCGCTTCACCGAGGATTGACCGCCGACCGCGCCGCTGGAAAGAAAGCGTTCGCGAATCGACTTGGCGATGCCCGCAGCGTCGAGACCGCACGCGGCGAGCAGCTTGGCCGGATCCCCATGATCGATGAAGCGATCCGGAAGGCCCAATTGTAGTACGGGCCGCATAACCCCACTCTCAAGCAGGGCTTCAACGCAAGCCGAACCCGCGCCGCCCATCACGCAGCCTTCTTCGACCGTGACGATGGCGTCGTGCGTTTCGGCCAGATGGCGGACCAGCTCGGCGTCCAACGGCTTCACGAAGCGCATGTTCGCCACCGTGGCGTCCAGTTGCTCGGCCGCCGCCAGCGACGGCGCAACCATCGTGCCGAATGCCAGAATCGCAATCCGCTTGCCGGCCGGTTGCGACGTTTCGCGACGGACCTCGCCCTTGCCAAGCGGCAGCGCCGTCATCTGCTTGACGGTTGCCACGCCCGTGCCAGCGCCGCGCGGATAGCGCACCGCCGTCGGGTTCGGCTGCTGCAACGCCGTGTACAGCATCTGACGGCATTCGTTTTCGTCCGATGCCGCCATCACCGTCATGTTCGGGATGCAGCGCAGGAACGCCAGATCATAAGCACCCGCGTGGGTGGCGCCGTCCGCACCGACCAGACCCGCGCGGTCGATGGCGAACACCACCGGCAGGTTTTGCAGCGCGACGTCGTGGATCAACTGGTCGTAAGCACGTTGCAGGAAGGTCGAGTAGATCGCGACCACCGGCTTCATGCCCTCGGCAGCCAGACCGCCGGCGAACGTCACCGCGTGCTGCTCGGCGATGCCGACGTCGAAGTAGCGATCCGGGAAGCGCTTCTCGAACTCGACCATGCCCGAGCCTTCACGCATGGCCGGCGTAATGCCGACCACGCGCGCGTCCAGCTCGGCCGCGTCGCACAACCATTCGCCGAACACCTGCGTGTAGGTTTTCTTCGACGGTGTGGTGGCCGGCTTGATGCCCTCGGCGGGGTTGAACTTGCCCGGGCCGTGGTACAGCACCGGATCGGCTTCGGCCAGTTTGTAGCCCTGGCCCTTCTTTGTCACCACGTGCAGGAATTGCGGACCGCGCAGTTCCTTGATGTTCTGCAGCGTCGGGATCAGCGAATCGAGGTCGTGACCGTCGATCGGCCCAATGTAGTTGAAGCCGAACTCTTCGAAGAGCGTGGCCGGCACGATCATGCCCTTCGCGTGTTCTTCGAGCTTGCGCGCCAGATCGAGCATAGGCGGCGCGACGCGCAGCACACGTTCGACGCCCGCACGCGCGGCGGCGTAGAAACGGCCCGACATCAGGCGCGCCAGATGGCGATTCAACGCGCCGACCGGCGGCGAAATCGACATGTCGTTATCGTTCAGGATGACCAGCAGCGGCACGTCGTCTTCGACGCCGGCGTTGTTCATCGCCTCAAAGGCCATGCCGGCCGTCATCGCGCCGTCGCCGATGACGGCGATGCCCGTGCGGTTCTCGCCCTGCAGCTTGCTGGCGACCGCCATGCCGAGCGCGGCCGAGATCGAGGTGCTGGAGTGCGCAGTGCCGAAGGTGTCGTATTCCGACTCGTCGCGCTTCGGAAAGCCCGAGATGCCGCCGAGCTGACGCAGCGTGTGCATCTGGTCGCGGCGGCCCGTCAGGATCTTGTGCGGATAGGTTTGATGGCCGACGTCCCACACGATCCGGTCACGCGGCGTGTCGAACACATAGTGCAGAGCAATGGTCAACTCGACCGTGCCGAGGTTGGACGAAAGATGGCCGCCCGTCTGCGATACGCTGTCGAGCACAAAAGCACGCAACTCGTCGGCAAGCGGTTGCAATTGGCGGCGATCAAGGCGGCGCAGGGCTGCCGGGTCGTCAATGGTTTTCAGCAAGTCGTACATCGTCGTTCCATTGTAGGAAAACTTACGCGCCCGCACTTCATACATGCACCCGTAGCAAAGGTGCTCGGCGGCGGGCTTTCGCGTTCAGCTAACCCGGTTCACCACCAGGTCGGCCAATTCGGCAAGACGCTGCGCGCGCGCGCCAAATGGCGCAATCGCAGCGTGAGCGTCGCTGCGCAGTTGCGCTGCGAGCGCACGCGACGCATCTAGCCCAATAATCGACACGTAGGTCGGCTTGCCGTCCTTTGCGTCTTTACCTGCCGTCTTGCCAAGCGTCGCGGAATCGGTCGTGACGTCGAGAATATCGTCGACGACCTGAAACGCGAGGCCGACAGCGGCCGCATACGCGTCGAGCGAACGCATTGCGTCCGCATTCGGCGTTTCGCCCGCCAGCGCGCCCATGCGCACCGCAGCACGCAGCAAGGCGCCGGTTTTCATCCGGTGCATGGTTTCCAATTGCGCGCGCGTCAGCGTATGGCCAACGCTCGCCAGGTCGATGGCCTGGCCGCCGCACATACCGATCGAGCCGCTCGCCAAGGCCAGTTCGCGCACGAGCGATGCCTGCTGCGCCGGCGCCAGCACGTCCGACGTCAGTGCGACGAATGCCTGCGCTTGCAGCGCGTCGCCGACCAGCAGCGCCGTGGCCTCGTCATATTTGACGTGTACCGTGGGTTTGCCGCGACGCAGCGCGTCGTCGTCCATGCAGGGCATGTCGTCGTGCACCAGCGAGTACACGTGGATCATTTCCAGCGCCGCCGCTGCCGCGTCCAGACACTCGGCGCGCGCGCCGGTCAGCTCGCCGGCCGCGTGGCACAGCAGCGGGCGCACCCGCTTGCCGCCGCCCAGCACCGCGTAGCGCATGGCTTCATGCAGTTTGGCCGGCTCGGTCGCTTCCGTGGGCAGATAGTGTTCTAGTGCCGATTCGACGCGTTCGAGTACCGAGCGTGTCCATTGTTCGAATGTCATAGGTCGTCCCCGCTTTCAGTAGCGGCTGTGCCTGCGGTATTCACGGGCAGCGGCTTGAGCGTCTCGCCATCGAGCACGCGCACCTGCTGCTCGACCTTCTCGAGCTGCTGCTGGCAAAACGCTACGAGGGCCGCACCGCGCCGGTAGGCGGTGAGCGACTCCTCGAGGCTGAGATTGCCGCTTTCCATGCGCGCGACCAGCCCTTCCAGCTCGGCCTGGGCCGCCTCGTAGTTCTCGGGCAACGGCGTGGTATCGACGCCTTCAGCAGGCGCGGCAGCAGTATCTTTCGACGCGGTCTTCGCCATGAATAGTCGCAAAATTAAAACAAGTCGGACATTCTACGGCAAAAGCGACATTTCCGATCCGCTCGCCAGCCCGCGCCCCGCCTTCGCCCTCCGTGTCCGACCCTCAGTCTCGCAGAAAAAAATCGATTGGTCCGTGGCGAAAAACGCGAACTTACTTGACATTTTTGACCCAAATCAGTCACTTAAGCGCCCCACGGTGGGGGAAACAGGTATAATCTCGGGCTCCCTAAATCGAATCTTCGATGGTTGGGTTGTTCACTGCTTTCACGTCTTCACGGGAGTGGGAATGTCCAATCTGAGCAATGCATTGCAGTTGCGGTCTGTCCACAGCCAGCTGCCAGTCACGGCTTACTTTGACGAAGCGCTTCTAACGCGCGAAATCGACACCCTTTTCAAGAAAGGTCCTCGCTACATCGGCCACGATCTCATGGTGCCCGAAGCGGGGAATTATTTTGCTTTGCCCAGCGAGGGCGAAGGGCGTGTGCTCGTCCGTAACCAGCAGTCGCAAGTCGAACTGCTGTCGAACGTGTGCCGCCACCGGCAAGCCATCATGCTCAATGGCCGCGGCCAGACGGAGAACATCGTCTGCCCCCTGCATCGCTGGACGTACGATCTGAACGGCCAGCTCCTCGGTGCCCCTCATTTTGCGGACAACCCCTGCCTGAATCTCGGCGCCACGCCGCTGCAGAACTGGCAAGGCCTGCTGTTCGAAGCGCAGGGGCGCGACGTCGCGCGGGACCTGGCGCGCCTCGGCACCAAGCAACACTTCGATTTCTCGGGCTTCATGTTCGATCACGTCGAAGTGCACGAGTGCAATTACAACTGGAAGACTTTTATCGAGGTCTATCTGGAGGACTACCACGTCGCGCCGTTCCATCCGGGCCTCGGCAGCTTCGTCAATTGCGACGACCTGACGTGGGAGTTCGGCGAGTGGTACAGCGTGCAGACGGTCGGCGTCCACAAGGATCTGGAGCAGCCGGGCAGCCCGACGTACCGTAAATGGCACGACGAAGTGCTGCGCTTCCGCGGCGGCAATCCGCCCGATTTCGGCGCGATCTGGATGGTGTACTACCCCGGCATCATGATCGAGTGGTATCCGCACGTGCTGGTCGTGTCGTGGTTGATTCCGCGCGGTCCGCAGAAAACCACCAATGTGGTGGAGTTCTATTACCCTGAGGAAATCGCGCTGTTCGAACGCGAGTTCGTCGAAGCCGAGCGCGCCGCCTACATGGAAACGGCCCGCGAAGACGACGAGATCGCCGAGCGCATGGACGCAGGCCGCCGCGCGCTGATGGAACGCGGCGAATCGCAGGTCGGCCCGTATCAGAGCCCGATGGAAGACGGCATGCAGCACTTCCATGAGTTCTTGCGGCGCGAGCTCGGCGCGATCTGATCCGCGCGTGCTCCGCATGCAAGGGAGTTTGAGCCGATCCTTGCGCGAGTCGCATCAAAGCATGGAAAGACGGGCTTCGGCCCGTCTTTTTTTGTTTAGACTATCACTATCGTTCGGCCATTCGCTAACGGCGCCAAGCCGCCGGCCAAGCGCCGCAATCGCCCGTTTGAGGAGACGTCATGCCCCACACTCACTACACCACTCTGATCTCCGCGTCGAATCTCGCGGAACGGCTTGCCGCCGCGCCGGGCAGTGTGTTCGTCATCGATTGCCGCTTCGATCTGGCCGACACCGAGGCGGGCGAGAAAGCCTATTTGGCCGGGCATTTGCCGGGCGCGCACTATCTGAATCTTGATCGCGATCTGTCGGGGCCGAAGAACGGCCACAATGGCCGCCATCCGCTGCCAGATCGCGCGCGGCTCGTGGAGACACTGGAGTCGCGCGGCCTGAAGCAGGGTCAGCAGGTCGTCGCGTATGACGCGCAAGGTGGCATGTACGCCGCGCGCGCATGGTGGCTGCTGCGCTGGCTGGGACACGATGCGGTTGCACTGCTCGACGGTGGACTGCAAGCCTGGGAGGCCGCCGGCCAGCCGCTGACGCAAGACGCGCCGGCGCAGAATACCGGTGACTTCAAAGCGGGCGCGCCGCTTTCGGTTACCGTCGACGCGCAGACCGTCGAGCGCAATCTCGGCACGAAAGAACGCGTCGTGGTCGACGCGCGCGCGAACGATCGCTATCGCGGCGAGAACGAGACGCTGGATCGCGTCGGCGGCCATATTCCCGGCGCGCTCAACCGGTTCTTCAAGGACAACCTCACCGCCGACGGCCGCTACAAGCCGGCACACACGCTGCGTGAGGAATTCCATGCGTTGCTGGCCGACACGCCGCCGGAACACGTCGTGCTGCAATGTGGCTCAGGTGTGACGGCATGCGTGAACGCACTCGCGATGGAGATCGCGGGCATGCATGGCGCGGCGCTGTATGCGGGATCGTGGAGCGAATGGAGTTCTGATCCGAAGCGTCCGGTTGCTACGGGTCCGAATCCCTAAGCGTCCCATCAAGCGGGACGAATAGCGAAAAGGCCGTGGCCGCTTTCCAGCGGCCACGGCCTTCTTCATTCTTTAAGCCGGGCGCATCGGCACGTCGTTTCGGCGAGTCAACGAAGGTATCGAACGCGCCATGCCAAGCCAGCGCGCACCTTTATGCGACTCCGTGCTGCTTGAACCACACCAGCGCACGTCGCCAGCCATCTTCAGCATCGGCTTTTTTGTAGCTCGGCCGATAATCCGCAAAAAACGCGTGGCCCGCGTCGTCATACACGACGAATTGCGAACCGCGGGCCGCCTGCGGACCCTGAGCGATGGCCTGCTTCATCTGCGCGAGCGTGGCTTGCGGAATGCTTTGATCCTGCAGCCCGTATAGGCCCAGTACCGGTGCCTGCAGATCGCCAACGCGATCGAGCGGGTTCGCGGGCGTGGTCGCGCTGTGATCTCCGCTCACGCGCCCGTACCACGCTACCGCAGCCTTGAGCCGCGGATTGTGCTCCGCATACAACCACGCAATCCGTCCTCCCCAGCAAAATCCGTTCACGCCGAGCCGGTTCAGATCGCCGCCGTGTTCGCCCGCCCATGCGACGGTAGCGTCGAGGTCGCCCAGCGCCTGCTCGTCCGGCACCTTGCTGAGAATCTGATCGCTGATCTGCTGGATGGTCGGCAGCACCGACGGGTCGCCCTCGCGGACGAACAGATCCGGCGCGATCGCCAGATAACCGAGCTTGGCAAAGCGCCGGCACACGTCGGCAATATGCTCGTGCACGCCGAACGCCTCGTGGATCACGATGATCACCGGCAGATGCGTCTTGCCCTTCGGCTGCGCTCGATAGGCAGGCACGAGCGTATCGCCAGAACGCACGCCAATCTCGCCGGCTTCAAGACCGTCGCTATCGGTATGGATGGTTTGCGCCGACACCGGCAGCACGGCCGCGGCGAAACCGGTGCCGAGCGCGGCTTTGATGAAGGTACGGCGATTGAAGGGAACGTGCGGGACCAGGCTGTCGATGTCGGGTTTCAGCATGCGGCGCTCCTCGGGTGAAGGTTGGATGCAACAGGATACGCTTCACCCGCGTCCTGTTGCACATGCAACCTTCTCAAGCGCGGTCAGCCCTCAGTGCAGCTTGACCCGCGGCAGCGTGGTGCGCCGCAACCAGTGCGCAAAGGTATCGAGCACCATCCGCGCGTAGCCGTGCAGCGCCGCGATATGCAGCCGGTACAGCGACATGTACATGAAGCGCGCGAACAGCCCTTCGATCAGCATATTGCCGCCGATCACACCGCCCATCAGATTGCCGACCGCGCTGAAGTGCCCGAGCGACACCAGCGAGCCGAAGTCGCGATAGGTAAATTCGGGCAGCGGCTTGTTCTCGAGCCGGGCCGCTAGCGCTTTCATCAGGAAGCTCGCCTGCTGGTGAGCCGCTTGCGCGCGCGGCGGCACGTTGCGCTCATTGCCCGGCCATGGGCAAGCCGCGCAATCGCCGAGCGCAAAGACGTTGTCATCAATTTCGGTTTGCAGCGTGCGGCGCACGATGAGTTGCCCCAGACGGTTGACCGGCAGGCCGTCGAGCTCACTCAGGATGGCGGGCGCCTTGATGCCCGCTGCCCACACTGTCAGATCGGCGCGCACGGTTTTACCGCTCGCCGTGCGGATCATGCCGGGCGCGACCTCGGCCACGGTCTCGCCGATCATCAGCTTCACACCGAGCTTGGTGAGCAATTCGGCGGTGGCCGTCGACACACGTTCCTGCAAGGCGGGCAAAATGCGCGGCCCCGCCTCGATCAGCACGATGCCGACGTCGTGCCGCGGATCGAGCTTATGCAAGCCGTACGCGGACAACACCTGAGCCGTATTGCGCAACTCAGCCGAGAGTTCGACGCCCGTCGCACCGCCGCCGACGATCGCCACCTGGATGCGCGGCTCAGAGGAAGGCGATGTGCCCAGGCCCGATTCGACAGGTTCATGCACCTGATGCTCCGCGCGCATACAGGCCGCGATCAGGCGCTTGCGGAAACGCTCCGCCTGGCTGACCGTGTCGAGCGCCAGGGAAAACTCGGGCGCGCCCTTCACGCCGAAGAATGCCGTGGTGCTGCCAATCGCGATGATCAGCGTGTCGTATTCGAGTTGGCGTTCGGGCAACAGTTCTGCGCCATCGTCGTCGAGCACGGTGCCGAGCGTCAGACGTTTGTTCGCGCGGTCCAGACCGGTCAGGTCGCCCTGCTGAAACTCAAAGCCGTGCCAGCGCGCTTGCGCCGCATATTCGAGTTCCTGGGTGAACGGGTCCATGCTGCCGGCTGCCACTTCATGCAACAGCGGCTTCCAGATATGGGTTGGATTACGGTCGACGAGCGTCACTTGCGCGCGCACACCGCCTTTGTTCTTGTGGGGTGCATAGCGGTCGCCTAAGCGCGTCGCCAGTTCCAGTCCCCCCGCGCCCCCGCCAACGACGATAAAACGATGCATTGAACTCTCCGTATTTGCCGATGGGTTATGCGTCGCGCCGGCGCGCATGAAACATGAAGCGCGCGCCGTCTGTCCTAGCGATTGTCCGCGAGCGGCACGGGTTGTCACAAGCTATCAATACGCATATGTGACATGCGCACGACGTTATCGCCTGTCAAGCGCCCCGTCACATGCACGTCAATGTGCTTCTTCCCAGTTCAGGCCAGCGCCCACTTCAGCGACCAGCGGCACTTTCAGCGCGGCGACACCGCACATCAGCTCCGGCAAGCGCTTGCGTACGTCGGACAATTCCGCGTCCGGCACTTCGAGAATCAGTTCGTCGTGCACCTGCATGATCATGCGCGTACCGACCTTCGACTCTTCGATCCACTTCTGCACCGCGATCATCGACAGCTTGATGAGGTCGGCGGCCGTGCCCTGCATCGGCGCGTTAATGGCCGCGCGCTCTGCTGCCTGACGGCGCGGACCGTTACCGCCGTTGATCTCCGGCAGCCACAGGCGGCGGCCGAACGCCGTTTCCACGTAGCCCTTGGCCTTCGCGCTCAGACGCGTTTCGTCCATATAACGCGCGACGCCGGGATAACGCGTGAAGTAGCGGTCGATATACAGCTTGGCCGCGTCGCGCGTAATGCCGAGGTTCGCGGCAAGACCGAACGCGCTCATGCCGTAGATCAGCCCGAAGTTGATGACCTTCGCCACACGCCGTTGATCGTTCGACACTTCGAGCGGCGTCACGCTGAAAATTTCCGCGGCAGTGGCGCGGTGAATGTCTTCGCCTTGCGAGAACGCACGCAGCAACGATTCGTCGCCGGAGATGTGCGCCATGATGCGCAGTTCGATCTGCGAGTAGTCGGCGGAGACGAGCTTGTGGCCCGGCGGGGCGATAAACGCCTCGCGAATGCGGCGGCCTTCGCCGGTGCGCACGGGAATGTTCTGCAGGTTCGGATCGTTCGACGCCAGCCGGCCCGTCACCGCCACTGCCTGCGCATAGTTCGTATGCACACGGCCGGTGGTGGCGTTGACCATGCGCGGCAGCTTGTCCGTATAGGTCGATTTCAGCTTCGACAAGCCACGGTGTTCGAGCAGGATTTTCGGCAGCGGATAGTCTTCGGCGAGCTTTTGCAGCACTTCTTCGTCGGTGGACGGCGCGCCGCTCGGGGTCTTCTTGACCACCGGCAATTCGAGCTTCTCAAAGAATATCTGACCAATCTGCTTCGGCGAACCGAGATTGAATTCGCCGCCGGCCAGCACGTACGCTTCGCTCTCCAGTTGAATCAGACGCGTGGCGATTTCGCTGCTTTGCGCGCGCAGCTTTTCCGCGTCGATCAGTACACCCGTGCGCTCCATCTTGCGCAATACGCGCGAGGTGGGTACTTCGATGTCGCGGTAAATGTGCTCGAGCGTCTTCTCCGCGGCGACTTGCGGGTACAAGGCCTGATGCAAGCGCAAGGTGATGTCGGCGTCTTCTGCCGCGTATTCGGCGGCCGTTTCCAACGCGACTTCGTCGAAACCGATTTGCGACGCGCCCTTGCCCGCGACCTCTTCGTACTTGATCGTCTTGATGCCGAGATGGCGCAGCGCGAGGCTGTCCATGTCGTGCGTACGGTGCGATTCGAGCACGTACGATTCCAGCAGCGTGTCGTGTTCGACGCCGCGCATTTCGATGCCGTAGTTCGCCAGCACCTGTTCGTCGTACTTCATGTGCTGGCCGACCTTCTTGCGTTCGGCGCTTTCCAGCCACGGCTTGAGCTTTGCCAGCACTTCGTCGCGCGGCAGTTGCACGGGTGCGTCCGGGCCGCGATGCGCGACCGGCACATAAGCGGCATAGCCAGGCTCGACCGAGAAAGACAACCCAACGATTTGCGCGGTCATCGGATCGAGCGAGGTGGTTTCGGTATCGAACGCAGTCAACTCGGCGGCGTTGATTTTCTCAAGCCACGCGTCGAACTGTTCCCAAGTCTGCACCGTGTCGTAGTGACGTTCGTGATCCACGGTGAGCGCCGGCGGCACATCGGTCTCGGGACCTTCCACGGCGTCCGCGATTTCCACTTCGCGCAGCCAGGTCTTGAAACCGTTGCGCGTGAACACGTCGCGCAGTTCCTCGCGCGATTCCGGCCGGCTTTGCAGGCTTTCCTCGATCGACACGATATGGCCGGTCAGATCGCATTGGCGCTCGACGGTGACGAGTTTCTTCGCCATCGGCAGAAAATCGAGCGCACGTCGCAGATTGTCTCCTACCGCACCTTTGATTTCGTCCGCATGTGCGACGATGCCATCGAGTGTCTCGTACTGCGTCAGCCATTTGATTGCCGTTTTCGGCCCGCATTTCTCGACGCCTGGCACGTTGTCGACGGTATCGCCGATCAACGACAGGTAGTCGATGATGCGCTCCGGCGGCACGCCGAATTTGGCGATCACGCCGGCGCGGTCGAGCTTCTCATTAGTCATCGTATTGATGAGGGTGACATGATCCGACACGAGCTGCGCCAGATCCTTGTCCCCAGTCGACACGATCACATTCATGCCGCGTTTTTCCGCCTCGGTGCTGAGCGTGCCGATCACGTCGTCAGCTTCGACGCCTTCGATCATCAGGAGGGGCCAGCCGAGCGCGCGCACGGCGACGTGAATCGGCTCGATCTGACGCGAGAGATCGTCCGGCATCGACGGGCGGTTCGCCTTATAGTCGGCATACCAGTCGTCGCGAAACGTTTTGCCCTTGGCGTCGAACACGCAAGCGCTATACTCTGCAGTGACTTCCTTGCGCATGCGGCGCAGCATGTTGATCATTCCGTAGAGCGCACCCGTCGGGCCACCTTCGGGTCCGCGCAGATCAGGCATCGCATGGTAGGCCCGGTACAGATAACTCGAACCGTCGACCAATAGCAGGGTCTTACCTTCAAGGCTTCGTTCTTCAGGCATTATGACTAAGAGAAAAGTGATTCCGAGTCTGCGATCACTCGCAGATCAAGAGCGCGCAACGGCTAAGAAGGCCCGCGCATCGTGGCAGATGTTCACGATTATGGCAGAGTTTATCGAGGCGACCGAGTACCTCTCGGAGATTCGCCCGGCTGTCAGCATCTATGGTTCAGCGCGCCTGAAACCGAACTCGCCTTACTACAAACTCGCCACGCAGATCGCACGTAAGCTGTCGGACGCAGGCTTCGCGGTCATCTCGGGCGGCGGCCCCGGCATCATGGAGGCGGCCAACAAGGGCGCCCATGCGGGCAAAGCCCCTTCGGTCGGCCTGAACATCGAGCTGCCCCACGAGCAATCGGGCAATCAGTGGCAGGACATCTCGCTGCGTTTCCGCCATTTCTTCACGCGCAAGGTCACGTTCGTGAAGAACTCGGACGCGGTGATCGTGATGCCGGGCGGCTTCGGCACGCTGGACGAACTCGCCGAAGTCCTCACGCTGATTCAAACCAAGAAGTCACGCCACGTGCCGATCATTCTGGTGGGCGCCGAGTTCTGGGAAGGCCTGCTTGCGTGGTTCAAGAACTCGCTCACGCCGATGGGCCTGATCAATCCGGCGGATATGGACCTGATGCAGGTGATCGACGATCCGGACCAGGTGCTCGAAGCGGTGCTGAAGTTCTACGAAGACCGCGAAGAAGCCGAACCGCATCCGGCCAAGTCGGATGAGGACCGGATGTTCTATCTATGATGCTGGATGTTCGCGCCCCGTGCGCGAAGTGACGATAGAATGAGCACGCGGGATCTAGCGGGCAGCCTTCAGGCTGCCCGCTTCCGTTTCATCGGTCTGATCACCCTGCGCTTGCAACCATTCGCAGAACTGCGCCACTAGCGGCGCCTGCGCGACCTCCCGCCGCGCCACCCACCAATAGCCGCGCGCATCTATCCGCGGACCGGCCAGCGGCACCACGAGCCGCCCCGATGCCAGCTCATCCGCCAGCAAAGGCAACGGACCCAGCGCCACACCGAGACCATCCACCGCAGCCTGCAAGGCCAGATAGAAGTGATCGAACGACTGCTTCTTCCGGCATTTCGCCGTTACTCCTGCTGCCGATAACCAGTTACCCCACGCATCGGGCCGCGTGTCCGAATGCAGCAGCACATGCTTCGCGAGATCGTCGGCCGCGTTGATCGGCGAGCGTTGCAGGAGCGTGGGACTGCACACTGGAATCTCGCTCTCACCAAGGAAATGGCCGCTCACGCAGTTCGGCCAATGCGCTGGACCGCGCCGCACCGCGACGTCGAAGCTGTCAAGTGTTTCGACCGGGGCGTTTGAAGTCGATAAGCGCAGCTCCGCATTCGGCACCTTGCGCTGGAACTGATGGAGCCGCGGCAGCAGCCACTTCATCGCGAAGGTGGGCAGAGCATTCACCCTTAAAACGTGAACGACGCCCGTATCGCGCAGTTGGTCCGTGGCGAGCGCAATGCTGTCGAACGCGGCCTGCACGGTGCCCAGATAACGGCGGCCGTCGTCAGTCAGGCGCACGCGTTTCCCGCGGCGATGGAATACCTGCACGCCGAGCCATGCTTCAAAAGCCGCGACTTGCCGACTGATTGCACCGTGAGTCACATGCAATTCGTTCGCCGCGGCAGTGAAGCTCTCATGCCGTGCGGCAGCCTCGAAGGCACGCAGCGCAGGAAAAGGGGGAAGATTACGAGCCATGCTTGTGATTCTAGATCACAAAGGCGCGCTCAAAAATCGTTTTGCCCAAAGCCGGTTCGGCGCTAACCTCCTGAGCTTGAACTGGAAGCTTAGCGATATGGATCACGATCTCACCTCAACCGAGGCCGCCCTGGCGCCCACGCCCACCTTGCGGGAAATTTTTGGCGGTTTTCTCGGCCTCGGGCTGATTTCGTTCGGCGGCGCACTGCCGCTGGCACGGCGTGCCCTGGTTGAGCAACGGCGCTGGCTGACCGGCGCGGAATTCACCGACTTGCTCGGCCTGTGCCAATTCTTGCCGGGCGGCAATGTGATCAATCTTTCTGTGGCGATCGGGATGCGCTTTCGCGGCGTGCCGGGTGCGCTGGCGGGTTTGCTCGGATTGATCGCGGGGCCATCACTAATCGTGATCGGCCTTGGCGTGCTGTATGAACACACGCAAAACGACCCGCACGTCCGCCATCTCTTTGCCGGTCTCGCTGCGGCGGCGTCCGGTCTGCTGATCTCGATGGCCGTGAAGATCCTGCTCCCATTGCGAAATAAGCCGATGGCCGCGCTCATCGCGGCGCTCGGCTTCATCGCGATCGCCATCATGCGCCTGCCGCTTCTGCCTACGATGCTGGTACTCACGCCGCTCAGCATCTACATCGCGTCGAGGGCCGCACGATGAACGACACGCTCATTTCTCTTGCCATCATTTTCAGTCAGCTTTCGCTACTGGCATTCGGCGGCGGCAACACCATTCTTCCGGAGATGCAACGCCAGGTGGTGGACGTGCATCACTGGATGCCGGCCAGCGAATTCAGCGCGCTGTTCGCGCTCGCGCAAGCGGCGCCAGGGCCGAATCTGATGATCGTCACGCTGGTCGGCTGGCACGTGGCGGGTTGGGCGGGCATGCTGGTGACTTCAGTGGCGAAGTTCGGACCGTCTTCGCTCGTGACGATTCTGGCGCTGCATGCGTGGGATCGGTTCAAGGACCGTCCGTGGCGGCGTTACGCACAAATGGGGCTGGTGCCCGTGACTGCCGGCATCGTCGCGGCGAGCGCGGCCCTGATCGCCGAAGCGTCGAACCCGACGGCGATTGCATGGGCGATCGCCGCTTCTACCGCTGTGCTCGCGTTGAAGACACGCATTCATCCGTTGTGGCTACTGGCGGCTGGGAGTTTGATCGGGCTGACGGGCTTCGGGCAGTTCTAGCCGTCGCCCATTACATGAGCCTTGCGGGGGTCTCAGGTGCTGAGGGCTGTCAATTCCCATCAGGCTTCAGTTTATCGAACCGCGGGCAAGGCGAGCGGAACCAGCGCACGCGTTGCCCGAAGAATCGTTTTACTGAAACGCCACTTCCGCGAAGCTGCGCAGCTTGCGGCTATGCAAACGATGCAGCCCATTCATCCGCAACAACTCCATCGCCTTCACACCGATCTGCAGATGCTGATCGACTTGCGCGCGATAGAACTGATCCGCCATGCCGGGCAGTTTCAATTCGCCATGCAAGGGCTTGTCCGACACGCATAGCAAGGTGCCGTAAGGCACACGGAAGCGGAACCCGTTCGCGGCGATCGTCGCGCTTTCCATATCGAGCGCGACCGCACGGCTTTGCGACAAGCGCTGCACCGGCTCACGGTGATCCCGCAATTCCCAGTTGCGGTTATCCACACTCGCCACCGTGCCCGTGCGCATCACGCGCTTCAACTCGACGCCATCCAGTTGCGTGACCTGCGCGACCGCGCGTTCCAACGCCACCTGCACTTCGGCAAGTGCAGGAATCGGCACCCACAGCGGCAAATCGTCGTCGAGCACGTGGTCTTCGCGCACATAGCCGTGCGCCAGCACGTAATCGCCCAAGCGCTGCGTGTTACGCAGGCCCGCGCAGTGGCCGAGCATGATCCACGCATGCGGACGCAGCA
Source organism: Paraburkholderia polaris (assembly GCF_012927345.1). Lineage (GTDB taxonomy): Bacteria > Pseudomonadota > Gammaproteobacteria > Burkholderiales > Burkholderiaceae > Paraburkholderia > Paraburkholderia polaris. The sequence continues at coordinate 75,342 of NZ_JABBGJ010000021.1, forward strand.
CGGCGACGTGATCGGTAATCGTCTTCGCGTTCGACGGCCCGACACCGATGTTGATCATCGTGATGCCGCTGCCATCGGCACGCTTCAGGTGATACGCAGGCATCTGCGGCAGACGCGGCGGCGCCGTGCCTTCCTGCGCCTGCTCGCCAAGATTCTCGTTGTACGTGATCACGTCGCCCGGTTCGACAAACGATGTGTATTCGCTGCGATACGCGCGCAGTGCTTCGTCGTCGGTATGCGCCATCATCGCGCGGCCGAGTTTGACGAACTCGTCGATATAGAACTGATAGTTCGTGTACAGCACGTAGTTCTGGCAATGCGTGGGCGAGGTCGCCGTGTAGTGCTTCAGCCGATGCAACGAGAAATCCACCCGTGCCGCCGTGAACAGCGCGAGCGGATGCGGCTCGCCCGGCAGCGGCTCATACGTGCCGTTGACGATGCGGTCGTCGAGCAGCGCCAGGTCCGGCGTATCAAACACGTCGCGCATCAGGAACAGGCGCTCGCGATCCAGATCGCCTTCGAGATGGATGCCTTCGGCGAAGGCAAAGTGAATCGGAATCGGCTGATCGGACACACCGACTTCGATCTTCACGTGATGGTTCTTCGCCAGCAGGCGCAATTGTTCACGATAGTAGTTGCCGAACAGATCGGGTCGCGTGACGGTCGTCTCGAACACGCCCGGGCCCGCAACGAAACCGTACGAGCGGCGCGAATCGATATGCGTGTTGACTTCGGTGCGCACTCTGACGAACGGGTAGCAGGCGCGCACCCGGCGTTCGAACAGTTCGTTGCGGCGATAGCGCGCGAAGGCGTCGCGCAGGAACGAGGTGTTCGCTTCGTAGATCGCCGACAGACGCGTGACAGCCTCGGTCGCGTCGTCGAAGGATTCGGTTGGGAAGCTGTTGGCGGGAGTCTGCACCGCGCGTTGATTAGTATCGTTGTTCATCTTCATTCGCCCCTATTGATGAGATGACATTACCACGGAACCCGTGATCGCCAAATGACCTCGCGGCGCGTACGCAACTGCCGCAACAGCGGCCGCAAGATTGCGCGCACGGCGCGCGAAAGCGGCGCAAAATAAGGCGGTCGCGCCCGTAGGCAAGGCTGGATTTGCTAGAATCGGGGCACCATATTGGAGAATCACCATGAAGCCGCTCCTTCCCGTCGCCGTTGCACTGGCCCTCGCCTTTGGCAACGCCGCGATGGCTGCCCAGCCTGTCGATGACACTCCGCCCCCCGGCGTACCCCAGTCCGCCAATGAACGGGCCGGTCTGCCTGACCTGGAGAAGATCAATCGTCCGGCCGCCGAGGTCAGCTCGAAGGTCGAAATCAACGTCCCGCGCACGCCGAGCTTCTACGAACGCAGCGCTAACGGCACCGAAATCACCGAATACCGCGACAAAGGCAAGCCCGTTGAAATCAACGTGCATTCGAATCTCGGCACGCGCTATCAGATGAGCGCGCCGCTCGACACCTCGCCCACCGTGCGCGACAACGGCCGCGCGAGCACGCGTTTGCCGTCGGTGAATCTGACTTATTGATGCATGCCGGGGCGGCGGCGCGGCGTAAGCCGCTCCCCTGGATCTAACGCGGCCCGCGGGTGTCGCCTCGGGTTTTCAGCCTGCGTGGCCGTTTACAGCACCGCCTGCAGCACGGCGATACCGCGTTGAATTGCCGCAGCGCTTTACGGCCCTGTCGGGTGATCAGGATGGCAGGCAACATTCGCTGCCTGATGGACCTTGATCGCGCTTTCTGCAACGCATTTGCCACACCTCGCACTGGTCGCATCGCGCCAGCCCGACTAACCTGATCCGACGTTTCCCGCATGGCTGTCTTCACCGCTGTCACCGAACCCCAACTAGCAGAATGGATGCGTCATTACGATCTCGGCGACGTCGTCGAGTTTCGCGGCATCCCGTCCGGTATTGAGAACAGCAACTTCTTTCTGACGACGACGCGCGGCGAGTACGTCCTCACGATTTTCGAAAAGCTGACGGCCGAGCAACTGCCGTTCTATCTCGATCTGATGCAACATCTGGCCGCGCACCGCGTGCCGGTGCCGGATCCCATGCCACGCGAAGACGGCGCGCTGTTCGGCACGCTGCATGGCAAGCCCGCCGCCATCGTGACCAAGCTCGAAGGCGCGCCGGAGTTGGCGCCGCAAGTCGAGCACTGCATCGAGGTCGGGCAAATGCTCGCGCGCATGCATCTGGCGGGGCGCGATTACCCGCGCTATCAGCCGAATCTGCGCAGCCTGCCGTGGTGGAAAGAAACCGTGCCGACCGTCCTGCCGTTCCTGGAAGGCGCGCAGCGCGACTTGCTGTCGTCCGAACTGGCGCATCAGGAGGCGTTCTTCGCCTCGGCGGATTACGCCGCGCTGCCCGAAGGCCCGTGCCACGCTGACCTGTTCCGCGACAACGCACTGTTCGCGCATGCTGCGCCGGAAACCGGCCACGAGGTGCGCCTGGGCGGCTTCTTCGACTTCTATTTCGCCGGCTGCGACAAGTGGCTGTTCGACGTCGCGGTAACGGTCAACGACTGGTGCGTCGACCTCGCCACCGGAATACTGGACGAAGCCCGCACCGAAGCCATGCTGCGCGCGTACCAGACCGTACGCCCTTTCACCGTCGAAGAAAACCGCCACTGGGGCGACATGCTGCGTGCGGGCGCGTACCGCTTCTGGGTCTCGCGCCTGTATGATTTTCATTTGCCGCGCGCGGCCGAACTGCTCAAACCGCACGACCCCGGCCATTTCGAGCGCATCCTGCGCGAACGCCTGACCGGCGTTGCACTTCCAGGCATTCATACCTCATGCAACTGATCGAAGTCCCCGCGAAAACCGGCTATGTCTGGTTCCGGCAGGGTATCTGGCTGTTCCGCAAGAACCCGCTCGCGTTTCTGACGCTGTTCTTCACCTATCTGCTGGTCATGACGCTGGCGTCGCAGATTCCGGTTATCGGCGGCGTGCTGCCGCTGGTCTTTATTCCGGGCGTTGCGGTCGGCTTCATGGCGGCATGCCGCAATACCATCGCGGGCAAGCCGGTGTTCCCGACCATTCTGGTGGACGGCTTTCACTCATACGGTCCTGCGGTTGCCAAACGTCTGCTGCTGCTGGGCGTGCTGTACGTCGTCGCGATGGCGCTGGTGCTGGCCGGCTCGGCACTCGCCGACGGCGGCATGTTGCTGAAGGTCATGCTCGGCGTCGCTACGATGGATCAGGATGCGATCGCCAACAGCAATATCCCGCTGGCGGTGATCACCGCATTCGCGTTCTACATCCCGGTCGCGATGATTTTCTGGTTCTCGCCGATTCTTACCGCGTGGCACGACGTGCCGCCCGTCAAGGCGATGTTCTTCAGCATCGTCAGTTGCTGGCGCAATCGTGGCGCGTTCATTGTGTTCGGCGCATTGTGGTTCGCAGTGGCGACGACCGTCTCGTTCGGCTTGTCCGCGCTGATGCAAGCGCTGGGCGCGGGCGACTTCGCGTTCGCGATCCTGATGCCCGCCACGATGATCGTCACGACCATGCTGTATTGCTCGTTCTACGCGACCTATCGCGGCTGCTTCGGCGTGCAAACACCTGAAGCGCCGGATTTGCCGACCACACCGGCGGCTTGAGCACCCGCGAGACTGTGGTTCAGGCGCGGGCGCTTTTTCGACGCCCGCGCGGTCCTGGTTCGGGACATTGTCCGGTTCCAACTTAGTATTCTCCGCAGTCTCGTCACAGCCGCTTGCACGCCTGCCTTAGTACCCTCCGCAGTCCCGCCACAGCCGGCTCGCACGCCCGCCTTAGTGGCCATGCACTCCAAGCCATAGCGCGCCCGGCACTCGCGCCACAGGGCGCCGCCCGCCTCCACAGCTGCGCCGAATCCCCGCCGCACTCGTCAACTTGCCCCGACTTGCGGCACAATGGTTTGCGCGCAATCGATTTGCACGCTCTTTTTACACGAGATGCAACATGACCCAGCGCCCCGCCTTGCCCTTCACGCTCGACGAGCAACTCTGCTTCGCGCTCTATTCGACCTCGCTTGCGATGACGAAAGCATACAAGCCGCTGCTCGACAAGCTCGGCCTCACCTATCCGCAATATCTGGCGATGCTGGTGCTCTGGGAAGCCGACGACGTCACGGTCAAAGACCTCGCCGCACGGCTGAATCTCGACTCGGCGACGGTCACGCCGCTTCTCAAGCGTCTCGAAGCGCAGGGCTACCTGGAAAGGGTGCGCGGCGTTGAAGATGAGCGGCTCGTCTATATCCGGCTCACGAAAGCCGGCACCGCGCTGAAACGCCAGGCACGCGAAGTGCCGGCAGAAATCTTCTGCGCGACCCAGCAGACGCCCGAATTCCTGCTCCGTCTGCGCGACGATCTGACGCGCCTGCGCAGCACACTCAACGATTACATGGACCACTAGCCGGCCTGCTTCAAAAAGCACGCTATCGGCACGATGCAAAAATTCATTTGCACACAAATGATTTGTGCACTATCTTTATCACATGCCGCTTCGATAAGGCTCCGCCAGAACGGCGGGCAAGCAAACAGCGGCAAGCATGCAGATCCTGATAACCCAGACAAAGGAGCAGCACAATGAACATCCTCTACAAGGCAAGCGCAACCAGCACCGGTGGCCGTGACGGCCGTGCTGTATCGTCGGACAATGCGTTGGACGTGAAGCTGGCGGCACCGCGTGAACTAGGCGGCACGGGCGCAGCGGGCACCAATCCGGAACAACTCTTTGCAGCCGGCTACTCGGCGTGTTTCCTGAGCGCGATGAAATTCGTCGCCGGCCAGCGCAAGCAGGCTTTGCCGTCTGACACGCACGTTACGGCAGAAGTGGGTATCGGCCCGAACGACAACGGCGGCTTCGCGCTCGACATCGATCTGCGCGTCTCCTTGCCGGGCGTCGCTGCTGACGCAGCCAAGGAACTGGTCGACGCAGCGCATCAGGGCTGCCCGTACTCGAACGCCACGCGCAACAACGTCGCGGTGCGTCTGCAAATCGCGTAAGCTGCAGCGGCTTCAACGAATTGCCAATGGATCGTTGACGCGCAGGGCACAACCGCGCCACCAGGAACACCGCCCGTACCCTGCAAACCAGGCGCGGGCGTTGTGCCGTTTTGCGGCGCGATAGGCATTCGCGGACGCGGCACGCAATGTGCACCATCAGTCCGACCATCACCTGCCGTCACGCGACTCCGCCCGTCGCTTTGTGAATAAACGCGCAGTTCAGTAATATCGTCGCCTGGCAGTTCATCATTGCGACGGTCGATGCTGCGCCGCGCAGCCATTCACCCTGACCCGCGATTCCGATGACACGCGTCCGACGCCTGAACGACACCTTCGATACCGGTCTGGTCTGGTTTCGCCGCGACCTGCGCAGCACGGACAACGCCGCGCTCTACTACGCGCTCAAGCATTGCGAGCGCGTCTGGTGCGTTTTCGTATTCGACACGACGATCCTGCAACCACTGATCGACGGCTGGCAAACCCGCCATCCGGATACGCAACCGCAAGACCGCCGCATCGAGTTCATTCTTGCTGCATTGGGCGAGTTGGACGAGGCATTGCGCGCCAAGGGCGGCGGCCTCGTCGTGCTGCACGGCGATCCCGCCGATCTCGTGCCAAGGCTCGCCGACGAACTCGGCGTCGATGCGATATTCACGAATCACGATTACGAACCGGTCGCGATCGAGCGTGACGAGACGGTGCGGGAGCGGCTGGCCGTTGCCGGCCGCCAATGGCTGACGTTTAAAGATCAGGTGATTTTTGAACGTGATGAGGTGCTGACAGGCCAGAACAAACCGTTCACGGTGTTCACGCCATATAGGAACGCATGGCTCAAGCAGCTGACGGCCTTCGATCTGAAGCCGTATCCGGTTGAGAGCTACGCGAAGCATCTGGCAGTACTGCCACCCAAGCTGGACCGCCAGTTGCCGACGCTCGATCAGCTCGGCTTCGCAGCGAGCAATCTCGCGGAGCTCAACTTGCCCACCGGCATGAGCGGCGCGCGACGCCTGCTCGACGACTTCATGAGCCGCATTGACAGCTATAAGGACCGGCGCGACTTTCCCGCCGTCAAAGGCCCGAGCTATCTATCGATGCATCTGCGCTTCGGTACTATCTCGATCCGCACGCTCGCGCGGTTCGCCCACGAGAGGTCACTACAGCCCGACGGGCAAGGCTCGGGCACGTGGCTTTCGGAGCTGATCTGGCGGGATTTCTACTTCATGATCCTCTCGCATCATCCGAGACTGGCGGCCGGCGCGTCATTCAAGGAAGAGTACGACCGGCTGCGCTGGGAGCAAGGCCCGGAAGCGGACGAGGCGTATGCCGCATGGTGCGATGGCCGCACCGGTTATCCGCTGGTCGACGCCGCGATGCTGCAACTGAACCGCACCGGCTACATGCACAACCGCCTGCGGATGGTGACGGCGAGTTTTCTGGTGAAGGATCTGGGGGTCGACTGGCGGCTCGGCGAGCGCTACTTCGCCGAACAATTGAACGACTTCGATTTCTCGGCGAACAACGGCGGCTGGCAATGGGCGGCATCGACGGGATGCGACGCGCAACCGTATTTCCGGATTTTCAACCCGATCACTCAATCCGAAAAATTCGACGCCGAAGGGCGCTTTATCAAACGCTACCTGCCCCAGCTTGCGAAACTGCCGGCCAAATGGATTCACGCGCCGTGGCTGGCGGGTGCGGAAAGGCTAGCCGAATTTGGCCTGATATTGGGCAAGGATTATCCCGCCCCGATCGTCGACCATACCGAAGCGCGGCAGCGTACGCTGGCCCGTTTCGGCAAGTAAGCGCTCGCTCACATCGTGTGATCGAAATATCTGAAGGAGACGGAAAGATGCGCCGTTTGCAGTAGCTACACGTGTTTTAGTGCTGATCGTCGCACTCACGCTTGCATTCTGGCAACGGGACCGCTGGGCAAGAGGACTACTAGTGCCCTATGTTGCCTTGGTGGCGTTCGCCGCGGTGTTGAATCACGCGTTGTGGCAATTGAATCCGGCTGTTTAAGCGTGTCTAGACGCTTCCAACAACGCAAAACAGCTTGGGCGCCTCACCCAAACATCGGCGTTCTTCAATACGCGCCGATGCTCCAAACTCGTGCAGCTTAGTGCTGGCTCATCCACGACGGCTGGCGGGTGGTCGCCTCGCGGTCCAGCTTGCGCATACGAAATTCCAGGTCGTACAGATCGGTTGCTTCTGCGAGGAAGGCGTCAGCGCGTTCTTTCGCGAGTTGATCGGGCGATTTGGTCAGGAACAGAAACAGGCGGCTAAGCAGATACATGGTCAACCTCGACAATGAATTTAGGCGGTAGCGCCTAAGGGATAACCCGTATTATAGGGAAAACCCTAGGGTTACGCCAATACTCATTTCGAAGTGTTGTTCCAACGTCACCGTGCGCCCGCCGAGGCTTCTGTGGCGGCGCTTTCAGAGATACGGCCGGCGCCCGTGCGGCGCTGATGCCTGAAGAATTCCCACACCATGGCGCTCGCGTCCGGACCTTTGGCGGAATGGAATGGTACGGCGTCGTCGCCACCGCTCCAGGCGTGCGCGAGCCCTTGCACACGGCACAGCCGCACCACGCGGCGGCCGCCGCGCAGATAATCGCGCATCACCACGCCACCCTTACGCTCTTCCTTGATTTCACCGGATTTGCGCGCGCCTTTCTCGTCGACGATCCGGTTCAGGCGGAGAAACTGCACCGCCAACTGGTCCGCATTGACCGGCGCGACCACATGGTCGATATCGCCGTGGAGAATGATGGCCGGCATGCCGGGGTAGTTAGCCACATTAACGAGTTCGTCGACCAGTTCGGCCGGCTCGCGACGCGCGCCGCGGCGCATCACGTCCATCGCCGCGATGCCGGAGCGAGCCTCCCCGAAAGCGGGGCCGGAATGCAGCGCGACCGCCGCGAAATGCTCCGGATAGTTGGCGGCCAGAAGCGCTGTCAGGCCGGCGCCGGCGGAGATTCCGGCGACATACACACGCTCGCTGTCGAAGCCATGCTGGGCAACCAGCGAATCGACCAGCGAGACGACCGCACGCGCCTCAGCGCCGCCCGCGCTGTCGCTGGCGTCGTACCAATGCCAGCAGCGATGCGAATGGACGTGCTTCGACTGTTCCGGATAGACCACGGCGAAGCCGAACCGGTCCGCGAGCACGTTCATCCGCGTGCCTTCGGCGAATTCGTCAATCGACTGGGTGCAGCCGTGCAGCATCACCACCAGCGGCATCGCCTCATGCGCATGGCCGGATGGGATATACAAACCGTATTGAAGGTGGTTGACGAGCCGCCCAGGCGCGGTAGGCGCCGAATGGAACGAGCGCGTCCACGAACCGCTCGCCCATGCCGAAGCACGCGGACGAACCCGAGACTCCCGTGGGGCAGCGCGCGGCGCTTCGCGTTTCGCGGATGCGCGCAGCGCGGCCGCCGGCTTGACCGGACGAACCTTGGCCGAAGGCTTGCTGGCGGCAGCGCGTGCCGGCCGCGTGGTGGTGCGCTTGGTGGTTGCGTGAGCGTGCTCAGTTTGAATGGCGAGCAGCCGCTTGAGACCTCGCAGCCAGATTTTCGATAGACTTTTTGCCATCGGCGGATAACCTCGCAAAAAGGGACAGGTGTCGCCCGATAGAACGACGCTTTGTTGTGCAATGCACAATAACACCAATCCTCATGCGATGCTGGAGGCCTAAACCTCTGTCGAGCACCGAATTTTCCGCCCGGCGAACCCTGCAGCAGCTACAACGTCAAATCTTTGCAAAGCTTGTTCGCCAACCGACGTCCCGTCACAAAAAAGCCTGGCGTGTGGCAAGTCTGGCCCGAAGCACCCGTCTATACTGGCGGATAAATAAGTTCGGAACACGCCTATGCGGCGTCGGCGATTCACGCCGTTCGCGCGTTAAACCTATTACCAACCCGATTCTACGCGGCCTTGGTCGCGCTTTTGCCATGCCCGATTTACCTGCCCATCTGTGGTACTCGATCACCAGCCTTGGCGGCGCCGGCATGACGCTGCCGCTTGCGTTCGCCATCGCGCTTTGGCTGGCGGTCGGCTATACGTGGCGCATGGCTGCCGGATGGTTGCTGCTGCTTGGCGCGGCCATCGGCATTGTGACCGTGACCAAGCTGGCCTTCCTCGGCTGGGGCGTCGGCGTGCGCGAACTGGATTTCACCGGCGTCAGCGGTCACGCCATGCTGTCTACCGCCGTCTACCCGGTCGCGCTGTTCCTGATGCTGCTGCCGGCGCGTCCGGCAATTCGTCTGCTGGGCGTCATACTTGGCTTGGCAGCGGGCATCGCAGTCGGCTTGTCGCGCGTCGTGCTGAGCGCTCACTCGCCGTCTGAAGCCGTCACCGGTTGCCTCGTCGGTGCACTGGCGGCGCTAGTCTTCGTGCGCATGGCATGGAATCTTGAGCCGGGCCGGTTGTCGGCGTTGCCCGTCACCGCCAGTCTGATGATCCTCGCGGTGCTGATGCATGGCGTGCACGTGCCGACGCAACGCTGGGTCACGCATATCGCGCTGAAGGTGTCCGGTCACGACAGGCCGTTCATCCGCGCCAAGTGGAGGGCCGTGCGTGACGTACGCCCCGCCACGGCGCCGCTTTCGCAAACGCTCAACACGCTTACGCCGCCGAATTCGTCGGACGTCTGAAGCACGCTCGAGCGATTGCTCGTCCGGCGACGTGTTCGCCTCCGCGAACCAGAAAGCGATGGACAAGGCGGCCGCGGAAATAGTGATCGTTCCGGCCACGCGCAAGGACTTCGCCGCCAATTCGCTGGTGCTGATCGTGCCGGCCGACATCCGTTTCGCGCCGGTCTCGCTGAACGATCTGGCGTCGGCGAATGTGAAGCGTGTGGCTTATGGTGATCCGGCCTCGGTGCCGATTGGCCGCTATGCGCAAGGCGCGCTGCAAGAACTTTGAGAACCGCAGCCCCTCAATCCTTCACCCCAAGAATCACGCTCGATGCCTTGAATACCGCGACCGCGGTCCCGCCTTCCACAAGGCCGAGCGTATCGACGCTTTCATTCGTGACGACCGCGGTAATCACCGCGCCGCCGTCCAGCACTAACGACACCTCCGCGTTGACCGCCCCGCGCTTTACGCTCTGCACAGTGCCGCGCAACTGATTGCGCGCGGACAGTTGCAGCGGCGCGCCGCTTTCGTTCTCCACGAGCAGCACCACCCACGACGCCTTGATCAACGCGAACGCCGCCGAGCCCACCGCGAGCCCCAGCGTCTCGGTACTTTCATGCGTGACTACCGCGACAATCGCGTGGCCGCCGGTCAATGCCAGCGACACTTCGTCATTGACGGTGCCGCGCGTGATCGCCGACACCGTTCCATAAAGCTGATTGCGCGCGCTCGTTTTCACGCCGATGCGGCCGATCAGATCCCAATCCGTCGCAAAGCCATCGATCGCCGCGCCCGCGCGTTCGAGAAAACGCCGATGCTCGCGCTCGACCGCCCGAAACGTATCGATCAGCTTCACCGCGCGAGGTGTGAGCGTCGTGCCGCCACCGCCTTTGCCGCCGGTCGAGCGTACGACGAGCGGCTCGCCGGCGAGGTTATTCATCGTGTCGACGGCGTCCCACGCGCCTTTGTAGCTCATGCCGACGGCTTTCGCCGCACTGGTGATCGAACCGGTCTCGCCGATCGCCGTGAGCAGCGCGATCCGCGACGCGCCGCCGAGCGTTTGCGCGCCCGCCTTAAACCAGACGGAGCCGCCAAGTTCAAGGGCTTCGTGGGACGGATCGACGCGGTCGGATGTCATGGCGGCGGTGGGTCAGGAAAGGACAGCGAATCATTATAGCGACGCAGCGCCCCTTTAACGGCCACCCGCATAGCGCGGCGCTGCGCGTGGCCGTTGGGGTGATCGATACGATTGCGTGATGAACGCCGTGTATCTAAACCACGAGCGGGCGGCCGGGCCGACTGGCTTCGCCGCCCGTTTTGCGTGACGTGCGGCGCATGGCCGCCTGCCTCAAATACCCGCCGCCCATTGCATTCGTCAGCCACTCAAACCGCGTACTGCGCGATCCCGTTCCCGAACGACCAGTTCTCCTTCAGCACCTCGACGAGATTGATGAACACATCCTCTCGTCGCAGTCCCGGCGACTCCGCCAGTTCATCCGCCATGCGCTTGTACAGCGCCTTCTTTTGTTCGAGGGTGCGCGTGTTGTTCAACGTGATCTGAATCACCACGAGATCGTCGCTGCGTTCGATGTTCAGATACTGCTTGTCGTACACAAAATTGCTCGCCTCGTGCTCGGTGATGAGCATGAAGATGTCGTCTTTCGGCACATTGAACGTGTCCACCAGCGAACGCTGAATGCTGTCCGTCAGCGCCTTCCGGTATTCCGCCGGCTTGCCGGCGCGCAATGCGATTCGTGTGAGCGGCATGGTGAAACTCCTTGGTTGCAGTGATTGGGTAAACACAGCTTAGGCGCGCTCAGTCATAATGAACAGCCATCATTGGCTATTTCATCCATATTCAACCGAAATGAAAGTTCTCGATCTCGATGCAGTGCGCGCCTTCGTGCTGGTCGCCGATCTGCACAGCTTCACGCGGGCTGCCGACGCGCTCGACACCACGCAATCGGCCGTCAGCTTGAAACTCAAGCGGCTGGAGGCGCATCTCGGCAAGCAGTTAGTGGAGCGCACGCCGCGCGTCGTGCGTCTTTCCGCAGACGGCAACGCGTTCCTTGGCGCAGCCCGCGATCTGCTGAACGCGCATGAGCGGGCGCTGGGTTCGCTGTCGGTGGAGCGTCGGCGGCTCACGCTGGGGCTGAGTGAGCATGTCGCGGGAACCAATCTGCCGCAGTTGCTTGCGCGGCTCAACGCGCACGATCCGGGTCTGGTGGTCGAATTGCATCTGGGCAGGTCGGCAGCGCTGCTCGCGCAATTCGACGAACGGCGCCTCGACGCGGTGATCATTCGCTATGGTGCCGACGAGCCGCCGCGTGACGACGCACAGGTACTGTTCAGCGAGCCGCTTGGCTGGCTCGCTATGCCGGAATGGCTGCCGCGCGTCGGCGAACCGTTGGCATTGGCGCTGCTGAGTCCGCCGTGCAACGTGCGCGACGTCGCGTTGCACACGCTGAATGAGGCGGGGCTTGCATGGCAGGAAGTGTTCGTCGGCGGCGGCGTGGCGGCGGTCGGCGCCGCTGTCGCGGCCGGTCTAGCCGTGTCGCCGCTGGCGCGCAGAGTAGCGCCGCGAGGGTTGGTCGATGTCGGTGCCCGGCTGGGTTTGCCTCAGCTGCCCGAATCGCGCGTGACCTTGCATTCGCGAGTGAGGGATAAGCGGTCGATGGAGACGTTGCGGTTGGTGACGAATGGGTTGGCAAGCGCTTGAAGCATTCGGCGCTTTATCATGAAAACCCAAGCGGCTAGGGTATATAATGGCAGCTATGCCCATCATCGCCCGGATCGAGGGGCTGATCGTGGTTATCTACCCTCATGATCACGCTCCGCCTCATGTTCATGTTCTCGGTCCGGATGGTGAGATTATCTTTATCTTGAATTGTCCCGACGGCCCGGTTTCCATCCGCGATGGCTCGAGGGTATTCAGAACGCGAAGCGCGCCGGCTGGCAAAACGCATTAACGAAATGGTGCCGTTCCTGTGCTCCGCATGGAAAGGAATCCACGCATGAACAGCAGTGAAGAATGGCGGCTTGCGCGGGAACGCGGCGCCGAAACTGCCAAGCGTCCTGCCGCGCGCAGCGCATGCTATAAGCCGCGCACCAAACGGCTCGAAATCACGCTGACCAATGACATTTCGCTGTTGGTGCCAGTCGCCTATATCGAGGGTTTGCACAACGCGTCGGCAGCGGATTTGCGCTCGATTGAGATTTTCGGTCTCGGTTCGGCGCTCGTTTTTCCGGCGCTCGACGTCGTCGTGTCGGTGCATGGCCTTATCGACGGTGTATTCGGCTCGAAAGCATGGATGCGCGATATCGGCCGCAGCGGCGGCAGCGTGAAATCCGAGGCGAAATCGGCTGCAGCCCGCGAGAATGGCAAGAAAGGTGGCCGTCCGCGTAAAGCGGCATGAAGCGGCGAGGCGGCGGTGCCCTAGGTTCGCCGGGGACTAAGGCCAAACGCAAACGCGGCGCCTGAACCAGAGCTCAGTGGAGAATCGGCGGCAACGAGCCGCTGCTTGCCGTAGCAGGATTAGCGGTTGCGGCCGCGGGGCTCGCCGTTACGTTCGCGGCCTTGGCAGGCGCGTTCGTGGGGACGCCAGCCGGTTTGGCCGCGCCGGTTTTCGCCGCAACCTCGACCATGTGAGCATGCGCTGTATGGCCTTGAACCAGGTTGGCGCGCATGATCCTGCCTTGACCCGGTTTAGCCTGAGCAATGTGCGCGTGCGGCTTTTTACCCTGTGCCACCACGACTGCCTTCGACTTTTGCTTGCCCGCGCCCTTGACCACGCCGCCGTGGGTAACATTCTTGGCCGTGACCTTCTTCACGCCGCCATGAGCCGCCGCCTTGGCGCCGTTCTTCGACGCCGACGCAACCCGCTGAGTGCTATGTTGAGCGCTCGCCGCGTGCTTCGAACCCGCCTTCGCGGCAGCGGTAGATTTAATCTTTGCGGCACCCGTCGTTTTCTTTGCGTGCTTCGCCAGATGCCCGGTCGACTCGGGCGGATTCCACACTTCCGCATAACCCGCAGCGATTGCCGCGCCGGACACACACCACACTGCAATTGCCATTGCTACTGCTCGAACCCACATCTCCTGCTTCTCCTGATCTTCGGCTTCATAACGAGCCGGGATTATATTCTCTTGCAAAAATCCACTTTTAGACTAATATAAATTTTAAGTACATATAAGGACTCACCCACTCATGGCTCACGCTGCCCGCGCCACCCAGCCCGAACCGCCGATCCGCCGGCCGGTTTCGGAACCCACGCTCACCGAAATGTCGGCGGCAGGCCTGCGCGCGTTCTTCAACATCGCACGAGACTGGGACTTGAGCGCCGAAGAGCAGATCGTGTTGCTGGGCTCGCCGGGCCGCTCCACCTACTTCAAATGGAAATCCGCACCGGCGACAGCACGTCTGGGACGCGACACGCTGGAACGCCTGTCGCTGCTGCTTGGCATCTATAAGGCGCTGCAAATCCTGCTGCCGCAGCCCAGCGCCGCCGACACCTGGATCAAGCGCCCCAACAGCGCGCCGCCGTTCGGCGGCCGCCGCGCGCTGGACCGCATGCTGGCCGGCAACATCAGCGATCTCGTGGCCGTGCGCCAGTATCTCGACGCGATGCGAGGCGGCTGGGCGTGACAGAACCGCATTGGCAGCACCGCTGGCGCAGCGCGCCGCTCGACTGGTCGCCCGCGTATCGCGTGATTCCGACGCGCTTTCCGGCCGTCAATCTTTTCGACCGGGTCGCATCGCCCGAAGATTTCGACGCCCTCTACGCGCTCGAAGCGATGACCAACGACCGCTTGCGCACCGAAGTCGGCGAACTCGATCTGGTGCCACGCGAAGAGCGCCGTTTCGGCCCGGGATACGGACCGATCATGGCGGCGTTAACGCACCTGAATCCGCTCGGCAGCCGCTTCTCGGACGGCACGTATGGCGTGTTCTATTGCGCCCGTTCGCGTGCCACGGCGATCGCCGAGACGCGCTATCACACCGGAAAATTTCTGCAGGCGACCGCCGAGCCGCCCATGCGGCAGCAGATGCGGCTCTACACGGTGGCGGCGCGAGGCAACGTGGTCGATATCCGCGCCGACGAATCGCTCGATGTGGCGGTGCTCTCGCCCGACGACTATGTCGCCGGACAATCGCTCGGCCGTGCCGTGCGCGAGGCCGGCGCGCCGGGCATTGTGTATCCGTCGGTGCGGGATGACGAAGGCGAGTGCCTCGCCGCGTTCAGAACCACGCTGCTGCGCGACTGCCATCACGCGGCGTATCTGGAATACAACTGGAACGGCACGAGCATCGATATCGTGTTCGAGCTCAATCAGGTGGGCTAAGCGACTCGCAACAATCACGGCAACGCCAACGCTGCCGCCCCGCTCTCTCGCGCTGCCTCAACCGAGATCGACCAGCGCCGCAACGCCTGAGGCTCCACGATTGTCAGCTTGCCGCCGGGCCCGAATGCGCCGGTGTCGATGAAAACCTGTGAGCCGATCTGCTGGATGTCGCGCATCGGCGTATGGCCGCAATAGGTCAGCGAAAGGCCGCGCTGCCGCTGCGGATCGCCATTGCCCAAGGCCAGATCGCGACCCCACAGTAATTGCTGGCGGGTTTCGTCGGAAAAATTCCCGGCGTCGAGTTCGGCGTCCGTGCCGAAGAATTCGGCATGCAGAATATTGAAGCGCTCCTTACCGCTGCCGACCACACGCACGAGCGGTAGCGCCCGCAGAGGTTCGGCGTATTGCTGCAAACGTTCGTCGGACAAATTCGCCGCCCATATGCCACCGATTCCATACCACCACTGACGCCGCACACGCCCATCGGCGACGGCGCACAAGGTGTCTTCGTGATTGCCGAGCACCGCGTGAAACCACGGCTTGTCGAGCAGTGCCAACGCCTGCTCGGAATGTTCGCCGCGGTCCACCAGATCGCCGACCGAAAAGAGCCGGTCGCGCGCCGGGTCGAACGCGATGTCGCGCAGCAAATAGCGCAGCGCATCGACACAGCCATGCAAATCGCCGACGACAAAGTCGCGGCCGCTCTGATTGGCCGGATGATGCTGGACGGAGTTGACGAGTACGGAAGCCATTCGCTCATGATAATGCGGCATCCGCAAGTGCGTATGCGCGTTGCCCATCTTTTCCCGGCGTCCCCGCTTCGCTCAAATGGCGTAGAAATGACGCAAAAACGACACATTCCCGGCATGAATTACCGAAAAATGCGCCGCCCGCGACGCTGTTATTGCTGTCCGCGCAGCTTGGCCACCTGATCCACCGTCACCGTAGACTGCGGATTACCGAACTGTTTGGTCACATAGTTCGTGATAGCCGCCACTTGATCGTCGGTGAGCTGGGTGCCGAACGCGGGCATCAGCACGTCAGCCTGTTTCGTCGTACGACTGACGCCGTGCAGGATCACCATCGCCAGATTGTTGGCGTCGCTTGCGCCGACCGCCGAGTTGTGGATTAGCGACGGATACGCACCCGGCGCGCTTGCACCGACGCCCTGACCGGTCCAGTTATGGCACGTCGCGCAATTGGCGATGAACAGCTGCGCACCGTTCACCGCATGAATCGTGGTGCCGCGCAACGAGGTGACGTCGTCGACGGCGGGATTGCCCCACTGGTCGCGCGGACGCGATTCTCCGCCGTTGATCGGCGGCACCGAGCGCAAATACGTGACGATCGAGCCGATGTCCTCGTGCGTCAGATACTGCGTGCTGTCTGTCACCACCTCGGCCATTGGGCCCGCCGCATTGGCGCGGCCCGGCGCTGTGCCGGTCGACAGATACGCCGCCAGTTCGTCATCGCTCCAATTGCCCACGCCGCTGTTCTTGTCCGATGTGATGTTGTGCGCATGCCAGCCGGCCTGGACCGCACCGGAGAAGCGCGAACTCGTCTTCAAACCCTGTGTGAAATTGCGCGGCGTATGGCATTCCTCGCAATGCGCGAGACCTTGGACCAGATACGCGCCGCGGTTCCACTCGGCGCTTTGCTTCGGATCGGGGACGAAACGGCCTTCGTCGAAATTGAACAGATTCCAGAACACCATCATCCAGCGCTGGTTGAACGGAAATTTCAGGCTATTGCTCGGCGGTGCGTAGTGGATCGGCGTCAGCGTGTTCAGATACGCGCGAATCGCCAGCACGTCCTGATCGGTGACTTTGGTGTATTCCGCGTACGGGAAGGCCGGATACAACCGCTCGCCACTCTTGCCGATACCTTCATGCATCGCGCGCAGAAAATCGGCGTCACTCCATTGGCCGATGCCGGTGTCCGGGTCGGGCGTGATGTTCGGCGTCACGATCGTGCCGAACGGCGTGTTGATCGGCAGGCCACCCGCGAACGGGCGGGTTTTGTCAGCCGTGTGGCAGGCGACGCAGTCGCCGGCGCGCGCAAGGTATTCACCGCGTTTCACGAGATCCCCGCTGACCGCCACCGTCGGTGTGGCCGCCGCATTGGCCGGTTGCGAGGCATCGTCCGCGCGAGCCTGCGTGATCGGCAGTTCGTCGTTATGTCGCGCAGATGGCCCGTACGCTTCGTGCCAGGCGACATACAGCGCAAACAGCGAAAAGATGGCCGCTAGCGTCGCCACCCGAAAGCGGCGACGACGCGTGTTCTGAACAAGCGCATTGGCCGGCTGGACGCGAGCGGTGTTCTTCGTCATTGTGGCTCTCCGTTCAGGGCTCAGATTTCACGCTTGAGCTTGTCGGCCAGTTTCAGCGACAAGGCCGCGATCGTCAGCGTGCAATTGACGGAGGCAGCAGTCGGCATCACGCCGCTGCTGGCGATGAACAGATTGGAGTGATCGTGCGTGCGGCAATCCGCGTCGACGACCGAATCCCCGGGATCGCTGCCCATGATGGTGGTACCCATGATGTGATTGTTCGGCGCGAACGTATCGTCGAACGAGACCTCGGCGCCGCCGAACAGCGAGGCGATCTGCGCATACAGTTCATGCGTGTTCGCCGCGCTCTTCTTCACGTAGTCGTTGATCGAGTAGTAGATCTCGGGCTGCGAAATACCGAGTGCGTCCTTGTGATCCGCCGAAGGCACCACGCGGTTCTGCGGCTCCGGCAGATGCTCGTGAAAGCTGTTGATGTTCAGCGTGCGTGCTGCGCGGTCGCGGATCTGCCGGTCGAGCTCGGCGCCGGTGAGGCCTTTTTTCAGCAGGTCGGCGGTCACGCCCATAGTTGGCACACCGTTCGACAGATGCAGCTTTTTCGCAGCGTAATCGGAGCGGAAGGCGCCGTCGCGGAAGTTGACAATCGAGGTCATCTCCATCGGCCCGCGTCCGGGCCACAGCGGTTCGTTGGCGAGGAAGGTGACGCCTGTGCCCGGATGGTCCATCAGGTTACGGCCCACCTGGTCGGAGCTGTTGCCAATACCGTGCGGGAATTTGTCGGTGGTCGACATCAGCATCAGCTTCGGCGTTTCGATGCCGTTTGCGGCGAGCACGAACAGCTTGCCCGTCACGCGTGTGCTGTTGCCGTTCGGGTCCTTGTAGTGGACGGCCGTGATGAGCCCTTTGTTGTCCGCTTCGACGCGGTACACGACCGCCTCGGGGATCAGCTTCGCGCCGGCCTGCTCGGCCTTCTCCGCATGCACCACGCCGTTGTACATCGCCGCGATCGGGCAGATCGGCATGCAGTTGTTGTTGCCGCAGCAAGTGGGCCGCGCATCGTACGGACGGCTGTTGCGCGCCACCGGTTCGGGCACCACCTTGAAGCCCCGCGCGTTGAGCACGTCGCTAAAGCGCTGATCCATGTACGAGAGCGGCAGTTGGCTCATCGGATAAGGCTTCGAGCGCGGCGAACCGAGATCGACCGTGTTGTCCGGCCCGGAAACGCCCAATTGCATTTCAGCCGCCGAATACCACGGCTCCAGTGTTTCATACGGATAAGGCCAATCACGCCCTACGCCATACAGCTTGTGCAACTGGAAGTCCGACGGCAACAGCCGCCACGCAGCGGCCGCCCAGTGCCACGTCGTGCCGCCGACCAGCCGCACATACTGTGAGTTGTACGGATAGTCGCCCTTCTGGATCAGGTAATTGTTGGCGGGCGCGTACTCGGGATGCGGCGCGTACGGCGTGGATGGATATGGCGTCGCGAAGTCGGACTTGGCAGGTGAGTTGCGGAAGTTCTCGACGATCTGCCAGCGCGGAACGCGCGGCCCGGCTTCGAGCAAAATCACCGACGCACCGGCCAACGCCATCTGATGTGCAACCAGCCCGCCTGCCACGCCCGACCCGACTACGACGATGTCGGCGGAATTTGAGTTTGCCATTGTTGCCCTCTTCTTCTGGCTTATCGTTGCTTGCTGGTCCCGCGTGCCGGCGTTTCGTCGAACGACTTGATCAAACGATACGGCGCCACGACGATATGGCACGCGCGAGAGGAACGTCGTTCAGGCGCTCAACGGCTTCTGCGTCCAGTAGAACGGCACGTCGCGGCAATAGGACGGAATCGTCAGCACGTCCTTGACCGGCTCGAACATCAGCGCTTTTTCATAAGCGACCACGTCCACATGCGGCATGTCGCCCACGAGACCGAGATACCACGCGCGCATGATCGCGCTTACGGACTTGGCGAGCGCCGGCTGATCGGCCTGCAATGCCTGCGTGACGGTATCGGACGGCACACCGCCATGACCTTGCAGCCACGTGTTGAGGGCGGCGACGTTCTGGGAAAACTGGCTGTCGGATTTGCCGAGGGCGTCGTAGACACGTTTGCCGAGCACGGCGTCGAAGCCCGTGCGACCGGTAAGACGCTCTGAGAGCGCAAGGAAGGCATCGAGTCCGCCGCCGGCGGGCGCATCGGCGAACGCAGGGGCGATCCACGAGAGCGAGCGGCCCGCACCGGCGAACGCGAGCGCGGCGGCAGTGGCGCATGCGCCCAGCACCCATACTCTGCGCGAGGCCGAGAACGAAAACGAACGCGAGGCTTGAAGCGAAGGCGACTGCGAAGGCCTCAGCGAAGAAGGCAACGAAGACGAAGTTGGCGCCGAAAACCCGGCTGAATGCGTCACTGCGTGGTGCGCATCTTTGTTCTTAGAAACATCTGTCATGGGGGCTCCAGATGGTGAGTCGATCGTGAGTCATTCTCAACGGGCAACGCGGCCGTGGCGTGATACCGCTCGCGCGTTACGTTGATTTCTCTACCCCAAACCTGGTCTGGCGCCGCTTAAGCGGTCTTGTGCGGCTGCATGATGCCGATGCGAGCCGCATTACGTTGTGCTGATGACAGCCTTGTGAAACAGCTTCACTGCGCGGCGTGCAAGGCGAAAAGCGTATTGCCTGCCAATCGGCTTTCAACTGAAAGCGGCGCGCAAGGCCGTTGCGAAAGACTATAGCGTGTGACTCACCCATTCGACAAATGGTGCCCGAAGCGCGAGTAGAATCCGCGACACGGACGTTCTTCCACTCTCGACCTCATGCTCACAAAATATTATCCGCAGGTTCTTCGCAATCGACCACGCATGCTGATCGGCCTCGCCGTCGGTCTCGTGGCCGCGCTGGTGCTCCCCGAACACACACGCCCCATGGTGCGTGTTCTGGCCGCCTGGGATGCTGCGGTGTGGATCTATCTCGTGCTGATCTGGGTGCACATGGCCTTCGCCGACGAAGGCCGTGTCCGCGAATTCGCACGGCGCGACGATGAAAACGCAGGCGTGGTGCTGGTCGTGATCTGCATCGCAACGATCGCCAGTATTGCCGCAATCGTGCTCGAACTCGCTTCGGCGAAAGGCACGGCCGGCGCCTCGACTGCATGGCACTACGTGTTGACCGGCCTCACGATGATCGGCGCATGGTTCATGATCCCGACCATTTTCACGTCGCACTATGCGAGGATTTACTACGACGCGGATGCAACGGAGACCGCCCTGCTGTTTCCCGACCACGCGCTCCAGCCGGACTACTGGGACTTCCTGTACTTCTCGTTCACCATCGCCGTGGCCTCGCAAACCTCGGATGTCGTACTGCGCTCCCGCACGATTCGCCGCGCGGCGCTCGCGCAATCGATTCTGTCGTTCTACTTCAACGTCGCCGTGCTGGGCTTGTGCGTGAACATCGCAGCGGGCCTGGTCGGCTCTTGACCCGCCCTTCTTCACTGAAAGTCTTTTCCCTCGCAACGCTTGCCCCGCCGGCCGCCGCTTCGCCTTTTGCGGCCCCGGCAGGCGGCGCACTCCGCCCCGTGTAAAACCCGGACGATGCCCGTCCGTTTTACACGCAGGCTGTCCGCCAACGCGCCCTCGCCTCTTCTGGCCGCCGTTCGCGCCTCCCAGTAGGGCGCGCAGGGCACAGGCTTCCCCACCCCTTCGCTTCAGTCCAAAAACGCACTGGCACAACGTTTGCTGCGTCTTGCGAATAGTTCTGGCCGGACCCGTGCCATCGACGCCTGGCGTCAAAGTACCGCCTACTGGCCAGCGGCGTGACGATCTTTGCACTACATTGACCAGTACGCGCCCTCGCTTCAGGCATCGCGCGGTATCCGGCTCTGGAAGCCCAATGAGCGCTGTGATCGCATGTCAATTGCATCCACACCGCAGCAGGACGAATCTGGAAACGACCGATGGAATCCCAAAACGGGTACGCGCCGCGGATTTACTTTTTTCATTCACTTCTCGTTGGACCGCTCGATGCATGGCCCGCGCAGTTCGCTCATGCAGCCGGACTGGGCTTCGATCACGCGCTGATCGGCGGCGTCTTCGAGCCGGGCCGGGCGGGTCACGGGCAGGTGGTCGGCAACCATGGCCGGCTGCATCCCGTGTTCGAGACCCAGCAACCTGCCACGGACGCGATCCGCACGCTCGCGCACACCGCCCGCCAAACTGGTCTGGCCTTGCTGGTGGATCTGGTGATCGACCGGATGGCCGCCGATGGTGCGCTGTACGCCGAACATGCCGGCTGGTTCCACCCATTCGAGTCTGAAGAGGCACGGCTCGATCCGCGCCACGTGCATCGCGAGGACAACGTCGCGTATGCCAACTTCGACGACGCCGCCAGCCGCGCGGCGATAGTCGACTGGTGGACGCAGCCACTGCTGGCGCTGGCCGATGCCGGGGTCAGCGGCTTCCGGTTCGATTCGCCGCATCGCGTGCCGGCCGCCGTTTGGCGGCAACTCGGCGGTGCGGTTCGCGCGAAGCATCCTGAGGTGCGTTTCCTCGCCGCGACGCCGGGTCTCGCCCGCGGCGATCTACTTAGCCTCGAAGGCGCGGGCTTCGACAGCGTGTTCTCGTCGGTGCGCTGGTGGGACTTCCGCGCCAGCTGGATGGTGGAAGAGCATGCCGCCCTCGCCCGCATCGCCTCACCCATCGCCTTTCCCGAGGCGCCTTACGGCACCCGCCTCGCCGCCGATCTCAGCGATGCGCACGACGCCGCCATCGTGGAGCGGGCCTACCGGCGCGCGCTGTTCGCTTCGGCCTCGACCGGCACCGGCTGGATGATGCCGATGGGCTTCGAATACGGCATCGCCGAGCCGATGTCGCAGACACGCGGCGATGCGGCGCAGTTCGCCCTCGCCTGCCAGTCGAAGCCCTTCGATCTCTCGGAACGGATCAGCCATGCGAACGAGGTGGTGCGCAATACGAAGACGCTGCATGCCAACGGCGAATTGCGCCCGCTAAGCGGGCCCGGCGCGCCCGCAGCGGTGTTGCTGCGGGCCGACACGCCCGATCTGCGCAACGCCGGCGAAGCCGTCCTGATCGCTATCAATCCCGAACTCGGCGCGCCTGTGCGCGTCGATCCCGCCCGCTTCCTCACGGGCGTACCGGGCAACTTCACGCGCTTCGTCCCGCTCGACGCGCCCGGGCATGCCACGCCCGCCGGGCTGACGCCGTTCACGCTCGCACCCGGCGCAGTCCGTTTGTTCCGCGGGGTCGCCGATAAACCGATCCGTCTCGCGCCGCCGATCGACAAGGCGAACAGCAAGCGCAGCGGTCGCAAGATCGTGCTCGAAGCGATCAACGCGCCGCGCGTGGCGATCGAGAGCGTGACGCCCTCGGTCGACCACGGGCGCTTTCCCGCCAAGCGCACGGTGGGCGAGCAAGTTGAAATCACCGCCGCGATCTTCGCGGAGGGTCACGACAAGATCGCCGCCGCCGTGGTCTGGCGCGCCGCCGACGAAACCGCCTGGCACGAAGTACCCATGAGCCCGGCACAGCCGGCCGGCCTCGATATCTGGAAAGCGCGCATTCCGCTGGAACGCCTCGGCCGCCACGAATTCACAGTAATCGCATGGCGCGACGACTTCGCGTCGCTGGTCGAGCATATCCAGAAGAAGCTGAAAGCGGGCCAAACCGTCGAGCTCGAACTCGACGAAGCCGCGCATCTGTTCGCCCTGGTGCTCGCCGAAGTGGAAACCGCAGAAGGCGCGGACGGTACGACAAGCAAGCCGCTCGACCATATCGTCAAGGTCTTCACCAAGGCCGACGCCGAAACGAAGCTCGCATTGATCCTCGCGCCGACCACCGCGAAGGCGATGACCGCCGCGCGCCACCGCCCGTTCCTGAGCCGCGATCCAATCGTCTACAAGATCGACGCCGATCGGACCGCCGCGCATTTCGCCAGCTGGTACGAAATCTTCCCGCGTTCGATGAGCGACGACGAATCGCGTCACGGCACCTTCGCTGACGTCGTCACGAAACTGCCGCGCATCCGCGACATGGGCTTCGACGTGCTGTACTTCCCGCCGATCCACCCGATCGGCATCGCGAACCGCAAAGGCCGCAACAACACGCTGAATGCGCAACCGGGAGATGTTGGCAGCCCGTACGCGATCGGCGGGGTCGAAGGCGGCCACACCGCCGTGCATCCCGAACTCGGCACGCTCGACGACTTCAAGCAGATGCTGGCCGCCGCCCACGCGCACGGCCTCGAAATCGCGCTCGACTTCGCGATCCAGTGCTCGCCGGACCACCCGTGGCTGAAAGAACATCCGACGTGGTTCGCCTGGCGCCCGGACGGCACGCTGCGTTATGCGGAAAATCCGCCGAAGAAGTATCAGGACATCGTCAATCCCGACTTCTATGCGCACGACGCCAAGCCTGATTTGTGGCTCGCGCTGCGCGACGTCTTCCTGTTCTGGATCGAAGCCGGCGTGCACATTTTCCGCGTGGACAATCCGCATACCAAACCGCTGCCGTTCTGGGAATGGGTGATCGACGATGTGCGCTCGCGCTATCCCGACACGATCTTCCTCGCCGAAGCCTTCACGCGGCCACGCATGATGAACCGCCTCGGCAAGATCGGCTTCTCGCAGTCGTACACGTATTTCACGTGGCGCGAGTCGAAGCGCGACTTCATCGAGTACATGACCGAACTCACGCAAAGCAGCGCGCGTGATTTCTACCGGCCGAATTTCTTTGTCAATACGCCGGATATCAACCCGCGGCATTTGCAGTCGTCGGGGCGTTCGGGCTTTCTGATTCGGGCCGCGTTGGCCTCCACGCTGGCCGGTTTATGGGGCGTGTATAGCGGTTTCGAATTGTGCGAGGCCGCCGCGCTGCCGAACAGCGAGGAATATCTCGACTCCGAGAAGTATCAGTTGCGCGCGTGGGACTGGAACCGGCCCGGCAATATCGTCGGCGAGATCAGTGCGTTGAACCGGATTCGCCGCGCGAACCCGGCGCTGCAAACGCATCTCGGTCTCACGTTCCTCACCGCGCACAACGACAACATCCTATTCTTCGAAAAAGCCACCGAAGCGCGCGACAACGTCATCCTGGTGGCAATCAATCTTGACCCGTTCAACGAACAGGGCGCGGATATCGAATTGTCGTGGGACACTTTCAAGCACTGGAATCTGCACGACCATGGCGCGCTGGAAGTGACCGATCAGATGACCGGTGCGCGTTTCGAATGGCACGGCCGCTGGCAGCACATCCGGCTCGGTTCGGGCCAGCCGTTTTCGATCTGGCGCATCGCGCCGCTCGGCGGCTTGCCCGCTGAACGCCCAGATGATGCCGACAGCGACTATCACGCAGACGACGCTGGCAACCCAACCCCTACGGAAGGTGCGACATGAAGCGTGACGATCCAGCCCAACCTACGTCGCAGACCCATGCGAGCGCCGCCACCGGCAGCGCTGCCAAAGCACGCTCGCAGCGGCGCGGCAAGCCCGCGGCCTTGAGCGACGATCCGCTCTGGTACAAAGACGCGATCATTTATCAGGTGCATATCAAGTCGTTCTTCGACGCGAACAACGACGGCGTGGGCGATTTTCCCGGCTTGATCGCGAAGCTCGATTACATCGCCGAGCTCGGTGTGAATGCGATCTGGCTGCTGCCGTTCTATCCGTCGCCGCGCCGCGACGACGGCTACGACATCGCCGACTACCGCAATGTGCATCCGGACTACGGCCAGCTTTCCGACGTGAAGCGCTTCATTCAGGAAGCGCACGCACGCGGCATCCGCGTGATTACGGAGCTGGTGATCAACCACACCTCGGATCAGCACCCGTGGTTTCAGCGCGCCCGCCGCGCGAAGCCGGGGTCCAATCATCGCAACTACTATGTGTGGTCCGATACCGATCAGAAGTACCAGGAAACACGGATCATCTTCATCGATTCGGAGCCGTCAAACTGGACGCATGATCCGGTCGCGGGTGCTTACTATTGGCACCGCTTCTATTCGCACCAGCCCGATCTGAACTTCGACAATCCGGCCGTGCTGAAGGAAGTGCTGCAAGTGATGCGATTCTGGCTCGACATGGGCATCGACGGGCTACGGCTCGACGCGGTGCCGTATCTGGTCGAACGCGAAGGCACCAACAACGAGAACCTGCCCGAAACGCACGCGGTGCTGAAGAAGATCCGCGCGACCATCGACGCCGAGTATCCAAACCGGATGCTGCTCGCTGAAGCGAACCAGTGGCCGGAAGACGTGAAGGAATATTTCGGCGACGAAGACGAATGCCATATGGCGTTCCACTTCCCGCTGATGCCGCGCATCTATATGTCGATTGCGAGCGAAGACCGCTTCCCGATCACCGACATCATGCGGCAGACGCCGGATCTCGCGGAAACGAACCAGTGGGCGATTTTCCTGCGCAATCACGACGAACTGACGCTCGAAATGGTGACGGATTCCGAGCGCGACTACCTCTGGAACACGTATGCGAGCGATCGCCGCGCGCGCCTGAACCTCGGCATTCGCCGCCGCCTCGCGCCGCTAATGGAACGCGACCGCCGGCGCATTGAACTGATCAATTCGCTGCTCCTGTCGATGCCCGGCACGCCCGTGATCTATTACGGCGACGAACTCGGCATGGGCGACAACATCCACCTCGGCGACCGCGACGGCGTGCGCACGCCGATGCAATGGTCGTCGGATCGCAACGGCGGGTTCTCGCGCGCCGATCCTGAACAACTGGTGCTGCCGCCGGTGATGGGTTCGTTGTACGGCTTCGACGCCGTCAACGTCGAGGCGCAAAGCCGCGACCCGCATTCGCTGCTGAACTGGACCCGGCGCATGCTCGCGACGCGTCGCGCGAAACAAACCTTCGGGCGCGGCACGATCCGTTTCCTGAAGCCGGAAAACCGCAAGATTCTCGCGTATCTGCGCGAACTGCCGGGCGAGCCGCCGATCCTGTGCGTGGCGAATCTGTCGCGCGCTCCGCAGGCGGTGGAACTCGATCTATCCGAGTTCAACGGCTCGGTGCCGGTCGAAATGACCGCCGACTCCGTGTTCCCCGCGATCGGCCAACTCACCTATCTGCTGACCTTCCCGCCGTACGGCTTCCTGTGGTTCATGCTGTGCTCGGGCGGCCAGCGTCCGACATGGGCGCAAGCGCATTCCGAACCACTGCCCGAATTCGTCACGATCGTGATCCGCGAGGGCCAGGTCGGCCCGACACCGGAGAACGTGCGCCTGCTCGAATCCGAAGTGCTGCCGTCGTGGCTGAGCCGGCGCCGCTGGTTTGCCTCGAAGGATCAGAAGATGCATGCGGTACGCCTCGCCGCGTTGACGACGATCCCCAACGGCGGCTTCGCCTTCACCGAAATCGAAGCGGACGTGGGCGACCATACCGAACGCTACGTCGTGCCGATCGCCATCACGTGGGGCGGCGAAACCACGACGCCACTGTTCATGCAACTGGCGCTCGCGCGCGTGCGCCGCGGCCGCAACGTCGGCCATCTGACGGACGCGTTCGCGCTGCCGATCTTCGCCCATGGTGTGCTGCGCAAACTACGCGAACGCGCAGTCGTGCCGACCGTGCAGAAGAGCGAGATCAAGTTCATCCCGACCGAGCGCTTCGACGAACTCAGCGAACTCGGCGAGCGTCCGGAAATCCGTTGGCTGGCGGCTGAGCAAAGCAACAGCTCGCTGATCATCGCCGATGCCGCGGTGCTCAAACTCGTGCGGCGTCTGGTAAGCGGCATTCATCCGGAAGCGGAAATCAGCCGTTATCTGACCCAGCTCGGCTACGCGAACACCGCGCCGCTGTATGGTGAGGTGGTACGCGTCGATCCCGAGGGCGTGCCGCATACACTCGCGATTTTGCAAGGCTATATCGACAATCAGGGCGACGCGTGGAACTGGTCGCTCGACTACCTGCGCCGCTCGGTGGACGAACTCGCCATCACCGTCGACACGGATGCGCAACCGCAGGATCGCGATAACGAAGCGATTCTCATGGAAGGCTACAGTGCGCTGGCGGGCATCATCGGCAAGCGGCTGGGCGAATTGCACGTGGTCCTTGCTTCGCCTTCCGACGACCCGGCGTTCGCGCCGGAACCCGCCAGCGCCGAACAGGTGAAGGCGTGGGTCGACGGCACGCAAGCCATGCTCGCCAGCGCACTCGATCTGCTCGCACCGCGCATCGCGCAGATGAGCGATCCGGACACCAAAGCATTGGCGCAAAGCCTGATCGACCGCCGCGCTGCGCTCGTTCAGGCCGTCAACAAGCTGGTCTCGGGCAATGCGGGGGCGTTGCGCTTGCGCATTCACGGCGACTTCCATCTGGGCCAGGTGCTGGTCGCGCAGGGCGACGCGTATCTGATCGATTTCGAAGGCGAGCCCGCCCGTACGTTAGAGGAGCGGCGCCAGAAGTCGAGCCCGTTGCGCGACGTGGCCGGCTTGATGCGCTCACTGTCCTATGCGAGCGCCGCGGCGCAGTCCACGATGGAAAGCGCGCCGCAGCAGACCGCCGATCGCAAGCGCACGCTCTTCGAGCGTTTCCGCGCCCACGCGACCGAAACGTTCCTGAAGGAATACCGCGCCGCCATCGCCGATTCGCCGACGCCGCTGGTGGCGCCCGAAGCCGAACAGGCCCTGCTCGATCTGTTCCTGATCGAGAAAGCCGCGTACGAAATCCGTTACGAAGCGGCCAACCGTCCGACGTGGCTCAGTTTGCCGGTACGCGGCCTCGCCGCGCTCACCAGCCGGTTGCTCGGCGACACCGGCAGCCCGCAGCACGACCCATCAACCCAGGCGCCAGGCGCCGCCGCACCGCCTAATCCGGCTGAGGGCGACTATGAGTGAGCATGACCCGGCCGCAGGCCTCCAACCGCTGGATATCGACGCGCTCGTTGAAGCGCGTCACCCCGATCCTTTCTCGCAGCTCGGCATGCATCAGACGGACGCAGGTCCGGTGGTGCGCGCGCTGTTGCCGAACGCCACGCACGTTACCGTGATTTCACGCGCCGACGGCACAACGCTCGGCGCGCTCGAGCAACTCAGGCCGGGGCTGTTTGCCGGTCGCGTCACGTCGGCGGCGCCCTATCGGCTGCGCATCGACTGGCACGGCACCGTGCAGGAAATCGAGGACACGTATTCGTTCGGCCCCGTTCTCGGCGACGAGCCGTTGGGCCGTCTCGCCGGCGGCGACCCGTACGCCGTGCTCGAATGCCTCGGCTCACGCCCGATGGAAGTGGACGGCGTGCCGGGCGTGCGCTTTGCCGTATGGGCGCCGAATGCGCGACGCGTATCGGTGGTCGGCGACTTCAATTCGTGGGATGGGCGCCGTCATCCGATGCGGCTGCGTCATCAGGCCGGTGTATGGGAATTGTTTGTGCCGCGCGTCGGCGCGGGCACGCGCTACAAGTACGAATTGCTCGCTCGTGATGGCCATCCGCTGCCCCTAAAAGCCGATCCGTGCGCCATGCAAACGGAAAGGCCGCCGGGCACCGCCTCGGTGGTCGCGCATGTCGACGAGATCGAGCAGTTTGCGTGGACCGACCAGGACTGGATTCAGTCGCGCGCCGCCAAACAGACCCCGCGCGCACCGATCTCGATCTACGAAGTGCATGCCGAATCGTGGCTGCGCGTCGCCGAAGAAGGTCAACGCGGCCTCACCTGGGAAGAACTCGCCGAGCGGCTGATTCCTTACGTGAAAAGCATGGGCTTCACGCACGTCGAGTTCATGCCGATTGCCGAGCATCCGTTCGGCGGTTCGTGGGGCTATCAGCCACTCGGACAGTTCGCGCCATCCGCTCGCTTCGGCAAGCCTGAGCAGTTCGCCCTGTTCGTTGACAAAGCGCACGCGGCTGGACTCGGCGTGTTTCTCGACTGGGTGCCGGCGCACTTTCCGAACGACGCGCATGGTTTGATCGACTTCGACGGCACGCCGCTCTACGAGCACGCCGATCCGCGCGAAGGCTATCACCAGGACTGGAACACGATGATCTACAACCTCGGCCGCAACGAGGTGAGCGCGTTCCTGGTGGCGTCGGGTCTCGCTTGGTTGAAGCGCTATCACGTCGACGGCCTGCGCGTGGATGCGGTCGCCTCGATGCTGTATCGCGACTATTCGCGCGCCGCCGATGAGTGGGTGCCGAATATCTACGGCGGGCGTGAAAATCTCGAATCGATCGCGTTCCTGAAGCGGCTGAATCATGAAGTCGGCTATGTGCCCGGCGTACCGGGCGCAATCACGATCGCCGAAGAATCGACTGCGTGGCCAGGCGTGACGGCGCGCGTCGAAGACGGCGGCCTCGGCTTCCAGTTCAAGTGGAACATGGGCTGGATGCACGACACGCTGCACTTCATGGAGGAGGACCCGGTCTACCGCCAATACCATCACCACATGATGACGTTCGGGATGGTGTACGCATATTCCGAGCGCTTCGTGCTGCCGCTCTCGCACGACGAAGTGGTGCACGGCAAAGGCTCCCTGCTCGGCAAGATGCCCGGCGACCGGTGGCAGAAGTTCGCCAACCTGCGCGCGTACTTTGGCTTCATGTGGACGCATCCGGGCAAGAAGCTGTTGTTCATGGGCGGCGAATTCGGCCAGATGGCGGAATTCGATCACGACACGTCGCCGCACTGGCATCTGCTCGACGATCCGAACCATCACGGCGTGCAGAAATTGGTGCGCGACCTGAACCATCTGTACCTCCAGGAGCCCGCGCTGCATTTGCTCGACAGCGAGCCGGGCGGCTTCGAATGGCTGATCGGCGACGACAGCGCCAACAGCGTGTACGCCTATCGCCGTACCGACGGCGCGGGCCGCGAACTCGTGGTGATCTGCAATATGACGCCGGTGCCGCGGGTCGGTTACCGGATGGGGATGCCGCGCGGCGGCCGCTGGGCAGAAGTGCTGAATACGGATGCCGGCGTGTACGGCGGCTCGAACATGGGCAACGGCGGCCTGATTCACACCGACGAAATCTCGAGCCACGGCTGGCCGCATTCCGCTGCACTGACGTTACCGCCTTTGGCGACGATCGTTTTGCGGGCGGATTGATGGAAGGGTTGTAAGGCGAGCGCGCGGCGGCCAGGCCGCGCGCTCGTTGCATGAAGTCCCACGATAGCGTTCATAAAACAGAACAAGGAAGGGGAATCATGTCGCATGCAATGCCCGACCGGCTTCTGCCCGGCTCGCCCTATCCGCTCGGCGCCAGCTGGGATGGCCTCGGCGTCAACTTTGCGGTGTTCTCGGCGAATGCGCAGAAAATCGAGCTTTGCCTGTTCGATCCCACCGGTCGCAAGGAACTCAGGCGTTTCACGCTGCCCGAGTGCACTGACGAAGTCTGGCACGGCTATTTGCCCAACGCACATCCCGGCACTGCATACGGTTTTCGCGCACATGGGGCGTATCAGCCGCAGCATGGGCATCGCTTCAATCCGCACAAGCTATTGCTCGATCCGTATGCACGCAAACTGGTCGGGCAGTTTCGCTGGTCTGACGCGCTGTTCGGCTATCGCGTGCATTCGAATCGCGCCGATCTTTCAATCGACCGCCGCGATTCGGCGCCGGCCATGCCGAAGTGCGTCGTGATCGACGAAGCCTTCGACTGGTCGCACGACAAGCGTCCGAATGTGCCGTGGGGCGAAACCATCCTCTACGAGGCGCATGTGCGCGGCGTGTCGATGTTGCGCCCCGATTTGCGGCAGCACGAACGCGGCACATTCGCCGCGCTGGCTTCGCCGGAGTTCATTGAGCATTTGCTGAAGCTCGGCGTGACCGCCGTCGAATTGCTGCCCGTGCATGCGTTTCTGAACGACCGCTTTCTGGTGGAGCGCGGGCTGCGCAATTACTGGGGTTACAACACCGCGGCATTTTTTGCACCGGAGCCGTCGTATCTGAGCACGCACCGGCTCGATGAAATGCGCATCGCCGTGCGTCAGTTGCACGCGGCCGGCATCGAAGTGATTCTCGACGTGGTCTACAACCACACCTGCGAAGGCAACGAGATGGGGCCGACCGTCTCGTGGCGCGGCCTCGACAATGCGAGCTACTACCGCCTGATTCCCGGCGACGAACGCCACCATATCAACGACACCGGCTGCGGCAATACCGTGAACCTGCCGCATCCGCGTGTACTGCAGATGGTGATGGATTCGCTGCGCTACTGGTCGACGAAGTTCAATATCGACGGCTTCCGTTTCGATCTCGGCGTGACGCTCGGCCGCGAACAACACGGCTTCGATCCCGGCTCCGGTTTCTTCGACGCATTGCGCCAGGACCCGATCCTGTCGCAACGCAAGCTGATTTCCGAGCCATGGGACATTGGGCCTGGCGGTTACCAACTCGGCAATCATCCGCCGGGGTTCGCCGAATGGAACGACCGTTTCCGCGACACGGTGCGCCGTTTCTGGCGCGGCGATGCGGGACTGCGGCCCGATCTTGCCGCGCGTCTAACCGGTTCAGCCGATCTGTTCAACCGGCGCTTCAGGAAGCCGTGGGCATCCGTCAACTTTGTCACGTCACATGACGGCTTTACGCTCGCCGATGTCACCGCGTACGAGCACAAGCACAACGAGGCGAATCGCGAAGACAACAACGACGGCCACAATGAAAACTGCAGTCGCAATTGGGGCGTAGAAGGCGCGACCGACGCTCCGGTCATCCTCGAAACCCGCAAGCGCGTGGCCCGCTCGCTGATCGCGACGCTGCTGATGGCGCTCGGCACGCCCATGATGCTGGCAGGCGACGAAACGCTGCGTACGCAGAACGGTAACAACAATGCGTACTGCCAGGATAACGAACTATCATGGCTCGACTGGGAGCGCGCGGAGTCGCTCGACGGCCGCCAGATGACTGCGTTCATCGCGCGCGTGATCGCGCTGCGCAAACAGCATCCGTTGCTACGCGAAACGCGTTTTTTGTTCGGCGACCGCGAAGTGTTGCCGGGTCTGTTCGATGTCGGCTGGTTCGATGAACACGGCGATCCACTTACCATCGAAGCCTGGCAGGACCCTGAAGGCCGCGCGTTCACGCTGCGTCGCGCGGGTCCAGGCTTGAATGGCGAAACGGAAGTATTGTTGATGATGCTCAACGCAGCGGACGAAACGCAGCGCTTTACGCCTCCTGCACCACATCTGGAATGGCATGTGCTGTTAGACACTGCTGAGCCGGAAAGCGCGCCGCATCGGTTGGCGGTGGCAGAGGTCGAAGTGGCCGGGCATAGCCTTGTGATGCTGGCGGCGCAACCGGTGGGCGAAGCGGATTGGCAGGCGGGCTGGAAGGCCGGCGCGCAGCACGGGCCGCGGCTGCTGACCGCCCTGCCGCCCGATCCGGGTGAGCATCCGCCGAGCAGCGATGCGTCGCCGACCACGTAGGCGAGCAGCAAAAACGAATGGTGATGAATCATGTCCGAAAGTCCGATTGATCCTCACGCGCATCATCACGCGCATTGCCTGCCGTTCGGCGCACAGTTGCTGGGCGCTACGGGCGCGAAGCCGCGCACCCGGTTCCGTTTCTGGGCGCCGTCGTGCAAGACGGTGCAGGTGGCAATTGAAAATGGACCAGCCCAAGGCACGCATGACATGACGTCCACCGGCAACGGCTGGTTCGAAACGACCGTGGACAGCGGCGCGGGCACGCTGTATCGCTTCCGGCTCGATGGCGAGCATGCGGTTCCCGATCCTGCGTCGCGCTTCCAGCCGCAAGACGTGCACGGCCCGAGCGAAGTGATCGACCCGCGGGCGTACCACTGGGAACACACCAACTGGCATGGCCGCCCGTGGGAAGAAACGGTGTTGTACGAGTTGCACGTCGGCGCGATGGGCGGCTATGCGGGCGTGCAGAAACGGTTGCCCGCGCTCGCCGCACTCGGCGTGACGGCGATCGAATTGATGCCGTTGAACGACTTTCCCGGCAAGCACAATTGGGGCTACGACGGTGTGCTGCCATATGCGCCCGATTCCGCGTACGGCCGCCCCGAAGAACTAAAAGCGCTGATCGACGCCGCCCACGGCCTCGGCCTGATGGTGTTTCTCGACGTGGTCTACAACCACTTCGGCCCGGACGGCAATTATCTGCACGAATACGCGCGCTCGTTTTTCCGCGAAGGTACGCATACGCCCTGGGGCCCCGCGATCGATTTCGACCGCTGTGAAGTGAGCGACTTTTTCACCGACAACGCCGTCTACTGGATCAACGAATATCGCCTCGACGGCCTGCGGTTCGATGCGGTGCATGCCATCGGCAATCATGCGTGGCTGCGCGAATTGTCCGACCATATCCGCGCGAAAGTACAGCACGGGCGGCATGTGCATCTGGTGCTGGAAAACGAGCACAACAGTGCGAGCCTGCTGGAAACGCATTTCGACGCGCAATGGAACGACGACGCGCACAACACACTGCATGTTCTGCTGACGGGCGAAACCGAAGGCTATTACCACGCCTATGAAGATCAGCCGATCCGCCGCCTCGCGCGCGTGTTGTCGGAGGGCTTCGCGTATCAGGGTGAGCCGTCGCCGATTCACGACGGCGCGCCGCGTGGCGAATCGAGCGGGCATCTGCCGACCACTTCATTCGTGATGTTCTTGCAGAATCACGATCAGATCGGCAATCGCGCATTCGGCGAGCGCCTGCGCAAACTGACGTCGGACGACGCCTTGCGCGCCGCCACCGGCTTGCTGCTGCTCTCGCCGCAAATTCCCCTGCTGTTCATGGACGAGGAATACGGGTCGACCCAGCCGTTCCTGTTTTTCACCGACTACACCGGCGAGCTCGCCGACGCCGTGCGCGAAGGACGGCGCCGCGAATTCGCGCGCTTTTCGTCGTTCAGCGACGAAAAGCGTCGCGCGCAGATTCCCGATCCGAACGACGTGAGGACCTTTACGGCCTCGTCACCGCCTGAGCCCGTTCAAGGCTCCGCCGCGGATGACACCGCGAAAGACCGCCTCGACTGGATGCACTTCTACAAATCCGCGCTCGCCGTGCGGGCGAAGCTGATCACGCCGCGCCTCAAACATTCCAGAGCGCTCGGCTCGACTGTGCTGACCGCCGCAAACGGCGGCGATGCCAATGCGCTGATCGGCCGCTGGAAACTTTGCGACGGCGAAACCTTGTCGATCGCGTTGAATCTCTCGAAGGAGAACGTGGCGTTCCCCGATCTGCCCGCCGGCAAAGTGATTTTCGAAACGCCGCCGCGCGTGCGCGAGCAGGTCGACGCCAAGGTGTTGCCGTCATACGCGTTTGTCGCATGGGTGACCGGCGACGTCAGCCACTATGCCATCGGCCACGATGCTCGCATCGCGAGCCAACAGGAGCGCCACGCGTGAGCACCCGACGCCCGACCGATACGATCGTTACCCTTGCCACTCGCGCCGGCTTTGAGGTCGAGTGGCGGGATGCGCACCATACTACGCAGCACGTACCGGAGAGCACGCTCGCCGTGCTGCTCGAACGGATGGGCTTGCCCTGCGGTAACGCCACGCAAATCCGGCACAGCGCAGCCGCGCTCGAAGCCGAACTGTCCGGCCGCAAACTGCCGCCGCTGATGACCGCGGAGGTCGAGCGCGGTATCGCGCTGCCTGCCGCGGCGATCAAATCCGGCAGTCACTACCGGATCGAACTCGAAAGCGGCTCGATCATCGACGGCCGCTTCACGGCGCCTAAGGGCGAGGAAGCGTTGCTCGCACCGATCGACGAGCCCGGCTATCACACGCTGGTGATCAACGAGCAACGCGTGACATTGGCCGTGGCGCCGTCACGCTGCTATACCGTCGCGGATGCATGGCGCACGCTGCACGACGGCGCCACGGCGCACACGCCGCCGCTGTGGGGCATTGCCGCGCAGTTATACGGCTTGCGCCGCAAGGGGGATGGCGGCATCGGCGACTATACGGCCCTCGCGCAGTTGGCGATTGAAAGCGCGAAGCGTGGCGCGCATGCGCTAGCCGTCAGTCCGACGCACGCGATGTTCAGCGCCGAGCCGAATCGTTTCAGTCCGTATTCACCGTCGTCACGTTTGTGGCTGAACGTCACGCATATTGACCCCGCCGCGGTGTTCGGCACGGACGCCGCACGCGCCGCGCTCGAGGCCGCGCAAGCCACCGACGCCTGGTCGACACTCGAAGACTTGCCGCTGATCGACTGGCCGAACGCGGTCGTGCTGAAGCTGAAGGTTTTACGCGTGCTGTATGAAAACTTCTGCAAGCAGGAACGCGCACACGACACGCCGCACGCGCTCGAATTTCATGGCTTCTGCGAACGTGCCGGCCGTGCGCTCGAAGATCACGCGCGTTTCGAAGCGCTGCAGGCAGTGCAGTTGGCTCAGGAGGGCGGCAATGGCCACTGGCGCAACTGGCCTGAGGCGTTGCGCGATCCGCGCAGCCCGGAGGTTGAAGCCTTTGCCGAAGCGCATCGGCATGAAGTCGATTTTCATCTGTTTCTGCAATGGCTCGCCGCCAAGGGTCTGTCGCACGCGCAGCATGCAGCGACCGATGCCGGGATGGCCGTCGGCCTGATCGCTGACTTAGCCGTTGGGTGCGATAGTGCCGGCAGCCATGCATGGTCGTACCGCGACGACATGCTGCAAGGCGTTTCAGTGGGCGCGCCGCCCGATCTGTTCAACCAGGCCGGCCAGGCATGGGGGCTCACTACATTCTCGCCGCGCGCCATGCGTACGCAGGGCTTCTCCGCGTTCATCGACATGCTGCGCGCGGCGTTCGCGCATGCGGGCGGCATCCGCATCGACCACATTCTCGGCTTGCGGCGCCTATGGCTCGTGCCCGAAGGCGAGAGCGCGCGTAACGGCGCCTATCTGCGCTATCCGCTCGAAGACCTGTTGCGGCTGATCGCGCTCGAATCGTGGCGGCATCGCGCGATCGTGATCGGTGAAGATCTCGGCACCGTGCCGCCCGGCTTTCGCGAGCGGCTCGACGAGCACGGTCTCGCCGGCATTCGCGTGCTGTGGTTCGAAGGCGCGGAAGGTGGCAACGGCTTCAAGCCGCCGCACGCGTGGGACCGCAACGCGGTCGGCACCACCACGACCCATGATCTGCCGACCGTGGCCGGCTGGTGGCGCGGCAGCGACATCACGTGGCGCAACCGGATCGGTCAGACGATGGCGCGCGCCGATGGCCGCGACGCGGAGGAAGTGGCGCAGGAAGAACGCGCCGCCGATCGCGCGCTGTTATGGCGCGCGTTCCAGCAAGCCGGCGTCGCCGTGCCGGACGTGGAAGCGCCGCCGCCCGACGAGGCGCCCGTGGATGAAGCGCTCGCCTTCGTCGCCGCGACGCCCGGGCCGCTCGTCACTTTCCCGCTCGATGATTTGCTCGCGCTCGTCGAGCAGCCGAATCTGCCCGGCTCGATCGACGAGCATCCGAACTGGCGCCGCCGTGTGACCTTGCCCATCGACGAATTGTTCGAGGACGACACCTTCAGCGATCGCCTGCTGGCCGTCGACCGCGCGCGCCGCGGCGCAACCGTTCCTGCCTCTTCCCCCGCTTCTTCGGAGCCTGATACGCCATGACCGTCCCGCGCTCCACGCTTCGCCTCCAATTCCATCGAGGCTTTACCTTCGACGATGCCGCCAGGCATGTCGACTACTTCGCCGCGCTCGGCATCAGCCACGTGTACGCGTCGCCCATCACCACCGCCGAGCCGGGCTCGATGCACGGCTACGATACCGTCGACTACACCCAGGTCAGCGCCGAATGCGGCGGCGAGGCGGGCTTGAAACGCCTCGTCGATAAGCTGCGCGCGCACAACATGGGGCTGATCGTCGACCTCGTGCCGAACCATATGGGCGTCGGCGGCTCGAGCAACGCGTGGTGGCTCGATATCCTCGAATGGGGCCGGCACAGCGCGTACGCACGCCATTTCGATGTCGACTGGCATTCGCCCGATCCGGCTCTGCGCGGCAAGGTGCTGGTGCCCGCACTCGGCGCGCCGTACGGCGAGGAACTCGCAGCAGGCCGGATTGCGCTGCATTTTGCGGCCGACAGTGGGCGCTTTTATATCGGTTACGGGCCGCATGTGTTTCCGGTGTGCCCAACCGATTACGCGTCGATTCTGCAAAGCGCCGATCGCGCCGATCTCACCGCACTGGGCGAGCGTTTCCAGGGCCTGACGACACAGCCGGCCGATCAACCGCGCGCCGCCGAGGGACGCGACATGCTGCGCGAGTTCGTCGCGCAAAACGGCGCCTCGGCGATCGAATTGGTGCTGGAAGCGTATGCGCCCGCGGATCCAGTGACACGTGACCGCCTGCATCGGCTGATCGAACGGCAGCACTTCCGTCTTGCATGGTGGCGCACCGCTTCGGACGAAGTGAACTGGCGGCGTTTCTTCGACATCTCGACGCTGGCCGGTGTGCGTGTGGAGCGGCCCGAAGTATTCGAGGCCGTGCATGCGCTGATTTTCCGTCTGTATCAGGAAGGCGTGGTGGATGGTTTGCGGATCGACCACGTGGACGGTCTCGCTGAACCGCGAGAGTACTGTCAGCGTCTGCGGCAGCGCCTCACCGAATTGCGTGACACCGCGCCGTATGTGGTCGTCGAAAAAATTCTCGGCCGCGGCGAGCCGCTGCGCGACGACTGGCCCGTGGACGGCACGACCGGCTACGATTTCATGAACGACGTGGGCGCGCTGCTGCACGATCCGGCCGGCGCCGAACCGCTCGCGCAGACGTGGACCGAACTCACCGGCCGCAGCCCGCGCTTCGCCGATGAAGCCTTGGCCGCGCGGCGCAAGATTCTCGCGGAGAACCTTTCGGCGGAACTGGACCGCGCGGCGCGTGCATTGCATCG
Organism: Paraburkholderia polaris; assembly: GCF_012927345.1. GTDB lineage: Bacteria > Pseudomonadota > Gammaproteobacteria > Burkholderiales > Burkholderiaceae > Paraburkholderia > Paraburkholderia polaris. Next base: position 113,422 of record NZ_JABBGJ010000021.1, read on the forward strand.
CATCGCCCGCGATTCGCTGACGACGCGCGATTTCACTTTCACCGCGCTTCACCGTGTGCTGACCGAACTGGTCGTGCATTTTCCGGTGTATCGGATCTATCCACAGAACGGGCTGCGCAGCGCCGCCGACAACGTGTATTTCGAGCAGGCGCTGGCCGGCGCGAGACAAACGCTTTCGCGCGCGGACTATGTGGTGCTCGACCGCGTGAACGCGTGGCTTGGCGGCAGCGCCGAAGAGGTGCCGAATGTACGCGGTAACGCGCAATCGCAGCAGCAGGGTCCGAATGGTGCGCCGCCGAGTCATGCAGGTTCGGCGCGGCGCACCGCGCAGACGCTCTTTTCGCAACTGACCGCGCCGGTCGCCGCGAAGGCGGTTGAAGATACAGCGTGCTATCGCTATGGCCGTTTGCTGTCGCGCAACGAGGTCGGCTCGGACCCCGGCGAGTTCGCTTTGTCGGTCGAGCAATTCCATGCGGCGAATCTCGGGCGTTCGCAGCGCTTTCCTCATGCGATGCTGGCCACGGCGACGCATGACCACAAGCGTGGCGAAGACGTGCGCGCGCGGCTTGCCGTGTTGAGCGAAATCCCGGATGAATGGAGCGCCAGGTTGCGCGCATGGTCGACACTGAACGCGCCGCTTCGCCGCGGCGTCGACGGTAAGCCGATCAGCAGCGTCGGTGAAGACACAAGCTACGACTGGGCGCCCGGCCCCGCCGCCGAAGCGATGCTGTATCAGACGCTGGTGGGCTGCTGGCCACCGGATTTAAAGCCAGACGATGAAGCGGGCGTCAAGGAATTGGCCGAGCGGGTCGCGCAATGGCAATTGAAGGCGCTGCGGGAAGCGAAGCTGCAGACCAACTGGCTCGCACCTGACGAAGCCTACGAGGCCGGCTGCCGCGATTTCCTGTTCGATATCCTGGCGCCGCAGCGGCGCGATGGTTTCCTGCGCGAGTTGTCCGCGTTCGTGGCGCGGATTGGGCGCGCCGGTGCGCTCAATAGTTTGCAGCAGACGGTGTTGCGGCTGGCGTCGCCTGGGATTCCCGATCTTTATCAGGGCACTGAGTTGTGGGACTTCAGTCTGGTCGATCCGGACAATCGCCGGCCCGTCGATTTCGCCAAACGTGAGGCGTGGCTGGCACAGACACCGCCTTCGGAGTTCCTGGCGAGTTGGCACGATAGCCGGGTGAAACTCGCGGTGGTGCAACGCGTGCTGGCGTTGCGCGCGCATTTGCCGGAGTTGCTGAGTCAGAGCACGTATCTGCCGCTCGCGGTGCGCGGTGCGTATGCGTCGAATGTGATCGCGTTTGCACGGCGGCATGGCAATGCGTGGGCTGTGGTGGTGGCGAGCCGGCTTGCTGCCGGGTTGCTCGGTGCAGACGGCGATTTGCCGATGGTCGATCCGGATAAATGGGGCGATACGGCAATCGAAATGCCTACGGATCTGGCCGCGCGAGCGCTGTTCGACTGGTTGAGTCCAGCGGCGCCTAAGGTCGATGAAAACGGCTTGCTGTATCTGCGCGATGCGTTGGGCGCGATGCCGATCGCAGTGTTGGTGGAGGACGGCGTACCACGCAGTTGATCCGCGATTTTTAGACGCTTGTTGGCGGTGAAAGCACATGGGCTTTCACCGCCTTTTTTATTCACTCATTCAAGGCGATGCATCATCCCGCTGCGCCGCCTTGCTGTGCGCGTTTGACTGCTTCGGCCACCTGTTCCGCCACCCGCCGCGTGTCCCAATACACCTGCCCTTTGTACATCCGGTCACCGCGCAGGTTGAAGCGGTCCACGCCCTGCCAGTTGAGCGCCTGCCCGGCCACGGTGGCTGAGGCCTGCCACTCGATCATGACGGCGTCACCGGTGGGCGCCCATTGAAGGACGTCTACTTTCAAGTCCGGGAGTTGCGTTAGGACCTGACGGAAGTGTTCGATGACGCCTGCCCTGTTGGCCGGTTCAGTCATGGGTGGGATCAGGTTTTGTGTGTCCTCATGCATGAGATCTTCTAGGTTATCGGCGACGGGGTGTTGCCACTCCGAGGCGAAGCGTTGCACTGCTATCCGCGCATTGGCTAACTGCTCCGCCGTCGGGGGAAGGTATTTTTCTGCTGACGTCATGTGGGTTTGCTCCTGAATGGGTTGCTTACCTACGGTGTTGTTGTCCGTGTATCCAGGCCGCAGCCAAAGGCTGATTCAACATACAACGAGATTTTCACATACACCGTGTATGTATACTACAATCAGAATGTGAAAAATCAAGGGATAAAAACGAACCTCATGCCGAGCGCAGGTCCAACCCCAAAATCCCGTCGCGAGGAATATGCGGACGCAACCCGACAGGCGCTCATCACCGCTGCGGGCGAGCTATTCACGTCACAGGGGTACCAGCAAGTCGGGATCGAAGCCATCGCACGCAGCGCACGCGTGACCCGCGGCGCCTTCTATCACCACTTCGCTGACAAGGCCGAACTGTTCGATGCCTTGGTCGAGTCTCTCCAGGCGGGCGCCGCATCTAAAGTCCGATCCGCCGCTGAAGCTGCTCCACAAGCAAAACGGATGAGCGCAGGCATTCGCGAATTCCTGGAGGTCTGCACCGAACCCGCCTATCGGCAACTTGTCATTGAAACTGCGCCCGCCGTGCTCGGCCCGGCACGGTGCCGCGAGATCGAAGAAGCGCACGTCTACGGCCTGTTGATCGGCGCGCTGACGAACCAGACCACCGGCCATGAAAAAGCCAAGGCGTACCTCGCCGCGCGCTTGATCGGCAGCATGGTGTGCGAAGCGGCGCAATTGCTCGATGGCGCAGACGATCCCGTCGCCCTGAAGGCCGAGGCGTTGAAGCTCGTTGAAAGCATGGTCGGCGCGCTGACTACCGATAAGAGCCGGGAAACAGCCGCCCGCAAATAAGCCGTACTCGAGAGGAACACCGATGCAGATCGACTGGCCGAGTATCCAAAGCGGGAGTGCCGACACCTTGCACGGCACGACTGTCGACATATCGGGCTGGATGATTCCGCTGGACCCGCAGGCAGACACGGTCGATTACTTCTTGCTGAGCGCTGACGAGCCGTGCTGCGGGGGTTGCGTGCCGCGCAATCCGCTGACGTCGATCGAGGTGCAGATGGCCGCGCCGCTTGCGCCACAGGCAGAGGCGCTGGCTTTGCGCGGCCGCTTGTTGCGTCTGCTGGACGATCCCGCGGGTTGGCGGTATCGCCTGGTCGATGCACTGCCGATCGAGGGTCCACAAGCGCCACAGCGTCGGTTTAGCCGGCGCGCGTTTCTGGCATCAGGCGCGGCGCTGGGGTTGACGGCTTGTGCGCCCGGGCACTTTGCCGGCTATACCGAATCGCACGACGAAACGGCACAAACGGCACAAACGGCACAAACGGCACAAACGGCACAATCCGCGCAACCCGAGACCGCGCCGAGATGGCAAGCGCCTCCCGGCACACTCACCATCGACATGCACAGCCACGGCGGCCGCGTGATCGTGTCGCGCGATCCGGCGATCGGCGCACGCCGCCCGTTCATCCCGCTAGCCGCGCCAATGCGCGCCGGCGGCATGAACGTCATCTGCCTCGCGATCGTTACTGACACGACCGTCACGCGCGTGGCGGACAACCGCAAGCGTTTCGAAGCGTGGCGCGAGCCACAGCTCGGCGAGCTCTATGCGCTCGGCCAGGTCGAGTTCCAGCGTGCGCGTCAGTTGATCGAACGCGAGCAGTTGCAGGTAGTGACGGACACCGCGTCGCTGTCGGCCCTGGGTCCGCTCGGACCATGCGCGATTATCTCCGCCGAGGGCGCGGATTTTCTCGAAGGCCAGGTGGACCGTGTCGATGAGGCGTACACGAAGCATCAATTGCGGCATCTGCAACTGACGCACTATCGCGTGAACGAACTCGGCGATATCCAGACCGAGCCGCCGGTGCATAGTGGCCTGACGGATACCGGCGTACAGGTGGTGCGGCGCTGCAACGCCTTGGGGATCGTGGTCGACGTTGCACACGGCACATACGATCTGGTGAAGCGCGCGGCAGATACGTCGACCAAACCGTTGGTGCTGTCGCATTCGGCATTGGCCACGCGTCCGGGTGCGCGAAGCCGCCTCATCACGCCGGACCATGCGCGGGTAATCGCCGGCACGGGTGGCGTGATTGGCGTTTGGCCGAGCTCAGGGACGTTTCGGGATTTGCACGCGATGGCCGAGGGCGTCAAGCGCATGGCGGATGTTGTGGGCGTGGAGCACGTCGGGTTGGGGACAGACATGCTCGGGTTTATTTCACCCCCGGTGTTCAGGAGCTACAAGCAGTTGCCCGATCTGGCCAGCGCACTGTTGCTGGCTGGATTCTCGCAAGCCGAAGTTGGGGCGATTCTTGGGGGCAACTACCGGCGGGTGTTTGACGCGTCGGTGGGGTGAGGCTTCATGCGTCTCGCGGAGGAGACCCTACCGCCCTGCCGCCCATAGCAACGAAACCCCCGACGACAGCATCAACCCATCAACAACCAGTTTGAAAACCGCAGGACTCATCCGGACCACAATTAGCCGCGCGGAAAAGGACCCGATCATGAGTGCCGAGCCGGTGATCAAACCGTCGACCACCACATGCAATGGCAATGCACCGAAATGATTGAAAACCGCGACTTTGGTGCCGTAGACAGCCAATGATCCAGCCGCTTCGGTCGCAAGAAAAGCGCCCTTAACCAGCCCATACGACATAAACACGGGCACCGTGATCGGCCCGGTAGACACGACGATGCCGGTGAGAAAACCCACCACGCCGCCGATCAGCGAAAGCTGCCACAAGGTGAATTTGATCGCGCGTCGCGCCAGCCAGCGCCGCGTCGGCACCATCGCCACAAAGAACAATCCCAACGCCAGTTCGACCGCATGTGGCGGCAACGCAAGAAGCGTCCGCACGCCCAGCGCCGCCCCCGGAACCGCAGTCGCGCAATAAGCGCCGCAGGCCCGCCAGTCAATCTCGCGCCACCACGCGACGATCTTTCCGAAGTTGCCCATGATCGCTGCGATCGCCATGATCGGCACCGCCTGCTGCGGACCGAACAGCATCACGAGAACGGGCATCAGCATCATCGAAGAGCCCGTGCCGATCACGCCGCTCAACGTGCCAGCCAACAAACCGACGCACAGCACCAGCAAATATCCCATGTCGCCCCCGGTGGTATCGACGACGATTTTACTCGAGCAACGTTTCAGCGGGCTTGGAATGGGCTCAGCACAGAAGCCGCTCAACTAGGCCACTCAACCGCCTTCATCGTCGAAGATTTTCGGATAAACGCGCACGAGCACAATCCGCGGCCCTTTCATCTTCTTGACCACCACGTCGAAGCGATCGAACTCAATGCGCTGCCCTTCGGCAGGCAGATCGTTGAGCGCCTGAATCACGAGGCCGCCGACCGATTCAGCCTTGCCTTCGTCGATGTCGATCCCGAGCGCGCGCTCCAACGACACCACCGGCAAGCTGCCCTTGCCCATCAACGTGCCGTCGTCCATGCGCGTCCAGTCGGCGTCGCCCTGGCGGAATTCGTCGTGGATCTGTCCAACCAGTGCGCCGAGCAGATTGTCCAGCGTCAGAAAGCCGATCGGCTTCGAGTTCTTATGGCCAACCAGCGCGAAATGCGGCGCGCCCTTGCGGAAGCGGCGAAACAGTTCGAGCGCCGGCAGGTCTGGCTTTACATACTGCACGGGCCGCGCATATTTGGAGAGGTCCTCGAGCGTGCTGCCCGCATGCCGCGCCAGCAGCAAATCCTTCAAATGGATCATGCCGGCCACGCGCTCGCCGGACGCGTCTTCGAACAACGGATAGCGGCTGAAGCGGTGCTGCGCCACCACCTGCATGTTTTCGCGCAACGGCAAATCACGCCGCAGGCCGATCATTTCATAGGACGGGCGCATCAGATCCGAGACGGTCATGCGCGAAAAATCCAGCGAATGCGCAATCGTGTTCCATTCGTCCTGGCTATAGGCGCCATCCGGCGAACCGAGCTCAGTCGCGACGTTGGCGCGGCGGCCACGCAGGATCAGCTTGAGTTCGTCGGTCGAGTAATGCGAATCGTGGCCGTGGTCCGCGTCGAGGCCCGCGAGCTTCAAGACCGCGTTGGCGCTCGAGTTGAGCACCCAGATCGCCGGATACATCGCCCAGTAGAAACCGTACAGCGGCGTGGCGGCCCACAGTGAAACCTTCTCCGCTTCACGAATCGCCAGCGACTTCGGCGCCAGTTCGCCCACCACGATATGCAGAAACGAAATACACGAGAACGCGAAGAACAACGAGATGCCGTGAATCAGCTTCTCCGATTCCACGCCAAGCAGGCTAAAGACAGGCGTGAGCAGTGCCGCGAACGCCGGCTCGCCGATCCAGCCGAGCCCGAGCGACGCCAGCGTAATGCCAAGCTGACAGGCGGACAGATACGCGTCGAGCCGACCGTGCACCTTCGCCAGCAAACGCCCGCGCATGCCATGCCTGGCCGCGAGACTCTGCACGCGCGTCTGCCGCAGCTTTACCAGACCGAATTCGGCGGCGACAAAAAAACCGTTGAGGGCAACGAGAAACAACGCACCAATAAGGGCGACAACCTGGATCAAAGCGAAGGGCTCCGGCAACAAAAGTTGTCAGTATAGAGGGCGAAAGCAAGCTGAAAGTTAATCACGTACAGGGACGCGTGCCGACACCTGCCGCTCACGTTGCCGTCGTCGCACTCAGCGGCACATGCAGCGCGAGAGTTGCCATTTCGCTCTCAGGTGCGTCGCTTTGCTCGAAACTACCGCCGTGCGCTTCAGCGACGCGCTTGCACAGCGCGAACACCCACGCAATCCGTTTGGCTTCGCGCGGTTCGCGCGCCTGTTTGAGGGCAAAAGCCTCCAGCAAATGCGGCACCGAAGGATCGTCCAGCGCAGCGGCACTCTGATTGAAGGTGACGGTGGCGTACCACCTGGTGGCGTCCGCGCGTGCGGCCAGCGTGACGGCGGCGCCCTCCGTGCTCGCTTCGACGGCAAACGTGAGCATCAGCCACAGCGCGGCCGCCAGGCGCTCACGGTCGCCGTTGAGCTGCTCGGTTGCGAGTTGCGACTCGACGATGACCTCGACGCCGCGCGCGCGCGCCAAGCCGGAGCGGACTTCGTCGACGGTTTCATCGAGTAGCGGATGCAGCGAAAACGGCGCCGAAGCAAGCGCCAGCGATTTGGTCTCGGCGCGGGTGGCGTCGACAATCGTCTCCAGCAACTTCACCTGCTGATCCACGCCGTTACGAATCCCGGTGACGGCGCGCTGCGAATTGGGGTCGTTTGCATCGAGCTTGCGCTCGAGCACGTACGCCCAGCTATGGATGGCGTTCAGCGGACCACGCAGGTCATGCGACACGAGCGACAGCACGTGGTCGCGCATGAACAGGGCGGTCTCCGCGCGCAGACGTGCGGTGCGTTCGGATACGGCGAAGCCGGAAGGAACCGACTGCGCGCCGGCGGTCCCGGTGGAAGACGTTGTCACGATCGAGCCCTCTCAGGCGGTGCATGAATGTTAAACGAAGCCCCATTATAGGCATGCCGCCCGGCGCAACCAGCCTGGCCGGACGGCTAACATGGACGCAAACCGCATGCCACGCTGCAATCCTCGGCGATGCGCCGCCAACACGCCTACAATATCGGTTTTTATAATTTGACCTGAGGAGCGACACATGTCGACTGTGACTACTGAATCCGGCCTGAAGTACGAAGACATCGTTGAAGGCACCGGCGCCGAAGCGGTTGCCGGCAAAACCGTCAGCGTGCACTACACCGGCTGGCTGACCGATGGCCAGAAGTTCGACTCGAGCAAAGACCGCAACGACCCGTTCGCTTTCGTGCTGGGCGGCGGCATGGTCATCAAGGGCTGGGACGAAGGCGTGCAAGGCATGAAGGTGGGCGGCACGCGCAAGCTGACGATTCCGCCGCAACTCGGCTACGGCGTGCGTGGCGCAGGCGGCGTGATTCCGCCGAATGCAACGCTCGTGTTCGAAGTGGAACTGCTCGACGTCTAAGTTTTTCCCTGCGTTGTTTTGTATTTTGTAAACGGGCTTCGCCAATGAGTCACCCCGCCGTCACCGCACCTAGCGTTTCGTTGCGCCGCTACGGCGCGATCGAAGCGTCGGACGTGCATGACTTTCACCAGGTCGTGCTCGGACTCGACGGCGCGATGGTGATGGCGGTGGACGGCGTCGCACATCAGATCGACGCCCGCTCCGCTTGGCTCATCCCGGCCGGGGCGCGGCACGAGTACGCCGGCATCGGCGAGAACCGGCAATTGGTGCTGGATCTGCCTGCCACCTCGCTGGCCGTGCCGGAACGTCTGTTCGACCGCGCGCGGGCCGTGACAGTGGATGTCTCGCTCACGCAACTCGTGCATCGGATTGCGGCGCACGCCACAGGCGGCGCGCAAGCCGACGATCTGGATGCGCGGCGATTTCATTGGGACGCAGCCGCACGATTAGGCGCTGCGTTGGTGGCGGACACCGGCACAATGACCGGGACGCAAGCGCCTGGTCTCGATTTCGCACGCATCGACCGCTGGCTGCGCGCGCATCTGTCGGAGTCGCTGCGTATCGCCGACCTTGCCGCACACTGCGGCTTCGGCATGCGGCGCTTTCATCAGCTTTTTATCGACGCCTTCGGTGAAACACCGCATCGCTATTTGCAGCGTCTGCGGCTCGATACGTCTCTTGGCTTGCTGTCCGATCCACGTCTATCGCTCAGCGATATCGCGTTGGAAATCGGCTTCGGCGATCAGAGCGCTTACACACACGCATTCACGCGGCGTTTCGGGCTGGCGCCCGGTCAATGGCGCGCGACACGGAATCGAAGTCACGCTTGAACCTCGACTCGCGCACTGTTACCAATAGTTAAATCCGGCATACAAAGCAGTACGAATTAGATGCGTCATTGCGTCACACGCGTCAAACAAAAGCGCGAAGTGTCTTCGCGACTGTCAGTCATCACTTCAGCCTCTCTGCTCCCGCTGGCCGCCCTCTGCATCAAGGCCTTTGGCAAACGACGCCCCAATCTCACCGTAGACGTCGAGTCCGCGCGCAGATGTGCGACGACTCGATCGCATCGTCGAAGGTCACAAAAAAAAATTGAACTCAGCTTCGAAACGAAAGACAGAACTACGGGGTGCGTAATATTTTTGATGTTTTATGACGCACTCCATCCCAACTTTTTATGCCTCTGGAGGTATTCGATGGAAAAGTTAGCTCATCAAATTGCTCAGAACTCCGTATGGAACAAGTGGGTCGCCGCCAACTCAGCTGAAACAGACGGCTGCATATCGGGCACCAAGGAAGGTTGCATTTCCGCTGCGAAGGCAGGCTGTATTTCGATCGCCAGAGCAACGCCGCTTCCGAAGACAGGCTGCATCAGTTAATCGCCCTACGTCAAAGTTGAGCGACAGGTAAGGCGAAACATGCCCGCCTGGCGCGCTCATCAAGCTGGTCCTTGCAAGGCGCAAGGACCAGCTTCCCTCGACATCGCAACCAGGCTATGGAGTGCGCATGAAAAACCAGCCAACAGCCGATGTAATCGAGCAGGTCAAAGATATCCCCATTTATCAACAATCGATAGCGGAAAGATTTTTCCCTATTCTGGAAAAACCAGCAATCGCGCTGGACTTCCCTGACAACTGGATGACGCCGCGCCTCGCCGCCGCGCTTGAGACAGGCAAAGCCGAGTTCGTTCTTTCGACCGGCACTCATCACGCAAGGATGCAGATCATCCGCCCTCCTTACTTTCTACTGAACTCGTACTACCAGCTTTGGAGCGAACATCCCGACATCCGGTTCACGTGGCAGCAACAGTGTCAGCGTGTATCGCTTACTACGGTGCTGGCAACCGAGCATGTGGCGCGAGTGAACGCGCGCAAATATGGCAGACGCACGGCTGAAATGGTCTCACCTGCCATGCGGCGACTCGACGCGCGCACTTCGTATCTCAATCAGAAGCTCGATCCGGCATGTTGGGAACGCGCAGATATCGAGCGCATGCTTGACGACATCGAAGCTGCCCAGCATTTCCATCCCCATGGGTTTTATCATCTGGATTGTTCCAGCTACCACCTGGCGCATTTCGTCATGAAGGTCTCGTTATACGGACTTGAAAAACGCTTCTCCCACCCCGCCAGCATCATCCACGCTTACGAGTACACTCCGGCAAACGTCAGACGGTTCCTGCTGGAAAATTTCAGTTGCCCGCTCATCGATCTCTTCGGCAGCACCGAGCTCGGCTATCTCTACTACAACGATCGGCACGGACGCTACTCGCCGTACCTCGACAAAATGAGCCTGGAACTCGTGCCGCTTGCCACGAGCGACTCCATCTACAGCCTGATCGTGTCGAGCGTGCGCAATCCGTACATGCCACTGATCCGCTACCGTTCCGGCGATTGCGTCCAGACCGCCGACGGCTCGGCGAACCCCGAGAAAATCGTCCGGTTTTGCGGCCGCGAAAAGGAAATGCTGCGCGCTTCGCAGCGCATTGTTTCGCAAGCCGATTTCGACGATCTCATCAGCGCCGCTTCGCCCAATATCTTCGTCTATCAGTTGCGCCCGGAGGAGAAATGGCAAGCCGGCCTGCATTACACGACGTTCGATGGCGCCCCACTCCTGCCGCAGGAAGCCGCTGATTTGCAAAGGCGCATTCAGGAAGCGACGGGGCTGGATTGCGCGCTCTCGCACCGCACGCATATCGCCATCGGCAAGTCGGGTAAATACGCCTGGCTCGCGAGAACTTAAGGGCCCCCCAACAAGTTCCAACCCATTCCCCGCAACGAGGAAAACGCATGCATTCCACGCTTTCTGCTCCCGCCGTCGATGCAAAGATATTGCTCGGCCACGATCTCCATTCGGAAGTAATCCTATATTTCATCAAATGCACCGGGTCGTCGTCGGACTACGTGGAGCGACAACTCACGGAATGCCTGCGCTATCTTTATCTGGTCTCGAAGCACCGGGATCGACTGAGTGGCCTTTTCCTGCCCGTCGAGCAACAGATCGACGAAATCTGGCATTACCTCATTCTCCAGACACGCGAATATCGGACGCTCTGTGAAGAACGTTTGCCCGGAGGCTTCTTTATCGAGCACCGCAGCTGCCCTTACGCGACCTATCAGCAGGAGCCGAGCCGTGAGCAACTGATCGAGCAATCGCTGCGCTGGCTGCCCTTGTATCGGGAATCCTTCGGTCCGTTCGACGAAGGCGCGCTGCCGCACTGGACCATGCCTCGTTTTCTCCGCGACGAAATGGGCCTCTCGTTGTCGGACATCGCGCAGCTCGAAGATCCCGAGGCTGCCTGAGAGCTGACGCCATGACAGGCTACCGAGACTCTGAGTGCCTGGGGAGCGGGCGTGATCGATTGTCCACAAGCCCGCTTGCCCTTGCCGTCATCCTGGCCTGCCAGTTGATGGTGGTCCTCGACGGGACCGTGACATACGCGGCACTGCCGAAACTTCGGGCAGACCTTGGGCTTGCGCGTGCGGATCTGTCCTGGGTGCAGAACGCCTATATGCTGACTTTCGGCGGTTTCATGCTGCTGGGCGCTCGCACCGGCGACATTCTGGGACACCGCCGCGTCTTTCTGGCCGCCAGTGCGGCGTTTGTCCTGGCGTCGTCTGCTGGCGGGCTGACTCAATCCATCCAGGGGCTGCTCGTCGCGCGTGGCTTGCAAGGCATCGCCGCCGCCTTTGCCGCGCCTTCCGCGCTCGCGCTGCTCATGTTGCTCTTTCCGGAAGGCGTGGCGCGTGTGCGTGCCATCAGCCTCTACACAGCGGTATCCGGCGGCGGTAGCGCAGCGGGGCTGGTACTCGGCGGCATACTGACCGATGTCGGCTCATGGCGCTGGGTACTGTTCATCAATGTGCCCATCGGCGCACTCTTGCTGATGCTCGGGCCGCGATGCCTGCCTGAAGCGCCGCGCAACGGCGGTCACTTCGACGTCATGGGCGCGTTGACCATTACCCTTGGCACAAGCCTTCTGGTGTACGGGCTCGTACGTTGTGTGCCTGACGGTGCTGAACACCCGGGCGTCGTGGCGCCGCTCATCGCAGCGGGCCTACTGCTCACGGCCTTCGTTCACATCGAGAAGCGGGCTCGGCAACCGATTACACCGCTCTCGCTCTTCGTGAACGCGCAACGCTTAGGCGCCTATGCCGGCAGGATGCTGCTGATTGGCGGCATGCTGGGGACCTTCTTTTTCCTGATCCAGTATGTGCAGGAGGTTCTCAAGTTCAGCGCGTTCCGCGCGGGCCTCGCCTTCCTGCCGCTATCGGTTACGCAATTTCTGATGGTGATGGTTGGCGTGCCACGGCTTATGCCGCGGCTAGGCGGGAAAGGTCTGCTGACGGGAGGACTGCTGATCGCAGCGAGCGGCATGGTGTGCCTGAGCAGGGTCAGTGCCGACACCGAGTTTTTTGCCGACCTGGCGTTGCCCATCGTGATGTTGGGGATCGGCACCGGCGCGGCGCTCGTGCCGCTTACAACGGCCGGCATCGCCGGCGTGGCACCGCGCGATGCCGGTGCAGCTTCCGGTTTGATCAACGCGACGCACTATATCGGCGGTGCGATGGGGACGGCGGTTGTCGTCTTCGTTGTCGATCTGACGCTTGGCCGTGCCGCTTTAGCACGTGGGTCCACCGGTTCGACTTTGGAACTGAAGGCCAAAACCGAACTCACCCATGCTCTGTCGGTTTCGGCTGCCACGTCTGCGGCGTTCTTCGTACTAGCGCTACTCATCGTGCTTGTCACGATGCGCCGCCCGCGCTCGCTGCCAGCGGAATAAGCGGTCGGGCGGCGGCGTGGTCCTCGGACCGGCCGCCACCTCTCTACGGTTTAATCCGCCAGACCGCGCTCCAGATCGCCGCGGATATCGCCGGCGTTTTCCAGACCCACGGCCAAACGGATCAAGCCTTCGCTGATACCCGCCGCCGCACGCGCCTCCGGCGTCACGCGACCGTGCGTGGTCGTAGCCGGATGCGTGATGGTGGTACGCGTATCGCCGAGGTTGCCGGTGATCGAGCAGATCTTCGTGCTGTCGATCACGCGCCAGGCATTCGCGCGCATCTGCTCAGGCGTATCGCCCTTCAGCTCAAACGACAGGATCGCGCCGCCCGCCTTTTGCTGACGCATGGCCAGCGCGTGCTGCGGATGCGATTCGAGCCCCGGATAGAACACGCGGTTCACCGCCGGATGCGTTTCCAGCCAGCGCGCGATTTCGAGGGCATTCGCCGACTGTTTTTCGACACGCAGCGACAGCGTTTCCATGCCCTTGAGCAGCACCCACGCATTGAACGCGGACAGCGTCGGCCCGGCACTACGCACGAACGGGAACACCTTTTCCATGATGAACTGCTTCGAGCCGACCAGCGCGCCGCCGAGCACGCGGCCCTGGCCGTCGAGGAACTTGGTGGCCGAATGCATCACGACGTCCGCGCCGAGCTTCAGCGGCTGTTGCAACGCCGGGCTACAGAAGCAATTGTCGACCACGAATATCGCATTGGCCGCCTTCGCGATCTTGCTGATCGCTGCGATATCGGCGACTTCGGTCAGCGGATTCGAAGGCGTTTCGAGGAAGAACATCTTAGTCTCCGGGCGCACGGCGTTTTTCCATGCGTCCAGATCGGTCGGATCGACGAAGGTCGTCGTGATGCCGAACTTGCTGAAGATCTGCGAGAACATGCCGAGCGTCGAACCGAACAGCGCCTGCGAGCTGACCAGATGGTCGCCGGCCTGCAATGTCGACATCACCACCGACATGATCGCGGCCATCCCCGAAGCCGTGGCCATGCACGCTTCGCCGCCTTCGAGCGCGGCCAGACGGTCCTGGAACATCGAGACAGTCGGGTTCGTGAAGCGCGAGTAGGTGTAGTTGTCTTCGGAATTCTTGAATTTTTCGGCGGCGTCCGCGGCACTCGCGAAGACGAAGCTCGAGGTCAGGAAAATCGCTTCCGAATGTTCGTTGAAGTCGCTGCGCACTGTGCCCGAGCGGACTGCCAGCGTATCGAAGTTCAGGGAGTCGTCCATGTTAGTTCTGGTTTCCAATGTTCCATGGCTGGGTTCAACGTCAACGGCTCACGGGAAAGGAGCGCATCACGCCAAACGGCAGCAACAAAAAAGCCCGCTTTTGCGTCGGCATAAGCGGGCTTCATGTGCGGGGGAAAGCTGGAGCGGAGGCGGATGACTGCGGCTTTTCCACCATTCGCTTTAGCTGTTTTGGGTTGCCCCGCGTCCGCAAGCTGAGATCAAATCGACGCAAGCCATCATGCTAACACGCTCGCGGCGTGGCGTGCAGCGGGCCACGCCGGTCGCGGGGTTGCTCATCAACCCACCGACAACTGCAGATGCAACTGCGAACGCGCCGGGCCGCCGTCGGCCGCTTCGCTCGCGGCGTCGCGGTCCGATTGCGAGGACGGTGCGAGACGCGCGGTTTCAATGCGGTCGAGGTACTCGGTGGTCACATCGCCCGTCACGTAGTTGCCGTCGAAGCAGGAGGCTTCGAATTCCTTCAGCGCCGGGTTGATATCGCGCACGGCCTGCTTCAGGGCGTCGACGTCCTGATAAACGAGATAGTCCGCGCCGATCATGCGCGCGACTTCATCGTCCGTGCGGCCATGTGCGACGAGTTCACCGCGCGTGGGCATATCGATACCGTAGACGTTCGGGTACTTCACCGGCGGCGCCGCCGAAGCGAAGATCACCTTGTTCGCGCCGGCATCGCGTGCCATCTGCACGATTTCGTGCGAGGTGGTGCCGCGCACGATCGAATCGTCGACGATCAGCACGTTCTTGCCCTTGAACTCGATGCCCATTGCGTTCAGCTTCTGGCGCACGGACTTCTTGCGCATCGCCTGGCCCGGCATGATGAAGGTGCGGCCGACATAACGGTTCTTGAAGAAGCCTTCGCGATACTCAACGCCCAGTTTCTTCGCAACTTGCATCGCGGCCGGACGGGACGAATCGGGAATCGGCATCACGACGTCGATTGGGACGTCGGGCAATTCGCGCTTGATCTTCTCGGCGAGGTAGTCGCCCATGCGCAGACGCACGTTGTAGACCGGCACGCCGTCGAGCACCGAGTCCGGACGCGCGAGGTACACGAGTTCGAAAATACACGGGTTCAGGCTCGGATTCGTCGCGCATTGCTGCGAGTGCAAATTGCCTTCGAGGTCGATGAAAATGGCTTCGCCCGGCGCAATGTCGCGCACAAATTCGAAACCGATACCTTCAATCGCGACGGATTCCGACGCCAGGATCCACTCGACGCCTTCGGGCGTTTCCTGCTTGCCGAGGCACAGCGGGCGAATGCCGAACGGGTCGCGAAAACCGAGCAAACCGTAGCCGGCAATCAGCGACACGATTGCGTACGAACCCCGCACCCGCCGATGCACGCCCGACACCGCCTTGAACAGCGCGGCCGGATCGAGTTGCAGGCTCGAACTGGACAGCTGCAATTCGTGCGCGAGCACGTTGAGCATCACTTCGGTGTCGGAGTTGGTGTTGATATGGCGGCGATCGATGCGGAACATCTCATCTTTCAGCTGCTGCCAGTTGGTCAGATTGCCGTTGTGCGCGAGGATGATGCCGAACGGCGCGTTCACGTAGAACGGCTGGGCTTCTTCTTCGCTCGATGCAGAACCGGCGGTCGGGTAACGGACCTGGCCGATACCGGTGGTGCCGGGCAGGCTACGCATGTTGCGCGTGCGGAACACGTCGCGCACCATGCCGTTAGCCTTGTGCATGTGGAAGTTGCTGCCGTTCGCTGTCGCGATGCCGGCGGCGTCCTGACCGCGGTGCTGCAGCAGCAGCAGGCTGTCATAGATCAGCTGATTGACCGGAGAGTGGGAAACTACGCCTACGATGCCGCACATGGCATGTCCTTCAAAGGTACGAAATTCGTAACGGCGGCCGGTGCCTGCAATGCTGCGCGAGGGTACGCGACTACGTAGAGGCAACCGGATTGCGCCGGAGTCCTGCTGCGTTCCTTTAACCGTTCACCTGATCGTCACACGCGGACGTAGGCAGCGAGCGTCTCGGGAAGCAGCGGTTTCATTACGTGCACGCCCTCAACCGCATAGGGTCGAAGCAAGGCGTTGCGCCAGAATTCCTGTTGGGGCAGTTCGGTCAAGCCTGCAAGGGCGACCAGAATCAGCACCAGAATGACCCCGCGTACGAGGCCGAACATCAAACCGAGCGAGCGGTCCACGCCGCTCAAGCCGGTTGCCTGCACAAGGCGGCTTAGCAACGCGTTCAGTACGCTTGCCACCAGCACCACGCCGATCACCACCAGCGCGAACGCCAGGAGCCACTGGGTCAGCGCGCCGCCCGGCCACGTGGCAGGGATAAACGGCACAACATAACCGACAAAGTGGCAAGCAATGAAAAACGCCGCGATCCAGCCGATCAGCCCGAATATCTCAGACAAAAAGCCGCGCCATGTGCCGCGCAAGGCCGACAAACCGATCACCGCCATTACAGCGTAGTCGAAGGCAGTGAACATCGCTCGCTTACTGTGCAGCGCCGCTGTTCGCACCCGACGTCAAGCCGGCCTCACGAACCTTCGCAATCGCGGCGGTCGCCGCTGCACGGTCGGCGAACGGGCCGGCGCGCAATAACGTGAGCGTCGAGCCGTCGGCCTGCTTCCGATGTTCGGTATATGCGGGCACACCGGCTGTTTTCAACTTGGCGGCCCAACTACGCGCGTTGGCGTCGTTCGCAAATGCGCCTAGCTGGACGGCGAAACGGCTGCCCGGCGGCGATGCCGGCGTGCCGGAATTCGCGTCCGCACTGGCGGCGGCAGTATTCGTGTTGTCTTCGCTCGGTGCTGGAGCGTTCGCCACGCTTTGCGTGGCGGGTGTTTTGGCCGGTTTGGCAGGTGTTTGCGCTACAGGCGCTGCAGGTGCCGTATTTGCGACGGCGGCGGGCGCTTGCGGTTTCGCAGCCTGCTTGACTGCCGGCGCTGGGTTCGTCGCCGTGCTCTGCGGTTTACCGGCGGCGGACTGGCCTTGCGTGGCTGCCGTTGTCGGCGCAAGGCCGGAAGCGGCAAGTGCCGCGTCAGGCGCTGGGTTATCCGGTGCGACGCCAGCCTGCGTGTCTTCGTCGGTCTTGGCGACCTTCGGCGCGGGACGGCTTGGAATGTCGATGGAGATGTCGTCCGTGACGGGCTTCGGATGGGAATCCAGCACCATGGGCAGGATCACCACCGCTGCGACGACCAGCGCGACCGCGCCGACGAGTCTGCGCCGCGCACGCTGCTTTTCAGGCAACGTAGGGTCGAGCAGCATCGCATCGGCATCCACGGTGCGCTCCGTGCGGCGGGTTCGCCGCTCCACGCGCTCGCCACGGGCGGCCCGAGTGGAACTGGTGTTTGCGCCGCGCCGGGTGGACGCGTCGTCTTTCTTGCCGAACGAGAAAATTCCCATGAATCGCTTGGTTCGAGCCTGGCGCCCGTTCAGTGTTGCTGCGATTTACGGTAGGCCATTACGCCTGCTACCGTATAGAAACTGCCGAAAACCACGATTCTATCATTCTCTGACGCTCGTTTTAGCGCGTCTTGGAAAGCCTCTGCCGGTGTTGCGTAGCGCGTCACGCTGCTGTCGTTGCCGTCGCTCACGCCCTGCTCGCGCAAAGCCGCTTCGAGTTCTTCCGCCGAAGCCGCACGCGGGGTCGGCAGACCAGTCACGCACCAGTGGTCGATTTCGCCCTTCAGGTGCGAAAGTACACCGGCAATGTCCTTGTCGCGCATCGCGCCGAATACAGCGTACGTGTACGGGAAAAAGCCCATATTGCCGAGGTTTTGCGTCAGCACTGCCGCAGCGTGCGGATTGTGTCCGACGTCGAGCACGATAGCCGGCTTGCCGGGCAACACCTGGAAGCGCCCCGGCAGTTCGACGTTAGCGAGGCCGAGCCGGATGTCCTGCGCCGACACCGGCAAACGGTCGCGCAGCGCTTCAAGACCGGCAAGTGCCGCCGACGTGTTGATCAACTGATTTGCGCCGCGCAACGCCGGATAGGCGAGCGCGGAACGGCGCATCGTCGGGCCCACGTAGCTCCATTGCTGGCGCTCGCTGCCGGCCTGCCCTTCGTAACGGAAATCGCGGCCGAATAGCCACAGTTCGGCACCGATCTTCTCGGCGTAGTCGATCAGCGTTTGCGGCGGCACCGGATCGGCGCAGATCGCCGGCTTACCCGGGCGGAAAATGCCGGCTTTTTCGAAGGCGATTTTCTCGCGCGTGTCGCCGAGATACTCGGTGTGATCGATATCGATGCTGGTGATGATCGCGCAGTCCGCGTCGAGGATGTTGACCGCGTCGAGGCGGCCACCCAGGCCGACTTCGAAGATCACCGCGTCCAGTCCGCGCGAGGCGAACAGGCTCATGATCGCCAGCGTCGTGAATTCGAAGTAGGTCAGGGTGACCGGTTCGGCGAGGCTCAGGCGTGCGGCTTCGACGGCTTCGAAATGCGGCAGCAGGTCCGCGTCACTCGCCATTTCGCCGTTCACGCGCGCCCGCTCGTTGAACGACAGCAGATGCGGCGACGTATGACAGCCAACCGTGAAGCCGGCGCGCAGCAAAATCGATTCGAGGATCGCGCAGGTCGAACCCTTGCCGTTCGTGCCGCCGACCGTGATGATCGGGCACGCGAACGACAACTGCATCGCGTCACGTACCTGCGTGATACGGCCCAAACCCATGTCGATGCCGACCGGATGCGCGGATTCAAGGTGCGTGAGCCACGCGTCGAGGGTGGGGAATGTGGTCATCGAGTGAATCTGTGCCGTGCTGTGCTGCGTTGCGAGACCGTGATTATCCCGGAAATGACAGCGCGCCGCTTGATGACTCTCGCGGCGCGCTAGTTTTGAGTGCTTTTCTGGCAGCAATCGCGCCTGAAAAGGCGCGGCGCGGCTGGATCGAAGCGAGTGCTTACGCGACTGCGTCAGCCGGCTGATGGCTCAACAGCGCCATCAATTGTGCAATCTCTTCACGCAGCTTACGACGGTCGACGATCATGTCGACCGCACCCTTCGTCAGCAGGAACTCGGCGCGCTGGAAGCCTTCCGGCAGCTTTTCACGCACGGTTTGTTCGATCACGCGCGGACCGGCGAAACCGATCAGCGCCTTCGGCTCGGCGATCACCACGTCGCCCAGGAACGCGAAACTCGCCGACACGCCGCCCATGGTCGGATCGGTCAGCACGGAAATGAAGGGCAGCTTGGCTTCGGCGAGCTTGGTCAGCATGGCCGTAGTTTTCGCCATTTGCATCAGCGAGAGCAAGCTTTCTTGCATCCGCGCGCCGCCCGAAGCGGTGAAGCAGATAAACGGCACTTTCTGTTCCAGCGCGTTCTGCGCGCCGCGCACGAAACGTTCGCCGACCACCGAACCCATCGAGCCGCCCATGAACGAGAACTCGAAGCACGCGACCACCACCGGCAGCGTGTGGATGGCGCCGCCCATCACGACCATCGCGTCGGTTTCGTCGGTGTCGTCCATCGCCTCTTTCAGGCGATCCGGGTATTTGCGGCTGTCTTTGAACTTGAGCGCGTCGACCGGGACGATTTCCTGGCCGATTTCATAACGGCCTTCCGGATCGAGCAGGCCGTCGAGCCGCTCACGCGCGCCGATGCGCATGTGATGGTCGCACTTCGGGCAAACATGCAGATTGGCCTCGACGTCATTGCGGTACAGCACGGCTTCGCACGACGGGCACTTGATCCACAGGCCTTCCGGAATCCCCTTGCGGTTCTTCGGGTCGGTTTGTTTGATTTTCGGCGGCAGCAGCTTATCGAGCCAGCTCATATTGAATCCTTCTGGGGTCAACGGTCGCGCAAACGGCGGGACGAACCCGCCGCTCACACTACAGACGACAAAAATAACTGTTATCGGGCAGTCGCGACGCTATCGAGCGCCTCGCGCACTTCAGCGATGAAGCGCGTGAGCGTCTCGGCGGCGGTTTCGGGGGCCGCTTGTTCGAGCAATTGCACGATACGGCTGCCGATCACGACGGCATCGGACACTTCGGCTACCGAACGCGCCGTTTGCGCGTCACGGATGCCGAAACCGACGCCCACCGGCAGGGGTACGCGCGACTTGATGGCCGGGATTTTACTCGCGATGCTGGAAACGTCCAGATTTGCCGCGCCGGTCACGCCTTTCAACGACACATAATAGACGTAGCCGCTGGCGATTTTGCCGACTTCCGCAATGCGCTCATCCGTGGAAGTGGGCGCGAGCAAAAAGATCGGATCGATGCCGGCAGATCGCATCTGTTCGGCGAAGTTAACGCACTCTTCAGGCGGATAGTCGACGACCAGCACGCCGTCTACCCCCGCTTCCTTTGCGGCCTTGGCGAATGCTTCGGTACCCATGCGCTCAATCGGATTGGCGTAGCCCATCAGCACCACCGGCGTCTTGTTGTCGGTTTCGCGGAAGCGCTTCACGTCGGCCAGCACGTGACGCAGCGACACGCCATGAGCCAACGCGCGTTCGGACGATTGCTGGATCACCGGACCGTCGGCCATCGGGTCGGAAAACGGCACACCGAGTTCGATCACATCGGCGCCGCCGGCGGCGAGCGCGTGCATGAATTCGACTGTGCGCGCCGGATCCGGGTCGCCGGCCGTCATGAACGGAATCAGGCCTTTCTTACCCTGGGCGGACAACGCGGCAAACGTGTTCTTGATACGGGACATGGAATATTCTCGGAATTTTTAGCTACTGCGCGCTTATTGCGCCTCGGTTTGCCGCTCAGCTTTGGCCGCAACCTTGCGGGTTTTGCGGGCGACAGTGGGCGCCGACGCGGCCGCGCTAACGCGTTCGCGCGCTATGGCGCAGTAACTTTCATTGATCTCATAGCCGACGAATTCGCGCTGCTGCCGAGCGCAAGCGACTGCGGTGGTGCCGCTGCCCATGAACGGGTCGAGTACGCGCCCGCCCTTTGGACAACTTGCCAGCACCATCCGCTCGACAATTTCCAGAGGCTTCTGGGTCGGATGATCGACTCGTTCAGCGTGTTGCCGATGCAGTCGCGATACCGACCAGACATCCTTTGGATTATAGCCAAGCTCCAGCCACTTACTGCCTTCAAACAATTTACGCGAACGCGCCTTCTTCGTGACGGCATCGTACGGGATGCGGACGGGATCGAGATCGAAGAAATAATCTTTCGACACCGCGAAAAAGCCGATGTTGTCATGCACCGAGGTGAAACGGCGCACGGTTCCGCCCATGCTTGGCACGCGCCGGTCCCAGATGATTTCGTTGATCATCGTGAGTTTTGTCTTCAGGAAGCTGAAGATTTCCGGCGCGTACTGCCACGTGCAGAAGATATACAGCGAACCCGACGGCTTGAGCTTTGGAATAGCGAGTTCGAGCCAGCCACGCGTCCAGGCGAGAAAATCCTCGCCGGTGCGCATGTCGGAGTCGTTGCCATAATCCTTGCCGAGCCCATAAGGCGGATCGCAAAGGATCAGGTCGATCGACCCGTCGGGGATGTTCGCCACATCGGTCAGAAAATCGCGGTTCAACAGCCGAATGCCGGCGGGCACCTGCGGTAATAAGGCTGCAGGCACCTCGGCCGCCACTACCTCGGCGACCGGGGTGGTTTCAAGCGCCGACTGCGGCTCGTCGAACTCGTCGCGCATCGTCGCGGCGCTCAGAACTGGATACCCGATCGCTCAGCGACCGTGTGCATGTCCTTGTCGCCGCGGCCCGACAGATTGACCAGAAGGACCTTGTCCTTGGGCAGCGTCGGCGCGAGCTTCGCGGCATAGGCCAGCGCGTGGCTGGACTCCAGCGCCGGAATAATGCCTTCGATGCGGCAGCAATCGTGGAACGCCTTAAGCGCCTCTTCGTCGGTGATGCCGACGTATTGCGCGCGATTGCTGTCTTTTAGCCACGCATGCTCCGGACCCACGCCCGGGTAATCCAAACCTGCCGAGACCGAATGCGTCTCGATGATCTGACCGTTCTCGTCTTGCAGGAGGTAGGTGCGGTTACCGTGCAACACACCGGGACTGCCGGCAATCAGCGAGGCCGCGTGACGGCCGGATTCGATCCCGTCGCCGGTCGCTTCCACGCCGATCAGTTGCACCGAAGCGTCGTCAATGTACGGGTAAAAGATACCCATTGCATTCGAACCACCGCCAACGCACGCAATCACGGCGTCCGGCTGACGACCAACCAGTTCGGGCATCTGCACCCTGCACTCGTCGCCGATCACGCGCTGGAAGTCGCGCACCATCATTGGATATGGATGCGGTCCCGCCACCGTGCCGATGATGTAGAACGTGTTTTCGACGTTGGTCACCCAATCGCGCATTGCTTCATTGAGCGCGTCTTTCAGCGTGCGCGAGCCGGACGTCACGGGCACAACGGTCGCGCCGAGCAGCTTCATCCGGTACACGTTGGCAGCCTGGCGGCGCACGTCTTCCTCACCCATGTAGACCACGCATTCCATGCCGAAGCGCGCCGCGATGGTCGCGGTCGCCACGCCGTGCTGGCCCGCGCCGGTTTCCGCGATCACGCGCGGCTTGCCCATGCGCTTCGCGAGCAGCGCCTGGCCGATCACGTTATTGATCTTGTGAGCGCCGGTGTGATTCAGGTCTTCACGCTTGAAGAAAACCTGCGCGCCGCCGAGCATTTCGCTCCAGCGCTGTGCGTGATAAATCGGGGACGGACGACCCACGAAATACTTCAGTTCGCGTTCGTATTCGGCGACGAATTCCGGGTCTTTCTGATATTTCTCGTATGCGGCACGCAGCTCGTCGAGTGCGTGAACCAGCGTTTCGGCGACGAACACACCGCCATATTGGCCGAAATGGCCTCTTTCGTCAGGCAAGTTATACATGGTGATCACTCTTCTCAGTGTGGCGCACGGTTTTCATATGAGAAAACCGCGCCGCTTGAATCATTCAGCGTCCGCTGCGCGCACTGCGCGTACGAACGCCGCCATCCGGGCGTGATCTTTCACGCCCCTGGCGCCCGGCACTTCGATGCCGCTCGAGACATCGACCGCGTACGGGCGCACGCGATGGATCGCATCACTGACGTTTTGCGCGTTCAACCCACCACTCAAAACGGCCCGACGCGCGAGCTCTGCTGGAATAAGTGACCAATCGAAAACCTTCCCGCCGCCGCCATAGCCTTCGACATGGGTGTCGAACAGAAGGCCGCTGGCTGCTGAATAGTTAAGCGCTGATTTTACCAAATCTGCCGGTTGAGTATCCGCCGCAACTCGCAACGCGCGCAACCAAGGCAAACCCGCAATGCCGGCGAGGGACTCGCACTGCTCCGCGGTTTCGTCGCCGTGGAACTGCAGCAGCGTGAGCCCGACATTGCTGACGACTTCGCGAATCCAGTCCTGCGTCGCGTTCACGAACAAGCCGACTACCGACACGAACGGCGGCACGTCATGCACCAGTTCGACGGCCTGCGCGACGCTCACTGAGCGTGAGCTGGGCGGATAGAACACGAGGCCGATCGCGTCGGCGCCGAGGTCGATCGCCTGGGTCACGTCTTCCGGCTTCGACAGGCCGCACAGTTTGATACGCGTGCGATGCGGCGCGTTGTGCTGCGACGCGTCTACGTGAGCTTCGGCCGCCAGGTTTTCGGTTGATTTCATGTTTGCGCTTGCTCGGTCCATACGGTACTCCACGGCACGCTGCCAGTCTGCGGCGCGGGCACGGCGAATTGCTCAGGATAGCCCACCTGCGCCAGGTACAGGCCGTCAGGCATGAAAGTCGGCGCGGCACAGTCGCGATCGTGGCTGGCGAGAACCTCGGCCATCCATTCGGCCGGATGGCGTCCCCGGCCGATATCGACGAGGCAGCCCATCAGATTGCGCACCATATGGTGCAGGAACGCGTTCGCCCGAAAGCGGAAATGAACGAAGTCACCCTGTTGCCGCATATCGATCTGATACAGATGCTTGATCGGCGTCTTCGCCTGGCATTGCGACGAACGAAACGCCGAAAAATCGTGCTCGCCGATCAGGTGGGTGGTGGCGGCCCGCATGGCGTCGACATCCAGCGGCGTGTGCACCCAGCCGGCCCGCGTAGCCTGCATCGGCGAGCGGAACGGATGGACGTACAGGACGTAGTAATAAGTCCGCTCGAACGCCGAAAAGCGGGCGTGGAACGCGTCGGGCATCGGCTTGGCCCATTGCACGGCGATTGTCTTCGGCAGGAAGGCGTTGGTGCCGCGAATCCACGAAAAGTCCGTGCGATCGAGTTCGGTGTCGAAATGCACGACCTGGCCGAGGCCGTGCACGCCCGTATCCGTGCGGCCGGCCACGACGGTTTGCACGGGCGTTTGCGCGAACTCGCGCAACGCCCGTTCGAGCTCGTCCTGCACGGTCTTGCCGTGCGGCTGCGACTGCCAGCCGCAGAATGCCGAACCGTCGTACTGGACGCCTAGTGCAATACGCTTCACGACAACGGCGCGAGCGTCGAGAGCAGCGCACGGGCCTCGGTGCGCGTGGCCGGATCGTTCGCTTCGATCACTTCGTTGATGAGCACGCGCGCGCCGGACAGATCGCCGAGGTCGATATATTCGGCGGCCAGATCGAGCTTGTTGCGGGCGATGCGGCTGAGATCGGCCCGCGTGAAGGCGGGCAACGGCTGAGCCGGACTCGGCGGCAACTCGAGGTCGAAATCGAGCTTCAGTGCGCCGAAGCCGGCCGCGCCCAGGCCCGCGACGGCGGCATGGCCCGCGGTGCCGACGGAGATTTCATCGGCGATGTGCGGAGCGTCATCCGGATCGTGCGGCGCCACGGCTTGCCGCGCGGTGGTTTCCGGGGATGCAACCGGCTGCGTCGACAGCGATCCGGGTGCGCTTATCGTTGCGTCGTCGGTCGATTCGATGCGCGGCGGCAATGGCATATCCAGACTGCTGAATGCATCGACGGCGTCGCGCGGGAACTCGGTCGGAACAGACAGCGCGGGCTGAATTTGCGCGACGGGTGCCGGCTCGAAATTCGGCGCGCCATCGGGCGTCGCGGTTTCGACTTGCTGATGTGGCTGCGATTGCGGCTCATCGGCCGGCTGGTACGTCGGTTCGACGTGAGCCGCATCCTCCTGAGCCGTGGGCACTGCCGGCACGGACGTATCGGGCACTGGATGCGCCGACGTCTCGCTGTACGGCTGGCCGAATGGCGAAGTCGTGTGCGACTCGACCTGCTGCTGCGTGAAGTCGATGGCCGGTGCCGGGGTGTCGAGACGGTTTTGTGTCTCAGCGAGCGGCTCGTTCGCCGACTCTGCCAACGACGTAGCCGGCGCAGCCGATGCCGGTTCGTCGTCCCATTGCAGACGGTGCGGAGGGGCCTCTTGCTGGAAAGTCTCGTTGACCGGTTCAAGCGGCGTCAGCGGCAGTGCTTCAGCGCCGAGTTCCGCGGCGGCTGCGAGACTCGCAGCCGTGGTCGCTCCATCAAGGTTTTCGTGATGTGCTGCGGGAAGAGGTTCGGACGTGGAACCGCTTTGAGCGGCCGGTTCAATTTCCGAGTTCGGTTCCGCAGGTTCGATGGGTGCGGGCGCCGGGTGGCTTTCCTGCGACGCGTGCTGGGACGCGTTGGGATCTTGTGCACGCCAATCTGTGAGCGGTTGGTGGGCAGCGGCCTCTTGCTCTGCTGCGGCCCGTTCTGCTGCGGCACGCTCGGCCGCCGCTTGTTCTGCCTCGGTGCGTTCGGCTTCAGCACCCTCCGCGGCAGTATGTGGCGTAACTGAGCTGTCTGCTTCTGCGTTTTCTGCCGCAGCACGGTCCGCTTCTGCACGTTCCGCCGCCAAGCGTTCGGCTTCCGCGCGCTCTGCAATCTCTCTCTCCGCTGCCTCGCGCTGCGCCGCTTCCCGCGCAGCCGCCGCGCGAATTTCAGCTTCGCGCTCCGCTGCCACGCGTTGCGCCACTTCCCGTGCCGCCGCATTACCTTCTGCGCCCTCACGGTCAGCCGTCGCCAAGGTCGCCGCATGCCCCGCTGCCGCTACGTCGCTCGCGTCCGACGCATCGTGCGTCGAAACGACATCCTGCGACCCAGCCGCTCGCGCAGAAGCCGCCGCTGCGTCCGCTGCCAGCGAGCCTTCAGCCGCGGCAACAGCGGCGCGCTTACGCCGACGCGAACGCAAAGCCGCCAGCAGCACGACCAACGCCGCACCGATCGCCGCCGCCACGCTCAAATTCGTCTGCGAGATGCCGGCGTCGTTCGACGTGGAGTTCGCAGCGCCGCCATGACCGGAAACGGCCGCCGCCGACGAAACGCCAGCGGCCGGCTGCGCACTGTTCGTCGAAGGTGTGACCG
Organism: Paraburkholderia polaris; assembly: GCF_012927345.1. Lineage (GTDB taxonomy): Bacteria > Pseudomonadota > Gammaproteobacteria > Burkholderiales > Burkholderiaceae > Paraburkholderia > Paraburkholderia polaris. Next base: position 139,728 of record NZ_JABBGJ010000021.1, read on the forward strand.
TCGCGACCGGCGAACCGCCGATGCCATGTTTCTGCAACTCCATCAGCACGCGGTTTTTCAGCGCAAGCAATTGCTGCAAGCTGGACACCTGCGCACGCGGTTGCGATGCCTGCTGGGTCGTGCCTGTCGCTGGGGCGCCTGCTGTGGCCGACGCGGACGCACCTTCGGCGGCCTCGCTGGCCGAGGGCTGGATCGCGCCCGTCCAAACATGTGCACCGCTGCCCGGCAACGCGCCTGCAGCCTGTGAGCCCGCTACGGGCGCCGTCGAGACCGCGCCGGCCGCTGTTGAGCTACCCGGCGCCGCCGGGCTTACTTCAGCCGTTGAGCTGGCCGCCCCTGAAACCGCAGACGTGGCCGGCGCCGCCGCGCGAGCCGCGGCGCTTGCCGCGCTCGCAGCGGCGGCATTGACCTGCGCCACGCCGCTCGCGGCGCCGACCGCCGCCGCGTTCGGCGCGGCAGCAGGCGCAATCGTAGCGGCCGATGGTGCGGCAGACGCGGCCCCCGCAACCGGCGCAGAAGCCGCCGGAGCACCGGACGCATCCAGTGCCGGAATCGTCAACTGCGCGCCTACGCGCATCCGGCTCGGGTCATGACTCATGAAGGCATTCGGATTCGCATCGAACAGCGCGCGCGAAGCGCGTGCGAGCGTCCCCTTGTCGCGCGATTGCGTGACCGCAATCGCCACGTCGTTCAACGACTGCCCGGGCCGCACCGTATATTGACTCCCGGCGGCGTAAGAAACGGAGGCGCCCTCCGGCGCGCTCGCGGCGTCGCCCGGCGCTGCCACTGCGCTACCCACGCCGGCGCCAGCCAGCGCGAGCGCCAAAGCGGCCACGGCCGTCAGTCGGCCCGTACCTTGATGCATAAACATAGCCCGAAGGGATGAGAGTCGAAGGTTCATCGGGACTCCTGGCGCGTCAGCGCGCAGCCCTTTTTTGCGGTTGGAAAGAGACAAGATAATCGGAGCACACAATGAAAAAAGCGCCGCGCAAGCGCGACGCTTCTTGAGTTTTCTACGCGTCGTGAGCGCGTAGTTTACTTTACTTGTCGAGCACAATGCGAAGCATGCGACGCAGCGGTTCTGCCGCGCCCCACAGCAGTTGGTCGCCGACCGTGAAGGCCGACAGATATTCGCCGCCCATCGCCAGCTTGCGCACACGGCCGACCGGCACGGTCAACGTGCCCGTCACCACCGCCGGGGACAGATCGCGTATCGACGCCTCGCGTTCGTTCGGCACGACCTTGACCCAGTCATTGCCCGACGCGAGGATGCTGTTCACTTCGTCCAGCGGCACATCCTTGTTCAGCTTGATGGTCAGCGCCTGCGAGTGGCAGCGCATTGCGCCGATCCGCACGCAGAGACCATCCACCGGGATCGAACCCGGCGTGCCCATGGCAGGCTTACCGAGGATCTTGTTGGTTTCCGCGCCGCCCTTCCACTCTTCCTTCGACATGCCGTTGCCGAGATCCTTGTCGATCCACGGAATCAACGAGCCGGCGAGCGGCACGCCGAAGTTGTCGGTCGGCATACGGTCGCTGTTCATCGCGCTCAGCACGCGGCGGTCGATGTCGAGAATCGCCGACGACGGATCAGCCAGGTCTTCCTTGGCCGCACCATACAGCGTGCCCATTTGTTGCAGCAGTTCGCGCATGTTTTGCGCGCCCGCGCCCGAAGCGGCCTGATACGTCATGGCCGTCATCCAGTCGACGAGGTTTTCGCGGAACAGACCGCCCAGCGCCATCAGCATCAGGCTGACCGTGCAGTTGCCACCGATGAAATTCTTCTGGCCCTTGACCAGCGCGTTCTTGATCACGTCGAGGTTGACCGGATCGAGAATGATGACCGCGTCATCCTTCATGCGCAGCGACGAAGCCGCGTCGATCCAGTAGCCGTTCCAGCCCGCTGCGCGTAGCTTCGGGAACACTTCATTCGTGTAATCGCCGCCTTGGCACGAGATGATCGCTTCGCACTTCTTCAGGTCTTCAATGCTTGTCGCATCTTTGAGCTTGGTCTCGTTTTTGGCGAACGACGGCGCGTTGCCGCCCGCGTTGCTGGTGCTGAAAAACACCGGTTCGATCAAGTCGAAATCGCCTTCCTGCTGCATACGCTGCATCAGGACGCTGCCGACCATACCGCGCCAACCTACGAGACCTACGTTCATGACTTCATACCCTTCGAGTGGAAACTTCCCCGCATCTTTGCCCGCAGTGACCGCGCGGGGAAGATGAGCGGGCACGACAAACGATCAGCGTTTCGTGATCGTTTTCGGGGTAATCGTTTTGGTGGTGGTAATGGCGAGCTCAACCACACGGGCAGTTTTGCCGTGGAGTTTCGAAATCAGGGAGATTTGAGCTGTGTGCGCCATCGCTACAATATACACGAAAACCGGAATCCGGCGACGTCATTCGCCGCTATCGTCCGTATTACGCGCGAATCGACCTGTTTCGAGGCCAATTCGCGCTTTAAAGGCCGCTTTGAAGACTGTTTAGCGACCTAATGACTACCTGCGCCTACTACCTACTTCAAAGCACCTTACAGCGCGGCGACCACTGCATCGCCCATCGCCACGGTGCCGACCTGCTTGCAACCCGGCGTCAAAATGTCGCCCGTGCGATAGCCCTGTTCCAGCACCTTCTTCACCGCGGTTTCGATGCGATCCGCCTGTTCCGCCTTGTTCAGCGAATAGCGCAGCATCATCGCGGCCGACAGGATCGTTGCCAGCGGATTCGCCACGCCCTTGCCGGCGATATCCGGCGCCGAACCGTGCGACGGTTCGTACAAGCCCTTGTTGTTCTTGTCGAGCGAGGCCGACGGCAGCATGCCGATCGAACCCGTCAGCATCGCGGCTTCGTCGGAGAGAATGTCGCCAAACATGTTGCCTGTGACGACCACGTCGAACGCTTTGGGCGCCTTCACCAACTGCATGGCCGCGTTGTCGACATACATGTGCGACAGTTCGACATCCGCGTATTCCTTCGACACGTCGATCATCACGTCGCGCCAGAACTGCGACGTTTCAAGCACATTGGCCTTGTCCACGCTCGTCAGCTTCTTCTGGCGCTTTTGCGCGGCCTGAAACGCGACGTGCGCAATGCGGCGCACTTCGGGTTCCGAATAACGCATCGTGTCGAAGCCTTCCTTCGAGCCTTCGAACAGCCCATCCGGCGACGAACGCACGCCGCGCGGCGCGCCGAAGTAGATGTCGCCATTCAGTTCGCGCACGATCAGGATGTCCAGACCCGAAACGATTTCTTCCTTCAACGACGAAGCGCCCGTGAGTTGCGGATAGCAGATTGCCGGGCGGAAGTTCGCGAACAGCTGCAGGTGCTTGCGCAGACCGAGAATCGCCTGCTCCGGACGCAGCGCGCGTTCGAGCGAGTCGTACTTCCAGTCGCCAACGGCGCCGAACAGGATCGCGTCAGCTTCTTTCGCCAGCGCCAGCGTCGAATCGGGCAGCGGATGGCCCTTTGCTTCGTAGCCCGCGCCGCCAACCGGCGCTTCTTCGAGTTCGAACTTTTCGCCGAGCACGTTCAGGACCTTGACGGCCTCCTTAACGATTTCGGGACCGATGCCGTCGCCCGGCAAGACTGCGATCTTCATGCGAGTTTCCTTGATGATTTTTTCGTTTATCCGACGATGCGGTGATTTAGCCAAGGCTGCTTCGCGATCCGCTCGGCTTCGAACTGGCGAATCTTGTCAGCGTGACGCAGCGTGAGGCCGATATCGTCGAAGCCATTCAGCAGGCAGTACTTGCGGAACGCAGCCACTTCGAACGGATATTCGGCGCCACCGTCCGACGTGCGCACGACTTGCGCTTCCAGGTCGACGGTCAGCTTGAAGCCGTTGAACGCGTAGGTTTCGTTGAACAGGTGATCGACTTGCTGTTCGGTCAGCACGATCGGCAGCAGGCCGTTCTTGAAACAGTTGTTGTAGAAGATATCGGCGAAGCTCGGCGCAATGATCGCGCGGAAACCATACTGCTCCAGCGCCCACGGAGCATGCTCACGCGAACTGCCGCAACCGAAGTTCTTGCGCGCCAACAGCACCGATGCGCCCTGATAGCGCGGCTGATTCAGCACGAAGTCCGGATTCAGCGGACGCTTCGAGTTGTCCTGACCCGGCTCGCCGTGGTCGAGATAACGCCATTCGTCGAACGCGTTCGGACCGAAGCCCGTGCGCTTGATCGACTTCAGGAATTGCTTCGGAATGATCGCGTCCGTGTCGACGTTCTCGCGATCGAGCGGCGCCACGACGCCGGTGTGTACGATGAATTTATCCATGACGCTTGCGCCTGTTTCAAGACCGGGCGATGCGCGTGGCGGCCGGAAAGCCGCCCGGCGCGTCGCCGGCAAAAATCAAAAACCGCTCATTAATTAGCGTGGTTGCTAATCGAATTGCCGAGGTGTGACATGTCCTCGCCGAATCCGTGCACCGTGTTGCAGCCGGCCAGACCGAGCAATAGCCCGGCCAGGGTACCGAGTGCGAAGCGGCGCAATAGAGTGGTGCGATTCATGTTCTTCATCATGCGATTTATCCAAGCTTGCGAATATCGACGAAATGCCCTTCGATAGCCGCAGCGGCAGCCATCGCGGGGCTCACGAGGTGGGTACGGCCACCGGCGCCCTGACGACCTTCGAAATTACGATTCGACGTGGATGCGCAACGCTCGCCCGGATCCAACCGGTCGGCGTTCATCGCGAGACACATCGAGCAACCGGGCTCTCGCCACTCGAAACCGGCATCGGTAAAGACCTTGTCGAGGCCTTCGCGTTCCGCTTGCGCCTTCACCAGACCCGAACCCGGCACGACCATGGCCAGACGGATGTTCGGCGCGACGCGACGGCCGAGCTTCTTCACGACATAAGCCGCGGCGCGAATGTCTTCAATGCGCGCGTTAGTGCACGACCCGATGAAGATTTTATCCGGCTTGATGGATTCGATCGGCGCGTTCGGTTCGAGCGCCATGTACTTCAGCGCGCGTTCCATTGCGTCGCGCTTGACCGGGTCTTTTTCGCGTTCCGGATCCGGCACGCGGCCGTCCACAGCCGTGACCATTTCCGGCGACGTGCCCCACGTGACTTGCGGCACGATTTCCGCAGCGCTCAGTTCGACCACGCGATCGAATTGCGCGCCGTCATCCGTCTTGAACTGCTTCCAGTACTCAACCGCGTGATCCCACTCGACGCCTGCCGGCGAGAACGGGCGGCCTTTCAGGTAGTCGATGGTGGTGTCGTCCACAGCAACCATGCCGGCGCGCGCGCCTGCTTCGATCGCCATGTTGCAGACCGTCATACGGCCTTCCATGGACAGCGCGCGAATCGTCGAACCGCCGAATTCGATTGCGTAGCCGGTGCCGCCTGCCGTGCCGATCTTGCCGATGATCGCGAGCACGATGTCTTTCGCGGTGCAGCCGCGCGGCAACGGGCCTTCGACCTTCACCAGCATGTTCTTGCTCTTCTTTTGCAAGAGCGTTTGCGTGGCCAGCACGTGTTCGACTTCCGAGGTGCCGATGCCGTGCGCAAGCGCGCCGAACGCGCCGTGCGTGGACGTGTGCGAATCGCCGCAGACGATCGTCATGCCCGGCAGCGTAGCGCCCTGCTCCGGCCCGATGATGTGCACGATGCCTTGGCGCAGGTCGTTCATCTTGAACTGCGTGATGCCGAAGGCGTCGCAGTTCGAATCGAGCGTATCGACTTGCAGCTTGGAGACCGGATCAGCGATGCCGTGGCTGCGATCCGTGGTGGGGACGTTGTGGTCCGACACCGCCAGGTTCGCGCTGATACGCCACACCGGACGCTCAGCCAGCTTCAGGCCTTCGAACGCCTGAGGGCTGGTGACTTCGTGCAGCAGGTGACGGTCGATATAGAGAATCGTCGTACCGTCTTCTTCCGTGTGGATCACGTGTGTGTTCCACAATTTGTCGTAGAGAGTCTGTGCCATGGTATGCGGAGTAGTAATGACTGCGGGCTGACTGTGTCGGTCGATTATGCCACGCAGAACCCCGCTTAGGGCCTATGAATCAAGGGAAAAACCGATAAAAAACAGTGAGTTGGGTGGTAGTGACGATACCTGTATGGGCGTTACCCGGCACGGGATTGCGTGGCGTGCGCGATGCAACGCCACGCAAGCTCAGGGGTTAGCGCGGCATGGCACTTCATGCGCCAACACACGCGGCTACGCACGTTCTGGCTCAGCGCTCGAGATCGAACCCCAGTTGCGCGCGCCCCAACGGCGTCAAATCGCTTTCCTGTACACGGCCGATAAAGTCGGTTTCGAAATGATCGGCGGGGAAATCCGGTGGGCTCTCGCCGCGCAGGAAACTCGGCAGTTGGCGCTTCAGATAGGCCTCGTTTTTCGCGCACCATGGCGCGGACGAGATGTACATCACGTTGCTGTAGCCGCTGCCTTTATGCGCGTCTTCGACCGAATGCACGACGTCGCTGTGCCAGAACACAGCGTCGCCAGCCTGCATGTGCGGAATCGGCGTGACCGCTTCGAGCAGCAGGCTGTGCCATTCAGGTTTGATCGAGAGTGCACGCGCCGGTTGTGCGCCGCAGAGTTCGTCGTCGGGAACATCGTCCTGCAGCGCACGGAGGACGACGTACGCCATCGCGTTGGCGATTGGGATCAATTGCAGCGTACCGTCACCCGGTCCTTGTGGCGTCAGCGCGGTCCAGCCCTGGAAGGTGCGGAACATCGAGCATACGGCTGGCGACGGGATCTCCTGCACATCGGGACGGAAGGCGGCGTCAAACGGGTCGTACGCGCGCCAGTTGCCTGACAGCACGTGCCGGTAGACCTGCTGAAAATTCGGATCGAGCCAGCGTTCGACCGATCCGCCGTCGACGTGCGGTGACAAACCCAGCGATTCCGAGCCGGGCGGCCGGCGGCGGATACGATCCGCGTAGACCGGCACGCGCTCCGGATCGAAGTGCTGCTTCCCTTCGCTCTCCGACGTCCACAAACGATTGAGGAACACGCGCGTGTTCGTCAACTGCTCGGACTGCCGCGCCGCCGTTTGCGGGTTCGACCAATACACGCCGTAAATCTGCGGTTTGCTCGACGAGAGATTGCCGAAGTATTTGTCCTCTGCGCGGTGCGTGAGCTTCTCGTCGAGGTTATTGCGCTCGACGTATTGCGCGATTTCATCGTTCCAGTCGCTGGCTTGCTGGCGAGTGAAAACACCGCGCACCACGCATGCGCCGCGCGTCTTGATCCGGGCGATCGTGGCGGGGTCGACGTCGCCGGAAACGATACTCGCGTAATCGAACACGGGAATCGCTTCGCGCCCCTGCTCACGGTCGCGGCGGATGGCGTCGACCTGCTGCCGGATCGCGCCTTCGACTTCGTTGAACACCTGCGCATAGTTCGGCAACGCGGCGCGCAGCGCGCGTTTCGTGGTACGGATCGCTTCCGGAAGATTGTCGATCACGAGCGGCATGGTTTGTCTCCTGACATCGGTTTTGTGTGGGGCTGCAGTACGTCCAGATTAGGGACCTTTGGCATCCGGCATGCATCCTGTCCGGCCAATTACCGATACAATTCAGACATTCGCCGCCGTTCCTTCTCGCGGCCAGGTTGCGTACCGTGAAACCCCAATACGAACGCGTCACCATCCCCGACGGCTGCTCGATTCGCGTCTACCATCGGCAGCTCGCGCAGATCCCGTTCGAGTGGCACCACCACCCTGAATATGAACTCACGCTGACAATGAATAGCCGTGGCCGGCGCTTCATCGGCGACCATATCGCCGATTACAGCGGCGACGATCTCGTGCTGGTGCCGCCGGATATGCCGCACACGTGGGCGTCGACAGAGCCGATCGATGCGCGCGAGCCGCAGGTGGCGATCGTGGTCTGGTTCAGCGGCGATTGGGTGCGGCGGATGGCGGATTGCTGCCCGGAGTTTGCTTCGTTGCGGACGCTGTTGAGGCGCGGTGCGCCGGGGCTGCGGTTTGCGCCTGATGCCGTGGCGTTGATGCGCGGGCAGGTGGGCGCCTTGCTGAATGAGTCGCCGCGTGTGCGGCTGGGCGCGGTGCTGGAAGTGCTCGCTTGCCTGTCTGAAGCGGAATCGGAGCCGTTGGCGTCGCCGGCTGCGCATGCTCACGCACGGGGCACGCGGCAAGAACGCGCTCCTGGCGCTCAAAGCGGGCAAGCGATGCAAACGGTGCAAGCCATGCATAAGGCCGGCGTCGCGCCCACTGCCGCGCCAGGCGGTAGCGCGTCGGAAGCGGAGCGGTTGAATCGCGTACTCGACCTGCTTGATCGGCGTTTCCACGAACCGTTGCGCATCGCCGAACTATGCGAGGTGGCAAACCTCTCGGAACGCTCACTACACCGCTACTTCGTGCGGCATGTGGGCGAAAGTGTCGGGCGCTATCTGAACCGGCTGCGCATCGGCTATGCCACGCGGCAACTGACCGGCACAGACTGGCCGATCGCGCTAATCGCCACAAAATCCGGGTTCCCGAATCTCGCCAATTTCAATCGACAGTTCCTGTCGGCGCGCGGCATGACGCCAAGCGCGTATCGGCGTTTTTTCGAAACCAACGGGCACGCGCCGAAGGATGCCGGCGCGACGCCGGCCAACCTCGAAATACGTCCGCCTTCGCTCGATCGAACCCGGCGACGCCAGGCACGCGCGCCGGCTTGACGGCACGATATGGCATGGAACCGGGGCCCGTGCCACGAACTGGGCCACGCCACGACACGAAGCACGGCGCAAAGTCCCGCCCGGTACACCGCGCCACAAAACAAAACGCCCCAACGGTGAACCCGTTGGGGCGTTTCTTATCAGCTGATTCCGCACCGGTTCGCAGCAATCACAACACTACGAACCACGCAGACTCAAACCCGATCAACGTTGCGCAATCGGCTTCGCTTCACGCGGCGTATCGCCAACGAACAGCTGACGCGGACGGCCAATTTTCTGTTCCGGATCGGCAATCATTTCGTTCCACTGTGCGATCCAACCGACCGTACGTGCCATTGCGAAGATACACGTGAACATCGACGTCGGGATGCCCAGCGCGCGTTGCACGATGCCCGAGTAGAAGTCGACGTTCGGGTACAGCTTGCGCGACACGAAGTATTCGTCTTCCAGCGCGATCTTTTCCAGCGCCATGGCCAGCTTGAACAGCGGGTCGTCGTGCAGGCCCAGCTCTTCCAGCACTTCGTGGCAGGTTTCGCGCATCAGCTTCGCACGCGGATCGTAGTTCTTGTAGACGCGGTGACCGAAGCCCATCAGCTTCACGCCCGAGTTCTTGTCCTTCACCTGCTTGATGAACTCAGGAATGTTGTCGACCGAGCCGATTTCTTCCAGCATGTTCAGTGCGGCTTCGTTCGCACCACCGTGCGCCGGGCCCCACAGACAAGCGATACCGGCCGCGATACACGCGAACGGGTTAGCGCCCGACGAACCCGCCAGACGAACCGTCGAGGTCGACGCATTCTGTTCGTGGTCAGCGTGCAGGATCAGGATACGGTCGAGCGCGCGCACCAGCACGTCGTTGACCTTGTACTCTTCGCACGGGTTCGAGAACATCATGTGCATGAAGTTCGCGCTGTACGACAGGTCGTTCTTCGGGTACGCAAACGGCTGGCCGATGCTGTACTTGTACGCCATGGCGACCAGCGTCGGAAGCTTCGCGATCATGCGAATGGCCGACACTTCACGGTGACGCGGATTGTTGATGTCGAGCGAGTCGTGATAGAACGCCGACAGTGCGCCGACCGCAGCGACCAGAATCGCCATCGGGTGCGCGTCGCGACGGAAACCGCGGAAGAAGAAGTGCATTTGCTCATGCACCATCGTGTGCTTCGTGACGGTGTTGACGAACTCGTCCTTCTGCTGCTCGTTCGGCAGTTCACCCTTCAGCAGCAGGTAGCAGGTTTCGAGGAAGTCAGCGTTTTCCGCGAGGTTGTCGATCGGGTAGCCGCGGTACAGCAGCTCGCCCTTGTCGCCGTCGATGTAGGTGATCGCCGAATTGCACGCCGCCGTCGACATGAAGCCAGGGTCGTACGTGAACTTGCCAGTCTGGCCGTACAGTTTGCGGATGTCGATCACGTCCGGGCCGAGAGTGCCCTTGTAAATCGGCATTTCAACGCTCGGCGAATTGTCGCTGAACGATAGCGTGGCTTTAACATCTGACGGGGTCATAGCACATCCTCAATCGAAGTATGGAAACAGGGTTTCGATAATTTGCACGCCTGGGAACAACGGACAAGCGGCGCTCAAGACATTAGCGGCGCTCAGGCGTTGCGCAGCAACTCCAGCACCCGGATCACATCCGGGTCGGCAAGGTCGCCTTCCGGTTCCTTGCGGACCAGCAGCAAGTCCATCAGGTCGTTATCGCTCAGCTCGAGCAGGCGCGTGAGAGCGCCTACATCCGCATCGCTGAGGTCATGCTCATATCGGCTGAAAAAACGTTCAAAGATCAGATCGTTTTCCAGCAAGCCGCGCCGCGCGCGCCAGCGAAGGCGCGCGCGGCGAAGAGGGTCGGACTGATGCGATGTTTCGGTGTTCATGTCAGTACGTGCCGGGCCGCCCCCAAGCGTACTGACCGCCCCCTCGGGGGGCAGCGAACGATAGGGAGCGTGAGGCTGTTCATATCAAACTGCGCGGCGAACCATCAATTCCTTGATCTTGCCAATCGCCTTGGTCGGGTTCAGGCCCTTCGGGCAGACGTCGACGCAATTCATGATCGTATGGCAACGGAACAGACGGTACGGATCTTCCAGGTTGTCGAGGCGTTCACCCGTCGCTTCGTCGCGGCTATCCGCGATGAAACGATAGGCTTGCAACAAACCAGCCGGGCCGACGAACTTGTCCGGATTCCACCAGAAGCTCGGGCACGACGTGGAGCAGCTAGCACACAGAATACATTCGTACAGGCCGTCGAGCTCGTCGCGTTCTTCCGGCGACTGCAGACGTTCCTTTTCCGGCGGCGGCGTATCGTTGATCAGGTACGGCTTGATCGAGTGATACTGGTTGAAGAACTGCGTGAAGTCGCAGATCAGGTCGCGCACGACGGGCAGGCCCGGCAACGGACGCAGCACTATCTTCTGCGGCAGGTCGTTCATGTTCTGCAAGCAGGCCAGACCGTTCTTGCCGTTGATGTTCATCGCGTCCGAACCGCACACGCCTTCCCGGCACGAACGGCGGAACGACAAGGTTTCGTCCATCGCCTTCAGCTTGAGCAGCGCGTCGAGCAGCATGCGTTCGTGCGAGTCGATTTCGATCTCGTACGTTTGCATGCGCGGTGCCGCGTCCTTATCCGGGTCGTAGCGGTAAATTTCAAATGTACGCTTAGCCATTTCTGAATTCCTTTGACTTGTGCCTTAGAAGGTACGCGCTTTCGGCGGCACGGATTCGACGGTCAGCGGTTGCATCTGAACCGGCTTGTAGTCGAGGCGATCGCCTTCGCTGAACCACAGCGTATGGCGCAGCCAGTTTTCGTCGTCGCGATGTTCGAAGTCGTCTTGCGCGTGTGCGCCGCGGCTTTCCTTGCGCGCTTCGGCGGAAACCATCGTGGCGCGCGCCACTTCAATCAGGTTCTCCACTTCCAGCGCTTCAATACGTGCCGTGTTGAACACCTTCGACTTGTCTTTCAGGTAGATGTTGTCGACACGGTCAGCTACTTCGCGAATCCGCTCGACGCCTTCGGCCAGCAGCTTCGACGTGCGGAACACGCCGGCGTGCGCCTGCATCGTGGCACGGATGTCGTTAGCGACGGTTTGCGAGTATTCGCCCGACGTGGATTTGTCCAGCTTGTTCAGACGAGCCAGCGAGAAATCAGCAGCGTCGGCCGGCAGCGGCTTGTGCTCCTTGATGTCCTTCACGTGCTTGACAATGTGGTTGCCGGCCGCGCGGCCGAATACCACCAGGTCGAGCAGCGAGTTCGTGCCGAGACGGTTTGCGCCGTGCACCGATACGCACGAGCATTCGCCCACTGCGTAGAAACCGTTGACGACTTCCTTATGATCCCTCGACGTACCAACGACCTGGCCGTTGATGTTCGTCGGGATACCACCCATCTGATAGTGGATGGTCGGCACAACCGGAATCGGCTCTTTAATACAATCGACGTTCGCGAACTTCATGGCGATTTCGCGGATCGACGGCAGACGCTTCATGATCGTCTCGGCGCCGATGTGCGACAGGTCGAGCAGCACGTGATCCTTGTTCGGACCCACGCCACGGCCTTCCTTGATTTCCTGGTCCATCGAACGCGAAACGAAGTCGCGCGGCGCCAAGTCCTTCAGCGTCGGTGCATAGCGTTCCATAAAACGCTCGCCGTTCGAGTTACGCAGAATGCCACCTTCACCACGCACGCCTTCGGTAATCAGCACGCCCGCGCCGGCCACGCCGGTGGGGTGGAATTGCCAGAATTCCATGTCTTGCAATGCGATGCCCGAACGCGCAGCCATGCCGAGGCCGTCACCGGTGTTGATGAACGCGTTCGTGGATGCTGCGAAGATCCGGCCCGCGCCGCCCGTAGCGAACAGCGTGGTCTTGCCTTCGAGGATATAAACGTCGCCGGTCTCCATTTCCAGCGCGGTCACGCCGAGCACGTCGCCGTCGGCGTCGCGGATCAGATCCAGCGCCATCCATTCGACGAAGAATTGCGTCTTGGCAGCCACGTTTTGCTGGTACAGCGTGTGCAGCAGCGCGTGACCGGTACGGTCAGCCGCCGCGCAAGCGCGTTGCACCGGCTTTTCGCCGTAGTTGGCGGTATGGCCGCCGAACGGGCGTTGGTAAATCGTGCCGTCAGCGTTGCGGTCGAACGGCATGCCGAAGTGTTCGAGCTCATACACGGCGTTCGGTGCTTCACGGCACATGAACTCGATCGCGTCCTGGTCGCCGAGCCAGTCGGAACCCTTGATCGTGTCGTAGAAGTGATAGTGCCAATTGTCTTCGCTCATGTTGCCGAGCGAAGCGCCGATGCCGCCCTGGGCAGCGACCGTGTGCGAACGCGTCGGGAACACCTTGGACAGCACGCAAACCGACAGGCCGGCGCGCGCGAGTTGCAGCGAAGCGCGCATCCCCGAGCCGCCTGCGCCGACGATAACCACGTCAAACTTGCGACGCGGCAGAGAATTCTTGATTGCAGCCATTCTTTTACACTCTCCAGAGAATCTGCGCAGCGTAGCCCGCACATGCGAGCAGCCAGACGATCGTCAGCGCTTGAAGAAACAGGCGCGTGCCAACGGGCTTCACATAGTCCATCCAGATGTCGCGGATACCAACCCACGCGTGATAGAACAGCGACAGCAGCGTGACAAACGTGGCGAGCTTCATCCATTGCGTTGCAAAGATCGAGGCCCAACCGTCATACGAGAAATCGCGCGCGCCGAAGAACCATGCGAGCAGGATCACCGTGTAGACGGCCATGATGCAGGCGGTAATGCGCTGGGCGAGCCAGTCGCGCAGACCGTAATGTGCGCCGACGACGAGACGCTTCGGACCGATTCGGTTATTAGCTGCCATTTTTTTAGAATGCTCCGAAAAGTTTGAGCGCAAAAGCAATCGTCAGAAGCGACGAAACGACCAGCACCACGATGGAGGTTTGCTTGCCCTTCTCTTTGGTCGTGAGGCCGTGGCTTGTGTCCATGAACAGGTGACGGACACCAGCGCAGAAGTGAAACAGGAAGGCCCACGCGAGAACGAGCGTGATGAGCTTGACGATGATGTTGGAGAGGAAGCCCTTGAACACTTCGAAACTGAGTTCGGAAGTCAGGCTCTGATCAAAGAGGTACAGCAGGAACGGAAGAAAAACAAAAAGCAGACCACCGCTCAAGCGGTGCAAGATCGACACTCGCCCCGCTAGCGGTAGACGGTATGCCGTCAAAATCTGCCCGATACCGATGTTCCGGAATTCCGGCCTCGGTTTTTTTACGGCTTCAGCCATGCTAGACCCCTACTATGTAGTCACACTAATCCGCAATTTTAGCGCCTTTTTATATCGCGCTGCAGCGAAAACCACGACAGGTCCGTTACAGCGTGCGCGATAAAGGCGCCTTCAAACAGGCGCGCGCGTGGGACACGGCGCCCTTTTCATCCCGATTCAGCTCAGATCGTTCTGATAGTAATACCCGGTTGTGACATACCAACCACGGCGCACCTCAACCGGCCGGTCACCATATGTATAGGACACGCGCTCGACCGAAAGCAGCGGAAAACCCGCCGGCACATGCAGCAGATCAGCCACTGAAGGCTCGGCCGCAACCGCGCGGATCTTCTCCGTTGCGCGGATCATGCGTGTGCCGAATTCAGTCTCGAACATCGCGTAGAGGGGACCTTTATACTCCGACAGCCGCTCGAGCGTGAGCCCGCGGAACACCGCGCCGGGCAACCAGATTTCGTCGAGCACGGTGACTTCGCCGTCGAACTGCAGCAAGCGCTTGATCAGCACCACCGGATCGGCGGGCTTGAGATCGAGTTGCCGGGCGATGTCCGCCGAAGCGCGCAAGCGCCGGCATTCAAGCAGGCGGCTGACGTGCGGGTGTTCCGCGCCGTCATCAGCCAGTAATCTGAGGAAGCGAAACTGGGCGCGGTCTTCATTGTGCGTTGCAACAAAAGTACCCTTGCCCTGGCGGCGCACCAGCAGGTTGTCGGCAGCAAGCTCGTCGATCGCTTTGCGCACTGTTCCCTGACTGACCTTGAATCTGGCCGCCAATTCGACTTCACTAGGAATGATCTCGCCAGGTTTCCACTCGCCGCTTTCGAGGCTCTGCGTAATCAAGCCCTTGATCTGCTGATACAAGGGGCTGAAAGTGGGCGACGTAGCGGGCGTGGCAGCGGATACACCCTCGCCCGCGGCCCCATGGCCGTTCGGATTCGCGGTGTTCACCTGGTTCGAAGTCATCCGCGCATTTCATCATAAAGGGCCGTGCCGCGTCTAGGGTTTTCCCCTCAACAGATATGTCTTATATAAGACATAAGATAATGTTGACTTTGTGCCTGACGACTCCTACACTCCCTGTCGAGCAAGGGTTTGCGGGTTTTTCGGCAGTTGTTTTGCACTGTGCAATGCGACGCCGTAGCGCACCGGCAGCCACTCTGCACCATGCTGTTCCCACGCAGTCCAGGTTTCGATCCGCC
The DNA here is from genome assembly GCF_012927345.1 of Paraburkholderia polaris. Lineage (GTDB taxonomy): Bacteria > Pseudomonadota > Gammaproteobacteria > Burkholderiales > Burkholderiaceae > Paraburkholderia > Paraburkholderia polaris. The sequence continues at coordinate 154,831 of NZ_JABBGJ010000021.1, forward strand.
GCCATTCGTTGGTCAGACGCTTGCCGAAACGCGCTGTTTGCAGGAGCCCGCACCGTGCAGCGGCGACCCGGTACCAACATGCCCCGCTCCCCGCCCAGCAGTACAAGTTTCCGGCATGGCGGTCTTGCCGCAGCGCGCCGCACAGCCCCGGTACATTCCGAGGCCGTACGCGAACAGTGAATTCCGCCGTGTTTCACAACGCTTCGCTGAACGCGCATATAGAATGGCGTTTTCCCTAGCGTCTAACGCATCGTCCTGGAGATTTCTCAATGGCTAAGCCCGCAAAGCGCGTTGCCGTCACCGGCGCCGCAGGTCAAATCGCTTACTCCCTGCTGTTCCGCATCGCCAATGGCGATCTGCTCGGCAAGGATCAGCCGGTTATCCTGCAACTGCTCGACCTCCCGCAAGCTCAAGGCGCCGTCAAAGGCGTCGTGATGGAACTGGATGATTGCGCATTCCCGCTGCTGTCGGGCGTCGTGATCACTGACGACCCGAAGGTTGCATTCAAGGATGCAGACGTTGCCCTGCTGGTCGGCGCACGTCCGCGTTCGAAAGGCATGGAGCGTAAAGACCTGCTGTCGGCAAACGCAGAAATCTTCACGGTTCAGGGCAAGGCGCTGAACGAAGTCGCCAGCCGCGACGTGAAGGTGCTGGTGGTCGGCAACCCGGCCAACACGAATGCCTACATCGCCATGAAGTCGGCGCCGGATCTGCCGAAGAAGAACTTCACCGCCATGCTGCGTCTGGACCACAACCGCGCGCTGTCGCAACTGGCCGCCAAGTCGGGCAAGCCGGTCGCTTCGATCGAAAAGCTGGCTGTGTGGGGCAACCACTCGCCGACCATGTACCCGGACTTCCGCGTTGCAACGGCAGAAGGTCAAGACCTGACCAAGCTGATCAACGACGAAGAATGGAACCGCAACACGTTCATCCCGACCGTCGGCAAGCGCGGCGCGGCGATCATCGAAGCGCGCGGCCTGTCGTCGGCAGCGTCGGCAGCTAACGCTGCAATCGACCACGTGCGTGACTGGGTGCTCGGCACGAACGGCAAGTGGGTCACGATGGGTATCCCGTCGGACGGTTCGTATGGCATTCCGGAAGACATCATCTACGGTGTACCGGTTACGTGCGAAAACGGCGAGTACAAGCGCGTTGAAGGTCTGGAAATCGACGCGTTCTCGCGCGAAAAGATGGACGGCACGCTGAACGAGTTGCTCGAAGAGCGCGAAGGCGTTCAACACCTGCTCGGCTAAGCCCCGATGCAGACGAACCGGAACTCCGAAGCGTCACCGCGGCGGGTTCCGGTTTTTTACGTGCGAATGCAGGCACGGCGCTCCACTTTGCGATTCATTCAGCAATTTGTCGTGCCAGTATTCGCCTCTGATTCGAACGCGCTTTGCATCACGGCGTGCTGATCGCCGAGCAGAACGCGTCCGAATCCGATTTACCCACCCGACCATCCAGAATCCTGACGCCGAAGATGCGCGCCCTCACACCCGCCGAAGTGCTGTTTGACGGCGAAGTGCCGCCCGCTGTGCTGCCTGCCTGCGATCACTACGCCGGCAGCGAGAAGCTGATGCTGAAATCGCTGGCATTGCAGCAACAGCTCGGCCCGGTGTTCGACGTCACGCTCGATTGTGAAGACGGCGCGCAGGTCGGCCGCGAAGCCGAACACGCGGAACTGGTCGCGTCGCTGCTGGGCAGCGAGCATGACCGCTTCGGTCGCGTCGGCGTGCGGATTCACGACTTCGATCACGCGCACTGGCGTGACGACGTCCGTCTCATTCTGCGCGCCGCAAAGCGAGCGCCTGCTTACATCACCCTCCCGAAGATCCGCAACGTCCCCGATGCCGCCGAAATGGTCGCGTTCATCGAGGCGACGCGGCGCGAACTCGGCATTGCGCAACCAGTGCCGGTGCAACTCCTGGTCGAAACCCATGGCGCGTTGACGCGCGTGTTCGATCTGGCCGCGCTCCCCGGCGTCGAGGCGCTGAGCTTCGGCCTGATGGACTTCGTTTCCGCGCACGACGGCGCGATTCCCGATACCGCCATGCGTTCGCCCGGTCAGTTCGATCATCCGCTGGTGCGGCGCGCGAAGCTCGAGATTTCGGCGGCCTGCCATGCGTATGGCAAGGTGCCGTCACATAACGTCAGCACGGAAGTGCGCGACATGAGCGTGGTCGCGAGCGACGCCGCCCGCGCCCGCAACGAGTTCGGCTACACGCGCATGTGGAGCATCCATCCGGCGCAGATCGAAGCGATCGTGGCCGCGTTCGCACCGCGCGACGAAGAAATCGTCACCGCTACCGAAATTCTACTGGCCGCCCAGTCCGCGCAATGGGGACCGACGCGCCATCACGACACGCTGCACGACCGGGCGAGCTATCGCTATTACTGGTCGGTGCTGCGTCGCGCGCAATCCACTGGCCGCGCCGTCCCGCAAGACGCCGCGCCGCTCTTCACGAAAGTGGATGCTAACGGGCAAGCGGCATCATGAACACGATGGTCAATGCAGCAGCCGGCGTTGTCGCGCTGGACGGCCCTCAGACGCGCCACCGCGCAATGACGTCGGGCGGCACCTGCGGCAGCGTCAGGCGGGCGCAGAATGTGCGTTTCAAGCCACGGTTCAACCAGAAGCAATAAGCAGGCACAAAGGAGATTGCGGGAGATGAGCGAGACGACGCAAACCGCCGGTGCACAAGGCGGGAACGAACCTAATAGCGGCTTCAAACCGAAGAAATCCGTCGCGCTGTCCGGCGTGACGGCTGGTAACACCGCGCTGTGCACGGTCGGCAAGACCGGCAACGATCTGCACTACCGCGGCTACGACATTCTCGACATCGCCGGTGCGTGTGAATTCGAAGAAATCGCGTATCTGCTGGTCCACGAAAAGCTGCCGACGCAAGCCGAGCTGACCGCCTACAAGACCAAACTCAAGGCGCTGCGCGGCCTGCCCGCGAACGTCAAAGCCGCGCTGGAATGGATTCCGGCCGCCGCTCACCCGATGGACGTGATGCGCACCGGCGTGTCGGTGCTCGGCACCGTATTGCCTGAGAAAGACGACCACAACCTGCCAGGCGCGCGCGACATCGCCGACAAGCTGATGGCCTCGCTCGGTTCGAT
>NZ_JABBGJ010000022.1 GCF_012927345.1 Paraburkholderia polaris
CCTGCTCAGCAAGCTCTACGAACGAACCAGCATCATCATCACCACCAACCTGAGCTTCGCTGAGTGGGCCAGTGTGTTCGGCGATGCAAAGATGACGACGGCGCTGCTCGACCGGCTCACGCACCACTGCCACATTGTAGAAACAGGCAACGATAGCTATCGTTTCAGAAACAGCACGACACAGCCAAAGAAGGAGAGAAAGAAGACCCAGACACCCACCGAATAACCCGCAAAGCTGGTCCAACGGGTGGGTCAGAATTCAATGCAAATCCCGGGTCAGGATTCCGTGCAAATCAACAGCTCAGTACCTCATTGTGACATCGCCTGTCGTGTAGAAAGTCCGGGGTTGGGATGTATTTCCGCTGTTCCTGCACATCAAGGCGAACATCGAACGCTGGTGTGCTTAGATCTTGATCTACATGAAAATAAACAAACTCTGACTGGTCCAAAACAAGCTTGATCTCGTCGAGCATGGTGTGATAGAAACCGCTGCGCATATAAAGGCTGACGAGCTCCTCTGCTGCAATGAACAGGATCGATAAGGCCTGTTCCTGCTCCTCAAGTGTTCCCACGTTCGTTCCTCCGCTCCAACCGCGAGCGCAGACCAGTTCCATGAGGTACTTAATTCCCCTGCGGGAATTCATTGCATAGGATCGCCAAAGTTCTTCGTCATCGTCGGACATGTTGCCGCGCTGGAAGACGTTGTGCGCTAAGCCGTATTGCTCATACTGCTGAATTAAAAACGCAATGAACTCGAGATGATCAACCTTGGGAAGATAAGCTTGGAGCAACTGATCATATGACTCGAACTGTGCGTTGACTATTCGCGTTACTTGTGCGATGTCTGTGTAAGTCCCAGATGCATATTGCTCAAACAAACGTGCTTTGACGTGACGGTAGACGAAAGCTTCACAGGCTTCGCTCGGGCGAAAGATGGGAACTCCGCCAATTTCGCGTGCTTCTAGCATACGAGGGGGAATGGTAGATGTTGTCACGTCTGGTCTGATATTAATTTTCGATGATAGGAGTCGTGCGGTCGACACGAGAGGCTTATTGCCAGCTATCAGCGACCGTCTGTTGCCAATCCTTGAACCGTTCCTGTCAGCGAGGATCCGCTTGTTCAGACACGTCGTGGCGCGACCGCTTTGATCTGGCTTGCTGAGGTTTCATATGCTCGCTGGGCTCTTTCGCCTCTGAAGTCGGCACTACCGGTGAGGCCGACGGCACCGGGCTACCGGTGAAGAACGACTTCCATCCGACGGCGAATGACTGAATTTGAGATGGCGTGGTCTGGGTCAGTTGAGCTAGCCCAAGCAATCCAATCAATACACCGAAGATTGCGAACCGCCTTTGCAGTTTCGTTTCAAAGGCGGATTCCGCTGCCGTACGCTGCATCCGACTAATCTCGGCGATTCGGCCTAGTTGGTCAACTAATTCCCGGCAAAGCGGCCCAAGAAGCAATCGGTCGCGAATCGCCGCGTACAGCGGACCAACTTCGGTGGTTGCGACGCGAGCCGGTGCTTCGAAATAGTAGCTGGCCAAAAAACGGGAGATCTCAGCGTGCATCGGTTCTGCGCGAATCTCGAGCGAGCCGTTTCGGCATGTTTCTGCAAGATCGTTGATCGCTTCTTCCAGAACGCGGTGATATGCCAAGCCAAGCATGTAGGCCGCTAAGGCGCGTCCAGCGCGGTCACCACCCGGCTCCGATGAAAACACAATCATGCCTTTCGCATCAACCGCTGCTTTCAGGCGACCGATATCTAGATAGCAATCCTCCGTCAGCGTAGCGGAGCCACGCAGGAACATGGATATTTCACCAATCGTTGTTTCGAACGCGTTGTTCGACCAGACGAAGCGTCCAACTTCTTCGACACGAGAATCAGGTTCGGCAAATTGGTTGGCGCGTCGCCAGGCAGCCCCAACAGCGCCGTCTGTCGGATTGTCTATCGGACAGAAACAGAAAACGATTGCACGATCTGCGCCTGAAAAAAAACGGATTATTGTCGGCTCGTGTCCGCCTATGCGAGTGCTTGCCATTGTTGAGCTGTGGACGGGCCGCAAAAAATACTTCCCTTCAAGGGAGGCATTCAGTTTCAACGTCTTGAGCGGTTGATCTAGCAGATATACGACGCCTTGCACTCTAATCTCCGGGAAGGGCGCCGAGGAGGGCGCACTTTATTTGGCTGTTTCCCAGTTATTTACGGCAAAATGCTTAACATTCTGAAGACCCACAAGTGGGTTGACGTGGAGGTCTTGCGAGTTCCTCATAACTTGTCGAACGCTGTCTCGACAGTTACCATTTTTCTGAAAAAATCTTCTGGTGTGCGGAGAGGGGGCCACTGGACGAGTGCCAACCATACTTCTGTAGGTGTTTCATCCTTTGCGCAATCGGCCGACTCGACCGTATTCATGTGCGAATAGTGCAGTTGTCTGATCTTGCTGCAGGCTGTTCCTCTGTTGAACCTAGTTAAGCTGATGATCTAGCTCGGAAATCCCCGTTAGATCCATCGGATAGAGCGCCGGTGTGTAAGGGTGACGTGAAAACTGTCACTGTTACTTGTCGGATTTTCCGGTGGTCGCCGCCGTGACGGTCGTGGGCTGCTCGCTTGTCGTTGTCTTGAAGGCCGATTCTCTGGGCCTTGGGCGCACTTTCAATCAAGGGAGGGCGATCAGGGGCGATCAGCAGCAACGTGTGGTAAGCAAGGACGAGAAATCGGGCAAGTTCGGTTACTGTTGACCCGACGGCAGGTGCTGTTGCAGGAAATGACGCTTCAGCGTGCCGTTACGAGATTGAGATTGGTCGAGCGCGGTCTCGAAGAAAAATTTCAGTCCGGTTATGCGAGTACTTTTGATAGAACAGGGGATGCGTGTGGTGTTCCGCAAGGAAAGCCTATGAAATCACAACGGGAACACACCTCTCGCTGAGAATAAAAATGCAGCTGCCGCGTAGTCAAGCGTGCACAAAGCGTTCATTGTAATTGCGTCGCGTAATTCTGTATCTACGCAGATTTGGTCCAACACCTTGTCGAGCGCGAGCATGTGTTGTTGGTCGGCATCGGAATGCATATAGAGCGTCCGCATCGAAGCGAAAGGAAAGTCGTTTGCTAGCCGCATAGCATCTAACGCCGCCCGGTTGGGCGGATTCCCTTCCATTGCCGCAATGTAGCCCAGCACGACAAGGGGATTGTAATGGTGTATCCAATAGTATTGCATTCCAACTAGAGAAGCTACTGGGACCGATGGCAAATACTTTTCCACTTCCTGCCTCTCCACCCCCAGCGCCGCTAGGTCATCGATCAGCCAATCGTCGTGCCCGGTCTCTTCGTCTATGTGCGTGATGAGATAACTCAGCACAAGGTCGTCACTTCCGGACCGATGGGTTTTTTGGATACATGCGGCCGCAGCCTTCATGACCGGCACCGATGCCCGAATAAGTCCATGCAGGACCATCAGATAGTTGGCGAAAACGCGCTCAGGTGCGTTTCCCGAAAATAGATGCGCTGTCGTCTGGGCCAGAAAGGGATAGCCCAAAGCCAATTTTTTTCGCAGAATGGGGCTAAACATGCAAGAAGCGTTCATGTAGGGGCTCCTAGTTGCGGCTGTCTACAAGCGCAGTCAGGATGGCATCATCAGAGATTTCGCCATGGGCTGCCAAGTCTTGTATTTCCCAGCACAAGTCGCAAATACTTTTAAAACGTTTGTTCTTCAGGCTAGTAAATTTCGGATGATATACGAGAGGGCCTACACCAACTCGCCTCATTGCACTAAAGAGCGGATCTAATTCGAACTCATCTAGTGCGCTATTGGCTTCCTGGCTAGTCTTGCAGTGTCGCCGCAGTCGCGAGGGGCCTTGTCCAGTAACGACTTGCTCGTTACAACAGGCAAGCACTTGTCCATCGTATCTTATCAACGGACTGCTCAGAAGACGACAAGCGCCGAACGTTTCTGCGTTGTGCAGACGGTCGAATCTGAAATGCGCCGCGCCCCGACCATACGGAAGGGGTCTCGATGAGACTACTTCGCTATATAGAGCATAATCGTTGCCAAAAGCACATTCTAAAAGTCGGTGGGCGTTTGCGTTCATATCTTCAAAGCCTAGCACTTGAACAATGATCCAACATCCTGAATCGGCGACGGCCCGAGCCGCGCGAACAAACGCTTGATCTGTTAGGCGCTCGTTATGAAAAGCGTCAGTGCTCAGGAATACTGTGTTGACCTTTTGTAACTGCGACAGGATCCATCGCGGAACAGTGTTGCTTGCCCATACTCCGCTCGTGAAAACGACAATCTGCTTCCGATGCCGATCCAAGCACTCTATGGCATACGAAATCGCACGACGTTCAACAAACGGCTCGCCTCCCGTAATGGCTACCAGCTGTAGGCCATTTCTATTGGCGAGTGTTTCCACCATCTGTGCGAATTTTGCGAAATCTTGAATAGTCGGACTGTCTTTGCGCGAGTCGACAGAGCAGTGTGAGCATCCGACTGGACAGCGATCCGTCAGAAACAGCCCTGCCGCACGACCTTCAGTTTGACGCGCTGTGTCAATGTTGGCTGCCGTTAGTAATGGCTCACGCAGTCCCACGTCTGAACCGTTCATAGGTACTCCCTAGCCAGTCTTCGTACCCTGCTAGTGTGAAATTACCGGGGTCGATCCGATTGGAGTCGACCATTAACTCCAGAGCGGCCGAAAATGGTTTGCCCATTAGGTTCCGAGCGCGACCCGTCAGCGTGGGATCGCTCGAGAGTCCTTGACACGTTTCGCAGTAAGTCGTCTCTCCACTAAGGGGGGCCGCGAAAGCGAGTGTGTGCGGGCCATAGACGCGAATTGCTCGAATCGTTGCACTGCTCGAAAAGGCTGCACAGACGTCAGACCAAGAATTGTATGCCGCATGCCCGACTTGGAGGTGAGCTGGAATGGGCCCGTTCACGACATCCTGATTGCAGCACGCCGCGATCGCGCCCGAGTAGGTGACGACCGGCCACGATGCCATGCCGCAACCACCGCTGTCCGACGGGCAACTTTTGGACGTCGGCCGCATCCATGCGGCTGCGCGCCCAACGGGCGACAGCTTGCCGACAAATACGGGCACTTCCCCGCCAAAATGCGCCTTGACATCAGTTAGTAGTTCGCGCAGGTATATTGAGGCCGGATCATCCGTAACCGTCTGAAAGTGAACGAATTTTCCTTGATTCAATAACCAATGCACTGCGCGGAACACAGAAGCGCGAGAAACTTCTCTTTCATGAAATTCGTCGATGCTAGCTGTCACGATGTCCACTTCGGTCAACGCCGTTTGAATCAAGCGGGGCACCGATGGAGACCTCGCAAAGAACATCCCCGTCGCAACACAAACGGTGCATCCGGCACTCCGAGCATGGTGCGAAAGCTGGGAAACAAGCTTAGGCCGAAGCAGCGGCTCTCCGCCAGTCAAAAGAATGAAGTCCGGCCTGCATTCTGGGGTCATCGTCTCAACGAAGGTCTTAAACATCTGAGCAGAATGTTCTTCGCTTTCGTTTGAAGACTCAGAGAGGCAGTGAGCGCAGGACAATGGGCACCGTCGCGTGATCGCTAAATATGCCCCGCGACATGGGACGGTGCGCGCGCTAAGAATATCGACGAGATTCATACTGTTTTAAAATATTATATTTCCGTCCTGCAATGTCCCGACTGTACCTTGAGCTTTATTTTTGATGCTCTCGAGTGCTTTGATCTCCTCGGGTGTCAAGCTTTCAATCAATTTCCGTTCATCAGGGCCCATTGCTTTTACTTGGTCATCGGTGACGAGGCCGGATTTCTTTAGTTGATCGATTGTTGCATCCATGATGTACTCCGTATGAACTGCGTTCATTTTGAAATGCCATCCGTTCGTCGGATAGTTGCGCTACTTAATTGAAAGCGAACCATTCTGCGTAAGGTAATCTGGTTACGGACTGCATAAAATACCGCTCACTACGTCTCCCGCAGAAATTACTGTACTGATGGCGCTTTTAACGAAGTCGGGAACCATACTTAAAGATGCAATAAACTGTAAGACACTCTTCGTTCTTTGCCAGTCCGTGCAAAAATTACCCGCGAGGGTACTTGTTGTGGACGCCGTGCCCGCACCCGTAGATTGAGTGGTAGGCGTAAATGCTTTAAAGGCATCCTCTAGTTCTTTGCGTTTTGCTTCCGTTATGAACTCAGTCATTCTTTGTCTCCTAGAGGCATCAGCGGTTGCTCGGTAGAAATTTGTCCTTACTCAAGCACTTCCCCCCGTTGCGTATTCACACTAGAGCACACCGCATAATTGTCAAGGCGAATTGCGTCAGCCGGCGAAACGCGAGCGGGTAATTGTCCGATTTAACCCGTTGCAAACGACACTAGCTTGAGCGGCAGCTGCGAGAGGGGGTGCGCTTAGGTAATATTATTATCATGCATATCTGCAGGGTGGTTGCGCGCCGGGCTCTTGGTTGAACTTGCCAAAAAGAGAAGTTGCGGTGGCGGAAATTTCGTCTACGCTAGTTTTCTGTGCGCTGTGTGGGGGCTTTTACTTATTCTTCGCTGCGTACGATCGTGAAAAGCGCGGGTGATAGATGCAAAAATTAGGTTAGGGAAGGTGTTTTATTAGTTGCTGCGCTTTGTGTTTGCTTTATTTTGTAATTTTGTCGGTTTATCGCGCTCGCTTTCAGATTATAACTGTCAGCCAAGGAGGGCAATATGTCCTGCAGCTGTGGGTCAGGATTTAGTCGGCTTCGCCCAATCACTCAAACAGACTTTCAAAGCATGCATAGCCGAGCAGTCGCGAGAATTCCGCAAGCGTTTCCTGGAGCATCACTCGGCAGTCCAAGTTTAGGAGTATGCGTGACACCGGACGGTCAATTATTATATGCATGCTTTTTAGGTGTGCCGAGCGGGACTAGTAACAGCTGGCAGGTTTTTATGCACTTAGACGTCGATCATCACGACGGTGTGGTCAAGTTTGAAAATGCCGCTGCGTCCAAGGAGTTTACGGTCAACGGAATATTTTTTGATTCAACCAATACCGTCGTCACTAATGCTGGCTATGCGCTACAGTATGCGTCACAGACCTCACATAATCGCATCGGACGCGTAAAAAATTTAACTGTAAATGTCGCGCCGAATAGCAGCTGTTTGGAAGACTGTATTAGAAGGCACGCGCCAAAGTGCGTAGGAGCATGTCTTGACGACCCGACCGGATGGACCTGCATTTTGTGCGCGGGCGGAGTGGTCGCTTGCTGCGCGATAAATTGTCATTGTTAAATTGAAGGCGTCCTTTGGATCCGTCGTGTTGTCAATTGAGCGTTATTTTCGATGGTCGGCGCTTTTATACTGCCATTACTAGATGAACGCGTCGCGGCGAGTGAGGTATGGTCCATGTCGCTGATTTATCGGCTGATCAACGTGACAGCCGGCTACCTACGCGGTGTGTTGGAGGCGCTTGACGTGGCCTCGAAGGATACTTGAGATGGCGACGCCGACAAACTTTGATGCTGAGGCTGCGCTTTGGGCGGCTCTCCCAAAGGATCTCCGCCTTGATGCCGACGCGAAGCAAGGGTTGAGTGACATCATTGCTGAAGCCGCACCGGAGCTTCAAAGAGAGCCGCATCGGCTTGCGGAAGCCCAGCGGGCAATGCGGCTCCTCGCAGAAAATCTCGAGAGTCAACGCGCATTTTCCGGAGGAACGATAAATGAGCAGCAGATTGCCCTCGCGCTGCGAGATCTTTGTCCGATATTTCCCATCTGTCGTTAGGAGAGCGCGATGCCCCTTGATGACCAGACTAAAGAAGCTTTCGCATCCGTTATCGACCTTACGAAGCAGTTGATTACCCTCGGAACGGGGGTGTTGACGCTCGAAGTGTCGTTTGCTAGCGGCATACTTAGTAGGGCTGCCATTCCGAAGCTCTGGCAGCTCCAGTGGGCATGGGGCTTACTTCTCATCTCTGTGAGTGCCGGAATTTGGGCCTTTATGGCGGTAACGGGCACGCTTTCTTCTGAAAAGAAACTGGCCCCAAGTACCGTATTCGAGAACAACATCCGTATTCCGTCGTTTGTCCAGGTCTTTTGCTTTGCTTTGGGCATGGCCTCTACCATGTGGTATGGACTGGAAGTCCTTCGTTAGGCCCTGCGACAGAATCTTAATAAGCTATTGCCCTGGCTCGAAATCTCCCGGTCGATCAAGGGGATAGTGATGTGGTGGGTAAGGGTGACGTGAAAACTGTCACTGTTGCTCGTCGGATTTTGCGCTGGTCGCCGGCGTGCTGGTCGTGGTCGCTTGCTTGCCGTTGCCTCGAAGGTCGATCTGCTGGACCCTGGACGCACTTTCAACGAATGGAGTGCGATCATGGTCGATCAGAAGCAAGGTGTGGTGAGCAAGGACGATAAAGCGGGCAAGCCTGTCGCCGATGTGAAGGCAAATGCCGGTACTGCGACGGCGAACGATACCGCAGCGAAGGTGGCACCAGCTACGCCGACGAAGATGGAACTGGCGACGGAAATCTACAAGCGGATGCGTTCCGTCAAGGACGTGACGCGGAAAGACATCATCGAGAGGTTCATCTCCGAAGTGAAGCTGACGAAGGCGGGAGCGAGCACTTACTACCAGATGATCAAAGACAAGCACGAGCCGATGGGTAAGAAGTGACGGCCGGATTGCAGGAACAGAGGGCTCCTTCGGGAGCTTTTTTTTCGTCTGACGAAAAGGGCAATTAGTGAATTCGTCGAAATATTCACACACAGTGAACATTTGCATTGCGCGTGTTGATTTTTCGTGGTCTACTGCTTCTCGCAGGCTAGGCGTATCGCCTAGGTGAGCAGTGGCATTTTCCCATCACGTCGAGGAATCAGTTGTGCATTTGCCCGTCCGGCAGAACGCGGAATGGGCGGCTCTAGCGTCCAGGGTTAGAGAGGTATCGGTGCGCGGGTCGGGTACGGCCGCGTCGAGGAAGCCGAAACGCCGTTCCGTTGTGGGACGACCGATGGGACTTCCTTTAGCCGAAGGGACTGGTGTTGGGCTTGCGCGTCGGTTGGCTCCTTTCGATTCATTCGCCGTGAGGAACGTTGGACTACGCCGATACGGGACAGCGGCGGTGGCGCCGCGTTCTGGGAGCTGCGAAATGCAGAAAGATGCTTTAACAGTAGCAATCGCGACGCTGCAAAAGCTGCGCGAGATCTATCACAGCCAACTCGACGCTAGTGTACTGGCGGAACTCGATGATGTACTCGAATTGCTGAAACAGCAGTTCGAACGCCTCGAAATTGTTCGGCGTGGAGAACTCGAAGACCGAGTTTTTCGCATCTTCGCAATGGTCTTGAGGATCGTGACTAACATCACGGATCTGATGGATCGTTGGCAGTAAAGCCAAGTCACGGCAAGCCCCACAGTTGATTGGGTGAGCACTATGAACATGGGTCAGGCTATCAAGATGTGTCGGACTCGTAGGTCGTTGTCACAGGCTGAATTAGCTGGACTTGCGGGTTGTTCGATTTCTTACCTTTCCATGCTGGAAAGCAATCAGAGGGATCCGTCGCTATCCACTTTGAAAAGTATTGCCGGAGCGTTACGCATCCCGACGGAGATTCTATTCTTTTTGGGATCAGACCGAGAGGAACTTGCCGGTATGGACAAAGAACTCTCCGGTCAGCTCGCCCGCGCGGCGTTGGAGATACTGAGTGATACACATGAACCGGTTAGAGGTTCCTAGGTACACGGCTGCTCCCATAGAAAGTATGGCGGCATTGTCGCGAGCGCTGGGTGTAACAGCCGAGCACCTCGTTGCAGTTGCCGCCAAAGCTTCCTCTCTTTACCGCGTCGCGGACAAGATTGAAAAAGCTGACGGTACCTTTCGCGAAACGTTTGATGCGAAGCCGGTGTTGAAGGACATTCATCGGCGGATCAAGCGGGCCATTCTCGATCGGGTAAGGTTTCCAACCTACCTGACTGGCAGCGTGAAGGGGCAGGACTATCGCACGAACGCGCTGCTGCATCGCAATTCAAAGATCCTGATTAGCGAAGATATACAAGGATTTTTTCCTTCGACCACGCAGCATCTTGTGCAGGAGGTCTGGTCGCAGTTCTTCGGTTTTTCGGCCGACGTGGCGCAGTGCCTAACTGCTCTTTGCATCAAAGATGGCGCTCTCCCGCAAGGGGCCATCACAAGTCCGCATGTCGCGAATCTCGTCTTTTGGCGCGTCGAGCCAGCGATACGTGCGGAGATGGCGTCTCGAGGATTACGATACTCGCGATATGTCGATGATGTTTGTGTTTCTTCCAGCGCTGGCATTGCTCATGCCGATAAGCAGTCAGTGATTGCGGTCGTGTACGCAATGCTGGCACGCCACGGCTATTCGGCCAAGCGGTCGAAACACAAAATCCAGACGGCGAGCGGCCGCATCACAGCAACGAAGCTTGGTGTCAATGGGGATCCCAGCCTGTCAGGTCAGCAGCGAGGACAGATTCGCGCTGCCGTACACAAGCTCGAACTGACATTCGCGGCTGGCGCTTTTTCGGAGGCGCGAGCGCTTTTACCCTCCGTCACAGGTCGGGTCAGTATGCTTGCACGTTTCCACCCTACGGACGGGCTCGCACTGAAGCGACGCATCGATTCCGTGCGCGAGCAATTGCTGTTGGTTCCGATGGTCACTAAAGGAGCGGGCGTGACAGACAAGGCGCTTCACGTCAGTGTTGGCGACATTTCAACTGTTCCGTGGTGACTTCGTAGTTTCAGAAATCAAGATGCACCGGCTTATACAACCTGACCTCGCGGTCCATCGGTATAAGCATCATCAGATCGGTACAGTATCGGTGTGATATGCCGTTGTCCTTACGCTTGCAAGGTACGTAGCATAGTCAATAGCGTTATTAAGTGGCATGTCGATAACGTAGGCAGGTCTTACCCGTACCCCGTTTGCCGACGCACCGACCACACCATTTCTTCTTCTGGGGGGCGGGCTTATCTGACGTAGCGAGAGCGAGGGCGTTATTGATGTCAGTAAATTAATATCTAGTGTTGCTGCAAGTTGCGCGAAGCTGTCTCTACGGCATCCGCAAGCTCAGTCCTGATCGCTGACCAGCGATCTAACATAGCATCTTCATCCTCCAGTCTATGAAACCATAGACCAGTTTCGTACTTTGCTGTTTCAGCGTGAAGCGCGTAGACCAGCGGCCGCAGCTCAGGAAAATGCAATAGAGCAATGCTAAATGCCGCGCTGGTGGCGCTTGCGGCCGAGTCCTTCGGTGGCGGCGGCAAGATTTGATCTCCTGTCTGAGATTGGATCCCGGCATCGGCAAGACGCTCTCGGGCCAAATCTACCGCTAGCCAAAGCTCTCCCAACTTTAACGCTTTGATTTCGCGCTGCTTTGATAGCCACTCTGTTTGTTGTTTTTTAGCTTCCCGAGTGTCTTCGCGAACAGCTTTTTTAGCCTCAGCACGCGCAAGAAAAAACTGAGTCACTATTGTCGTAACGACTGCAGCAGCGATAGTCGTCAGACCAGTAGCCAATACAACGTAGACTGAATCAGGTAGGTTATTCATATTTCACAAATTGCGGTTCTCGAAACTACATCACCCGTTCTTCATCGAGATAGGCTGAGGCGGTTGTCAAATAAAATCCGCTGTGATTGTTGTGGATTTCTGCGTCCGTGTCGAGCGAAGGCTACTGGTCCGCATTTAGCCGCTACAAGGCTGAGGGAGGACTGATTGTCGGAGGGTGCCGCGTAGATTATTAGCTTCTGACTTGATGTGCTGGGGTGAAAACTGGCGTCGCCGTCAAACCCGCATGACACGTGGTTTCCAGTGGTGCCTCCCGGAAACCCGCGTCTAAAACCCGCATGAATAGTGGGTTTGCTCAAGCCGTTGCAGCTTGGGAAGCTAGGGTATTACCATTATACGACGCCCGCAGAGCGCATGATTCTACTCGGGAAGGGGTGGGTAGCGCAAATCGCGCTGCTGCCACCCCTGTCTACAAGGCGCACGGAGCGCCGTTCAGATCACGAAGTAGGTCAACTGAACGGCCGCACGCGTCACCACCATCAGCAGCACCTGCACGATCACGAACAGCAGAATCGGCGAAAGGTCGATGCCGCCGAGTTGCGGCACCACGCGGCGCAGCGGATTCAGGAACGGTGCGGTCAACTGGTACAAAATCGGCATGGCCGGCGAGCGCGGATTGAGCCACGATAGCAGCGCCATCAGGATTGTCATCCAGATGATCAGATTCAGCGCCCACTTGATGAGCGTCAGCACAGCAACGATCAGCAAGGTCGGCACGAGGGTCAGCGGATCGGCGCCCGTGAGCACCACCATCAGCACCACATAAACGATTGCCGCGAGCAGCGCCGCGACCAGGCTCGCCCAGTCGATGTTGCGGGTACTGTGCAGGATGTGCCGCAAGGGCAGCACGATCCAGTTGGTGGCGTGCAGCACGGCGTTCGAGACGGGGTTGTACGGCGGCAGGCGTACGACCTGCAGCCATGCGCGCAACAGCAACGCGGCGCCGAACAGCGTAAAGACGGTATTGAGCAGAAAACGGGCGATATCGCCAAACATCTCGTGTCCTTATCCTTCGGATGGCGGCCGTCGATCGGCCGCGGGGTGCCGGCGCTGACCGATCGGTGCGCCGGCGGTTTCATTTGGAATGCCTGCGCCGTTCCCGCGGGAGGGCGCGCTACGCGTCAAAGTGGGGACGCGGTGGATCAATTTCCAGATGTTCGAGGCAGCCTGATCGGCGAACTGCGTGCCGCCAAGCTGCACCCAGCCACGCGACATCACACAGAAATCTTGATTTCGCTGATCAGAATCGTGCCGTTGCCACCGTCGGTGTAATTCGGGATGTCGGCAACCAACTGCTCCGAAGCCGGCTTGAAGACCTTGTAGAAGTCGTCCGCGCTATCGAACACGAAGTGACCTGCGGCGACATACGGCGGCGGCGTTCCCGGCGGCCCGGCGTTGATGCCGACATCGACCGACCAGCCTTTCAGCGAGGGCCCGAACAGCCTGGCCGCGAGCGGCATGTGTGTGACGCAGTAATAGTCCACGTCGAAGTGGCCGTTTTCCCGATACGGATAGAGGATGCTGACCTTGATCATTGTGCGTTCTCGTCTGTTGGTCCCGAAGCGCGGCGCTGGCGGATTGCGCGCGGCGCCGGACGTCACATTATCACGCCTTACTTGACGCTTGCACCTGCTGCGGCCTGATTCAGCGACCGGTTGAGCGATTCTTCCACCGCCTCGGCAATCGCCTCGATCGCGGCGGGCGGTTTGGCGCGGCGTTCGGCGAGTCCGACCGCGCGCCGCGACAGCAAACCGTACAGCGCGGCATGGTCGCCGCCAAGGCCTTCCAGCAACGCCAACTGCTTCTCCACCACGCCCGTATCGCCGCGCGACACGGGGCCGGCGAGCGCGTTAGGCAGGCCCTTGTCGCGCGCGGTTTCGATGGTGCCGGAGAGCATCGGCAGCAGCGCGCGCAGCGCGTCGTCTTCGGCAAAGCCCAGCGTGCGCCAGAGTGCGACGCATTCAGCGAGGCTGCACAGCGCGAAGCTGGCGGCGTAATGCGCGGCGGCGTGGTACAGCATGCGGCCGCCCGCTGGAATCGACAGCGGATGGCAGCGCAGGGCGATGGCCAGTGCCGTCAGCGCGTCCTTGAGCGCGCCGCCGGCCTCGATCGTCACTGAGCAACCGGCGATCCGTTCGAGGTCGGCGAGATCGCCACTAAAGAGGTACAGTGGGTGAAAGCCGCCGATCGAGGCGCCCTGGTCGCGCGCCGTGGCCAGCAATTCCACCGGCGAGGCGCCGCTGCAATGCACGAGCGCTTTGCCGTGCGGGCCGCCTGCCGCTTCCGCCGCGAACCGCAGTGTGTGCGCTGTCGTACCGATGCTGTCGTCGGGAACGGCTAAAAAGATGACATCGGCTGCGTCGGCGACCTGTTGTGGATCGTCGAACGCCGCGCAATACTCGATTTGACTGGCGAGCTGGCTGGCCGAGGCCGCCGTGCGGCTCGCCACCGCCGTGACGGGGTAGCCGGCGCGTGAAAAGCTCAGCGCGAGACAGCGCGCGAGCCGGCCCGCACCGATGAAGCCGAGGCGCGGCAGAGAGGGCTGGGACATGGTTGCCTGCTCCAGACGGGATACTTGAACGGGAAAGCAGAAGTATCGCGCATCCGCCCGGCGCTGGCGTGTCCCGGTGCCGGCATTCCTCTGATCAGTGCGCGTGCGATATGAGCGCTCCGGTCGGTCATCCGGGCACGCGCGCCCCGCGGGTCCGAAAACTGCTCACAATTTCTTCTTGAGCCGGTTTGGCAGTTGCTGTTCTGGGTTTTTCGTCTCGCAGTTAGATTCGGGAGGTAACGATGAATATTTTTTCTTACCGAAAGCACTTGCGGTTCTTGACGCACTCGCAGCGCCGTCGCTGGTGGGATCAGAAGAAGCGCTTGACGCCACGCGTATGCATCAGCGGCGCGTATGTGCCGCCTAACGTCTCCAGAGAATTCGCCTATGTGAAGGTAGGCTAAAAGACCGTCTGCTCACGAGTAAGGAATGCCCGGCGCGATTGCGCCGGGCATTTTTTATTTGCGCTGTCAGGATTGAAGCTAATTTGTAATCAAAGATTACTGACAAGTGAGTGTCGGAAGCCACAAGAGCCGCAAAGCAGTGGATCGCGTCCGCTCGACCGCTGGCAAACCCTTGGTTCTCAGCCCGTTACACGGCGTGTCCGCGCGGGGCCGCGCCGATGCAAATTCCGACCTATTGCTGCCGATTGCAATTTGCAACAAATGCGAACATCTATGCCCGGTCTTTTTCGATACATTGATTTCATAGCATGCAAGGCATGCGAAGTCGGCGACCTTAGTGGGCCGCGCCAGGAGAATAAAAGTGAAAAAGATCGTTCCGTTTGTTGTTGCCGCCGCACTCGGCGTGGGGTTCGCTACTGCTGCAGAGGCGCACGTTTCCGTCGGTATCGGTATTGGCATTCCGGTCGCGCCCGCGTATCCGGTTTATGCCGCGCCGCCGCCCGTCTATTACGCGCCGCCTCCGCCGGTGGTGTACGCGCCGGGCTATTACGCGCCGCCGGCAGTCGTGGTGGGTGGGTATTACGGTGGCTATGGCCGTCCCTATTATCACCATGGCTACCGTGGTTACTACGGCCACTACGGCCACGGCTACTATCGCCACTAATCGCAGGAAGAGAAAGGGATGTGTTGACGGCGTAACGCCGGCTTGATCGCCGGGTTGCGCCGTTTGTGTTTTTACTGCGACATACCAAAGCATCGGCGAAGCTGGGAGAATGGCTGTTTCGCCACCGCTTCTGGAGAGTTTCGCCGATGCAAGCGCTTCCCGCTCCCACTTTCGACGACGTACTCGACGCCGCTGCGCGTCTTGAAGGTGTCGCCCACCGTACCCCCGTTCTAACCTCGAGCACATTCAATGAGCGCACGGGCGCGTCAGTGTTTTTCAAGTGCGAAAATTTTCAGCGCATGGGCGCCTTCAAGTTTCGCGGCGCCTACAACGCGATTTCGCATTTCGACGCGGAGCAACGCAAAGCAGGCGTGCTGACGTACTCGTCCGGTAACCACGCGCAAGCCATCGCGCTATCGGCGCGCCTTGCCGGGATCCACGCGACGATCGTCATGCCGCACGACGCGCCCGCCGCCAAGGTCGCGGCGACCAAGGGCTACGGCGGCGAAGTGATCAGCTACGACCGCTACACGGAAAATCGTGAAGAGATCGGCCGGCGGCTCGCTGAGGAGCGCGGCATGACGCTGATTCCGCCGTACGACCATCCGCACGTGATCGCGGGGCAGGGCACGGCGGTGAAAGAATTGATCGAAGAAACCGGCCCGCTCGACATGCTGTTTGTTTGCCTCGGCGGCGGTGGGCTGATCGGCGGCAGCGCATTGTCGGCGGCGGCATTGAGCCCGGCGTGTACCGTGATCGGCATCGAGCCCGAAGCGGGCAATGATGGCCAGCAATCGCTCGCGCGCGGCGAGATCGTGCATATCGAGGCACCGCGCACGATCGCTGATGGTGCTGCCTCCACGCATCTCGGCGACTACACGTTCGCGATCATTCAGAAGCTGGTCGCACGGATCGAAACGGTCAGTGACGAGCAGTTGATCGAGACCCTGCGTTTCTTCGCACAGCGCATGAAGATCGTGGTGGAGCCGACGGGCTGCCTCGCAGCGGCTGCCGTGCTCAAAGGCATCGTGCCGGTGAAGGGCAAGCGCGTGGGCGTGGTGGTGAGCGGTGGCAACGTCGATCTGGCGAAGCTGGCGCAGTATCTCGCCTGATAGGCTGCCTGATCGTTGCTTGATGGTTGCCTGATCGTCGCTTGATCGTTTTTAGCCCGCGCTGTGCACGTTGAAATGGATGGAAAACGGGTCGCCCTGGCGACCCGTTTTTTCTAGCTTGCCACCTGGGCGGTCTGCACGATCAGATCGCGATATCCGTTCACGATCACGCTATACGAGAAGTACGCGAACAGCAGCGCCGACAACACGTGGCACGCGCGCAGCAAACCGGTGCCGGCGCGTTTGCGTCCGTGGCTGCCGAGTCCGCAGATAAAGATTGTCCAGCACAAGCCACCCAGGAAGAAACCGCCGAGGAATATCGGTGCAGTCGTCGCGCTGGTAGCGCCGGCTTTCGCAATCAACGCGCCGCCGACTGCCGCGAACCACAGAATCGCCGAAGGCGACGACATCGCCAGCAACACGCCGCGCAAAAAACCGCGCCACGGGGAGAGATGTGGCGCTTTGGCATCCGCTTCTCCGGCAACTGCAGGTGCCGAAGCCGGGAACAGCGCCTCACGCGCCATCTTCCACGTGAGAAACAGCAGGATCGCCGCGCCGCCGATCCACACCACCCAGCGCACCGATTCGAACTGCAGCAGCGCAGCCATTCCCGCGAGCGCGAGCGCCGCGTAAACCAGATCGCCGAAACAGGAACCCAGGCCCAACCAGAAGCCTGGTTTGAAGCCGTGCGACAGCGTCAGCGAAATCATCGCGACGTTGACGAGACCGATATCCAGACACAACGACAACGACAGAAAAAAACCATCTGACATCATTGAAAAGGCATGCATCCGCGCAACTGCTCCATCAGTATTGTTATTCAGACTTGTTCGAGCGCGAGCGATCCGGCGGGTGACGGGATCGCTGCGATGCCGACAGAATCCTAAAAATTCTATGGTGTGATTCGAAGGCTGTTTTTACAGTCCTAACTCATCCCACAAGGTGTCGATGCGCTGTTTGACCGCCTTGTCCATCTCGATCGGGCGGCCCCATTCGCGATCGGTTTCGCCGGGCCATTTGTTGGTCGCGTCGAGTCCCATCTTCGATCCGAGACCCGCTACCGGCGAGGCGAAATCCAGATAGTCGATCGGCGTGCGATCGACCAGCACGGTGTCGCGCGCCGGATCGATGCGCGTGGTGATCGCCCAGATCACTTCTTTCCAGTCGCGGATATTCACGTCCTCGTCGACCACGACGATGAACTTCGTATACATGAATTGCCGCAGGAAGCTCCACACGCCGAACATCACGCGTTTGGCGTGACCGGGGTAGCTCTTCTTCATCTGCACGATCGCCATCCGGTAGCTGCATCCTTCGGGCGGCAGATAGAAATCGGTGATCTCGGTGAACTGCTTCTGCAACAGCGGCACGAACACTTCGTTGAGCGCGACACCGAGCACGGCGGGCTCATCGGGCGGTTTGCCGGTGTAGGTGGAGTGATAGATCGCGTCGCGCCGCATCGTGATGCGCTCGACCGTGAAGACGGGAAACCACTCCTGCTCGTTGTAATAGCCGGTGTGGTCGCCATAGGGCCCTTCCAGCGCATGTTCGTAAGCCGCCGACGCGCCCTTGACCGGACGTGGCGGCGCGCCTGCGGGAGCGGGCGAGGGCGTGCCTTCCTGCGGATAAATGAAGCCTTCCAGAACGATCTCCGCGCGCGCGGGCACCTGCAATCCATCGACGCCCGGCGTGATGCACTTCGCGAGTTCGGTGCGGCCACCGCGCAGCAGCCCGGCGAACTGATATTCGGAGAGCGTGTCGGGCACCGGCGTGACCGCACCGAGGATGGTTGCCGGATCGGCGCCCAACACCACGGCCACGGGATAGGGCTTGCCCGGGTTCTGCAGCGCAAATTCGCGGAAATCGAGGGCGCCCCCGCGATGCGCGAGCCATCGCATGATCAGTTTGTTACGCCCGATCAGTTGCTGGCGATATATGCCTAAATTTTGTCGGCTCTTATTCGGGCCTTTTGTGACGGTCAGACCCCATGTAATCAGGGGCCCTGCATCGCCCGGCCAGCAGGTCTGAATCGGCAGCTTTCCGAGGTCCACGTCATTGCCTTCCCAGACGATTTCCTGGCAGGGCGGCGCGCTCACCGTTTTGGGCGCCATGTCCCAAACCGCCTTCGCGAGCGAGAACAGTTTCCCCGCGTCCTTGAGCCCCTTCGGCGGCTCCGGTTCCTTCAATGCGGAGAGCAGGCGGCCGACGTCGCGCAGCGACTCGAGCGCGGCGCCGTCGCCTTCGCCTTCTTGCGCGTCGATACCCATGCCGAGCGCGACGCGGCGCGGCGTGCCGAACAGATTGCCGAGGACCGGGAACGCGTGCTGCTGCTGGCTCTCAAACAATATCGCCGGACCGCCGGCGCGCAGGACGCGGTCGCACAGTTCGGTCATTTCCAGGACGGGCGAGACGTTTTGCGAGATACGGCGCAGTTCGCCGATCGTCTCAAGACGGCCGACAAAATCGCGCAGGTCTTTGTATTTCATCTGGTGCGGTAGAGGGCCGCGCAAGCGGCAAAAATGAAGGCGCCGCACGGCTTCACGGTGCCAGAACAATTGTCGATTTTACCTGTGTTGGCACGCGCACGTAGATTGGCCAAATGGGCTATCTCGGGAGGACTAATCGAGATAGCTCAAGAGGCGCGCGCCGCGCGGTTTTGGACGGACTGAACACTGTTCATTATTACAATTAGTTATAGATTTTCCTATTCATAGTGTTGACGATCTATAAAACCCTGCATAGAATCCGTCCACATTGGTTGCAGGGCGTGAACCTTTTTACCACTGCCCCCGGTCCCTTTAGACGCAACGCGTCACCGTTTACCGACCCCCTGCACGGTATCTGACGGCCTTACTGCAGTTCTCGCCAGCGCCAACTGACGCTGGTTTTTCGCGTGGGAGCCACCGCCTGCATGTTTTTTTGGCATGCCGCGGACCTCTTTTCAAGATGGCTCCCCACAAACGGTATATACCGTTTTCCCGACGTCGCTGCTGCCCTAACCAGACAGAGCGCGCGATGTCTTGACTCTGCGAACGAGTGTTACCGCCTGTTCAACTGGCGGGGTTCGCGGATCATGCAACATGGGAGATCTGAATGAACGCCTGGTTATCGTGGCGTCCCGATGAGCGTATCGCGCAAGTTGTGCGTGGTGCGTTGCGTCGCGGGACGCGAATGAGTCATCACCTGTTCAGTATCGTCGGCGGGATCGCCGTCGTGCTGGCACTTACACTGTGGCTGATGCCGGCCTGGCGCGGCCCCCTTGCCGCCAAGCTGATGCCGGTCATTTCGGCCGCTGTGCAAGCCGGTCCCGCCCGTCTGCTGCAGGGCCACCCGCTACCGGCTTTCGGACCGACTGGCGCGTCCTCTGACGACTCGCTGTCCGCGAATTCGACGAGTAGCGACGCCGCTAGCGGCGCGAACAACAACGTCACCGTCAGCAGCAACACCAGCTTCGACGGCGCCTTCGACGGCACCGGCACGTCCGGTATGGGCGTGGCGGCGCTGAACGGCCTCGACCCGCGCACCATGCAGAGTGTCTCCGCGCTGGCTCGGCTGATCCCGGCGCAGCGCGTCTCGGCCGACGCACGCGACGATCGCGTGCTGGTCTCGACACGCGAGCAGGATCTGGTGGCGTCGTACCTCGCGCGTCGCTATCGCGTCGCTCAGGAGCCCGTTAGCGAGCTCGTGAAGGCAGCGTTCGACACTGGGCGCGAAGTCGGTCTCGACCCGCTTCTCCTGCTGTCCGTGATGGCAATCGAATCGGGCTTCAACCCGTACGCCGAGAGCGGCGTGGGCGCGCAGGGCCTGATGCAGGTGATGTCCAAGGTTCACTCGGACAAATTCCAGTATTTCGGCGGTCAGAGCGCTGCGCTCGAACCGGTTGCAAACATCAAGGTGGGTGCGCTGGTGCTGAAGGATTGCATCGCACGCGGCGGTTCGCTGCCGGGCGGCCTGCGTCTCTACGTCGGCTCGACCTCACAGGACGACGGCGGCTACGGCGCCAAGGTGATGGCCGAGCGTGGCCGTCTGCGTGATGTGGCGCGTGGCCGCAAGGTACCGATCAATGCACCGCAGGCTCCGGTTCTGACGGCGTCGAACACGACCACGGCTGCTGCGGCATCGGCTAGCGGCAAGCGCGTGCAGATGACGCTCGATGCAGCTCATCCGCTGAGCGCGGCAACGCCGGTGAAGACGCCGATGTCCGAGCAGGACGACGCCAGCTCCAATGCTCCCAAGCATGTCGCATCGGCTTCGGAGTTGGGCGCCTGAGGTTGGCTTAACTCAGTTCGTCTGGCGCGAGAGCGGCCGGTATAGAAAAGGACACCCTTGGGTGTCCTTTTTCCTTATGTGGCTTGCATTTGCGGCGGCATGGGCGCGGTCGTGAGACGTGTGTCGGGGCATAGCAACCCGTCTTGGCGGGCCCGTTGAGGCGCTCAAGCCATAGTGCCTTATACCTCGCCCCGGTCAGTGCCTCCCGAAGAGCTTCGCTAGTCGCTCGACCGCTTCTTCCAGCTTCGGCAGGGCGGTTGCATACGATAGCCGGATGTAGTCCTTCGGCGCGTGCGTGCCGAAGTCCATGCCCGGCACCAACACCACGCCCGCGTCGTGCAGCATCGCGCTGGTTAGCGCTGCGCTGTCTCCGGCCGCCTGATGCGCGACCGTGCGGCAATCCGCGTACACATAGAACGCGCCGTCAGGCATCACCGGCACGGAGAAACCCAGCGATTCGAGCGCCGGCACAATGAAGTCGCGGCGGCGCTTGAATTCGAGCCGGCGCGCTTCGTAGATTGCGATCGTTTCCGGTTCGAAGCAGGCCAGCGCCGCATGCTGCGCGAGCGCCGACGCGCAGATGAACAGGTTCTGCGCGAGCTTTTCGAACGCGCCGACCATGCCGGGTGGCACCACCAGCCAGCCCAAACGCCAGCCGGTCATGTTGAAGTACTTTGAGAAGCTGTTGACGGTGATCACGTCGTCGCCGAACGAGAGCGCCGAGACAGGCTTGGCGTCGTAGCTCAGGCCCTGGTAGATCTCGTCGACGATCGTAAAGCCGCCACGCGCCCGCACGCTCTTGACGATGCGTTCGAGCTCAGCCGGTTCGATCGACGTGCCGGTCGGGTTCGACGGCGACGCCAGCAACACGCCGCGGGTATGCTCGTTCCAGAGGCGTTCGACGTCGGCGGCGGTCAGCTGAAAGCGTTCGGCCGGCCCGCTTGGCACCATCACCGGTCTGCCTTCTGCCGCGATCACGAAGTGGCGGTTGCACGGGTAGCACGGGTCGGGCATCAGCACTTCGTCGTCGCGATCGACCAGCGCCGCGCAAGCCAGCAGCAGCGCGGCAGACGCGCCGGCGGTGACGACGATCCGCGCCGGATCGACGCTGACGCCGTAGACCTCGGCGTAATGCGCCGAGATCGCCTCGCGCAGCGCGTGCAGGCCGAGCGCATTGGTGTATTGCGTGACACCGCGGCGCAGGGCGCTCGCGGCCGCTTCGATGACCGGCTCGGGTGCGGTGAAATCGGGTTCGCCGATTCCCATGTGGATAATGTCGCGCCCATCGCGTTCGAGCAGCGCGGCTTCCTTGGCCAGTTCCATCACATAGAACGGCTGGATGGCGTCGACGCGGGCAGCAAGCCGCACCAAGGGTTCGGTCACGGGGTTCATACGATCAAATCCAGTTCAGAAGCAAAAGCGGGACGGCGCCTCGCGCTGGGTTCATGCGCGCAGCGGCGTCCTTGCAAGCGGCCGCCAAGATGGGGCTGCATTGTTCAGCTTGGGGTTCAACCGGCCGGCGGATGATCCGCGGCCGGGCGATCCGGTGGCCACCGAAACCAGCGGCTGCGTTCCACCGGCTGGCGTTCCAGCGGCACCGCATTGCACAAGCCGGCGCCCGGCGGGTCAATGTTTAGCGCGAGACGCACGACCAGGTCACGCGCCTACCCTCAATGTTTGCGAGCCGCTTGCGTTTCAGCAGCGCGCAGTTGCGCAGACAGCTTGTCCAGCACGCCGTTCACGTACTTGTAGCCGTCTGCGCCGCCAAACGTCTTGGCGAGTTCGACCGCTTCGTTGATGACCACGCGATAGGGAATGTCGACGTGATTCTTCAACTCGAACGCGGCGACCAGCAGCACGGCGCGTTCGACCGGTGAAAGCTGTTCGATCGGGCGGTCGAGGCACGGTGCGATGTCCGCGGAGAGTGCTTCCGAATCGCGGATCACGCCGTGCAGGATGGCGTCCAGATGCTCGTGGTCGGCCTTGTCGAAGCCTTGCGCGCCGCGCAGCTGCGCGTCGATTTCACCGCCGGGCGAGCCCGACAGCAGCCACTGGTAAAGCCCCTGCGTGGCCAGTTCGCGGGAGCGTCGGCGTGCGCTCTTCATGCCTCTTCCTCTTCTTCGTCTTCTTCTTCGTCGTCACCGCCGAGTTGTTCGAGCGCGACGGCGAGATTTGCCATTTCGACGGCCACGCGCGCCGCGTCACGACCCTTTTCGGTCATGCGCGCGACGGCTTGCTCGTCGTTTTCCGTGGTCAGCACTGCGTTCGCGACCGGAATGCCGAAATCGAGGCCGATACGCGTGATGCCCGCGCCGCTTTCGTTCGACACCAGCTCGAAGTGGTACGTCTCGCCGCGAATCACCGCGCCCAGCGCGATCAGTGCGTCGAATTGCGCGCTTTCGGCAAGCTTTTGCAGCGCCAGCGGGATTTCCAGCGCGCCCGGCACAGTGACCAGCAGCACGTCTTCGCCGGTCACGCCGAGGCGTTCGAGTTCTTCGATGCACGAATCCGCGAGGCCGTTGCAGACGGGTTCGTTAAAACGCGCCTGAACGATGCCGATACGCAGTCCGTCGCCGTCGAGATTCGGTTGGTATTGTCCGATTTCCATGTGAATTCCGTAGTGTTTTGAGTTGGCGCTTAAGCGCGTGAATGGTCGGATCAGCCTTGTTGCGGAGCCAGTGCGGCGCTGCCCGGCATGGGTACGAAGCCGGTGACTTCGAGGCCGTAGCCCGACATGCTGCCCAGCTTGCGCGGGTTCGACAGCACCTGCATCTTGCCGACACCAAGCTCACGCAGGATCTGCGCGCCGATGCCGTACGTCTTGAAGTCGACCGGCCGGCGTTTAAGCGCCTCGGCCTTTTCTTTCGAGTCGAACGCTTTGAACACGTCAACCAGATGATCTTTCGAATCGCCGCAGTTCAGCAGCACGATCACGCCGAGGTCACGCTGGGCGATCTCTTTCATGGCCGCATCCAGCGTCCATGAGTGAGTCGACTTGCCGACTTCGAGGAGATCCAGCATCGACAGCGGCTCGTGCACGCGCACCGGCGTGTCGTGTTCCGGGTCCGGCGTGCCGCGCACCAGTGCGATATGCGGCTGGCCGCTCGGCTGGTCGAGGTACATCACTGCGCGAAACGCGCCGTGCGCGGTTTGCATGGTGCGTTCGCAAATGCGTTCGACGATCGATTCGGTGCGGCTGCGGTAGTGAATCAGATCCGCGATCGTGCCGATCTTCAGATCGTGCTCTTTGGCGAATTCCATCAGGTCCGGCAGGCGCGCCATCGTGCCGTCGTCCTTGATGACTTCGCAGATCACCGCGGCCGGCGTGAGGCCTGCCAGCGCGGTGAAGTCGCAGCCGGCCTCGGTATGGCCGGCGCGCACCAGCACGCCGCCGGGCTGCGCCATGATCGGGAACACATGGCCCGGCTGCACGATGTGCTCGGCCTTGGCGTCCGGCGCGACTGCCGCGGCGATGGTGCGGGCGCGGTCGGCTGCCGAGATGCCCGTGGTCACGCCTTCGGCCGCTTCGATGCTGACGGTGAATGCCGTGCCGTACTGCGTGCCGTTACGATAGGTCATGAGCGGCAGATTCAGCAGCTTGCAGCGTTCCTGCGTGAGCGTCAGGCAGACCAGGCCGCGGCCGTAGCGGGCCATGAAGTTGATCGCTTCCGGTGTGACGAATTCGGCGGCGATCACGAGGTCGCCCTCGTTTTCGCGGTCTTCTTCGTCGACGAGGATCACCATCCGACCTGCTTTCAGTTCGGCAATGATCTCTTGGGTGGAGGCGAGCGTCATGTTGGCGGAGAGTTTTTCGGGAAAGCGCGTATTTTACGCCACGCGCGCCCCGGCGTCGCTCCCGCCGGATGGTATAGGCCGTTTGGCCGACTGGTGTTGCGCCGCCCGGCACCGGTATGCTCGATGAAACGATGGGCGCATGAACGGGTTGAAAGCGGCAAGGCGCCGCCGCCAGCCCATGCGCGGCGGGCTTTGTTGCAGGTTATTTCGGCGCGTTCACCATGCGCTCCACATACCGCGCAATCAGATCGATCTCCAGATTCACTTGCGTGCCTTCGCGCAAGCGCTTAAGCGCGGTCACTTCGACCGTGTGCGGAATCAGGTTGATCGAAAACTCACAGCCATCGTCGCGATCTTTAACCGAGTTGACGGTCAGGCTCACGCCGTTGACAGTGATAGAACCTTTGTAGGCGAGGTAGCGGCCGATCTCGCGCGGCGCCAGCACGCGCAGTTCGTGCGATTCGCCGACCGGCGCAAAATGCGTGACCGTGCCGAGGCCGTCCACGTGGCCGGAAACGATATGGCCGCCGAGCCGGTCATGCGCGCGCAGCGCCTTCTCGAGATTGACCTCGCCGGTCTCGCCTAGGCCCGCCGTGCAATTCAGGCTTTCGCGCGACACGTCGACTTCGAACGAATGCGCGGTTTTTGCCACGACCGTCATGCAGGCGCCCTGGATCGTGATGCTGTCGCCGAGCTGGACGTCTTCGAGATCGAGGCCGCCGGCTTCGACGTTCAGCCGCACGCCCGCGTCACCATCCGTGCCGAGGGGGTTGACTGATTCGATGCGGCCCACTGCCGCGACGATTCCTGTAAACATCGTGCTAATCCTTGATCAATTCGAAGTTGGTTGGGGGGCGGGCTCGGTCCCGGCTTCGGGTGCCGGATGCGGCACGGAACGGGGCACAAAGCGCGCGAGAATCCGCAGATCGTCGCCGATCCGGTCGACCGCGTGGAAATTCAGTTGCATGCGGTCTTCGAGCGTTTCCGGCGCGTTCAGATTGAACATGCTCATCGAGTCCATGCCGAGCAGGCTAGGCGCGAGATAGACCAGCAGCTCGTCGACACAGCCTTCGCGCAGCAGCGAGCCGTTCAGCTTGTAGCCCGCCTCGACGTGCAGTTCGTTCACATTACGCTCGCCGAGCACTTTCAGCATGGCGGGCAGGTCGACCTTGCCCGCCGCGTTTGCCAGTTGCACGATCTCCGCGCCGCGATCGCGCAGCGCGGCGGCGCGTTCGGTATGACGCTCATCAAGATTGCCGCAGAAAATCAGCGTGGGTGCGCCGGCCAGGATCTGGGCTTCGGGCGGCACGTCGAGCTGGCTGTCGATCAGCACGCGTTGCGGCTGGCGCGGCGTGTCGACAGCGCGCACGGTCATGCGCGGATCGTCTTCCCTGACGGTGCCGATGCCCGTCAGGATTGCCGACGCGCGGGCGCGCCACGCGTGACCATCGGCGCGCGCCGCTTCTCCGGTAATCCATTGACTGACGCCCGACGGCAAGCCGGTGCGGCCGTCCAGCGAGGCGGCCACTTTCATGCGGACCCACGGGCGGCCGCGTGTCATGCGCGACACGAAGCCAATGTTCAGTTCGTGCGCTTCGTTGGCGAGCAGCCCGCAACGAACTTCAATGCCGGCGTCGCGCAGCATTGCGAGGCCACGCCCGGAGACTTGAGGATTGGGGTCTTCCATCGCTGCGACCACGCGCTCAACCTGCGCTTCGATCAGCGCATTCGCGCACGGCGGCGTGCGGCCGAAATGGCTGCACGGCTCAAGCGTCACGTAGGCCGTGGCGCCGCGCAGATCATGGCCGCGCGAGCGCGCGTCCTTCAACGCGCGCACTTCGGCATGATCCTGGCCGGCCGGTTGCGTGAAGCCTTCGCCGATCACCTCGCCATTTTTGACGAGTACGCAACCGACGCGCGGATTCGGGTCGGTCGAGTACATGCCGCGCTTGGCCAGCGCGAGCGCGCGCTCCATATGGACGAAATCGGTTTGCGAAAACATCGGTATCCGGTCGGGTACGGTGGCTAGGCAGTATTGAGCTTGGGTCTCGGCGGGTTCAGCGTCTCGCCGGCCTCAGGCCGCGAGGGAGGCGAACGCGCCGCGCGCCGCGTCGATCGTGGCGTCGATGATCGCGTCGTCGTGCACGATTGAAACGAAGCCGGCTTCATACGCCGACGGCGCGAAGTACACGCCCGCGTCGAGCATCTTATGGAAGAACGCATTGAAGCGCGGCACGTCGCTCTTCGTGACTTCGGCGAAGCTGGTCGGAACCGACTCGGTGAAGTACAGGCCGAACATGCCGCCGAGCGAATCGGCCGCGAACGGCACCTTCGCTTCGTGTGCGACATTCGCGAGACCTTGCGCGAGACGCGTGGTGCGGGCGGCGAGCGTGTCGTAGAAGCCTGGCGCCTGGATCAGTTGCAGCGTCTTCAGGCCCGCGGCAACCGCAATCGGATTGCCGGACAACGTGCCCGCCTGGTACACGCCGCCAAGCGGCGCAAGGTGAGCCATGATGTCACGGCGGCCGCCGAAGGCTGCCGCCGGCATGCCGCCGCCGATCACCTTGCCGAGACACGTCAGATCCGGTGTGATGCCGTAGACCTCTTGCGCGCCCCCCAGGGCGACGCGGAAACCGCACATCACCTCGTCGAAAATCAGTACCGCGCCGTACTCGGTACACAGGCGCCGCAAGGCTTGCAGGAATTCCGGCGTGGCGCGCACGAGGTTCATGTTGCCTGCCACCGGCTCGACGATCACCGAGGCGATCTCGTTGCCGAACGCCTTGAACGCTTCTTCGAGCTCCGCGATGTTGTTGTACTCGAGCACCGTGGTGTGCTTGGCGATGTCCGCCGGCACGCCCGCCGAAGTCGGATTGCCGAACGTGAGCAGGCCCGAGCCGGCTTTGACCAGCAGGCTGTCCGCGTGGCCGTGATAGCAGCCTTCGAACTTGACGATGCGGCTGCGGTTCGTGAAGCCGCGCGCGAGACGCAGCGCGCTCATGGTCGCTTCGGTGCCGCTCGAGACCATGCGGACCTGTTCGATCGACGGCACCAGCTTGCAGATTTCTTCTGCGATTTCGATTTCGGATTCGGTCGGCGCGCCGAAGGAGAAGCCGTTGGCCAGCACGCGCTGGACCGCTTCCAGCACTTCCGGGTGCACGTGGCCGAGGATCATCGGGCCCCACGAGCCGATGTAGTCGGTATAGCGTTGTCCGTCCGCGTCCCAGAAGTAGGGGCCTTGCGCGCGCTCGATGAAGCGCGGCGTACCGCCTACCGAACGGAATGCGCGGACCGGCGAGTTCACGCCGCCGGGGATGGTGCGCTGCGCGCGGTCGAAGAGGGTCTGGTTTCTGGACATGGTGAGGGCTGGAATTTGGGTTGCGCAGCGGCGCGGGTGCTGCTTTTTGCGCTCCGCACGGCGCTGGGGGTTGGTGGGGAAATTGTACCGGAGTCAGCGTGAAGGGGTTTTGTGTCTGACTCTGTTGGGGCGGCTGTGTCGTTGCTCAGCCGCCATGCGTGTGTTTCGTTGCCGCCTTTTTCGGCGCTGCCTTCGGCTTCGTCACCACGCGACCTTCCGCCGCGCTTTTTTCTGCCGCTGCCGCATGGGCCGTGACCTTGCTGGAACGCGTGGGTCCCTTTGGTGTGTCGAGCTTTGGCGGTTTGCGCTTGCCCGTGAGTTCGGCCCAGCGCTTTTCCAATGCGCCTTCGGCGATCGGCTTGATGACAGTGCCCGAGCTTTGCGCGTCCCATGTCTGCACCGAAAACGGATGCGTACGCAACGTCTCGCGTGGAATCACGACACCCTCGTGTGCGTCGACCACCCAGTCGTACACGAAGTCGATGCACAACCGGTAACCGCGCTTCGTCGCCGGGTCGGGGACTTCGTATGGCGCGCGCGTTACGTAGCCCGAGCCGAAAATGCCCTTGGGTTCCTGTGCGACACGGTGCAGGAATACGCGGTCGCCCGGCAGGATGCTGCGGGCAAATCCGCAACCCCACACGTCAGCCACCGCTACGCCCGCGGCGACCCGCTTCGCCACGTCGGGTAACTCGGGCCACGGCCATTTCTTGGGGCTCCAGATCAGCAGGAAGGCAGTCATGTCAGGTTTGGAACAGGCAGTGTGAAAGGGTGCAGCGGACAGTTTTGTGTCACGCCCGGAAGCGTTCTGGCGGCAGCTTAACCGATCGGTGGCGCGCCTGTCGCGGCAACTGGGCGGCCGGCCCAGCCAGGCTTGGGCGCGGCGGATGGTTTAACCGTCGCGTACAATTGGGGCCGTCAAGTTGCTGTTTTCCCTGTTTCACCGCGTTTCGCTGCCGATGACGGCGCGGCGCTTCATCTGGATTCCCATGTCTCACGTCACCAGACGCCGGCCCGATGGTCGGCTGATTCTGTTGCTCGGTGCGCTTGCCGCATGCGGGCCGATTTCCATTGATATGTATCTGCCGAGCCTGCCGACCATCGCGCAGGCCTTCGCTATCAGCACCGGCGCCGCACAAACCACGCTGACCAGCTTCATGTTCGGCTTTTCGATCGGCATGCTGCTCTATGGTCCGCTGTCGGACACCTATGGCCGCCGGCCTGTGCTGCTCGGCGGCATCATCATGTATGCGCTGGCGAGCGTGGCATGTGCGCTGTCGTTTTCGATCGGATCGCTGGTGACATTCCGCTTCGTGCAAGCGCTCGGCGCGGGTGCGGCCTCGGTGCTGGCGCGCGCGATCGCTCGCGACGCGCACGGGCCGACCGATGCCGCGCGCGTGCTGTCGATGCTCGCCATCGTCACGTCGATCGGGCCGTTGCTCGCGCCGCTGATCGGCGGTCAGCTGCTGTTGCTCGGTGGCTGGCGTGTCGTTTTTGTCGTGCTGACGCTATTCGGTACGGTGTGCGCGGTAACCGCGTTCCTCAAGGTGCCGGAAACGTGGCCGCCCGAAAAGCGTGCGCATTCGGCGCTGCTGAAATCGTTCGGTGCCTATGGCAAGTTGCTGCGCGATCCGGTCGCGTGGGGGCACATGCTGTGCGGCGGCATGGCGTTCGCGTCGATGTTCGCGTACATCACCGCGACGCCGTTCGTGTACATCGAATATTTCCATGTATCAGCGCAGCATTACGGCTTTCTGTTCGCGTTGAATATTGTTGGCATCATGTTCGGCAACTTCATGAATACGCGCCTCGTCGGCCGGCTCGGTTCGCTGCCGATCATTTCTTTTGCCGCGACCGTGAGTTGCATCGCGTCCCTGTTTGTCTGTCTCGTCTCGCTGACGGGTTGGGGCGGGTTGTGGTCGATCGTCTTCGGTCTGTTCTTCGTGGTCGGAGTCGTCGGGCTCCTGTCCGCTAACTGCACAACCGATCTGATGCATCGCTATCCGTTGAATGCCGGCGCCGCGGCCGCCGTGTTCGGCGCCGTGCAGTTGGCGCTCGGCGCGTTGTCGAGTCTCGCCGTCGGACTCTGGCAGGATGGCTCGCCCAAGGGCATGGGCATCGTCGTGGGCGTCGCGGGCGTGCTGTGTTACGTCGGTCGGATTCTGGTCGTCAAATGGCACGGAATGAAGGCGCCCGTCGCTGCCGTTTGAGACTGCATGTAGCGCTATGAGGCGGGAGTCCGTTGCTAAAGGCGGATCGTTGTTCCTTAGCCGAAACGCGCGGCAAGCTTGCTTCTCCGTTCCGCGCTAACCAACGCGTCTACGGAAAACACCAGGTGTTGCGCGCGCGCGACCGTGCGTTTCAATTGGCATTGCTATGATGGAGTCACTGTTCCTCGGAGCGGCAATCATGGCGATCAGAGATTTGATGAACGGCGAGCGGCAACATGCTGCCTTTGCCGAAGCGCAGAAGCTGGCAGACAGCGGCGCCTATCACGATTACACAGACATCGAATACGTCTTGCGCTTTGATTACGGTTTGTCTGATGTATCGGCGCTGCTCGACAGCCAGTTGATGCATCGCGACCTGAATCGCCGTTGCGCCGATGCGCGTGAGAAGCTGGACGCGCTTAGCGTCTGACGCGTCTGACGCGTCAGACGTGTGAGGCGAGTGGCATGCAGTCTCATGCGCATAGCCATGCGGCGCGAAGGCGTCATTCCCTTTGGAGTTGTATTCATGGCCGCTAGCCAGCACGACCCGCATCTGCCGCACCTGGACAATCCTGCTGCTTTGGCAAAGCCGGGCGGCCATTACAGCCACGTCGCGATCGCGAATGGTTTTGTTTTCGTCTCAGGGCAGTTGCCGATCAATGCACAAGGCGAGAAGCTTGCAGACGCCTCGTTCGAAGTTCAGGCCGAGCAGGTGTTGACCAACGTTCAGGCTGCGCTCGAGGGCGCCGGCAGCAGCATCGCGCAACTGGTGCAGGTGCGCGTCTATATTGCCGACGTCGAACACTGGGCGAGCTTCAACCAGATCTACGCGCGTTGGGCAGGCGATGCACGGCCGGCGCGGGCTGTCGTGCCGGTTCCACACCTGCACTACGGTCTGAAGGTCGAGGTCGAGGCAACCGCGTTGATTTAAGTCGTGGTTGCGGTGCCAAGGAGCCGACTCAGTGAATCACGAGCCCGTTGAACTGTGCATTGCCCACGCCGGACGCGATATTCATGCCGACGTTGCCGCTCACTGCCGCCAGTGAGCCGGCACCGAGTTTTGCGGTGGCGCTGTCAGTCAACTGCGCGACGGTATGCAGATTCTGCTGTGAGGTGATCGCGGCTTGCGGTGTGGTGACGAGGGCGATCTGGTTAGCCTGCGCGTTCAGCGCCCCAGCCGCGAGGTTCACGCCGATGTTGCCGCTTGCACCTCTCAATGCATTCGCCCCCACGGTAGCTGCGGACGCGCCAGCTTTCGCGCTGCCGCCAATGTCTTGCAGATTGGACAGCCTGGCTGAGCCGAACACCTCTGCGCTATCGTCGTCGGACGGCGCCGTTGACGTGCCTGCAAACGCGGACGATACGCCCGTGCTCGCGGCGACCCAAATCAGTGCAACCGACAAAGTGCGGACTTTCATGAGCAACTCCCTGGCTTGTGCTGACGGCACAGATAGTCTCCATATCGACCGGGGGAGCGAGATGTTGAGGGAGGGCTTCCCCTTAACGCGGGCTGCGCCAGGAGATTGACTGGTTGCCGGGTGCCGGTCTGACCAGAAATTACCACCTCCCGTGGCCTCCGTAATAACCGCCGACACCAACACCCACGCTGACGCTCGGGGCGGCGTAGTAGCCGGGGGCATATCCGTATGCCGGTGCGTAGGCATAAGGCGGTGCGACGACGCATCCGGAAAGGCCCAATGCGAAACCTATCGCAAACAGTAATTTGAGCATGAATCCTCCCTCTTTGTGAGTTGGAGGAACCGGGAGCAGCATCGTTCGGCCTGCCTTGTGACAGCAAATTACGAAGCCTCGGTTTAATCGGCTTTCATTTACAGTTGCTTACCCGTTCGACGCGTCGCGCATGCGCTGATCTGCGGGTGCTTTGGCGGTCAGAAATGAAAAACGGGCCGCAAGGCCCGTTTTCATTGATTGTCTGGCGGAGGCGGTGAGATTCGAACTCACGGAAGGATCACTCCTTCGCCGGTTTTCAAGACCGGTGCCTTAAACCGCTCGGCCACACCTCCAAGCCCTAAATTGTAACCTGAAAAATCCTCGTTGCGGCGCTCGGCGGACCTGCAATTACTGCGGATCTTTCAGAAACAGTTCTTGCAAGTCGTTCAGAAACGCCTGGCCAAGCGGCGTCGGTGCGATCTTTTCGTGGTCGCGTGTAATCAGCTTGCGCCGTTCGGCCTCCTGCAAAGCCGGTTCGATCGAGGTCATCGACATCCCCGTGCGCTCGATGAAACGATGCACCGGAAACCCTTCCACCAGCCGCAGCGCGTTCAACATGAACTCGAACGGCAGATCGCGCGGCCCGACCTCATGCTCTTCCTGCACCGCCGTCCCGGCCATCGCCTGCTCGATGAAGGTGGTCGGATGCTTGTAGCGCACCTGGCGCAGCACGCGGTTCGGAAACGACAGCTTGGTATGCGCCCCCGCGCCGATGCCGAGATAGTCGCCAAAGCGCCAGTAGTTCAGATTGTGCTTGCTCTGCCGATGCGGCTGCGCATAGGCGGAGACCTCGTAGCGTCCATAACCGGCGGCCGTCGTGCGTTCGTGAATCCAGTCCTGCATGTCGGCGGATGCGTCGTCGTCGGGGAGCGCAGGCGGGAATTTCGCAAACAGCGTGTTCGGTTCGAGCGTGAGGTGATACAGCGACAAATGCGGCGGCGCGAACGACAACGCCGTCTCCACGTCAGCCTGACATTGCGCGAGCGTCTGCTGCGGCAGCGCGAACATCAGATCGAGGTTGAAGTTGTCGAAGGTGGTCGCGGCCACTTCGACCGCATGGCGTGCTTGCGTCGAGTCGTGAATCCGCCCGAGTGCCTTCAGATGTGCTTCATTGAAACTCTGGATGCCCACCGACAGGCGATTCACGCCGCTCGCGCGAAACTGCGCGAACTTGTCGGCTTCGAACGTACCAGGGTTGGCTTCGAGCGTGATTTCCGCATCGGCGTCGAGCGGCAGCAGCGCGCGTATGTCGGACAGCATACGGTCGAGCCCGGCCGCCGACAGCAAGCTGGGCGTGCCGCCGCCGATGAACACCGTATGCACCTGGCGGCCCCACACGAGCGGCAGCGCCATCTCGAGATCGGCGCGCAGCGCGTCGAGATACTCGCTCTCCGGGAACGTGTCGCCTTTCCACTCATGCGAGTTGAAATCGCAGTACGGGCACTTGCGCACGCACCACGGAAAGTGCACATACAACGCCAACGGCGGTAACGACGTCAGGCGAATGCTGCCCGGCGACGTGAAAGCCTTGATGACGCCGTTGCCGATATCGGCCGGCGCCGGTTTGATCGGAATCACGCTTCCTCCGTCAAACGCGCGAGCAGTTGGCGCAATGCAATCGCGCGATGGCTGCTGGCGTTCTTCACCGCTGGTTCGAGTTCCGCGGCGCTCGCATTCAGCGACGGCAGGAAGAAGTACGGGTCATAGCCGAAACCATGCTCGCCGCGCGGCGCATCCAGCATTTCGCCGTGCCAGCGGCCTTCGGCGATCAGCGGTTCGGGATCATCCGCATGACGCACGAGCGCCAGCACGCAGTAGTAATACGCGCGACGATCGGTTTCGCCTTGCAAGGCTGAAACGAGCTGTGCATTGTTCGCCGCATCGCTCTTCTCGCCGCCGGCGAGTTGCGCGTAGCGCGCCGAATAAACGCCGGGCGCGCCACGCAGTGCGCGCACGCACAAGCCGGAATCATCGGCGAGGGCGGGCAGGCCGGTGAGCTTCGCCGCGTGACGTGCCTTGGTCAGCGCGTTTTCGACGAAAGTCGGATACGGCTCTTCCGCTTCCGGCACGTTCAACTCGCCTTGCGGAATCAGGTCGATGCCGGCCGCGCCGAGCAGCGCCGCGAACTCGCGCAGCTTGCCCGCGTTGTTCGACGCCAGCACGACTTTTTTCAACGGCGAGTCAGACGCAACCGCGCCGTTGTCTTGACGAACCTCACTCACTCTTTTGCTCCAACGCTTCTTTCTGTTTCGCGATCAGCGTGTTGATGCCGTCGCTCGCCAGATCGAGCAGCGAATTCATTTCATCGCGCGAGAAAGGCACGCCTTCGGCCGTGCCCTGAATTTCGACGAAGCCGCCCGCGCCCGTCATCACCACATTCATGTCGGTGTCGCATTGCGAATCTTCGTCGTAGTCGAGATCCAGCACCGGCAGACCGTCGTACACGCCGACCGAAATTGCCGCGACGTAATCGGTAATCGGCGAGCTTTCGATGCGGCCCGTAGCCAGCAACCCTGCCACCGCGTCATGCGCGGCAACGAACGCGCCGGTGATGCTGGCCGTGCGCGTACCGCCGTCGGCCTGGATCACGTCGCAATCGATATGCAGCGTGCGTGCGCCGAGCTTCTCGAGATCGAACACCGAGCGCAGGGCGCGGCCGATCAGACGCTGGATCTCCTGAGTGCGGCCGGTCTGCTTGCCGCGCGCCGCTTCACGGTCGCTGCGGGTATGCGTGGCGCGCGGCAGCATGCCGTATTCGGCGGTCAGCCAGCCCTGGCCGCGGTCGCGCAGGAACGGCGGCACGCTCTCGGCGATGCTCGCCGTGCAAATGACTTTGGTGTCGCCGAATTCGACCAGCACCGAGCCCTCCGCATGCTTCGTGTAGTGGCGCGTGATGCGCACGTCGCGCAGCTGATTGGCCTGGCGGCCGCTGGGGCGTTGGGTGTTGTTGGTCATGTTGGGATCGGTATGGAAGAAAAGCAGGAGGGAAAGCGCAATTTTACCGCCGATCGCGCCGGGCGCGGGGCGGCCTGTCCGTCGGACGGCTGCCCGCATGTGCCGGGGCTCTGCGCGAGGTAGTGCTGCGCGCCTGGCGGCCTTCGTGCTGCCCTGGTGTGAAGGGGCCTTGTCGGTAAAAATGGGATAATACGGATTCTCCGCCCCGCGTCTCGTACACGCCGGGCGATTCGACTCTCCGGCCATCGTCAACCGCATGGCCACAATCGCGAGAAATACGATGATCTACAGCATGACTGGCTATGCGAGCGCCACGCGCGAACTCGTCGCGGCCTCAGGCACAGGTGGTGTGAGCGTGTCGGTCGAACTGCGCACGGTGAACTCGCGCTTTCTCGATCTGAACTTCCGGATGCCGGAAGACGTGCGCGTTTGCGAACCGACGCTGCGCGAAATGCTGATGAACAAGCTCTCGCGCGGCAAGGTCGATATTCGTATCAACCTGCAACGCAGCGAACAGTCGGCCAACGCAGGTTCCGTCAATCGCGATGCGCTGACGCAACTCGCGCTGCTTGAGCGCACCGTGCTGTCGACGTTCCCGGAAGCAGGGCGCCTGCGCACCGGCGAAATTTTGCGCTGGCCGGGCGTGCTGGCCGAAACCGGCGTGGCGCCGGAAGTGCTGCGCGATGCGGTGCTCGCATGCGGCAAGCAGGCGATTATCGATCTGATCGACGTGCGTGCCCGCGAAGGCGCGCAACTGGCGACGGTGCTGCTCGCCAACGTCACCGAAATGGAAGCGATCGTCACGAAGATCACGCCGCTCGTGCCGGAGTTGATCGCCAAGCATCAACAGAAGATCGTCGAACGTCTGCAGGAAGCGCTCGGCATCGCCGCGCCCGATACGGCAGCGACGAGCGTTTCGCGGGAAGAAATCAACGAACGGATCCGCCAGGAAGTGACGATGTACGGCATCCGCATCGACATCGCCGAAGAACTGTCGCGCCTGACCGCTCACCTGAACGAAACGCGTCATGTGATCGAGAAGGGCGGCAAGGTCGGCAAGCGCCTCGACTTCATGATGCAGGAACTGAACCGCGAAGCGAACACGCTCGGCTCGAAGGCGGCTGCGAAGGAGCTGGCCGATTCGTCGATGACCCTGAAGCTGCTCATCGAACAGATGCGCGAGCAAGTACAAAATCTGGAATAAAGCTGGAGCAACACGAATATGACCGACCACACACGCGAACACAGCGCACCGCGCAATCCTTACGCCGGTGCTTATCCCGGCAATCTGTTCATGGTTGTCGCGCCTTCGGGCGCGGGCAAGTCGACGCTCGTGAACGCGCTGCTCGCCGGCGACGACGCGATCCGTCTGTCGATTTCGTACACGACGCGCCCGCCGCGTCCGAAGGAGCAGGACGGCGAGCACTATCACTTTACGACGGTCGACGATTTCCTGACGCGTCACGCGGCTGGCGAGTATCTGGAAAGCGCGGAAGTGCACGGCAACTACTACGCGACCTCGCGCGTGTGGATCGAAGAGCAGATGAAAAGCGGGCATGACGTGCTGCTCGAAATCGACTGGCAAGGCGCGCAACAGGTGAAGAAACAGTTTCACAACGCAGTCGAAATTTTCATCTTGCCGCCCTCCCTGGATGCGCTCGAAGAGCGGTTGAAAAAGCGCGGCCAGGACGAACCGAACGTGATTACGCGCCGTTTGCTCGCAGCCGGCAGCGAGATGGCGCACGCGGCCGAAGCGGAGTATGTCGTGATCAACGACAACTTCGATCGCGCGCTCGGTGAACTGCGGTGCCTCGTGGCCGCGACGCGTTCGCGCTTCGCTTCGCAATACGCGCGCCACACGCAGCTTTTCGTGCAGCTCGGCATTCACCTGCCACACGCGTGAGCGCGGCGGTGTGTCGAGCACATAAGGTAGAATAAGCAACATACTGAGAAGGAACCCAACATGGCCCGCATTACCGTCGAAGACTGCCTCAAACAGATTCCGAACCGTTTCGAACTCGCGCTTGCCGCGACCTATCGCGCGCGTCAGCTCGCTCAAGGTCACACGCCGAAGATCGAAAGCCGCGACAAGCCCACAGTCGTCGCATTGCGTGAAATCGCAGCTGGCCAGGTTGGCGTCGAAATGCTGAAGAAGGTGCCGGTTTAAGGCGCGCTGTTCGGTTTTCGATTGCCCGCATTTGCTACACCGCATTTGCCACATGTAATTGCTCAACGTGCAGACCGGCGTCCAACCCTAACCGCTACGGAGGCGAAAATGAGTGCTACCCCGCCCACCGCCACGGAAGTGGAACACGACGCCGACTCGCCCTCGTCTGCACGGAAGTACATCGACGCGGTCCTTGAACAGTCGTTTCGCCATCTGTTCGGGCCGACCGCCACGCCGGAGCAACCGCGTCGG
Source organism: Paraburkholderia polaris (assembly GCF_012927345.1). Lineage (GTDB taxonomy): Bacteria > Pseudomonadota > Gammaproteobacteria > Burkholderiales > Burkholderiaceae > Paraburkholderia > Paraburkholderia polaris. The sequence goes on from NZ_JABBGJ010000022.1 coordinate 37,022, forward strand.
CATGACGTCGTTTCGATCGCCAAGCTGACATCCGTTCTGTCCGGCTATTTGCAGCCGGAAGAGATCAAGGACATCAAGGCGGCGTTCCATTTCAGCGACGAAGCCCACCTCGGCCAGTATCGCCAGAGCGGCGAGCCCTACATCACCCATCCTGTCGCCGTCGCGGAAATCTGCGCCGGCTGGAATCTCGACGCCCAGTCGATCATGGCGGCGCTGCTGCATGACGTGATGGAAGACCAGGGTGTGACCAAGGCCGAACTCGCCGAGCGATTCGGCGCGAAGGTCGCGGAACTGGTCGACGGGTTGTCGAAGCTGGACAAGATGGAGTTTCGCAATCGCGAAGAAGCGCAGGCGGAAAACTTCCGCAAGATGCTGCTCGCAATGGCGCGCGACGTCCGCGTGATTCTGGTCAAGCTCGCCGACCGGCTGCACAACATGCGCACGCTGGGTGCGGTGCCGCATGAAAAGCGCCGCCGCGTGGCGCGCGAGACGCTGGACATCTACGCGCCGATCGCGCACCGGCTTGGCCTGAACAATACCTATCGCGAGCTGCAGGACCTGAGCTTCGCGAACTTCAACCCGCATCGCTACGCCACGCTCGAAAAAGCCGTCAAGGCCGCGCGCGGCAACCGGCGTGAAGTGGTTGGCAAGATTCTGGAGTCGGTGCAGCGCGCGATTGCCGACGCGAAGCTCGACGCCGAAGTCACCGGCCGCGAGAAAACCATCTTCAGTATCTACAAGAAGATGCGCGACAAGCAGTTGTCGTTCTCGCAGGTGCTCGACGTGTACGGCTTCCGTGTGGTGGTCGAAAGTGCGCTCGAGTGCTACACCTGCATCGGCGCGCTGCATGCGCTCTACAAGCCGGTGCCGGGCAAGTTCAAGGATTACATCGCGATCCCGAAGGTGAACGGCTATCAGTCGTTGCACACCACGCTGGTCGGCCCGTTCGGCGCGCCGATCGAGTTCCAGGTGCGCACGCGCAAGATGCACGAGATCGCCGAAGCGGGCGTCGCTGCGCACTGGTTGTACAAGAACGGCGGCGCGGATCTGAATGATGTGCAGAAACGCGCGCACCAGTGGCTCAAGTCGTTGCTCGACATTCAGAGCGAAGCGGGCGATTCGAGCGAATTCCTGGAGCACGTCAAGATCGATCTGTTCCCGGACGCGGTCTACGTGTTCACGCCGAAGTCGAGGATCATGGCGCTGCCGCGCGGCGCCACAGCGCTCGACTTTGCGTATTCGATCCACAGCGACCTGGGCAACCAGTGCGTCGCAGTCAAGATCAATAACGAACTACTGCCGTTGCGCACTGAGCTGAAGAGCGGCGACATTGTTGAAGTGATCACCGCGCCGTATTCGAAGCCGAACCCGGCCTGGCTGGGTTTCGTGCGCACCGGCAAGGCGCGTTCGGCAATTCGCCACTATCTGAAGACGATGCGTTTGAACGAGTCTGTACAGCTCGGCGAGCGTCTCGTCGACCAGGCGCTGAAAGGCTACGGGCTGGCGCTGTCGGACGTGACGCCGGAAGCGTGGGAAAAGCTCGTGCAGTGGACGGGCAACAAGAATCGTCAGGAAATCTTCGCGGATATCGGTCTTGGCCGGCGTGTCGCCGCGGTCATGGCCAAGCGTATCGAAGTGTTGATGAGCGGCCGCGACGCCGACGACGACGGCTCGCGCGACGGCACGGCGCCGCATGCACCGCCGGTCGTCATCACCGGTACCGAGGGCATGTCGGTGCAGTTGTCCGCGTGCTGCCGTCCGATTCCGGGCGACGACATCATGGGTTACATCGGCATCGGCCTCGGCATGGCCATTCACACCACGGATTGCCGCGTCGCGCAGCGTATCCACAAGCGCGATCCGGGCCGCTGGATCGACGTGGCGTGGGCGCCGCAACCGGGGCGTCTGTTCGACGTCGCGGTGAAGGTGCTGGTCAAGAACACCAAGGGCGTATTCGCCCGCGTGGCGGCCGACATCACGTCGGCGGATGCGAACATCGTTCACATCGCGATGGACGAAGACCTGTCGCAAGAATCCACGGTGCTGCGCTTCGTGATCCAGGTTAGCGATCGCGTCCATCTCGCCAACGTCATGCGCCGCGTGCGTACCAATCCGGACGTGATGCGCATTGCGCGCGAGCGGCCGAGCGAGGAAGGGCATCACCGTCACGACGGTGGGATGCGGATCGACCGCGAGCGGGCGGATTACTGATCTGACGGCTGGCTGAGTCTGCTCGTCGGTGTGGACGTCCGGTCGCCTCGGGCGGCTTGAGGCGGCTCTCGTCGAATCTGAACGCACCCACTGCCAGCGAGTCTCACCGGTTCTTCAGGGAGAACGCTTATGAACGTAGCTGACCTCACCGGCGTGGCGCTCGACTATTGGGTCGCCCGCAGCCTGCACGACTTCGTGCGCGAAATCTACTTTACCGACGGCGGCGAAACCGTCTCTATCCGCGGCAATGACCGTGGCCGCTCATGGGACGGCCGTTTTACGCCGTCCACGTCATGGGAAGCGGCAGCCGCGGTGCTGGAGCGTGCGCAACGGCTGGAGGTGCGTGAGCGGACCGATCGTGGCGCGGCACATTGCATCGCGGAATTCGAAGGCGGCCACCGAACTGTGGAAGGGCGGGGAGACTCGCTGCGGATCGCGCTGCTGCGGGCATTCGTCGAAAGTCGCTTCGGCAACAACGTGGACGATGTGTTACGCCAGGCGCAGGCGGTCACTGGCGAGCGTGCGGAGCCGATCGGCGAGGAATCCGTGGGAAGTTCATTCGAGGATATGCCGAGTCCCGACGGGCAGATCGGTGATATTCAGTCGGCACCGCGATAGTTGCCGGGACGTCTGCGGGGGCCTGTGGGCTTGGCTTGGCGGGGCAGACGCGCTGAAGGAAAACGGCTACGCAAAAACAAAGGGCCTTCCGATCGGAAGGCCCTTCATAGGTGGTGCGGCTGGCAGGATTCGAACCCACGACCCCTTGGTTCGTAGCCAAGTACTCTATCCAACTGAGCTACAGCCGCACGCTAAACAGGTGATGCTAATTTCTATGATACAGCAATGAAACCGGGTAAAACATAAGGCCTCCCCGGAGGGAGGCCCTCGAATAAGTGGTGCGGCTGGCAGGATTCGAACCCACGACCCCTTGGTTCGTAGCCAAGTACTCTATCCAACTGAGCTACAGCCGCACGCAGAAACGAGATTATAGCAAAGGTTTTCAAAAAGGGAAGCATGTAACTGCGATTTGTCTCATTGCCCTGATCGTGTACCCTTGATAGGCAGTCGCTTGCTGCAGTTAACGGACCATCATGAACAAGGCCTTTGTCAAAGAGTCGAGTGAAGAGAATGACGACGATCTCGACGTCGCGCAGCCCGAAATCCCGCCGGGCACGAAAAACTACATCACGCCCGCCGGTTACCGGCGTATGCGCGATGAACTGCTGCATCTGATCGATGTCGAGCGGCCGGAGGTAGTCAGACTGGTGTCGTGGGCGGCCTCGAACGGCGACCGCTCTGAAAACGGCGATTACATCTATGGCAAACGCCGTCTGCGAGAAATCGATCGGCGGATCCGCTTTCTGACCAAGCGCCTCGACATCGCCGAAGTGGTCGACAGCAGCAAACAGGAAAACGTCGATCAGGTTTTCTTCGGCGCAACCGTCGAATACGCCACGGAAGACGGCGAGGTGCATACCCTGACAATCGTTGGCGTCGATGAGGTCGATCTGGATGTTGGCCACGTAAGCTGGATCTCGCCGATCGCGCGGGCGCTGCTCAAGGCAAAAATCGGCGATACGGTGACTTTGTACACGCCGGCTGGCCCGCAGCCGATAGATATTCTGGACGTCAAATATCCGCTGCCGGATACTGGTGGCTAGGCCAATGCGTTGGCGTGCAGGATGCGGCGGGCGAGGGCGTCCGCGTCAGGTTATTTCGACGCAATCGCTTGCGCAGGGATCGAAACGTCGCGCGTGGTGGCGTCGGCCAGCAGGGCGTGAACCTGATCCAGCAGACCGTCTCCCCTCGGTATAGCGTGCTTTCGGTGCAGCATAAAAAAGGCGCCGCGAACGGCGCCTTCGATACTGCAGGTGTTGTTGCCAACTGCTTTAGAAGCGGTGACGCAGACCAGCGGTCACAGCGACTTGCTTGTTGTTGTTCGAAGCGCTCAGCCCGTTGATGTCGGCATCGACGATGGCGTTTTCGTTGGCTTGCTGATATTCGCCTTGCAGGTAGACGTCCGTACGCTTGGACAGCGCATACGCCGTTTGCAAGTTGAACTGGTTCCAGTGCGGACGCGTACCAGCCAGGCTTGCGCGCGTGTACGTGTACGAACCGGCGACGCTCACTGCCGGCGTCAGAGCATAGCGAGCGTTAGCTTCGAAGTTCTGGAAGTGGGCGCTGTTGGGGTTGGCGAATCCAATGCCAGCCGATTGACCCGACGCGCCCGCGCCGATGCCAGCCAGACTCGACAGATTCGTTTGCGAGTACACGAGGCCGACCGTTGCCGGGCCGAACGCATAGTTAGCACCTGCGCCCCACGTTTGCTGGCGGCCAGCAAAGAACGTGTTGTCGCTTGACACGGCGCCGCCCGAATTGAACGCCGCAGCCGCGCCGGTGGCGCCGTTGCTGTTCAGTTGCAGGTAAGCGGCAGCGAGGTTCAGCCCGCCCCAGTTGTACGATGCGCCCGCGCTGTAAGCACGATTGTTGGCGAAGCCGTCAGCCTGGTTCGAGAAGCCGTACAGAGCGCCGAACTTGAAGCCACCGTAGTTCACGCTCTGGTACTTGACCGAGTTGTTGACGCGGAACGAGTTGTTCAGATTGTCGTTATCGAACGGGTGCGCGAACTGCGTGCCGCCGTATTGGGTGCCGGTGAGTGCTAGCGGAGCAACGTAGTCAACCATGCTGTCGTACTGACGGCCGAGGGTCACTGCGCCGAACTGGTCGCTCGTCAGACCGACGAACGCTTGACGGCCGAATTCGCGGCCACCTTGTTTCAGCGTGCCGTCATTAATGCCGAAGCCGTTTTCCAACGTGAAGATGGCCTTGAGACCGCCGCCCAGATCTTCAGAACCACGCAAGCCCCAACGGCTGCCGTTGACCGAGCCACTCGTTTCCTGCCAGTTGCTGTGGCCGTGCTGGTTGTTGGTATAGGTGATGCCGGCGTCGATCAAGCCATACAGCGTGACGCTGCTCTGGGCATGTGCTGCCGTTGCAAAAACGCCCGTGAGGGCCGCGACCATGAGTGTCTTTTTCATCTTGTAACTCCGAGAGCGAGAGTGGGCATTGAACCCAGGCTTAAGGAGACCTTCACGCGGGCGCTGCGAGAGGCGAAATCCGCATGAGAAGCGCGTTGTACTCCAAACGCACCGGTTTCCGATTAGGCAGAGTGTAGATAGACACTCGTAAAACGGACGTTCCGGTTTTCGCAATAAAGTATTACTGGATGTGAAACGATAGGCGCGTGCCGCCTGAGCCTTGTTGATAAAGGCTTGCAGCGTTATTGAGGGGGAATGGAAGGCGAGTCAACGCGAATCGCGTTGCTCATTTACTACAATAATCGATGCAAAAAAACAACGCGATAAATCGTAACGAAAGATTGTTGTCGCAATAGCAATAGATGATTGTTGATTGTGCGAATAATCGAAATCGTTTAAGCAGCTATACTGAAATCTCTGCTTTCCGAAGCGGACTTTTTCGTTGACGAAAAAGATCTCCAAACCTTTGTCGGCGCGACTTCCCAGTCGCGCTTTTTTTTCGCCTGCCGATTGCCGAATCGCGGATGTCAGTTAGTGCGCCGGCGCAGCGCTGTCCACTTCGCTCCAGTCGGTCGCTATGGGGGTGCTCCAGTCTTCCATGACATAGCGGCGCGCGTCCATGGGGGACGACAGCAGGTTTTGCCAATGGTCCCCATGCCACATAGGATCAAATTCGAAGGCTGAAGGCGACGCGGCGATCGGACCGGACTGAGCGGGAACCGTCTTTACATGTGATTGGGTGAGCCAGGTGATGAGGCGGTGGAATTCATTGAACAGCATGGCAACCTCCTGACGCGCATTACTTCCCGCTACTGATTTCCATCATGCTGCCGTGGGTGCGGGGCAACAACTCGGACAAACACTTACTGAAAACATGTTTTGTTACATATGCTCACCGGCATGCAGAATTTTTTCCCGAAATTGTTTATTTCCAGCTTTGAATAAGTAATATTGACGTGAATGGTTGTTCAGTCTTCGCTGAATATGCTGTCATGGTTTCGATTCATCCGGCATTGAGTTATTGTGCTGCGCGCTAAGGACATACGAAAAATTCTCTTGACGTTGATTCTTCGTTCCCCGTATAACGGCAATGCTGAATTTCAATCGCCAGCTCTGATAGTGCAGCGCCTTCAGAAATGCTCGTTCGCAGACGAAATGGCCATGAAATTCATCTGAGGGCAATGCCCGATTTTGATAAATCATCGAGGGAAACTGGAATATGGAAACTGGTATCGTCAAATGGTTCAACGATGCTAAGGGCTTTGGCTTCATTACATCGGATTCGGGTGGCGAAGACCTGTTCGCGCACTTTTCGGAGATCCGCACTGAAGGTTTCAAGTCGCTCAAGGAAAGCCAGCGCGTTTCCTTCGAAGTCAAGGCTGGCCCGAAGGGCAAGCAAGCGGCGAACATCCAGCCGCTGTAAGTTGCACTGCGCTGCTCCGCGCGTGTCGCCGGGCAGTCTGATCGCAAAAAAGCCTTCGCGAGATGCGAAGGTTTTTTTATGGCTGGACATTATTGTCTGTGTGGATGAGGCAATTAACTATCTGGTTCGGATTAAATGTGCGGAGAGGTGGAAGATAAGATGACGTTTTTTGAATTTCAAACCGGCGCCATGACAATATAATAATTCGCAGCTTTATGTGCTCTTCGTGGATCGTGCAGAAATGCGGTCTTTGCACTGCACGGCGCCAAAGGTAACGCAATGCTGGCTGGGTGCGAGGCGGCTAACTGGTGCATACTTGCCGCAAAGCCACGCGTCCAAAGTATCCCTTTCCATGTCTGAACAGTTTCCGCCAGAACCGGCCCTCGATGTGCCGATCGTCTTCGTCGACCTTGAAACCACCGGCGGTTCCACCAGCGAGCATCGCATCACCGAGGTCGGGGTGGTTGAAATAGGACCGGCTGGCGTGTCGCGCTGGAGCAGCCTGGTCGACCCTCAGCAACCGATTCCTTCATTCATTCAGCAGCTCACCGGCATCACGAACGCGATGGTTCGTGGCGCGCCGACATTCGACGCCATCGCGCCCGAATTGTTCGAGCGCCTGAACGGAAAACTGTTCGTGGCGCACAACGCCAGTTTCGATCGCGGCTTTCTGCGCGGAGAGTTTCGCCGGGCCGGGCTTGCGTTCGATCCGGACGTGCTGTGCACCGTGCGCCTGTCGCGCGCGCTGTTTCCGGCGGAAAAGCGTCATGGGCTCGACGCACTGGTGGAGCGTCATGGTCTCGTCCCGTCCGATCGCCACCGCGCACTCGCCGACGCCGATCTGATCTGGCAGTTCTGGCAGCGCCTGCATGGCGGTCTCGTACCGCTGGACGTTTTGCTGGCGCAGATCGAACGCACCACCCGGCGCTACCGGCTTGCCGGCGACATCACTGAAGATCTGCTCGACACTGCGCCTGCCGGATGCGGTGTCTACACGTTCTATGGAGAAGGCGATCTGCCGCTGTACGTCGGGCGAAGCGTGCGTGTGCGTCAGCGGCTGCGTTCGCATTTGACGGGTGAGCGGCGTTCGTCGAAGGATATGCGGCTCGCGCAGCAAGTGCGGCGTGTCGAGTGGCGCGCGACTGGCGGCGAGCTGGGCGCCATGCTCGCGGAGGCGCAGTTGATCGCGACGCTGCGCCCCGGCCATAACCGGGTGCCGCGTGTCACGAAGAGCGATCCGCTGGATGCGCCCTGGCCGTTCGAAGGACCAGTCGTCTTTGAGGAGCGTGAAGAAGCGTCGCACGCGCGCGCTTTTCATGTTGTCGATCGGTGGCGTTACCTCGGGCATGCGCCCTCGCTCGCGCAGGCGGCAGCGTTGCATGCGTCGAGCGCGGCCGGGCCGTTCGAGCTGTCGACCTATCGTCTTCTGCAGAGCCATCTTGCGCGTGGCCTGCGTCTGATGCCGTTGAGCGTCTCGAGCGGCACGCCTGTGCCGAGTCTGGCTTAAAGCGGGCTTTGCATAACGACCCGTTACTCAGGGCGGGTTCAATCCACGCCTGAGATCGGCGGACCAATGGGGGTTCTAAGCTCCCGGTTCGACTGTATAGATCGCACAGACTGCACAGACCGATCAGCCCGTCGCACCGACTCCACCCGCTTCGCACACGTGGCCGAGCGCGCGTGTCAACGCGCTCGAACGGGTCGAGTCGTAGCGCGTCAGTGACTTCCAGTTAGCAAGCGATTGCGCCACGCGCGACGGACAATCCTGCGCCGCGCGCAGTGCTTGCACGCGTGCGAGCCCGGCCACGAGTGACTGCGTCAGCCGGTCCAACTGCGGCCTCGTGCTGGTGGCCAGGTCGGGCGCAGGGCCTTCAGGCGGCCGCGTGCTGCGCCAGTTGTCAAACAGCGCGTTTTGCACGTCCTTGCTGGCGTCGATCTGATCCTGGAAGAAGGCGTGCGCAAACGCCGGATCGACGTTCGCGGCAACGGCGCGCTTTTCAACATCGGCGAGCAATGCGTTCTCGCGTGGCGTATCCGTAATCGCCTGATGGTTCGCCCACTTCCAGCGCGCAACGGGTTCCGCGAGCGCGAGACGCTGCGAGGCCAGGGCAATCAGATTGGTCAGCGCGGTGTCGTCGCCGTCCGCAACGGCGGGAGCGGGCGCGAGCGCAAGCGCGGTGAACAACGCGAGCGCGCATGACGCTCCAAAGCGATACGAGCGATTCATGGAGGGCGGGAGAGGCCGGTCGGCCGCAGAAGAAAAACCAGAAGAATAGACGATGCGCGGATCAAGCGGGCGCGCCGGTCGATCGAAAAACAAACGACCGGGATATTTAAAGACACTCGTCAGAGACGTGCGCTATCACCGCGTCGGGCCACATGAGCCAGGCGTCGCAATCAAGCAGGCGTAACCCGTACCGCGAAAGCGGCAAAAGACAATCGTAGGGGCGCGTGCAAATCTTCGCCGCGCGTCAAACGCGCGGACGCTGATGCTGCATCGCGCCACTTCACAATTACTTCGAGTCGCACGACCTGCGTTGTTCGTCGAAAAATGCGCGAACGTGCTCAGGCAGTTCGGCACCCAGAAACTCGACGCCAGCGGGTTCCGGATCCGGACTAAAAACTTTATCCGGGGTCGGAATCTTCGTTGGTTTGTCATCCATGATCTTTCTCCTTTACAAACCGATTATCTGCCTCGGTCCCCGTTTTGCACCAGTGTCTGATGCGGCTCACATGTTGGGTGTTGCTTTAACGGTACAGGCCGACATGGGAACGGAATGTTTGAATAGACTTTATCGGTTGACTGCGCACGGCTGAATTCACCGTTGCGAATCAAAACAGGCCGATATCTCCGCCGTTCCCTTCCCAGCCTTGCCCCGCGCGCCTTCCGCGCATTATCTCTGTGCGCCACACCACTAACCCGTTCATATGCGTTGATATGAACAATTCGTGGCGATTTTTGTGCACTGCCGCATTGGGGCGATTTTCTCCGCGTTAGGCCGAACGTTCGTTAATTACCGATTGGTTCAGTGCGGCCATTCAGCCCCCCATTTGTTTGTAAACGAACGATTGCGCGACTTCGTTGACGAGCGCGAATACTTTTCGCGTTATTTTTTGCAAATAAAAGGCGCCGCGTTCTGGACGAAGCGCGGCGTTAGCGGTGGACGATTTTTACGCGTTCGGTGCCGGAATTTTCACGGGTGCGGAGTAGGCAGCGGGTTTGTCGGCGACTTCGACCTGCCCGTGAATCCGCGCCTGATGACCGTCAGCAAACATGTAGTACGGGAACGGACGGGCAGGTTCCGAGACGGCGTCGAGCCGTGCGATCAATTCCGGCGCGAGCGTGAAATCGAGCGAGCCGAGCGACTGCTGCAACTGCTCCGGCCGGGTCGCGCCGACAATGATGCTCGATACACCGCGCTTCTGATGCAGCCAGTTCAGCGCGACTTGCGCCATCGGACGCGCCGCCAGATTCGCAACGGCCTCCAGTTCTGCAACGATGCGAAAGTTGCGTTCGGTCAGCTTGTCGAATCCCGGCGGCGGCGCGCTGGCCACGCTCGCAAGGCGCCCTTCGCCGGAAACATGGCTCGCTGCTCCGCCTTGCGAAGGACGGTATTTGCCCGACAGCACCCCCATGCCCAGTGGACTCCACGGCACGAGCCCCATGCCCAGATTGGCGGCGAGGTCGGCGAACTCGTTCTCAGCGTTGCGCTCGATCATCGAGTATTCGAGCTGCATCGCCGCGACCGGCTCGAAGCCGCGCCAGTCGGCAAGCGTCTGTGCGCGCCCCGCGAACCACGCAGGCGTATCCGACAGGCCGACGTAGCGGATCTTGCCCGCGCGCACCGCGTCGTCCATCGCGCGCATCACTTCGTCGGCCGGCGTGACGCGATCCCACGTGTGCAGGTAGTACAGGTCGATGTAGTCGGTGCCCAGACGCTTGAGCGAGCCGTCGAGCGCACGCAGCAGATTCTTGCGGTGGTTGCCGCCCGCGTTCGGATTGCCGCTCTCGGCGTTGTAGCCGTACTTGGTGGCGATCACGAGCCGGTCGCGCAGACCGCGCGCCGCGACGAATTTGCCGAGCCATTTTTCGCTGGTGCCTTCGGTGTACAGGTCGGCGGTATCGATGAAGTTGCCGCCGGCATCCACGTACAGGTCGAACAGACGTTGCGCCGATTGTTCGTCGGCGCCCCAGCCCCATTCGGTGCCGAAGGTCATCGTGCCGAGTGCGATCGGGCTCACGCGAAGGCCCGAGCGGCCGAGCAGGTTGTAGCGGTCCATCGTCATGTCAATCTCCTTGAGCGCTAAGACGGGAGGAATTGAATCGATGACGCCATCGTGCGCCGATTTTTTACTTGGAAAAACGCCGTCTGTCTGCAAGGATTATGAAGTGAGGCTTAACAATGGAGGTGGCGATGGACCCAGCCCAGCTGCCGGCGTTGATGGCGTTCGCGTGCGTGGCGCGTCACGGCAACTTCACGCGCGCGGCCGCTGAATCCGGGGTGACGGCGTCGGCGCTGTCGCAAAGCATTCGCGCGCTCGAGACGCAGTTGAAAGTGCGCCTGTTCAACCGGACCACCCGGCGTGTCGCCCTGACGGAGGCTGGCGCACAGTTTCTCGCGCGCGTGGTGCCTGCGCTGGGTGAACTGGAGGCGGCCTTCGAGGCGCTCGATGAGACTCGCGACCAGCCCGCCGGCACGCTGCGCATCAATTTGCCGAGGGTCGCGAGCGAGTTGCTGGTGCTGCCGCATCTGGCCGAGTTCACGCGCCGCTATCCGCAGATCCGTCTCGACTTGACGCTCGACGATGGTTTCGCCGACGTGGTCGGCGAAGGCTTCGACGCGGGCATCCGGCTTGGCGAACGGGTCGCGCAGGACATGGTGGCGGTGCCGTTGGGTGGAGAGATCCGCATTGTCGTCGCCGGCTCGCCGGCCTACTTCGAGCGCTATCCAGCGCCGGCGACACCTGCTGATCTCGCCGCTCACGATTGCCTGCGCTACCGCTTCTCGACCAGCGGCGGTATCTATCGATGGGAGTTCGCGCCGCCCGATGATTCGTCGCGCGTGTTCGAAGTCGAGACACGCGGAAGTCTTGTCACCAACGATCTACGCACGATGGTGCGGGCGGCGGAGCAGGGCGTGGGCCTTCTCCACGTGATCGACGACTACGTGAACGAGCAACTCGAAGACGGTCGGTTGGTACGTGTGCTGGACGCATGGTGTCCGAGCTTTCCGGGCTTTTATCTGTACACGGCGAGCCGCGCGCAGATGCCGTTCAAGTTGCGCGCGCTGATCGATTTCCTGAGGGAGAAGCGCGGAGTCCGGTAGCGCTCGCGCGTGCTCCAGCTTCAGGCCGCGAGCCGTTGCTTCAGATAGGCGGCCGTGCGGCTCTCCGTGGCGCGCGCAACTTCGGCCGGCGTGCCGCTGGCCACGATCGCGCCGCCGGCGTCGCCCGCGCCCGGGCCGACGTCGATGATCCAGTCGCTTTGCGCGGCGACCCGCATGTCGTGCTCGACCACCACCACCGTATTGCCCGCATCGACGAGTCCCTGTAGTTGCACCATCAGCCGGTCGACGTCGGCGGGATGCAGGCCGGTGGTCGGTTCGTCGAGGATGTACAAGGTGTCGCCACGCTGCGCTCGCTGCAGTTCGGTGGCGAGTTTGATGCGTTGGGCTTCGCCGCCCGACAGTTCGGTGGCCGGCTGGCCGAGCCGCAAATAGCCGAGGCCGATATCGCGCAACACTTTCAGCGCGCGCATCACGCTGGCTTCGTCGGCGAAGAAATCGCAGGCGGCGTCGACGGTCAGGTCGAGCACCTCGGCGATGTTTTTATCGCGCCACGTGATTTCCAGTGTCTGGGTGTTGTAGCGGGTGCCGTGGCAGGTCGAGCAGGGCGCATAGACGCTCGGCAGAAACAGCAGCTCGACGCTCACGAAGCCTTCGCCCTCGCATGTCGGGCAGCGGCCTTGCGCGACATTGAACGAGAAGCGGCCCGCACCGTAGCGCCGCTTGCGGGCGAGCGGCGTGTCGGCGAACAGCTTGCGCACGTGATCGAACAAGCCCGTGTAAGTGGCGAGATTCGAGCGCGGTGTGCGTCCGATTGGTTTCTGGTCGACGCGCACGAGCCGGCGCAGCGTCTCCATACCATCGGTGATGTGGCCGCTTGTCGGCATCGTCTCGGTGGCGAGCAACGGGTCCTGTTCGTCATCGTCCGGGCTTTCGATGATCCGTCCCAGGCGGCTTGCGATCAGTTCCGGCAGTGCCTGGCTTACGAGGCTCGATTTGCCGGAGCCCGACACGCCGGTGACGGTCGTAAAGCAGCCGAGCGGAAATGCGACATTCAACCCGTGCAGATTGTTGCGCGTGATATTGGCAAGTCGCAGCCAGCCCGCAGGTGAGCGCGGCGTACGGTCGACGGGCGCCGGGGGCGTGAACAGATACCGGCGCGTTTGCGACGCTTCGACCCTGGCGAGTCCCGCGGGCGGTCCACTGTAGACCACATGACCGCCTGCTTCGCCGGCTGCGGGACCAACGTCGACCAGCCAGTCGGCGCGCCGCATCATCTGCAGATCATGCTCGACCACGAATAGCGAATTGCCGGCTGCCTTCAGTCCTTGCAGTGCGCTGAAGAGCGCCTCGCCATCGGCAGGGTGTAGGCCGGCCGACGGTTCGTCGAGCACGTACACGACGCCAAACAGTTGCGACGACAACTGCGTGGCCAGCCTCAAGCGCTGCAGTTCGCCCGACGACAGCGTCGGCGTGCTGCGTTCCAGCGCGAGGTAACCCAGGCCGAGATCGATCAGCGTGGTCAGGCGCTCGAGCAGTTCAGCTGAAATGCGCTGCGCGGCGACCCGCTTCTCCTCGGAGAGATTCGGCGTGCGTCGCACGTCGGGCGAGGCTTTGTGCGCCGAACCGCCTGCGGCGACACGCTTGTCGACGGCGTCGCGCATCGCATGCCTGCTAAGCACGCGGCCTTTGCAGTCGGCGCCCGTCGCGGCATCGGGCCATTCGCCCCGCGCGATCGGTTCGAGAATGGCCGCCAGCCTGGCGAGCGGCAACTGCGCAAATTCGCCGATATCGAGACTGGCGAACTTCACTGAGAGCGCTTCTTTCTTGAGTCGTTTGCCGTGGCAAGTCGGACAGACGCTGCCGACCATGTACCGCGACACGCGCTTTTTCATCAACGCGCTTTGGGTGTTCGCGAAAGTGTGCAGCACGTAACGGCGCGCGCCGGTGAAGGTGCCCATATAGCTAGGGTCGGCTTTGCGTTTGAGTGCGGCGCGGGTTTCCTTTGGCGTCAAACCGGCGTAGACGGGCACGGTCGGCTGTTCGTCTGTGAAGAGAATCCAGTCGCGGTCTTTCTTTGGCAGGTCGCGCCATGGTGTATCGACGTCGTAGCCCATCGTCACCAGAATGTCGCGCAGATTCTGTCCATGCCATGCGGGCGGCCATGCGGCTATTGCGCGCTCGCGGATGGTCAGCGAGTCGTCCGGCACCATTGATTTCTCGGTGACTTCGTACACGCGGCCGAGCCCGTGACACGTAGGGCAGGCGCCTTGCACTGTGTTCGGCGAGAAATCTTCTGCGAACAACATCGGCTGTTTCGGCGGGTAGTCGCCGGTGCGTGAGTACAGCATACGCACGAGGCTGGACAGCGTCGTCACGCTGCCTACCGAAGAACGTGCGCTCGGCGTGCCGCGCTGCTGCTGCAACGCGACGGCGGGCGGCAGACCGTCGATCGCGTCGACTTCCGGCACGCCGACCTGGTCGATCAGGCGTCGCGCATACGGTGCGACCGATTCGAAGTAGCGCCGCTGCGCCTCGGCGTAGAGCGTGCCGAACGCCAGCGACGATTTGCCCGAACCGGAAACGCCGGTGAACACGACCAGCGCATCGCGCGGGATCTGCACGTCGACGTTTTTAAGATTGTGCTCGCGAGCGCCGCGTACGCGGACGAAACCGGTCGGCGCGGGCGCATCGGTGGAGGCGGAGAGCGAGCGGGGCTTGTTGCGGATGGCGTCCATGTCGATTCATAGGGGTAAGCGTGGCAACCCGGTCGGCCGGGGGAACGCTTATGAGCGTTGCACGGAATATGCCCGGCGAAGGGAGGATGGTTTCCGGCGGGAGTAAGGGCAGTGCACGAGTCGAGACTGCGTCGTCATCTAGCAGCCTAGCCGAAGCGCGGCGAAAACGTTGAGTCCGCGAATGTTTTCGACGGATCGAGCGGCTGCCGTCTGACGCCAAAGAATACCGACATCGAATGACCAGCCGGTCAACGCGCGAGCCTGCGCCTATCATTGACAGCAGCTATCCGCCGCTTACGGTGCGGTGGCTAACGGACGCGCCGGGTCTGGCGCGGAAGATGGCTGTCTTCGCCCTTCAGAGAGTTCGCCATGGAAAACGCTGTCTACTGGAAAGGACGCCAGGTCGGAATCGAGTGCGCCGGCCGGATCTTGTGGTTTTCGTCAGCGCCGCCGGAAGCGGTGCTGGCGTATGGCAGCAAGCCGGCGGAGAACGTGATCGTTGAAGATACGGTGGTCGCTCGCAATCTCGGCATGACCGCGCGATGCGATCGATTGGATTTTGGCGGATAAACTGGGGCCGTTGGTCATTGTGGCAGTCGGCATTGAAGTAGCGGCACTCGCGTTGACCGAGGCGAAGGCTAAGCTGAGTCTTTGCGGATTCCGGAAAGCGGGCGCAGGGGAAAAGCAGAAACCGGGGAAGAAAGCAGAGAGAAACGCAGAAAGCAGGCGACAGAAAGCAAAAAGCCCAGTCACGAGGACTGGGCTTTTTGTTTGAATCTTGTGGTGCCGGAAAGAGGAATCGAACCCCCGACCTTCGCATTACGAATGCGCTGCTCTACCGTCTGAGCTATTCCGGCATCAGGAGAAACGAGATTATAGGTACTTTTTCAGGAGCTTGGCAAGACCCTACGATCACTTTTTTGTTTCGAGATGGTAGCGCGTGACACGGTCGACTTCGTTCTTCGAGCCGAGGAACACCGCCACACGCTCGTGCAGGCTTTTCGGCTGGATGTCCAGAATACGCTTCTCGCCGTTGGTCGCGGCGCCGCCCGCCTGCTCGACAATAAAGGCCATCGGGTTCGCTTCGTACATCAGACGCAGCTTGCCCGGCTTGTCCGGCGTGCGCTTGTCCGCCGGATACATGAAGATGCCGCCCCGGTTAAGGATACGGTGCACGTCGGCGACCATCGACGCGATCCAGCGCATGTTGAAGTCGCTTTGGCGCGAGCCGTCTTTGCCAGCCTTCAATTCGCCGATGTACTGCTCGACCGGCGGATACCAGTGGCGCTCATTCGAAGCGTTGATCGCATATTCGCGGGTTTCCACTGGAATGCGCATATCGCTTTGCGTGAGCACCCACGAACCGAGTTCGCGGTCGAGCGTGAAGCAGTTCACGCCATTGCCGGTGGTCAGCACCAGCACGGTTTGCGGGCCGTACACCGCATAGCCTGCCGCGACCTGCTGCGTGCCTGGTTGCAGGAACGATTGTTCGGTGGGCTGCTGGCCGTCCGGGCAGCGCAGCACCGAGAAGATGGTGCCGATCGACACGTTGACGTCGATGTTCGAGGAGCCGTCGAGCGGGTCGAACACCAGCAGGTATTCCCCCTTCGGATAGTTGGCCGGGATCGGGAAGAATTGCTCCATTTCCTCGGACGCCATGCCCGCAAGGTTGCCGCCCCATTCGTTCGCTTCGAGCAGGATTTCGTTCGACAGGATGTCGAGCTTCTTCTGCACTTCGCCCTGGACATTCTCGCTGCCCGCCGTGCCGAGCGCATCGCCCAGCGCGCCCTTGCTGACGTGGTAGCTGATCGCCTTGCACGCGCGCGCAACGACTTCGATCAAAAGGCGCAGGTCGGCCGGCAGGTTGTTGGTTTCGCGCTGCTGCTCGATCAGGTACTTCGTGAGAGTGGTACGACGTTGCAAAGCCATTGCTGTACTCCGGGGGCTTGAGGAATGTCTCGATTTTAACCGCTCGTTGTGTCGGCTCCGTGCTTTTGATACGGAAGGGCGTTCGGCCGCGTCGCCAGGCGCTGCATTGGGCGCCGAAATTCAGACTTTACGGCGCGCCTTGATGGCCGTGACGTTGCCGGTTAGGCTGGTGGCGAGTGCTGCGGCACGGGCGTGTTCGGCCGAGACTTTCGGCATTTTCGGCCGGTTCGCCTTGGGCATCGGCTCGATTTCGCGTTCGATCTGCTCGCCGGCTGCCGCGGTGGCGATGCGCAGGTCGTAGGCGATCTGCAGGTTCAGCCAGAACTGCGCGCTCGCGCCGAAGTAGCGCTCGAGCCGCAGCGCAGTATCGGCTGAGATGGCGCGCTTGCCGCGCACGATGTCGTTGATGCGCGGCGCCGGTACGCGCAGCGCAAGCGCGAGCGCATTGACGGACATGCCGAGCGGTTCGAGGAACTCGCAACGCAGAATCTCGCCCGGATGGATATCCGGGATGCTTTCGCCCGTGTCGATGTCCGAGAAATCGATGCTGTTCAGATCGGAGCGTTTGATGACCATGCCGGTCTCCCAATAATCAGTGATAGTCGACAATCTCGACATTCAGCGCCTCGCCGTCGACAAAATGAAAACAGATGCGCCACTGTGCGTTGTTGCGGATACTCCATTGCCCGCTACGCTGCCCCTGCAAGGCTTCGAGCCGATTGCCGGGCGGCGAGTGCAGGCTATGAATGGAGTGGGCCGCGTCGATCATCAGCAGCTTGCGGCGTGCGAGCGCCTGCATGTAAAGCGGCAATGAATGCACGAACTTGCCCTGAAAGATTGCCGCCGTAGCCTTGTCGCCGAATGTCGTGATCATGGGATCATATAACGCGTCGCGTTAAACGTAAACCGTTAAATGAATGCGTTTACTTTCTCCCTGCTGGCTTGGCACGAACAGTCGTCCAGATGGCTAACGTTGAGTTCCGCACCCGTCTCATGGCGAACTTCAGGACGAAAAAAAGCCGGCAACTCGTGCCGGCTTTTCGATGCGGGACGCGCTTTCAGGTGATCGTCACGCCAACGCTTTCTCCACGATCTCGCGCACGTCGCGCGATTTCACCTGCGACGCCACTTTCTCCAGCGCCGCGCGCATGCCGTCACGCAGCGTCGGCGTAAAGCGGCGCCAGAGTTCCAGCGAGCGGGCGAGGCGGGCGGCCACTTGCGGATTGATGGCGTCGAGCGCGATCACCTGGTCGGCCCAGAACGCGTAGCCCGAGCCGTCTTCGGCATGGAACTGCGCGGGGTTCGCCGCACAGAAGCTGAAAATCAGCGAGCGGGCGCGGTTCGGGTTCTTCAGGTTGAACGCCGGGTGCGTCATCAGCTTGCGCACGATCTCGATCACCGGGCGCTGCGCGCTGCCGCGTTGCGTGGCTTGCAAGGCGAACCACTTGTCGATGACGAGCGGCTCCTTTTCGAAGCGCCGGTAGAAGTCGTCCAGCGCCTGCTGCGCTGCAACGCTGCCGCCATTCGCCGCCGATGCATTGAGCAATGCCGAGAGCGCCGCGGAGCGGTCGGTCATGTTGTTGGCGGCGTCGTATTGCGCGGATGCGAGACGCACGGCTTCAGCCGGATCGTCCAGTTCCGCGAGATACGACAACGCAAGATTCTTCAACGCACGATGACCGGATGCCTCCGGTGTAGCTTCGTAGGCGCCCGGCGTGCGGTGCTTTTCGTACACGGCGAGCCAGTCCTTCCTGAGCGCATTCGCGAGACGCTTGCGCACGAATTGCCGCGCGGCATGCACGGCAGCCGGATTCGATTCGGCCATCTGTTCAGCCAGATACGCTTCCGACGGCAGCATCAACGCCAGTTCACGGAAAGAGGGCGAGAGCGTTTCGTCGGTCAGCACGCGGGCGAACGCGGCGACGACCGAGTCGTCGAGCTGCAGCGGCACGCCGGTGGCGGCGCGCCCGGCGAGCGTCAGCAACTCGCGCGTGGCGAGCCGCTGGCCGGCTTCCCAGCGGTTGAACGGATCGCTGTCATGCGCGAGCAGGAACGCGAGCTGGTCCGCCGAGTAGTCGTATTCGACGATCACCGGCGCAGAGAAGTTACGCAGCAGCGACGGCAGCGGTTCCTGCGCGACGTTGACGAACGTGAAGGTCTGCTCGGTCTGTGTGAATTCGAGCACGCGTGTAGTGGAGGCGGAAGCCTTGGCTTCGCCTTCCAGTTGCAGCGGCAAATCCGTACCGTCCTTGCCGATCAAACCGATCGCGAACGGAATCAGCAGCGGGCCCTTTTGCGTTTCACGCGTGGCGGGCGCAGTGTCGCCGTAGCCTTGCGTGAGCGTCACGCTGTAGCGCTGTTGCGCGGCGTCGTACCTGGTGCGTACCGAGACGCGCGGCGTGCCGGCCTGGCTGTACCAGCGTTCGAATTGCGCCAGATCGCGGCCGTTCGCATCAGCGAGCGCATGACGGAAATCGTCGCAAGTCACCGCCTGGCCGTCATGACGCTTGAAGTACAGGTCCATGCCCTTGCGGAAGCCGTCGCGGCCGAACAGCGTTTGATACATCCGCACGACTTCGGAGCCTTTCTCGTAGACCGTCATCGTGTAGAAGTTGTTGATCTCGACGTAGCTTTCCGGACGCACCGGGTGCGCCATCGGACCCGCGTCTTCGGCGAACTGCATCTGGCGCAGCACGCGCACGTCCTCAATGCGCTTGGTGGCGCGCGCGGCTTCGTCTGTTGCGCCGCCCGCCATGTCGGCCGAGAACTCCTGATCGCGGAACACCGTCAGGCCTTCTTTCAGGCTCAGCTGGAACCAGTCGCGGCACGTCACGCGGTTGCCGGTCCAGTTGTGGAAGTACTCATGGCCGACCACCGCCTCGATGTTCGCGAAGTCGGTGTCCGTTGCCGTTTCGGGGTTCGCCAGCACGTACTTCGTGTTGAAGATGTTGAGCCCCTTGTTCTCCATCGCGCCCATATTGAAGTCGCTCACCGCGACGATCATGAAGCGGTCCAGATCCAGTTCCAGCCCGAAACGCTCCTCGTCCCAGCGGATCGAGTTGATCAGCGAATCCATTGCGTGACGGGTCTTGTCGAGATCGTGCGGTTCGACCCACACCTGCAGCAGCTTTTCCTTGCCTGAGCCGCTCTTTACGCGTTCTTCGAGCGCGACCAGCTTGCCCGCGACCAGCGCGAACAGATAACTCGGTTTCCTGAACGGGTCTTCCCAGCGGGCGAAATGGCGGCCGTCCGGCAGATCGCCTTCTTCGAGCAGATTGCCGTTCGACAGCAACACCGGATAGTCAGCCTTGCTGGCGCGCAGCGTGACCGTGTAGGTCGCCATCACGTCGGGGCGGTCGAGGAAATAAGTGATGCGGCGAAAGCCCTCGGCCTCGCACTGCGTGAAGAAGTTGCCGCCTGACACGTACAGGCCCGACAGCGTGGTGTTTTCCGCCGGATTGCAGAGGCTGGTGAGCGTGAGTTCGAAGTTATCCGGCACGTTGTCGAGCGTGAGGCCGTGTTCGTGCGCATGTGCGTTGGCGAACGGGGCGCCGTCGATAGCGGCGCTGACGAACTCGAGTTGCTCGCCCATCAGTTCGAGATTCGAGGCGTGGGACGCGTCCGGGTTGCGGCGCACGCGCATCGTGTTCCTGACGACGGTGCGTTCGGGGACCAGATCGAACTCCAGGACGACGGTGTCGATCAGGAAGGCGGGCGGCGCGTAATCGGCGCGGCGGATCACATTGGGCGTTGCGGTATCGGCCATGGCGTTCTGTAGTGATGGGACTCGAGCCGTCACGCGTGCTTATGGCGCGCGAGCCGGGTTTGTCGAGCCATTGTACAAAGGCTCGGCGGATCGTGCGGGTCGAACCTTTTACCGAATCGCCTGGTCAGCGTATTATCGGGCGCCCGCGCAGCAACGGCTGCGCGCAAACGAACCCGGTCAAGACTGGCGATAACAGGCAACACGAGGTAGACCATGAAAATCGATCGATGGACCCGCCGCGCCGCGCTGCTGCTGGCCACGCTGACGGTCCTGCTGTCCGGCTGCACGACCTACGTGACCACCCAGGTCACGGCTTTCTCCGACTGGAGCGGCAATGACGCCACCCGTACATATGCCTTCACACGGGCGGCGGATCAGCAGAACAATCTCGAACTCACCACCTACGAGCGCCTCGTCGGCAACGAACTCGCCACGCACGCATTCCGTCAGGTCGACGCTTCAGAGGCGCGCTATCTGGTCGGGCTGTCGTACGGGATTCGTTCGGACATGGTGACGGTCGCGGAGCCGGTGTATTACAACCCCTGGCCTTCGCCGTACTGGGGCCGCCCGTTCGATCCGTGGGGCCCGTGGGGTCCAGGTGGGCCGTTTCCGACCGCGTACGTGAATCAGAGCTACCCGATTTTCACGCACCTGCTTGGCGTGCGGATCACCGAGCGTGCTAGCGGCAAAGAGGTCTACAACGTGACCGCGCGCAATTCGGGCGGCGAGTCGTCGTTGGTAAGAGCCATGCCATATCTGGCGCGCAGCGCGCTGGCCGACTTCCCGCTCGGCAACGGCGTGGTCCATACCGTGAAGATTCCCGTCGACAAGAGCGGCGGGACCTCGAACGAAGTCGCTACGACGGGCGCCGCACCTGCGGCTACCCCGGCGTCGGGTGCGAAGGTCGTGCAGTAAGCGTCGGGTGGCTACCCCAAGGCTTCCGCTGCGCTGCAGCAAAAACGGCCCGGCAGGGATCCCTGCCGGGCCGTTTTGGTTTGCGAGCAGCGCGCGAGGTGAGCGCTGCGTGAGTGGCTGCGTGAGTGGCTGCCTGAGTGGCCGCGCTTAAACCCCCACGCCAAACAGCGCCATCGTCCCCAGAATCACGAACATCACCGCGGCGATGGCATGCACGGTTTTAGTCGGAAGCCGGTGGGCGAAGCGGTCCCCGAGCAGGATCGCGGGCACGTTCGCGATCATCATGCCGAGCGTCGTGCCGGCCACCACACCGAAGAAATCGTGAAAGCGCGCGGCGAGGGCGATAGTCGCGATCTGCGTCTTGTCGCCCATCTCCGCGAGGAAGAACGTCACCACGGTCGCGCCGAACACGCCGAAATGCGTGCGGCTGGTGTTGGCTTCTTCATCGTCGAGTTTGTCCGGCACAAGAATCCACAAGCCCATCGCAATGAACGACGCGGCCAATGCCCAGCGCATGATGGTCGGCGTGAGCAGTGTGCCGAGCCAGGCGCCGAGTGCGCCGGCGCAGGCGTGATTGACGAGCGTAGCGGTCAGTACGCCGAGAATGATCGGTATCGGCTTGCGATAGCGGGCCGCGAGAACGAGCGAGAGCAGTTGCGTCTTGTCGCCGATCTCGGCGAGCGTGACCGCTCCGGTCGAAATGAGAAAAGCGTGATCCACGGTGTGTTGGTTCCCCGGGCCGAGATATGAACGAGCGACGACCCACGACACCGCCGGGCCCTGTTGCGGCGTGTGTGGATCATCGGTCTCGCCAGGCCAGAGGCTGCGGCTGCCATGGCCTTAAAGGCCAAGTCTGTTGACAGGCGCCCCCGCGAACCGCACGTTCGACGCACCCGTATGACAGCGGTGCGGACATGCCGCAGGGCGGCTACTCCCCAATGAGGGACGGAGTATAGCAGGCGCGGCCACGCGTTACGTGCGAAATCCGACGGCGGCGCCGTTCGCTTGCAAGGATAGCGCTGCGATAAGCGCCTGTAAGTCGTGCGTGCGATGTGAGCGAAGCGCGGTCCATGACGTTGCGGACAGGGCCGAAGCCTTGAAGCATTTCGAAACGAAACACTCATTTAGAAAGTTAAATGAAAGAATCGATATCTATTTGTGGATGCGGCCGCGTCGGGTGGTACTTCAAAGCTGCGCCGGGAGTGGCTTTCTGGCCCGGTCACAGGCTGCGCAAGGGGCGCCAGGCCTGCAATTTAACGCTGTCCAGGCATCCGTCGCATCAGCGATACGGATACAGATAGATACGTCTTTTGTGGCTGATTTAATCCACAATATTCAGTATGATTCCGGCGACCTTAGGGCGCCTGAGACAATCCATCAGACTAATTGGCAAAGGCGCCTAAATAATGGGGGCCAAGTGCCGTTAAATCGCTGAATCCTATATAAGAAGATTGGATTGCCCCCCGGCTGGAGATTGCCGTTCCGCGCGGCGCGCATACGCTGTGACGGCTGCGTATTCCGTCAAGCGCCCTCAGCCTCTCCTTGCTTCTACGCGCGAACACCGACATGCCCGATCTGCACTGGACCATTCCGGTCGCTCGCTGGTCTAGCTGGCCTGCTGCCGCATCTGCCGCACCCGATATTGGCTTTATCGAGCCGATCGTGCGGCGTCGCCTGAGTACTCTGTCCAGAGTCGCCCTGAAGGTCGCGCACGATTGCGTGGCGCAAGACGAGGTCCGGGTCGTGTTCGCTTCACGCCACGGCGAATTGCGGCGCACGACGGACATCCTGCGCGCTATCAGCGCGGGCGAACCGGTCTCGCCGACCGCTTTCAGCCTGTCGGTGCTGAATGCCATGACCGGCGTGTTCGGCATCGCGCGCGGCGATCGTTCCGCTGCCAGCGCGATCTCGGCCGGCGCTGAGACGCTCGGCTACGCGCTGCTGGAAGCGTACGCGCAATACGCAACGCAGCCTGATTCACCGGTGCTGCTGGTGTACGCTGACGAAACGGCCGATCCGGCATACGGCACGATTGAAGACGAAGTGCAGGGTGGCGCGATCGCGATCCTGCTGAACGGCGAAGCGGCGGCGGGGCAGTTGGTCTGCACGATGTCCGGCGCAGGTGAGCCGGAGGCAGCAGAGGCAACGCAGCAGGCAAGCCGCGCAGGCAAGGAAAGCAACACAAGTGCGGACGAAAGCTTTGCGACCCAGAGCCAGGCGCTTCTGCACTGCCTGGAAACGGGCAGCCCCGCCGTCTGGCAAGGCGCCGGCGCCGCCTGGCATTGGAGGTGGCATGAACGCGCGGCTTGATTACCTTTGGCGGTTCTGCGCGACGGGCATGGCCTTCGTGGTGTTCGGCATCTGCGGTGTGCTTTTTTCGGTAGTGGTGTTCCCGCTCGCGTGGCTGTGGCCGCATCGTGCCTCGCGTCAGTTTGCGGTGACGACCGTGATCCACTGGTTCTTCCGCGCGCTAGTCGCGGTGTTGCAGCGCATCGGCGTGATGGAGCTCGAGGTGTCGGGCGCACAGGCATTGCGCGCCGGCGGCCCGGCGATCGTGGTCGCCAATCACCCGACGTACCTGGACGTGATGGTGCTGTTGTCGCTCACACCGCATGCCTGTTGTGTGGTGAAAAACGTGCACTGGGGTAATCCCTGTTTCTGGGGAATCGTGCGTTCGGCGGAATATGTGAGCAATGCCGATCCCTCGGAACTGGTCGAGGCCGGCGCGCGGCAACTCGCAGCGGGCTACACGATGATTATTTTTCCCGAAGGCACGCGCAGCCCGGCACCGAACCGGCTGCACGCGTTTTCACGTGGTTTCGCGCACATGGCGTTGAAGGTCGGTGCGCCGATCGTGCCGGTGCTGATGGATTGCGATCCGCCGGCGTTCACCAAGCAGATGCGCTGGTACGACGTGCCGGCGCGCGCTTTCCGGATGCGCGTGAACGTGCTCGAGCCGTTTGGCGTCGAGCAACTCGCGGACCACGACACTTCACCGTCACTCGCGGCGCGCAGCGTGACCAGCGCCATCGAAGCACACATTACTCAGCACCTGTTCGAATATGGATTCTTTAAAACTGGAAATTAAACAGCTTCTGATCGAAGCCCTCGATCTGGAAGACCTGAGTCCGGCCGATATCGACGACGACGCACCGTTGTTCGATACCGACGGCATCGGTCTCGACTCGATCGACGCGCTCGAGATCGGCATCGTGCTGCGCAAACAATACCAACTGACCATCGCAGCGAACGACGAACGTACCCGCGAACACTTCCGCTCGATCAGCTCGCTGGCCGCGCTGGTCGCGAGTCAACGCGAAACGGCGCATGCTGTGAACGAAACCACAAAAAAAGGGGATTAATCGTGTCCGAGGCAGAGATTCTTGAGCGCATTCGCGCCATCTTCAAAGAGAACTTCGCGATCGAGCCGGAGCGCGTGACGCCCGACGCGCACCTCTTCGAAGACCTCGATCTCGACAGCATCGACGCCGTCGACCTTGCGATCAAACTGCAGGAAATGACCGGCCGCCGCATCAAGCCGGAAGAATTCAAGTCGGTGCGCACGGTCGGCGACGTGATCGGTGCGGTCGAATCCCTGCTGGCGGCACAAGGCTGATGCCATCCGTGCGCTCGCGAATGCAAGCGGCGGCGAGCCAGCGCGCCGAGGCATCGCCCGGCACTCAGCGCCACTGGGCCAAAACGGTGGTGCAGGTTCTACTGAAACTCGCGTACCCCGCGTTGATTCTGTGCGCCTGGCGCTGGGACACGCCGCGCTACGTCGGCTGCATGCTGTTTGCAATTCTGTGGCTGCAACGCTGGGCCGGTAGCGGTCCGGTCGCGACCTCGCTGCGCCGGCTCTCCACGATCGATTGGACCGTGGTCGGCTTGCTGAGCTGCGCCTCGGCGGCGATCGTCTTCACCAACAGCGAGCTGCTGTTGCGCCTCTACCCGTCGCTCGTCAATCTGGGTCTGTTGATCGCGTTCGGCGCGACGCTCGTGCGCGGGCCGTCGATAATCGAAAAATTCGCGCGGCTAGGCAATCCGAATCTGCCGCCGGGCGCCGTGCGTCATACGCGGCGCGTGACCCAGGTGTGGTGCGTATTCTTCGCGCTGAACGGCGCGTTCTCCGCTTATACGGCGCTGTACTGGAGCCGTGCAAGCTGGTCGCTCTATAACGGCGCGATCGCTTATGGGTTGATCGGCGTGCTGCTGGTGGCCGAGGTCATCTGGCGTTATCTGGTGGTGCTGCCGAGAGCCGCGCGTTCGGAGGCGGCATGATTGCGTTGCATGATCTGTTGTCGGCGGGCCAAGGAGCCTCCGTCGTGAATGCACCGGTATGCCGCGACGGCGGTGCGGTGCTCGACCGCGCTGCGTTTCGCGCGCGCGTCTCGGCTCTGGTCACGCTGATGCAAACGCAAGACGCGCAACGTTACGCGTTGTGCGTCGACGATCCGTTCGATTTCGCCTGCGCGCTGTTTGCGTTGTTCGCATGCGGCAAGGAGCCGGTGATTCCGGCCAATGCGACGCCGGGCTATCTCGCCGATCTCGCCGACGCGTACGACGCCGTGCTGACCGACGCCGACCTGCCACATGGTGTGCGAGACGCCGATACCGATGCCTACGCCGACGTCACACACGCGCCAGGCGTCGCACATACGATCGATCCGCAAGCCCCGTTGACGCTCTATACCTCCGGCAGCAGCGGCACCCCCAAGCCGATCCGCAAGACGCTCGCGCAATTCAATGCCGAAGTGCACACGCTCGAAAAGCAGTGGGGCGCTCTGGTCGGCGACGCGACGATGCTCGCGAGCGTGCCGCATCATCACATCTACGGTTTGCTGTTTCGCGTGTTGTGGCCGCTTGCAGCGGGCCGCGCGTTCGACCGCGCGATCAGCCTCGAGCCTGTGCATTTGCAAGCGCAGATCGAGCAATGCGGCGCGACGGTGGTCGTCTCGACGCCCGCGCAATTGTCGCGTTGGCCCGCCTTGCCCGGTTTCGCCGCCTTGACACCGGCGCCGCGCGCATTCTTTTCTTCAGGCGGCCCGCTCGCCCTGGAAGCCGCGCAGGAATACGCGACGGCCTACGGCGCTGCGCCGCTCGAAATTTACGGCAGTACGGAAACCGGCGGCATCGCGTGGCGTCGCCAGGACCAGACCGATGCCTGGCAACCGGTGACCGGTATCGAAGTACGCCGCGACGAAGACGGTGCGCTGAACGTTCGCTCGCCGCATCTCGATCACGCCGGCTGGCATCGTACGGACGACAAAATCGCGTTCGACGCTGACGGCCGCTTCCGCCTGCAAGGCCGGCTCGATCGCGTTCTCAAGCTGGACGGCAAGCGCGTGTCGCTGCCGGAGCTCGAAGCGCGACTCGCGCTGCATCCGTATGTTGCGCAAGCGGCGATCGTGCCGCTGGAAGGCGCTTCGCGCGAGCGCGTCGGCGCCGTGGTGGCGCTAACCGAAGCCGGCAGCGAGGCATTGCGCGCCGAAGGCCGTGTGCCGCTCGCGCAAACCCTGCGCCGGCATCTGGCTGCTTATTTCGATATGGTGGTGCTGCCGCGTCATTGGCGTTTTCGCCTCGCCTTGCCGTTCGACGCGCGGGGCAAACTGCCGGTGGCCGCGGTCGCGGCGGCGTTCGAGCCGCGCGCGGACGGTGTGGAAGTGCTCGCCGAAGCTCGCAGTGCCGACACGTTGCACTACGAATTGCGCGTGCCGCCGACGCTCGTGCATTTCGCCGGCCACTTCCCCGGTCTGCCGATTCTGCCGGGCGTCGTCCAGGTGCACTGGGCCATGCATCTGGCCGCGGAGCACGTGCCCGCCGTGCACGCGCTGGCATCGATCGACCGGCTCAAGTTCATGGCGCCGGTATCGCCTGGCGCGGTGCTGAATCTCACGCTCGCGCACGACGCAGCGCGTGGGCGCGTGCAGTTCACGTACCGGCTGAGCGGGCGTGAATGCGCATCCGGCGTGATCGTGTATCGGGAGCCTGCATGATGAGCATCGCTGCGTGCATCGTGATTCCGATTTACAACCACAAGGACGCGATCGGCGCGACCGTTGCCCACCTCGCGGTGCACGGCTTGCCGATCTTTGTTGTCGACGACGGCAGCGATGAGGCGACCCAGCAGGTGCTCGCCGCGCTCGCGCAACAGTACGCGGGCCAGCTCACGCTGCTGCGCTTGCCGGTCAATGGCGGCAAGGGCGCGGCCGTGATGGCGGGGCTGCGCGCCACGCGCGCTGCGGGTTACACGCATGCGCTGCAGATCGATGCCGACGGTCAGCACGACACGACCGATGTGCCGCGTTTCATCGAAGCCGCGCGAGCCGAACCGGGCGCGGTGATCCTCGGCCGCCCGGTCTACGACGAGAGCGTGCCGAAATCGCGCCTCTACGGCCGTTATCTGACGCACGTGTGGGTGTGGATCGAAACGCTCTCGCTGACGATTCGCGATTCGATGTGCGGCTTCCGCCTCTATCCGCTTGCGCTCGCCTGCGAGCTGATCGACAGCGTGCAACTGCCGACCCGCATGGACTTCGATATCGAAATTCTCGTGCGCCTCCACTGGCGGCGCGCGGCGTTCCGCTCGATTCCCACGCGCGTCACGTACGCCACCGACGGCGTCTCGCATTTCGACGTGCTGTGGGACAACGTGCGCATCAGCCGCAGCCATACGCGGCTCGTGTTCGGCATGCTGTGGCGTCTGCCGATGCTGCTCGCGCACAAAGTGATGCCACGCCGCGCCGCCATCGCAAGTGAGCAGGGCAAGCAGGCCAGGCGTGGCGAACAGGCCAGGCAAGCGGACCACGCCGACCAAGGCGGGCCGAGCAAACCGGGCACGCCTGCTGAGCAAAACGAACAGAGCCCGCAGGACTGGTGGCGGATCGCCGAACGCGGCAGCCATCTGGGCATGTCGTTGCTCGCGCTCAGTTGCAAGCTGTTCGGCCGCCGTTTCACCGCGCTCTGGTTGCATCCGATCGTCGCGTATTTTTTGCTGACGGGCCGCGCCGCGCGCGAGGCGTCGAGCAACTACTTCACGCATCTCGGTCAAGCCGCGCCGCAAGGCGACACACCACGCCCGGGTTGGCTGTCCGCCTATCGCCACATGCTGGCGTTCGCGCAATCGGGTTTCGACAAGCTCGCGGCATGGTCCGGCCGTGTCAACAACGCCGACGTCAAATTCGAAGATCCATCGGCATTCGAAGCACTGGTGGCGAGCGGCAAGGGTGCGCTCGTGATCGGCGCGCATCTCGGCAATCTGGAAATGACCCGCGCGCTCGCCGCGCAGGGCGCTTACGCGAAAGTCACCGCCGTGGTCTACACCGAACACGCGCGGCGCTTCAATAGCGTGCTGGCGTCGGCCAATAGCCAGTTCGCGCGGCATCTGCTCGAAGTCAGCGACTTCGGTCCCGAGACCGCCATGATGATGCAGGAGCGCGTCGATGCGGGCGAGCTGCTGGTGATCGTCGGCGACCGCGTGCCGGCACACGAAGCGGGCCGCACGACCGAAGCGCAATTTCTCGGCTCGACCGCCCCGTTCGCGCAAGGCCCCTACGTGCTCGCCCATGCGTTGGGCTGTCCCGTCTATCTGTTCTTCTGCCTGAAAGAGCATGACGGTTACCGTCTGTATTTCGAACCGTTTGCCGAGCGCATCGAATTGCCGCGCCGCGAACGCGCGCAGCATCTTGCCGCGTGGGCGCAGCGTTATGCGGCGCGCCTCGAACACTATTGCCGCAAGGCACCTTATCAATGGTTCAATTTCTTCGATTTCTGGGCCAGCCCCAAGCGAGGCACGCATGGCCGAACATGATCTGATCGAGGCGCCGAACGTCAGCGCAACTGAGAACGCCAGTGCAAACGCGGCGGCGGTGACGATCGGCGGTCGCAAGCTGACGATCGAAGAAGTCGTCGCGATCGCCCAGCATCGCGCGCCGGTTGCGTTGAGCGCCGATCCGGCGTGGCGCGCGCGCATCCAGCGCGGCGCGGATTTTCTGCGCCGGCATCTGGCCGCGGGCGCGACCGTGTACGGCGTCAACACCGGCTATGGCGACGCGTGCGTGGTCGACGTGCCGATGGAACTCGTCGAAGCGCTGCCATTGCAACTGACGCGTTACCACGGCTGCGGGATGGGCCAGTATCTCGACGACGGGCAAACGCTCGCGGTGATCGCGGCGCGGCTGAACTCGCTGGCCTACGGTTTTTCCGGTGTGCGCCCCGTGTTGCTCGAGCGCCTCGCCGATCTGATCAATCATCGCGTGTTGCCGCGCATTCCGTCGGAAGGCTCGGTCGGTGCAAGCGGCGATCTGACGCCGCTTTCGTATGTGGCCGCCGCGCTTGCCGGCGAACGCGATGTGATGTTCGAAGGGACCCTGCGCAATGTGCGCGAGGTCTGGACCGAACTCGGTCATACGCCATTGACGCTCGCGCCGAAAGAGGGCCTCGCGCTGATGAACGGCACCGCGGTGATGACGGGACTCGCCTGTCTCGCGTTCGCGCGTGCCGATCATCTGACGCGCCTCACCGCACGTCTCACGGCGCTCTCCACCGTCGCACTCGACGGCCGCGCCGCGCACTTCGACGCGATGCTGTTCGAAGTGAAGCCGCACGCAGGCCAGGCCGAAGCCGCAGCATGGATTCGCGACGATCTGACCGGGCGCGACGATACGCCGGGACATCGTCTGCAAGACCGCTATTCGATTCGCTGTGCGCCGCATGTGATCGGCGTCGCGCGCGATGCGCTGTCGTGGGTGCGCCGTGACGTCGAGAACGAACTGAACAGCGCGAACGACAACCCGTTGATCGATCCCGACAACGAGCGCGTGCTGCACGGCGGCAACTTTTACGGCGGCCATATTGCGTTCGCAATGGACTCGCTGAAGGTCGCGGTCGCCAATCTCGCCGATCTGATGGACCGGCAGCTCGCACTGCTGGTCGACGTTAATTTCAACAACGGCTTGCCGCGCAACCTGTCAGGCGCGGCTCCCGCGCGCGCGGCGATCAATCACGGTTTCAAGGCCGTGCAGATTTCGTCGTCCGCATGGACGGCTGAGGCGTTGAAGAACACGATGCCCGCGAGCGTTTTCTCGCGTTCGACCGAGGCGCACAATCAGGACAAAGTCAGCATGGGCACGATCGCCGCGCGCGACTGTTTGCGCGTGCTGGAGTTGACCGAGCAGGTCGCCGCTGCGCATACGCTCGCGACAGTGCAGGCCGCACGTTTGCGTTTGAAGATCGACAGCGCCACGCCGGTACCCGCGCCGCTGCAAGCCTTCATCGACAGCGTGACGGCGCAGTCGCCGTTCGTCGACGAAGACCGCGCGCTGGAAAGCGACCTGCGCGCACTAACCGCGCGCATTGCGGCGTGCGATTTGCTGAACGACTATCGCGGAGGCGCGCACGCATGACCGGCTCCCCTAAAGTGCTGACAGCCAGCGCGATGGTCGAAGTGCCGTTTCACGACGTCGACGCGATGAACGTGTGCTGGCATGGCCACTATCTGAAGTACTTTGAGATCGGCCGCGCGGCGCTCTTACGCACCTTCGACTACGACTACCGCGAGATGCAGGCCTCAGGTTACCTGTGGCCGATCGTCGAGGCGCATCTGAAGTATGTGCGCCCGGCCACCT
Organism: Paraburkholderia polaris; assembly: GCF_012927345.1. Taxonomy (GTDB): domain Bacteria; phylum Pseudomonadota; class Gammaproteobacteria; order Burkholderiales; family Burkholderiaceae; genus Paraburkholderia; species Paraburkholderia polaris. Next base: position 67,950 of record NZ_JABBGJ010000022.1, read on the forward strand.
ACGGCCAGGCGATCGAAGTGCGCACGCAACTGCTCGAACACGAAAACCGCCTGAAAATAGGCTATGAAATTGTCGATTGCGCGTCCGGTACGCGGCTGACGAAGGGCTACACGATCCAGGTCGCGGTCGATGCCGCGACGCAGGAATTGCAGTTCGTGTCACCACCGGTCGTATTCGAAAAGCTGGAGCGCGTATGGGGACGATGAATTTGCGCGGCGCGGCAGCGGGCGGGTTGCTCGCGCTGGGCACGCTAAGCGTATTGAGCGTATCGATATCAAGCCTGGGAGCATGGCCGACGGTGGCGTGCGCAGCCGAAACCACGCAGTCCGCCGGCAACCCGGCCCTGGTCGCGCAAATTGCCTCGCATCTCGCCCAAGCCAAGGGCGTCCGCGCGCAATTCACGCAAACGCAAACGCTCGCCGCGATGAAGCAGCCGCTCGTCAGCACAGGCTCGCTGCTGTTCTTCCGTGATCGTGGCGTGATCTGGCAGATCGACACGCCGTACAAAGCCACCTACGTGATCACCGACGCGGGCGTTACCGAAGTCAACGCCAACGGCCAGCGCGTCACGGCTCACAGTCCGCAGGGCACGCGCGGCGTCGCGCAGGTGTCAAAGATGATGCGCGCGATGCTCGGCGGCGATCTGTCGGCGCTTTATTCGCAATTCGACGTAGAGGCCGAAGGCAGCGCCGCGCAGTGGCGCATGCAACTCACGCCGAACCAGCCGCAGATCGCCCAGTCGATCAAAGGCTTGCAGATGAACGGCGGCGACTATCTCCAAAGCTTGCGCATCACGCTTGCGAACGGCGACATCACCAAGCTCGACTTTGCGAAAAGCGCAGCGGTGACCGAACCGACGCCGGCTGAGCGCAGCTTGCTCGGAGCGCCGTAATGCAGGTGCTGCAACAGCGGTCCGCGAAACAGGCGTGGGGCATGCGCGCCGCGTGGCTGCTGCTCGCGCTCGCCGCGGCGCTGTATTGCGGCTGGCGTTTCGCGGGACCGTCGCCGCTGCAGACCAATCTGCTCGCGTTGCTGCCTGCCACCGAAGCGGATCCGGTCGCCGAAAAGGCGGTCGATACGCTGGCGGCCGCGCTTGGCGATCGCACCGTTTTTCTGGTCACCAGCAACGATGACGCGCACGCGAAAGCGGCAGCGAAGCAACTCGGCGCGTCATTGCAGAAGAGCGGGGCGTTCGGCTCGGTGACGGCGGAATTACCGCCGTTCGATCTGTCGCAAATCGCTGCGTTGTACATGCCGTATCGTTTCGGTTTGCTGACGCCCGCTGATCGCGCGACGCTCGCGCAGAGCAATGCTTCAAGCCCCGCATCGCCCGACACCCCGCAGGAAGTCTCCCGCCCCGCAGGAAGTCCCCTTGGGGGATTGGGAGAGACGCTCGCGCAGCGCATCTACAGCCCATTACGCGGCGGCCTGACCACGCCGCTCGCTGACGATCCGTTTGGCTGGCTCGAACACTGGCTCGGCGGTTTGCCGCTCGCTACGTCGAATCTCGAACTCGAAGACAACATGCTGGTGTCGCATCGCGGCGCCGCTACGAGTGTGCTGATCGTCGCTACGCTGCCGGGCTCGGCCTACGAATCGAGGACCCAGCACGCCGTGCTCGCCGCGCTCGCACAAGCTGAAAGCGTCTTGAAGCAGGCGTTCCCCGACGTCTCGGTGGCGAGAACCGGCGCGGTGTTTTACGCGGAATCGGCACGCAGCGCATCGGAACACGAGGTGCACCTGATCGGCGTCGCGTCGCTGTGCGGGATTGCCTTGTTGATGATGTGGGTGTTCCGCTCGCCGCGTCTGTTGCTGCTCGGTTTCGTTTCGACGGCGCTCGGCATTGTCTGCGCGCTCGCGGTGACGATGCTGGTGTTCGGCCAATTGCATCTGTTGACGCTGGTGTTCGGCGCGAGCCTGATCGGCGAAGCGGTCGATTATTCGATCCAGTATTTCGTGGTCTATCTCGGCGCGGAGCGTGATTGGGATTCGCGCCGCGGTGCGCGTGCGGTACGTCCGGCCTTGACGGTGGCACTTGCCACCAGTCTGCTCGGCTACGCGATCCTCACGTGGGTGCCGTTCCCCGCGCTCAAGCAGATCGCGTGCTTCGCGATTGCGGGTATTACGACGGCGTTTGCCTCCGTGCTGTGGTTGTTGCCCGCGCTGCTCACACGCCCGCCGAAGCGCAGCCCGCAGCGCGTGTTCGCCGGCGCGGCGCGTGTGCTGACGGTCTGGCATCGCACGATTGGCGGCAAGCGCGCATGGTTCGTCGCGGCGCTGTTGCTGATCGTGGCGATTCCCGGCTGGCTGCGTCTGACGAGCGACGACGATATCCATTTGCTGATCCAGCGTGATCCTTCGCTGGTCGCGCAGGAAGACAAGGTGCGAGCGGCGGTTGGCGTCGACAACAGCGCGCAGTTTTTTGTGGTGCGCGGCGAGACCCCGGAGATCGTGCTGCAACGCGCCGAAGTGCTAGGCGCGAGGCTCGACGGATTGAACGGCACGCCGAACAAGGTCGGCAGCTATCAGTCAGTCGCGCAATTCGTGCCGTCCGCGAAACAGCAAAACGAAGACCGTGCATTGCTCGCGCAGCACGTATTCAACGATCCCGCGGCATTGCGTGCGACGCTGCTGCGGGCGGGTTTTAAAGACGAAGTCGCCGATGCCTGGCTCGCCGCGTTTGCGAAACCGCAGCCGCCGCTCACTGTCGACACGTGGCTTGCCACGCCGTGGTCGCAGCCGTACAAACATCTGTGGCTGGGCGAAGTCGATTCGACTACCAAAGCGTATGCGGCCGTTGTGATTCCACAAGGCGTGACGTCACAGAACGAACCCGCGCTGATCGCCACCGCGCAGGCGGTGCCCGGCGTCGTATTCGTCGACAAGGCGGCGAGCGTGTCGAAGCTGTTCGGCGCGTATCGTGTGGATAGCGGCTGGTGGCTCGCGGGCGCGCTGGCGCTCGTGCTTGTCTTGCTGATGCTGCGCTACAGCCTGAGCGGCGGCATCGCTGTGACGCTGCCGGTGTTGCTCGCGGTCGGTGTCACGCTCGCTGTGTTCGGCTACGTCCATGTGCCGCTCAATCTTTTCAACTGGCTTGCGCTAATGCTGGTGCTCGGCGTCGGCGCAAACTACGCGGTGTTTCTGCGCGAAGGCTGCTTGCGCACGGACGCCGATCTCGGCGCGGTGTGGACCGGCGTGCTGCTCTCAGCGGCCACCACGCTGCTGTCGTTCGGCATGCTCGGCATGAGCGCGATGCCTGCGCTGAAGAGTTTCGGCGCTACGCTCGCGCTCGGCATTGCCGTATCGGTGCTGCTCGCGCCGATCGGCATGCCATCGGAATCAAGGAGGGCCGCATGAAGGCGCCATCAGTTTATTTGCACGCGCTCGGCATGATCAATGCGCTCGGCGGCGACCTCGATGCAATCGTCCCGGCGCTTGCCGCCGGTCACGCACCCGGTATGGCGAACGCACATACGGGCATTGGCGAAGCGTTTGTCGGCAGCGTGCTCGCGCCGCTCGATCTGGCGCCGCCGGCCGCGCTCGCACGTTACGACTGCCGTAATAACCGCTTGTTGCTGGCCGCGCTGACGCAGATCGCGCCTGCGGTCGAAGCGGCGCGTGAGCGTTACGGCGCGCATCGGATCGGCGTGGTGCTCGGCACCAGCACCTCGGGTATCGAAGCGGCCGAAGCCGCGTTCGTGTATCAGGCGCAAGCGGGCGACCTGCCCGCCAACTTCAACTACCGGCAGATGGAGATCGGCACCGCTGCGCCGTTTGCCGCCGCCGCGCTCGGGGTGCAGGGCCCGGCCTTCACGATCTCGACCGCTTGCACCTCGAGCGCGAAGGCTTTCGCGTCGGCGCGCCGGCTGCTGCAATTACGACTGTGCGATGCGGTAGTGGTGGGTGGCGTCGATTCGCTGTGCGAGTTGACGGTGCAGGGTTTCGCATCGCTCGAATCGACCAGCGGCGTGCGTACCAATCCGATGAGCCGCAATCGCTGCGGGATCAACGTCGGCGAAGGCGCCGCCGTGTTCCTGATGAGCCGCGACGAAGCGGAAGTACGACTCGCGGGCGTCGGCGAATCGAGCGACGCGCATCACATTTCTTCACCGGACCCACAAGGTGTGGGCGGCGAGCTCGCATTGCACGCGGCGCTGGCCGATGCGGGCGTCGCATCGTCGGCGATCGGCTATGTGAATCTGCATGCCACCGCCACGCGCAAGAACGACGACATGGAAGCGAAGCTGATGGCGCGTGTGTTTCCCAACGGCGTGGCGACGAGCGGCACCAAGCCGCTGACCGGTCACCAACTCGGCGCGGCGGGCGTAACCGAACTCGCCTTCGCGTGGCTGACGCTGGCGCACGCGAATGGGTCGCAACCTGTGCCGCTGCCCCTTCATCTGTGGGACGGTGATGCCGATCCCGCGCTGCCGGTGCTGGATCTGATCGAAACAGAACGCTTTCTGCCGCGCGGCGCTGGGCCACAGTACGTGATGAGCAATTCGTTTGCGTTCGGCGGCAGCAATGTCAGCCTGATCCTTGGACGGTGACGCGCGCGATGACCCAAACGCTCTCCACCCAGGAACTCGTCCTGCAACCGATCGAAGCGATCATCCCGCATCGCGGCACGATGCTGCTGATCGATGCCGTGAACACCTTCAGCGAAGAGGCGCTGAGCGCGCGAGCAACCGTACACGCCGACGCCTGGTATGCCGACGCCGACGGCGCGATGCCCGCATGGATCGGCATCGAGTTGATGGCGCAGACCATCGCGGCGCACGTCGCGCTGCTCGCCATGCGCGGCGGCGGCAGGGCGCGTCCCGGCGTGCTGCTCGGTTCGCGCAGCTATAAAGCTTTGCAAGCGTCGTTCGCGAGCGGCGCCCAGTTGCTGATCCACGCAGCAGAATTACTGCGTAGCGAAGAAGGCCATGGCGCCTACGAATGCACGATCCATCACGGCGACGTGTGTTGCGCCGAGGCGGTCATCAAGGTCTTTCAGCCGCGTGATTTTCAGTCATTCATCGAAGGGAGCTTCAGTTCATGAGCCGGCGTGTACTCGTTACCGGCGCAAGCCGCGGCATCGGCCGTGCGATTGCGTATAAATTGGCCGCGGACGGCTTTGCGGTGTCCGTGCATTGCCGCACGGGGCGCACCGAAGCCGAAGCAGTCGCAACGGGCATCGCCGCGCAAGGCGGCACGGCGCGCGTGCTGCAATTCGACGTGCGTGAGCGCGCTGTGTGCCGCGAAGTGCTCGAAGCGGACGTCGCGGCGAACGGCCCGTACTACGGCATCGTGTGCAGCGCGGGCGTGACCCGCGACGCCGCGTTCCCCGCGCTCACCGAAGAAGACTGGGACATCGTGATCGAAACCGGTCTCGATTCGTTCTACAACGTCGTCCATCCGTTGACCATGCCGATGGTGCGCGCGAAGAAGGGCGGGCGCATCGTCACGATCGCGTCGGTCTCAGGTGTGATGGGCAATCGCGGCCAGGTCAACTACAGCGCGGCGAAGGCCGGCCTGATCGGCGCGAGCAAGGCGCTCGCCGTCGAACTGGCGACGCGCAACATCACCGTCAATTGCGTGGCGCCGGGCTTGATCGAAACCGGCATGCTCGACGAGATGCCGCTCGAGCACGCATTGAAGACGGTGCCGATGAACCGCGTCGGCCAGCCTGCCGAAGTGGCGTCCGTGGTCAGCTTCCTGATGTCGGATGCGGCCTCGTACGTCACGCGTCAGGTGATCGGCGTCAATGGTGGGATGGTGTGATGAAACGCGTCGTCATTACCGGCATGGGGGGCGTCACGGCGTTCGGTGACGCCTGGGACGAGATCGAAGCGCGCCTGAAGAGCGGCGTGAACGCGGTGCGTCGGATGCCCGAGTGGGATTACTTCGAGTCGCTGCATACGCGGCTCGCGTGTCCGTTGCCGGGGTTCACGATGCCCGCGCATTATCCGCGCAAGAAAACCCGCTCGATGGGGCCGGTGTCGATGTATTCGGTGCGCGCGAGCGAACTGGCGCTCGCCGACGCGGGACTCGCCGATGACGTGCTCATCAAGGACGGCCGCATGGGCGTCGCCTACGGTTCGTCGTCGGGCTCGGTGCAGCCGATTCGCGCGTTCGGCACGATGCTCGAAACCGGCTCGATGAGCGACGTCACGTCGAACAGCTACGTGCAGATGATGCCGCACACCACGGCGGTCAACGTCAGCCTGTTCTGGGATCTGAAAGGGCGCATCATCCCGACCTCGTGCGCGTGCGCGTCGGGCAGTCAGGCGATCGGCTACGCGTATGAAGCCATCCAGACCGGCAAGCAGACGCTGATGCTGGCGGGCGGCGCGGAAGAAATGTCGGGCCCGGCGGTCGCCGTGTTCGACACGTTGTATGCGACCAGCACACGCAACGACGAGCCGCATCTCACGCCGCGTCCATTCGATGCCGCACGCGACGGCCTCGTGGTCGGCGAGGGCGCGGCGACGCTGGTGCTCGAAGAATATGAACATGCGGTGGCGCGCGGCGCGCGGATTCATGCGGAGATCGTCGGCTTCGGCTGCAATTCGGACGGCGCGCACATGACCCAGCCGACCGCCGAAACCATGGCGATTGCGATGCAGCTCGCACTCAAGGACGCGCAACTGCCGCCTGAAGCGATCGCCTATGTGAATGCGCACGGCACGTCGACGGACCGTGGCGACATCGCCGAAAGCCATGCGACCGCGCAGACCTTCGGCGCACGCATGCCGATCAGTTCGCTCAAGAGCTATGTCGGCCATACGCTCGGCGCGTGCGGTGCGCTGGAAGCGTGGTGGACCATCGAGATGATGAAGCGCAACTGGTATGCACCGACCTTGAATCTGGAGAACGTCGATCCGGCCTGCGCGCCGCTCGATTACATCGTCGGCGCCGGCCGTGAGATCGACGCCGAACATGTGATGAGCAACAACTTCGCGTTCGGCGGCATCAACACGTCGCTGATTTTCAGGCGCGTTCGATGAGCGTGGCGCTGCAACGCGTGGTCGTTACCGGCATGGGAATCGTGTCGTGCCTCGGCAATACGCTCGACGAAGTGTCCGCCGCGCTGCGCGCGGGCCGCTCGCGCATCGAGCGCATCGACGCGTGGCGTGAGCGCGGTTTCGGCTCGCAGGTGGCGGGCGTCGCATCGGTCGCGCAGGAGCCGCCGTTCGAGCGCAAGCTCGAGCGCTTCATGGGCGACACTGCGCGCTTTGCGTGCCACGCCGCGAAGAAAGCGATCGACGATGCCGGTCTCGCTCCGGCCGCGTTGCGCTCGCCGCGCGCCGGTACGGTGATCGGCTCGGGCGTCGGCACGATGTCGAGTTACGACGTGGCGATGTCGATTGCGAATGCCCGCGGCGTCGACAAAGCGCCGCCGTACACGGTTCCGCATGCGATGAGCAGCACCGCGTCGGCCAATGTCGCGCAAGTGTTCGGACTCGAGGGCGTGAGCTATTCGCCCTCGTCGGCGTGCACGACGTCGTCGCTCGCCATCGGCCAGGCGATGCAGCTGATCCAGACCGGCCGTCAGCAGATCGTGCTGGCCGGCGGGAGCGAGTCGCTGCACGACAACATGACGCTGATGTTCGACTCGATGGGGGCGCTGTCGCGCGGCTTCAACGACACGCCGCAACACGCTTCGCGTCCTTACGATACGGCGCGCGACGGCTTCGTGATCGCGTCGGGCGGCGGCGTGCTGGTGCTGGAATCGCTCGATCACGCGTTGGCGCGCGGCGCCCGTATTTACGCCGAGCTGACCGGCTTCGGCGACTGCACCGACGCCGCGGGTATGGTCACGCCGCGTGCGGCCGGCATCGCGCGAGCGATGCGCGGCGCGCTCGGCGAAGCGGGCAAGCGTCCGGACTACATCAACACACACGCACCGTCGACGCCGCTTGGCGATGCCGAAGAACTGCGCGCATTAATTGACGTATTTGGCGACGGATTCGGCGACGGGTTCGGCGGCGAAGTACCCGCATTCTCGTCGACCAAGGGCATGACCGGACATCCGCTCGGCGCATGCGGCGCACACGAAGCGATCTACACGTTGCTGATGATGCGCGACGGTTTTATCGCGGGGACGGCAGGTATCGAGACGCCGGAGCCGGCCGTCGAGGGCATGCCGCTCGTGCGGACGACACGTGAGGCGCGCATCGGCACGGCGATGTCGATTTCATTCGGGTTTGGCGGCAGTTGCGCAAGCTTGATGTTTGAAGTGTGGCAGGGCGGTTGAACCGGCCGTCATTTAAAAAACGAGGGCAATAAAAATGAAAAAACGCTTTGTACTGGGCGCGCTGGCAGTGGTGGTGCTGACGCAGGCGGGATGTGCCACGGACGTGAAATCGGTGCCGCTCGCGGCGGCTGGCGGTCAGTCGCGTGGCGGCGTGCCGGTGTATTTCGGCGAGCAGAGCCACCCGGCGGTGACGGCCAAATTGGGCGATGTGTCCTATTCAGTGCGGATCGCGCGCAAGGTGTCGAGCCCGGACGACGCATGCCATGAAGCGCTTGCCGAAGCCGTGCAGAAGCTGCGCGCGGCAGCTCACGAACGCAACGCAAATGCCGTGATCGACGTGTCGACGCGCTTCCATAGCACCAGGACCAACTCGACGACCGATTTCACCTGTGGCGTGAGCCCCAGCGCGGCAGCGGTTGCCGTGAGCGGCCAGCTCGTCGTGCTGGAAGCGAACTAACTCGAATCGAATCTGGAACTCATTAAAGCAACAACAATCACCAAGGAGTCTCAATGAAACGCAATCTGCTGTTTGCCGCACTGTTCGCTTCGCTCGCCACGCTGAGCGCCACGCAGGCTTTTGCCCGCGACACGGTCGCCAACTATCCCGTCGCGCCGGCGCTGCAAAGCGAACCGGGCAAGGTCGGTGACGACGTCGCGCTGTATTTCGCGGGCCAGCCGCATCCGGCCGTGGTGAAAACGATGGGCGAATTCGCGACCAACAAGAAGACCAACGCCTTCGGCAAGAGCGACCTGGAAGCGTGCCAGCACGTGTTCCTCTCGGCCGTGATCGAGTTGCAGGAGCGCGCGCGCAAGGAAGGCGGCAACGCGGTGATCAACATCAAGAGCAACTACAAGAACGAAGTGCGTGAGAGCGCGACGGAGTTCACGTGTGGTGCGGGTGCGGTGATTGCGGGTGTGGCACTGAAAGGCGATGTGGTGACGCTGCGCAAGTAAGCACGCAATCAGTCGCCCAGGTAAGCAAGTAAGCGCACCAATCAGTGCGCCAATAAGCGCGCGTTGATGCAACAGGGCGGTGGTGCGCCACCGCCTTGGCAAGATTTAGTCCGTCTTGGTCGCCGCGACATTGACAAGCGTCTCACGACGTTTGCCAGGCTGCGGGTGGGTCAGGCCGAGGCGTTCGAGCAGGCCGAAGTCTTTCGCGCGGCTCCACCAGAGATACGGCAGCGAGACGTTGTGCTGATCGAAGCGGAAACCGCCGTGGCGGATCATGTCGAGGTAGCCGTCGGCGCTTTTCTGCACGTGCATGGGATGACGGAACAGCAGCCGGATCACCCACGATTTGATGTACGCGTCGGTGGATTCGGCGAACAGCAGGATGCCGCCCGGTTTGAGCACGCGGCGGAATTCGGCGAGCGCGCGGTCCTGCTCGACGAGATGGTGGAAGGTTTGATGGCAGAACACGATGTCGGCGCTGGCATCGGGCAGCGGCAGTTGCGCGCAGTCGCCTTGCAGCACTTCGATATCGGCGAGCTTGTCGCAGCAGGCGTGGGCTGCATTAGCGGCAAGCGTCAGCGATGGCTCGTGATAATCGACACCGACAATGCGGTGCGGCTTGAACGCGTCGGCGAGCAGGTGGAACGAAATGCCCTGCCCGCAGCCGACGTCAACGATGACCGGCGCGGCAGGCAAGGGCGCATCGATCAGGCGTTTGAGGTCGTTGATCGCGACCCGTAAAACATGATGTTCCCATGTATAGGTACGCAGGAACCAGATCCCGAAGGCCGTTTCCGGCACGAAAGGCACACTGGATGTTTCGGATGGCGACACGCTGGGCTCCCCCGACGGAATATTGTTCTTGCTGGGTGTTCTCGCTGAGATACGCGTAATTGTAACGAGAAGTAAGGATGCAGCGTATCGCTGTTCCAGGCAAGCAAACGATTGAGGCAACCTTGAGTACACATTCGTCAAAGCGCATGACCGTCGACGTAGGGATCATCGGCGCGGGTCCGGCAGGCGCGGTCGCAGCGGCGCTATTGCGCAAAGCAGGCCGCTCTGTGCTGGTGCTCGAGCGCCAGCATTTCCCGCGCTTCTCGATCGGCGAGAGTCTGCTGCCGCAAAGCATGGCCTACCTCGAAGAGGCGGGCATGCTGCAGGCGGTGGTCGAAGCCGGTTTCCAGTACAAGAACGGCGCGCATTTCGTTCACCGTGGCCAGTCGTCGGCGTTCGACTTCCGCGACAAGCATTCGCCGGGTTGGGGCACCACGTACCAGGTCGAGCGCGCGGTGTTCGACGACATTCTGATTCGCTGCGCGGCGGAGCAGGGCGCCGAGGTGCGCTTCGGCCATACGGTCCGCGCGATGCAGACGGGCGAGAGCGGCCACAAGCCGGTGCTCGACGTGATCGACGAAGCGGATAACGCCTATGAAGTGGAGGCGCACTTCGTATTTGACGCAAGCGGATTCGGCCGCGTGCTGCCACGCTTGCTGAACCTTGAAGCGCCCACGCGCATGCCGACACGTGCCGCGATCTTCACGCATGTGCAGGACGGCATTCCGGCTGGCGCGACCGACCGCAACAAGATCTGCGTGGCGACGCACCCGGAGCGCCGCGACGTGTGGTTCTGGATGATTCCGCTGGCGGGCGGCCGTTCGTCGGTGGGTTGTGTCGCCGAGGCCAGTTTCCTCGATGTGCCGGAAGCGGAACGTGACGCGAAACTTCGCGCGTTGATCCAGCAGGAGCCGACACTCGGGCCGTTGATCGGCAAGGCGCCGTTTCTGATGCCGGTGCGCCACATCGGCGGCTACGCGGCGAATGTCGAGCGTTTGCATGGACCGGGCTATGCGTTGCTCGGCAATGCGGGCGAATTTCTCGATCCGGTGTTCTCGTCCGGTGTGACGATTGCGTTGCGCTCGGCGCATCTCGCGGTGCAGACCTTGAACCGGCAACTGGATGGCGAACAGGTCGATTGGTCAGCGGCTTACGACGTGCCGTTGCGCAAGGGGATCGATACGTTCCGCGCCTTTGTCGAACGCTGGTACACGGGCGAGCTGCAGGACATCATTTTCTATCCGGACCAGACGCCGTCGATTCGTCGCATGATCAGCGCGGTGCTGGCGGGTTACGCGTGGGATGAATCGAATCCCTACGTCGCCGATCCGGTGCGGCGACTGAATGCGTTGCATGATGTGTGTACGCATCGTTGAGCGGCACATTGAACGGCATGAGCAAATAAAAGCGGCGCTTCATTCAAGAAGCGCCGCAGTTCGTCGACCAGCGCGTGCCGGCATCCGCAGCGTCGCCTATATCTCCGACGAGCGTCGTCTTGCCGCAACCAGGCGGGCCGACGAGCGCCACGGATTCGCCGGGCGCGATCGACAACGACACGCCCCCGAGCACTGCGGGCTCGCCGTCCGTAGAGTCGACAAACATTGCGAACTCGGGAAGATACGTAATGGCGTGATCGAACACACCAACAGGTAACGCGACTTCCGGAAGCCAGTAGATGCTGTTTGAATTGACAAGGACCGGGGCGCTTTTGATGCCCTTAGCAGCCAGCAACGCCTCGAACAGAGTCACGTGGTCCTTGCAATCGCCGTAAACAGCGGTCAGAACGGCGTCGGCACTGTGCGGCACGACGCTTCCAATGCCAAGGTGAACGGCTACGTACCGCACGTGCGTGCTGATCCAGTTATACAGAATTTCGGCTTGCTGCCTGCGGTCCTCCACGTCACGCGTGAGTTTGTCGGCAAGCGCCTGGATGGCGGGCGTAATCCGCGCCATCGGGGCGGCGCGTTCGAGATACGCTTTACCCACGGCCGCGAAATCCACAAATGTACTGACTGCGATACGCGGACTGTAGTCGACATCGCTCACTGACGACATTTCCGGCTGGCGTGCGTGGCAGTTCGCCAGCGACCATTTCCAAAGCTGCGCGCCGGGCTGATCCGACGCCACTAGTCCGCCGGGCAAATGGACTGCGTCGACATGCAGATTCATGGATAGCGGCGCCCGAATCGTCAATTGCACCGACTCCCTAAACTCTCCGTCGCTGAAATACTCAAGCACAAAGAAATGCCCAGGAAACAATGGTTTTCTTTGTATTCTCTGATAATGCAACGTCAGCGTAGATCCAATTCCGACGCCAGGAAAGACAATCACTTTGACCTTATTGTCATCGAACATTGGCGCATGGGCGCTCTCGGCAGCTTTGCTGCTCGATGACGTCGTCAGGCGAAACGTCGATACGACGACCGTCACTCGTAATCGTGCAGGCGCGTATCACCGTCAGATCTTCCAGAGAGCTGCTGTAGCTCAGCGATATTTGGCTGCACTGGCGTACCCCCTGATCTGTCTCGATACGGATACGCTCAATTACTTCCTTCGTGTAGGTGCCGTCTTCGCAAACATCGTATGCAATGTTTTCGAGAACGCGGATTACGTTTGGCCGAAAGTTTGCCGTGTTCATAAGTTTTGCGATTGAGGAGCGTAATTCGAGCTTGCGATGGTACGTGAACCCACTAATGAAAAACCACGCTGCGACACTCCGCCCGTTGCGAGTTTGACGATGGGGGGCCTTGCATCAGTGGATCTTTTGCATCGATTCAGCCAAGGGTGGCGCTCGCAGTTCAGAACGGATCTTCTGCGATAAGCGGAGGCAAAGAATGAAAAACAAAACCCCACGCTCCGAGAAGCGTGGGGTTGGTCAGCAGCCTGCGGGCTTCTTTCGAGAAGCGCCGTTTTTTTTCAACTACCCGGCTGGATTAACTCAAGCGTCGGCTGAGCAATTAGAGGATCAAGCCGCGATCTTCGCCGTACGCGGCGCATGCTGACGCACGTCGTCGCGACGATGCACGCGCTTGCCCGCGGCATACGTTTCGTAGATCGCGCGGTCGTCGCCGAGCAGTGCGAACGCGAACAGCAGTTCTTCGAGCGATTCGGTGCGTGCGGTACGGCGCGCGAGCAGCGGCGTGGCTTGCGGATCGAGGACGACGAAGTCGGCCTCCGACTTCGGCTTCAACGTGCCGACCTTGTCCGCCAGATCGAGCGCTTCGGCCGCACCCGCAGTGGCCAGATAGAACATACGCGTGGCCGTCAGATGATGGCCGGTCAGCCGCGCGACCTTGTGCGCTTCATTCATGGTTTGCAGCATCGAGAACGAGGTGCCGCCGCCGACGTCGGTGGCCAGCGCGATCGGCATGCCGGCTTCGTCGGCTTTGTCGAAGTCGAACAGGCCGCTGCCGAGGAACAGGTTCGAGGTCGGGCAGTGCGAGGCGACTGTGCCGGTTTGCGCCATGCGCTTGCGGTCTTCCTCGTCGAGGTAGATGCAATGGCCGTACACCGCGCGGCGACGCAGCAGGCCGTAGTGATCGTAGATGTCCAGGTAGCTGCGGTGTCCCGGGAACAGATCGGCGACCCATTTCACCTCGTCGGTATTTTCGGCGACGTGGCTCTGAATAAAGATGTCCGGATGCTTGCCCGCCAGCACGCCGCACGCTTCGAGTTGCGCTTCGGTCGAGGTCGGCGCGAAACGCGGCGTGAGTGCGTACATCTGACGGCCACGGTTGTGCCAGCGGCCGATCAACTCGGCGCTGTCGTCATAGCCCGATTGCGCGGTGTCGCGCAGAAACTCGGGGCAGTTGCGGTCCATCAACACCTTGCCGGCCACCATGCGCAGATTGCGCGCTTCACTTTCGGTGAAGAGGGCGTCGGCCGATTCCTTGTGGACCGTGCAATACACGAGCGCAGTGGTCGTGCCGCAAGCCAGCAGTTCTTCGACGAAGAAGCTCGCCGTATCGCGCGCATACGCCGGATCGGCGAAGCGCCGCTCGGTCGGGAAGGTATACGTGTCGAGCCACGGCAGGAGACCTGGCGCCGGCGAGGCGATCATGTCGGTCTGCGGATAATGAATGTGCGTATCGATGAAACCCGGCACGATCAGCTTGTCGCGCATCTCCTGCACCTGGGTGCCCGGTGCGAGTTGCGACGCGAGCGCGGCATACGCGCCCGCTGCGACGACATGGCCGTCTTCGACGATCAGCAAGCCGTCCTCGTTGAAGACCGCCGCGTTGGGCGATTGCGCAGGATCGCCATTGAAGGTCAGCAGTTGCGCCCGGAATGCTGATTGTGCCGATTGAGTCATGAGAAAAACCGTCTCCGTATTTGTGAGGAGCTAAACAGCGCAGACGACGGCTTGATTCTGGTTCTGAAACGAACCCGTGCCGCCGCCGGCTGCTATTCATTGGCCCGTCAGTGCGGGCCGCCTGGATGCCAGTGCGCGTCGAGCTTCGCGATCAGTTCGCTGCGTTGCTCGGGCGTGACGAACGACGCTTCGAAGCTGTTGCGGATGATCGTGTAGACCTCGGCATCGTTGAGCTTCAACGCGTCGATAGTGGCGAAATAGTTGGCGTTCACGTAACCACCGAAATAAGCCGGATCGTCGGAATTCACCGTGACGGCGACGCCGCGATCGAGCAGGTCCTTCAATGTGTGTTTGGTCAGGTCGTCGAACACGCAGAGCTTGAGGTTCGACAGTGGGCACACGGTTAGCGCGACGCGCGTATCGGCGAGGCGCGTGACGAGTGCGGGATCTTCGATGCTGCGCACGCCGTGGTCGACGCGATCCACCTTCAGCAGATCGAGCGCTTCGTAGATATACGACGGCGGCCCTTCTTCGCCCGCATGTGCGACCAGCTTCAGACCGAGCGCGCGTGCCTGGGCGAATACGCGTTCGAACTTCGACGGCGGATGACCACGCTCGGACGAATCGAGACCCACGCCGATCAGGCGATGCTTGTATTGCTCGAACAGCGGCCGCGCTTCTTCAAACGTGGCGAGCGCGTCTTCTTCCGACAGATGGCGCAGGAAGCACAGAATCAGTTTGCTCGACATGCCGCGCTTTTCCGCATCGGCGAGCGCGCGTTCGATACCGGCTACGACGGTTGCGATCGGCACGCCACGTTCCGTATGCGTCTGCGGATCGAAGAAGATTTCGCTGTGGATCACGTTGTCAGCGAGGCAGCGTTCGACATACGCCGCCGTCATGTCGTAGAAGTCCTGCTCGTGCAGCAGCACGCTCGCGCCGGCGTAATAGATGTCGAGGAACGATTGCAGATCGGTGAACGCGTACGCGGCGCGCAAGGCTTCGATCGAGTCGTACGCAAGCTTCACGCCGTTGCGTTCGGCGAGCGCGAAGATCAGCTCGGGTTCGAGCGAGCCTTCGATATGGATGTGCAGCTCGGCCTTCGGTGCGCGAGCGGTTTTCTCGACGAGTGGCGTAGGGGTGGTGGTCGTTGTAGTCATGGTCGGTCAGGAGTTCGTTGGAGTCGGTTCGCGCCGGATGCGGGATGCAGGACAGGATGCAATCGCTGTGGGGCGGCAGGTCGATTGTGCGGCAAATCAGACCGTCTGCGCCGCATGCGCGCCCGCATTCGCCTCCACGGCCTGCAACACCTGGGCGGCCGCCGAGATCGCAATGATCTCCGGCGACTTGTCGACGATACCGTCGACGCCGAGCGGGCACTTCATCCGCGCAATCTGCGACGGATCGATGCCGCGCGCGGCCAGCCGATGTTCGAATTGCTTGCGCTTGCTGTGCGAGCCGATCATGCCGAAGAACGCGAAATCGCCACGCCTCAGAATGCGCTCGGCCAGCTCGAGATCGAGCGCATGGTTGTGCGTCATGACGATGAAGTACGTGTGCGGCGCGGCCTGGTCGATGGCCTCGTCGGGTGCGTCGTTCGGATCGATCTTCACGTTCGGCGCATGCAGCGTTTCCGCGGGCGGAAACTGCGCGTCGCGCTCGTCGACCCAGCGGACCGTGCAAGGCAGCGTGGCCAGCACGCGAACCAGCGCCGCGCCCACGTGACCGGCGCCAAACAGTACGACCTGGAAGTCGCCTGGTGCGATGGTTTCGGTGAGCAGCGCGCCGCTGTCGTCGAAACCTGCGCCGTCCCACAGCAGGCAGTCAGAGGCATCGACGCCCGGTTCGGGGTCGGACAGCATCACCGCATCCGGTGCGGAGCCGAATGATACGCTACGCACCGTCGAAAGACCTGCTGCCACGCGTTTCGCGAGCGACGTGATCCAGCCGAGGTCCCCAATGTCGAGGCGCTCAAAGGCGAGAATCACGGCGCCGCCGCAGCATTGGCCGAGACTGGGTCCAAGCGCGAAGCGTTCGAGGCGGCGCATGTGCGGCGAGCGCATCCCGTCGCGCAACACCTGGCGCGCGGTCTCGATGGCTTTCCATTCGAGGTGTCCGCCGCCGATCGTGTGTTTGGCCGAATCGCGCGTGACGATCATCTTGGTGCCGGCTTCGCGGGGCGCCGACCCTTCGACGCGTGCGACCGTCACCAGCACGGCGGCGTCGCCGTGCGCGAGCAGTTGTTGCAGGTCAGGTAGCCAGGCTTGCATCCGGCGGTTCTCCATACGTGGCCGCGCGGGGTGTCCGTGCGGCCGGTTGAGTGTGGCGGGACGCGTTCGTGTCGCGTCGGGCCTGTGCTTAAAGTTGCTTAGCGTTGTTCAACGTTTCGTCAAGTTGCTAAACGGGCGTGCCGGCGGATGTGGCTGTGACTGTGACGGCCGCTTCCGTCGGTTGTTCCGCCGGTTGTTCTGTCGCGGGTTGCGTCGTCGTACCAGGCGATTGCAACGCGTCCAGCGCGTCGAGAATCGCTTCGGGCGTCGCCGGCGCGCGCAATTGCGGCGCATTCTCCGCGTCCGGCACCGCAGCCGCGATCGCGTCACGAATCGCGAGGAACACCGAAAACGGCAATAGCAAAGGCGGCTCGCCCACGGCCTTCGAATGAAACACGGTCGGCTCGGCGTTCTGATTCTGATAAAGCTGCACGTTGAACGCCGCGGGTGTATCGCTCACCGCAGGAATCTTGTACGTCGACGGCGCGTGCGTCATCAGGCGGCCATCGCGGTTCCACCACAATTCTTCCGTGGTGAGCCAGCCCATGCCCTGAATGAAGCCGCCTTCCACCTGCCCGATATCGATCGCCGGATTGATCGACTGACCGGCGTCGTGCAACACGTCCGCGCGCACCAGTTTCCATTCGCCCGTCAGCGTGTCGATCACCACTTCCGACACCGCCGCGCCGTACGCAAAGTAATAGAACGGGTGACCGGTCAGCGTTTTCGCATCCCAATGTACTTTCGGCGTCGTATAGAATCCGTCCGACCACAACTGCACACGCGCCAGATACGCTGCGGCGACCAGTTGCTCGAATGGCATCGCACCGCCGTTCACCGACACTTCACTGTTGGCGAATTCCACCGCGTCGGCAGTGCCGCCGAGTTGCTTCGCGGCGAGTTCTGCGAGCCTGACGCGAATGGTCCGCGCGGCGGCTTCGGCGGCTTTGCCGTTCAGGTCGCTGCCGGTGGATGCTGCGGTCGCCGAGGTGTTGGCGATCTTCGACGTATCGGTCGCCGTCACGCGCACGCGCGAAAGCGGCAAGCCGAGCTGATTCGCGACGACCTGTGCGACCTTCGTATTCAGCCCCTGGCCCATTTCGGTGCCGCCGTGATTGACGAGCACCGAACCGTCTTTGTACACATGCACCAGAGCGCCGGCCTGATTCAGAAACGGCACGTTGAACGAGATGCCGAACTTCACCGGCGAGAACGCGAGGCCGCGTTTGAGCACCGGACTTTTTGCATTGAACTCGGCGATCGCTGCGCGGCGCGCACGGTAGTCGCTGGTTTCCAGCAACGCGTCGGTTAGAGGCGCGATGATGTTGTCTTCGACGCGTTGTCCGTACGGCGTCGTGTCGCGTTCGCCGATACCGTAGTAGTTGGCGAGCCGCACATCGAGCGGATCGCACTTCAATTGACGCGCGATGCTGTCGAGCATCACTTCCATCACCAGCGCGCCTTGCGGGCCGCCAAAGCCGCGAAACGCGGTGTTCGATTGCGTATTCGTCTTGCAGCACAGCGCGACGATGTCGACGTCGGACAGGTAATACGCGTTGTCGAAGTGACAGACAGCACGGGTTGCGACCGCACCGGACAAGTCAGCGGAATAGCCGGCTCTCAAGGCGATTTCAACGCGCGCGCCGAGAATGCGGCCGCTATCGTCGAAGCCCGCTTCGTACTCGTAGACCGCGTCGTGGCGCTTACCGGTGATCATGAAATCGTCGTCACGATCGGCGCGCAGTTTGACCGGCCGGCGCAGCAGTTTCGCCGCCAACGACGCCACGCACGCGAACACCGCCGATTGCGATTCCTTGCCGCCGAAGCCGCCACCCATCCGCCGGCATTCGCACACGACGTTGTGCGCCGGCCAGTCGAGCATATGCGCGACCACCTGCTGCATTTCGCTCGGATGCTGCGTCGAACTGTAGACGAGCATGCCGTCCATTTCCTTCGGCACGGCGTAAGCGATCTGCCCTTCGAGATAAAACTGTTCCTGGCCGCCGACTTCGAACGTGCCGCGCATTTTATGCGGCGCAGCGGCGATTTTCGCATCGGGTTCGCCGCGTTTCAGATGCAGCGGCGGCAGGACGAACTGCTTGTTAGCCTTCGCTTCGGCAGGCGTGAGGACGACTTCAAGCGGTTCATATCGCACGACGTCGTCGCTTTTGGCCAGCGCTGCGGCGCGCCGCGCGAGCTCGTGACTTTCGGCGATCACCGCGAACACCGGTTGGCCGAGATACAGCACTTCGTCGACGGCGAGAATCGGATCGTCGTGCAGCACCGGGCCGCAGTTGTTCTCGCCGGGGATGTCTTCGGCGGTCAGCACCGCGATCACGCCAGGCGCTTTTCTGACGGTGTCCAGATCGAGCGACACGATCCGCGCGTGCGCGTGCCGCGACAGCCCAAGGGCGGCGTGCAGCGTGCCTTGCAATTCGGGGACGTCATCGGTGTAGGTGGCTTCCCCGCTCACATGCAGGGTGGCGGATTCGTGCGGCAATGACACGCCAATCGCCGTCTCGCTTTCCTGAGCGGCGGCGTGTGTTCCAGCATGTTCGACGAAAGCATCGGTCCGGTTCATCACGACGACTCCTTCGCAACGGCCGCGTCCGGCACGCCGGCTTCGTACGCGAACGCATTCACGTCGAAGAGGGCGAGCGGCGCGTCATCGCGCGTTTCGAGGTGGAAGCGCCACAGCAGGTTGCGCGCCACCTTCAGTCGATAGGCGCTCGAGGCGCGCATGTCGGTGAGCGGCTGGTAATCGGCGACGAGTGCGTTCATCGCTTGCCGCGCGGTGCTTTCGTTCCATGTTGCGCCGTTCAGCACGGCTTCGGTTTGCGCAGCCCGTTTCGGCGTCGCGGCCATGCCGCCGAACGCGATGCGGGCTTCCCTGATCGCACCGTTTTCGCCGAGGTGCAGCGCGAACGCGGCGCACACCGCGGAGATGTCCTGATCGTAGCGCTTCGACACTTTGTAGGTGCGGAAGCGCAGATCGCGCGCCGGACGCGGCACACGCAGCGCCGCGACGAATTCGCCGGCCGCGAGCGCGGTTTTCTGATAGCCGAGGTAGAACGCGTCGAGCTTCAGCGCGCGGGTTTTGGCGCCGTGGCGCAGCACGACTTCGGCGCCTAGCGCGAGCAGCGCCGGCATCGAATCGCCGATCGGCGAGCCGTTTGCGACGTTGCCGCCGAGCGTGCCGGCATTGCGGATCGGCAGCGACGCGAAGCGCGTCCACAACTCGGCCAGTTCTGGGTAATCGACGGCGAGCGCCGCGTAGGCGTCTTCGAGCGTGACTGCGGCGCCGATTGTCAGCGTCTGCGCGTCGCGTTCGATCGCCTTCAATTCGGCGACGTTGCCGATGTACAGAATGTCGCCGAGATCGCGGAACTGCTTGGTGACCCACAGGCCGACGTCGGTGCTGCCGGCCAGCAGGCGTGCCTGCGGATGCTCGGCGCGCAGTCTGGCGAACGCATCGAGCGTGACCGGTGCATGGAAAGTGGGCGAGCCGAACGCGGCGCCGCGCGTATCGGGCGCGCTGTACTCGAAGGTGTCACGGCGTCGGATCTCGCGCAGTTTGTCGGCGACCGCCTTGCGGTCCAGCGTCACGCGTGGGTATTGCGGGTAGTCGAACATTTTCTGCGACGCGTCGACAATCGGCCGGTAACCGGTGCAGCGGCATAAATTGCCGGACAGTGCGGCGTTGATTTCATCGCGGGTGGGCAGGCCGGCGGCAGCCGGCTGGTTTTCGTACAGCGCCCACATCGACATCACGAAGCCGGGGGTGCAGAAACCGCACTGCGAGCCGTGGCAATCGACCATGGCCTGTTGCACGGGGTGCAGGGCGCCGTCGGCGGCGCGCAGGTCTTCGACGGTGAAGAGGGCTTTGCCGTCCAGCGTCGGCAGGAACTGAATACAGGCGTTGACCGCTTTCAGCGCGACGCCGCCTTGCGCATCCAGTTCACCGATCACAACCGTGCAGGCGCCGCAGTCACCTTCCGCGCAGCCTTCTTTGGTGCCCGTGCAATGCAGATCCTCGCGCAGGTGCTGAAGCACGGTGCGCGACGCCGGGACGCCCGCGACCTCACGGACGGACCCCTGGTGATAAAAGCGGATGGTTTGCGTTGTCATGGCGAATCCGAAAGACAGTGCGGACCGGGCGCGCGTTACGCATGGGGTCGCGCCAAAGCCGGCCTCGCGCACGTAGATCGCCATCCAGTTCCGAAGATAGCATTACCTTGTCCCGAAAAGATTTCCCAACTCGCATGAAGCTTATTCGGAAGCTGTCATGTGATAAGTACGATTCGCGCCGTGCCAGGAAGTTGCGTGGGGCGGGGTGGGTGGCGCAAAGCCTTGAGGGACGGGGTACCGACGTGAAAACGCCGGCCTTCAACCCGTCATAAAAGACGGTTCGAAGGCCGGCGTCGATTCAGTCAGATCGACCGGCAGCGCAGATCAGGCGATCCGGCGGCGATTCTTAACCAGGCTCAGCGCCAGCGGCACGTAAGCCACTACGAAAGCAACCAGTGACCACATCGGCAGCGACAGGCCCAGAATCGGCGGATAGGTCGTCTCGCAGAGCCCGGCGACCTTGAAGACGCCCGGCAGCCAGTGCGCGGGCGGCAAGCTGTCGACTACCGGCTGCAGCGCGTCGAAACCGCAGCTGAAGCCCGGATTCGCCTGAACATACACGTGCCGCGCGGCGGTCACGATGCCGCCCAATGCCGATATGGCCGCCAGCACTTCCAGCAGCCGTACGCCGCGCCAGCTGTTGAAGCGCGCGCCGAGGAACGCAAAAATCGCGATCAGCAGGAAGAAATAGCGCTGGATGATGCACAGCGGGCAGGGGTCTTCATGCAACCCGTATTGCAGATACAGCGCGCCGGCGACGAGGCCGACGCAGATCAGGCCAAGCAGAACCAGCAGGGAGCGCTCGCGGCGCAGCATCGCATTGTCGTTATTCATGGATCGTGTGGCTGTCTGGAAACGGAAAGGGCGGGGTGCCCGCGATTCTAGCGCGAACCCCCGCCCTGGCGCTTATCGCGCATTTAAGTCGCAATCCCGCTCGGCCTCTTATTAGGTCCCGATCAGCGAATTGCTTTGAGCACCGCTTCGGCGCCGCGGCCGATGGCCAGCAAGGCGTCGTCGGCGTGCGGCGCGCCTGCCAGCATCAGACCGACCGGCGCGTCGCCGCGCAGATGGCAGGGCAGCGACAGCGCGCAGGTGTCGAGGAAGTTGAACGCGCTCGGATTGCGCAGGATCAACGCATTGGTGCGGCCAAAGGCGTCGTCGTCGTGGATCAGATCGGCCACGCGCGGCGGCACCACCGGCACGGTGGGCGCGACGACCGCGTCGAAACGCTGCCACAGCGTGCGCGCGGCTTCGTCGAGCATGGCCTGGCGCTCGGCGAGCAGGTCCAGATAGTCGGCGGCGCTCGCGGGTTGGCCCTTCAGGATGCGCACCAGCACGCGCGGATCGTACTGCTCGCGGTGCTTTTCCAGCAGCGGACGGTGCCACGCATACGCCTCGATCGGCGCAAAGCCGAAGCGGTTGATCTCGGGCAGACGGTCGAGCGGCGCGAAGCGCACTTCGGTGACGATCGCGCCAGCCGCTTCCAGATGCTTGAGCGCCGTGTCGATCGCGGCGGCGACCGCTGGTTCGACGCCGTCGGTCACGAAATTGGTCAATACGCCAAGGCGCACGCCTTCGAGCGGCCGGGCTGCCGGAATGCGTGGCTCAAGCCCAGCCAGCATGCGGTCGACCAGCGCGCAGCACGCGACCGAGACGCCGATCGGCCCGAACGAGTCGAGCGTCGGAGAGAGCGGCACGCCGCCTTGTTTCGGGATGCGGTCGGCGGTCGGCTTGAAGCCGGTCAGGCCGCACAGCGCCGCCGGGATGCGGATCGAGCCGCCGGTGTCGGTGCCGAGCGCGATGGCTGCCATGCCGTCCGCGACCGACGCCGCCGCGCCCGACGACGAACCGCCCGAAATCCGCTCATCGCCCTTCACGCCGCGCTGATACGGCGACAGCGGATGCCCGTAGTGCGGGTTCAAGCCGAGTCCGGAAAACGCAAACTCGCTCATATTGGTACGCCCGACGATCACCGCGCCCGCCCGTTTCAGGCGCGCGACCGCGACCGCGTCCTCTTTGGCGGCGGGCGCATCGGCCAGCGCCACGGAACCGGCGCGAGTTGTCTGACCTTCGATGTCGAACAGGTCTTTGACCGACACCGGAATGCCGGCGAGCGGCGAGAGGACGGTGCCGGCGGCGCGCAGGCGGTCGTGCGCATCGGCGGCGGCGCGGGCGCTGTCGGCGTCGACGTGCATGAAGGCGACCGCGCCCTGGCCGGCCGGATCGGCGATTCGTTCGAGCGCGGTTTCGACGAGCGTGCGGCTCGTGGTGCGGCCGGCAGCGAGGTCGGCGGCAAGCTGGGCTAGCGGCGGGAAGGGCGTGAATTCAGTGGCCATGGTGTCGGGAGAATCCGGTTAGATGCGCGGTTAGCTTGAGATCACTTTGTGGCGGGTCCCCACTGACTGGGCAGTCGGGCCCGCGTTCGGGGTCAGTCAAATCCGGTTGAATAAGGTCGCGCGGAACGCTTCGATATGCTTTTGCACCGATTGACGGGCGCCTTCGGCATCGCGTTCGCGCAGCAGGCGAAACAGTTCCAGATGTTCTTCGTGGACGTCTTCGAGATGATGCGGCTCGGACAGTGAAATGAACCAGAAGCGCAGCGAGCGTTCATGCAGCCCCCGTAGGATGTCGGCCAGCACCGGATTGCGCGACGCCGCCGAAATCGCCAGATGAAACTCGCGGTCGATATCCATCATGCCTTCAATATCGTGCGCGGCGACACAGATCTTCGAGCGGTCGAGCAACGCCTGCATGGCGTCGAAATCGTGCTGCTGCGCGTGGCGCGCGGCCAGTTCGACACAGTAGCTTTCGTTGACGAGCCGCACGTCGATGATTGCCAGCACATCGTCGAGCGAAACCGGGCGGACCATGATGCCCTTTCTCGGCATGATGGTGAGCATGCCTTCGTGCACTAGCCGGTGCAGCGCCTGATGAACCGGCGTTCTGCCGATGCCGGTCAGCACTATCAATTCCGCTTCGTTGAGTACCTCGCTCGGCCGCAGGCGCATCGTAATGATCTCGCGCTTGACGAAGGCATAGGCCTGTTCAGCGAGACTCGCCGTGGCGGTCTCGCGGGGGGTACTGGAACGGCGGGCAGTCTGCAAAAGCGTCATGTGAAGAGGGAGCGGGCGGTGTCGTCCGCATTGTAGAGCAAGGTTTTGCGCGGACGGCGCCTGGCGGGAGGTTGCTCACCGGCGCGGTCTGTGCGTGACGCGTCGTCCTCACGTCACGGAAATCACAGAAATTACGGAAATCACAGAAATCACAGAAATCACAGAAATCACAGAAATCACAGAAATCACAGAAATCACAGAAATCACGGAAATCACAGAAATTACGGCAATCACCGCGTGTCAGGCGCTCCTCGGCGTCGCCGCCGCGGCGTGCTGCACCTTGACTCGCGGCATCATCAATGTGACCAAGCCGCCGACGATCAACGCCCCCGCGATCAGCACCAGCCCGAAGGTCACGCTATGCGTTGCGTCCTTGACGATGCCGAGCACGTAGGGGCTCACATAACCGGCCAGATTCGCAATCGAGTTGATCACGGCGATGCCGGCAACGGCTGCAGTGCCTTGCAGGAACGTGGTGGACATCGACCAGAAGATGCCGAAGCCCGCCAGAATGCCAATATAGGCGATCGACAAACCGGTGACGGCGAGCGGAATCGAATTGGTCACCGAGGCGCTGCCGAGCAGGCCCGCCGCGCCGATGAAGCAGCACACGGCGTAGTGCCAGCGCCGTTCGCCTGTGATATCCGACGAGCGGCCGATCAGAATCATGCCGATGCCCGCCGCAAGGTAGGGAATCGCGGTGACGAAGCCGTTCGTGACGAGGTTGGTGACGCCGAGGTCTTTGACGATCTGCGGCAGCCAGAATGAGAAGCCCGCATTGCCGGTGATGAGGCAGAAGTAGATCAGTGTCAGCAGCCAGAAGCGGCCCGAGCGCAATGCAACAGCCAGACTATGCTCGGCGCCGGCAGCGGCAGCCGCCGTGTTTTCGCGTGCGAGGCGGCTGAGAATCACGCGTTTTTCGTCGTCGGTGAGCCAGGCGGCTTCGGCGGGCGTGTTGCGCAACACGGCGAGCGCCCAGAAGCCGGCGAGGATCGACGGAATGCCTTCGATCAGGAACATCCACTGCCAGCCGCGCAAGCCGTGCGCGTCATGCAGCGCCGACATCAGAAAGCCCGACAACGGCGCGCCGATGATGCCCGCGACCGGAATTGCCGCCATGAAGACGGCGACCATCCGCGCGCGCCGGTCGGACGGAAACCAGAAGGTCAGATACAGCACCACGCCCGGCACCAACCCGGCCTCGGCGACGCCGAGGAAAAAGCGCAGCACATAGAACATCGTTTCCGAGCGCACGAACATCATCAGACACGACAGCAGTCCCCACAGCATCGTGATGCGGGCGATGGTGGCGCGCGCCCCGAACTTCTTCAGCAGCAGATTGCTCGGCACTTCGAACACGAAATAGCCGAAGAAAAAGATCCCCGCGCCGAGTCCGTACGCCGCGTTCGAGAGGCCGAGGTCGCCGGTGAACTGCAGCTTCGCGTAACCGATGTTGACGCGGTCCAGGTAAGACAACACGTAGACGAGAAACAGGAACGGCATGATGCGCCAGGTGATCTTGCGCAGGGCGGCGGCTTCGAGCCACGCGTCGGAAGACGCGTCGGCGTTGGCGGATAGCGAAGGGGGATTCATGGGTGCCTCATTCGACGATAGGTAGCGCGCGCACGCGGTAGGCGTGCCGCAGCGTGCGGTTCAGGATGGGGTCGTGTAGTTCGAGTTCGAGCGCGTCGCCGTCGGCCATGCCGACGATGCCGCCTTGTACGGCTAGCGTGCCGCAGAACATCGCGGCGCCATCTGCGACGGGCGCGCGTTCCAGCAGATCGGCGGCCGGCAGCAGCGAGGCGACGCTGCCCTGCTGGTAGACACGCCGCTCACCATTGTTTGTCACTGCGAAAGCACGCAGTTCAAGCTGGTCCCAGTGGCCGGCCACATCGTCGAAACGCCAGGCGTCGCGTGCGACCGGCTTCGGGCAGACCTGTTTGGAGACGGTGACGCCGTAGGCCTCGACTTCGCGGTCGGTATGGTCGGAGCCGACGGTCACGAGCAAACCCGCCTTGGAGCGCACCAGCACGCACTCGGCTTCACCGCTGGACTTCACGCCGACCACGTCGATCTGTTCGGCCTGCGTCAGCAGTTCCGCGCCGAGGCGGTAGAAGCAGGGCGTGGCCGACGGCCGCTTCACACCGAGTTCGGCCAGTTCGGCGATGTGATGCTCGATCGCCGCCGGGTCGCGCCCGGCCCAGCCGGCGATCGTCAGACGATTCACTTCGACGATATCGGCGCGACTGTCGCCGGAACGATCTACCACGTTGAAAGACACCTGCTGCATCACTCGACTCCCAAGAAGATATGCGGCAAATATTATTGTGATATTTCACAGGTGTCCAGCGTGTCAAAAAAATTTCGGGTCGACGGTCCCGCCCGTGAGGCTCGTGATCCGGCCAATCCCACGCCCTTCTGACGTTTGCGCGATTCGGTGCCCGATTCGATGCATAGGCGCGTGCGTTACACTGCGTTTTTGAGACATTACTTTTTGTAAGGGACGCATCCATGCATCATGGCATCGGCTTTATTCAGGATCTGGCGGTCGTGATGGCGCTTGCCGGCGTCGTCACCGTGCTGTTCCATCGCCTGAAACAGCCGGTGGTGCTGGGCTACATCGCCGCGGGCGTGATCATCGGGCCGTACACGCCGCCGTTCCAGCTGATCCACGACGAGCAGACCATCCAGACGCTCGGCGAACTCGGCGTGGTGTTCCTGATGTTTTCGCTCGGGCTCGAATTCAGCCTGCGCAAGTTGTTCAAGGTCGGCGCGACGGCGATCGTCGCGGCGCTTTCCGAAATCGTGCTGATGCTGTGGATCGGTTACGAGATCGGCAGCGCGTTCGGCTGGAGTCCGATGGACTCGCTGTTTCTCGGCGCGATTCTCGCGATCTCGTCGACGACCATCATCGTCAAGGCGCTCTCCGAGTTGGGCCTCAAGCGCGAGAGCTTCGCGCAACTGGTGTTCGGGATTCTGATCGTCGAGGACATTCTCGCCATTGCGATGCTGGTGCTGCTCTCCGGCATTGCGCAGACAGGGCAGTTGAGCGCGGGTGTCGCCGTGGTGACGCTCGGCAAGCTGCTGCTGTTCATGACGGTGTCGTTGGTGGTGGGCATTCTGGTCGTGCCGCGCGCGTTGAACTACGTGGCCCGTGCCAAAAGCGACGAAATGCTGCTGGTGTCGGTGCTCGGGTTCTGCTTCGGCTTCTGTCTGCTGGTGGTAAAGCTCGATTACAGCATTGCGCTCGGCGCCTTCCTGATCGGCGCGATCATGGCCGAGTCGCGCCATCTGCACCGGATCGAGCACCTGATTGCGCCACTGCGAGACGCTTTCTCCGCGATCTTCTTCGTGACGATCGGCCTGATGCTGAACCCGGCCGTGCTGGTCGACTACGCGTGGCCGATTGCGGTGATTACAGTGGCGGTGATCGTCGGCAAGATCGTTTCGTGCGGGCTCGGCACTTTTCTCGCCGGCAAGGACGGGCGCACGGCGATGCGGGTCGGCATGACCGTCTCGCAGATCGGCGAGTTCTCGTTCATCATC
Source organism: Paraburkholderia polaris (assembly GCF_012927345.1). Lineage (GTDB taxonomy): Bacteria > Pseudomonadota > Gammaproteobacteria > Burkholderiales > Burkholderiaceae > Paraburkholderia > Paraburkholderia polaris. The sequence continues at coordinate 95,349 of NZ_JABBGJ010000022.1, forward strand.
GCGTCGCTCGGCCTGACCTTGAAGGTGACGAGCGCGTTTCTGTATCCGATCGCGGTAGCCGTCTCCGCCTTGACCACGCTTTTCACGCCTTACCTGATTCGCGCCGCCGATCCGCTGACGCAGCGCCTCGGGCAGGCGATGCCGCGCACGCTCGCCAACGTGTTCGGCATGTACGGGCAGTGGCTGCGCAGTTTGAGCACCGGAACCGGCGAGCCGACGCTGTTCAGCATGACGCGGCGGATCATTTTGCAGATTGCAGTCAATCTCGCGCTGGTCGCGGCGATCTTCCTGATCGTGTCGTATAGCGCCCCGTACACCAGCACTTTGCTCGCGCACTGGATGGCTTCGGAGCCGATGCAGCGTGTGGTGCTGTGGAGCATCGCGCTGGTGCTGTCGATGCCGTTCCTGGTGGCGGTCTATCGCAAGACCAAGTCGCTCGCGCTGTTGCTTGCCGAGGTGAGTGTGCAGCCGGCGACAGCGGGGCGCTTCACCCGTGCGATCCGTTACGCGATCTCCGACCTGGTGCCGGTGGTCTCGATGGTCGGCGTGTTTTTGCTGGTCGCGGCGCTCTCCAGCAGCATCTTGCCGCCCACGGGCCTCCTGACCGTGGTGCTGGTTTGCGCCGCGCTGCTGCTGGCGCTGGTCTGGCGCTGGTGCGTGAAAATCCATGCGGCGATGCAGATCGCACTGCGCGAAACTTTCGAAGAACAGCCGGATCCTTAAGTTGGACGGCCCAGCGCCTTGGCCCGCAACAATGTGAGCAATTGTGTGCGGGTTTGCCGGGCTTGCCGCGCTAGCGGATAATCAGGGCATATTCATTCGTTCGCGTGGAAGGCGCCTGTCTGACTGTCATGAGCGAAAACAAACCTGAAAACGCCGGCAAGCCCGGCAGCCCATCGTCGCCTTCGGGGACGCCGTCGCCCTCAACGCCGTCCGGCGCAACGCCTGGCGCGTCGAAACCTGACATCTTGCCGCCTGAGCCGGCGGCCACGCTACCGCTCTCCCATGAAGATTCCATCCAGTCCCCGATCAAGGACGTGGTGACGCCGTCGGCTGCATCGCCGGCTGTCGAGGAGGCTGCGGAGGAGGCCGCGGTGAGGTCCTCGACCGACGACCCTGACAGCGCGTCCACTGTCACGCCCACCGATCCACAAACGGCGCGGCAACGCGACGCGGCCGAAGCGCGCAGGTCGGCGGCTGAGTCGACTGCACAGCAGGAGGCCGCGGTTCATGAGCGCGACGCAGCTAAAGCGGGACATGCCGCCGAAGGTCAAGCTTCGCGTCCGGCTACGCTCGAAAGCAGTGGACCGCTCGCCGGCGAATTGAGCGTGCCGGCTGACGAGGCAGCCCTCATGGAAAAAGCGGCAGAAGCAGCCGCTGCCACTCGCCCGGCCGGCTCGCCGCCGCCGGGTTTCGGCGCCGCGCCTGACTTCACTGCATCGAACCCACCGCCGCCGAACGCGTTGCCACCGTCGCCGCCGCGCTATCTGAAGCAAAGCGATTCGGCGTGGACGGTGTTCGGCCGCATTATCGCGGCGCGCGCGCGTCAACTGTTCGACCGCGCGGGCCAAAGGATCACGCAGCGCACGCTGCGCATCGGCGTGTCGGCGCGCATCTTCCACCCGGAGCCGGGCGCGAAGGGGCTGCGGGGCAAGACGCTGCAATACCTCGAGGAATCGATTGCGCACTGGGTGATGTCGCGCGACGTGCTGGTGTTCATGATTCCGACAGTCGGCCATCAGGGCATGCTGCACCCGAGCAATATCCGTTTGCGCGACTATGCGAAGCATCTTGACGGTCTGCTGCTGCAGGGCGGCGCGGACGTCTCGCCGCAGTCATACGCGGAACAGGCGACGAACCCCGAGTGGCCGGGCGACCGCGTGCGCGACATGTACGAACTTGAACTGCTGCATGAGTTCATCGAGTCGGGCAAGCCGGTGCTGGGCGTATGCCGCGGCTGCCAGTTGATCAACGTGGCGTTTGGCGGCACCCTGTACCAGGACATTGCCACCGAAGTGCCGACGGCCGGCGCGCACGTCAACGAGCACTACGATCAGCATCGGCACAGCATTCATTTCCCGGACGGCTCGACCCTGGCCAATATGTTTCCGGGCCGGCGCGAGGCAATCGTCAACTCGATTCACCATCAGGCGGTCAAGACGCTCGGCCGCGATCTGAATATCGAGGCCGTGTCGGCGTCGGACGGCATCATCGAGGCCGTGCGCTATCGGCGTGCACCGTTCGTGATGGGCGTGCAGTGGCACCCCGAGTTTCATCGCGCGGGCGGTCCGGAGTTGCTCGATTGCACGCCGTTGCTCGATACCTTCCTACGGGTGGCGCGCGAAACACGGTTTTGAAGCTGCGGTTTTAAGGCTGCGTCTTTAAGCCGCGCCTTCGGGTCCGGTCTTTCAAACCCGATTCTTGCGAGGCGTTGCCGCCATGCTCGGCGGCGCGCCTCGTGCGCCTGTTTTTCTCACGCCGCTTTCCCTTCATCTTCGCTTTTCTGTCCGGGCGTCAACTAGTTGTTCGCCGGTCATTAGCGGCGTGTTATCAAGATAGTCAGGATGACGAGTGATTGTCGACCGGGATACGCAGGTCGCTCGAAAATTCGCTGGGCGATGTCTCTGACGGATCTTATGCGGTCTTCACTTCATCGGTCTTGTGCGAAATGGATTTCACGCAGGTCGAGCGATCTATTCATCGGGTTACCTATCTCCATATTGTTGCTCTGCTTGATGTTGGATTCTTGCGAACGCTACGCAGATTAGGAAACGTCCGCATGAGTCAGATTGTTGCGTTTTTGTCTTATCCGAAATCTTTTATTTCGCGACTGGCGCGTCCATCCGGCCAAATCATTCGTTATCGATTTATCTCGATTTAAAGTCCGTCAGTGCGACACCTGAATGCTTCGCTTAACGGCTAATCCGCGCGATAATCTACGGCTGTTTTGGATTTGCATGGAGCATGCACGTATGAAGTATCCCTTAATAGTACGGCGCGCCATGCTGCTCGCGACCTCGTGTGCGCTGTTGCAGCATGGTGGTTTCGTGCTGGCAGCGCAAAGCGACGAGGCCGCCCCTCGGGTCGGCACGCGGCCGGCCATGAACACGCTAACGCCGCAACCGGTCGCCGCTGCGCTGCGCAGTGCGGCATCAAGCACGTCGGCTACCGCCGGCGATGCGCAAGGCAATGTTGCCGAACTGATGCAGATGATTCACGACGCGAAGCTGAGCGAATTGCGCACCACGTATAACGGCAGTTACGGCGCGAGTCTGTTTTTCTACCCGCAAGAAATGACGTATTACGTCGCGCTCTTTCAGGACAAGCATTTCTGGCGCGTGATCAAGTCGGAGGACGTAGGCCGTGCAGAAGCGGTCTACGCCGGCTTCGTCCAGCAGACCGCGCAACTCGCGAACGTCGAGATTCGCCGCACGCAGTTGCAGGCGCAGAAGGCGTATATCGAAGACATCATCGCCATGTCGGAAGATCGCGCCAAGCGGCTGCAGGCCGATCTCGACGTCGCGCGCACGCAGCAGGCCAAGGTCAACGACTATCAGCGCCAGACGCAAGGCGAGGCGGTTGCGTTGCACGCGGAAAAGGAAAAGGCGCAGGCGCAGTTGCGTCAGGTGCAGGGCGAAGTGATGCAGTTGCAGCGCCAGACCGAGTTCGGATTGCCAACACAGAAGTAGGCGTACGAGTGTAAAAAACCCGGCAATTTTCGCGGCCGGGCTCAGACTGACGACCAACCCCACGTTTTTCGGAGCGTGGGGTTTTGTTTTTTGCGCTCCGATCCTGCGGTGGAATCGCGTAGCGGGACCGTAGCAAATGCGTTCGGCAAATATTCAGGCGATGCGGGGACAGTTCCCGTCGGGTCGCTACGTCCTGAATCGGAGCAGCCTTGGATGACGATCAAACCTGGCGCGCCTGGTTTATCGATCCAGCCGGTACACGTAGCGCAATGCAGTAATATCCACGCCGCCCATATGATCCGGTTCGGCGCCGACGAACTGCCAGCCTTGTCTCTCGTAAAAACCGATCGCCGGTGTGTTGCCTTCAAGCACGTAAAGGTACAACTGCGTCTCTCCTTGCGCGCGAGCCCAGTCTTCGGCTGCGCGCATCAAAAGCTTGCCTGCGCCGATGCCCTGGTGCCCGGGCAGCGCATGCAGGTTGTCGAGCAGGACACCCCACGCGGACTCCGGTTGTTGTTCGACGCAGACGAAACCGATCGGCTCGCCCGCGAGTTCGGCGATCAGGACGATGCGGCGCTCGCCGCCCGGTGCGCGCAGGCGCGCTTCCCAATAGGCGGCGCGCTCCCGCGTCACTTCGCCGTCGAGAAATGCGTCCGGCAGCAGGCCGCGATAGGTCGCCTGCCAACTGGTGCTATGGATCGAGGCGATCAGTGCTGCATCCGCGAGAGTCGCAGGGCGCAGCGAAAGTGCGCGGGAGGTTTGCATCGAAATGGTGGTCAACGCGAATTGCCTGTCTGCAAAAAGTTTACCGCAAGGGTGAGCCAGCGCCATCTGTAATGAAACTGTATGGAATGCGCGACGGTGCCATGAACGGTAACATTACGTGTTGTGGCTGCCGGCGGTTTCACAACGTTTACCCTGATACCGCGCGAATGCATTCAGAATGAAAATGCAGCGCCCCCGGCGCGTTCTATTAAATTGCCTGTGGCATCCGCTTGCCGAACGCAGTGGATCGTTTCAACTGCCTGAGCGCCGCCAGTCTGCGTGGCGACGGGCTAATCAGAGAGTGTCATGTCTACTGCGTCACACGCCGCTTCCTCATCACAAGAATCCAAGGTCAAGACAGTTTTCCGTGTGGTCAGCGGCAACTTTCTTGAGATGTACGACTTCATGGTCTACGGCTATTACGCGTCCGCGATTGCCAAGACCTATTTCCCGAGTGGCAACGAATTCGCCTCGCTGATGCTGTCGCTGTCGGTATTCGGCGCGGGTTTCCTGATGCGCCCGCTTGGCGCAATCGTGCTGGGAGCCTACATCGACCATCACGGCCGGCGCAAAGGCCTGATCCTTACGCTCGGCCTGATGGCGCTCGGCACGCTCACGGTCGCCGCGATTCCAGGCTACGCGACCATCGGTGTACTTGCCCCGGCGCTCGTGCTGTTCGGCCGGCTGCTGCAAGGCTTCTCCGCCGGGGTCGAACTGGGCGGCGTGTCGGTCTATCTGTCGGAGATCGCCACCAAGGGCAACAAGGGCTTCTATTGCGCGTGGCAGTCGGGCAGCCAGCAGGTTGCAGTGGTGTTCGCCGCGCTGATCGGCGTGGTGCTCAACAAAGTACTGCCCGCTGACCAGATGACAGCCTGGGGCTGGCGCGTGCCGTTCCTGATCGGCTGCCTGATCGTGCCGTTCCTGTTCCTGATTCGCCGTTCGTTGCAGGAAACCGAGGAATTCAAGGCGCGCAAGCATCATCCGAGCATGGGCGAGATCATGAAGACGATGGCCGCGAACTGGGGCATCGTGCTGGGCGGTATGGGCATGGTCATCATGACCACCGTGTCGTTCTACATGATCACGGCCTACACGCCGACCTTCGGCAAGGAAGTGTTGAAGCTGTCGTCGATCGATACGCTCGTCGTCACCGTCTGTATCGGTTTGTCGAACCTGGTCTGGTTGCCGCTCGCGGGCGCATTGTCGGACCGCATCGGCCGCCGTCCGGTGCTGCTGGCCTTCACGATTCTGACGATCATCACCGCATATCCGGCGCTGCAATGGCTGGTTGCCGAGCCGTCGTTCGTTCGCCTTCTGGCGGTCGAGCTGTGGTTGTCGTTCCTGTACGGCAGCTATAACGGTGCGATGGTGGTGGCGCTGACCGAAGTGATGCCGGTCGAAGTGCGGACCGCCGGTTTCTCGCTGGCCTACAGCCTTGCTACGACGATCGGCGGCTTCACGCCGGCCATCTCGACGCTGCTGATTCACACCACGGGCAACAAGGCAGCGCCGGGCCTGTTCCTGGGCGTGGCGGCGATTTGCGGCTTGATCGCGACGTTGGTGCTGTATCGCACGCCGGAGTCGCGCAATCAGTATCGAACGGCTTAAAGGGTAAGCTTAAGGTTCACCGTTCATCCGGACAAATAAAACCCCCGCGTTCTCACACGAGCGCGGGGTTTTTTCTTGGGAGTCGCAACGGCAACGGGTTTCGATGAGCCTGGCCTCGCTAACCGCGGCGCAATTCGTTTGCCACTGCCTCCACCACGTCGTCCCACGCGCCGGGTTGCGGCTGGCGCAGCAGCGTTGCACCCGGATACCACGGAGTGCGCGTCTCGCCGACGAACCAGCGCCAATCCGCGGCGAACGGCAGCATCAGCCACAGCGGTTTCTTCAGGGCGCCGGCGAGGTGAGCGATCGACGTATCGATCGACACGACCGCGTCGAGCCGCTCGATGATCGCTGCGGTATCCGCAAAATCCCCGATCCGTTTGTCCAGGCGATGAATCGACGCCGCGCGCGGGTGCGCGTCGAGCGCCGCGCGTTCTTCGGCGCTCAGTTCAGGTTGCAGCACGATCCAGTCGATCCCTTCGAGCGCGAACAGCGGCGCGAGCGCGGCGAGCGGCATCGAACGGGTTTCGTTCTGCTGGATGCGTCCTGACCACGCAATGCCGATCTTGCGCTTCGCGTGACCGCCGAGTGAACCACGCCATTTGCGGCCGTAAGCCTGCGGTGCGCTGAGATAGGGCGTGCGGGCGGGAATCGTGTCGTAGGTTGTGCCGAGCGCGAGCGGCAAGCTCAGCAACGGGCATTGCAGATCCGCCGCTGGACGCGGTGTGCCCTGGGCGATCAGCGTTACGCGCCAGGCTTGCGCGGCCGGTGCAAGCAGCGGCAGCAGCTGCGGCTGCACTTCGAGTACAACGCGCGCAGCACGCTGCGCGGCCAGTGGCACAAAGCGCACGAATTGCAGCGTATCGCCGAAACCCTGCTCGGCATGGACGAGGAGCGTGCGTTGGTCGATCGGCTCGCCATGCCAGCGCGGCAACGTCTGGATGACCGGCTGCGCGGTAGTTTGCAGCCGCCATTCGTATTCCGGCAGCCCATGCGCGAAATCGCGCAACGCGAGCCAGGCCAGCGCGCGGTTCATGTGCGCGGACGCGAGATCGGGGCGCAAGCGCAGCGCCTGATCGAAGGCCCGCACTGCCGCGGCGTGCGCGCCGAGCGCTTGATGTGCTGTACCGAGGCTCAGCCACGCGATCGCGAATTGCGGATCGAGACCGACCGCGCGCTCGAGATACGGCAGCGCTTGCGCATGGCGTCCCAGCGCCGCGAGCGCGTTGCCGAGTCCGAAGATGGTGGGCGGCAGGTTCGGCTGCAAGGCGAGCGCCGCCTGGAAAGAGGCGACCGCTTCTGCGTGGCGGCCGGTGGCGTCGAGCGTATTGGCGAGATTGAAGTGCGCGGCGACGAAACGCGGTTCGGCTGCCAGCGCCGCCTGAAAGCGCGGGATCGCCTCGTCCGCGCGATCGAGCGCGTTCAGCGACATGCCCATGTTGTTGAGCGCGCCCGCGTGCCCGGGGCGCAGTTCGAGCGCGCGCTGGAACGATGCGATCGCTTCCGTATGACGGCCGAGCGCATGCAACGCGTTGCCGAGATTGTTATGCGACGAGGCGTCGTTCGGTTGCAGGCGCAACGACTTCTCGAAGGCATCAGCGGCGTCTTCGTGGCGGCCTACCGATGCGTACGCATTGCCCAGGTTGTAGTGCGCCATCGGGAAGGACGGCGCCAGCGTGAGCGCATTGCGGAACTGTTCGATGGCGTCGTCTATCTGGCCCAGCGCCTTCAGCGCATTGCCGAGGTTCAGCTGCAGTGCGGCATCTTCTGGGCGCAGGTTCACCGCGCGCCGCACGAGCTCGGCGGCTTCGGCGTGCTGGCCCTGCTGGTGGCGCAGGACGCCCAGCAGGTGCAACGCATCGACGTGCACGGGATTGCCGTCGAGCGTCGCGCGATAGCCGCGTTCGGCGTCGTCGAGGCGGCCGTCACGATGCGCCGCGAAAGCGCGGTCAAATACTTGTTGCATGACGGAGGGATGGGATTTCGGGTAGGACGAACGCTGCATTTTCCCACACTCGCCGGGCCGCCCTCCGATTTGACCTGTCGTCTCGATATATATAACATGTGAATACCTGTTCATATGTGCGTCAATGATGCCGCTTGCTATGGTTTCCGCTACTTCGCCTGTCACTTTCGAAGACCGCCCGGTGGAGACGATCGTGCCGTTGGCCGACCTGTTTCGCCTGCTCGGCGACCCGACGCGCTTACGTATCGTGCTCGCGTGCGTCGACGAGCGGCGTGCGGTTGGCGCGATTGCGGAGGGGCTGGGCCTGTCGCCGTCGCTGGTGAGCCATCATCTGCGGCTGTTGCGCGCGGCGCGGATCGTGCGCGCGGAGCGGCAGGGCAAGCAGGTGTTCTATCTTGCCGCCGACCGTCACATCAGCGCGATGCTGGCCGGCATGCTCGAGCATGTGGCTGAGCCAGCCGGCGAATTTCCTGTGGACCCGTCATGAAGAAAACCACCACCCCGAGCCGGGGCGCCGAAGAACGCGAGGATGACCACGCGCCGGTATGGCTTGATGGGGAATTCGACGGGATCGATGGCGAAGATGCGCGGGTCGAGGAGAAGGAGCGCGGTGCTTACGGTCAAGACGGGCATGGCCACGGCGCGGCTCGTTCCGATGCCGACGATGCTCATGAGCGCGGCACGCAGGACCACGCTGCACACGTGCACGGTTCGCACGACGAGGGCGCCGACGCCGGCCACGCTCACAGCCACGATGCAGACAGCCACAGCGGGCAAAGCCACAGTGCATACAGCCACGATAGCCACAGCGGGCAAAGCCACAGTGCATACAGCCACGATAGCGACAGCGGGCAGAGTCACAGTGACCACAGCCACGACAGCCACGACAGCCACGGCCGGCAGAGCCACGACCACAGTCACGATAGCCACGCCGGCCACAAGCACGCCGGCCACAACCACGGCGCCCACAACCACGCCGGCCATCACCACGCCCACGCACCGGTCGCAGGCCACGGCCGCGCCTTCGCACTCGCCGTCGCACTGAACGCAGCGATCGTAGTGGTTCAAGCCGTCTACGGCGTGATCGCGCACTCCACAGCGTTGCTCGCCGACGCCGGCCACAATCTCTCCGACGTGCTCGGCCTGCTGCTCGCCTGGGGCGCAGCCTGGCTCGCCACGCGCCGTCCGTCGGCACGCTATACGTTCGGCTACGGCAGTTCGTCGATCCTGGCGTCGCTCGCCAACGCGGGACTGTTGCTGTTCGCGTGCGGCGTGATCGTCGCCGAAGCGATCGGGCGCCTGATGAGCCCCGCACCGGTCGCGGGATGGGTGGTGTTCGTCGTCGCGACGGTCGGCGTGGTGGTGAACGGCTTCTCGGCGTGGCTGTTCATGCGCGGCCAGAAAGATGACCTGAACATTCGCGGGGCTTTCCTGCATATGGCCGCGGACGCCGGCATCTCCGCCGCGGTCGCGATCAGCGGCCTCGTCATTCTCTATACCAACTGGACGTGGCTCGACCCGGTGATGAGCCTGGCTGTGGTCGCAGTGGTGGTGTATGGCACGTGGGGCCTGCTGCGCGATTCGGTGCGCATGGCGCTCGACGCCGTGCCGCCCGGCGTCGACCTGCAGCATATCCGCGACTATCTCGCCGAACAGCCGGGCGTCACCGACGTGCACGACCTGCATGTATGGGCGTTGTCGACCACCGGCAATGCACTCAGCGCGCATCTGGTGATGCCGGCAGGCCATCCCGGCGACGAGTCGATCGACGGCATCGTCATCACACTGCGCGAACGTTTTTCGATGCAACACGCGACGCTGCAAGTCGACCTCGGCACCACCGAGCATCAATGCCCGATGGATCATCCTCGTGATTGATGCAGCGCACCGTTGAGCGGACTATCGGCGGCGTACACTAGAACGTCCTGTTGTCTCCGGAGTTCCGCATGGACGCTGCCGCACACGATATGTCGCCGGTGCTGATCGTCGGGGCGGGTCCGACCGGGCTCGCCGCGGCGATGAGTCTGGCGCGTGCCCACATCCCCGTGCGTCTGATCGACAAGGCGCTGCAACCGAACCCGTACTCGCGGGCCATCGGCATTCAGGCGCGCACACTCGAGCTGTTTGAACAGCACAGGCTAATCGAGCCGTTTCTCGAACTCGGCCATCGCGCGCGTATCGCCAATCTTTTTTCCAATGGCATGCGTCTCGCGCGTCTCGATTTCGATCCGCTGCGCACCCGCTATCCGTATCTGCTGTTTCTCGATCAATCCGTGACCGAACGTTTGCTGACGGAGCATCTCGCGACGCTCGGCGTGACGGTCGAGCGCGGCGTTGAACTGACGATGTTCTCGCAGGGTTCCGCCAGCATGCAGGCGACGTTGCGGCGGGCAGACGGTCACACGGAGACGATACGTCCGTCGTACATGATCGCCGCTGACGGTGCGCACAGCACGATCCGTCATCGGCTCGGGTTGAGCTTTGTGGGCAACACCTTCGAGCAGACATTCCTGCTTGCCGACGTGCATGCCGAAACCGATTGGCCCGAAGACGAATTCCATATCTTCGCGTCGGGCGAGGGTCTCGTCGCGCTATTTCCGATGGGCCATGGCCGTCATCGTCTGATTGCGGATCATCCAGCCGAACCGGCCACGGTCCCGGCGCCGGCCACGCCCGCCGTGCTCGGTGAACCGCCCCTCAACCAGGTTTCGCCGCCGTCGCTCGCCGAATGCAAGGCGCTGATTGCCCGGCGCGTGCGGGAACGCGTCGACGTGTCGGACCTGGCATGGTCGTCGCGTTTCCATCTGAACAGCAGGATGGTGGAGCGGCTGCGCATCGGCCGCGTTTTCCTCGCGGGGGATGCGGCTCACGTACACAGCCCGGCCGGCGCGCAAGGAATGAACACGGGTATTCAGGAAGCGTTCAATCTCGGCTGGAAACTCGCGCGCGTTCTGAAAGGCGCGGCGCCTGACCGCCTGCTCGATACGTATCACCAGGAGCGGCATCCGATCGAGCGCGACGTGCTGCGGCAAACGGGTTTCATCACGCATATGGCCGAGGCCGATCACGGACCGCTGAAACTGCTACGCGAGCGCGTGATGCCGGTGCTGGCCGCGCTCGGTCCGCTGCGCGATGCGGCGCGTATGACCATCAGCGAGTTGTCGGTCCAGTATCGGCGAAGTCCGCTGACGCTCGAACGTCTGCTTGACGGCGGCCCGCGTGCCGGCGAGCGCGCACCGGATGCGCTGGTGCATGTGGTGGATGGGCCGCTTGGCCGCGCGCCGCGCGTCGGTTGCATTTTCGATCTGCACGATCCGGCGTTCTTCTCGTTGTTCCTGCTGGTCCCGCCGCTGCCCGTCGACGAAACACCACTTGATCCAGCCGCGAAACACGCACCGCCGCCGGACCCGGAACTGGAGCGACTGGCGATCGAAGTCGAGAGATTGTTGCCGGGCGCGGTGCGCATCTGGCGCGTGACCGATACGAGCGGCGAGGGCGGCCCGGCGCTGTCCGAATCCTATGGACGCACGCGGCCGTCGTTCTATCTGGTGCGGCCGGACGGCTACATCAGCGCGCGCGGGCGCACGGGATCCGATCTGCACGGCTTGCTGCGGCACTGCGAAGCGTGGTTCGCGGTGGGTGGGGTGATACCGGAGCAGGCGGCGCTGTGAGGAGGGCCTGCGAGGTACGAGGCGAGCCTGTGAAATTGGCGGATGAAGTGGGTCGGCGAGGCGTGTCCCAGCGCCGCCGACCGCGTGAGCCTCAGATGTGAGCCGCAAGGGACGGGCCGGCGTTGTAAGGCGTCAGCGTGACGAAATGCGAGTTGCGGCCGATGAGGCGCCCCTGACGCGAACTCGCCCTGTGCGTTGCATCCGCCAGCCAAAAGCGGCCTTCGCTTACACCGCAGCCGCAGTCGCTGCAGCCGGCGTCAGCCCGTCACGATGCTTGACGAGCGCTTCCCTAACGATGCCCGACATCTCGATGCCATTCGCGTCCGGCTCATCGAGCGCCGCCAGCAAAGCGCGTCGCATACGCGGCTCCCAGAAGCGGCGGATATGGTCGGCGACGCCGGCGAGCGCTTCTTCGCGATCCGGCATCGAATCGAAAAAATCGCCGATCCGGTTCGCCATGTCGATCAGATTCTGATTGTCCATGGCTTGCCTCACTTACCTGACGTCGCGTTGGCCAACTCGCGCTGCTTCAGCAGATCGAGCTGCTCCGTGTTGAAGCGCGAATAGTCCTGCTGCCATTGCGACGGTTGTTCGACCGGCATCACCTGCACCGCGGTCACCTTGTACTCGGGACAATTGGTGGCCCAGTCCGAGCTATCGGTGGTGATCACGTTCGCGCCCGATTCGGGGAAGTGGAACGTCGTGTAGACGACGCCCGGCTGCATCCGCTCGGTCACCTTCGCGCGCAACACGGTTTGTCCCGCGCGCGATTCGATACCAACCCAGTCGTCGGTCTTGATGCCGCGTTCTTCTGCGTCGTGCGGATGCAACTCCAGCCGGTCTTCGTCATGCCAGCGCGAATTCTCAGTGCGGCGCGTCTGTGCGCCCACGTTGTATTGCGACAGGATGCGACCCGTAGTGAGCAGCAGCGGGAACTTACGCGTGACCTTTTCCGGCGTTGCGATGAATTTCGTAATCACGAACTTACCCTTGCCGCGCACGAAGGTGTCGATGTGCATGGTCGGCGTACCGTCCGGCGCGTTCTCGTTGCAGGGCCACTGGATACTGCCGAGCTCGTCGAGCTTCCTGTACGACACGCCGTGGAAAGTCGGCGTGAGACGCGCGATCTCGTCCATGATTTGCGACGGGTGCGCGTAATCCATCTCGTACCCGAGCGCGCGAGAGAGCATCACCGTGACTTCCCAGTCGGCGTAACCCGGCACCGGTGGCATCACCTTGCGCACGCGCGAGATGCGGCGCTCCGCGTTGGTGAAGGTGCCATCCTTTTCGAGGAACGACGAACCCGGCAGCAGCACATGCGCGTACTTCGCGGTCTCGTTGAGGAAAATGTCCTGCACGACGATGCATTCCATCGACGACAACGCCGCCGAAACGTGATGCGTGTTCGGATCGGACTGCACGATGTCTTCGCCCTGGCAGTACAGGCCCTTGAAGGTGCCGTGCACGGCGGCGTCGAACATGTTCGGAATGCGCAGGCCCGGTTCGGGCTGCAGCGTCACGTTCCATGCTTCTTCAAACAGCGCGCGCGTGATTGAATCGCTGATATGGCGATAGCCGGGCAGTTCGTGCGGGAACGAGCCCATGTCGCACGAACCTTGCACGTTGTTCTGACCGCGCAACGGGTTCACGCCGACACCTTCGCGGCCAATGTTGCCGGTCGCCATCGCGAGATTCGCGATGCCCATCACCATTGTCGAGCCTTGCGCGTGTTCGGTGACGCCGAGGCCGTAATAGATCGCCGCATTGCCGCCGGTAGCATAGATGCGGGCAGCTTCGCGAATGGATGCGGCGGGCACACCGGTGAGTTCTTCTGTCGCTTCCGGCGCGTTCTCGGGCAGGGCGACGAACGCACGCCATTGCTCGAACGCGCGCGTTTCGCAGCGCTCGGCGATGAACGCTTCGTTCAGCAGCCCCTCGGTCACGATCACATGCGCGAGGGCATTGACCACCGCGACGTTGGTGCCCGGACGCAATTGCAAATGATGCGAGGCCTTCACGTGCGGCGTATCGACGATATCGATGCGGCGCGGATCGACGACGATCAGCTTCGCGCCTTCACGGATGCGACGCTTCATACGCGAGCCGAACACCGGGTGGCCGTCGGTCGGGTTTGCGCCGATCACCATGATCACGTCGGCTTTGTCGACGGATGCGAAGGTTTGCGTGCCGGCCGATTCGCCCAACGTGGCCTTCAGGCCGTAGCCGGTCGGCGAGTGGCAGACCCGCGCGCAGGTGTCGACGTTGTTGTTGCCGAACGCGGCGCGCACGAGCTTCTGCACCAGATACGTTTCTTCGTTCGTACAACGCGACGACGTAATGCCGCCGATCGAATCGCGGCCGTGCTTCGCCTGAATGCGGCGGAATTCCGACGCCGCGTAACTGAGCGCCTCTTCCCAGCTGACTTCGCGCCACGGATCGGTGATTTTCGCGCGGATCATCGGCTTGGTAATGCGGTCCTTATGCGTCGCATAGCCCCATGCGAAGCGGCCCTTCACGCACGCGTGCCCTTCGTTGGCCTGGCCGTTCTTGTGCGGCACCATCCGCACGACCTCGTTGCCCTTCATCTCGGCCTTGAACGAGCATCCCACGCCGCAATACGCGCACGTGGTGACCACGGAATGCTCAGCCTGGCCGAGCATGATGACGGTCTTTTCCTGCAAGGTCGCGGTCGGGCACGCGGCGACGCACGCACCGCACGACACGCACTCCGATTCCATGAATGGCTTGTTTTCGCTCGCGGCGACGCGCGATTCGAAACCGCGTCCGGCGATGGTTAGCGCGAACGTGCCTTGCGTTTCTTCGCACGCGCGCACACAGCGATTGCAGACGATGCACTTCGACGGGTCGTACGTGAAGTACGGATTCGATTCGTCCTTCTTGTCCTTCAGGTGGTTCGCACCGTCGAATCCGTAGCGCACTTCGCGCAAGCCGGTGACGCCTGCCATGTCCTGCAGTTCGCAGTCGCCGTTGGCGGGGCAGGTCAGGCAGTCGAGCGGGTGATCGGAGATGTACAGCTCCATCACGTTACGGCGCAGCGACTGCAGACGATCGGTTTGCGTGCGCACCTTCATGCCGGCTTCGACGGGCGTCGTGCACGAAGCGGGGTAGCCGCGCTTGCCTTCGATCTCGACCAGGCACAAACGGCATGAGCCGAACGGTTCGAGCGAATCGGTCGCGCAGAGCTTCGGCACGTTGACGCCGGCTTCGACGGCGGCGCGCATCACTGAAGTGCCGGCCGGAACCGTCACCGCCTGGCCATCGATTTCCAGCGTCACGTCGACGTCGGCATGACGCGCTGGTGTGCCGTAGTCGGTGTCGTCGAAAAACGAACGGGGCGCGCGTTGTTGCGCTTGTGCTTGAGATTTGCACGCGCAGTTCCCGGAGCCGCAGCCGCCCCCCAGGGGGACTTCCTGCGAGGCGCCGGCAGGGGGGGTGAGCACATCGGACATGTGAGGCTCCTGGGTCAGGCCGCAGCCGCTTTGGGCGCGTGGTCGTGTATGTTATCGAGACCGAAGTCTTCGGGGAAATGGTCTAGCGCGGACAGCACCGGGAACGGCGTCATGCCGCCCATCGCGCAGAGCGAACCGGACACCATCGTGTCGCACAGATCGCGCAGCAACTGCACTTGCCGCGTGGACGTATCGCCGTTGCGGATCCGTCCGATCACTTCGACGCCGCGCGTCGAGCCGATCCGGCACGGCGTGCATTTGCCGCACGATTCCAGCGCGCAGAAGTGCATCGCGTATTGCGCGAGTTCGGCGAGATTCGACGTGTCGTCATGCACGACGATGCCGCCGTGGCCGACCACCGCACCGACTGCCGCATACGCCTCGTAGTCCATCGGAATGTCCCACTGGCTCTCCGGCAGATAGGTGCCGAGCGGGCCGCCGACCTGCGCGGCGCGTGCCGGGCGCCCGCTTGCCGTGCCGCCGCCGTAGTCGTATAGCAGTTCACGCAACGTGACGCCGAACGCCAGCTCGACCAGACCGCCTTGCTTTACATTGCCGGCGAGCTGGAACGGCAGCGTGCCGCGCGAGCGACCCATGCCGAAGTCTTTATAGAACGCCGCACCGCGCGCGAAGATGATCGGCACCGTCGCGAGCGTGATGACGTTGTTGATCACAGTCGGCTGGCCGTAGAGGCCCACTAGCGCCGGCACGGGCGGCTTCGCGCGCACAATGCCGCGTTTGCCTTCGAGCGATTCGAGCAGCGCGGTTTCCTCGCCGCAGACATAAGCGCCCGCGCCTTTCGCCACGAACAGTTCGAAGCGATGCGCCGTCGAGCCGAGCACACTGTCGCCGAGCCAGCCGGCGGCGCGCGCTTTGGCAATCGCCGCTTCGAGCGTCGCGATCGAGTGCGGATATTCGCTGCGTACGTAGATATAGCCGACCGTCGCGCCCGTTACGATGCCCGCGATGATCATCCCTTCGATCAGCACGTACGGGTCGCTTTCCATCACGAGGCGGTCGGAGAAGGTGCCGGAGTCGCCTTCGTCCGCATTGCAGACGATGTATTTCTGCGCCGCTTTGGCGCCGCGCACCGTGCGCCATTTAATGCCGGCGGGGAAGGCTGCGCCGCCGCGACCGCGCAGGCCGGATTCGATCAGCGCTTCGCAGGCGGCGTCGCCGTCTGTTTGCAAGGCTTGCTTGAGACCTTCGAGGCCGCCGTGAGCAATGTAATCGTCGACGGAAAGCGGATCGGTGATGCCGATGCGCGCAAAGGTCAAGCGCTGTTGCTTCTTCAGATACGGTATTTCATCGACTACGCCGACACGGCGGGCGTGCTCGCCGCCTTCGATAAAGCCGGCGTCGAACAGCGCTGCAACGTCGCTCTCTTCGACGTTCGCATAGCCGACGCGGCCTTGCGCCGTCGCAACTTCGACGAGCGGTTCGAGCCACAGCAAACCGCGCGAACCGTTGCGAACCAGTTCGATTTCAACGCCGCGGCGTGCGGCTTCGGATTCGATGGCTTGAGCCAGGGCGTCGGCGCCGAGCGCAAGCGCCGACGAATCGCAGGGAACGTAAATGCGCGTCATGCCGTTACCTCCACGCATTTGTTGGCGGCGGCGAAGAGTGCGTCAAACTTTTGCGGCGTGACTTTCGCGTGCAGCGTGCCGTTGAGCATCAGCGCCGGCGACAGTGCGCACTGGCCGAGGCAATACACCGATTCCAGTTCGACCGTCGCACCATGCCGATGCTCCGCGTCAAAACGGCAGCCGGTGTGCGCCTCGATATGCTGCGCGAGCGCCTCTGTACCCATGCTGCGGCATGCTTCGGCGCGGCACAGTTGCACGGTGACGGGCGCCGCGGGCTGCGTGCGGAAGTGGTGGTAATAGGTGATGACGCCGTGTACTTCCGCCCGCGACAGGTTCATGGCGCGCGCGAGCGGTGCGACCGTGTCGGGCGGCACGTAGCCGAGTTCGTCCTGAATGGCGTGCAGTACCGCTAGCAGCGACATGCCCGGCTGCGCGTGACGCTGCACGAGCGGCTCCGGCGCGACGGCGATGGAATTGTCCAAGTGGGGCTCCTCCAAAGTCATATATGCACTTGTTATTCATAATGCGTGCACTTATGCTTCGTATATTCGATATGGGATAGCCGAACAATAGGCGGGTGATACGCCTCGTGCAATAGGAAAGAGTTGAACATATATGATCAGGATCGAGTGCCAGGCGCAGCTGGTTGTGAAGGGCCCTGACGGCCGTGAGGCCAGCCTGTCGGACGTGGTGCCGCTGCTCGCGCTGGTAAACGAATCCGGCAGCATCGCGCAGGCAGCGACGCTTAAGGGTTTGTCCTACCGTCACGCGTGGGGTTTGTTGCGCAGCATTGAGGAGCGTTTGGGTGGTCCGCTGATCGCGAAGGAGCGTGGGCGCGGTTCAGTGCTGTCCGAGCTCGGCCAGGCCGTGTTGCGCGCGCAGCGTCTGTGCGGCGAGCGGCTCGACGGCAACATGCAGGCGCTCGCGAGCGAAGTCGCCAGCGAACTGAACCGCTGGCTCGCACCACCCGCCGACGACGTGCGGATCTACGCGTCGCACGGTTACGCCGTGGCGGCGCTGGTGACGGCGCTGGTCGCGAACGATCTGCCGGTCGATATCAAATACCGCGACAGCGCGGACGCGGTTAGCGCGCTCGCCCGTGGCGAATGCGATCTGGCTGGTTTCCACTTGCCGCTAGGCGAGTTTCGTACGGCATGCGCCGATACATATCGACGCTGGCTTGATCCGCAGCGGCACGTGCTCGTGCATCTGACGAGGCGCAAGCAGGGTCTCTTTCTCGGCAAAGGTAATCCAAAGGGAATCAGCGGCCTGAGCGACCTCGCGCGCGACGATATTCGCTTCGTCAATCGTCAGCCCGGTTCCGGTACACGCATGCTGCTGGATCTCGCGCTACGAAAAGTCGGGGTCGATCCGGACCGGGTCAACGGTTATGCGTCGGCGGAACTCACGCATTCGGCGATCGCGGCGTTCGTGGCAAGCGGCATGGCGGATGTGGGTTTCGGCGTCGAGCCGGCGGCGCATCACTTTGGGCTCGACTTCATTCCGATCGTCGACGAAGACTATTACTTCGCCTGCGACCGCGCCCGGCTGGAGCGCGCGCCGCTCGCAACGGTAATTGGCTTGCTGCGCGGCGCCGCGTTTCGGCATGGCGTCGAACAGCTTGAAGGTTACGATCCGCGCGACTGCGGCAAGCTGCTCGATCTCGATGTGGGACTTGGCCCAACTACCGCGTAAGCAACTGTAAACAATTTGGTGCCGTCGCCGCTGCGGGGGGCGGCTGTTTGGGATAATCTCTAGCCTTCCGCTTACGCCTTAACCGCGCGCTCTGCCGCGCTGAATCGATATGAAAGTTCTTCTTCACGCATGTGCTGCGGTAGTGACGGCCGGTACGCTTCTCGCCACCGTTCCGGTTGCCTTCGCACAGAATTCGCCGGGTGTGCCGGGCGGTATCTTGCAAGATCAGTTCCGTCTCGCCGAACATCCGCAGATGCCGTTTGCGGCGTCGGCGCCCTCGGACAAATACCAGTCCAACAAAAAGTCAGCCATGCGCAAGCGCGGCGACAACGGCGATCCGAACGGGTGTAATTTGCAGTGTCCTAAAGACGAATAGGCGCGCGGGTCGGCGCTTTCGCGTTCCGGTTTTGTATTTCACTTTTGGATTTGCTCGAGACGCCGGCATGCTGCCGGCGTCTTTCGTTTGAGGCGCTTTATCTGGCCGTCTGATCTGGCCTCGTCGTTCAGCGGCTATCGGTTATGGCTTTGCCGTATGCCACATGTCCTTGAAGCCGTCCCCTTTCATTTCTCCCGCCTGCTTGTCTGCCGCGTAGCGATATAGCGGATGGCCTTTGTATGCCCATTGCTGTTTGCCGTCCGCGGAGGGGATCAGGGTCCAGTCGCCTGACGGCTTGTCCGACGGGCTCGCCATGGCCGCCGGCCAGTAGCTCATGCAGCCGCCGGTGCAGGCGCTCACGCCGGGCGTGGTGTCTTTATCGAAGGTATAGAGCGTCATGCCGTCCGCGGTGACGAAGCGGCCGTCGACGATCTTCGGGGCTTCGGCAAAGGCGGTCTGTTGCAGTGCGAGGAGAGTCAGCGTGGAGAGGCAGAAGAGAGTCTTGCGCATGATGTCGGCTCCTGATTTTGGTGTTGGTCTCGCGCGGAACGCGGCGTGCGGGCGCGCGTGCGGAATAAACGATCGACGGGATGCGTTTATTCCCTTGGTTTCGCGTGGCCTGCTGGAACAGCGCCGCCCATTGATGGAAGCGCGGGCGGCGAATGTTCTTCCGCATGCGAAGTGGCGAACGCTACATTAGCTGCGCACGATTGAGCCCGCGGGACCCACTGTATTCTTTCTATCTTAGGCTGGCGGTTGGGTCGCGTAGTGAAATCCCATTGCAGCAACGATAGGCACAATAAGAAGCTGTGCAAGAACAATCACCTTATAAGCTTTCGCGTGCCGAATATTTTCACGAAGCCCGCAAATTATTGTTAGAAGATTCAGGGTTGCGACGATCCATACCAACCCGGATGGATCGTCGGAAAGTGCTGAAAATATTGCCTTCAAATTTCCACTCAATTGTTGAACCCCATGAAGTTCCATCTGTAATTATCAAAATACTTAATATAGTCAGATTTTATGCTTCCAGTCATCGAATTTCGATAGTCCCATCCATTCCAGTCTTGTAAAACGCGCCTATCTCAATCGGGAGCCCGGCGTAGGGAGGCTGTTGTGGGTCGGCGGCATTGCGGCCTAATATTTTGTTAATCCAGGTTATCGGCCTATGAATTGTATCGTCGGAATTCCCTTGATAGATATTGATTGCGTCCTTCGATGTGCTAACGACGAGTTGGATGTGATGCGCTAGCCGCCGGGACATTTGCCCCTTCAAATCCTTCGTCAACGCCAAAATATCGCCCGGCCTAAGGTCGTCCACATTGGGGAGGGAAATAGAGTTTGAGTTGATTCGCTGCATATCGGGTGCGCCATAGGTTAGCTCCACCATGTCAGCGAAACCATACATGCTGGAATCGTATTTTCCATGCGCCGGTTGACCGTAGACCTCCATATTCCTGTATGTGCGCACACCATCAACAAGCTTTATCGGCAAGCCTTTTGAAGCTGCATACTGAATAAGAAGTCGAACTGCAAAATCCTCACATGTGAACCTATTGGAATGGATATCGCCACCTTTGGACCGATATTTCTCCGTGCGAATTTGCTCGGCAAGTTCAGGTGCGGAAGCCTGATAATCGGCGACATCTGCAACTGTCCATTTTCGAGTTGTTTTCCAGAATACTTTGAGTTTGACGATGTGAGGCCGCGTATCTGCCTTCGGCGTCAGCGGGGCGGAAATTGTTGTTGGCGTCATTGTTTTATACAGGCAAGAAGCAATTTAATAGAGCCGCCGTCACGGCCTTCAATGTTTGGCATTTTGCCTTCAGGTGTCGTCGTGACTTCCTGAGTTTCGCCAGCTGGGTTTTGAACTTGAACGAGGGCTCCCGCAATGGGATTGCCATTCTGATCGAGCAGTTGGAAATACCGATCGTAAGCTTGTAGGTCTATTGACTCATTGGTTGGGCTAACTGTTGAAGCGCTGCTCGTCGCCGCCGAACCGTAGTCTGAATTGATAAAGTACCCAGGATTATTACCGACGATCACCCGATTCTTTCCACATGAACAGAGTACCGAATCACCGTCGACAACAACGTTGCGCCCCTTGTCGGATATTCCTTTGCCCGTTCCAAATATCCTGTGGGTTCCCTTGCAGTTGCCGCAGGTCGCCACGTCTCCATCCAGCGCGATCTTTTTCCCGTGGTCGGTGATCCGGGTTGAGCTGCCGATGACTATGCCGCCTGTTGTCGTCGGATCGCCGTCCCGTACCGCAGCCTTACGCATGGACACTCCCTTCAGCCGCGGCGGCGCTCTCAGGCAGCGCATAGGTCGGATCAAACAAGGGAGGAATCAGCTCGCCGTCGCAGACCAACAGGCCATGCAATGTTTGTGCGATCGTGTCGCCGTTGCTCAGACGCAGATCAACCGGCGTGAGCGTTTTGTTTTTCTGCTGTTCCAGCATGCTGGAGCCTCCTTCTGGATTGAGCCGCTTGTATTGGTGCTGCCAGCTTCCGCTGGACAGGAGGCGTCACGGCCCCGGATACGCCACCCCAACACGTACCCTGCTCAATATCCCCGCGTGGGGCTATCAGAGCCATCTGAAAAACGAGCTGACACTTCAAAGGTTTTGGGGCGCTGTAAGTCGACCACGCGACGCAAGTGTGATCGGCCGCAGTCGATTTTGATTCGTTGCCAAAGAACCAGGCGAAGGGGGGCGCACTCTCAAAGCGCTGTCTCGATCACTTTGCAAGCTACCGCTGCGCGTGGTAATGAGCACCGATCTTTCACAAATAAAAAACCGACCGTTGCGAGGTCGGTTTTCATGCCGGTCTTTCTCTGTTGTCAATTTGCTGGCCGACGCGCCGTGGCACGTACATGTCGGTGCTCAATGCGACACGGTTCACCGAGAACGCGACACCGTTGTCGCGCCGCTATTATCAGAATGGGAGCCACGCGGGGTTTATCACGTACGCGTCGAGCCCGGCGTAAAACCGACGGGATGTTGACGATTTGCGGGTGGCGCGGAAGAGCTCGAAGGGGTTTGGCAATTTCTGGAGCCTGTTTATGTAGGCACTAAACGGGAAGAAAGACGGTATTCAGATCATTCCGGTTGCAGAGATGACAGCGAACGACGAGTTCTGGAATATCAAGAACGTGACCCGGTGAGCAGTTTCAATCGTGCCTTTCTTGTCCGTTGCAGAACTTCGAGCGCCTCCGGAGGTTCGATCAAACTGAACGGCCGGCCACCGATGTAGGGGAAGACATGAACGTCCAGGCGCCGCAGGTTGCGTTTTGCGTGCGATTCCTATTGGTCGGCCGTGAACTTCGTGTGCCATTCGCGAGCGACCGCCTCGAACGAATTTTCCGCGTTTGTCGCTGCCGAGCGCTTCTTGGCCTTTCTGACTTTCCCTAGGTCCACGCCGTTGGCGAGTTTCTCTTTTGCGGTTTCACGTTTCTCGCGTGCTTCCTTCAAAGTTACTGTTGGATATACGCCGAGGGCCAGTAGCTTTTCCTTGCCGCCGTGCCGTTATTTCAGGCGCCAGTAGCGCGAATCATTGGGACGCACCTCAAGGTACATACCGCCGCCATCGGCGAGCTTGTACTTCTTGTCGCGTGGCATGCTCCTGCGGATTTCTGCGTCTGACAGCGGCATCGTCAACCTGTTGAATAGTGTCGTGGGAGTACAAGGTATTCGCGACGGCAGAGGTACCGCCAGAAATACCCCCGGGTATCCCGGATTAGTCAGGACAATGATAGATGGGTCAGGAAAAGAAAAACCCCGCGAACCTTGAGTTGGCGGGGTTTTTCGAACATCCTGAGCTGGATCAGGATTACGTGTTGGTGGAGGCGGCGGGAATCGAACCCGCGTCCAGAAGCACTCTACGACTAGTTCTACATACTTAGTTCTGTCATTTGATTTAACCACCACGACGCGGACGAACACGCTGCGTGACGGCGATTCACTAGATTTTCGACCTTGGCGTCGTGACGCCGCCAAGACTTAACTGACGTATATGACCTCTGTCGGTATTGCTACCGGTCTTGCGACTCTAGCCCGTCAGTGAACTAGGCAGAGGACGGCGGCCCTTAGGCTGCCAGTGCGAACGTTTCGTCGTTTGCAGTTACGTTTTTCCCATTGATTAACGAGGTGACGGGTCCTCGGTATGCCCTAGCCGCTTCGCAACCCCTGTCGAAACCAGGTCGCCCCCGCGGTTCGTTGCCCAATACTGATGGGCCAGCGAAGATTTTACAATAGTTTAACGGCCGCGTCCTGGCTGATTGCCTTCTTGTCTTGCCACCCCCGGCGCACTGCGGCACTGGCGCGGCGAAGCGGCAAGACGCTGTATTTCGTCGCGTGCGCCGTGTCTGCCGTGTTCGCTTATGCGCTCAGCCGATATCGCGCAGCAGCTTCTGCAATTCAGCGGGCGATTGCACGACATGCTGCGCGTGCCATTGCGTCGGCGGAATGTCGTTGCCGCAGTAACCGTAGGCCGCCGCGATGGTCTTCATGCCGGCCGCGAAACCCGCCTGCACATCGCGCAAGTCGTCGCCGACGTAGATGATGCGTTCCGGCACCACATCCAGCTCGCGCGCGGCGTGCAACAGGGGCGCGGGGTGCGGCTTCGAATGCGGGGTCGTGTCGCCGCTCACCACGCAGCCCGCGCGTTCCTCGAGGCCCAGTTGCGCGATCAGCGGCTCGGTGAGCCTTGCCACCTTGTTCGTCACGATGCCCCAGCGCACGCCCCGTGCGTCGAGATCGTCGAGCAATTCGGGGATGCCGGGGAACAGCGTGGTCTCGATGCACAAGTCTGCTTCGTAGTTGGCGAGAAACTCCTCGCGCATTGACGCGAACTCGTGATCATCGGGGCCGATGCCGAAGGCCCCGCCGATCAGCCCGCGCGCGCCCGCTGACGCGAGCGGCCGCAGGTCTTCGAGCGGCACCATCTCGAGGCTGCGATCATGGCGCATTTTGTTGACGGCGGCCGCCAGGTCGGGCGCGGTGTCGGCCAGCGTGCCGTCGAGGTCGAACAGGACAGCCTGGCAAAGACCGAGCGCGTCGTCGTTGTCTTCGCGTTGGGGCAGGGGCGTGGGATCGCTCATTGATTGGATTAAGTCCGGGCAGGTCGGGGCGGATCAGACGTCGCGGCGGCAGGCGAGCATGTAGTTCACGCTCGCGTCGGCGGACAGCGTGAAATGCTTGCTGAGCGGGTTATAGACGATACCTTTGATGTCGACTGTACGCAGGCCGGCCGCGCGCACGAAGCTCGCCAATTCAGACGGACGGATGAAGCGCGCATAGTCGTGTGTACCCTTGGGCAGCATCCGCGCGATATATTCGGCGCCGATCACCGCGAACAGATACGACTTCACATTGCGGTTCAGCGTGGAGAAGAACACCCAGCCGCCCGGTTTCACCAGCGTCTTGCATGCCTCGACGATGGCGGCCGGTTCGGGCACGTGCTCGAGCATTTCCATGCAGGTGACGACGTCGTAAGTGCCCGGTTCGCGGGCGGCCAGTGCTTCAGCGGCGATTTCTTCGTAACTAACGGTTACCCCGCTTTCAAGACTGTGAAGATCCGCCACGCCGAGCGCCTGGCTCGACAGGTCGATTCCCTTCACGTGCGACCCCAATCCCGCCATCGATTCCGTCAGAATGCCGCCGCCGCAGCCGATATCCAACACGGTTTTACCGGCGAGATGCGCGTGCGCATCGATCCAGCTCAGACGAATCGGATTGAGTTCATGCAGCGGTTTGAATTCGGCATTCGGGTCCCACCAACGATGCGCGAGGTCGCTAAATTTCTGCAGTTCGTGGGGATCGGCGTTGGTCATAGCGGAAGCTGCCTCGATGAGAGCGTTGAGCGGGCGCTCGAGGATAAACCCTGAGTATATAGGCCGAGCGACGGGGCGGCAAAATGCCGCGCGGGGGCTGGCGCGTCTGTTCCCGCAGATCGGGCGCGCACTCGGAGGAGAAGGCGAGCGGCGCCCGTAGCAGCGGCATAAAAAAAGCCCCGCCGAAGCGGGGCTTTTATACTGCGGTAATTTGTAGCTTATTGCTTCGAAGTACCGACAACTTCGACTTCCACGCGACGATCCGGTGCGAGGCAAGCGACGAGTTGCTTGTGGTTCTTCTGGTTGCAACCGGTCGTGACCGGGTTGCGCTTGCCCTTGCCTTCCGTATAGATACGGTTGGCTTCGATGCCCTTGCTGACGAGGTACGACTTCACAGCTTGAGCGCGGCGCAGCGACAGACGGTCGTTGTACTTGTCCGAACCGATACGGTCCGTGTAACCCGTTGCGACGATGACTTCCAGGTTCAGCGCGCCGACCTTAGATGCCAGATCGTCCAGCTTTTCCTTGCCAGCCGGCTTCAGGATAGCCTTGTCGAAGTCGAACAGCGCGTCAGCTTGATACGTAATCTTTTGGCTCGTAATAGCCGGTGCAGGTGCGACCGGAGCCGGCGGGGTCGGAGCCTGGGCAACCAGGGCGCCATCGCACTTAGCGTTGGCCGTTGCCGGCGTCCAGAATGCATCGCGCCAGCAAAGCTCGTTCGTGCCGTTCATCCACACGTATTCGCCGGTACCATTCACCCAGTTGTCGTTCGTAGCTTGTCGCGACGCCGGCACCGATTGTGCCATGGCGGATGCAGCCATAACTGCGGTAGCTGCAATGAACGCGAGCTTTGAAAGTTTATTCATATTTCTCCTCTCGAAATTGAGATTACCGCAGGTTTACTGCGAGCCTGTTGACGAAGACAAGTCATACATTGCTCGAAGTATAACATCGGTGTAGAACAAAAAACGTGCTGTGTAGACTTCGAGCAGTGTCTAACTCTTTGTGCGTTGGCATTTTGCCATATCGTTCCCTTCCAACGATAAAAAAATCTGTCCCCGATCAAATCGCCCTCCAATTGTGGTGCATGCGCAACAGAAGCAATCCGCTGAAGGCACCGCCAGTCATGGCTGAGCGGCGGATTGCCCCACGCACAAATCGAGCCTGCCCCGAGTTGCTAGCGGGGCGTTCAGGCGCCGTTACCGCTCGCCTGCTAATAGGTATACGTACCCCAGTCGGGAGCGGATGCGCGCCATGTTAGAATCGCGTGATGCGTTGCGCCTGCAATGCTTACGCGAAGGCGCGGCGAATTGAAGTTAAGCCGTCGCCTTGGCACGTAAAAGATACGGATAATGGATCAATTCGCCAAAGAGACTCTGCCAATCTCCCTAGAGGAGGAAATGCGCCGTTCGTATCTCGATTACGCGATGAGCGTGATCGTGGGGCGTGCGCTTCCCGATGTTCGCGATGGCCTGAAGCCGGTGCACCGGCGCGTGCTGTACGCGATGCACGAACTGAATAACGACTGGAACCGGGCTTACAAGAAGTCGGCGCGTATTGTCGGCGACGTTATCGGTAAATATCACCCGCACGGTGACACGGCTGTCTACGACACCATTGTCCGGATGGCGCAGAATTTCTCGCTGCGCTACATGCTGGTTGACGGTCAGGGCAACTTCGGTTCGGTCGACGGCGACAACGCCGCGGCGATGCGGTACACCGAAATCCGCATGGCAAAGATTGGCCACGAACTGCTGGCCGACATCGACAAGGAAACAGTCGACTTCACGCCGAACTACGACGGCAGCGAAAACGAACCGGCCATCCTGCCAGCGCGTATTCCCAATCTGCTGATCAATGGCTCGTCCGGTATTGCGGTCGGCATGGCGACCAACATCCCGCCGCACAACCTCAACGAGGTTGTCGACGCGTGTCAGCATCTGCTGAAAAACCCGGAAGCCACGATTGACGAACTGATCGAGATCATTCCGGCGCCTGACTTCCCGACCGCCGGCATCATCTACGGTGTGGCCGGCGTTCGCGACGGCTATCGCACCGGCCGCGGCCGCGTGGTGATGCGCGCGCTCACGCACTTCGAGGAAATCGACCGCGGTCAACGCATGTCGATCATCGTCGACGAGTTGCCGTACCAGGTGAACAAGCGCTCACTTCTGGAGCGCATCGCCGAACTGGTCAACGAGAAGAAGCTCGAAGGCATCTCCGACATCCGCGACGAATCCGACAAGAGCGGGATGCGCGTCGTGATCGAGCTGAAGCGCGGCGAAGTGCCGG
The DNA here is from genome assembly GCF_012927345.1 of Paraburkholderia polaris. Lineage (GTDB taxonomy): Bacteria > Pseudomonadota > Gammaproteobacteria > Burkholderiales > Burkholderiaceae > Paraburkholderia > Paraburkholderia polaris. The sequence goes on from NZ_JABBGJ010000022.1 coordinate 122,299, forward strand.
AAGTCGTTCTCAACAATCTGTATAAGGCGACCCAGCTCCAGGACACCTTCGGCATGAACATGGTCGCGCTCGTCGACGGCCAGCCGAAGCTGCTGAACCTGAAGGAAATGCTGTCGTGCTTCCTGTCGCATCGCCGGGAAGTGCTGACGCGGCGCACTGTATACGAACTGCGCAAGGCGCGCGAACGCGGTCATGTGCTCGAAGGTCTGGCAGTCGCGCTCGCCAACATCGACGAGTTCATCGCGATCATCAAGGCCGCGCCTACGCCGCCGATCGCCAAGCAGGAATTGATGGCGCGTCCGTGGGATTCGTCGCTGGTACGCGAAATGTTGTCGCGCGCCGAGACGGAAAACGCGTCGGCCGGCGGTCGAGAGGCTTATCGTCCGGAGGGTTTGAACCCGTCCTTCGGCATGCAGTCCGACGGCCTCTACCGCTTGTCCGACACCCAGGCTCAGGAAATCTTGCAGATGCGTCTGCAACGCCTGACGGGTCTGGAGCAGGACAAGATCATCGGCGAGTACCGCGAAGTGATGGCGCAAATCGCCGACCTGCTGGACATTCTGGCTCGCCCGGAACGCATTACGGCGATCATCGTCGGCGAACTGACGTCGATCAAGGCCGAATTCGGCGACGCGCGCCGCTCGAAGATCGAGCTGAACGCAACCGAGCTGAATACCGAAGACCTGATTACGCCGCAAGAGATGGTCGTGACCATGTCGCACGCCGGCTATGTGAAATCGCAGCCGTTGTCGGAATATAGCGCGCAGAAGCGGGGTGGTCGCGGCAAACAGGCCACGGCGATGAAAGAAGACGACTGGATCGACACGCTGTTCATCGCGAACACGCACGATCACATTCTGTGCTTCTCGAATCGTGGTCGCGTCTACAGCGTGAAGGTCTACGAAGTGCCGCAAGGTTCGCGGAACTCACGCGGCCGTCCGATCGTAAATATCTTCCCGCTTCAGGATGGCGAGAAGATTACGGTTGTCTTGCCGGTAAAGGAATTCTCGGCTGACAAATTCGTCTTTATGGGCACCGCGTTAGGAACCGTAAAAAAGACGCCGTTGGAAGCCTTCGGCCGCGTGTTGCGCAAAGGTATTATTGCGGTCGGTCTGGATGACGGCGACTACCTGATCGGCGCTGCCATTACAGATGGCCAGCACGACGTGATGCTGTTCTCGGATTCGGGCAAGGCAGTGCGTTTCGACGAGAACGACGTCCGTCCGATGGGCCGTGAAGCGCGTGGTGTGCGCGGCATGCAACTCGAAGACGGTCAGAACGTGATCGCGTTGCTGGTGGCGGGCGACGAGCAGCAGTCGGTGCTGACCGCAACCGAAAACGGCTACGGCAAGCGCACGCCGATCACCGAGTACACGCGTCACGGGCGCGGTACGAAGGGAATGATCGCGATCCAGACGTCGGAGCGGAACGGCAAGGTCGTCGCCGCGACGCTGGTGGATCAGGAGGCGCAGATCATGCTGATCACCAATACGGGCGTGCTGATTCGTACGCGCGTATCGGAAATTCGGGAAATGGGGCGCGCAACCCAAGGTGTTACACTCATCAGCCTTGACGAAGGGACCAAGCTTTCAGGTCTGCAACAGGTTGCTGAGGCGGAGGCGGATATCGATGTGGAAGGCGACACCGAAGGTCCTGCCGAAGGCGACAACGGCGGTGAAGACGGTGGTGCGGCCTGATCCGCGTCGGCAGCTTTCAGTCTCAGTTATTGGTTGAAAGCTGCGCAGGGAACAATGGCGTGTCGGGCCGATACGCATCCCGCGCAGCTCGCAGTTCAAGTTAATTTCTCTTAGGGAGTAATGATGCAAAAACGATTCAAACAACTGATGTTGCTGGCTGCTCTGGTGCCGACCTTCGCTATGGCTCAAGCACTGCAGAGCCAAGCCCCGGCGGCGGCTCCGGCTGCTGCGGCGGCACCGGTTGATCCGGCCAAGCAGGCTGCAATCAAGGACCTGCTGGACGCAATCGACGCACAGAAGCTCGTCGGCGCAATCGGCAACAGCGCCCAGATGCAAGCCAAGCAGCTGGTTCCGGCTATCCTGTCGGACGCCCTGAGCGAAAACAAGACGATGACGGACAAGCAGAAGCAGGCTTCCGTCCCGACGCTGCAAAAGAACGCAGTGCCGAAGCTGGTTGACGGCGCAGGCCAAGTGTTCGCAACGGACAATTTCCGCCAGGACGCAATGCAAGCTCAGTACGACGCTTACGCGAAGTACTACAGCACGTCGGAAATCAAGGATCTGACCGCGTTCTACAAGAGCCCGACCGGCCGCAAGTTCATCCAGGTGCAAGACCAGGTTGGCCGCGACGTCGTGAATGGCTTGATGCAAAAGTACATGCCGCAATCGATCAAGGCAACGCGTGACCAGGCTGACAAGGAAGTCGCTTCGGTCAAGCCGGCTAAGTAAGCCAGCTAGTTAAGCCTAAAGGTCGAAAGGCTGCGCTGACATCGCGCTAGCCGCCGCTCGGCGAGCTATACGGCATGCCGGGTTTGGCGGGTTGGCGATGACAATGCGATAATGGCCGTTTGCGCACACGCGCAGACGGCCATTTTCTTTTTGGGCGCGAAATTGTTGTCGAACACGCGTCGTCAAACTCGTTGTCGAGCTCACGTCGTTAAGTTTGCGGCGGCTGCCTTCGCGGCTGCCAACTTCGCCGATTTTTGCGCGATCTGTTCGCTTTTCGCGCCAGCTTCCAGGATCTCACGATGCGCGTCTTTAATTTCTCCGCCGGCCCAGCAGCCATGCCCGAAGAAGTGCTGCGTCAGGCAGCCGACGAGATGCTCGATTGGCAGGGCAGTGGCATGAGCGTGATGGAAATGAGCCATCGCGGCAAAGAATTCATGTCGATTCATGAGGAAGCGCTCGTCGATCTGCGTGAGTTACTCGAGGTGCCCGCCAGCCATCGCATCCTGTTTCTGCAAGGCGGCGGTCTGGGCGAAAACGCGATCGTGCCGATGAATCTGATGGGCGCCAAAGCGCGCGCGGATTTCGTCGTGACGGGTTCGTGGTCGCAGAAGTCGTTCAAGGAAGCGCAAAAGTACGGCACGGTGCATCTGGCGGCGAGCGGTCAGACGGCCGAAGGCTTCACGCGCGCGCCGGCACGCTCGGAATGGCAACTGTCGGACGATCCGGCGTACGTGCATCTGTGCACCAACGAGACCATTCATGGTGTCGAGACGTTCGAAATTCCCGACCACGGCGATATTCCGCTGGTGGCGGACGCCTCGTCGCACATCCTGTCGCGCCCGATGGACATCGCCAAATATGGCGTGCTGTTCGGTGGCGCGCAGAAGAACATCGGCATGGCGGGCGTGACGGTCGTGGTCGTGCGCGAGGACATGCTGGATCGCGCGCAAGCTATCTGCCCGTCGGCGTTTGAATGGAAAACCGTCGCCGAGAACAATTCGATGTACAACACGCCGCCCACGTACGCGATTTACATCGCCGGGCTGGTGTTCAAGTGGTTGAAGAAGCAGGGTGGCCTTGTCGCGATGGAAGCGCGTAACCTCGAAAAATCGAAGCTGTTGTACGACGCGATCGATTCGAGCGGCTTCTATCTGAACAAGGTCGAGCGTGGCTCGCGCTCGCGGATGAACGTACCGTTTTTCCTCGCCGACGAGTCGCGCAACGAAGATTTCCTGGCCGGCGCGAAAGCGCGGGGAATGGTGCAGCTAAAGGGCCACAAGTCCGTCGGCGGCATGCGGGCGTCGATTTATAACGCCGTCCCGCTCGAAGGCGTCAAAGCGCTTGTCGAATACATGAAGGAATTCGAACAGCGCAGCGCCTGATCGTCTTAGACATTCAGGCGTGCGCATCCTTTCCAGCACGCATTTGTGCAGCAGCTACCGGCAGGGCCGTTTTCACGCATGGACGACGAACTCAATACCCGACTCAAGCCCCTTCGCGAACGCATCGACGCGCTCGACGCGCAGTTGATCGCGCTCCTCAATCAGCGCGCCGCAGTGGCGCTCGAAGTGGGTGAGGTGAAGAAGCATTTCAACGCGCCGGTGTTCCGCCCTGAGCGCGAGCAGCAGGTGATCGCGCGTCTGCAGGATATGAGCGACGGCCCGCTGGCCAGCGAGCATATCAGCGCGATCTGGCGCGAGATCATGGCCGCGAGCCGCGCGCTCGAAAAGACCATCAAAGCCGCGTATCTCGGCCCGGTCGGCACATATAGCGAACAGGCGATGCACGAGTACTTCGGTCAGTCGATCGAAGGTCTGCCGTGCCCGTCGATCGACGAAGTATTCCGCTCGGTCGAAGCCGGCGCAGCCGAATTCGGCGTCGTGCCGGTCGAGAATTCCACCGAAGGCGCGGTGTCGCGCACGCTGGATCTGCTCCTGCAAACCCAGCTCACGATCGGCGGCGAACTGGCTTTGCCGATTCACCACAACCTGTTGACGCTGAACGGCGGGCTCACCGGCGTGACGCGGGTGTGCGCGCACGCGCAGGCGCTTGCCCAGTGCCAGCGTTGGCTCGCGACTAACGCGCCGCATCTCGAGCGCCAGGCGGTGTCGAGCAATGCCGAAGCCGCGCGCATGGCGGCGGGAGATCCGACGGTCGCAGCCATCGCCGGCGATCGCGCCGCAACCCATTACGGTCTGCAAGTCGCCTACGCCCTGATCCAGGACGATCCGCACAACCGCACGCGTTTCGTGATGATCGGCAAGGAGCGCACCGGCGTCAGCGGACACGACCAGACGTCGTTGATCGTTTCGGTGGCGAACGAGCCGGGCGCCGTGTTCAAGTTGCTGGAACCTTTGGCGCGCCATAGTGTTTCCATGACCCGTTTCGAGTCGCGCCCGGCGCGCGTCGGTACGTGGGAGTACTACTTCTATATCGACGTCGAAGGCCATCGCGACGAGCCGGCGGTCGCTGCCGCGCTGACCGAACTCGGCCAGAAGGCCGCGTTTCTGAAGATACTCGGCTCGTATCCGCGCGCCCGCTAATGTCTGTCGAGGCGCGCTCCTGCCGCTCGAGCGTGCCTGCCGCATATTCATCTACTACTAATTAGTCGTTCGGAGATTTTCATGACAACGTCCTTCGGTCCTTCCTATGTGCGCGCGATTGCGCCTTACATCGCCGGCAAGCCGATTTCGGAAGTGGCCCGCGAGTTCGGCCTCGACGAAGCGACCATCGTGAAGCTCGCGTCGAACGAAAATCCGCTCGGCATGCCGGAATCGGCGCAACGCGCCATGGCGCAAGCGGCCAGCGAACTCGGTCGTTATCCGGACGCGAACGCCTTCGAACTGAAGGCGGCGCTGAGCGAGCGCTACGGCGTGCCGGCCGACTGGGTCACGCTCGGCAACGGCAGCAACGACATTCTCGAAATTGCCGCGCATGCGTTCGTCGAGAGGGGCCAGTCGATCGTCTACGCCCAATACTCGTTCGCGGTCTACGCGCTCGCCACGCAGGGCGTGGGTGCGCGTGCGATCGTCGTGCCGGCCGTCAAGTACGGCCATGACCTGGACGCCATGCTCGCGGCGATCACTGACGACACCCGCCTGATCTTCGTTGCGAACCCGAACAACCCGACCGGCACATTTATCGAAGGCGCGAAGCTCGAAGCGTTTCTCGACAAGGTGCCGCGTCACGTGGTCGTCGTGCTCGACGAGGCGTACACGGAATATCTGCCGGAAGAAAAGCGCTACGACTCGATCGCGTGGGTGCGCCGTTATCCGAATCTGCTGGTGTCGCGCACGTTCTCGAAGGCGTTCGGCCTGGCGGGCTTGCGTGTCGGCTTCGCAATCGCGCAGCCTGAGTTGACCGATCTGCTGAACCGTCTGCGTCAGCCGTTCAACGTGAATACGCTTGCGCAAGCCGCGGCGATCGCGGCGCTGAACGACAAGGCGTTTCTGGAAAAGAGCGCGGCCTTGAATGCGCAAGGCTATCGCCTGCTGACGGAAGCGTTCGACAAACTCGGCCTCGAGTATGTGCCGTCGGACGGCAACTTCGTGCTGGTGCGCGTCGGCAACGACGACGCAGCCGGCAACCGTGTCAACCTCGCGTTGCTGAAGCAGGGCGTGATCGTTCGCCCGGTCGGCAACTACGGTTTGCCGCAATGGCTGCGCATCACGATCGGCCTGCCGGAAGAAAACGAAGCGTTCCTCGTGGCGCTCGAAAAGACGCTCGCCACCGCGTGAGCGGTTGACCTTGACCCGCGCGCCTCACTTTACGGACGGCGCGCTTTTTCTGTGACCGACGTGGCCGCGTTCTCTTTTAACAAGCTGGTGATTTTTGGTGTCGGCCTGATCGGCGGATCGCTCGCGCGCGCGTTGCGCGAGCGGGGTGAGGCGGCAGGTGCACGCACGGTGATCGGTGTCGGGCGGTCGTCCGCGTCGACGGCGCGTGCCCTGGAGTTGGGCGTGATCGACGGATCCGCGGCGTTGAACGACGACGCCGCATTGCGCGATGCGCTGTCCGGCGCGGATATCGTGTTGCTTGCCGCGCCAGTTGCGCAGACACAACCGCTGCTCGAGCGCATTGCGCCGTTTCTCGACGCAGGTACGATCGTCACCGATGCCGGCAGCACCAAGTCCGACGTGGTGGCTTCCGCACGCGCGGCGCTCGGCGCGCGCATCGGCCAGTTCGTGCCGGGGCATCCGATTGCCGGCAGTGAGGCGAGCGGCCCGGATGCGGCGTTGCCCGAACTGTACGTGAATCGCAATGTCGTGTTGTGCCCGCTGCCCGAGAACGCACCGGAAGCGGTCGAGCGCGTTGCGGCGATGTGGCGCGCTACTGGCGCTTGCGTGCGGGACATGACGCCCGAGCAGCATGACCGCGTGCTCGCATCGGTTAGCCATTTGCCGCACGTTTTGTCTTTCGCGCTGGTCGAGCAGATTCTCAATTCGCCCGACGCCGCGCTGAAATTTTCATTCGCCGCTGGCGGATTCCGCGACTTCACGCGCATCGCCGCGTCGAGCCCCGAAATGTGGCGTGACGTGTGCGTGGCGAATCGCGCCGCGTTGCTCGACGAACTCGATGCGTACACGGCGGTGCTCGCACACCTGCGCGCGGCGATCGAAGCCGGCGACGGCGCTGCGCTCGAGGCCGTGTTCGCGCGCTCGCGCGTCGCGCGCAGCGAATGGCAGGAACAGCGCGCTGCGGGGGCCGCCCTCGGCGACGCCTCGAAATAACCGGAACTGGACTCAATCATGGAATTCCTCGATCTCGGACCATTTTCTCGTGCGTCCGGCACGGTTCGTTTGCCCGGTTCGAAAAGCATTTCGAACCGCGTGTTGCTGCTCGCGGCGCTCGCCGAAGGCGAAACGACGATCACGAACCTGCTCGACTCCGACGACACCCGCGTGATGCTCGACGCGCTCGAAAAGCTCGGCGTGCGTCTGAAGCGCGAAGGCGACACCTGTGTCGTGACCGGTACGCGCGGCGCGTTCACGGCGCGCACGGCCGACCTGTTCCTCGGCAACGCCGGCACGGCCGTGCGTCCGCTGACCGCGGCGCTCGCGGTGAATGGCGGCGACTATCGTATCCATGGCGTGCCGCGTATGCACGAGCGGCCGATCGGCGATCTGGTCGACGGTTTGCGGCAGATCGGCGCGAAGATCGACTACGAAGAGAATGAAGGCTATCCGCCGCTGCGGATTCGTCCGGCGCAAATCACGGCTGACGCGCCGATCCGCGTGCGTGGCGACGTGTCGAGCCAGTTCCTGACTTCGCTGCTGATGACCTTGCCACTGTTGCGCACGGAAAGCGGCATGACCACTGTGCAGGTGGACGGCGAGCTGATCTCGAAGCCGTACATCGAGATCACGATCAAGCTCATGGAGCGCTTTGGCATCAAGGTCGAGCGCCATGAATGGCATCAGTTCGTCGTGCCGACGGGGCAGCGCTATCAATCGCCGGGCACCATCATGGTGGAAGGCGACGCGTCGTCGGCGTCGTATTTCCTCGCGGCGGGCGCGCTCGGCGGCGGCCCGTTGCGGGTGGAAGGCGTGGGCCGGTCCAGCATCCAGGGCGATGTCGGCTTTGCCGATGCGCTCATCAAGATGGGCGCTAACCTGCAGATGGGTGAGGACTGGATCGAAGTGCGCGGTGTCGGCAACGACAACGGCAAGCTCGATCCGATCGACATGGACTTCAACCTGATTCCCGACGCTGCGATGACGATCGCCGTCGCCGCGCTGTTCGCGGACGGCACGACCACGCTGCGCAACATTGCCAGCTGGCGTGTGAAGGAAACCGACCGGATTGCCGCAATGGCCACCGAGCTGCGCAAGGTCGGCGCGAAGGTGCAGGAAGGCGAGGATTTCCTCGTCGTCACGCCGCCTGAAAAACTGATTCCGAACGCCTCGATCGACACCTACGACGATCACCGTATGGCGATGTGCTTCTCGCTCGTGAGCTTGGGCGGCGTGCCGATCCGGATCAATGACCCGAAGTGCGTCGGCAAGACGTTCCCCGATTATTTCGAGCGCTTCATCGCGCTCGCTCAACCCTGATTCGCCCCCGAATCGACTGACGTGCGACTTTTTCGATGAAACCGACCCGTCCCTTTCACCAAACGCCCGTCATTACGATCGACGGCCCCAGCGCCTCCGGCAAAGGCACCGTGGCCGCGCTGATTGCCGCGAATCTCGGCTTCCATTTGCTGGATAGCGGCGCGCTGTACCGGCTCGCCGCGCTCGCCAGCATGCGCTACGACATCGTGGCGGATGACGTCGACGCGCTGGTAAAACTGATCGACGATTTGCACATCACCTTTCGCGAGGGGCTGGCGCAGCTCGACGGCACCGACGTATCCGCCGACATTCGTGCGGAGGAGGTCGGCAGCCGCGCCTCGGCGATTGCCGTGCACGCGCCCGTGCGAACCGCGCTGGTGGCCCGTCAGCGGGCTTTCCGTAAGGAACCGGGGCTGGTCGCTGATGGTCGCGATATGGGCACGGTGATCTTCCAGGACGCCGTGCTGAAGGTGTTCATGACCGCCAGCGTCGAGGCCCGTGCGGCGCGCCGGCATAAGCAATTGATCCAAAAAGGATTTTCTGCTAATATAGATGACTTGCTCCGGGATTTGCGTGAGCGCGACGAGCGTGACAGTCAGCGCGCGGCCGCGCCACTCAAGCCCGCGGCGGATGCAAAGCTGCTTGATACCTCCGCATTGTCTGTCGACCAGGCGGTCGAGCAGGTGGTGCAGTGGTATGAAGCATTGGTTCCGCATGCCTGATGTCCGGGCCGCGGGCGCAGTAGAGAAGAAGTGAGAAGTACCGTTGTCAGTAGGTGCTCCGCGTGTGTCGTGGAGCGTGTATTAACCCCTTAACCCCGCGTGGCATTCGCATTCTTGCCGAAGTTGCTGACCGTCCGGCCAGCCGGGCACCGCGAGCACCATGCAAATTTTGATTTTTATGTCCGACCTGCAAACTTCCAACCCGAATACCGAATCTTTTGCGGCTCTGTTCGAAGAGTCGCTGACCAAGCAAGACATGCGCGCTGGCGAGGTGATCTCCGCCGAAGTCGTGCGTGTTGACCACAACTTCGTGGTCGTCAACGCTGGTCTCAAGTCCGAAGCCTACATCCCGCTCGAAGAGTTCCTGAACGACGCGGGCGAGGTAGAAGTGCAGGCGGGCGACTTCGTTTCCGTCGCGATCGACGCGCTGGAAAACGGCTATGGCGACACGATCCTGTCGCGCGACAAGGCGAAGCGTCTGGCTTCGTGGCTGTCGCTGGAAAAGGCTCTCGACAACAACGAACTCGTGACCGGCACGATCACGGGTAAGGTCAAGGGCGGCATGACCGTCATGGTCAACGGCATCCGCGCGTTCCTGCCGGGTTCGCTGGTTGACACGCGTCCGGTTAAGGACACGACCCCGTACGAAGGCAAGACGCTGGAATTCCGCGTCATCAAGCTCGACCGCAAGCGTAACAACGTCGTGCTGTCGCGCCGTGCTGTGATCGAAGCGACCCAAGGCGAAGAGCGCGCAAAGCTGCTCGAAACGCTGAAGGAAGGCGCGATCGTCGAAGGCGTGGTGAAGAACATCACGGATTACGGCGCATTCGTGGACCTCGGCGGTATCGACGGCCTGCTGCACATCACCGACATCGCATGGCGTCGTGTGCGTCACCCGAGCGAAGTTCTGTCGGTTGGCCAGGAAGTCACCGCGAAGATCCTCAAGTTCGATCAAGAGAAGAACCGCGTTTCGCTGGGTATCAAGCAACTGGGCGACGATCCGTGGGAAGGCATCTCGCGCCGTTACCCGTCGGGCACGCGCCTGTTCGGTAAGGTCACCAACATCACCGACTACGGCGCATTCGTCGAAGTGGAATCGGGCATCGAAGGCCTGGTTCACGTATCGGAAATGGACTGGACGAACAAGAACGTCGCCCCGTCGAAGGTTGTTCAGCTGGGCGACGAAGTCGAAGTCATGGTTCTCGAAATCGACGAAGACCGCCGCCGTATCAGCCTCGGCATGAAGCAATGCAAGCCGAACCCGTGGGACGACTTCAGCCGCAACTTCAAGAAGGGCGACAAGCTGCAAGGCGCAATCAAGTCGATCACCGACTTCGGCGTCTTCATCGGTCTGCCGGGCGGCATCGACGGTCTGGTTCACCTGTCGGACCTGTCGTGGAGCGAAACGGGCGAAGAAGCTGTTCGCAAGTACAAGAAGGGCGACGAAGTGGAAGCGATCGTTCTCGGCATCGACGTCGAGAAGGAACGCATTTCGCTGGGTATCAAGCAGCTCGAAGGCGACCCGTTCAGCAACTTCGTTGCAATGAACGACAAGGGTTCGATCGTCGACGGCGTGGTCAAGACGGTAGATGCGAAGGGTGCAGTGGTTCAGTTGTCGGCGGAAGTCGAAGGCTACCTGCGCGCTTCGGAACTGTCGCAAGACCGCGTGGAAGATGCTCGCAACGTGCTGAAGGACGGCGACAAGGTCAACGCGATGATCATCAACATCGATCGCAAGTCGCGTGGTATCAACCTGTCGATCAAGGCCAAGGATTCGGCTGAGCAACAGGAAGCGATCCGTGGCCTGGCTTCGTCGGATTCGAGCTCGGCTGCTACCGGCACGACGAACCTCGGCGCGCTGCTGAAGGCCAAGCTCGACGGTCAGAACCAGTAATTGAGGAACGCCCCCAAACCTGTCGCCTTGCGGCAGGCCCCCCAAAGGGGACAATAAGACATGGGGGCGGCCCGGCGTTTTCTTGAGAGGTCTGCTGCAGTATGACCAAATCGGAATTGGTCGCCCAGCTGGCTACGCGATTTCCGCAGCTTGTACTTAAAGATGCGGATTTCGCGGTGAAGACGATGCTTGATGCGATGTCGGAGGCGCTTGCCAATGGTCATCGCATTGAAATTCGCGGCTTCGGCAGCTTCGGCCTTAATCGTCGTCCCTCCCGCGTCGGGCGTAATCCGAAGTCGGGCGAGAAGGTGCTGGTACCTGAGAAGTACGTACCGCACTTCAAGCCGGGCAAGGAATTGCGCGAGCGGGTAGATCGACGTTCGGGCGAGCCGCTGAAGGCCGATGAGCCGGATGACGACGACCTGTAAATGCTTCGCTGTGCAGTTCGCAGCATGGCATTGGTAGCGTCAGCGGCCAAAGCCAGACGGCAAAAGACCAGAAAAAGCGCCTTCGGGCGCTTTTTTTTCGTCCGCAGTTTTCGTTCTTTTTTGTTCATCGTTGCTGTCATCTGTGCTTTTTGCCGGCAGGCCTGGTTCGGCGGCAGCGGCACCCATGCGGCACTATCCCCAAAATCCAACATGCCTGCCGACGCGTTCGCTTGCGGCAAGATAATCCTCGCGTCAGTCCTCTATCAGCCAGTTCCTGCCCAGCCGCGAGGGCTTCAATTACAATACGGGTCACTTCGGCGCGGGCAACACCGTGGCGCGACGCGTCATCAAGCCGGCGTCACCCCGCAACTGCCGTCAAGAGACCTATTCATGAAATTTATCGTCTGGCTGATCCGTGTGCTGGTGTTCGTGCTCCTGCTGGTGCTCGCGCTCTCCAATACACAACCCGCTACGCTGAATTTCCTCGCTGGCTACGCGTGGTCGGCGCCTTTGATTCTGATCGGCCTCGCGTTTTTCGTGGTGGGGCTGCTGGCCGGACTGGTGTCGTCGATGCCGGCCATGGTGCGCCTGCGCATGGAGAATGGCCGGCTCAAGCGCGAGTTGCGTGTGGCGCGCGAAGCCCCGGTAGTGGTCGAACAACCACCCATGCCGCCGCTGATCTAAGTTGTCTTCTACCGCGCTTCTGAAGCGCGGCTTTCCGTTTCCGCTGTCCCGCACATTTGCATTAATCGCATGGATCTAGACTTCTGGTGGCTGCTTGTCATACCCGTCGCTTTTGCGTTCGGCTGGATGGCCGCACGCTACGACCTCAAGACGCTGCTGTCCGAAAGCGCCAACCTGCCGCGTTCGTACTTCCGCGGCCTGAATTTCCTGCTCAACGAGCAGCCTGACCAGGCGATCGACGCATTTATCGAAGTCGTCAAGCTCGATCCGGAAACGATCGAGTTGCACTTCGCGCTCGGGAATCTGTTCCGCCGCCGTGGCGAGACGGACCGGGCGATTCGCGTGCATCAGAACCTGCTGAGCCGCACCGATCTGCCCGTCACCGAGCGCGATCACGCACTATACGAACTGGGCCAGGACTTTCTGAAGGCCGGTTTGCTCGACCGCGCCGAGGAGACCTTCCGCTCGCTCGAAACCGGCAATTACGCGCTGGGTGCGCAGCGTGCGCTGCTAACCATCTACCAGATCGAGAAAGACTGGGTTAAGTCGATCGACATCGCGCGCCACCTGGAAACAATGGGCGCCGAGTCGCTCGACAAGGAAATCGCGCAGTTCCACTGCGAGCTTGCCCAGGAAGCGCTCCAGCAGAAAAATGCGGATGAAGCACGCCGTCAGCTCGGTTTTGCATTGAAGGCGAACCCGACCAACGTACGCGCCACGATTCTGTTCGGCGACGTTGATGCGACGGCGGGATCGCAAGAGGCAGCCATCGTCCAATGGCGGCGCGTCGAGGAACAGAATCCCGCCTATCTGCCGCTCGTCGCGGAAAAGCTGATGAAGGCCTATGAGGCGCTCGGCCGTCCGCAGGATGGCGCCGATCTGCTCACCACGTGGGTAGACCGCTATCCGTCGAACGATCTGCTCGATGTGACCTACCAGCACATTGCGGCAGTACGTGGGCCCGACGCCGCGCATGCGCTGGCGCGCTCACAGATGCAGAAGTCGCCGAATCTGGCGGGCATGACGCGTCTTCTCGAAGCGCAGGAAGCCGTTGCGGAAGAGCCGCGGCGCAGCGAGCTTGAACTGATGCGTACGCTGATCCGTCAGCGCACCAAAAATCTGCCACGGTATACGTGCCAGAATTGTGGTTTCAGGGCGCGGCTGTTCTACTGGCAGTGCCCGGGTTGCAGCGGTTGGGAAACCTATGCGCCGCGTCGCGTCGAACCGATCACGGCGTCGAACTGATCGCGAATGCAATTGTGTAGCCGCGCCGCAACGACGGCGACCCGTCGGGCGAGTTAGCCCGGGCGGGATCATGACGGCCTTGTTCACTACGAGAAACCCTCACCGGAACCCTCTACCGGAAAGCGTATGAAAATCACCATTATCGGCACGGGTTATGTTGGCCTCGTCACCGGCGCGTGCCTCGCCGAAATCGGCCATGACGTCTTTTGTCTCGACGTCGATCCGCGCAAGATCGAAATCCTCAACAACGGTGGCGTGCCGATCCACGAGCCGGGTTTGCTGGAGATGATCGCCCGCACGCGCAAAGCGCGCCGCATCACGTTTTCGACGGATATCGAAGCGAGCGTGGCGCACGGCGAGGTGCAGTTCATCGCCGTCGGCACACCGCCCGACGAAGACGGCTCGGCCGACCTGCAATACGTGCTCGAAGCGGCGCGCAACATCGGCCGCACGATGAACGGCTTCAAGGTGATCGTCGACAAATCGACGGTGCCGGTCGGCACTGCGCAACGCGTACGCGCGGTGGTCGAAGAGGAACTGGCCAAACGCGGGCTCGCCAATAGCGAGCAGCACCGCTTCTCGGTGGTATCCAACCCTGAGTTTCTGAAGGAAGGCGCGGCCGTCGACGACTTCATGCGCCCCGATCGGATCGTGCTCGGCAGTGACGAAGACGAAGCCGGCATGCGCGCGCGCGAACTGATGAAGCGTCTGTACGCGCCGTTCAACCGCAATCACGAACGCACGCTATACATGGATGTGCGCTCGGCTGAATTCACGAAATACGCAGCCAATGCGATGCTCGCCACGCGCATCTCGTTCATGAACGAGATGTCGAATCTGGCGGATCGGGTCGGCGCGGATATCGAAGCAGTACGTCGCGGCATCGGCTCGGACCCGCGCATCGGCTATCACTTCCTGTATGCCGGTTGCGGCTACGGCGGCTCGTGCTTCCCGAAGGACGTGCAGGCGCTGATCCGCACCGCTAGCGAAAGCGGCCACAATCTGCGCATCCTCGAAGCGGTCGAGGAAGTGAACGACAAGCAGAAAGACGTGCTGGTGCAGAAGATCACTAGCAAGCTCGGTGAAGACCTGAGCGGCCGCACATTCGCCGTGTGGGGCCTTGCGTTCAAGCCGAATACCGACGACATGCGCGAGGCGCCGAGCCGTCGCGTGATCGCTGAATTGCTGGCGCGTGGCGCTCAGGTTCGCGCGTACGATCCGGTCGCGGTGGCTGAAGCGCGCCGCGTGTTCGCCATCGATCTGCACGATGCGCCGGAGCAGCAAGCGCGTCTCACGTTCACGAGCACCCAGGACGAAACGCTCACCGGCGCCGACGCGCTGGTGGTTGTCACCGAATGGAAGGAATTCAAGAGCCCGGATTTCGTGCATCTGAAATCGGTGCTGAAGTCGCCGCTGATTTTCGACGGCCGCAATCTGTACGAGCCGGACGCGATGACCGAACTCGGCATCGACTATCACTCGATCGGACGACCTTATGCCCAGCCCTCTGAATTTCCGGCCGATGTCTACAGCAATGCCTGAAGCCGTTCAGTCCACACCCGCGGCGGCACTGACCGTGGTGCCGCGCGAACGCCTCGGCGCGGCGCGCGTGCTGGTGGTCGGCGACGTGATGCTCGATCGCTACTGGTTCGGCGACGTGAACCGTATTTCGCCGGAAGCACCGGTGCCGGTCGTGCATGTGCAGCGCCAGGAAGACCGCCTCGGCGGTGCGGCGAACGTCGCGCGCAATGCGGTTGCGCTCGGCGCGCAAGCGGGTTTGCTATGCGTGGTCGGTCATGACGAGCCCGGCGAGCGCATCGTGCAACTGCTCGCCGAAAGCGGTGTGGCGCCGCACCTGGAGCGCGATCCGGATCTGCTCACCACCATCAAGCTGCGTGTGCTGTCGCGTCAGCAGCAGTTGCTGCGCGTCGACTTCGAAAACTCGCCGGCGCACGAAGTGCTGCTCGCGGGTCTAGCGCGTTTCGACGACCTGCTGCCGTCGCACGATGTGATCCTGATGTCCGATTACGCGAAGGGCGGTCTCACGCACGTCACGCAAATGATCGCCAAGGCGCATGCGGCGGGCAAACCGGTGCTGGTCGATCCAAAGGGCGACGACTGGGAGCGCTATTGCGGCGCCACGCTGATCACGCCGAATCGCGCTGAGTTGCGCGAGGTGGTCGGACAGTGGAAATCCGAAGAAGATCTGATCGCGCGTGTGACCAAACTGCGCGCCGATCTCGAGTTCAAGGCGTTGCTGCTGACGCGCTCGGAAGAGGGCATGACGCTCTTCTCCGATGACGGCATCCTGCACGCTTCGGCCGTTGCACGCGAAGTGTATGATGTATCGGGCGCGGGCGACACCGTGATCGCCACGCTCGCCGCCATGCTCGGCGCGGGCCTGACGCTGGTCGAGGCGGTCGGGCTCGCGAATCGTGCGGCCGGCATCGTGGTCGGCAAACTCGGCACCGCCACCGTCACCTACGACGAACTTTTTCATTGATGCGGGCCGCCGGGTTCCTTGCTTTGCGCGCTTCAGTTTCAGCGGCGCAAAAGAGGAACCCGCGAGGCGTCAACTGAACTTGTCGACCGGAGTTAGCGCTTTAGCTGTCGACCAAGGTTCGCGCTTTAGCGCGTTACTCCGGTCCCATGCAGAGCACTTACTCCGGTCCCATGCAAAGCTCATTACCGCAGGATCATCATGACCCTCATCGTCACCGGCGCGGCCGGCTTTATCGGCAGTAATCTCGTGAAGGCGCTCAATGAGCGCGGTGAACAACGCATCATTGCGGTTGATAACCTCACGCGCGCGGACAAATTCAAGAATCTCGTCGACTGCGAGATCGACGACTATCTCGATAAGACCGAATTCGTCGAACGCTTCAAGCGGGGCGACTTCGGCAAAGTGCGCGCGATTTTCCACGAAGGCGCTTGCTCGGACACGATGGAAACCGACGGCCGCTACATGATGGACAACAACTTCCGCTATAGCCGTGAAGTGCTGGATGTTTGTCTCGCGCAGAACATCCAGTTTCTGTATGCGTCTTCGGCGGCAACGTATGGCGGCTCGAGCCGCTTTGTCGAAGAGCGCGAAGTCGAGCAGCCGCTGAACGTGTACGGCTATTCGAAATTCCTGTTCGACCAGGTGATTCGCCGCGTGCTGCCCACCGCGAAGAGCCAGATTGCCGGCTTCCGTTATTTCAACGTGTATGGGCCGCGCGAGACGCACAAGGCGCGCATGGCGTCGGTGGCGTTTCACAACTTCAACCAGTTCCGCGCGGAAGGCAAGGTCAAGCTGTTCGGCGAATACAACGGGTATGCCGCCGGCGAGCAGACGCGCGATTTTGTCTCCGTTGAAGACGTGGTCAAGGTGAATCTGTTCTTCTTCGACAATCCGGACAAGTCGGGCATCTTCAATCTGGGCAGTGGACGCGCCCAGCCGTTCAACGACATTGCAAGCACGGTGGTCAACACGCTGCGTACGTTGAACAACGAGCCGCCGTTGTCGCTCGCGGATCAGGTGCAGCGCGGGCTGATCGAATACATTCCGTTCCCCGATGCATTGCGCGGCAAGTACCAATGCTTCACGCAGGCCGACCAGACGAAGCTGCGTGCCGCCGGTTACGACGCGCCGTTTTTGAGCGTGCAGGAAGGTGTCGATCGCTACGTACGTTGGCTATTCGGCCAGGTGTAAATCTTTCGGATACCTCTTTAAACTGGAATCTCCCGGTTGGTGATGGTCGCCAACCGGTTGTACGAGGGAGATTCCATATGTTTCGAAAAATTCTGGTTACCGCGGCTATGCTCGCCGCTTTCGGCCACGCCTATGCGGCGGTCGACGTCAACACGGCTAACGAGGATGCGCTGCGCGGCATCAAGGGCATCGGTCCTGCCAAAGCGAAAGCCATTCTCGAAGAGCGTTCAGCGCATGGTCCGTTCAAGGACCCGGCCGATCTCGGCAAGCGCGTCAAAGGCATGGGCGGGCATACCGTCGAGCGCCTGCAGGCGGAGGGTCTCGCTGTCGGTCCGGCTGGCGCGGCTGCTAACACGCAGGCTGCGGCGTCTGCACAAACCAAGGGCGCGGCCGCTGCGGGCAATGGCGCCAACGCGGCCGCCTCGGCCAATGCCCAAAAGAGCAACGCCACTGTGGCGGTGAAGAAATAGCCTGACGCGGGCCGTGCGCGCGAGGCGGGTCACCTCTGCGCGCCTGGTCCCGCGCCTGGTTCTTTATCGTCGTTCCCCTTCATGGTCGGAGTGGGTAAGAACACTCCTTCAGCTGTCATGCAGATGACTGGCTCCCGCGGTTCTCACCCGCGGGCTTTTTGCGTTATGTCGATGTAATTTGCGCCTGCATCCATGCGGACAGAAGGGCCGCACGGCAGCCGCGCGCACGGTGGTTTAGAATCGATGGATTGAAGACTCCGCGCATCGACAGCACCAGAACCCATATGGCTTACAAAACGATTGAAGACACGATTGGCAATACGCCGCTCGTGCAACTCGTCCGGCTTCCTGACGACGAGATCCGCAGCCGCAATAACGTGATCCTTGCAAAACTCGAGGGCAACAATCCCGCGGGTTCGGTGAAGGACCGCCCGGCGTTGTCGATGATCAAGAAGGCGGAAGCGCGCGGGCGCATCAAGCCGGGCGACACGCTGATCGAATCGACCAGCGGCAACACCGGCATCGCGCTGGCGATGGCGGCGGCGATCCGCGGCTACAAGATGGTGCTGATCATGCCGGAAGATCTGTCGGTGGAGCGCCGTCAGAGCATGGCCGCCTATGGCGCGCAGATCGTGCTGACGCCGGTGACGGGCGGCATGGAATACGCGCGTGATCTCGCTGAACAGATGCAGCGCGAAGGCAAGGGCATCATCCTCGACCAGTTCGCGAACCCGGACAATCCCGCTGCGCACGTCGAAGGCACCGGCCCGGAAATCTGGAGCGACACAGAAGGGCGCATCACGCATTTCGTGTCGTCGATGGGCACGACCGGCACGATCATGGGCGTGTCCTCCTATCTGAAGGAACAGAACCCGGCGATCGAGATCATCGGCGCGCAGCCGGAAGAAGGTTCGCGCATTCCGGGCATCCGCAAATGGCCGGAAGCCTATCTGCCGAAAATTTTCGATCGTAGCCGCGTGGACCGCGTGGAGAACGTGAGCCAGGCCGCAGCCGAAGCGATGGCGCGGCGCATGGCCTCGGTCGAAGGGATCTTCGCCGGCATCTCGTCCGGCGGGGCCTGTGAGGTGGCGCTGCGCGTCGCGCGCCAGGTTGAGAACGCGACGATCGTGTTTATCGTCTGTGATCGGGGTGACCGGTATCTGTCCACGGGTGTGTTCCCGGCTTGATGGCGCTTCGGCGCATTGAGTGGCCCTCAAGCTGAGTTGGCTAATAAAAAAGCGCCGGTCTGGCGCTTTTTTGTGTTGCTTGCTACCCGTTCGTGACGCGGTGAGCGTCTGACAACCGAGTGTCTGCCAACCGCTCCTCAGCTTATTGCGAAGCCGCATCCGGCGCCGCCGCATTGCTGCTGGCATTCGCCGCGTCGCTCGCTTCCATCTGCGCTTTGACCCGCTGGCCCAATTGATAAACCGCCAGTGCGTAGAAGAAGCTGCGGTTATAGCGCGTCAGCACATAGAAGTTTTTCAAGCCCAGCATGTACTCGGTACCACGCCCCGGCGACGGCAGGTCCACCACCGTCACCGGCGTGCCGGCTTCCGACGCGATATCGACGCCCGGCTCGCTCAGCAGCATTCCGGCACGGAGCAATTGGTCCAGCGGCCAATGCGGCTCCGGCTTACCGTCGGCGGCCGCTTGCGCCACACCCAGGCTGCCGGCGTCCGTACCGATGTTCCACACCACCGGCCGGCCGTTTTCCCAGCCGTTCTGGCGCAGATAATTCGCCACGCTGCCGATCGCATCCGCCTGGCTCGTGCGCAGGTCGATCTGCTTGTTACCGTCGTAGCTCACCGCGTATTGCACGATGCTGCTCGGCAGGAACTGCGGAATCCCGATCGCGCCGGTGTAGGAGCCGAGCACGGTGGTCGGATCGATTTGCGAATCGCGTGTCCACACCAGGTAGTCTTCGAGATTCTTGCGGAAGGTTGCCTGGCGATCCGCGCGATTGGCGGTATTGGGATAGTCGAAGCTGAGCGTGGTCAGCGCGTCGAGCACGCGGAAGTTGCCCATGAAGCGCCCGTAGATCGTCTCCACGCCAATGATCCCGACGATCACTTCCGGCGGCACGCCGAACTCTT
This sequence comes from Paraburkholderia polaris, assembly GCF_012927345.1. Taxonomy (GTDB): domain Bacteria; phylum Pseudomonadota; class Gammaproteobacteria; order Burkholderiales; family Burkholderiaceae; genus Paraburkholderia; species Paraburkholderia polaris. Next base: position 142,008 of record NZ_JABBGJ010000022.1, read on the forward strand.
CATAGGCGCGCTGCAGCGTGGCCTGGTTGGCGCGCCAGAAACGCACGCCGGCGTTGATACGCACCTGGTCGAGAAAGCGCGACTGATACACGCGCCAGTTCTTGATCGACGGCGAGGGCGACGGCGTGACGAGCTTGACCGCCGTGGCCGAATAGCTCACGCGAGCGAACAACGCATGCAATGCGGCTTCGTCGAAGTCATAGCGCGCGGACATGTCACTGATGAACGCATCGACATTCGGGTTATTCGCGTAGCGCTGCGGGATGATCTCTTCTTCGAAGGTTTGCCCTTGCGGCACTGCCGGTTGCGGTTGGCTTTGCGCGAGCAGTACAGGCGGCTTCTTCGCGGCGCTTTGCGCCATCGCCGGACTGGTTGCCATGAACATGCACGATGCGACGGACAGTGCGGTGGCTACGGTCTTCGTGCGTAGCCGGTTTCGTGCAGACAGAGCAAGCTTGACGGTCATAGTGAGCTAGGGGCGCAGTGCGAAAGAGGCAGGGGAAAACGGATCGGGGCAGTATACCCGACGGCCTTCTGCAAAACTGTGCCCAGCGCGTCACAGTCGCATGGTGTGGTAACTTGGTAAATGTTGGCGCGCCCAGTGCGCGCGCCCCTGGACGGAGACACGCCGCGCGCGCTTTGAAAGCGCCGCGCCGCGGACGAGAATCATGGCAACAGGTTTTTATTCCCACGCCGATTGTTTGCTGCACGATATGGGGCAATGGCATCCCGAATGCCCGGCGCGCCTGCAGGCAATCGAAGATCAATTGATCGCGAGCCGCATCGACTCGCTGATCGAGCGCGAATCGGCTCCACTCGCCGATGAAGCCGCGCTGTTGCGCGTACATACGCAAGCCCACGTCGATTACATCCGCAGCCGATCGCCCGCGGAGGGTCTTGCCGAAATCGATCCCGACACGTCGATGAACCCGCACACCCTGCAAGCCGCGTTGCGCGCAGCCGGCGCCGCAGTGGCCGCGACTGACGCCGTGATCGAAGGCCGCTACGACAACGCGTTCTGCAGCGTGCGCCCGCCCGGCCACCATGCGGAGCCGGCACGCGCGATGGGCTTCTGCTTCTTCAATAACGTCGCGATCGCCGCGCGCCATGCGCTTGAAGTGCATGGCATGCAGCGCGTCGCGATCATCGACTTCGACGTCCATCACGGTAACGGCACCGAAGCGGCCTTTTCGGGCGATTCGCGCGTGCTGATGTGCAGCATCTTCCAGCATCCGTTCTATCCGTTCACCGGCGCCGACAATCAGGCGCCCAACATGTGCAACGTGCCGATACCGGCGCGCTCGAAAGGCATGGTGGTGCGCGAGGCGGTGGACATGATGTGGCTGCCGCGCCTGCATGATTTCAAGCCGGAGATGATCTTCATCTCGGCCGGCTTCGACGCGCATCGCGAGGACGATCTCGGCAACCTGGGTCTCGTCGAAGACGACTACGCCTGGATCACCGACCAGGTGCGCGAAATCGCGAAGCGCTATGCGCGTGGGCGGATCGTCAGCTGTCTCGAAGGCGGGTACAACCTGTCGGCGCTCGGACGCAGCGTGGTTGCGCACGTGCGCTCACTGGCCGGGATCTGAACTGCCACGCCACAAGCGTTGCGTGAACGTCGCCTGCGCGGGCGCCGCCTGCGCGTACGCCGCGAACCGCGTGAATTCAACGAGGAGCGAACCATGAATGCCGAGGTGCGCAGTGCTTCGCTGGTCGACATCGAACACGACGCTTACGGCGTGCCGGGCGTCGTCCGATTGACGATGAACCGGCCCGATGCCTTCAATGCACTCTCCGAAGCCCTGCTCGACGAGTTGCAGGCGACGCTGACGGCGCTGGCGGAGTCCAATGCGCGGGTGGTGGTGATCGCCGGCGCCGGCCGCGCGTTCTGTGCGGGGCACGATCTGAAAGAAATGCGCGCAGAGCCGTCGCTGGCTTACTACCAGGCGTTGTTTGCACGCTGCACGAAACTGATGTTGACGATCCAGCGCTTGCCGCAACCGGTGATCGCACGTGTGCACGGCATCGCTACCGCCGCGGGCTGTCAGCTGGTCGCGATGTGCGATCTGGCAGTCGCCGCCGATACCGCGCGCTTTGCCGTGTCGGGTGTCAACCTGGGTCTTTTCTGCGCAACACCTTCGGTGCCGCTGTCGCGCAATCTGTCGCGTAAGGCGGCGCTCGAAATGCTGCTCACTGGCGATTTCATCGATGCTATCCAGGCGAAGCAGCAAGGCCTCGTGAATCGCATTGCGCCGGCGGACGCCCTCGACGCAGAGGTCGCGCGGCTCGCGAAAAGCATCTGCGCGAAACCCGTCGAAGCGGTGAGCGCCGGCAAAGGCCTTTTCTATCGCCAGCTCGAAATGGGCATCGAAGCGGCGTATCAGCTAGCCGGCCAGACCATGGCCTGCAACATGATGGACGACTCCGCGCTCGAAGGCGTGCAGGCGTTCATCGACAAACGCCCGCCGGACTGGAAGCGTTAGCCGGGCAGGGCCGTTCTTGTCGGGGCCCCCGGCGCCCACTTGTCCGAACGCCTGCGCTTCGAAATGCCCACCCGATGCTGAGACTTGAGGCGCCCGCGCATCGAGCCACTCAACCCGTTTGCCTATATTGAAACGCCGTCCGGTGCTCAGGCTTTGGGCAGCCGTTTCTCGATCCAGTCGATCAGTGCGCCGATCACCCGATCCCGATCGAGATCGTTCATCGTCTCGTGATAGCTGTCTTCGTGCATCGTGAGCGTCTTGTCCGGCGAGCCCGCGTGCGCGCCGAAATCGCGGCTGCCGTCGGGTTCGGTGAGCTTGTCCGCGGTGCCGTGATACACCAGCAGCGGCACGCGCAGTCCCGCACGGCCGCGTTCGATGCGCGCCATCGCCAGCAACAACTCCGCGCCCGTACGCGCCGGAATCGCACCGTGATGAACCAGCGGATCGTTGCGATTGGCGTTCACCACGGACTGAAGCCGCGACAGCAAAGCCGCGTCGATTTTCATCGCCGGAAAGGTCGGCCAGATGCGGCTGATTATCTGGCTCACCTTGAGCATCCAGCGCGGTACATCGCGGCCCGGCGCGAGCGCGGGGCTCGACAGGATCAGACCACTGAGCCGACGCCCGCTTGCCTCGAGCCGTTCGATCGCATAAAGCGCCGCGACCGCGCCGCCCATGCTGTGGCCCATCAGAAATAGCGGTGCGCAACTGGTCGCCGCTTCATCGAGCAACGCCTGAGCATCGAGCAGATAGTCGTCGAAGCGGTTGACCCACACGCGTTTGCCGGGCGCGTGGCCATGTCCGCGCAAATCGATGGCGACGAGTTCAATGCCGGCCGGGTTCAGCCGATCCGCCAGCGCCGCGTAACGCCTGGCGTGCTCCGCGAGTCCGTGCACCAGCGCGACCGTGCCGCGCAATGGTGTCGTGGCGGGCCAGCGATATAGCGGCAGTTCGACGCCGTCGCTCGTCGTGACCGTCGAGCGGAGCGCGGCGCCGCCTTTCGGGGCGTGCGCAGCGGCATGCGCAGCGGCGTGCGCAGGGGTGGCCGCTGCGGGACGCACATTGCCGGATCGAGTTGTTTCCATAGCTGCTGGTTGTCCTGAACGTGTCCTGATTCTGGTTCGCCCGATCATAGTCGCAGCGGGCACACGCGCGCGAGCATCTCGCGCCGGGCACGCCTCTAATGCTCTGTAGTTATGAAAAGATCGTAATTGATTATTAAAGGGAATGACGGCGCTGCGGTAGAATTGCGGGCTCAAATCCCAATAAAAGCAACGGCGGCCGCTTGTCGGGAGCGCATAACGCTCGTTGGCAAACCCCGCCGTTTCGTTTTTCCATGATCGAAATACGCAATATCTCTCAGCGGTTCGCCGGACCCCGGGGCTGGGTCGAAGCGCTGCACAACGTCAATCTGTCGATTCCGGCGGGTGAGGTGTTCGGCATCATCGGCCGCAGCGGCGCGGGCAAGAGTACGCTCGTGCGCACTCTCAACCTGCTGACGCGTCCGAGCGAAGGCAACATTGTCGTCAACGGCCGCGATCTGACGACGCTGCCCGCCGCGCAATTGCGCGAGGCGCGTCGCGAAATCGGCATGATTTTCCAGCACTTCAACCTGCTGTCGTCGCGCACGGTGTACGAGAACGTGGCCTTGCCGCTCGAACTCGCCGGCATGAAGCGCGATGAGATCGAGGCCAACGTGCTGCCGCTGCTCGACCTGGTGGGCCTGTCGGCGCAGAAGGATCGTTATCCGGCGCAGATCAGCGGCGGGCAGAAGCAGCGCGTCGGCATCGCGCGTGCGCTGGCGAGCAAGCCGAAGGTGCTGCTCTCCGACGAAGCGACTTCCGCGCTCGATCCCGAAACTACGCGCGCGATCCTCGACCTGCTCAAGCGTATCAATCGCGAACTGAACCTGACGATCGTGCTGATCACGCACCAGATGGACGTGATCAAGCAGGTCTGCGACCGCGTCGCGGTGCTGGATGCCGGCCGTGTGGTTGAAGAGGGCAAGGTCATCGACGTGTTCCTGCAACCGCATCATGAAGTCACGCGCGCGCTGATCGGCGACGTGATCGCGCAGGAATTGCCGCCCGCGATGAAGGCGCGCGTGGCTGAACGCCTGAAGACCGGCAGCGGTCATTTGCTGCGCCTCGCGTTCACGGGCTCGGGTGTCGATCAGCCGATTTTGTCCGAGACGATTCGCCGCTACGAACTCGACTTCAATATCCTGCACGGCCAGATCGACGAGATCCAGGGGCAGGCGTTCGGCTCGCTCGCGGTGCTCGCGGGCGGCGAACCGACGAAGGTGGCAGAGGCGCTGACGTATCTGCGCGAACAGGGTGTGGTAGTAGAGGAGCTGTCGTATGTTGAGTGAAATGTTCGATATGTTCGTCCAGTCGTTCTGGGAAACGCTCGTGATGGTGGGCATCTCCGGACTGGTCGGCGCTGCAGTCGGTCTGCCGCTCGGCGTGCTGCTGTATCTGACGGACCGCCAGGGCGTGCTGCAGAACATCGCCGTGAATCGCGTGATGGGCGTGATCGTCAACGCGGTGCGTTCCACGCCGTTCATCATCTTGCTGGTTGCGGTGATTCCGTTCACGCGCCTCGTGGTGGGTTCTTCGATTGGCACGGCTGCGGCCGTGGTACCGCTGACGATCGCCGCGGCGCCGTTTATCGCGCGTCTTGTCGAAACCGCACTGCGCGAAGTCGATCGTGGTCTGATCGAAGCGGCGCAGGCGATGGGCGCGACCACCAGTCAGATCGTCTTCAAGGTGCTGTTGCCGGAGTCGCTACCGGGTGTGGTCGCAGGCTTGACGATTACCTTCGTGTCGCTGGTCGGCTATTCGGCGATGGCCGGTGCGATCGGCGGCGGCGGGCTCGGGGATCTGGGCATTCGTTACGGGTATCAGCGTTTTCTGCCGGAAGTAATGGTGACGGTCGTGGTGATCCTGATCGTCTTCGTACAGCTGGTGCAGTCGTTCGGGGATTGGCTCGTGCGTCGTTTGAGCCATAAATAAACAAGGGTCATCGGAACCCGCTAAACAGAAAGAATCGCCAGATTCGGAAAGGTCCATCATGCAACGTCGTTTCATCCTCAAGCTGGCCGCCACGCTCGGCGCCGCGTCGCTGTTCGCTGCCGCTACGGCGGCTCACGCTGAAGACACGATCAAGGTCGGCGTCACCGGCGGCCCGCACGCGCAGATCATGGAAGTCGTGAAGACGGTCGCGGCAAAGAACGGTCTGAACATCAAGATCGTCGAATTCTCCGACTACGTGCAGCCGAACGCGGCGCTCGCCGGCGGCGACCTGGATGCGAACAGCTACCAGCATGACCCGTACTTGCAGGCGCAGGTGAAGGACCGCGGCTACAAGCTGATCCGCATCGCCGATACGGTCACGTACCCGATGGGCATCTACTCGAAGAAAGTGAAGACGCTGGCTGAATTGCAGCCGGGCGCGAAGATCGCGGTGCCGAACGATCCGACCAATGGTGGCCGGGCGCTCCTGTTGCTGCAAAAGCAGGGTCTGCTGAAGCTGCGTGCTGATGCGGGTCTGAAGGCGACGCCGCTCGATATCGTCGACAACCCGAAGAAACTGAAGATTGTCGAACTTGACGCCGCGCAAATCCCGCGTTCGCTGAACGATGTGGACGCCGCCGCGATCAACACCAACTTCGCGATGGAAGCGGGCCTGAAACCGAAGCAGGACGCGATCGCAATCGAAGACGCAAAAGGTCCGTACGTGAACGTCATCGCAATCCGCGAAGCTGACAAGAACAAACCGTGGGTTGCGAAGCTGGTCGCGGCGTATCATTCGCCGGAAGTGAAGCAGTTTGTCGAGAGCAAGTTTGGTGGAGCGGTGATCACCGCCTGGTGATTTGATGGCCGGTTTTTCGGCCGTTTCACATAGCAAGACACGACGGCAATGCAAAATTAGAGTCGTAGGTCTTAACCCGGGGTTGTCTCCCGGGTTTTTTCGAGATTAAAATAGAACGATCGTTCGATATTGCCGTCACGCCGCTGAGGAGCGATATCCTCCTGCTAGAGCACCCGCGACACGGCTGCTGCGAAAGGGCAGTCGTTATAATGTTCGTTGGGTTGACGTATTCGTAACTTTGGAGCGTGTGCATGAAAATCCTGGTGCCAGTCAAGAGAGTGGTCGATTACAACGTGAAAGTTCGAGTCAAATCGGACGGTACGGGTGTCGACATCGCGAACGTGAAGATGTCGATGAATCCGTTCGACGAAATCGCGGTTGAAGAAGCAGTTCGTCTGAGGGAAGCGGGCGTAGCGACCGAAGTGATCGCCGTGTCGGCAGGTGTGACGCAATCGCAGGAAACGCTGCGCACGGCGCTGGCGATCGGCGCGGACCGCGCGATCCTGGTCGAGTCGAATGAAGAGTTGCAGCCGCTGGCCGTCGCCAAGCTGCTGAAGGCGCTGGTCGACAAGGAACAGCCTGGGCTGGTCATTCTCGGCAAGCAGGCCATCGACGACGATTCGAACCAGACCGGCCAGATGCTGGCTGCGCTGGCGAATCTGCCGCAAGCCACGTTCGCCTCGAAGGTTGTCGTGGCAGACGGGAAGGCTACCGTGTCGCGCGAAGTGGATGGTGGTGCCGAAACGCTGTCGCTGACGTTGCCGGCTGTTATCACCACCGATCTGCGCCTGAACGAGCCGCGCTACGTGACGCTGCCGAACATCATGAAGGCGAAGAAGAAGCCGCTGGAAGTCGTCAAGCCCGAAGACCTCGGCGTTGATGTGACGCCGCGCCTGAAGACGCTGAAGGTTGTCGAGCCGCCGAAGCGCTCCGCCGGTGTGAAGGTGCCGGATGTGAAGACGCTGGTCGAGAAGTTGAAGACCGAAGCCAAGGTGCTGTAAGGAGACGGACGAAATGACGAATCTGGTAATTGCAGAACACGACAACGCGTCGATCAAGGCCGCGACGCTGAACACGATTGCAGCTGCACAGAAGATTGGTGGTGATATCCACGTGCTGGTGGCAGGTCACAACGCGCAAGCTGCGGCCGACGCAGCGGCGAAGATTGCAGGTGTTTCGAAGGTGTTGCTGGCCGACGCGCCGCAACTCGAAGCGGGGCTGGCCGAAAACGTCGAAGCGACGGTGCTGAACATCGCGAAGGACTACACGCATATCCTCGCGCCGGCGACTGCTTACGGCAAGAACATCGCGCCGCGTATCGCCGCGAAGCTCGACGTCGCACAGATCAGTGACATCACGGCAGTGGATGGCGCCGACACGTTCGAGCGCCCGATCTACGCCGGTAACGCGATCGCTACCGTGCAGTCGGCTGATCCGATCAAGGTCATCACGGTTCGTTCGACTGGGTTCGACCCGGTTGCAGCGGAAGGTGGTAGCGCGGCAGTGGAAAAGATTGCAGCCGCGGCCGACACCGGCCTCTCGCAATTCGTGAGCCGTGAAGTCACGAAGCTGGACCGTCCGGAACTGACCTCGGCGAAGATCATCGTCTCGGGTGGCCGGGGTCTGGGCAATGGCGAGAACTACACCAAGGTTCTCGAGCCGCTGGCGGACAAGCTGAACGCAGCGCTGGGCGCATCACGCGCAGCCGTCGACGCAGGCTTCGTGCCGAACGACTATCAGGTCGGCCAAACCGGCAAGATCGTCGCACCGCAGTTGTACATCGCGGTCGGCATCTCGGGTGCGATCCAGCATCTGGCCGGCATGAAGGACTCGAAGGTGATCGTCGCCATCAACAAGGACGCGGAAGCGCCGATTTTCAGCGTCGCCGATTACGGTCTGGTGGGCGATCTGTTCACGCTCGTGCCGGAGCTCGTTGGCGAGCTTGGCTAAGCGCCGCAGCGCCGGTTAAAAGGCGTATGGCAGCACACGAAAGGGCGCTGGACCTATCAAGTCCGGCGCCTTTTTTTTATCGACAGGCAGGAGGAGAACTGAAATGAGCTATACGGCGCCGATCAAGGACATGCTGTTCGTCATTAAAGAACTGGCCGGTCTCGAAGACATCGCGACGCTGCCGGGCTTCGAGGACGCGAACCTCGACACGGCGCAGGCCGTGCTCGACGAGTCGGCGAAACTGTGTGGCGAGGTGCTGGCACCGCTGAATGTCGAAGGCGACCGCAATCCGAGTAGCTGGAAGGATGGCGTAGTTACCGCAACGCCCGGTTTCAAGGACGCCTTCCGCCAGTTCGTCGAGGGCGGCTGGCAAGGCGTGCAACATCCGGTCGACTACGAAGGCCAGGGTCTGCCCAAGCTGATCGCCACGCCGTGCATCGAAATGCTCAATGCGTCGAACCTGTCGTTCGCACTGTGCCCGCTGTTGACCGACGGCGCGATCGAAGCGCTGCTGACCGCCGGCACAGAAGCGCAAAAACAAACCTACGTGCCCAAGCTGATTTCCGGCGAGTGGACCGGTACGATGAACCTGACTGAGCCGCAGGCCGGCTCCGATCTCGCGATGGTGCGTACGCGCGCCGAGCCGCAGGGCGATGGTTCGTTCAAGCTGTTCGGCACCAAGATTTTCATCACGTGGGGCGAGCACGATATGGCGAAGAACATCGCCCATCTCGTGCTGGCGCGCACGCCGAATGCACCGGAAGGCGTGAAGGGTATTTCGCTCTTCATCGTGCCGAAGTTTCTCGTCAATGAAGACGGTTCGCTCGGCGAGCGCAACGACGTGCATTGCGTGTCGATCGAGCACAAGCTCGGCATCAAGGCGAGCCCGACCGCGGTGCTGCAATTCGGCGACCACGGCGGCGCGATCGGTCATCTGATCGGCGAAGAAAATCGCGGCCTCGAATACATGTTCATCATGATGAACGCGGCGCGTTTCGCGGTGGGCATGCAGGGCGTCGGCGTGTCGGATCGCGCGTATCAGAAGGCCGTTGCGTACGCGAAGGATCGCGTGCAAAGCCGGCCGGTGGATGGTTCCGCGAAGCAGTCCGTGGCGATCATTCAGCACCCGGACGTGCGCCGCATGCTGTCGACGATGCGCGGCCTCACGGAAGCATCACGCGCGTTGGCGTATGTCGCCGCGGCTCACTGCGACATCGCGCATCGTCATCCCGACGAAGCCAAACGCGCCGAACACCAGGCGATCTACGAATA
>NZ_JABBGJ010000023.1 GCF_012927345.1 Paraburkholderia polaris
GACACACGTTGCAGATGGCGCAGGTGATCCAGGCGCAGCGCGATGACCGGCGTGCGTCAGGCTCGCCATCGAGGACCAACCAGGGCGAGGCAGCACGTCCGAAGGAGCGCAAGGTGGGCACCCGCAAGCAGCGTGAACTGACGCTTGAAGACCTGAATGCAGCGGTCCTCAGAACTGCCGGAACGCGGGCAGGCTCGGTGTTTAAAAGCCCTTGAAAGTAGAGATTTCTGAACCTCAAAACCGGACATTTCTAAAAAGTCCAAACCCGGACATTTAAAACCAGCCTCGACATTGGGTGTTAGTCCAAAGTTCAGATGTCGTGTTTCCGCTAAATTGAAATGTCGTGTTTCTGAACGCTGGCATGCTGGTCGGTCCGTTGCGAGATTTCGGAGTCGACCATGTGTCCAGCCACACTGCATCGGGTTCGCCGTCGCGCACGAACCGTGGTGAGGCGGTCCAGCCCGACCAGCGCAAAAGTGGCACGAAGAAGCAGCGCGAGTTCACACAGGCCGATGTTGATGGTGTGATCGTGCAGTTGGCGCAGTAGCACGGACAGACACACAAACCACCAGCCAACCAGCAGGCGCGAACGCCAGATGTGCGGCTTTCGCAATGCGCGTCGCACGCAGGCATTCCTCTCATACTTCGGGCCCATCCGGCAGTACTTCGCGCTGCCCAGACATCAGATGAACGCGGCATGTCATCGTGTCGTACTCCACGAACGCTTCGTCACATGGAACGGTTGGACTGTCACTGCCGCATCCGAGAAAGCTATCTAATAAGGAAAACTACTCTTTTACCAAACAGGTAGTCTGCAGCCGTCAACTTGACAAAGCCGGACCGCGTCATCTAATGGCGCGTTTGCCTCAGCATCGCCGTATCGTAACCGAGCACCGCAACCCGCCTTACCAGTTCAGCACGCAGTACCGGGTCGGGGTGCTCGGCACGCGTGAGAATCCAGAGATAGCGGCCACTGGGCTCGCCGACGATCGACCAGCTATAGTCGTCCGCATGGTCGAGCACCCAGTAATTCCCCAGATAAAACGGTCCGAAGAACGACACCTTGAGTTTGGCGTTTGCCGAATCCGGCACGATCTTCGCGCGTCCTTCTGAAACGCGGAGTGGTCCGTCTGTACCGCCGTCGCGGCAACGGTTCGTTACGGCAATCAGTCCGTCGCTGCGCTTTGCGTACTCCGCGGTCACGCTTTCACAGCCCTTTTCGAAGCGGTTTTCATAGCGCGCGAACTCGTACCATCGGCCTGTGTAGCGATCCAGATCAACTGGCTTCGCGGGCTGCGGCACCTGCGCATTGCCACTCTTGCCGCCGGTGAGCGATGCGCACGCGGCCAACAGTCCAAGCGCGCAAACAGCGAGGACCGTTGCGGCGATCGCCGTTGAGCGGCGCTGCTTCGGTCGCGTCGAGGGGCTCTGATTTTGCGTTTCTGGTTGCATCGGGAGGGCTGGCTCAGGTTTATATCGGGTCATGTTCATTTAGACCGGTGCATGCGCTGCGTCGATCGTGAGAATTTTATTCTTCACGCCGTGCTCGTGCGGTTCGCTTCGGGTATCGACCGGCCGCGCTCACATTTTCGCTCCGGCACGCGCGGCATGGATGTCGCCAGTTTTTGGCTCAGTCGAATAGTCAGCATTCGACGTGGGAACGGTCGTGCCTTCGAGCTGTACTTTGAGAAAGCTCAGTGCTCGCCGTATCCACGACTTTGCGGTCCCGACAGGAACATTCAGTGTATCGGCGACTTCGGCGTGGCTTTGCCCGCGAAAATAGGCGAGAGCAATCGCTTGGCGTTGCATCGGGCTGAGCTGCTGCACTGACGCGCAAAGGCGCGCGATATCAGTCGCCCGCTGCAACTCCGCGTCAGGCCCGGCGTGTTCAAGCTCGCTATCCGCCTCGAAATCGTCCGGCAGTTCGTCTGTTGGCGGCAGCCGGCGCAAGTGGTCGAGAGCCTGGTTTCTGACAACCGTCGCCATCCAGGTCATCGCCGACGAGCGGTTCGGGTCGTAACAGTGGGCGAACCGCCATACCTTGATGAAGCTGTCTTGCAGCACATCCTCTGCCCATTCGCGCTTTCGCGTGACACGCAGCGCGACCCCAAACAACGTCGGCGCGCAGACGCGATAGAGCTTGCCAAGTGCGTCGACATCCCGTTCCGCAACGTGCGCCAGCAAGCTGGCGACATCCGTCTGCCCGCACTTTTGGAGTGGATATACGGCCTCTTCTGCGTTTGAATTCCGATCCTGCATCACGAGACTCTCCGTAAGCATCATCATGCTGCGCGGCGCCTCTGATCAGCACGTCTCGCTTTGCGAGCAGCATGCGCTCGCTGCCGCATTTGACTGACTCAGCTTCTACCGTATAGCAGCCAGCAGACTTAACGCGCCGACCGTCGTCAGTACGATACGCATGCGCACATACCACCCGGGCAATGCGTTGCGACGCCCCGCGCTACGCCTCTGGATTGTCGTTCGCGTGAAAGCGCACGCCGGCGCGGCGCAGCCGCTGACGAATCCGTTGCGACAGCGGCACGCCGACGTCGGAGTCGACACGCTCTGGCACTTCATGCAATCCGGTTTCCATACGTCACTTACCCCGTGGTTTGATCAGCCCCATCGGGTCTTCAACTTCCTCAAATCCCCGAAGGTGCGTGCGAGCGCGAGCGCGCTATTGCTGTGAACGTCTGACGTGAAACGTTGCACGCTCGCGTCAGTCATCGAGCCGCTCCTGTATGAGACCCTCTTCGTTTGCGATCCGCGCGAGCGCCGACTCGAACATCGCGAGCGCGCGGTTTGCCACGTCGCCCAGATTCCGGTGCAGCAAAATGTCTTCGACTGAGCGCGATCCGCACTCATCGCTGTATTTCTCGAACGCCGACAGTTTCATGATGAGTTCGGCCAGGTGCCGCGGACACTCGCACGCAATGGTCGACGAGCGCGCGACCATTCCGGTCAGCGTCTGGTCGTCGAAGCGGCGCGCCGCACGCAGCCATAGGCCGTCCTGCGCCGAGGCGCCCCAGCCTTGGGCCATGCGGGCCAGTTCTTCGAGCACCTGTCGCAACTCGAAGCGGCTGTCGGGCTCGCGGTAGAGCCGCACGCCGGATAGCCGCAGCATCTGGATAGCCCGGCCTGTGCCGAACCCATAGGCCACTGCGATTGCCCTCGCCTGACACGCTTCGCCAAGACTCAGGACTTGCGAGGCCACGTCTTCGTGCAGTGACGTGACTGTGATTATGAGAATGTCCGCCGGCTCGATGGCCGAGCGCGAGGATGCCTCGTCCAGACTCGCAAAGCGCACCATATTGACCACGCCTGCTTCTGCCAGGTCGACATGTTCCGACTCGAGGCGCTGCAAGAATGCGTCGCCGATAACCGCGAGGGAGATGCCGACGGGCAGCGGCGCCGGCCCCGAGGCGATCTGGGTGAACTCCCTGCCGGAGCGACCGAGCGCAAGCTGTTCTAGCTGCGCCCGATCAAGCTTCGCGATCGTGCCGATCGGATGACCGCGTTGCACGAGGCCCTTGAGCAACGACAGCCTGCGCACGTCGTCTTCCGAATACAGGCGCTGCCCCGATTCGCTCTTAGGCGGCGCCACGACCCCATAGCGACGCTCCCAGATACGCAACGTGGTAACTGGCATCTTTGCCAGACGTGCTGCGTCGCCGCTTCGGTAACGCTTATGTGTCTTGTCATCTGTCGCGGACGCCACTGCAACTCCTTTCTCCTAGCATCTGTCTCAAGATGCTAGACGATTTATGGGACATAGTGAATCGATACTTAACAAAATTACGAGTCACTGAAACGATATAGATCCGTTATACGAGACAGTGAAGGCAATCCTGGCGCAACCTGCTGGCCCAGGGAAAAAACCAGTGGACTGGCCGTTCTCATGGTGTAGCATCCAACCGTTACATCAATCAATGTAACAATAAAAAATGTCATCGTGATGGGCCGCCAGACGCCCGTCGGACAGCATATTCGGGAGGCAGGTATGGGTGAGAAGGTCATTCCAGACGTCAACGTGGACGAATTGGCACAGTTCCGCGAAGTCCAGCAACTGGCCTATCAGTGCGTCGAGAGCGTCGGCAATATGCTCCGGCTGGGCATGACGGAAAAAGACGCCGCCCGGCTGCTGACCGAATGGTTGCAGGATCACGGCGTGCGTGACTGGTTGCACAAACCCTTCGCCTGGTTTGGCGACCGTACCGCTTTTGAGGGCTTTTCCGGGCTGTCGCACATGGCCGGCTTTAACCTGGCTTTCTTCCCGAGTTCACGCCGGCTGGAAGAAAACATGCCGGTCATTCTCGACGTGGCACCCGTACTGAATGGTGTGATCGCCGATGTCGGCTACGCCACCTGCATCGGCACGAATCCCATTCTCGAGCAACTGAAAGACGACCTCGCCGAACACCGCGAACTGATAGTCAACATGGTGAAGCAACGGCGCACGCTTGCCGATGTGGCGCGTGCGGTTGACCTGTTGTGCAGGAAACAGGGCGTGGAGCCGCGGCATAAGGCCTATCCGTTCAAGGTGCTTGCCCATCGCGTCGCGAAACTGCACAACCCCGCCAAGCCGCGCTTCGTGGCGCGTTTCGGCCTGAACGCGACGCGCAACCTCGTTCTCGACCAGGTTAGCGCAGGCAAGAAGGAAGGCTGGTCGCCTTTGTGGTCGATCGATCGCCGCTCCGATCATGCACCGACGCCCGGCCTGTGGGCCGTCGAGCCGCATCTCGGCTTTCAGGGTGTGGGCGCCAAATTCGAAGAGTTGCTGGTCATCACCGATGACGACGCCTACTGGCTCGACGACGATCTGCCGCATGTGCGCCGCTGGGCGCAGCGCGGGCGGGCGTTGGTCGCGGCATGATGGAGGCGCACATGCAGCTTTTAACCGACTCCGTATCGTCCACGTTATACGAGGCGCCGTCCGCCACGCATCGCACCGATTTCACGGTGCGCTCAGGCGACGTGACGCTTGCCGCCAAGGCATGGGGCGACCCCGCCCGGCCGACTGTAATCCTGGTGCACGGCTACCCCGACAACAGCGAAGTCTGGGACGCTCTGGCCGGCTTGCTGGCACACGATTTCCATATGGTCGCCTACGATGTTCGCGGTGCGGGGCGATCCACCGCCCCAACCGGCACGAAAGCATATCGCTTAGGAAAACTCACGGACGACTTTGTCGCCGTCATCGATGCCGTCAGCCCCAATCGCGCAGTCCATCTGGTCGCGCACGACTGGGGCTCGATCCAGGGCTGGGAATTCGTCACCGAAGAGCGGTTGCGTGGGCGCATTGCATCGTACACGTCGTGCTCGGGCCCTTGCCTCGACCATGTCGCTTACTGGATGCGAGCGCGGTTGCTGCGTCCCACGCCGCGGTCCATCGGCAAGGTATTGGGCCAGTTGGTACGCTCCTGGTACGTGCTGCTGTTTCACATGCCGGTGCTGCCTGGGTTGACCTGGCGCTTGTGGCTCGGCCGCGCGTGGCCGCGGGTGTTGCGTCGTGTCGAAAAGACCCAGATCGCGCCGCGCCCGACGCAAACGCAGGACGGTATACGCGGTGTGTCGCTGTACCGCGCCAACTTCATCCGCTGCCTGTTCACGCCGCGCAAGCGTTACGCGCACGCGCCGGTCCAGGTGATCGTGCCGACGCTGGACAAATACGTCAGCCCGGCGTTGTCCGAAGATCTTTCTCGATGGGTGCCGAAGTACTGGCGCCGTGAACTGACCGCACGGCACTGGGTGCCGGTCACCCACCCCGAACAGATGGCTCAGATGGTGCGTGAACTCGTCGACCACACCGAAGGCGGTGACGAACCGGACACCCTGCAACGCGCCCGGATGGACTCGGCACGCAACCCGCTCAGTGGCAAGCTCGCGGTCGTGACCGGCGCGGGCAGCGGCATTGGACGTTGCATCGCCCTGGAGTTCGCGAAGCAAGGTGCCGCGGTGGTCTCGGTCGATATCGACACCGCGAGCGCGGAGCGTACCGCTACGCTGGTCAGGTTATTAGGCCCTAACGCATACGCGCGCAAGATCGACGTCGGCAGCGCCGAACAGATGGAAGCGTTGGCCGACTGGATCGGGACGGAACTGGGTGGCGCCGACATCGTGGTCAACAACGCCGGCATTGGCATGGCAGGCGGTGTACTCGACACCTCGGCACAAGACTGGGAACGCATTCTTCACGTCAACCTGTGGGGCGTGATTCACGGCTCACGCCTGTTCGCGCGACAGATGGTAAAGCGCGGCAATGGCGGTCACATCATCAACACGGCGTCAGCCGCGGCCTTCGCCCCCTCGCGCGACCTGCCCGCCTACGCTACGACCAAGGCTGCCGTACTGATGCTCAGCGAGTGCATGCGCGGAGAACTCGCCGGTCTCGGTATCGGTGTCAGCGCAATCTGTCCAGGATTCGCCGAGACCGGGATCATGGCGGCCACTCAATACGTCGGCGCCAGCGCTCAGGATCAGGACCGCATGCGCCAGAAAGCCACCCAGCTATACCAGTTGCGTGGCCTGCAACCTGAGACGGTTGCGAAAGCCGCGCTTAGCGCGGTATTGCGTAACAAGCCTGTCGTCGCCATCGGCATCGAGGCGCATTCAATGCGGTTCATCTCGCGCTACATGCCGTGGCTCAGCCGCGTGATCGCTCGCATCAGCATGGCGCCGCGCTGAACTCACTCAACCGGACGCCGGAGACCGTTATGACCCAAGAGCAATCCCAATACAAGATCAAGGCACGCCATGTGAAGTTCGACTGGAGCCAAACGCCGATTCAGTGGATTCCGGGCGACCCGTCGAGCACGCACGTCATCAACGTGTTGAACCTGCTGTTCCCCGCCGGCGAACTATGGTTCTGCCGCGTCTACAACAAGGCGTTGCCCCTGATCACCGACCCGGCGTTGCGCGACGACGCAGAGGGGTTTCTCAGGCAGGAAGCGGTCCATTCGCGCTCGCACGGCGGTGTGCTCACGCACTACTACAAGGCCCACGGCATCGATACGCAGCCCTTCACAAAGAAACTCGACTGGCTGTTTGGCAAGCTGCTTGGCGAACAACCATTTGGGCTGAAGAAGATCGGCAAAACGCGCTTCTGGCTGCGTCAGCAGCTTGGCGTCATCGCCGCGCTGGAGCACTTTTTCGGTTACCTCGGCAATTGGGTGCTCAATGCCGACGGGCTCGATGCAGCGCACGCGGACCCAACCATGCTTGACCTGCTGCGTTGGCACGGTGCCGAGGAAGTCGAGCATCGCACCGTAGCCTTCGACATCTTCCGGCATATGGGCGGCACCTACTTCGAACGCTGTTTCCACATGCTGTCGACCGTCATGCTTCTGTTGTATTTTCTGACGCGCGGCGCGCGCTTCATGCACCAGCGCGATCCCGATGCCGGTAAGTACCGAGGCTTTATCCTCGCCTGGCGCGCCGGGGCGCGGCGCCGGTGCCTGCCGTCGTTCTGGAAAATGATTGCGGCAGCGCTACGCTATTTCAATCCGCGCTACACACCGCATCACGAAGGCTCCACCGAACAGGCGCTTGCCTATCTTGCCACCTCACCCGCGGCGCAGGCCGCGGCACATGGGGGCAACTGGGTTCGTAATGCGAGTTGATGTGGGCGGGGTGTCTATTGCCAGCGCGCCTTCTTTAAAGCGCGTGTAGCCGCAGCTTTCATTGGTCCGACAAGTACGAGGCCGGCGACGTGGTACATTCACCAACCAATTTATGGTCGACACCCCCGCCACGAACGGCCGATCACATCAGTGCCATGCGCAACACCGATTCCGACACATCGCTCGACCTGCCTGCGCACAGTTCGCCGTGGGCGCTCTTCTGCATTTTTCTACGGCTCGGCCTGACCTCGTTCGGCGGCCCTGCCGCGCATCTCGGCTACTTCCGCGACGAGTTCGTCAAACGCCGCGGCTGGCTCGACGAGCACACCTTTAGCGACGTGGTCGCGCTGTGCCAGTTTCTGCCCGGCCCGGGCAGCAGCCAGGTCGGCATTGCAATCGGCCGGTTTCGTGGCGGCATCGCCGGTGCGCTGGCGGCCTGGCTCGGCTTCACGTTGCCGTCGGTGGTGTTGATGATCGCGTTCGCCTACGGGTTCACCCATCTGGCGGATGCGAGCGCGCTTCACCTGGTGCGCGGCCTCAAGCTGGCGGCGGTCGCCGTTGTCGCGCAGGCCGTCTGGTCGATGGGACGCACGCTCTGCCCCGACCGCGCCCGCGTCACGATCGCAGCGGCATCGGCCATTGCGGTGATCGTATTCGGTGCGGCTTACGGCCAGATCGCGTCGATCGTGGTGGCAGGCATCGCCGGCGCCCTGCTTCTGAAATCGTCAACCGAGGTGCCGCGCGCGCCACTCGGCATGCCCGGCACGAGGACCGGCGCCCTCCTTTGCCTCACCATCTTCGGGCTTCTGCTGTTCGGCCTGCCTGCCGCCGCTGCTTTGTTGCATGCGTATCCGCTCGACCTTTTCTCTGCCTTCTACCGGGTCGGCTCGCTGGTGTTCGGCGGCGGTCATGTGGTGCTGCCTTTGCTGGAAGCGGTCGTGGTGCCGCGCGGCTGGCTCTCGGCCAATTCTTTCATGGCTGGCTACGGCGCAGCCCAGGCGATACCGGGACCGCTGTTCACATTCGCGGCATTTCTCGGCGCCGCCAGCAACGGTTACCCCGCAGGCATCGCCGGTGCGCTGATCGCCACCCTGGCAATTTTTCTGCCGTCGTTTCTGCTGGTCGGCGCGGCGTTGCCGCTGTGGGGCGAATTGCGGGCGTTCGCGTCGATGCGCCGGGCGATGGCCGGCATCAACGCTGCCGTGGTCGGCATTCTGCTCGCTGCGCTCTACGATCCGGTGTGGACCAGCGCGGTGCACAGCGGACGTGATTTCGCGCTGGTTGTTGTGGCGCTCGCGATGCTCGGCTGGTGGCGCGTGCCTTCATGGGCGGTGGTACTGCTCACGGCGCTGCTCGCGTGGTGGGTCGTCTGACCCAACGGGTGGCGTGAGCGGCTCGAGCGTTACACACAGCGCATGCGCACGGAGGATGTGCCGGGCGCGGAATCTGCTACTCGATAGACCCGTTGATGGTGTGGGCTGGATTCATAGGCTGCAACGCCAGTCTGGGCACGCGACTTCAGCAGTTCGATCGTGGCGACCGGTAACGCTTTCCATGGCAGGCAAGCTTGTCCGTCTGTCGAACGAAAAAGGAGAAAGACGATGACCCTGCTCATTTATCTTGCAGGCTGGATCATTCTGATAGGCGGCGTGGCGTGGGGATTGATGGCGCTGCATGTCGCACAACATACGATCGCGATCGTCGCGGTCATCATGCTCGGCGTCGCGGTGATCACGGGCGCCACCCGCGCACGTAACCGCGACCGGCCATAAAAAGGTTCTGGCTCCCCTTCCCGCTCGACCGCGCGGGGGGAGTTCCAAATGGACCAATACCGTGTCGCTGTCCGGCAGCCATACGCAGTCGCTCAAACCGACCCGACGACCGCGCCGCTCGCCTCCGGCGTGACTGAGCGGGGCGAAGAGAAGGAATCTATAACGTACGGGCAGGTCACGTCAGCGAGTGCGAGCGTGAACGTACCGAACAAATCGGTGATGCCTGACCGGACAAGGACGCTACAACACGGGCCGCCGCACCGAGTAAAACTTGAGTGTAAAAACGTAGCGAGTGGTTTTATGAAGCCCGCTTCGGCGCGCGCAGCGCCGCCGGAAGAATGACACCTTTGTCACTAGCGCCGAATGTGGGAGAACACAGATTCCAGATGCACCACTACCCCTAGCAAGCTACGGGACCCGCTTAGTATTGGCGGTTTTAGCCGCTTTCTTTGCTTATCTTTCTTTGCGGCGGCAAAGAAAGTAAGTGCCCCCCGCACAGGGGCGACGCTAATAGACCAATAACAAATCAAGAAAAGGCCAACGCCGCAGGCGAACAAACAAACCAAGAAAACGCCACCACCGCCGGCAACCACCCCCAGCATCAATTAGCCCCCACCCCACCCCCCGCAACCTGCGCCTCCGCCGTCTTAACAGCGCCAGCGCCCTCCCCCCCATGCTGAATGGCATAAATCTCCCGATTCCGAGCGATCTCCGCGTCCGTAGGCGGATAGTCACTATTAGGCGCCGGCACGAGCCCTTCAGCCTGAGCCTGCTGCAACTGCGCCATGACATCGGCGCGCGTCAGACCTGACGGATTAGATTGAGCGAAAGCATTCGCGCCGAACGGCAAACTAAGTGCAGCAACAGCGATAGCGGTAAGCAGTTTCATGATGTCTCTCCGATGGTGAGCAAGAAATGAGTGGCCTGAACCACGCTTCCCATTGTTGTCATTTCAGCTGTCGGAGCACTGACCTTCAGATTACCGTTTTGTTATCTACGCACCGCGCTTAAACCAAACCAAAAAACCCAAACTAAAAAACCCAAACTAAAAAACCCAAACCGAAGATAACAGAACGGTAATCTACCGGACCACCACCGGTAAGCGCCACCCCCCCACACTCCTGACTTACGAAGAAGCCCGCGTCACGCGCCGCCAGGCGCCGAAACAAGACCCGCGCCTCCATCTGCCACTTTTCAGGAAATCGTCATGTGGATCGTCAAGCTCGCGCTGCGCCGCCCATATACATGCGTGGTTCTCGCGGTGTTGATCTTTATCGTCGGTCCGCTCGCGATACTCCGCACGCCCACCGATATCTTTCCGAACATCGACATCCCGGTGGTCAGCATCGTCTGGACATATAACGGCTTTTCCGCCCAGGACATGGCCAACCGCATCACCTCGAATTACGAACGTGCGCTCACCTCCGACGTCGACGATATCGAGCATATCGAGTCACAATCGCTGAACGGCGTCTCGGTGGTGAAGATCTTTTTCCACCCGGGCGCCGACATCAATCGCGCGATTGCGGAGGCCGCCTCCAATTCCGCGTCGATTCTGCGCGTGCTGCCGCCTGGCACGCTGCCGCCGAACATCATTACGTACAACGCGTCGACGGTGCCGATCCTGCAACTCGGACTCTCCAGCGACACGCTGTCCGAACAGCAACTCTACGACCTCGGCAACAGCCAGATCCGCACGCAACTGGCGACGGTGCAAGGCGCGTCGGTGCCGCTGCCGTTCGGTGGCAAGGTGCGGCAGATCATGGTCGATATCGATCCGCACGCGCTGCAGGCCAAAGGCCTTGCCCCGCTCGACGTGGTCAATGCCGTCAACGCGCAGAACCTGATTCTGCCGGGCGGCACCGCCAAAATCGGCACGAAGGAATACAACGTGCAGATGAACGGCAGCACCGACACGGTGGCCGCGCTGAACGACCTGCCCATCAAGACGGTGGCCGGCGGCGTGGTCTATGTGCGCGACGTGGCTCATGTGCGCGACGGCTATGCGCCGCAAACCAACATCGTGCGCAACGACGGCAAACGCGCCGCATTGCTCACCGTCGAAAAATCCGGCAGCACGTCCACGTTGACGATCATCCAGCAGGTCAAGGCGATGCTGCCGCATATTGCGGCGGGTTTGCCGAGCGCGTTGCATATCACTGCGCTGTCCGATCAATCGGTGTTCGTGAAGTCGGCGGTCGTGGGCGTGGCGCGCGAGGCAGTCATCGCCGCTGCGTTGACCGCGTTGATGATCCTGCTGTTTCTCGGCAGCTGGCGCGCCACGCTGATCATCGCGGTGTCGATTCCGCTCGCGGTGCTGACCTCGCTGATCGCGCTTTCCGCGCTCGGCCAGACCATCAACATCATGACGCTCGGCGGCCTTGCGCTCGCGGTGGGTATTCTCGTCGACGATGCCACCGTCGCGATCGAAAACATCACGCATCATCTGGAAAACGGCGAGCCGCTGCACGACGCGATTCTGAACGGCTCGGGTGAAATTGCCGTGCCGACTTTTGTCTCGACACTGTCGATCTGCATCGTGTTCGTGCCGATGTTCCTGCTCTCCGGCGTGGCGCGCTATCTGTTCGTGCCGCTCGCCGAAGCGGTGGTGTTCGCGATGATCGCGTCGTACTTCTTCTCGCGTACGCTGGTGCCGACCCTCGCCATGTATCTGATGCGTGCGCGCAGTAACGCGCCAGTCACGGGCAACGGCCCGATTGCGCGCCTGATCCGCTTCCAGGCCGCCTTCGAACATCACTTTGAGAAGTTGCGCGAACGCTATCGCGGCGTGCTCGGCTCGGCGATCGCGAGACCGCGCCGTTTCATCGCAATCTTCCTGCTGCTGTGTATCGGCTCGCTCGCCCTGGTGCCGTTTGCCGGCCGCGATTTCTTCCCCGCGGTCGATACCGGCGAGATCCGCCTGCATCTGCGTGCGCCCACCGGTACGCGTATCGAAGACACCGCGCGCATCACCGATGAAGTCGAAGCCCGTGTGCGCAGCGTGATCCCGAAGCAGGAACTCGCAGCCATGCTCGACAACATCGGCGTGCCGGTGAGCGGCATCAATCTGACCTACGATTCATCCGACCCGATCGGCCCGGAAGACGCCGACGTGCTGATCACGCTCGCAGCCGGCCACAAGCCCACCGCCGCCTATGTGGCGACGCTGCGCACCACGCTCTCCAGGGATTTCCCCGGCGTCACGTTTGCCTTCCTGCCCGCCGATATCGTCAGCCAGATTCTCAACTTCGGCCTGCCCGCGCCGATCGATATTCAGATCGTCGGCAACAAGCTCGACGCCAATCGCGTCGTGGCGAACCGCTTGCTCGCACAACTGCGCGGTGTGCGCGGCCTCGTCGATGCGCGCATCCAGCAACCGGGCGACGCACCCGCGATCAACGTAAATGTCGACCGTACGCGGGCGATTCAGGCGGGCCTGTTGCAACGTGACGTGTCGCAGAACCTGCTGATCGCGCTCTCAGGCAGTTCGCAGACCTCGCCGAATTTCTGGCTCGATCCGCGCAACGGTGTCAGCTATCCGCTGATGGCGATGATGCCGCAGTACGACGTCAATTCGCTGCAGGCACTGGCCAATATTCCGGTCGCGCAGAGCGGTGGCGCAGGTGCGGGCATGGTGACGGCGTCTGCTGCGGCGAACGGCAACGGCCCCGCCCCGCAGAACCTGCTCGGTGCGCTCAGCACGCTGACACGCGGCACCCAGCAAGCCGTCGTCTCACACTACAACGTGCAGCCGGTGCTCGATATTTTCGCGTCGGCGCAAGGGCGCGACCTCGGCGGCGTGGCAGCCGACGTGACCCGGCTCGTCGATCAGATCCGGCCGCAATTGCCGCCGGGCGCGTCGATCGTGGTGCGTGGCCAGGTGCAGGCGATGCACGATTCGTTCAGCGGTCTTGCAAGCGGCCTTGTGTTCGCGATCGCCCTCGTCTATCTGCTGATGGTTGTCAATTTTCAGTCGTGGCTCGATCCGTTCATCATCATCAGCGGCTTGCCGGGCTCGCTCGCGGGGATTGCGTGGATGCTGTTCAGCACCGGCACGAGCCTGAGCGTGCCGGCACTGACCGGCACCATTCTGTGTATCGGCATTGCCACGGCCAACAGCATTCTCGTGATCAACACCGCGCGTGAATTCCACCACGGCGGCAAGCCGCCGCTGCAGGCCGCGCTCGAAGCGGGCTTCAGCCGCTTCCGTCCGGTGCTGATGACCGCGCTCGCGATGCTGATCGGCATGCTGCCGATGGCGCTCGGCCTCGGCGACGGCGGCGAACAGAACGCGCCGCTCGGCCGCGCGGTGATCGGCGGTCTCGCACTCGGCACAGTGTCTACCTTGCTGTTCGTTCCGGTCGTCTACGGCATGGTGCACGCGTGGCTCGACAAACGCCGCGCGGCTCGCACCGACACACAAGAATCCGGCGTTCCCGCCCGCACACATTGATTCCGACGAGAGCCTGCTCATGAACAATCCATCACTTCCGCCCGATCTTGGCGACAGGTCTGAACCGGCCGTCGAGGCGACCCGCTCAGCCGACATGACCGCAAGCCCGAAGCCGCGCCGCCGCCTATGGCCGCTCGCGTTGACCGGCCTCGCCGCGGCGTTGCTGATCGTCGGCATCGTGCCGCGGCTGCATGCAAGCGCCGCACTGACGCAACAGACGCAAGCGCAAAGCATGCTCAGCGTTGCCGTGGTCACGCCGCGCCCCGCGCCGGCCGTCCACGAACTGCTGCTGCCCGGCGCGGTGACGCCGTTCGCCGAAGCGTCGATCTATGCGCGCACGAGCGGCTATCTGGCGCACTGGAACACCGACATCGGCGCCCAGGTGAAAAGCGGCCAGACGCTCGCCACGATCGACGCGCCCGATCTGGATGCGCAACTGCGCCAGGCCCGTGCCGACGAAGCTACCGCGCAGGCCAACTTCGATTTCGCAAAGACCACCGCGCAGCGCTGGCAGGAGATGCTGAAAACCCAATCGGTCGCGCAGCAGGATGCGGATACGAAAGTCAGCGACATGGAAGCGCGTCGCGCGATGCTGGCGTCGGCGCAGGCCAATGTCGCGCACCTGGCCGAGCTGGTGTCGTACGAGAAGATCACCGCACCGTTCGACGGCGTCATCACTGCGCGCAACGTCGATGTCGGCGCACTCGTGACGGCGGGCGGCACGCCTGGCGCGGCGGGTATGTCGGGCGAGCTGTTTCATATTCAGCAGACCGGCGTGCTGCGCGTGTTCGTCGACGTGCCGCAGAACGACGCGCCCTACGTGACGCCCGACACCGGCGTGTATCTGACCGCCCAGCAGTATCCCGGGCGGCACATCGCCGCAAAGGTGGCGCGTACGACCGGCTCGATCGATCCGTCGAGCCGCACGCTGCGCGTCGAGGTCGACGTCGATAACAAGGATAGCGCGCTGATGCCAGGCGCTTACGCGCAGGTGCATCTGCAGTTGCAGTCGGCCACACCGGCGCTCGATCTACCGGTGAGCGCGCTGCTCTTCCGTCCGGATGGCGTGACGGTCGCCGTGGTCGACGGCAACGGCCGTGCGGCGCTGAAGACGGTGCACATCGGCCGCGATTTCGGCACGCATGTGGAAATCACCACGGGTCTTGCGGCGACCGACCGCGTGATCGATAACCCCGGCGATTCGCTGAGTACCGGCCAGCTTGTGCAGATCGCGCCGGCTGCGAATAGCTGAGCGCCAGTCATCGAAAGGATGAGCCGAATGTCTTCAATGTCTCTTTCACGCCCGTTGCTGCGCCGTTCGTTTGTGGTCACGCTGATCAGCGCACTGCTGAGCGCCTGCTCGACACTGCCGCCGTACCAGCGCCCCACCGCCAAGATCCCTGCGCAGTATGCCGGCGCGGCACCCGGCTGGGCCCAGGCCACCCCTGCCGACACAGCGCCGCGTGGCCCCTGGTGGACGATCTTCAACGATCCAGTGCTGAATCAACTCGAAGCGCGCGTCGACGTCTCGAATCAGACCGTGCGCAAGGCGGTTGCGCAGGTCCAGCAGGCGCGTTCGATGGTGGATTATCAACGCGCCGGTTTTTTCCCGACGATCACCGCCGGTGCCGCACAGGACCGCTCGCGAACGTCGCAGAACGTCGAGGGCAAATCGCTCGCGGGCAAGACCGTGCCGGATTATTCGGGCGGCGTGTCCGCGAGCTGGGAGCCGGATCTGTTCGGCCGCGTGCGCGACACTGTGACCGGCGCGCGAGCCGATGCCGATGCGAGTGCGGCGGATCTCGAAGCCGTGCGCCTGTCGATGAGCGCCGATCTCGCCGTCGACTATTTCGCCCTGCGCTCCCTCGACACGCAAAAGAAGCTGCTCGACGACAGCGTGAGCGCCTACGGCGCTGCCTTGAAGCTGCTGCAGCAGCAACTGAAAGACGGCGCGATCGATGCCTCCGCGGTCGCCCAAGCCACCACCCAACTCGAGGCGACGCGCACGCAAGACACCGACATCGACGTGACGCGCGCGCAGATGCAGCATGCGATTGCCACGCTGATCGGCGAGCCGGCCTCGACCTTCACCCTGCCGCCGAACGGCTCGGCTGCGATGCCGCCGGCGATTCCCGTTGGCGTGCCGTCGCAACTGCTCGAACGACGCCCCGACATCGCCGCCGCCGAACGGCGCGTAGCGTCGGCGAATGCGCAGATCGGCGTGGCGCACGCGGCCTTCTTTCCCGATCTGGTGCTGTCGGCGAGCGCGGGGCTGGAAAGCACCTTCTTCGCGCCGTGGCTAAGCGCCCCGAGTTTGTTCTGGTCGCTCGGCCCGCAACTCGTCGGGACGCTGTTCGACGGCGGCAAGCGCACGGCCAGCCTGCATGGCGCGACCGCGCAGTACGACGGCGCGGTCGCGGATTACCGGCAATCGGTGTTGGTGGCCTTCCAGCAGGTCGAGGACAATCTGTCCGCGCTTCATTCGCTCGCCGACGAAGCTGCCAGCCAGCAGCGCGCGACCACGGCTGCGGATCTGTCGTTGCGGCTCACGACGAACCGCTTCAACGCGGGCGCGGTCAGTTATCTCGACGTGGTGACCGCGCAGACGATTGCGTTGACGAACCAACGCACTGCGGACCAGATAGCAGCGCGGCAGCTGGAGTCGAGTGTGTTGTTGTTGAAGGCGCTGGGCGGGACCTGGCATGACCAGCGCGATGGCGCGACGACGCCGGATGTGGCGGCTGCGAGGACCGCTACAGGGCCTGTCACCACGTCCGCCGCTGAAGCCAGCACCACGCTCGCTACTGAGCCCGCCGCTCAGCCAACCCCTAAACCCGCCGGAACGTAAGAACGAAACAGGTGCTCTGCGCGTCGCTTTCCGCATGCACCGTGCCGCCATGCAACTCCATGATCGTGCGGACAATGGCAAGCCCGAGGCCCGTCGAACCGGTGGACGCTTGCGACAAGCCGGACGAAGGCAAGGAACTGCGCGACGGATCGATTCGATAGAAACGGTCGAAGATCCGTTCGAGATGCTCCGGGGCAATCGGCTGCCCCTGGTTCGACACGGTGACGCGCACCGCGTCGGCCGAAGCGTGAGCATCAAGCGCGATCTCGCCGCCGCGCGGCGTATAGCGGATCGCGTTGGCGAGCAGATTGCTGACGGCGCGGCGAAACAGTTCAAGATCCGCCGTCAGCGTTGCCGCACCGGTGACCTGCAGCCTGACATCCGCATCGTCAGCGATACCTTCGAAGTATTCGGCAATCCGCGTCAGTTCCTGACCGGCATCGAACTCGCGCATGTGTTTGACGAATTGTGGATGCTCAGCGCGTGCAAGAAACAGCACGTTTTCGATCATTCGTGAGAGCCGGTCGCACTCTTCCAGATTCGATGCGAGCACGGATTCATATTCGTCTGCAGAGCGTGGCCGGGCGAGTGCGACTTCGGCGGCGCCGCGCATGTTGCTAAGCGGTGTGCGCATATCGTGCGCGAGGTCGGCGGTGAAACGCGAGAGGCGCTGAAAGCCGCGTTCGACGCGTTCGAGCATGGCATTAAGCGCGTTCACCAGTGCTTCGAGTTCGCTCGGCGCATGCGCCACCGGGATCCGCGTGTTCAGGCGATTGACCGTGACGAGACCCGCACTCGCCGCGATATCGCGCAACGGCCGCAAGGCGGCGCGAATCAGCAGATAGCTCAGCAGCATTGCCAGAATCACGCCGGCCGCACCGGCTAGGTTGAGCTTGTCGCGATAGCGGTCGAGCAGCCGCCAGCGGTCGCTCATGTTGCGCGCGATCAGCACGGTCGCCGTGTCGCCGTCGTGCAGCCGCGCGTCCGCGAGAATGCCGCGGATCGGGGCGCCGTTGTGGCCGGTCCAGGCGCCGATATCCGTATCGGTAATGCGCGCCGAAGCGGGAATACGCGTGAGCGGCGGCAACGCGGCGATCGTCTCGACGCCACCAGCTTCAGCGGTTTCGCCGGGATCCTGAGTATCGCTTGTTACGCTCGTTTCGCTTGCCGCATTGAGTGCAATGGAGGCACCGGACGCATTTGAGGCTGTAGAAGCAGCGCTGCTTGCCGCGCCACCCTGCGCTGCGAACGTTTCCCCCGCGTTGTGCTCGATCGCCATGTGCCCATCGGGACCGAATACCTCCATCGACATCGCTTCATTGCCCAGCACGATGCTGGTCAACCGGTCACCGTGTTCACGAATCCCTTTCGATGTATCGAGTTCCTGGGCGAGCCGCCGTGCATGACGTGCGGCGAGCACGATGTCGAGGTCGTCCTGCGCCTTGATCTGCTTCTCCAGCGCGAGGTACAGAAAACTCCCGACAAGCACGAAAACCGCGAGCGTGGTGACACCGAAGGCAAGCGCGAGCGTCGCGGCGAGCGAGCGGCCGCGCATCAAGCGGCGTCCTTCAGTTCGAGCACATAGCCGACACCGCGCACCGTGTGAATCAGCTTGACGGGAAAGTTATCGTCGATCTTGGTGCGCAGCCGGCGGATCGCGACTTCGACGACATTGGTGTCGCTGTCGAAATTCATGTCCCACACATAGGACGCAATCTGCGTGCGGCTCAACACTTCGCCCTGGCGGCGCGCAAGCAACTGCAGCAGCGAAAACTCGCGCGGCGTGAGATCGATACGTGTGCCGGCGCGTTTCACGCGCCGGCGATTGACGTCCATTTCCAGATCGCCGACCTTGATCAGTTCGCTTTCGCGCGGCGGTCCACGGCGCGCCAGCGTGCGCACCCGGGCCAGCAATTCGACGAAGGCAAAAGGTTTGACGAGGTAATCGTCCGCGCCGAGTTCGAGACCGCGCACGCGGTCGTCGACGTCGTCGCGGGCGGTGAGGAACAGCACCGGCGTGGTACGCGTGCTGCGCAAGGTCTTGACGATGGTCCAGCCATCCATGCCGGGCAGCATCACGTCGAGCACGATCACGTCGTATTCTTCTTCCTGCGCGAGAATCAGCCCTTGTGGGCCGTCGCTCGCGACATCGACCGCGTAGCCGGATTCTTCCAGGCCTTTCTTCAGATAAGCAGCTGTTTTGAGCTCGTCCTCGATCACCAGGATTCGCATGGGAGTGCTCCGCTGTGCTTGATCGTCAAATCATACCGGCAAGCGGAGCGCGTCGTGATTACGATCCGGTAATGTTGGCTGCGCACGCCATGCTGATCGCAAGGGCCTCCGGTCCGATGACCGCCGATCCGGCGACTTGCCGTGGACCCGGCTCGCACCCGGCCGATGGGTGCGCAGTTCGCCGGTTGGGGGACCGGCAAACGTCGCACTCGCCTACTCGACGTTATCCGCCACGTCCGTCATCCGGATCATATGCGGCTTGACGACATCGTCTTCCTCGTCGGCGGCGGTCGTGGGCGGATGAATCAGCGCTTCGAGCCGCGCCTTAGTGGCCAGAAATTCCGCCGACGTGACCTGCGAATAATCCCGCGGACGCGGCACCGGCACCTCGATCAATTCCTGCACCTCGCCGGGATTTGCCTTCAGCACGAGGATGCGGTCGGCGAGAAAAATCGCTTCGTCCAGATCGTGCGTGATGAACAATACGGTCACATCGATATTGCGCCAGATATCGAGCAAATGCGTCTGCATCTTCGCGCGGGTCTGCGCATCGAGCGCGCCGAACGGCTCGTCCATCAGCAGAATGCGCGGCCGGTTCGCGAGCGCGCGAGCAATCGCCACACGCTGCTTCATCCCCCCGGACAATTGATGCGGATACGCATTGGCGAACCGCGTCAGGCCGACCAGATCGAGCCATTGCAGCGCTTCACGCTCGGCGTGCATGCTGCTGTGGCCGTTCATCTTCAAACCGAACATGACGTTTTTCTTGACTGTCAGCCACGGAAACAGCGTGTAGCCCTGAAACACCATGCCGCGATCGGCGCCGGGCCCCTCTACCGGCTTGCCGTCGAGCAGCACGCTGCCGCTCGTCTGCCGTTCGAGGCCCGCGAGAATGCGGATCAAGGTCGACTTGCCGCAGCCCGACGGTCCGATCACGCAGACGAACTCGCGTCGGTGCGTTTTGAAGCTGATGCCGTTCAGCGCGGTGCACTCGCCCTGTGCGCTCTCGAAACGCTTGTCGAGGTCGCGAACTTCGAGGATCACCTCGCGCGACTTCAGACGGTCGAAACGCTCGCGCACCGCTTCGGACTGGATGAGGTACGACGGAATCGGTTGCGGATTTAGCATGATTGAATCCCTTGAGTGCGGTGCAGTGTGGTGCTGTGCAGTGCGATGGTTGGCGACAGGCTGTGGCGCGAACGGTCTCGCTACGCTTTGAGCGTGCGGTCCCACGGAAACAGCTTGCGGCCGACATAAGCCAGCACGAGATCGGTGCCGAGTCCGATGATCCCGATCATCATGATTGCCGCGTAGACGTTCTCGAAATGCTCATAGCGCGCCTGCTGCGTGATGTACCAGGTAATGCCGGAACTGGTGCCGACCAGTTCCGCCACAATCAGATACGTCCACGCCCAGCCGAGCAGAATGCGCTGGTCGCGGTACAGGTCGGGCAGGATGCCGGGAATCACTACATGCGTGAGCAGCTTGAATTTTTTCGTGCCGAGCGTCATGGCCGCTTCGAACAGGCCGTACTCCAGCTTGCGCGTGGTGTTCGCCACGATCAGCACTTGCTGGAACAGCGTGCCGATCACGATGATGGCGATCTTCGGACCGTCATAAATGCCGAGGATCGCCACCATCAGCGCGCCGAACGCAGGCGCCGGCAAGTAGCGGAAGAACTCGAAAAATGGCTCCTGCAGCCGCGCGATCGCGCTGTAGGTTCCGCAGACGATGCCGATCGGCACGCCGATCACCGACGACAGCACGAAGCCCCAGAAGATCACCTGGATGCTGTGCCACAGGCTTTGATGCAACCACACGCCGTCGCGCGACGCGGGGGGCGTCGTGAACGCGGTGTAGAACGCCCGCAGCACTTCGTGGGGCGCGGGCAGATAGACCGGATTGACCGGCTCGCCCGTCGGCAACGCGGTATGGCCCGCTCGCGCATGGCTCAGCTCGTCGGCGAACACGTCCTTGTCGACACGCATGCCGGGCTGGAAATAGTCGACGCTGCCCGGACTCTCGATCAGCACCTGCGGATGCCAGACAAACGGCACGTAGCTGACGATGCACCATACGAAAAGCGGCAACAAAAACGAGCCGAAGCCCAATAGCCACTTGCCGCGTGCGGAGAGTTCGCGGCGCACCGCGAACCAGTCGCTCCTGTTAATGACGGTCATGGGGTTCTCCGAGGCAAAGTTCGGTGCCGAAACTCGATCCGCCTGACGCGCAGCGTGCCTGCAGCGCCGCAATCGACATCGATTCGAACAGATCGTCGTGTTGTTTCATTTGCACGTAGCCTCCTCTGTGGCGTCGGCCGCAACGCCCGCACGCATCACCATCAACCGCTGACCTGCGACGACTGCCGCGCCGGCTGCACAATCGATCGTTTCGATCACGCCGTCTTCCGTGACGGCAACGGACACTTCCATCTTCATCGATTCGACGATTGCCACCACCTGCCCTTCGCTCACACGCTCGCCCTCGCTGACGAGCAGTTTCCAGACGCTGCCCGAGACGTCGGCGACGATGCTCTGCTGACCTGCCGCCAGCGCGTCGTCCGTGCCGTTGCCGGTAGTCGAACCGGCGTCGCTGCCCGGCTCGCCGACGTACTCTGCGTGCCCCGCGGCATTCCAGCGCTCGCGCTCTTCGTCGAACGCTGCCTGTTGCGAGCGCTTGAAGGTGGAGATCGATTCGGCTTCGTCCCTCAGGAAACGGTTGTATGCGCCGAGGTCGAACGTCGACTCCTCGATCTTCAGACTCGCGCGTCCCGCGATGAAGTCGGCGCGCAGCTCGGCCAGCTCGGCCTCGCTGACTTCGTAGAAGCGGATCTCGTCGAAGAAGCGCAGCAGCCACGGTTTGCCGGCTTCGAACTCGCGCGTGGTGCGATAGCGGTTCCACATCTGTACGGTGCGGCCGACAAACTGATAGCCGCCCGGCCCTTCCATGCCATACACGCAAAGGTAGGCACCACCGATCCCCACCGCGTTCTCCGGCGTCCAGGTGCGCGCGGGGTTGTATTTGGTCGTGACGAGCCGGTGACGCGGATCGAGCGGCGTCGCCACCGGTGCGCCGAGATACACGTCGCCGAGACCCATCACCAGGTAGCGCGCGTCGAACACGATGCGCTTCACGTCGTCGATGCTATCCAGACCGTTGATGCGGCGAATGAACTCGATATTGCTCGGACACCACGGTGCATCGGGCCGCACCGATTGCATGTAGCGTTCGATCGCGATTCGTGTCGATGGGTCGTCCCATGACAGTGGCAGATGCACGATGCGATTCGGGACGCGCATATCGTCGACGGCGGGCAATTCGCGCTCGGCCTGCTGAAGATGCGCGAGCAAGGTGTCGTGCGACAGCGTGCGCGGATCGAAATGCACCTGCAGCGAGCGGATACCCGGCGTGAGATCGATGATGCCAGGCAGCCGATGCGCGTCGAGCCAGTTCATCAGCGCATGCACGCGAAAGCGCAGGTTGAGGTCCAGCATGAGCGGGCCATATTCGACCAGCACGTTCTGGTCACCCGAGCGGCGGTAGACCACGCCTGTGCCCTCGCCTGCGGATGGATCGCTGTAGAGAATGCAATCGTGCGCGCTGAGGTTCGCGCTCACCGCAGATACGACAGGTACGGCAGATACCGCAGATACCGCAGATACGGCAGGTACAGCCGATGCCGCAGATGCCGTCAGCGACTGTTGCGCACGCGCTGGCTCGAACCGCACCGTATCCCCCGGCCGCAGTTGCCCGAGCTTCCA
This sequence comes from Paraburkholderia polaris, assembly GCF_012927345.1. Taxonomy (GTDB): domain Bacteria; phylum Pseudomonadota; class Gammaproteobacteria; order Burkholderiales; family Burkholderiaceae; genus Paraburkholderia; species Paraburkholderia polaris. Next base: position 22,686 of record NZ_JABBGJ010000023.1, read on the forward strand.
CAACTCGTCGCCCACCACCGTCACCGGACAGACGAAACCGCCCAGGCTCGGACCGTCCGGACCGAGGATCACCGGCATGTCGCCGGTGAAATCGACCGCGCCGACGGCATACGCATTGTCGTGAATATTCGACGGATGCAGCCCTGCTTCACCGCCGTCCGTGCGCGCCCATTGTGGCTTCGGACCGATCAGCCGTACCCCTGTGCGGCTGGAGTTGTAGTGGACCGTCCAGCGCGTGCCGTACAGCATCGCGATGTCATCGGGCGTGAAGAAGTCCGGTGCACCGTGCGGACCGTCGAGCACGCCGAGGGTCCAGTCGTGCGTCAGCACCGGCACGCGCGCCGGATCGAGATGCGCGCCCACGTCGCCACGGCCTGCGTCGGTGGCGAGATGCAGCACGTCGCCCTTGCGCAAGGCGCGCCCCGCGTGGCCGCCGAACTGGCCCAACGTAAAGGTCGCTTTGCTGCCGAGATAGTCCGGCACCTGCAAGCCGCCCTTGAGCGCGAGACAGGCACGCATACCGGCGCCGGTCACGCCGCCGAGCTTGAGCACCGAACCCGCCGGTGCGCGCGTGACCTGCCACAGCGCGACCGGCTCTCTGTCGAGTGTCGCGGCGAGCGGCGCGCCGCCGAGCACGAACAGCGTCGCGGTGTTAAAGCGCAGCGTCGCGCCGACCATCGCGCATTCGAGTCCCGCCGCGTCGGCCGGATTGCCGAGCAGTTCGTTGGCGAGCCGGAACGACAGATCGTCCATCGGACCGGACGGCGGCACGCCGATGTCCCAGTAGCCGACCCGTCCCGGCGTTTGCTGCACGGTGGTCTGGACACCGCCGTCGAGCACGTCGATGGTGTGCGGCGCGAACATGAAGCGTGCGAGGAAGCCGGTGGTTTGCTCGCCTCGCGCGAAGGTTGCCGAACCGGCGATGGCGCGCAGATAGTCGAGGTTCGTCTCGATGCCATAGAGCTGGGTTTGCTCCAGCGCGGCGCGCATGGCAGCGAGCGCGGCTTCGCGTGTGTCGCCTTTGACGATGATCTTGGCGAGCAGCGGATCGTAGAACGCGCTGACTTCGGTGCCGGCGTCGACCCATGTGTCGACCCGCGCATCGGCCGCGAAAGCGACATGCGTCAGCACGCCCGCGCTCGGCTGAAACTGCTTGTGCGGATCTTCCGCGTACAAGCGGACCTGGATGCTCGCCCCGCTGGGCGTCGGCACAAGCGTGTCGAGCGGCGCAAGCTCGCCCGCTGCCTGACGAATCATCCACTCGACCAGATCGACGCCCGTCACCTCCTCGGTGACGCAATGCTCGACCTGCAACCGCGTGTTCACTTCGAGGAAATAGAAGCGCCGCGTGTCGGCATCGAAGACGAATTCGACAGTGCCGGCGGATTCATACTTCACGGCCTGCGCGAGGCGCACGGCGCTCGCGTGCAGTGCCGTGCGTTCCGCCTGTGTCAAACCCGGCGCGGGTGTTTCCTCGATCACCTTCTGATTGCGCCGCTGCACCGAACAGTCGCGTTCACCGAGGGCGATCACGCCGCCACGGCCGTCGCCGAAAATCTGTACTTCAATGTGGCGCGCGTTCTCGACAAACTTCTCGATATAGACACCCGCGTTTGCGAAGTTGGCCTCACCGAGCCGCGCAACCGATGCGAACACGCTCTCCAGTTGCGCCGCATCGCGGCACAGTGACATGCCGATGCCGCCGCCGCCCGCGGTGCTCTTCAGCATGACCGGATAGCCGATCGATTCGGCCTCGCTTAACGCGGTTGAAACATCGGGCAGCAAGCCGGTACCCGGCAGCAACGTCACGTCGTTCGCCTTCGCGATCTCGCGTGCCGTGTGCTTCAGGCCGAATTCGCGCATCTGCGCGGGGCGCGGCCCGATGAAACGGATGCCCGCGTCTTCACATGCCTGCGCGAAGGCCGCATTCTCGGAGAGAAAACCGTAGCCGGGATGCACGGCATTTGCGCCGGTCGTGCGCGCCGCCTCGAGAATCGCCGCGCTGTTCAGATAGCTGGCGGCCGCCACCGCCGGGCCGATGCAGACCGCTTCGTCGGCGAGCATCACATGCATGGCGTGGCGATCGGCTTCCGAATAGACCGCCACCGATGCAATGCCGAGGCGCTTGAGCGTGCGAATCACGCGGCAGGCGATTTCGCCGCGATTGGCAATCAGGACTTTGTCGAATTTCATTGCGCATCCCAGATGGTCAGCCGCACGGGCGTCGGGTTGTAGCCGTTGCAGGGATTGTTTAGCTGCGGACAGTTCGAGATCAGTACCGTCACGTCCATCTCGGCGCGCATTTCGACGTATTTGCCCGGCGCCGAGATGCCGTCTTCGAAGGTCAGTTTGCCGAGCGGCGTCACTGGAACATTCATGAAGAAGTTGATATTGCTGACGATGTCGCGTTTGGTGAGCTGCGTGCCCACGCCACACGTGCAATGCGTGAGCGCGTGCAGGAAGCTGTCGCGGCAGCTATGCATATGGCGTTTGTCGAGCGCATAGCGGACCGTGTTGCTCTCGGCCGCACAGGCGCCGCCGAGGGTGTCGTGGCGCCCGCATATGTCCGCGACGATGGTCAGCATTGGCTTGCCGAGGTTCGACATCAGCACGCTGCCCGCGGACAGATAGAGGTTGCGTTGCGCGCGAATCGTGTCCTGCGCGCTGTAGCGTTCGAGCGGATCGGCGCTGTTATAGAACAGCGTGTCGACGGCCTGATTGCCTTCCAGGTCGAGAATGCGGAACACTTGTCCGCGCTTGACTTCATGCAGCCACGGTTCGCCGGACGGCAACGTGAGGTCGTAGACCGCGTGACGGATGTCGAGCTTGCTTTCGATGATGGGCATCGCGGGTCTCCTTAAACGAACAGACGATCGGTGTTGACGAAGCCGCGCTCATTCTCGGGACAGGCGCAACGGCAGGGATCGTCGGCCGGTACGGAGGCATCGGCGGCATACGCGCGGTACGCGATCAGCTTGACGGGCCTCGGTTCGTATTCGGAGGAAGGGTTCAACGGATGCGGTGCGCTCGAAAACGCGGCGAGCGTGTCCATTTCGAAACGCAGATCGAACGCTGCGCCGGCTTTCGAATGAGCCGTCACGAAGTTAAGCGAGCCGTCCTCGCCGATCGCCAGCTTGCTGAAAAAGTTGATATTGGCGACGAGGTCGCGCGCGCCGAGACCGTGCTTGGCCAGTTCGACCAGCAGGCTGTCGCGGCCGTTGCGGATCATCGCATTGCGATGTTGCTGATAGCGGGCCGCACCGTACTTGTCCGCGAACAGTTCGGCATCGCCGAGGCCGCCCAACGGATCGTGCCAGCCGAGGGTGTCGGCCGTGATCGAGGCGAGCACGCGGCCCATATCCGAATAGAGCACGTGACCGCGCGTCAAATGCGCGGTGTGTTGCGCCTTCAGCGTATCGGCCATGTTGTAGCGTTCGAGCGGTTCATCGTGCCGGTAGAACACGGCGGCCAGATTAGCGCCGCCCTCGGGATCGACGATGCGCAGCGCAACGCCACGGCGCAATACGCCGGACCAATGCGTACCGGCAGGAATCACGGTTTCCCACAGCACATGCGGGATCGGTGCGAGATCGACTGGGAGTTGCGTCGACATGGAGGCTCCAGGTATCGGTTGGGAAAAAGCATGAGAGGGCGATTGACCGACATCGCGACCTCCCGGGCTTTTATCCCTCCGTGGAGCCTCGCCGGCGCCTTGAAAGAAGGTGAACGGCAAGACCGGATTGCTCTCGGACCAGACATCGTCTGCGCGCTTCAAAACCTTCTAAAAGTTTTTAAAGCGGTACGACCGGAACCCTAGCGATCCTGAAGATGATGCAAATTACTTCGCACCTCTCGCTGCGTAGCTAAGCGAGTTGCGTGCCAGCGTGATGGTACGGAGGCCAAAAGTGCATCGTGACAAGGGAATGCTGTCGGTGGCGCAATGCGGCGGGCTGGCGGTTGATCGGGTTGATGCCCCACGCACCACGGCTGAGGGCGAATCGGCACCAGTTGAATGCGCGAAGCACCATGATTGGGCTGCGTGCTCACGTGTCTCACGCAGCGTAGGGGCTCTGCACGATGGCACGGTGTGTGCAAGATAAGGCGCCACATTCATTACCTCCCTTATCCGACTATGCTCACGCTTGCCACGCTTCGCCGCACGCTCTACACGCTGATGTCGGCACGGTTTATCGAACTGCAAAAGCAACGGCGCCGCTCGTAGACGAGGCCGAGGGGGCGCCGTGATCGTGGACCTCTCATGCTTTGCGCGCAGGTTCCAATTATTTAGCCTTTACCAAGCGGCCTCACCAGTCAGCATCCCGCTCGGCGGCGGCTAGCGCGCCTGTTAGAGCGGCCGCCCATGTCGCCGAACCATGGGTCAACGCGACTTCACTAAGCAACATCCTGCTCAGCACCCGCATACCGAGCCTGTTGCCCAAAGCTCGCCAAACCCTTCGACCCCTCCGGCAACACCAGCTCACCGCGTTCGAGACGCTGCTTCAAATAGGTAAAGCTCTGGGCCGTCTGTGCGAACAGATGGTCGCCCGCCGATACCGGCGGGTATTTCGCCACCGCCTCGGGGGTCGCGAACTGCGGCAGCGGTGCGACCACCGTGTGGTAGTCGCAGGCGAAGAAGAGCGGAAACGAGTAGCGCTCTTCCCTCACCTTGCGCACGCGATGTGACGTCGCCACGTACGTGCCGCCCGTCCATACCTCCAGCATGTCGCCGATGTTCACGACGAACGCGTTGTCGACCGGCGGCGCGTCGATCCACTCACCCTCGCCGTTCATCACTTCGAGACCGGCGGCTGTCGGCAGCAGGATCGTGAAGCACTCGTAGTCGGTATGCGCGCCGATGCCAGGCCGGTCTTCCGCGGACGGGTCGAAGGGATAGTGAAGCAGGCGCAACTGGCTCGGCGGCTTCTGCAAATACCTGTCGAAATGCGTTTCCGGCAAGCCGAGTGCGAGCGAGAAGCCACGGAACAACGCGCGGCCGAGCGCGAACGCCGCGTCGTAATAGCCGCCGATCGCTTCACGAAAACCTGGCTGGTCAGGCCACATATTGGGCCCAAGCATCGGCGTGCCGGCTTTGACGTCGGGGTCGTCGGGCGGCAGCTCCCGGCCTGTGTCGAACCCTTCCTTCCTGTCGCGCTTGCCGCCCGCGAAAACTTCTTCACCTTCAGGCACATAGCCGCGATGTGCGGTCGATTTGCCGATGTAATAGCGCATCTTCCAGTCGTCGGGGGCGGCGAAGAACTGCTTTGCCTGTTCGATTAGCGCAGCTTGCTGTGCGCGTGAGACCTGATGGCCGGTGACGTAGAAAAAGCCTGCGTCACGCGCTGCGCGGTCGAGTTCGCGCGCGGTCGCAAGACGCTGGTCCGGGTCATCGCTAAAGAGGCCGCTGACGTCGACGACAGGCAGGCGGTCGAAACGGGTGTGGATTTGTTGGCGCATGAGGTTTGCCTATATGGGCTGCGGTTCGACGGGCGATTGAGTCGGCGAATGCATTTGCGTTGGGTTACGCATTTGCGGTTCGGCTTGCAAGCCGAACCGCGCCACGCGCCTCGCGTCCCGCAAGAAACGCCGCGAGATGGCGTCGCTCTTCACGCCCCATCCACGTATTGATCTCCCACAGATCGGCCACCGGCGCATTCGTGAAAGGCAACGTGTGCAGATAGCCATCGGGGCCGAACTCGGGTGTCATCGTCGTAGTCGTGTAGCCATTTTCGATCTGTGCGCTCCACAGCGCCTCCCAGATCCGCTGGTGCGAGGCGAGGCAGTCCGCGTATTCGGGCGCTGCCGGATGCGGAACCTGCGGACCTTGCGGATAGCCTACACGCCCGTGCAGGTGATGCGCATGTGGCGCAAGCTCGAGAATCGTGTCCCACTCGCCGTCGAGCAGACGCTCGCACACCGACACCCAATGGCTGAAGTCGCATGTCAGCTTCAGTTCTGGCACGACGCGCGCGACATCGCGGGTAATCCATGGGTTGTAGAACGAGCGGCCGCGATGCGTCTCGAAGCTGCAGATCACCTCGTGCCTCGCTGCGATCTCAACGGCACGCGCGAAGAAGTCCACTTGCGTGGCGGCCGGCCACGCGTCGCAGCCTGCCATGACGTTGAAGAAGCGTGGCTTGAGCGGCTTGCCCCACACGATCTTTTCCTCGAAGTCGCGCAGGTGGTCCGCCGGCGTGGCGGACCGTTCCGGCACATAACTGCCCGCTGTCGTGATCTCCGCGATGAACGGCAGGCGCTCGTCGGCAATGGCCAGCGCAAAAGCTTCACGCTCAGCGCCGCCCGCCGGAACCGGCGCTTCGATTCCGTCGAAGCCGGCGGCGCGCACCAGCGGTGCGGCATCATGCGGACCGCCTTCGAATCCCCAGAACGTCTTGAACAGTTCGAATTTCATCGTCTCTCCAATTACATGCAAAATTGCATGCAATAGTACACACGAAATTCCTTAGTCAATAAAATATCTTTGCGTCGCCATGCATAATCCAGGCGCGCCCGATTTCCGGCGCGATTAGCACTTAAACTGTGCATCCCTCCTCCTCGTGGTGAATCGATGAAGAAGAAACTTGCGCGTCACAAGGGGCAAGCTGTCGCGCGCGCCATTCTCGACATGGACTGGCAGTGGTCCTCGCATTTCGGCGACTTGGGGCTGAACGACCTCAACTACAGCGATCTGTTTTGCCGGATGTGGGTCGAGCCGGAAAATGACTTCGCCAAGACGGCGCTCTACGACTTCATGCCTGGCGTGAGCCGCCGCACCGCGGTTCGCTACGTGCAGGAGCTGATCGACGCCGGCTGGCTGCTGGAGACGGGTTCCGAAGCGGATCGCCGCATCAAGCAGGTCAGTCTTGCGGCCTCGATCGAGGAACGCCTCGAGCAGTTTCTCGCCTACGTCCATCAGCGTTTCGCCACGCTGGATTGAACCTTTGAGGCCATGTTTGCGCTGAAACATTCGCATAACAGCGGTTCGAAATATCGACCACTCCGGCTGGCATATTTCTCGCTAGATTAATTGCCGAGAGGTGCGGCAGCGTCGCATCTTAGGGATGCTAGGGTTCCGGTTCGCAAGAATGTCTGGTCCGAGAGCAGCCCGGTGCACCGGTTCGTTCGATTCGAGCGTGACTCGAAGGCGAGCGCCAGTTGCACTACACGGCGGGACAAAAGCCCGGGAGATTGGCGATAGCAATGTCTATCGTGCCTCTCCGTGGCCGGCTTTTGTCTCCCGCAGTTTTCGCGCAGTGTCCGCACCGTTCGGATTCTCGCGGGAACCGGTCATGTTGTTTTATCGCGCAGTCGCCGCGCGATCCAACTCAACAATCGCAATTGACCGGTCTCCTGGAGAAAACGATGAAACGCTTCGAATCCGCCCGTAAGTCCCTCACCCCATTGAACAGCCTTGCCTCGTCGCGCCGCGTGCGTGGCGCGATCGCCAGCGCTGCCGCCGCGCTTGCTATTGGTTTCACCGGTTTCGCTGCTGCACCCGCTCAAGCGGCCGCGCCCCTCGCCATCGGCTATAGCGACTGGCCCGGCTTCGTCGCCTTCCAGATTGCCATCGACAAAGGCTGGTTCAAGGAAGCCGGCGTGGATGTCAATTTCCAGTGGTTCGACTACTCGGCCTCGCTCGATGCGTTCTCCGCCGGCAAGCTCGACGCGGTCGGCGCGACCAACGGCGATGCGCTGGTCACCGGTGCAAGCGGCGCCAAAAACGTGATGATTCTCCTGACCGATTACTCGAGCGGCAACGACATGATCGTGGCCAAGCCGCCCATCCGCACGGTCGATGGACTCAAGGGCAAAAAGGTCGGTGTCGAAATGGGTCTGGTCGATCACCTGCTGCTGGACACGGCGCTCGAGAAGCATGCGCTCAAGGAATCGGACATCCAGCTCGTCAACGCGAAGACGAACGAGTTGCCGCAGGTGTTGGCGTCGTCCAACGACGTCGCCGCAGTCGGCGCATGGCAGCCGAACGCGGGCGAAGCGCTCAAGCGCGTGCCTGGCTCACGTCCGATCTTCACCTCGGCGGACGCGCCGGGCCTGATCTACGACGCGATCACGGTCAACCCGGTCAGTCTGCAGTCGCGCAAGGCCGACTGGGCCAAGGTGATCAAGGTCTGGTATCGCTGCGTGGCCTACATCAACGATCCGAAGACGCAACCGGATGCCGTGAAGATCATGTCCGCGCGCGTCGGCCTGACGCCGGCCCAGTATCTGCCGTTGCTGAAAGGCACGCACCTGCTCGACGCGGCGGCGGCCAGGAAGGCCTTCGTCAAGGGTGATGGGCTGGACTCAGTGTACGGTTCGAGCGTGAACGCGGACAAGTTCAACGTGCGCAACGCGGTCTACAAGCAGGCGCAGAACGTCAATGCCTATCTCGACCCGGCGCTGACCAACGCGCCGTAAGGCGCTCGCGGCGGCCTGACTGCGCCGGCAGTCAGGCCGCTCCAGTCAGACACGGTAATATGAGCGGCAGCACGCGCCGCCGCTTAACACACGCGATTCGTTGCGGCGCAGGAGGACGGCCACAAGGAGGCAATCGTGTATAAAAACCGCTCTTGCTATCGCCCCCTGCGCGCCCTGCTCACGCTGGCGCCTTTGCTGGTGCTTGTGCTGCTGGCCCAGCCACGGCCCGCGTCAGCTAGCGAGGACGGCGCCAACGGCAGCGCGGAAGCCGCGGGCCAACGTGCCCGCTTCGCCAAAGAATTCTGCGGAGGATCCGCGCAGGACGTGGCCGAGTACAAGGAGAAACTCAGAAAGGTTCTCACCGAAGCCAGCCAGTTCGATACGCGCTGGCAAACGGGCTGGCGGCGCGGGGATAGCGATGCGATCCAGATGCGCTCGCTGCAACTCAGTTCCCCGTCGGAATTCGCGGTGCGGGTCAAAGGCAATTGCGAACGCATCAAATGGCAGGCCGATAACTCGCTCCGGGTACGCCCGCCCAAGTAGGCCTCCGCGCGAAACTGTTATTCTTCCCCCTCTCCCGACCGTCAACCGGTCGCCTGCCGCCTCCGGGCGGCATTCCCAAGCGGCGCGCTCGCGCGCCCGGCATCAGCGAGACAGGAATTTGCATGTTTGGTTTTCTGCGCGGCTATTTTTCCAACGACCTGGCAATCGACCTCGGCACGTCGAACACCCTGATCTACATGCGTGGTAAGGGCATCGTGCTGGACGAACCCTCGGTGGTCTCGATCCGTCAGGAAGGCGGCCCCAACGGCAAGAAGATCATTCTGGCCGTCGGCAAGGAAGCAAAACAGATGCTCGGCAAGGTGCCGGGCAATATCGAGGCGATCCGCCCGATGAAGGACGGCGTGATCGCCGACTTCAACATCACCCAGCAGATGATCAAGCGCTTCATCCAGATGGCGCACGAGTCGCGGATGTTCGCGCCGTCGCCGCGCATCATCATCTGCGTGCCGTGCGGCTCGACTCAGGTCGAGCGGCGCGCGATCAAGGAAGCCGCGCATAGCGCGGGCGCCTCGCAGGTCTACCTGATCGAAGAGCCGATGGCCGCGGCCACCGGCGCCGGGTTGCCCGTCTCCGAGGCGACCGGTTCGATGGTGGTCGACATCGGCGGCGGCACGACCGAAGTGGGCGTGATCTCGCTCGGCGGCATCGTGTACAAGGGTTCGGTGCGCGTGGGCGGCGACAAGTTCGACGATGCGATCGTCAACTACATTCGCCGCAACTACGGGATGCTGATCGGCGAACAGACCGCCGAGGTGATCAAGAAGGAAATCGGCTCCGCCTTTCCGGGCTCCGAAGTCAAGGAGATGGAGGTCAAGGGCCGCAACATGTCCGAGGGCATTCCGCGCAGCTTCACGGTGTCCAGCAACGAGATTCTTGAAGCGCTTACCGATCCGCTGAATCAGATCGTCTCGGCGGTGAAGATCGCGCTCGAACAGACGCCGCCGGAACTGGGCGCCGACATCGCCGAGCGCGGCATCATGCTGGCGGGCGGCGGCGCGTTGCTGCGCGATCTGGACCGCCTGCTTGCGGAAGAAACCGGCCTGCCGGTGTTCGTCGCCGAGGCGCCGCTGACCTGTGTGGTGCGCGGCTCGGGGATGGCGCTGGAGCGGATGGACAAATTCGGCGGGGCGTTTTCGTACGAGTAAGCTCGCCTCGCGAACGACGGCTTACGAGGCCGTTTTTCCGCCGTTGATCCTGATGATTTCGCCAGTGATAAAGCTCGCCTTGTCGGACGCGACGAACACGATGGCGTCGGCTATCTCTTCAGGCGTTCCCGCGCGCTTGAGCGGAACGTTCGTGAGAAAAGCGGCTTTTCGCTCCGCGGTGCCGGTTAGCCGCTCGAGCATCGCGGTCTCGACCGGACCCGGAGCAATGGCGTTGACGCGCACGCCTGAAGCGGCACCCTCGATCGCCGCTGATCTGGTCAGACCTTCCACCGCGTGCTTGCTTGCCACGTAAAGAGACGCGTTCGCCGCGCCGCGCGAACCCATCGTCGATGAAATATTACTGGAGCCGGCGTCAGTGCCTGATGCGGCTGTCCGGCTCAACCAGGCATGCTGAACGAGAGCGGGACACGCTGTCCCGTGCGATCCGATTCCACGATCTGGTCCATCAGTTCATGCATCCGGCTCGCGTCAGCGAAAGTGGGCGCAAGCGTTGAACCGGTTTTGACGTCGCGTGCATGGGCGGCGTACAGGTTCGCCAATTCCAGCACACTCGCGCCAAGTTCGCTTGGCGGCAGCCAGTCATATTCCGCTGGGATCGCCAGCCCGGTAAGCGCCTGGCGGTCGCCCCGCGCGATTTCAATGTGGTTGAAGGCGTCGCCGAAGCTGGTGGTGTTCCAGATTTTCAGGTCGCCCTTGCTGCCTGTCACGTCGAGCTGCATACCGAAGTTATTGCGCTTTCCCGCCTCGATATGGACCGTCAGCACGGCGCCGTTGGCGAAAGTCCCTGCCAGCACGACCTGGTCAGCGTTGGTATGCGGGAATGTTTCTCCGGTCTCCACCAGCGTAACTTCCTTGAACTGGTTGACAGTCAGCGCCGACAGGCTCTGAGGATAACCAACCATTGTCGTGAACAAGGCGTCCAGGAAGTGGCCGCCGTAGATAGACAGCAGGCTGGAGAAGTTCTTTTCGGGGATCGTGAAGTACAGGGAAGCGGGCCGTTCACGCTGGAAGTACTCGACGCTCACATGCAGGCGCACCGAACGTACTTCGCCGATCTCGCCCTGCTCCAGCAGATCGCGCACATAACGGTAGCCCGGATTGAGGCGCCGTTGCAGACCGACGATGGTGCGCACGCCCGCCTTGTCGGCCAACGCGAGCAACTCGCTCGACAACTCCGTGCTCGGCGTCAGCGGCCATTCACAGTAGACGTCTTTACCCGCCTCGATGGCCGCGCGAATGCCCTCCTCGTGCTGGAAAGCCGGCGTCAACACAAGGACGAGATCGACTTCCGGATGCGATACCAGTTCCTGCAATGAGGTTGCCGCGTATTTGAATCCATGGCGCGCGACCAGCGCTGCCGCTTTTTCCGGGCTGCGGCTGTACACGGCAGTCAGTTCATATTCCGGCAGCAGTTTCAGCGAAGGCAGGTGCCCATATTCCGACCAGTTGCCGAGCCCAATAACCCCCACCCTGATTTTGCCGGAGCCTGTAGCTCGACTGACGATACTGTTCACAAGAACTCTCCAGTTTGACGCTGTGCAGACCATCTGTGCAGCGACAGGGCCATAGTAGAGTCCAGGTGATTGGAGATAAACAGGCTGAGGTTCCGATCATTTCGGACATTTCAGTCCTGTGTCGCGGCTTTTAGCCGATTCTTTGCCGCCCCTGTCGGGTCAGATCCGCAGATTCTGGCTGACGTAGTCGATAAAGACGCGCAGCTTCGGCGAAGCGTAACGGCTTGCCGGCCACAAGATCCAGAAGGTGACGGTCTGGTCGATAAAGTCGTCGAGCACGATCTGTAACGCACCGCTCGCCAGCGCATCGCGCACGAGGAAGGTCGGCACGAAGGCAAGCCCCTTGTTCTGAAGCGCCAGAAAGCCCAGCACTTCAATGGTGTTGGCGACGAAGGTTTGCGGCAACTCCGGCTCCGCTTCCGACGCAGCGAGCTGAAACGGCCAGCGTTCCAGCTTGCCGCTCGCGGGGAATTTATGTAGCAGACAGGCGTGCTTAACGAGTTCGGACGGATGCTTAGGTACGCCGTACTTCTCGAGATAGCCGGGCGAAGCGACCAGCACCTGACCGCAGGAACCGAGGCGCCGCGACATCAGCCTCGAATCGTGCTGCTCACCCGTGCGTATGACCGCATCGAAGCCTTCTTCGATGATATCCACCATGCGATCGGAGAGATCGACGTCGAGTTCGATGTCCGGGTATTGCAGCATGAAACCGTCCAGCGCCGGCATGATCAGCTCGGACAGTTGCGGCGTGCTGATCCGCAGTCTGCCGCGCGGACTGCCGGCGGCATCGGACAATTCGGCTTCCGCCGCTTCGAGTTCGCCGAGGATGCGCCGGCATCGTTCCAGGAACAACGCCCCTTCGGCCGTCAGCGTGATGCTGCGCGTGCTGCGGTGAAAGAGCCGTACGCCGAGGCGCTCCTCGGTGCGCGCAACGCTTTTGCCGACCGCCGAAGACGATACGCCGAGCAGCCGTCCCGCCTCGGTAAAGCTGCGAGTTTCCGCCACCTGCACGAACACCGAAATACCGCTGAGGCTGTCCATTGCCGCTTCCCGAGGCCCGAGGCCGATTTGTGCCAGCCCGGCGACGCAGGCAAGCGTTCGAACCCCGGCTGCGGCTCGCTCTGTAGCAATGAACGAGTCGATTGCGGACTTGCTTGTCCGATATATTCGGAACCTTAGCCTATTTTTCTTATTGCCGTCCGTCCATACACTGCTCCTCAAGGTCGAAAGCCCGCTGTTGATCAGGCGTCACCAGCCACCCAATCTCGAGGAAGTCATGTCCAAACTTCATTCCGCAGTCAAAGTCGGTCCCTACCAATTTGCCCATCGCGTCGTGCTGGCACCGCTCACCCGCATGCGTGCCGAACAAGGTGCCAGGCCCGGGCCGTTGATGGCCGAGTACTATGCGCAGCGCGCGTCAGAAGGCGGTTTCCTGATCGGTGAAGCCACCATCGCCGCACCCAATGGCAACGGCTACCTCGGTGCACCTGGCCTCTACGACGACAGCCAGATCGCCGGCTGGAAGCAGGTGACGCAGGCCGTGCACGCTAAAGGCGGCCGCATCTTCCTGCAGCTGTATCACGCCGGGCGCCAGTCCAACAGCCAGTTGCAGCCAGGTGGCGTGCAGCCGGTGGCGCCCTCCGCCGTGCCGCATGGCGGCGTTGCCTACACCGAAGCGGGCTGGATTCCGAACACGCCGAGCCGCGCGCTGACCATCCCCGAGATCGCCGAGCTGGTGGAGAGCTTTCGCACGGCCGCGATTCGCGGCAAGAAGGCCGGCTTCGACGGCGTCGAACTGCACGCCGCCAATGGCTACCTGTTCGATCAGTTCCTGCAGGACGGCAGCAACAAACGCACCGACATCTACGGCGGCTCGTTTGAAAACCGTGCCCGCTTCCTGATCGAAGCCACCCAGGCGGTCATCTCGGTGTGGGGCAGCGAGCGCGTGGCCGTACGCCTTGGCCCGAGCGGCAGCTGGGGCGATATGTCGGACAGCAATCCGGAAGGTCTCTTCAGCTACGTCGCGCAAGAACTGGCGAAACTGAACCTGGCCTACCTGCACCTGATCGAGCCGCGTGTATTGGGCAACGTCGACGACGACAGCAAGGACCCGAACCCGGTCGCCGCGCAACTGATCCGCAAGCACTACAAGGGCGTCATCATCGCCGCCGGCGGCTTTAAGGCCGCTACCGCCGAAGCTGTTCTGCAGTCTGGCGACGCCGACCTGGTCGCATTTGGCCGCGACTTCATCGCCAACCCGGATCTGCCGGAACGCCTGCGCCTTCAGTTGCCGCTGAATCCGTATGACCGCCCCACCTTCTTCGGCGGCACCGACGTCGGCTATACCGACTACCCGTTCTACAGCGCCGAAACCACGGACGCTGTAGCAGCGTAAGCGGAGTACACGATAGACAGCACCACCCAGCCAACTTCCCTGGCGCCGCTTTACTGGCTGGCGTTAGGGACATTCGCGGTCGGCACCGAGAGTTTCATGATTGCCGGCTGTTGCTGAACGCTTCGTTCATGTATCTCGGCTTTTCGCTCGGCGCCGCGCTCGGTTCCGTGACCTTGAGTTTCACCTCGGTGAACAACCTGGGTTGGACCGCCGCTCTCTGCGAAGTCGCGGCGTTGATCCTGACGGCCAGCATCGGCAAGCACCAGGTTCGGGTGCAAAAAGGCGCGGTCACTGCCGCATAAGGTGAGACATGAAGCAGCGCCAGTTCACCGCTACGCCAATTGGATTCGACATTCATCAAGGATTGACGATGACCAGACTCTTCTCGCCGCTTCAATTCGGCCCTTACACATTGAATCATCGCGTGGTGCATGCGCCGACCACGCGCCTTCGCGCCAACAGCGACGACAGTCCCAGCGAGATGATGCTGGAGTACTACAGCCAACGCGCCTCCGCCGGTGGCCTGATCATCACCGAATCGACGCACGTGTCTTACGACAGCCGCGGCTACCTCGGTGCACCTGGCATCTATGACGACTCACACATTGCGGGGTGGAGAAAAATCGCGGACACCGTCCATGCGAAGGGCGGCCGCATCTTCATGCAGTTGGGACACGACGGGCGCCAGTCGCACGTCGACCTGACAGGCGGAGCGGCGCCGATCGCACCATCCGAGGTGCCGTTCGAAGGCGAAGCGTTGACGCATAACGGGTGGGTACCGGTTTCGATGCACCGTGCGATCGATGTCCCCGAAATCCGGACCGTGATCGAGTATTACCGGAGAAGCGCCGAGCGCGCATTGGCTGCCGGCCTCGATGGGGTTGAACTGCATTCGGCGAACGGCTACCTGGCTGATACATTCCTGCAGGACGGCACCAACAAGCGTACAGATGCGTACGGCGGCACCATCGAAAAACGCGCGCGCTTCCTGATTGAAGTCGTCACCGCGTTGGTTTCGGTGTGGGGGGCGAACCGCGTGGGCGTGCGCTTATCGCCAAGCGGACAGTGGGGTTCAATATCCGACTCCAATCCCGAAGCGACGTTTACCTATGCGGCAGAGCAATTGAACAGGTTTGGAATCGCCTATCTACACGTTATCGAGCCACGCATCAAAGGCGTCGAAACGCTCGATGAGCATCAGAAGCCGGTGGCGGCTGCCCTGCTACGCCGCGCTTTCGACGGCCCAATCATTGCCGCCGGCGGCTTCAATGGCGATAGCGCGGAAGAAATCCTGCGCAAGGGCGATGCCGACCTCGTCGCATTTGGCCGGTACTTCACGTCTAATCCCGACCTGCCACGCCGTTTGCAACATAGGCTCCCCCTCACTCACTATGATCGTTCGACATTCTGGGGCGGCACGCATGTCGGTTACACCGACTACGCGTATTACCAGGACGAGGAGCACAGGCGCTCCGCCTGATTGAAATGCTGACGAGGGCGCGGAAGTTTCCCTGCCGCAATCGGATCTGCTCACGGCGGAATATCTTGGCGAGCGTGGGGCAAAGGTCGCTCTCCAATTCGCTCGGGGACGTGTGGTTGCGTGATAGTTCTAGAGCAGAATTCGATGGCTTCCGGGCGGATTTTACTGAGGTCACTCAGGACACAAACGGCAACTTGCTATCGCGCGCCGCCGCCAGCATCGACAGCGTGATCTTGCGCACTTCCAGCTTGCTCTGCGTGATATGTGCGCGCAGCAGGATGATCGCTTCCGTCACCCGGTTGCGTTCGATCAGGTTCAGCATGGTCGAATGTTCGTCGTAGGTGGCGCTCGTGCGGTGCGGCTTCAGAAAGTCCAGCCGTCGTACGATGCGGATGCGCTCGGTCACTTCGTTATGCACGCGCAGCATCTCCGCGTTGCCGGTCGCGGCGACCAGTTGACGGTGGAAATTCTCGTCCATGCCGAACATCTTCACCGGGTCGCTCTCGCGCAATTCGGGCTCGACGCACCATACGGCCTTCAGCGCTTCGACGGCCGCATGCGCGGCGTCGCCGCCCGCGCCCACGCGTTCGACGGCCGCCACTTCCAGCACGATGCGCAAATCGTAGAGCTGATCGAGTTGGTCGAAATTAATCGGCGCCACTTTCCAGCCGCGCCGGAAGCCGACTTCCAGATACCCCTCGCGTTGCAAACGAAACAGGCCGTCGCGCATCGGCGTGCGTGACACGCCGTAGTGTTGCGCGATGCCGTTCTCCGAAAAACGGTCGCCGGGAAACAGGCGGAAGCTGAAGATATCGTTCTTCAGTTGCTGGTACACCTGCTCGGCCAGCGGATTGGCCGCGGCCGGCACGCCAGGCATGCCCTGCATGCCCGTGGAGCCAGGTGCGCCAGGTGCGCCAGCCTCAGCGGGAGTGTCGAGCAGATTCGTCGGGTCGTCGTTCATTGATGCCACATCCCCTTTTTTCTTATTATCGGCGTTTCATGGCATAACGATAAGGCTGACGTGCGCCGCGACGATCTTCCAGCCGTCGGCGGGACCGAGCCTTGCCCACGTCTGCATTTGACGGCCGAGCAAAGGCGTCGCGTCGCTGGTGAATTCGGTGCTGACGGTGGCGAAGTCGGTGCCGAAGGTCGTCACCACGGTTCGATGCAGCTTGCGCGACTTTGGCACCGGCTCGCAGGTCTCGCGCCATGCGCGGATCGCTTCGCCGCCGTGCTGGATTTCGGCGATGCCGTAGCGGACCGTCTCCGGCGTATGCCAGAACAGCGCGTTCATCGCCGCGACGTCGTTGTCGACCAACGCCCGCTCGTATTCGACAAATGCTGCCTGCACCTGAGCTACCACGTCGGGCTGATTTATTTCCATGCCGGGATCGTCTCGTCGAGTTTCGTCAATGAAGAAAACGGTGCGGTCCAGCCGACAATGCCGCCTTGCGAGCGCACCATGTCGAGCGTCGCCTGCTTGAACGCAGGAAAATAACTGGCGGTGGCGTCTTCGATCAGCAGACTGTCGTAACCGCGGTCGTTGGCTTCGCGCATCGAGGTCTGCACGCACACTTCGGTGGTCACGCCTGCGAACACCAGATGCGTAATGCCGCGCATCGCGAGCTCTTCGCCGAGCCGCGTGGCGTAGAACGCGCCCTTGCCGGGTTTGTCGATCACCAGTTCGCCGGCAAGCGGCGCGAGCGGTTCGATGATCGCATTGCCGGGCTCGCCGCGAATCAGGATGCGCCCCATCGGTCCGGCGTCGCCGATGCGGGCGTTGGGTGCGCCTCTGAGCCGTTTTGCCGGCGGGCAGTCGGACAGATCCGCCGCATGCGATTCACGTGTATGCACGACAAGCCATTGGTGCCTGCGCGCGAAGGCCAGCAACGCCGCGACGGTCGGCACGATCTCAGCCAGCAGCGACACGTCGTTGCCAAGCGATTCGCCGAAGCCGCCCGGTTCGATGAAATCGCGCTGCATGTCGATCACAATCAGCGCGGTTTTCGTGGGCGCGAGGCTGAACGGGCCAGGCTGGGCGTCGATCGTCAACTCGGTTTGCGGTGTCATCCGATGGCTTCCTTGATTGTTTCAACGGGCGCAGCGTGATGCGCCGGGGCGTCGCCATGCCCTGCCATATGCTGACCCAGCACGGTCCGATCCGCGCGCGCCGCGGGCGTCTCGAACACCAGTTTGCCCTCCGCGATCACCACGATGCGGTCGGCCAGTTCGAGCAGTTCGTCGAGGTCTTCGCTGACCAGCAGCACCGCTGCGCCGGCATCGCGTGCGGCCATCAGACGGGCATGAATATCGGCGACCGATGCGAAATCCAGACCGAACACAGGGTTTGCGACGATCAGCACATCCACCGGCTGTCCGAGTTCGCGCGCCAGCACCGCGCGCTGCACATTGCCGCCCGACAGCGTGCCGATCGCGCGTTCCGGCAGCGGTGGACGCACATTGAATTCGCCGATCAACTGTGCGGCACGCTCGCGCACGGCACGCCGGTCGAGCCACCAGCCGCCGCGCCGCAACGGCTCGCGATCGAAGTCGCGCAGCGCGAGGTTTTGCGCCACGCTCATCGCGGCGACGCAGGCGTTTTTCAGCGGCTCTTCGGGTATCGCGAATACGCGCCTTTGGGTCATCTCTTCGCGGCTCGCATGATAGGCCTTGCCGGCCACCTGCATGTCGCCGGTTTTCACGCGACGTTGACCGACCAGCGCTTCCACCAGTTCCTTCTGACCATTGCCGGACACGCCCGCCAGTCCGAGGATTTCGCCCGCGCGCACGGAGAGCGTCGCGTGCTTGACCGCCGTGTGGCCGCGATCGTCCTCGACCGAAACATCGCGCAGGGCGAGACGCACTTGCGCCGTGTCGTCCACTGGCTTGCGCGGCACGCGTTCCATCGTCATCGCGGCCATCACCGGCGCATCGTTCCCCACGGGGACTTCCTTCTGGATGCCCCCCAAGGGGACTTCCTTCGGGGCGTGCGTGGCGACGGTGCCCATCATCCACGCGGCGAGTTCGTCACGGCTGGTGTTGGCAACCGCGCTCGTGCCGACTTGCCTGCCCTTGCGCAATACGGTGACGTCGTCGGCGTAGGCCATCACTTCGCGGAACTTGTGCGTGATCATCAGCACGGTCAGCTCGCCGCGCGAAGTCAGCTCGCGCATCAGGCCGAGCACTTCGTCAGCTTCTTGCGGCGTTAGTACCGAGGTGGGTTCGTCGAGAATCAGGAAGCGCTGCTGCAAATAAAGCTGCTTCAGGATTTCGAGTTTCTGCTTTTCGCCGGCGGCGAGCGTGGCCACCGGCGCGTCGAGCGGCAAGCGAAACGGCATGCGCTGCATGAATGCGGTAAGCGCGGCGCGCTCGCCCTTCCAGTTGATTTTCCACGGCATCTGCCCGCGCGCGAGCAACAGGTTTTCTTCGACCGACAGGCCGGACGCCAGCGTGAAATGCTGATACACCATGCCGATGCCGAGCGCCTGCGCATCGCGCGGGGACGTGATGTGGACCTCACGGCCATCGGCGGCGATCTGTCCGTCGTCGAGCACGCCATAGCCGACCAGCCCTTTCACGAGCGTGCTCTTGCCCGCGCCGTTCTCGCCGAGCAGCGCGTGGATCGTGCCGGCCTTGACCTTGATCGAGACGCTATCCAGCGCGCGGAACGCGCCGAACGATTTGCTTGCGTTCAGCACTTCCACGCCCAATGCCTTCGGAGCGGTCGACATAATTTATCTGCCTGAAGTGGCCAGCGCCGCTGCCGGCGCCGCCATTATGGCCAGTAGCGTAGCCAGCAGCGCGTGCGAGTCCGACACCGTGCCGAACACGCCGCCTTGCATGGTGATCATGTGCAACGCGGCGTCGTGATTGCTCTTGTCGGTCGCGCCGCAGCAGTCGGCCAGCACCGTGCATTCGAAGCCGCGATCGTTGGCTTCGCGCATGGTCGTGTGGACGCAGACGTCAGTGGTGATGCCGCTCAGCACCAGATTGACGATGCCGCGCGTACGCAGGATCAGTTCGAGATCCGTCGCGCAGAAGGAGCCCTTGCCGGGTTTGTCGATGATGATTTCGCCCGGCAGCGGCGCCAGTTCGTCGATGATTTCCCAGCCCGGTTCGCCTCGCACGAGGATCTTGCCGCATGGGCCGTCATCGCCGATGCCTACGCCGTCAGTGCCCGCGCGGCGGCTGCGCCAACGTTTGTTGGCGGGCAGGTCGGAGAGGTCCGGCCGATGCCCCTCGCGCGTGTGAATGATCGTGAAGCCCAGCTCGCGCATCGGCTTCAGGACGCTTTTGATCGGCTCGATCGGCGCGCGCGTCAGCGACAGGTCGTAGCCCATTTTGTCGACATAGCCGCCGTGGCCACAGAAATCCGTCTGCATGTCGATGATCACGAGTGCCGTGTTGTCCGGCCGCAGGTTACCGTCGTAGGGCCACGGATAGGGCTTTGCTTCGATGAATCGGTTCATGGTGGTGAGATCCTTAACTGGTCCTTGAAAGCACGCAAGGCAGGGCAAAATCAGTGTGGCTAGCTCGGGCTCGGCGAGTCGGTTCGGCGGTTCATCGTCAACTAGCCACGTTCAACGGTTCAATCTCACCGATTCAGATTCTTTGGCTCAAACTCGGCGAGTCGGATTCAGTGAGCAGCCGTTCAGCGGGTCAAGCTCAGTTCCCCCGGCGCACCAGCCAGCGTCCGATCCGGACGGCAATTGACGATCATGATCGCGAGCGTCAGCACATACGGCGCGGCGTTGTAGAGGTAGTAGCCGCTCGTCACGCCAATCGCCTGCAATGCGGGCCCGAGTGCGCCGGCCGCGCCGAACAGCAGTGCGGCCCACAGACAACGCAACGGCTGCCAGCGCGCGAAGATCACCAGCGCGACCGCCATCAGTCCTTGTCCGCTGGAAAGCCCTTCATTCCAGCTGCCCGGATAAACCAGCGACAGATACGCGCCGCCAATACCCGCGAACACGCCGCCCACCGCCGTCGCGGCGATGCGCACACGCGTGAGCGGATAGCCCATGGCGCGCGCCGTCTCGGCATGATCGCCGACGAGCCGCAGCACCATGCCCCAGCGGGTATTGCGCAGACCCCATTGCAGTGCGAACGCCAGCACCACGCCAATCACGAACAGCAAGTTGATATGCAGCGCGTTATGCAATTGCGGCGACGAGGTCCACGTGCCGAGATCGATGAACGGCAGCATCGGCGCCTGCGGTTCGATGAAGGGCTTGCCGAGATAGAACGCGAGCCCGGTGCCGAGCAGCATCAATGCGATGCCGAACGCAATATCCGACACGCGCGGCAACGAGCACACGAGGCCATGCAGGCAGCCAAGCAACAAGCCGACGAAACCGGCCGCAAGCACACCGGCCCACGGCGAGCCGGTCAGAAAAGCACCGGCATAGCCGCTCATCGCGCCGGACACAAGAATGCCTTCGAGACCGAGATTCACACGGCCGCCCTTCTCGGTCAGGCATTCGCCGAGACTGACGAACAGATAAGGCGTGCTGACACGGATCGCACCGGCGAACAACGACAGCAACAGGATCACAATGGGCGAATGCATATCAGGCATGGGTCTGCTCCAGTTGCACGGGAAGGTCGGTCTGCGCGGCGGCCTGCAATTTGACGCGCCATGCGGCGATGCGCCCGCCGAGCGCTTCCCATGCAAGCAGGTTCGCGAACAGGAGGCCTTGCAAGACGAGCGTGGTGGCGTCGGGGAGATCGAGCCGCCGTTGCAGCAGAGAACCACTCGCCTCGATGCCGCCGATCATCAGCGCGCACGCGATGATCGCGAGCGGATTCTGGCGTGCGGCGAACGCGACGAGAATGCCCGCGTAGCCATAACCCGCCAGCAACGATGCATTCGCGCTGCCCTGCACCGCCGCGACTTCGAACATGCCGCCGAGTCCCGCCGCAGCGCCGCCCAATACGCACGCGGCAAGAGCCAGCAGATTGACCGGCAAGCCGACCAGACGCGCGGCGCGATTGCTGCCGCCCACCACGCGCATCGCGAAACCCTTGGTGCTGAACTTCACGAACACCCACGCCGCGATGCACGCGACGACGCCCCAGAACAGTCCCCAATGCGTATCGAGTCCGGGGATCGAACCGATCATCATCGCGTCGGGTACCGGATAGGTGGACGGTTTATTCAGGCTCGCGGGGTCGCGCAACGGCCCTTCCACCAGATGCTTGAAGAGGGCGATCGCGATATACGACATCAACAGGCTGCTGATCGTCTCGTTGACGCCACGCCATTGCCGCAGCGCGCCGACCGCGCCGATCCAGATGCCGCCGGCCAGCATGCCGGCTACCGCCATCAACGGCGTGGCGAGCAGCCAGGGCGTGCCGTGCGGCAGCATCTGCGGGACGATCGCCGCGCACATGCCGCCCAGCGCGAGCGCACCCTCGCCGCCGATCACGATCAGTCCGACCTGGGCGGGCAGCGCGACGCACAGCGCGGTCAGCATCAGCGGCGAGGCGCGCAGCAAGGTGCTCTGCCACGCGAACGACGAGCCGAATGCGCCTTCAAAGATCAGCCCGATCGCATCGAGCGCCGGCTGCCCCTGCACCAGCAGGAACAGCGAGAACAGCAGCAGCGTGCCGAGCACCGCCAATGCGGTGGGCAGCGCGGGCAAGAGCGACAGCATCACTCTCGCGGTAGGGGCATTGGGGCGCATCAGGGTTCCTTCTTTCATGCCAACTCACGCACACTCATACAACCACGCAGGCCGCCATCAGATCTGGCCGACGACGCCCGCCACCAAATAGTTCATGCTTTCGAGCGTGTAGTCGGTCTGTATATGGCTCGCGCCGGAGGCGATTGCTGTGCCGCCCTTGTTGTCCTTCATCGGGCCTTTGAAGATAACGAAATTGCCGGCCACCATGCTGCTTTTGATCGAGTCGGCGTTCTGCTTCGCCTGCGCGGTGACTTTCGCGCCATACGGCGACATCTTCACGAAGCCTTCTTTCAACCCGCCACGCAGCACATTGGGTTGCGGCGTGCCGACTTGCGCGCCCGTGACCAACTGCTTATACGGTGTTGCCCAGTCCCATTCCGCGCCGGTCAGATAGCCTTTCGGCGCGAGCGCTGCCTGGCTCGCGTGATAGCCGCAACTCATCGCGCCGCGCTTTTCCGCCGTCTCCACGACGACCTTCGGACCGTCGACGTGACAGGTCAGCACATCGCACCCCTGATCGATGAGACTGTTGGTGGCTTCCGCTTCCTTCACGGGCATCGACCAGTCGCCCGTGAAAATCACCTGCGTGGTGATCGACGGATCGACGGACTGCGCGCCAAGCGTGAACGAATTGATGTTGCGCAGCACCTGCGGAATCGGTTTGGCGGCGACGAAGCCGAGCTTTTTGCTCTTCGTCATATGGCCCGCGACTACGCCGTTCAGGTACTGGCATTCGTCGATATAGCCGAAGTAGCTGGTGATGTTCGACGGGTTGCCCTGCTTCCACAAACCGCCGCAATGCGCGAAACGCACCTTCGGATATTTAGCCGCCATCTTCAGCACATGCGGATCGAAGTAACCGAACGAGGTCGCGAAAATCAGCGTGGCGCCGTCCTGTTCGATCATGGCTTCCATGGTCTTCTGCACGGCGATGGTTTCCGGCACGTTCTCCTCTTCCACCACCTTCACATCGGGCATCTTCTTGATGACGGCGGCGGCCGTTGCCTGAGCCTGGTTGTAGCCGTAGTCGCTGCGCGCGCCGACGTAGATCACGCCGACCGTCGTCTTCGGCGCGGCGAACACCGATTGAATCGGCAGGATATTGCCGAGCGTCAACAGGCTGGCGCTCTTGATGAAATTCCGGCGGCTGGTCATGATGTCCAATTCCTGGTTGGGGGTTGAGGAGCGTTGGCGTTCAGTTGACATTCAGGCTGTCGAGATAAGCGCGCCAGCCGCCGAACGAAGTGATGTCGGTTGCGCCACTGCTGTCGCTCACCGCCGACGGCTCGCAGATGAAGCCTTTCACAGTGAGGTGGTTGGCGAGTTGCACGGTGCCGATGCCGAGCGGTGCGGGCACGTCGGCGACGAACTTGCCGAAGGTGCGCAGCGGCACTTCCCAGACTTCCACGGCGATGGGCGCGCCTTGCTGGTCGGATACTCGCACAAGCCCTGGCTTCGGCGGTTGCGTGTTGGCCAGCGCGTAAAGCGTGTAATCGGGGGTGGTTTGGGTCGCCACGACAAAACGTGCGCCGGCTTCCTGAAGTTGCCAGTTCAGCGGCTGGCCACGCAGATGCGCGCCGACCACGGCGAGCGTAACGCTCGGCTCCTGAAACGGCAGCGGTTCGATCAGGTTCGCCGTGCCTGCGGTCCCCGTTCTGGTTGTCGGTTCGGCTGCGGCAGCGGTCTCGCCCCGAGGGCGGTTGGCGCTCGCGAACAGCGCCTGGATCCGCGCGCCCAATTCGGCGAGACGCCGGTCCGCGCCGCTCGGTGCGATCAGGGTGACGCCGGCTGACAAGCCGTCATGGCGACGCTGGCACGGCACGGCCAGCGCGCACAGATCGAGCAGATTGACGAAATTCGTGTAATAGCCAAGCTGACTGTTCAACTCGACAGGATTGGCCTGCACGTCGGCGATCAACGGATGCGTCGGTGTGGTCGGAACGACCAGGATGTCGATTGCCTCGAAAAGCTGTTCGGCATGGCGCTTCAGGTCGGCGAGTGCGTACTGGCCGTTGAACGCGTCAGCGGCACTGAAGCGGTCCGCTTTGCCGATCACGGTTGCGACCACCGGGTCGATCGCTTCGTGATTCGTCTCGAAGAATGCGCCAAGCGCGGCGCGCCGTTCCGCCACCCACGGGCCGTCGTAGAGCAGCGCGGAGACTTGCCTCAGCGGCTGGAAATCGATCGGCGTGGGATCGAGATGCAGATGCGTCGAGAGCGTATCGAGTGCGGCGGAGAACGCCTGATTCGCCGCTGCGTCGCCGAAGAACTCGAGGTGATCCGGCACACCGATCCGCGGCGCGCCACGCAAGAGGCCGAGACTCGGTACCTTGCGCGAGTAGCCGTCGAGCGGATCGAAACGCGCGATTTCACTAAACACGCGCCACGCATCGTCGACGTCGTGAGCGAACACCGAGATCGTGTCGAGGCTACGGCACGCCGGCATGACACCGCGCTTGCTGACAAGTCCGAGCGACGGCTTCAGGCCGACAAGCCCGTTGAACCCGGCCGGCACGCGACCCGAGCCGGCAGTGTCAGTGCCGAGGGAAAAGGCCACGCAACCCGCGGCCACGGCAACCGCCGACCCGGAACTCGACCCGCCGGACACGCGCTGTGGAAACTCGGTGTGCCGCACCGCGCCAAAAGGCGAACGCGTGCCGACGAGGCCGGTCGCGAACTGGTCGAGATTGGTCTTGCCGATCAGGATCGCGCCGGCGTCGATGAGGCGCTGCACAGCGAATGCCGAGGTGTCCGGCGTATAGCTGAAAGGCTCGCACGCGGCGGTGGTCGGCAAGCCGGCGACGTCGATATTGTCTTTGACCGCGAACGGCACGCCGAACAGCGGCATCCGTTCGAACACGGCGCTGCCCTGCTCTTCGTAAAGCGCTTCGAGCGCATGGGCGCGGGCCTGCACGTCCGCTGTGGGCACACGCAAGATCCAGACTTCCGGCCGGTCGATTTCGACGATGCGAGCAAGCGCCGACGCCACGACTTCAGTGGGTGTAAGACGTTTGGCGGCATACGCCGCGAGGAGACTACGGACCATCAGGGGCGAAGAAATAGACACTGGTTTTTCCTTGAGTTCAATCTTGAATACAAGTTTGGACTCAAATTAGCAGGAGCTATGCCAGGTGCATTCCAGGTTCGTCCGAACCTGCTATCAGCCTTGCCAGGTTTGGCTTTGGGACGATTTTCCGGCGACGAGGCCGGCCCGCGCTGCCGCCCTGTGAGCAAAGCGTCATGGTGCACCGCTCCCCAACTCGGGGCTCCCGCGCCCTGCATTCGCGCTTCGCGCGCACGGTGCGTCGCGATCGTAGGCAGTTGGGAAACACAATCCTGTCGACGACGCGCAAACGACCGGTAGTACGCCGCGCAGCACATCAAACCAAACCAGCTAAGCAAGCGAAAAAACGTGCTAAAGCGCGCGGGCAAAGCGTTCAATAATCGCCACTCATCACGCGACGCAACCCAAGCCCTAATCTCTGGAGACCGATCATGAGCGAGTCCGCATCCGCCAACTGGCGCCTCGAAACGATTGCGGTGCACGGCGGCTATCAGCCTGACCCGACCACCCGCGCGGCAGCCGTGCCGATCTATCAGACCGCGGCCTTCGCCTTCGACGATACGCAGCACGGCGCCGACCTGTTCGATCTGAAGGTGCCCGGCAACATCTATACGCGGATCATGAATCCGACCCAGGACGTGCTCGAGCAACGCGTCACCGCGCTCGAAGGCGGCGTGGGCGCGCTGGCGGTCGCGTCGGGCCAGGCGGCGGTCACCTATTCGATCCTGACGATCGCCGAAGCCGGCGACAACATCGTTTCGTCGAGCACGCTGTATGGCGGCACCTACAACCTGTTCGCCCATACGCTGCCGCAATACGGCATCACCACGCGTTTCGCCGATCCGCGTGAGCCAGCTTCGTTCGAAGCCCTGATCGACGAGCGCACCAAAGCGATCTTCGTCGAGTCGGTCGGCAATCCGCTTGGCAACATCACCGACATCGCGGCGCTTGCCGAGATCGCGCATCGTCACGGCGTGCCGCTGATCGTCGACAACACCGTGCCGTCGCCCTATCTGCTACGGCCGTTCGAGCATGGCGCGGACATCGTCGTGCATTCGCTCACCAAGTATCTCGGCGGCCACGGCACCAGCATCGGCGGCGCGATTGTCGACTCGGGCAAGTTTCCCTGGGCGAAGCATGCCGAACGGTTCAAGCGTCTGACCACGCCAGACGTGAGTTATCACGGCGTCACCTACACCGAAGCGCTCGGCCCGGCTGCCTATATCGGACGCGCGCGTGTCGTGCCGCTGCGTAACATCGGCGCGGCCATCTCGCCGTTCAACGCGTTCCAGATCCTGCAAGGCATCGAGACGCTCGCGCTGCGCATGGATCGCATCAGCGAGAATGCGTTGAGGATTGCGCGGCATCTGCAGGAGCACAGCAAGGCCGAGTGGGTGAGCTACGCCGGGCTGCCTGGCCATCCGGACCATGCGCTTGTGAAGCGCTACCTGTCGGGACGCGGCCCGGGCATCCTGACGTTCGGCGTAAAGGGCGGCCGCGCCGCGGGGGCGAGCTTCCAGGATCGACTGAAACTGTTCACGCGCCTCGTCAATATCGGCGACGCGAAGTCACTGGTTACGCATCCGGCGTCGACCACGCATCGGCAGTTGTCACCAGAAGAGCTGGCGCGCGCGGGCGTGCGTGAGGAGACGGTGCGGCTATCCGTGGGTATCGAACATATCGACGATCTGCTCGAGGACCTGGATCAGGCGTTGGCATCGCTTTGAGCGCAGCGCACAACGCTGCTTAGCGCACGTGAGCACGTGAGCACGTGAGCACATGAGCACGTGAGCACGTGAGCACGTGAGCACATGAGCACATGAGCACATGTGCTCACGCCGCGCGATTCATGCTCGTGCGCGGTGTTGACTGCATATTGCCGCTGCGCGCTGATTTACTTCGGCACGGCGTGCGAACTTATACTCGATACTCCGACGAGCTCACTCACAGCTCATCCCCAGCAGCGGAGTAGCGATGCACGATATAAGACTCGCCAGCAGCGCCGGCGGCATGGTCACCAGCCCGCATGCAGTTGCCAGCGCCGCGGGCCTCGACGTATTGCGCGCGGGCGGCAATGCGATCGAAGCCGCGATCGCCATCGGCGCGGCGCTGTGCGTGACGTATCCGCATTTTACGGGACTCGGCGGCGACGCTTTCTGGGTGATCGGCGACCGGCAAGGGATGTTGCGCACGGTATCGGGCATCGGCCAGGCCGCGGCGCAGTTGCCTGAGTTCGACGGCGCTATTCCTCTGCGCGGGGCGGCGTCTGCGATCACCACGGCCGCGACCGTCGATACGTGGAATCAGGCGTATCAAATCAGCCGGGCGTCATGGGGCGGGCGGCAATCATGGGCATCGCTGTTTGATCGCGCGCTCGAATATGCAGCGGATGGATTTCCGGTCACGCCTTCGCAGCATTTCTGGCAAACACTTCGCGCGAATGAATTGCGTTTGCTGCCCGGCTTTGCGGCGACTTTTGCGCCGCATGGCCGCATTCCCGCCATCGCCCAACGCTTCTCACAGCCCGCGCTGGCGAAGAGCATCGAGCGGATTGCCCGCTTCGGCGCGCACGAATTCTATGAAGGCGAGCTTGCAGAGCGGATCGCGCGTGGTTTGCGCGAGGCCGGCTCGCCGTTGACGTTGAGCGACCTGGCGCGAACGCAAGCGCGTGATGAAGTGCCCTTGCGTGTCGCCTATCGTGGCGGCGAACTGGTCAGCATGCGGCCGCCGACTCAAGGTGTGACGACACTGCAGATCATGGGCACCCTCGATCGTTTCGATTTTGAGCAGATTGCAGAAGGCAGTGCCGATTACTACCATCTGCTGGTGGAAGCCGTGAAATGTGCATTCGTGGACCGCGACCGCTTCGTGTCCGATCCTGAGTTCAACAGCGTGCCGGTCGACGACATGCTCTCGCCCGCTACGCTCGATGCGCATGCACGCTCGATCAATCCGCGTGAAGCGCGCGCCTGGCCCCATGTGTTTCGCCCGGGCGACACGGTGTTTATCGGCGCGACGGATAGCGAAGGCCGCAGCGTCAGTGTTCTGCAAACCGTTTACTTCGACTGGGGTAGCGGCGTGGTGGCAGGCGATACGGGGATTCTGTGGCACAACCGCGGCGCGTCGTTCAGCACGAATCCCCTGCATCACAACGCCGTGCAGCCGGGTAAGCGACCGTTCCATACGCTCAACCCCGGCATGTATCTGAAGGATGGCCGGCCGCACCTGCTGTTCGGCACACAAGGCGCCGACGGTCAGCCGCAAACGCTGGCCGCGATCCTCACGCGCCTGATCGACTACGGGATGGACCCGCTCACTGCCCTCGCCCGTCCGCGCTTTCTGCTTGGCAAGACCTTCTCCGACACGCGCGATGCCTTGAAGCTCGAAGAAGACGCCGGCGCCGACGTGTTCGCGGCGCTTGCCGCGCGTGGGCATGAAGTCAGCGCCATCCCGGCGCAGAGTCCTTTAGCGGGACATCCCGGGGTGATCCGCATCGAGGCAGATGGCTTGGCCTCAGGCGCTCACGATCCGCGCAGCGATGGCCGCGCGCTCGGGGTCTAGCAACGCGGCGATTGGTTTCGCGCCGGCTGAGAGCGGACCCGCACCGGTATTCGTTTCGAAGTCGATTTCCACGTTTGGAAGCCTAGGTTCGAGTGGCGTAGCCGGTGATGCCGAGCAACTGGCCGAGGCTTTTCTCGCCACGCATCCTCGAGGTTTCGATCCGCTCTTCGATATCCCGAAGATGTGCTTCCATATGGCCCATTGCACCCGCTGCATCGCGTGCCTCGATGCAATCGACGATCGCCGCATGCTCTGCGTGCTCGCACGGCGCATGCCCCGGTGGTTCATACACGCCGACAATCAGCGAGCAGCGCGAAACCAGTTCCTTCAGATAGTTTTGCAGAATCGAGTTGCCCGCCAGCGCGGCGATGCGCATATGAAAG
Organism: Paraburkholderia polaris; assembly: GCF_012927345.1. Classification (GTDB taxonomy): domain Bacteria; phylum Pseudomonadota; class Gammaproteobacteria; order Burkholderiales; family Burkholderiaceae; genus Paraburkholderia; species Paraburkholderia polaris. The sequence continues at coordinate 51,914 of NZ_JABBGJ010000023.1, forward strand.
CCACTGGCGAGCGTGGCCCACGAAGGCTGGTCGAAGCGATGCATCGCCTCGTGCTCGCTCGCCAACTGCTGGCGCAAGGCGTTGATGTCCCCGGCACTCGCGCGCTGCACGGCAAGCTCGACCAGCATGCGTTCGACCGAGCGCCGCGCCTCGAAGATCTCGCGCGTTTCTTCGGGCGTCGGCTCGGCGATCACCGCGCCTTTGTTCGGCCGCAGCACGACGATGCCGTCGTAGGCGAGCTTTTCCAGCACTCGCCGCACGATCGCGCGGCCCACGCCGAACAGTTGGCATAACTCGGGTTCCGGCAGCTTCGTGCCGGGCGTCAAACGATGATTCAGCACGCCGTCGAAGATCGACTGATAGATGCGCGCGTCGACGTCCGCCTCCTCTTTCGGCGTTTTTCTGGCGGTGGCCGCGCCGGCGTTCGGGCTCATGCTCATGCGACCTCGGGGCGCAGCACGCCGTCCCGCTCCAGTTCGTCCATGTGACGCGCGATCGCGCCTGGCGTCGTCATCCACACATCGCCGGTCGCTCGTGCCGCGGCGATATGTTCGAGCGCGCGGCGCAGATGCCGCAGTCTGTAGGGCTGCCCCACCAGATAAGGATGCAGCGCGATGCCCATGACGAGCGCCTGGGGCTGCGTGCCGCGATTGGCCTGTTCGAGCATCTCGTCGAACTGATCGATGATCATGTCGGCGAACGCGCGGCCGTCCATATGGCGGCCCACCATCATCGGCAGATCGTTGAGTTCCTGCGGGTACGGAATCGACCATAGCGGGCCGCCACGTGTGGCCATGCGCACCGGACGATCGTCGTGACACCAGTTCAGCGTGTAGCGATATCCGGTCTCAGCCAGCAGATCGGGCGTCAAGTGTGATTCCGATATCCAAGGCGAGAGCCAGCCTGCCGGCGGCGTGCCGGACGTTTCGGCGATACGTTCGCGGCAATGCAGAAGCAGCTCACGTTCGCCGTTTTCGTCGAGGTCGCTTTGCCGATGCGCATTGGTGTGCCCATGGCCGATCAGTTCGTCGCCACGCGCCACGCATGCCTCGATCAATTCCGGGCAATGGTCGTAGAGCGCGGTATTGATGAGCGTGCCCGCGGGCATGTCCAGTTGGTCGAACAGTTCGATGCAGCGCCACGCGCCCACGCGGTTGCCGTATTCGCGCCAGCTATGGTTCAGCACATCCGGTTGCGGGGAGATCGGGCCCAGTGCGGCGCCGAGTCCCTCGCCGAACGCAAAGTGTTCGATGTTGAAGCCGAGGTAGACCGCGAGTCCACTATCGCCGGGCCAGCGGAACGCGTCGCTGTCCGTGATCGGGCGATACGTAAAGCGGCCATGAGTGGTGATCAATTGACGGGCGCGGGTCTGTGCTGCGGGCATGTTCCGTGTGTCGTTCATGTAAAGAAGCCGTGAGTGGCGAAAAGCGACGCGTGGCGCCCCGGATGAACCGAGTTGGCCGGATCATGCCCCGGGACGGACCGAGGACGCACCGCGATCGCGCAAAAAAATCTCTTTAATCGCTGACGATCGACGCTGCAGATCGTTTGCAATATGTGAGCCAACTCGTCGACGTTAAGCACACCGGCGCGTTTGCAATTGGCGAGCGGCACGATGCGATGGGTGGCACATGTCTTGCATTTGGATCGTTTCGCATAGGCATCGCGTGTGATTTTTCGCGTGCCCGCTCTTTGCCGTTCACGAGGACACCCACTTAATGATTCAGCCTGCTTCAACGGTACTCGAAACCAAAGCCGCCGATATCGAACTGGTGCATGTGTCGAAGCAATACGGCGACTCGCTTGCCGTCGACGCCATCGATCTGCGCATTGCCGGCGGTCAGTACTGCTGCCTGCTCGGGCCGTCGGGATGCGGCAAGACCTCGACCTTGCGCATGATCGCCGGGCATGAATCGGTCACCGAAGGTGACATTCTGATCGCGGGCCGCAACGTCACGCGTGAGGAACCCGCTGCCCGCGGCACGGCCATGGTGTTTCAGAACTATGCGCTGTTCCCGCATCTGAGCGCGCTCGACAACGTCGCGTTCAGCCTGAAAATGCGCGGCATCACGAAGGATGTGCGCCGCAAGCGTGCCGGCGAACTGCTGGAGCTGGTCGCGATGTCCGCGTATGCCGAACGCAAACCGGCGCAGCTATCAGGTGGTCAGCAGCAACGTGTAGCGCTCGCGCGTGCGTTGCTGAATCAACCGGGCTGTCTATTGCTCGACGAACCGCTGTCCGCGCTCGATCCCTTCCTGCGCGTGCAGATGCGAGCGGAACTCAAGCGCTGGCAGAAAGAACTCGGCATTACGTTCGTGCACGTCACGCACTCGCAGGAAGAAGCGATGGCGCTTGCCGATCTGGTGGTCGTGATGAGCCACGGGCGGATCGAACAAAGCGGCACGCCGCACGAAGTCTTCAACCGTCCGCGCACCGAATTCGTCGCGCGGTTTCTCGGCGGTCACAACGTATTCAACGCGAACGGCCGCTCGTTTACCGTGCGCGCCGATCATCTGCGGGTGGTGCCGCACGGCGTCACGCCCGTCCAAACGGCGACCGGTGAGAGTGGCCTGACCCGAATCGGCGGCGTGCCCTGCAAGGTCCGTGAAGCGGAGTACCAGGGTACCCATTTGCGCATGACACTCGATCCGCTCGACGGCTCGCCTGAACTGATCTCTCTGGTGAGCGACAGCGACTATGACCCGGCGCGGCTCGGCCCCGACGCACGCGTGGTGGTCTGGTGGAACGAGCAGGACGCGCATCCGCTGGCCGCCTGAGCGCTTGCGCGACACTAAAGTGGCATGGCAGCGAAGAGTACGTCTGAACGAGAAGCTTCAACCGAACGACAAACAAGCGTTGATTAAAGATCAAGCGAACGTCAAGCGAACGTCAACTGAGGAGAAGACAATGAGTGAAGCGAACGAGAGCCCGGCAGCGGCCCCATCCGACCTGACGGAAAAAGGCCTGTCGCGCCGCACGTTCATCAAGGGCGCCGTGGCGGCGGCCGGTATTGCCGGTTTTCCGTACGTGCATGCGCAGGAGAAGATCACGTTGCGCTACCTCGGCACAGCGGTGAATCAGAGCGCCGACATCGCGAAGAAATTCAAGGAAGACACGGGCATCGACATCCAGTACGTACCGGTGACGACTGACGATGTGGCCAAGCGCATCATCACGCAGCCCAACTCGTTCGATATTGTCGACACCGAATATTTCGCGCTCAAGAAACTGATTCCGGCCGGCACGCTCGCGGGCATGGACGCGAAGCGCATCAAGCTCGCCGACAAGATCACGCCAGTGCTGACGCGCGGTGAAGTCAACGGCAAGAAGATCGGCGATCAGGGCACCGCGCCGAAGAAGGTGATGTTCCTGACCGGTCCGCGCTCCACCGAATTCTCCGCGACGCCGACCGAATGGATGACGCTGATTCCGACCACGTACAACGCGGACACGCTCGGCATTCGGCCCGACCTCATCAAACGCCCGATCGACAGCTGGGCTGAACTGCTCAATCCGCAATTCAAGGGCAAGGCTGCGCTGTTGAACATTCCCGCGATCGGCATCATGGATTCGGCAATGGCGATCGAGGCGATGGGTCACGTGAAATACGGCGACAAAGGCAACATGACCAAGGCCGAGATCGACCAGACCATCAAGATCCTGATCGAAGCCAAGCGCGCCGGCCAGTTCCGCGCGTTTTGGAAAGACTTCAACGAAAGCGTCAACCTGATGGCCTCGGGCGAAGTGGTGATCCAGTCGATGTGGTCGCCGGCCGTGACCAAAGTGCGCACCATGGGCATCGCCTGCAAGTTCCAGCCGCTCAAGGAAGGCTATCGCTCGTGGGCGTCGGGTTTCGGCTTTCCGCGCTCGCTGCAGGGCAAGAAGCTCGACGCTGCGTACGAGTTCGTCAACTGGTTCCAGGACGGCTGGGCCGGCGCCTACCTGATGCGTCAAGGTTATTACTCGGGTGTGCTCGAGACAGCGAAAACGCACATGCAGCCCTACGAATGGGACTACTGGATCGAAGGCAAAGCGGCCGCGCAGGACATCAAGGCGCCCGATGGCCAGCTGCTCGAGAAAGCCGGCACCGTGCGCGACGGCGGGTCCTACAACCAGCGCATGGGTGCGATTGCCTGCTGGAATGCGGTGATGGACGAGAACATCTATATGGTTCAGAAGTGGAACGAGTTCATCGCGGCTTGATCGCGGCTTGAGCGTGGCTTGAGCGACTGAATCGCATGCCGGACTGCCGGTGCATGACAGGCCGGCAGTTCTTCAATGGCGCAGCAAATCCGCCGCGTAGTGCTTCCACAGATATCCGCCCATGGCAACGATCGACCTTCCCTCTCACGCGCAGGACGAACCCGTCAAACACCGGCGCGCGCCGGCATGGTTGCAGGCGACGCCGCTTTCGCTGACGTTCCTGCTGTTTTTCATCGTGCCGTTGGTGATTACGTTGATCGTCAGTTTCTGGGACTTCAACGAATACCAGATCATTCCCGCCTTCACGCTGAAAAACTACGCGGCCATTTTCAACGGCTGTTCGTCGATGACGGACGTCTGCGTGACCTTCAAGACGTATTGGTCGACGCTCACATTCTGCGCGATCGTGTGGGCCGTGACCTTGCTGCTGGGCTTTTCGATCGCTTACTTCCTCGCGTTCCACGTGCGCACGACGAGCATGCAGACGATACTTTTCCTTGTCTGCACGATTCCGTTCTGGACGTCGAACGTGATTCGCATGATCTCGTGGATGCCGCTCCTTGGCCGTAACGGCCTCGTCAATCAGGCGCTGCTGGGTGCGCATCTGATCGATCAGCCGCTCGAATGGTTGCTGTATTCGAACTTCTCGGTCGTGCTGGCGTTCGTGCATCTCTACACCTTCTTCATGATCGTGCCGATTTTCAACGCGATGATGCGCATCGACCGCTCGTTGCTCGAAGCCGCGCGCGATGCCGGCGCGAGCGGCTGGCAAGTGATTCGCGACGTAGTGTTGCCGTTGTCGAAGACCGGCATCGTGATCGGGTCGATCTTCGTGATCACGATCGTGATGGGCGATTTCCTGACCGTCGGCGTGATGGGTGGGCAGCAGATCGCATCGGTCGGCAAGATCATTCAGGTGCAGACCGGCTACCTGCAATTTCCCGCAGCGGCAGCCAACGCGATCATTCTGCTGGCGGTGGTGTTGATGATCGTGTGGGGTTTGACGCGGGTGGTCGACATCCGCAAGGAGCTGTGAAGATGCAGGCCATTCGTCACAAACATCGGGAGCATCGACCGGCGAGCTTTTACTGGCTCGCGCTGCTGTTCGGGCTGTTCGTCCTGTTCCTGTATGGACCGGTGATTACGATTTTCATTCTTTCGTTTCAGGGCCCCGAGGGCGGATTGACGTTTCCGATGCGCGGTGTGTCGCTGCATTGGTTTGCCGTGCTGCGCGATGGTGTCGGCGATGTCGATATCTGGGCTGCGTTTGGTCGATCCGTGCGGCTCGCGTTGGCGGTCACCGTGCTGACCGTTCTGTTCTCCGTGGCGGCGGGGTTGGCTTTTCGCCGGCGATTTCGCGGGGATACAGCGGTGTTTTACGTGTCGGTTGCCAGTCTGATCATGCCGTCCATTATCGTTTCGCTTGGGATCGGCTTGACGTTCCGGTTGCTGGACAACGGTGTGAAGTATCTTGCTTCCGCGTGGGGGTATCAGTCTTTTGCCGATACCTATACGACTTCGATGGGCCTGTTCACGTCGGCGCTGGGCGCGCATTTGACGTGGACGCTGCCGTTCGGTTTGCTGGTGATGTTTGCTGTTTTCAACCGCTTCAATCCTGCTTATGAAGAGGCTTCGCGGGATCTGGGCGCCACGCCTTGGCAGAGTTTCCGGCATGTCGTCCTGCCGATTATTGGACCTTCGGTGGTGGGCGTCGCCATGTTCGGGTTCACGCTTTCATGGGATGAGATTGCTCGCACCTCGCAGGCGATTGGGGATCAAAATACTTTGCCGCTTGAGTTGCAGGGGCTGACTACTTCGGTGACTACGCCGGTGATTTACGCGCTTGGGACAATGACTACGGTCCTGTCGCTGACTGTGATGGGGGTGTGTTTGCTTGCCGTGAGGGTCCTGGCGCGCAGGCGTGCGGTTGCCGGAATGAAGTAGGCTTTCTGCCTGTAAGGCCATTTCACTACTTCTTCTAAGAATCGACCAAATACTTCGTTGCTAGCACCCCGCCCACTCCCGTACCGTTCTCAGATTGCGCCCGGCGCCCGCCCCGCTTTGGAGAACTCATGTCAGTATCTGAATCACACCAAAACCCAAACCATACCGCCGCAGACGCAGCAGAACTGTTTGCTGAAGACGAACTAACCCATCGTTTCGCCCCCGTATTCGCCCGTATCGCCGAAGGCGCCGTAGACCGCGAACAGAATCGCGAACTGGCCTACGCGCCAGTGGAATGGTTGCGCGAAGCCGGCTACACCAAACTGCGCGTGCCGAAGCGCTATGGCGGCGATGGTATTTCGCTCACGGAATTCTTCGCCTTGGTCACGCGTCTCGGCGAAGCAGACTCCAACCTTCCGCAAATCCTGCGTGTGCATGGCGGCTTTATCGAAGCGTTGTTGGAAAATGGCGATGAGCCGCTGCGTGACCGATGGCTCACGCGTATCGCGCAAGGTCAGATCATCGGCGGCGCCGTGTCCGAACGCACCGGCGTCACCAATAACAGCGTGCGCCTCACGCAAACCGACGGCGCGTGGCATCTCGACGGCGAGAAGTACTACACCACCGGCACGCTCTACGCGGATTGGGTCGACGTCACCGCACACGACGGGCAAAGCGACGTGCGCGTGCTCGTCAAGAGCGATACGCCGGGCCTCGCCCGGATCGACGATTGGGATGGCTTCGGGCAGCGTCTCACCGGCAGCGGCACGGCGCGTTTCGAGCACGTGCCGGTCTCTCTTGACAATCTGTATCGTCGCTATAGCGCCTCTGAACCTCGCCGCAACAGCCTGCTTACCGCCTACTATCAAGCGCTGCATGTCGCAAACCTGGCCGGTATCAGCCGCGCGGCGTTGCGCGATGCCGTGGCGTTCACGCAAGGCAAAACGAGAACCTTCGGTATTCCGGGGGAGTCGAGTCCGCGCGACAATCCGTTGGTGCATCGTGTAGTCGGCCGCCTGGCGAGCCTTGCTTATTCCACACAGAGCATCAGTACGTCGCTCGCCCGCGCGATCGATGAAGTGTCGGTGGGGCGACAGGAAGGCCGCACTGACGAACAGACCTATATCCGCTTGGACATCCAGACTTTCCAGGCGCAGCAGATCGTTATCGAGCAGACGCTGCAGGCGGCTACCCTGCTGTTCGAAGTGGGCGGCGCCTCGGCAACCAGCGAGACGCGCCGCTTCGACCGCTATTGGCGCAATGCGCGGGTGCTGGCGTCACACAATCCGGCGATCATCCGCGAAGCCGCTATCGGTGACTTCTATCTGAATGGAAAAGCGCACAACGAAAGGTTCGGTGTGGCGCGGAATCCGGAAGTCTCCACGGCACCTGCTCAGCTGTAAAAAGCACGCATAGCACGCACTAAAACGACTAAGGCCGCTTGCGCGGCCTTAGGACTTTTTAGCCAAAGCGCTCAGCAAAAGGGACGGGGCGCATGCCACGCCGGCCGACAGCACGCCGCCGATCAACGTCAGGCACACGCAGAGGCGTCGCAGGCTTCGGGAGCCGAAAAAAGCGAGGGGCATCGATCGAGATCCATGTGGGTATGCGGAATCGATGAATATATAAAGGAACGGCGCACGGCCAAAGATTGATTTCATCGATCGATGTAGGCAGAAATTGGAACGCGCGGCGGCGGCATCGCTCATCATTCAAGGTTTGATGCAAGTTGAAGAGTACGCTTTTCCCGTGGAGATTTCTGCACTATGTCAACACTGCCTCCCCGCTTCGGTATCTGGGCGCTGGTTCACGGTAGCCGCGCCGCGCTGCAAGACCCCGATGAACCGTACGACGCGTCGTGGGCGCGAAACAAAGCGCTCGTTCTCGAAGCCGAGCGGCTTGGCTACGACTCCGTGCTGGTCGCGCAACACACGATCAACCCGCATAATCCCGACTTCGATCAACTCGAAGCGTGGACCGCATCGGCCGCGCTCGCGGCGCTGACCGAGCGCATCGAAATCATCGCCGCGATCAAGCCCTATCTGTATCACCCTGTGGTGTTGGCGAAGATGGCGCAGCAGATCGAACACATCAGCGGCGGGCGTTTCGCGATCAATCTCGTCAACGCATGGAATCGCCCTGAACTGGAGCGCGCCGGCATCGGTTTCGCGGAGCACGACGCGCGTTATGCCTACGGGTGTGAGTGGATAACGGTAGTCGACGCGTTGCTGCGCGGCGAACGCACGAGCTTTCGCGGCGAGCATTTTAATGTGGATGACTATCTATTGCGGCCTACGGACCCGTTTCGCAGCCGTCCGCGCATCTACGTCGGTGGCGAATCGGAACCGGCGCGCCAGCTAGTTGCCGACAAGGGCGACGTGTGGTTCATCAACGGCCAGCCGCTGAATGACGTCAAGGGATTGATCGCAGATGTGTCGGGCCGCGAGCGCCCCGCGGCGCACGAGCCGTTGCGTTTTGGCTTGTCGGCATTCGTCATCGCCCGCGAAACCGATGAGGCAGCCGGTCAGCATCTCGACCATTTATTCGCGTTGGCCGCGAAAGACGCTCCGTTGCGTCAGCAGCAGAAATCGAACATTGATCCGAAGGCGGTGATGTTCCAGACCTTCGCGCAAACGCCGCGCGTGGGTTCGAACGGCGGCACGGCAGCTGGACTGGTCGGCAGCTATGACACTGTCGCGCAGCGGATCGCCGGCTTTCATCGTGCCGGGATCGAATTGTTCATGCTGCAATTCCAGCCGTTCGAGACCGACATGCGCATTTTTGCCGAAGAAGTGATTCCAAGGGTGCGTCGTCTGCTCGGTTGAGCCGGGCAGTTCCGTCGCGTTCAGCTCGCCGCCCGCATGTGGCACAGTATGGTCAGGCGCATGCGCTACGCTTGCGACACTGGACAGCCCCGACGAGCGACATGAAGAACCTGATTGCGTACGAACCGCCGGTCGACGAAGACCAGCTTCTGCTGAAGTGGATCCGGCGCGCGCGTGAATCCCAGATGAGTCATTACGACATGGCCGACCTGCTATCGGCGCGAGACCGCAGCGTTGGCTGGTTGGTCACCGCATTGACTGCCTTTGTGGGCACGGCGGTGTTTGCGTCGTTGAGTTCGACCGCCGTCTCGCCGGCGCTCAGGATCTTCGTGGGCTTTGTAAGCGTTGCGGCGGCGGTCTCGGCCGCGCTGCAAACATTCCTCAGATACGCGGAGCGTGCGGAAAAGCATCGCGCGGCCGGTGCGCGCTATGGCGCTGTGCGGCGTAGGCTGGAAGCGATCTTTGCAGGTGACGCCGATGCACGCGACGGCCACTATCTCACCGCAATCCGCGACGAACTCGACCGGCTCGCTGAAGATTCACCGAACGTGCCGCCGCGCGTTTTTTATCGCACCCAGCGAACCCTGTCCGACGAACCGCGACGAAGCCGCGATGCATAGGCCTAATTGGCTGTAGTTGTCGAAGAATGCGGGGTCGTCGTAAATGTTCTGTGTCATTTGTAAATGGCATTAACTTCGATTGAAGCGACGAGGCGCCTGATGTATATGCCCAGAACCCGGTGGCGTGTCATTTGGCCATGCAGTTTCGACAGCAGCGCTCGATCGCGGTTGCGGGCAAGGCGGCTTAAGGTCCGGTAGAGGCCGCTTTCCGTCACTTAAGCATGACTTAAGCACGCAGCCTGAACAACACACGCCGGCGAGAATACCCCTATTCACGGACATGTTTTTCCATCGGACATTCGAAACACGGTACTGCCGCCCGGCCTTCCGGTTTTTACGTCTTTCCGGACCTTTACATCTGCCCGATTATGGTATCGTCCGGCCTGCGCTTTAAAGCGCATTGCCACACTCAATCGGGAAGCACAATCGCTCCCTAATAAAAAGATTATGGAAGTCCAAAACGCCCGCCGTTGGGCACCACGGGGAACACGCGTCTGGCTCACCGCAGCCGCTGCATTGGCGATCGCCAGCGGCGTGCGCATGTTGCTCCATCCGCTTCTCGGACCGATCATGCCGGGCACCGCGTTCTGTATCGCGGCGGCACTGGTCGAGTATTTTTGCGGGTTGGCTCCGGCGCTCACGGTCATGCTGCTCGGCCTGGGTATCGCCGACTATCTGTTCGTCCCGCCCTACGCAACCATCGCCGTATTCGATCGCGCCGACGTGATCCTGCTGGTCTCGTATCCGTTGGTGACGCTGCTCGTCATCATACTGATCGAACGCCTGCACCGCGCGCAGTTTCGTGCGGAACTGATCGCATCGGTTGCGCAGTCGCGCTATGAAATGCTGCTTCGTCACGACAACGAACGCATGCTCGCGCGCCGCGGCGTCGACGAAACGCACCGGCTGCTGCGCCATCTTTCGCATCATCACAAGACCTTCGTTTTCATTCAGGCGCTCGAGCGCAACGCGCTGCAACCGGTGGACGACGTCAAGCAGCAAGGTGTGCTGCCCCGTCTGCCCAACGAGATTGCGCCGGGCCCGCGCTTTGCCGATGTCGATCCTGAAGACATTCAGCGGCTTAGCAAGGCACTGTGGCCCGGCAGTCATCGCGTGCACCTGAAAACCGGCGAAGGCGCGTCGAAGCTGACCGAGTGCGTGTGCGAACGGTTCACCACCCATGCCGGCGAGTTCCTCGTGCTGCGGATTGGAGCCTGATCCATGAGCCAACCGACGAGTCTCTTCTTACCCGGCAACGATCATGCTGTGCTGATGCTGCACGGCCTGTCGAGTTCGCCGCTCGAATTACGTTTTCTCGCACGCTATCTGAACGCCGAGGGCTTCACCGCCTGCGCGCCGGTCTTGCCGGGCTACAGCGCGGGCTCCGATGAAGCGGCGATGGAGGTGTGGCTCGAGGCCGCCGTGCGCGAGTACGACGCGCTGGCCGCGCGCTTTGCACGCGTCTCGATCTGCGGGCTGTCGATCGGTGCGGCGTTAGCGCTGGCGCTGGCGCATCGCCGTCCACAGGCGCAGTCGCTCATGTTGTTGTCGCTGACGCTCTCTTACGACGGCTGGGCGATCCCCTGGTATCGTTTCCTGCTCAACTGGGCGTACTTCACGCCGCTGCGCAAACGCTGGCGCTACCGCGAGGAAGCGCCATTCGGCTTGCGCAACGAAGCGCTCAGAGCGAAGATCGCCCGCGCAATGCAGCGCAGCGACTTCAGCGAAGTCGGTCCGTCGACGATTTCATTGCCGGCATTGCATCAGGCGAGCCGCCTCGCCGCGAGCGTGCGCACGCAGGTGCGCGACATCAAAACCGATTGCCTGATTGTTCATGCGATCGACGATGAGACGTCGAGCCCCCGCAATGCGCGTTTTGTCGCCGCGAATATTGGCGCTGCCTTTTTACGCACAATCTGGCTGGATGATTCGTATCACATGATTACGTCGGACAACGAGCGCGAAATCGTCGCGCGCGAAACCGCGCTATTTTTGCGCGAGAGCGAAGCTGCGCACAGCGGCGACGACAGCGGCAAGCAACCGGTCGTCTCGAAGGCCCTCGCGCGGCGCCTCAGGCAACTCGCCGCGCTTGGCAAGGAGCGCTCATGACGGCGCATGCCATGCCGAGAAACGGCCAGGCCACGCGCGCGTCGCTGCGTACCACGCTCAGGCTCGGTAAACCCGCACACATGTCTCTGCTGGTCGCCGCTGCGCTGGGCCTTTGCACAGCGCGTGCTGCCTATGCGGACGATGCAAGTCCGGACGCGACGACTGACACGAGCACGAGTACGAGCGCAAGTACGAACCCGAGCGACGCTGGCACGAGCACGGGCGCGGCCACCGACAGCAAATGGAAAATCGGCGTGGGCCCTGGTGTGATGATCACGCCCAAGTACCCGGGATCGCGACAGTTGAAGGTATTCCCGTTCCCCGCGCTGGACATCTCCTACGACGACCGGATTTTCTCGCAGGGCCCTGACGTGCTCGGTATCAACGTGCTTCGTGGTCCGGCCTATCACGTGGGCGCGGCTTTCAGCTTCGATTTCCAGACTCGCAAGGACAACGACGACCCAAGGTTGCATGGACTTGGCAACGTCTACGGCGGACCAAAACTGAAGCTCTTCGCTGACTACACGTGGTGGGCCTTTACCGGGTCGATCGCGGCGTACCAGGATATCGACGGGCATCACCAGGGGACCACAGTCAGCACGGATTTCGTGGCTTCGGCGCCCGTTGGCGGCTGGTTGTTCTCTGTAGGTCCCGGCTTCACCTGGGCGAATGGGACTTATACGCAGACATTTTTCGGCGTAACCGGGCAGCAAAGTGCGGCGTCAGGATTGCCTGCGTATAGCACCAGTGCGGGCGTGCGAGACATCCATATGAACGCCATGGTGACTTACGATTTTTCGAAGCACTGGGATGGATCGGTTGCTGCTACCTTCGGGCGACTGGAGCACAACGCGGCAAGTAGCCCGATTACCGAAAAAAGATTCGAACTCGATACAATTGCATCGGTGAACTACAAGTTTTAGTTTTTGGCTTTTCGCCCGCTCCCAGCGCGCGAAAAGCCAGGATCGTTTCAATCCCCCGTGCCAAGCTCTTCAACTTCAATCCCCAACTCAGCGGCCATGCGCCGCACGACTACCTGAAGCCGGCTCACCTCATCGGCAAGCCGCCTCTGTTCAGCCTTCACCGCCTCGAACGCCGACAGCGGCACAACCTCATCTTCTCCGCCCGGTTGCGCAAACTCACTCGCACTGACCTCGCCGCATAGCAGATGCATCCAGCGATTTTCGCGCTCACCCGGCGTGCGGCCCAGCTTCACCACCCGCGGCGGATCGTTGGCTGCCAGCTCGTCGAGAAACGCCTCGACTGACGAGATGTCGGCAAACCCATGCAGGCGCGCGCTGTTCAGACGCAGCTCGGCCGCGGTCTGCGGACCGCGCAGCAGCAACGTGGTCAGCAAGGCAGCCGACTGGCTCGGCAAGCCCAATACCCGATTCATGTTGTGCTCGAAGCGCGGCACGCGGCTGCTGCTGCCCTCCATCACCAGGCTCAGGCGCTTCAACCCGTCGATGGCGGTCAGCACCTCGGCCTCGGTCGCATTCATCACGGGTGCGCGGCCGGTCTTCTGATTGCAGCCCAAGGTCAGCGCGTTCAGCGAAAGCGGATAACTATCCGGCACAGTGTGCTGCTTTTCGACTAACACGCCGAGTACGCGCCCTTCAAGCAAGGTCAAAGCGCGAATGGAGGGACGGGAAACAGCGTCGGGAGTGGAGTTCATAGAAGATGTCGCGGCAAGCGCCGCCAGGTCTCGTGGATGGTGTGCACTACCGTTGCACAGCCGGGCGGCGGGTTTTAGTTTGTGGGCACTATGATAAACGCCCCGGCCGCTCGCGGTGTACGAATCTCCGCAATGGTGAGGCGCGTGCCGAACGGGTCCGCATCCCTTCAGGCGCGTTTGTTGTTGACCTCATTCCATATTCGAAATAATACCATCACGACCTTTTCCGCCGACGACCTCGTTCGCCATCTACCCGAACTCGGCGCGCTGCTGCGTGCCAGCGTCCATGACGGCGCGAGCGTCGGATTTGTGCTGCCGTACAGCGTCGAAGAGAGTGAGGCGTTCTGGAGCGGCAAGGTGCTGCCGTCGCTGAGCGCGGGTGCGCTGGTGCTGTTCGTCGCTCGCCATGGCGAATCGATCGCCGGCAGCGTGCAAGTGGATTACGACACGATGCCGAACCAGCGCCATCGCGCCGAGGTGCGCAAACTGCTGGTCCACCTCGCGTTCCGCCGCCAATTCAACCGGTCCTGGCGTACTTAAACGTGCCTTGCGCACTGGCGATCAGCAGCTTACCGTCCACCCACGCTTCGCTGCGCGAGAAGAAAATCGAGCGGCCCTGACGCTCGAGAAAGCCCTTCGCCGTCACCGACGCGCCGAGTCCCTTGTCGAGATAGTTGGTGGTCAGCGAGAGCGTGAACGCGTGCCGTGCCGGCTGGCCGGCTTCGGCATAAATGCCGGCATATCCCGCCGCCGCATCGAGCAAGGTCGCGATCGCGCCGCCTTGCAGCACGCCCTGGCGATTGAGCTTGCTGGCATCGATCGGCATATACAGCTCTGCGTAGCCGTCGCGCCATTGCGCCAGACGCACCCCGAGCGACTCGAGAAACGGGTTGTCGATGGGAAATTCGGACATAGGTGCGCCTCTCTTCTTCAAAGTGCGCTTTAACGGCGCGGATCGAGCGCGATCCGCTCGGCCAGACCGGCGAGCACGGTGCCCATCAGCCAGCGTTGCACCAGCAGCCACACCGGCCGCCCGGCGAGAAACACGGCGATCGAACCCGCCATACTCGCAATCAACGCATTGATCGTAACGGCGATGACGATTTGCACGCAGCCCAGCGCGATCGACTGCGTGAGCACGCTGCCGTGCTCCGGTGAAATGAATTGCGGCAGCAGCGAAAGGTACATCACGGCGATCTTCGGATTCGCGAGATTCGTGACGAGGCCCATCGTGAAGAGCTTACGGCGGCTGTCGTGCGGCAGGTCGCGCACCTGGAACGGCGAGCGGCCGCCCGGCTTGACCGCCTGCCACGCCAGATACAACAGGTAAAGCGCGCCGCCGAAACGCAACGCGTCGTAGGCGTAGGGCACCGTCAGCAGCAGCGCGGTGATGCCAAACGCCGCGCAAAACATGTAGAACACGTAGCCGAGCGCGACACCGCCGAGCGACACGAGCCCGGCGCGCCGCCCCTGGCAAAGCGATCGCGAGATCAGATAAATCATGTTCGGGCCGGGCGTAAGCACCATGCCGAGCGAGACCAGGGCGAAGGCAAGCAGCGTTGTGACAGCGGGCACGGCGGTCTCCTCTGTGAATTAAAGTCGGGTAATGCCGCCAAATATAGCCGATGTCGCCGATTCGAGCATTCAATCCGCAGTTGAAAAATCTGCATCGGCTCTTTTTTGCGCGCCATGATGTGAAGCACGGCGGCGGGCCACGGCGCGCTTCATCCCGATGCAATACGAACAACGGCGGGTCAGATCAGGTACGTTTCGACCAGCTTGACCCAGTAGCTCGCGCCGAGACTAATGATGCCGTCGTTGAAATCGTACTTGGGGTTGTGTACCATGCAACCGCCCCACTCGCCCACGCCGTTGCCGATCACCACGTAGCAGCCCGGTATCGCATCCGCCATCCACGCGAAGTCTTCGCTGCCCATCATGCCTTTAGTGTCGGTCAGCACATTCGTGGCGCCGACCAGATCGGTCAGCACATCACGCGCAAGCGCGGTCGGCGCTTCGGCGTTGACCACCACCGGCACGAGCCGCTTGTAGTCGATCGAGGCTTCCACGCCGAAGCATTGCGCCTGCAGCGTGACGATTTCATACACGCGCTTTTCGATCCGCTCGCGCATCTCGGGGTTGGTCGAGCGCATGTTCAACAGAAGCTTCACCGTTTCGGGGATCACGTTGTGGGTTGCGCCCGCATGGATTCCGCCGATGCTCACCACACCCACTTCAGAAGCCGGCAGATTGCGCGAGACGATGGTCTGCAACGCCATGATCAGCGAACCGGCCGCGACGATCGGATCGCGCGCCCTGTCCGGCATCGCGCCGTGGCCACCCACACCCTTTAGCGTGACCGTGGCGACGTCCGAGGCGGCCGTCACGCCACCCGTCTTCACGACGAATTGACCGACCGGAATGCCCGGGCCGTTGTGCAGCGCGTAGACCGCATCGCACGGAAAGCGCTTGAACAGGCCCTCTTCGATCATGCGGCGCGCGCCGCACAGGTTTTCTTCGTCGGGCTGGAAGATCAGGTTGAGCGTGCCGTCAAAGCCGCGGCTCGTCGCCAGATGTTTGGCGGCGGCCAGCAGGATCGCGGTATGGCCGTCGTGGCCGCAGGCGTGCATCTTGCCCGGAATCCGGCTCGCATACGGCAGATGCGTTTGCTCGTGAATCGGCAGCGCGTCCATGTCCGCGCGAATGCCGATCTTGCGCGTGCCCCGGCCCAGTTTCAGTTGCCCGACCACGCCCGTGCCGCCGATGCCGGTGTGCACTTCAAAGCCCCACTTCTTCAGCAAACCGGCCACCAGTTCAGCGGTATTGACGACGTCGAAGCCCGTTTCCGGATGCGCGTGGATCTGGCGGCGCAGGTCGACAAAGGTCTGTTCGTCGGCGACCACGTCCGCAATCAGTCCGGCGGATTGCAAATCCGCTTCAACGATTTGTGCTTCAAGCATGCGATGTGCTCCTGTTGGTTCTATTGGTGCTGTTGATCCTGCCAGCCATTGCGGGGGCTCAACTGCGCTGCGATTGACTGAAATCTCCAGTCGTGGGCTCAGTCGGCGCGGTGCTCTTTCAACACGGCCAATGCGCCGAGCGACACCGCGCTGCACGTGACCATGTACCAGGCCGGCGACATGGGGTTGCCGGTCGTACTGATCAGCCACGTCACGATGAATTGCGCGAAGCCACCGAACACCGACACGCCGATGCTGTACACCACCGACAAACCCGTAGCCCGCACATGTTTCGGAAAGCCTTCCATCAGAATCAGAAAGCCCGAACTGGAACCGAGTGCGAGACAGCCGACCAGCGCGGCGATCACCGTCAGCGCGACGCCGAGTTGCGCGGTGTGGTTGAGCAGCCAGAACGCCGGATAGATCAACACGGCGCCGAGCACTGTGGCGCCGACTACCAGCGGCTTGCGTCGCGGCAGACGGTCCGACAGCAGCCCGGCGAGCGGCGAACCGATCAGCAACACTGCGCCCGCCACACAACCCGACAGAAACGCGGTGCCCGGCGGCATATGCAGCACGCGGATCAGATAGGTGGGCATATAGAACACGACGATATACATCGACGCCGTGCCGCCGACGATCATCAGAATGCCGACGCACACTTGCCGCCCGTGATGCGCCATCACCTCACGAAACGCACTGCTTTCGCGCGACGTCGCCTGATGCGTTTCGTGCAGTGCGCGGCGGATATAGAGTCCGACCGGGCCAATCAGCAGACCGCACAGGAACGGGATGCGCCAGCCCCAGCTTTCCAGATCGGCAGGCGCGAGGAAATGCGACAGCAGAAAGCCGCTCAGCGCGCCGACCAGCGCCGCCGCACCCTGGCTCGCCAACTGCCAGCTGACCAGAAAACCGCGCGTGGACTGCACGCCCGACTCCATCAACAACGTGGTCGACGCACCGATCTCGCCGCCCGCCGAGAAGCCTTGCAGCAATCGGCCGAGCACGATCAGCAGCGGCGCGAACAGGCCGATCTGCGCATAGGTGGGCGCAAGGCCGATCAACGCCGTACCGAGCGCCATCAATGCGATGGTCAGCGTCATCGCCGCTTTGCGTCCCGCACGGTCCGCGTAGTTACCGATCAGGATGCCGCCCAGCGGCCGCATGACGAAGCCGATGCCGAAGGTGGCGACTGCCATCAGCAGCGAGCCGAAGGCCGTATGCGACGGAAAAAACAGCTTGCCGATCAGGACCGCGAAGAAGCTGTAGATCGTGAAGTCGAACATTTCCAGACCGTTGCCCAGCGTGGTCGCGGCGATCAGCGCGAACTTCGAGGCACGCGGCTGAGCCGACGTCTCGGCTGACAACGGAACGGACAACGGAGCGAGCCCCTGAACCGGCCCCTGGGACACCGCGTCGACTGACGCGGGTTGCAGCGAGGTGTGCAGATTTGCCATGAGAATTCCGATGATTCCGGTGGATCGGGCTGCGTCGCTTTGCGAGCTGACGTCAACCGAACAGTGCGGTCATCAATTTCCAAGCGCAAATCGTTTGTTTTTATAGCCATCACTTCTATTTATCCCCACACTGGAGGCTGTTGCGGCATACAGCCGTAGCGCCATTCGAGTGATTCGACGATGAAACTTCACCAATTACGCTCGTTGATCGCCGTCGCGGAGAACGGCAGCATCCACGAGGCGTCGCGTGCGCTGCACGTCACGCAGCCGGCGGTAAGCAAGGCGCTGTCCGATCTGGAGGCGGAACTCGGCGCGCCGATGTTCGTGCGTTCAGCCAAGGGCACGCAGCTCACGCCGTATGGGCAAAGCCTGATTCGCCATGCACGCGCAATCGAACAGGAACTGCGCCACGCCCACGAGGACATCTCCACGCTGCTCGGTATCGCGCGCGGCACCGTGACGGTGGGCGTGACGCCGGTGACGTCTGCCGGGCCGTTTGCTGAGGCATTGCGGGAGTTTTCGCGGGTTTATCCGCAGGTCACCATCAACGTGTTCGAGTTGCGTCCGGCGCAGATCCAGGAAGGCCTGGCAGACGGCTCAATCGATTTCGGCCTTGTCTCGCGCATCGGTCAGCCGACCGACACGCGTTTCCACTGGGAGACGCTCTACACCATCGCCACTACGCTGGGCGTTCGCACCGGCCATCCGCTGCGCGGCAGGCATTCTCTGCGGGCGCTAACCCAGGCGGCGTGGCTCAGTTGGGATGCGCTCGACGATTCGACGAGTCTGATCGGCACCCTGTTCGGCAGTCAGGACGTCGTGCGGCCGAAAAACGTGCTGCGTTGCACGTCGATGTCGCTCTACATGGAAATGGCCAGCACCACCGACCGCATCAGCCTGTGGTCGGAACTGCCCTTCCATATCGAGCGGTACAAGGGGCTGGTGCGAAAGATCAGTTTGACCGAGGCGCTGCCGGACATGACGATCGGGTTGATTTGCCGCGATATCGAACTGACCACCACCGTCGCTGCGACGCTGATCGAGATGATTCGCACCGCGTGTACCGGGTTCGCCGGGGCGTACCTGCGCGCCGGTGCAACGCCGGGGCGGCGGCACCAGCCGGCGAAGGAGCAGCCGTGAAGCACGGATTGGACGCGGCCACATGGATGGGCCTTTTCAGCATGCCTTGCACCACTTTTCATCCGGCTATTTGGGCGCGGCATCGCAGGAAACACTTGCAGCGATGATTTTTGCCCGGTATTGTCGAGGCGTTCTGCAATGCAGCGCGGGAGAGATCGTCAGAGGGTTGTGACGACGCCGACGGAGCAACCGCCCCGGAAACTCTCAGGCAAAAGGACCGCGCAGCTGGAACATCTGGAGAGCGGCGCCGTGCGCGCCCACCGAAGGGGATTCCCTGCATACCGCTTACATCGCGCTCGTATGCTCACGGGAAGAAACTCTCAGGTACATGGACAGATGGGGCATCGACGCCGGTTTCGACACGAAATCGACACCGGTGATGCTCAACTACTCTGGATCATGTCATGTCACGAATCGCCATTATCGGCGCCGGGATTACCGGCGTCACGACTGCTCACGCCCTGGCGCAATGCGGTCACCATGTCACCGTGTTCGAACGTCATCGCTATGCGGCGATGGAGACCTCATTCGCCAACGGTGGCCAACTGTCCGCCAGTAATGCCGAAGTCTGGAACAGCGCGGCCACCGTGCTTAAGGGCTTGCGCTGGATGCTCACGCGCGACGCCCCGCTGCTGCTCAATCCGATACCCACGTGGCACAAGTATTCGTGGATGGGCGAATTTCTACGGCAGATTCCGCACTATCGCGCGAACACCGTCGAAACGGTGCGGCTTGCGATTGCGGCGCGCGAACATCTGTTTTCGATTGCCGAGCGCGAAGGGATCGACTTCGATCTGGAGCGGCGCGGCATTTTGCACATCTATAAGACGCGCAAGGAATTCGATGCGGCGAGCAAGGTGAATGAATTGCTGCGTGAGGGCGGTCTGGATCGGAATCCGGTGACGTCGAGCGAGTTGCATGCGATCGAGCCCACGCTACAGGGCGATTTTTTTGGTGGGTTTTTTACGCCATCTGATTCCACTGGCGATATTCACAAGTTCACCCGCGGTTTGGCGCAGGCTTGCGCGCGGCACGGTGTGGAGTTTCATTACGATGCCGAGATTACGGCTATCGAGCAGCCAGCCGAGGGGCGGTTCTCGTTGATGGTCAATCTGGAGGGCGAGTCGCAACGGTTCACTTTCGAGCGGATCGTGGTGTGCGCCGGTGTGAAGAGCCGCGACTTCGCGGCGATGCTTGGCGATCACGTGAATGTGTACCCGGTTAAGGGTTATTCGATCACGGTTTGTCTCGATGATGAAGTGAGTCAGCAGAACGCGCCGTGGGTAAGTTTGCTAGACGACAGCGCGAAGATCGTGACGAGCCGGCTTGGCGTGGATCGGTTCCGGGTTGCCGGTACGGCGGAGATCAATGGGTTCAATCGGGATATCCGGTCGGATCGGATCGCGCCTTTGGTCGACTGGACTCGACGGTATTTTCCTGAGGTGTCGACTTCGAAGGTGATTCCATGGGCGGGGTTGCGGCCTATGCTGCCGAGTATGTTGCCGAAGGTGGGGCGCGGGAAACGGCGCGGCGTTTTTTATAACACCGGGCATGGGCATTTGGGGTGGACGTTGTCGGCGGCTACAGCGCAGGTTTTGGCTGGGGCGATTCAATAGGTCTTGTTTGCCTGCTTGCGCTTGTTCGTCTGCTTGCGCTTGTTGGTCTGCTTGCGCTTGTTGGTCTGCTTGCCTGGGGTGTTGGGCTTTTCTTGAATTGTTAGTGGTTTATTAGCGTCGCCCCTGTGCGGGGCGGCACTTACTTTCTTTGCCGCCGCAAAGAAAGTAAGCAAAGAAAGCGGCTCAAGCCAATCCTGCTAAGCGGGTCCCGTGGCTTGCACGGGGTAGTGGTCCATCTGGAATCTGTGTTCTCGCACATTCGGCCTCAGTGACAAGGGCGTCATACTTCCGGCGGCGCTGCGCGCGCCGACGCGTAATTCACCAAACCCGCTGCCGTGGTTTTGCGGTGGTGCATCCTGGGTGACGCCCCGTTACGGTCCATATCTCAAGCCCCGTTGCCGGCGAAGCGACACCAAAGGCAAAACCCGCTGCATCTGGTAGTGTTGTCCAATCGCTGTCCACTCTCGAGGGAATCTCCATGGCCAGGTCCCGATCAGCCGCGCGCAGCAATGCAACCACGCGCCTCACCGATAAACAGATCGGCTTAGAAGCTATGCGGCGCCTAGCGTGGGATGCCGCCGTTCCCCCGAACATCCTCCAAGTCAAAGTCTCCCACGGGCGCATCACCCTGCTCGGCGTACTTCAACACGACCAGCAACGAGTCGCCGCACTCGAAGACGTCTCCCGCCTGTTCGGCGTCACCGGCGTCTCTGATCACTCCACCGTCAAAGCGAAATAGCCCTAAGCCGCTTCCGCTCGCAACAGCGTCCGACAATGCCTCGCAATCTGCTTCTCCTCCTCGGTATGAATCGCCCTCACCTTCCCCGCCGGATCGCCCTCCGATAGCCCCAAAAACGCAAGCCCGTCGCACGCCCGTTTGCGAATCTCCTCACTGTGTTCACCGATCCCACCCGTGAACACCAGCAAATCGATCCCGCCCAGCAAAGCCGCATAGGCGCCAATCGTCTTGCGTACGGCAGTAGCAAACGCATCCAGCGCCAGCGATGCATTCGCATCACCGGCCGCGGCGCGCTTCTCCAGCGCCTGCATGTCGCTCTCGTCATCGGCGTAACCGGCCAAACCGCTCTGGCGATTCAACAGCGTCTCCAGCGCATCGGCATCGAGCTTCTCCACGCGCATCAGATACAGCAGCACGCCCGGGTCGAGGTCGCCGCTGCGCGTGCCCATCAGCACGCCGCCCGTCGGCGTCAGACCCATCGATGTGTCCACGGATTTGCCGTCCTGCAAGGCACATAAGCTCGACCCGTTGCCCAGATGCGCAAACACCGCTCGCGGCGGCAAATCGGCGCCGAGCCGCATCACCAGCGATTCATACGACAGTCCATGAAAGCCGTAGCGAATCACGCCCGCGTCCACATAGCGGCGCGGCAATGCAAGCTGCGCCGCGCGCGGCGGCAGTGTGGAATGAAACGCGGTGTCGAAGCAGGCGAAATGCTCCGCGTCGCTGAATATCTTTGATGCCTCGTCAATCAATGCCAGGGCCGGTGGAATATGCAAAGGCGCAAAGTGCACGGCGTCCTGCAAGCGCTGCCTGACTTCGGGCGTCAAGCGCTGGTGCGTGCGCAGATGAGGCCCGCCATGCACCACGCGATGCCCCACCGCCGCAGGCCGCTCGTGCTTCTGCTCCGCGAGTACGCGCGAGAGCTTGCGCAACGCGTCGGTCTGCGATTCCAGCACCTGTTCCTCGTGCGCCAGCACGCGGCCATCGGGCGACTTGATGCGCAAGCTGCCGTCGCCCCGCCCAATACCTTCGGCGCTGCCCTCCAGCAGCAATGCTTCGTCGCCGCCCGAGTGCGTGAACAACCCGAACTTCAGCGACGACGAACCACTGTTCAACACGAGAATCGTCGGTTCGTCAGTCTCCTTATGCGTCTCCATATCAAGCCTCGCTCAACCTTTCCACGTCCAGTTGCGAATCTCTTCCTTATCGATGCCCTCGGCATGCGCATAAGCAAGATGCTCGATGATCTGCCCACGCAGCCACTCTTTCGCGTGATCGCCGACGCCGCGTAGCGCCGGCACGCGATCGATCACGTCGATAGCCAGCGAGAAACGGTCGACCTGATTGATGATGGCCAGTTCGAGCGGCGTATTGATGTTGCCTTTCTCGTGGTAGCCATGCACATGCAGATTGTCGTGATTGGTGCGGTTATACGTCAGCTTATGCACCAGCGACGCATACGAATGGAAGTTGAAAATCACCGGTGCACGGGTGGTGAACAACGAATCGAAATCGCGATCAGACAGGCCGTGCGGATGCGCATGTTCAGGCATCAGGCGGAACAGATCGACCACGTTGACGAAGCGGATCTTCAACTCGGGAAAGCGCTCCTTCAGAATCTGCACGGCGGCAAGCGCTTCCATTGTCGGGATGTCGCCCGCGCAAGCCATCACCACGTCCGGCTCAACCCCTTGATCCGTCGACGCCCAATCCCAGATGCCGATGCCCTTGGTGCAATGCGTGACAGCCGATTCCATGTCGAGATACTGCAGATGCGGCTGCTTATCGGCGACGATCACATTCACGTAATCGCGCGAGCGCAAGCAATGATCGGCGACGCTCAGCAAACAATTCGCATCTGGCGGCAGGTAAATACGCACCACGTCCGGGCTTTTGTTGGTCACGACATCGAGAAAACCCGGGTCCTGATGCGTGAAGCCATTGTGATCCTGGCGCCATACCAGCGACGTGATCAGCAGGTTGATCGAGGGCACCGGTTGCCGCCAGCCGAGATCGCGCTTCGCTTTCTCCAGCCACTTGGCGTGCTGGTTGAACATCGAATCGATCACGTGGACGAACGCTTCATAGGTGGCGAACAGCCCATGGCGGCCGGTCAGTACGTAACCTTCGAACCAGCCTTCGAGTGTGTGCTCGCTCAGCATTTCCATCACGCGGCCGTCCACCGAGAGTTCGCCGCCGTCGGCGTCGCTTGCCATCGTTTCGGCCAGCCAGGTTTTCTCCGAAGCTTCGTAGATAGCCGTCAGCTTGTTGCTGGCGGTTTCGTCGGGACCGAATACGCGGAAGTTCGTCATGTTGTTGCGCATCACGTCGCGCAGGAACGTGCCGAGCACCTCGGTGGGCGAGATGTACGAGCCGCCGGGCTTTTTCACCGGCACCGCGTAGTCGCGAAACGCCGGCATGTCGAGCGTTTTGCACAGCATGCCGCCATTCGCGTGCGGATTGGCGCTGATGCGGCGCGTGCCCTTGGGCGCGAGTT
Source organism: Paraburkholderia polaris (assembly GCF_012927345.1). GTDB lineage: Bacteria > Pseudomonadota > Gammaproteobacteria > Burkholderiales > Burkholderiaceae > Paraburkholderia > Paraburkholderia polaris. The sequence goes on from NZ_JABBGJ010000023.1 coordinate 75,702, forward strand.
CGCGCAGTTCTTCGACCAGACGCCCGGCTTCGTCGAATAGCGTCTCCGGTTCGTAACTGCGCATCCAGCCCTCGACAATTTTCAGGCTCTTGCTATTGGTGACCGGATCGAGCACCGGCACCTGGTGTGCGCGCCACGAGCCTTCCACTTTATGACCGTCGACTTCTTTCGGCCCGGTCCAGCCTTTCGGCGAGCGCAGCACGATCATCGGCCAGCGCGGCCGCGTTGCGTCGTTGGCCTCGCGTGCATGCTGCTGGATCGCGCGGATTTCCCCGACGCATTGTTCGAGCGTCGCGGCCATCTGTTGATGCATGGTGTCCGGATCGTCGCCTTCGACGAAATACGGCTTGTGGCCGTAGCCGGTCAGCAAGGCTTCGAGTTCCTCGCGGGGAATCCGCGCGAGGATCGTCGGATTGGCGATCTTGTAGCCGTTCAGATGCAGAACCGGCAATACCGCGCCATCGCGAATTGGGTTGAGGAATTTGTTCGAGTGCCATGAGGTGGCAAGCGGACCGGTTTCCGCCTCGCCGTCGCCGATCATCACCGCGACAATCAGATCGGGGTTGTCGAACGCGGCGCCGTAGCCGTGCGACAGGCTATAGCCGAGTTCGCCGCCTTCGTGAATCGACCCCGGCGTTTCGGGCGTGCAATGCGAGCCGATGCCGCCGGGAAACGAGAACTGCCGGAAGAAGCGCCGCAGGCCGGCTTCGTCCTCGCTGCGGTCAGGATAGATTTCCGAGTAATGGCCCTCGAGGTAGCAGTGGGCCAGCGTGGCCGGCGCGCCATGGCCCGGGCCCGCGATATAGATCACGTTCAGATCGAGCTTCTTGATCAGCCGGTTCAGATGGACCAGCAGGAAGCTCTGCCCCGGGTCCGAGCCCCAATGGCCCAGCAGGCGGTTCTTGATGTGTTCGGGTTTGAGCGGTTCGCGCAACAGCGGGTTGTCGCGCAGGTAGATCATGCCGGCCGAGAGGTAGTTGCAGGCGCGCCAGTAGCGGTCCATCTTGTGCAACGTATCAGGTTCTAATGTTTCCGGCGGGGTCGGACTGGAGGGTGCTTCGGCCATGGCGTCACTCCTTGAAAAGGACTGTCAGGCAGGTTAGCGGGTGCTGCAGCGGTTGTTCATGACGCGGCCGATGGAGAAAAACCAGCGGCGCCGGCCGTCTAGTCATGCGCATGACATAACGAAAGCGTACCGGCAAAAATCCGCTGCGCAGGGCTTTGGAGGATCGGGCCGGCGATCGTCAGGGGTGTGACAGGAAGCGCGCGTCATGGTTCGACGCGATCGTCCAAAGCTTGATCTTGCGACGCGCGTGCGTCGCTTTCGTGAACGCGCGGGAAGCGTCGGGAGTGGAGCGGCCGATCCGATTGCCGGCCCGAACGTTGGCTAGCGCCCGTTCGACTGTGCGTTCGTTGGTGCGTCGGTGTTCAGTCGACGGCTTTACTCCTGCGCTTTCTCGTCCCGTTGCGGTGGCCGGTAGCGCCATTTGGTGGCATTGGGATCGTTACGCGCATCGTCCTGTTCGCGTTGCTCGGCGCGCGCTTCATCTGCGCGGCCGAGTTCGGCGCGCCGGTCGCGCACCGCGCCTGGCGTATCGGCCTGGCGCAACGGCGACGGCGAACGCCGCTGAGAAGGTAATGGTGACATGGAGCCTCCCTTGTTCGAGGATGTGGGACGAATCAACGTTTCTTGCCGGTCCAGCGAGGGTCCGGGCGGTGCAGGAGACGAAGCTGGCGCAGGTACATCGAAGCGCCGAACATCAGTGCCATGCCGGCCACGATGCCCCAGATTGCGGATGTCATGATTTTTCCTTGGCCCGCCGGCCGCACAGCGTTTGCTCGCCTGCGACGTGAAAGTGGGCATCCGATTGAGCACGCGGCTGATTTTGAACAGATCTGACCATACCGCGCGCGAAGCACGGATCATGCGCTCAATTGGGGGCCGTGTCTGTACGCTGCCGGGCAATTGGGCAATTGGGCAATTGGGCAATTGGGCAATTGGGCAGTCGGCACCCCAGAGGCTGCCGGTCTTGCGCTAGACTTTAAGTGCGCATTAAGTGAATGCGATTAAGCTCTTCGTGCTAAATGCGCGACGGCGGACCGCATCTGGCACGTCCTGTCTTGCTCGCCCCTTATCTGAACGGCCAACCATGTCGACACCCAGCCGCCTCAAAGCGCCCCTGATTCTTGTTCTCTCGCTCGTGCTATTGTGCGCTGGCGTCGCCGTGCTGGTCGGCCTGTTCGGCTTGCTGGTCAAACTGCTGGGCGTTGCCTAGCGCGCCACTGGGGGCCTAAGCGCCCCCTGCCGTCCCGCCGCTCAAAAGCATATTGATGTCGATGTCAGCCAGCTCCCCAATCCTCTCAATCGTCACATCCGCGGGGGGATTGCTGGAGATCTCTTTCGGATCGAAAGCGTAATGCCCCTGGCGAGGAAAAACCGTCGTCAGCCTCTCCCCCCAGGCCTTCTTCATGGCCGTCAAGATCCGCAACTTGTCATCCACCATCACGTACTGCCGGGCCGGATAACACTCCATCACCTGATCGAGCATCTGCTCCTTATGGATGTAGATCAACACCCGCCCCTCGACCTCGTCCCATAAGCCGGAGCGGGCGATCTTGCGCGGCTGGAACACCACGTCGCCGTCGGACAGAATCACCGCGGGGCCGTACTCCGACACGTGTTTGATCGCATCCAATGCGCCGGGATACAGCCGGTTCGCAAACGGATAATCGATCAGAAACGCCGACATCAACAACAAGCGCGTGTCCCGAGGGTTCTCCAGCCGATACCGCTGCAACGCGCCAAGGTAATCGGCGTAGCCAAGCTCCGCGCGCAGGCCTTCGAAAATTTCCCAGTACCGCGCACAGTTCTGTTCGCCGAATTCCCGCTTCATCTGCGCGCGTAAATCCGCCAGCACATGATCGTTGTCCAGCAACGTGTTATCGCAATCGAACAGAAACACGACGTCGTGAGGCGTAGCGTCAGCGGCTTGCATCGCGGCTCCCATGAATTAGCTCTTGTGCCCATCGGCTGGCGTGGCCGCTTTCTCGACGTGACCGCCGAAGTCGTGCCGCATGGCCGACAACACCCGGTTGGCAAAATCCCCGTCGCCCCGGGAGCTGAAACGCGCGAATAGCGCCGCGCTCAGCACCGGCGTCGGCACGCCTTCGTCGATTGCCGCCGCCACTGTCCAGCGCCCTTCGCCCGAATCCGATACGCGTCCTGCGTAGCTTTGCAGATCGGCGTCGCTGACGAGCGATCCCGCTATCAGATCCAGCAGCCAGGAACCGATCACGCTGCCGCGCCGCCATACCTCGGTGACCTCGGCGAGATTCAGTTCGTACTGGTAAAGCTCGGGACGGCGCAGCGGCGACGTTTCGGCGTCGGCTTCGCGCGCTTGTTTGCCGGCGTCGGCGTGGCGCAGAATGTTCAGGCCTTCGGCATACGCGGCCATCATTCCGTATTCGATGCCGTTATGGACCATCTTTACAAAGTGGCCCGCTCCCTGCGGACCGCAATGCAGGAAGCCATGATCGGCCGTGCTGGTGCCGGCTGTGCGGCCCGGCGTAGCGGGCGCTGCGCCCGCACCCGGCGCAAGCGTCGAGAAAATCGGTTCGAGCCGCTTCACGACCTCGGCCTCGCCGCCGATCATCAGACAGTAGCCGCGCTCACGGCCCGCTACGCCGCCGCTCGTGCCGACGTCCACATAGTGAAGCTGACGTTTGGCCAGATCGCCGCCGCGGCGAATGTCGTCGTGGTAATAGGAGTTGCCGCCGTCGATCACGATGTCGCCGGGCTCCAGCAAGGGCACGAGGTTCTCGAGCGTCTTGTCGACCACCGCGGCGGGCACCATCAGCCACACCGCGCGCGGTTTTTGCAGTTGCGCGACCAGGTCCTCGAGCGAGGTTGCACCCGCAATGCCGTCCTGTTTCAGCTTGTCCACCGCGGCCGGTTGCACGTCGTAAGCGATGCATTGCTGACCGCCCTTCGTCAGGCGACGCACCATGTCCGCGCCCATGCGTCCCAATCCAATCATGCCTAGCTGCATATTTCGCTCCGGAAAGTGTCTCGTTGCGCTCGTTGATCTGGTTCGGCGTACTCGGCCATGTCGCGCGCTTCATCTGCGGCAAGTGGCTGTTCTAACTGTAGATGGGTTTTACGTGCTCCGACGGACACACGGTAGCAGCCTCGGATCGTCCATGCAGTGAATCGGGCATCCCCGCCTGCATCGAACGACGATACGCTTCTTTGCAGAGCTTTTGCGCAGCCTGAAGTTCCGGACGTGCGTCGGTGCGAGCCGTAGTCATGACGCAGGCTTCGATTTTGCCAACAGTCTGCTTACACTTTGTGCGGGCGATCGGGCGGGATGTTTGCGCAGCCACCGCCTTTGGGCATGGGGATTGGTGTGGGCGGCGCGAGGCGTTTTTCATGTGCAGCATCCCAATTGGGAGCGCTATCTCCGCCGTGTCTGAACCTTCCCGTATTGCGCGCGCGCAAAACGCTGCACCGCGCGCCACATCTGCGGGTAGCGGTAACCCGGCACGGCGAACAGCACCAGCGCGCAAAGCGCCAGCAAACCGCAGAACAGGAACGTGCCGCGATAGCTGAACGCCTGCACCAGCAAACCCGACAACACGCCGGAGAGAATCGAGCCGACCCGCGCCGCATTGAAGAACAGTGCGGTCGCACGGCCCGGCGCGTGCGGCATCAGGTCCTGCACATAGGTCATGCCGAGGCACGAGGTCACCGCGACGACGAATGCGTTGAGCATCTGCATCGGGATCAGCACGTGGACGCTCCCCGCCAGCGACATCGCGACGAAATACACGGCGTGAACCGCCGCGCAGGCGGCCAGCCAGTTGGGCTTGTGCAGCGCTGATGACTTCGCGCCGAGCGCGAGCATCATCGGAATCTCCATCAAGGCGCCGAGGCCGAGCATGACCGACACGTCCAGATGCGTGCCGTTCAGGCCGTGCACGATATAGAGCGGCAGCACGATCATGGTGGCGTTCGCGGCGAGACCGAGCAAGGTGAGCGCGGCCACGGCACGGCGGATGTCGTTCGGCGAGGCGACGCCCGGCAGGTCCTCGTGCGCCTCTTCGCCCGGCGCGGTCAGTGGCGGCACGGTGATCGAGGCTGACGGTTCCGAGGCCGTGTCTTCCACCGTGTGATCACCCAGATGGCCTTGCGGCTCCCGCATGCGCCAGACGATGGTCGCGCAGGCCGCGAAACTTGCCGCCGCGAACAGGAAGAGTCCATAGAAGCCGGCGCCGGCGAGCACCAGCGCGCCCACCGACGGACCGAACACCCACGCCGCCGAGAGGATGGTCCGCAAGGTGGCGCTGGCGAACGCGCGCTCCGCGGGGTCCGGCACCGGCAGCGCCGCGCGGCTGAACGAGAACACCATCGAGATGGCCGAGCCGCCCGCGCCGATAAAGACAATGCCGACCGCCAGCAACAACCGGTAGTCACGCACCACGCATAGACACAGGTAGCCCAGGGCGGCGGCCACCAGTGCCGCCAGCAACAACGGCCGATGCCGTCCGCTCGCATCGCTCCAGCGGCCGGCGAAGGTGCTGGCGAGCACCCCGCTGGCGGCGATCAGCGTCATGAAGACGCCGAGCTTGAGCGGCGTCATGCCGGCGCGTTCAACACCGAACAGTGACAGATACGGAGCGGTGAACGACATCGCCACACCGAGCATGAGGGTGGCGGCGGCCAGCGGCTTAAAGCCAGGGATGCGCAGCAGGTCGAAAAAGCGGGCGGTTTTCAACACGGGTGGCGGTGGGTCAGGGAGGGCGAGTCTGCGAGGCGCGATGTGCGATGTGCGCCGCGGACTTCGTGGCCGGAACGACGGGGCATTATCGGCCTAGCTAGCGGGCGCGTAAACCCGCGCCCCCGCATCCCAAATTTGTGTTGCGCGCCGTTGCGAACGAACTGACGGCATAGACGAGGCTACTTGCCGTCCGTTGCGCGCATTTGCTGCGCTTGCGCTTTGTAATCGTAGGTCGGATAAAACTCGGTGCGATAGCCACCCCATGCCGTCGTCTCGATGGCCCGGTTGACTTCACGCAGACGGCTGGCCGGCACCCGCAGCGTGACCACCTGGCCGATACCCATCATCACGTACCACGACACGACCTCGATGCCCGGCGGCGGAAAGGTCTTGAAGAATCCTTGCGCGCGCAACTGGTCGTTGATTTTCGGCAGCGGCTTCGATTCGTCGTGGCGCAGGAAGATGGTGAGCAGGAAGGTGTCGTCGGGCGCGGCAGCCGACGCTGCGGCAGGCATGGCGGCTTGCGTGGCTGGCGTGGCTTGCGTGCCAGGTGCTGGCGCGGCAGCGGGATCGGCGCTATATGCAAGCGGCGCGGCACAGAGCGACGTGATGAGTGCCGCGCCAAGCAGGCCACGGCGGAGCACGGCGGCAGGCGCGACAGGCAGGGCGGACGTGCTTACGGCAATTGCAATCGGCATCGAATGCCTCCATGACGGCGGGGGAAGACCCGGTGGCGTGCCTCAGGGGACTTGCTTAGGGGAACCTGCACGCGTGGTTTGAGGTTTAGCAATATCCGCTCCTCCCACGGCACTGCCCTCGCCCGCCGACTGCACGACGACGTATCCGCGCTTTTCGAGCGTCCACCGGTGCCACTGGTTGCCATAGACACCACAGGCACCGCCGAACAGCACGGACAGTATCAGTCCGATCGTGCCGACCGTTTCACCCCACAAGCCCGAGAAGAACAGCAGCGTATTGACCGCCAGCATGATGAAAGTGGCAAACCACATTCTCTTCGACATTGCCCAGACGAAGCCCAACAGCAACGCGCCCCAACTGAAGCCAGTGGCAACAGCGACGGTTTCGTCCCTACCGGGCCGCTGAAGATAGATCCTTTCTGCCATTTCCTTTCCTGAACGCGATGATGCCTCTAGAGCGAATCATGACGTTTAACATGTCACGCTGGCAAGAATATGAGTTTGTGTGAAATTTGCGCGACAACGCAGCCGCTGGCGGCCCTCAACGCGCTGCGACACGTCTCACCAAATTTTAGTTGCCTTGCTAACCATATTGCGTTTCAATAGAGCCATGTTCGATCATTGCCTTTACTTCAACTCATCCGCATTGGCGCGGCTTGCAGAGCGCGAATGGGGTGCCGTGTACGCCGAATTCGGGCTGACGCCGCCGCAGGGTTTCGTGCTGCGCGTCGTGTTGGCCACGCCCGGTTGTCTCAGCAGCCAGGTCGCGGATCTGCTGGGCATTGCCCGCCCTACTGCGACGCGGCTGATCGACAACCTGAGCGACAAGGGACTGGTGGAGCGTCGCCAGGGCGAAACCGACGGCCGCGAATGGCGCGTGTACGCCACACGGACGGGTAAAGCGCTTGAGCGGCCTATCAATGAAGCCAGCGCGCAAATAGCGAGGAATCTGCGCGCCAGGATTGGGCCGGAGTTGTTCGAGGCGGCGGTTACATCAATGCATGACGTGCGAAAAGCGCTTGGATAAGGCGCTTTTTTTTAATCCAATAGTTGTCTTGCTAACCATATAGAGAGAAGATCGAATGAATCATCTGGCGAGTCAGCGCGGCGCGAACCCCTCCAAGGGCACGGGAAAATTTTCAGGCGGGACGAGGCTCTCGGCAAACTGGATTTTCGGCGCTGTGTTCGGGTTGTCGCTTTGTATCTTGCTCGGTATCGCGATTGCTTGCGCGCCGGCTGCCGTGCGCAGCAATAATGAGCGCTGCATGCAAGCGCTGGCGGATGAGCAGCACGTGAGTGTCGAAGATTTTTTTCAGAACCCCGCTGAGCAGAATGCTTTGGCGTTGGCAGCTGAGCAATGCGCGCGATGACTGGCCTGCCTTGCTCCTCGGACTGGGGCGGTAGGCTCACGGATCGATGAAAGGCCGCCCAGCACGGGAAAACACCTCCGCCCCCGTCACTGACGATCCCGGCCATAGCTGATACTCTTTACCTAATCCACGCGCAGCAGCACCCCGCGCAAGCGGAAACGCTGTCTGCGAAGGTAAAAAAACACCGGAGCGCCTATGGCAACCCAACCACCCTATTCCCCCCACGCCCCCTCCCGAGCCGAGGTCGACGCCCTGCCGGGCGCCACGGTCATAGAATTCGGCACGGACTGGTGCGGCTTCTGTCAGGGCGCGCAAGCGTCGATTGCCAAAGCCCTCGAACCCCATGCCGGCATCCGGCATCTCAAAGTCGAAGACGGCCCCGGCCGCCCGCTTGGCCGCTCTTTCAAGGTCAAACTCTGGCCCACGCTGGTCTTCATGCGCGATGGCGCCGAAGTCGCACGCATCGTACGCCCGATTAACGCCGCGGACATAGCCGAGGCATTCGCTTCGCTCTGACAAGACGTCATCCGCAACCGGATTAAAGGGAGCACACCTCATGGACACACGTAGCGAACTGCAAGCCACCGTCAATGCGATGGTCCAACCCGGCAAAGGCCTTCTCGCCGCCGACGAAAGCGGCCCGACCATCGCCAAACGCTTCAAGACGATCGGCCTCGAATCGAGCGAGGAAAATCGTCGCGCCTACCGCAACCTGCTGCTCACCGCGCCGGGTCTCGGTGAATTCGTGAGCGGCGTGATCCTTTACGAAGAAACACTCGGGCAGAAAGCGGACGACGGCACGCCTTTTCCGCAACTCGCCGCCAAAAATGGCGTCGTGCCCGGCATCAAGGTGGACCTCGGCAAGATTCCGCTCGCGCTCGCCCCTGGCGACGAAATCACCGAAGGTCTCGACGGCCTCGCCAAGCGCTTCGTCGACTACAAGCGGCAAGGCGCGCGCTTCGCGAAATGGCGCGCGGTCTACAACATCACGGCGAGCTTGCCGAGCCGCCTTGCCATCGAAGCGAATGCCGACTCCCTCGCGCGCTACGCGGCGATCTCGCAGGAAGCGGGCATTGTGCCGATCGTCGAACCGGAGGTGCTGATGGACGGCGATCACACCATCGGGCGTAGCGCGGAAGTGACCGAGGCCGTGTTGCACGAGGTCTTTAACGCGCTGCACCGGCATGGCGTGGTACTCGAACATATTCTGCTGAAGCCGAGCATGGTGCTGGCGGGCTCCGAACATGCGCAGCAATCGTCTACTTCGGATATTGCCGTGCACACTGTGCGGGTACTCAAGCGCACGGTGCCCTCGGCGGTGCCTGGGATTGTGTTCCTGTCGGGGGGGCAAACGCCGGAAGAGGCAACAGCCAATCTCGATGCAATGAATCGCCTCGGGCCGCTGCCGTGGAATCTGAGCTTCTCGTATGGCCGCGCGTTGCAGGAACCGCCGCTGCAAGCATGGAAGGGTCAGGCAAGCAACGTTAAGGAAGCCCAGGAGGCATTGCTCAAGCGCGCCCGGCTGAACAGCGCAGCGGCGCTCGGCAAGTACGAGGCAGCGCAGGAAAAGAGCTAGCGCCTACGGCACGCAGCCCGCGCGTGCCGTCAGCTATTGGAACCGGCGCGCCGCTCGCGCCGTGTTCGAACGGCACCAGCGCGAATACCGGTGAATCTTCAGTTCGCCGATATGGGTAGCCCGCTTCCCGCTTCCTGCTTACTGCCCCTTGGTGGCGCTGCTGGCGTCGGCGCCTGGCGTACTGGTCGTGTCGGTGGCCGGCTTCTTCGTGTGCTTCATGTGTTTCTTCGCATGTGCCGTCGCGCCGGAAGCCTGCATGTCGCCGCCTTCGCGCGTCGCACCGGCGTTAGTGCCTGCGTTCGGGTCGTTGCCGGCCGGGCCGCCACCGCCACCGCTGCCTTGGGCCATGGCGAGCGACGAAGCGGCGAGCAACGTCGAGACGAGCAATACGTTTCTGATCTTCACGATTATTCTCCTGTCCGAAAAAGAAGCAGGTTGCGCTGGCTGGTCCAGCCAGATACGCGTACCTCGTCATCCTTTCAGCAAGGGTCGTGCCGCGAGTGATGAAACGCTTCGTACACAGCCGACAGCACAGAAAAGTGCCGCCTTACGGTTCGCAAACCACCAGGGCGTGTAACTCGTCGATATTGAAGGGTTTGGCGAGTATCGCCACGCCGAGCCGGCGCGCCCGTTCGAGTTCGTCGGCGTAGCCGGTCATCAGCGCGATCTTCTGCGCGGGCCACGCGCTGCGTACTTTCTCCGCGAGGTCAATGCCGTTGAGCCTGCCCGGCATCTGGATGTCGGACAGCACGAGTTCGAACGTCGCGCCGCCGATCAGCACGTCGAGCGCCTGGTCGGCGGTCGGTTCGTGCCGCACTTCGCAGCCGAAGGTTTCCAGCACGGCGGCCACGCCGGCCGCCACGTCTTCGTTGTCTTCCACCAGCAGCACGACACCCTTTGAAGTCAGGTCCGGCTGGTGCGTCATTTCTACGTCCGGCACCAACGCTTTCTGCCGCTCGCGATAGCGCGGCAAATAAAGTCTGACCGTCGTGCCGCGGCCCGGCACGCTGTCGATTTTGGCCGTGCCGCCTGCCTGTTCACACATGGCGAGGACCTGTGCGAGGCCGAGGCCGGTGCCCGAGCCGCGCAGCTTGGTGGTGTACAGCGGCTCGAACGCGCGACGGGCGACGGCTTCGGGCATGCCCTCGCCGTCGTCGGAGCACGCGATCAGCACATATTCGCCGTCGGGCAGCAAGGTGTCGCTGCCCACCAGACGGTTATTCTGGCAACGGATCACGAAGCGGCCGCCGCGCGGCATCGCATCGCGCGCGTTGACCGCCAGATTCATGATCGCGAATTCGAGGTCGGTCGGATCGGCCAGCACCTGCCAGACGTTGTCGACCATGGTCAAGGCCATTTCGATGTTGTCGCCGAGCGCCGCGTCGATCAGCGGTGCGGCGCTCGGCAGCCATCTGGCGAGGTTGACCGGTTCCTGCTTGAGCGGCTGCTTCTTCGCCACGCTCAGGAGTTGCCGCGTCAGCGATTCCGCCGTGGCCGTGGCGCGCTCAATGGCGTGCACCTCTTTTTCCAGGCTGTTATAGCGCTTCAAACGCGCCAGTTCGGTGTTAGCGGACACCACCATCAGCAGATTGTTGAAGTCGTGCGCGACATTGGCGACGAGATTGCCGAGCGCGCCCATGCGCTGTAATTGCCGGCTCGATGCCTCCGCGGAAAGACGCATGGCCACTTCGCCTTGCCAGCGCTCCCACGCGCGGCGCTCGCCGGCGAGCTGGCGCAATGAGAAAAACACCAGCAGCCAGATCGCCACGCAAGGCACGACCGTGATCGCCGCGATCGCCATGAAGTGCTGGCGCCACGCCTCGCCGATCGAGGCAGTCGCATACGCGCTCATGACATAGAGCGGATAGTCGCCGACCCGGCGAAACGCCAGCAGCCGTTCAACGCCGTCGACCGTGGAAGTCAGACGAATGTGCCCGAATAGCTGCTTGTCGCGCAATGCCGCAGTGAACGCGCTCTGCTGGGTGGGCCTCGCGCCGGACGGCCACGCCGGATAACGCACCAGCAGACTGCCGTCCTGGCGGTACAGCCCTAGCGAAAGCGACGTATCGCCATTCGTCAGCTCACGGTAGAAGCGCAAAAAGTACTCGGTGCGCAGCGCCACGGACACCACACCGAGGAATTGCCCGTTCTCGCCTGAGCGGCCTATCGCGGTATTGAACACATTGGTTTGCGACAGCGGCCCGAACATGGGCTGGGAGAAATACGGCTGCGGCCGCATCGCCTTGGCGGCCGTGAAGTCTTCGCGATGACTCGTCGACATGACCGGCGCCGGATAAGAGCGGCTCGACACCAGCAAATCGCCGTTCGCGCCAAGCAGGTATATCGACGCGACCTGCGGGAAATCGCCGCCGATTTGCCGCAAACGATCGTGCAACCCGGCTTCCTGCGCGCGAATCCGGGCGTCGTCGTCATTGCCGAGCAGGTCGACGATGCGCGAGGCCATCTGCTGGTTGAGGTCCAGCACCTTGACGGCCTGTTCCTCGGTCACGCGCGCGAGCCGGTCGATCATGTCGTTCGAATCGGCAATCCGGCGCTGGTAATCGAAATACCCATAACCCGCGAGGCAGGCCAGAGGAAACACAATCGAAACGGCGAGCACGATCAGAAGCATGCGCCGCGTCGCCGCGAAATTACGCGACGGCATGGGGAAATCGACTGCGACACGCTCCGCACGTTGCACGGTCACGATCTCCATGAAAGATGAGTACAGGTCGGGGCGGCAAGCGCACAACGCGCCCCACGTTGTTCGTGCGCTATTTCCTTTCCCGGAATTTACCGCACTTCCACCGTTCGCCATAGGGTACCGAGCGAGGAAAACGCCACACGTGTAGCAGCATGCATGCGGGCACATGGATTGCTGCGGCAAGGGCGTCTGACGATGTGTTGTCCGGCGATGTCCGTTTTCGTGTTGCAGCGCGGCGTAAATTGCACTGCGGTGCGCTGCGAATGCCGTGCGCCGCGGTGCGCCGCGAATGCCGCGTTCTTTCATGCGCGGCGGACCTCCGTCGATACGCTGTCGCTGCCGCAATGACGTCAACCCACTGACTTTCCGCGAGGAACCGACCATGCCAACACCCGCCCGACGCGTCGCCCAGTTATCGCAACTGCGAGCGGACTGCGCGGAACGCATCGTGGTGGATGACGAAAACATTCTGCTGGTGCGCGACGGCGACACGGTGCGCGCCTATGCCGCGGATTGTCCGCATGCCGGCGGTCCGCTGGAAAAGGGCGCGCTGTGCAATGGCCGCATCATCTGTCCATGGCACAAAGCTACGTTCGACGTCGCCACCGGCAATGTGTTCGAACCGCCCGCGCTGGTCGCGCTCGACCGTTATCCGGTGGTGATAAACGGCGACGACGTGATGGTTACGCCGGAGAAAATGCCGCAGCCCGTGCCGCAGCCCGTGCCCAACGCATCCGTTCGAAACCCGCATTACGTGGTGATCGGCGCGGGTGCAGCGGGTGCTGCGGCTTGCGCGGCGTTGCGTGAATGCGGCTTTGCTGGTCCTATCACGCTGGTCGGAGAGGAGCCGCACGCGCCCTACGATCGCACCGCGCTCAGCAAATTTGTGCCTTCCGGCGAGATGGCGGCAGATGATGTGCCGCCCCTCCTTGCACCAGATTGGCTCGACCGGCACGACGTGGAACGTATCGTCGCAAAGGTCGCGCGGCTCGATGTGCCTAGGCGCACGATCCATTTCGAAACCGGCGGCGAACTGGTGTACGACACCGCGCTGCTCGCCACCGGCAGCGTGCCGAAGATTCCGTCCATTCCCGGCCACGACCTCGGCGGTGTGGTCGTGCTGCGTAATCTCGACGACGCCGCCGCGCTCGTCGATGCAATCGGCGAGGAGGCGCAGAACGCGCAGGTCGCTATTCTCGGCAGCAGTTTCATCGGCCTGGAAACGGCTTCGTCGCTGCGCAAGCGCGGCACGCAAGTGAGCGTCATTTCGCCGGAAAAAATACCGTTCGCCAAACAGTTCGGCGAGCGCGCGGGCACCATGTTTCGCGAGCTGCACGAGCGCAACGGCGTGGTGTTCCACCTCGAAGCAAAAGTCGCCTCACTTGAAGGCGAGGAAGGCAACGTGCATGAAGTGATGCTCGAAAGTGGCGAGCATGTCGCCGCCGATCTCGTGCTGCTGGGCACGGGCGTTGCACCGGCTACCGGTTTCGTCGAAGGATTGCCGCTGCAAAAAGATGGCGGCGTGATTGTCAACGCGGGCATGCAGGCCGCGCCAGGACTTTACGCAGCCGGCGATATCGCCGCCTTTCCGCTGCACGAAGATCAGGAACCCGTGCGCATCGAGCATTGGCGCGTCGCGCAGCAACATGCGCGCATCGCCGCCGAAAACATGAGCGGCGCGCGCCATCGCTACGCCGGGGTGCCGTATTTCTGGACTTATCACTTCGGCAAGCGCTTCGAATATCTCGGCCATGCGAGCGAGTGGGACGACATTGTGATCGACGGCAATCTCGATCGGCAGGAATTCGTCGCGCTGTATGTGAAGGACAACAAGGTGGTCGCCGTGCTCGCCTGCGAACGCGAAGCGCAGACCGCGCGTTTAATCGACGCCATGGGGCGCGGTTTGTCCCTGGCGCAAGCGGAGGGTATCGTCAAGGGCGATTAGTTCGCTTGGCGCGGCGTTCGCAACAACGAGCGAGCCAGCAGCACGCAACGATATTCGCCATGTGGGACACACCCGAGTCGGCCTGCGCGGTTATCCGCGCTCAATTGAAGGAGAAGTTGCCATGACAGACCTCAAAGAAAAACATCCGCACGCGGACAAGACTGAGAAGCAGATCGACAAGGAGGTCGAAGACAGCTTCCCCGCGAGCGATCCGCCGTCCACCGGCGGCACGACGAAGATCGTTCCTGATACACACGGTGCGTTGAAAGAGGAATCATCGACCGGAAAACCGGCAAACAGTTAATTCTCCCTCCACGTTTGAAAAAATCGCCCGGCGTTGTTTGCGCCGGGCGATTTTCTTTATCGACACATCACGCCCAAGGCATGCGGGATGCTGTGTCAACTCAAAACCACTTCACCCATTCACGACATCCAGGGCCTGCTCCACTCTGGCGCCGTCGATCCGCCGGCACGCGCCCACCATTTCCCGCAACGAGGTGGCATAACACTCGGCCCCCATCGCGGTCTGCAGGTCATCGCTCCACTTCTCGGTATCCGCAGCCGCCCATAATCCGACAACAATAGACGCCTCGGGCAACCTCGCACGAATGCGCCTGACCATATACCGAAGGTGTGAAGGAATCCCCTCGATTTGCAAATAGAAAATACACACGATACCCACATCGTCAGCATCGAGACTATCGATCGAGGCCCGTGATGCTGCCTCATGCGGCAAACCGCGCGCCGCAAATCCGTGCTTGCCGAGCAATTGCAACAGGATCGTGGTCGCGAGCGCATCGAGCGGCCCCCGCCCGGGAATACACAACACGCGTTTGCCCGAAGCGCCGGTATCCCAGTTTCTCGCCTCAGCTAGCCGGACATTCGAAGTCACAGTCAACTCAGCCGCCGGCTCGTTCCCTTCGTCGGCAGGAGATCCCGCCACCGGCCCCGTTGCGCTCCAGTTTTCTTCCGCCATTTGCGGCGCCGGTTCGCGGTCCTCATAGCCATCCAGGCCATCGACCAGATCGTTGGTGGTCGACTCGATCCGCGCAAATTGCGCCGCCGTCACGCTGCCGCGCATCATATCGTTGGCGGCGAGCTGCAAGCCCTTGATCGCCACCTCGTCGTAATACGCGCACAACGAACGCTCGCGCAATAAAACCTCGGCTTGCTCCAACGCCTCGTCGGGATCGCCGGCAAGCGCGCGCTGGTAAAAATTCTCTATCGGCGTGAGCGCCGGCTGGTCGCCCAGCAGCACATCGAGAAACTCCAGACGTCTCACGTGCCGTCCGAGCACCAGCAGACATAAAGTCAACGGCGTCGACAGAATCAGACCTATCGGCCCCCAGATCCAGCTCCAGAAAATCGCCGCGACCACCACCGAAAATGGCGAGAGCCCAGTGCTGCGTCCGTACAGCAGCGGCTCCACCACTTGTCCCACCAGCATTTCGACCGTGCCGAACAACGCGAGCGACCAGATCGCCATCGTCCATCCGGGACTCACCGCTGCGGCGAGCGCAGTGGCAAGCGTTGCGGATATCCAGATGCCGACGTACGGCACGAGCCGCAGCAACGCGGCGAGAATGCCCCACAAAATCGGGCTCGGCACGCCGATGAAGAACAGCCCCGCGCCGATCACCACGCCGACGCCCGCATTCACGCCGAGCTGTGAAACGAAGTACCGGCTCAAGCGTCGTGCGGCCTCGTCCATCACGGTGGTCGTGCGGTGCAGATCGCGTGAGCCGAACAGGCGGATCGCGCGGTCGCGCAGATCGTCGCGTTGCAGCAGGATCACCACCATCACGACGAACACGATAAACGCCGTCTCCAACGGACTGATCGCCGGCGACAGCACACGCCGCGCGAGTTCGAACGGCGTCGGCACCGGTTCGCGCACTTCGACGGGCACGGCGGCAGGCGGATGGACGCTCGAAGCCGATGTCGCATCTCGTTGCGCCTGAGGTTGCGGCGGCTCGACAGTCGCCCGTTGCAACGCCTGGCCGGCGGCACCCGCGAGCCGGTTCAGCTTGCCGATGGTCAGGCTGTGCGCGGCATCCACCTTGTGCTCAATGGTCGCCTGATAGCGCGGCATGCCGGCGGCAAGGTCGGTCAACTGCGTGGCGATCGCCGCGCCGAGCATCACGATCACCGACACCGAAATCACCACCGCAGCAAAAACGGACGCCACATGTCCGAGCTTGAGTCGTCCAAGCAAATTGGCAAGCGGCGCGACCAGGAAACTGAGCAGAATCGCGAGCGTGATCGGAATCAATACCGCGCGCGCAAAGTACAGGCAGGCAATCACGGTTACCCCGACCGCAAGCGCGACCAGGCCGTCGATGCCCAATGCGGCAGGCGGCGCATGAATGCGGGCGGCTGGCCGCGCGCCACGTGGGTCGGGGAATTCCTTCATCTGATTCGTTGCTGCCTCTGCTTTTACTGCTGCGACGGCCCGCGCACCCTCGCACCTTTACTTTTTCGGTGCGTCCGCAACGGGCCCACTTTCTATCGGCGGCGCTTCCTTCTCGATTTCGTCGCGCGCCTGTTCCCAATACTCGTCAGGCGTCCCCTTCGGATCCCCGGCCTGCTGCCAGAGGTAGTAAGCGCGTGTGCGAATCTGTTCTTCTTGAGAAGATTCTTGAGATGTTTGTTCCTGTTCCATTTGAGCACCCTCAGTTGGACCGGGCAGCGAGCGACACCGGCGGCCTTACGCGTTTGTCGCGGGATGCGGCAAACGGTGGCTATCCGAAATCGAGCAAGCGCTATACCTGGCGGCTAGCGCTCGCGCCAGGCCCTAACCTCGTCACGTTGCCTCGGGGTGTTCGCCTTCGTCAGTGGTAAGTTGTTCTTCCAGACGATCAAAAACGCGTTGCGTCGCGCGGCTCGGTGCGTCGAGCGCGAACAGCAGCAATGAACGGCCGGTGACCTGATACGAGTCGCCGGCGTTGAATTGAGGCAATTCGGCGCGCACCGGCATGTTCGTATCCAGCAGACAAGTCCACTGATCGCCGTCGGGAATTTCCGGCAGGGTGAAATTGACCACGTCGTGATGGGCATTCAGCACCAGCAGCAAAGTCGCATCAGAGGCCGGACGCCGAATGCCGCTCGCCTGAGCGCGTCCGTCGATCACAAGCCCGAAGCAGCGCATCGAAGGATCGTCCCACTGTTCCTGCGAAAGATCGGTACCGTCTGGAGAAAGCCAGCGCGCGTCGGTCACTTCGAGCGCCTCATTGAATTCGCCGCTGAGAAAGCGTCCACGACGCAGTACCGGGAGGCGATGGCGCAGCGTCGTCAGATTCTTGACGAACTCGGTCAGCGCGCGGCCGTCGTTGTCGATGGCTTCCCAATCGACCCAGCTGATCTCGTTGTCCTGGCAATACGCGTTGTTATTGCCCTTCTGCGTACGACCGAATTCGTCGCCCGCGAGGATCATCGGCGTGCCTTGCGACAGCAGCAGGGTAGCCAACAGATTGCGCTTCTGGCGCTCGCGTTGCTGCCGGATTTCCGCGTCATCGGTTGGGCCTTCGGCGCCCATGTTCCATGACTTGTTGTCGGAATGACCGTCCTTGTTGTCTTCGCCGTTGGCTTCGTTGTGCTTGTCGTTGTAAGAGACCAGATCGTTGAGCGTGAAGCCGTCGTGCGCGGCGACGAAGTTCACACTGGCCCACGGCCGGCGCCCGCGATGGTTGAACCTGTCGCCCGAACCGGTCAGGCGTTTGGCGAGATCAGGGACCTCGCCTTCGTCGCCCTTCCAGTAGCCGCGTACGGTATCGCGAAAGCGATCATTCCATTCTGCCCAGCCGGGCGGAAATCCGCCCACCTGATAGCCGCCCGGGCCGCAGTCCCACGGTTCGGCAACCAGCCGCACGCTCGAGAGCACCGGATCCTGCCGGCAACTGTCGAGGAACCCGCCGCCTTCGTCGAAACCGTGCGGTTCGCGGCCGAGAATCGTGGCGAGGTCGAAACGGAAACCATCGACCTTCATCTCCGTCACCCAGTAGCGCAAGCTGTCAGTGACCATTTGCAGCACGCGTGGATGGGACAGATTGAGCGTATTGCCAGTGCCGGTATCGTTAATGTAATAGCGCGGTTCGTCCGGCATCAGGCGATAGTAGGACGCGTTGTCGATACCTTTAAAGGAAATCGTCGGACCGCGCTCGTTGCCTTCCGCAGTGTGGTTGTAGACCACGTCGAGAATGACCTCGAGGTTGGCATTATGAAAACGGTCCACCATTTCCTTGAATTCACCCACCGAGTCGATCGACGATGCGAAGAAGCGCGGATCGGCCGCGAAGAAGCCGATCGTGTTGTAGCCCCAGTAGTTGGTGAGACCTTTGTCGAGCAGATGGCTGTCGTTGACGAAGGTTTGAATCGGCATCAATTCGACCGACGTAACACCGAGACCCTTGATGTAATCCAGCACAACCTGCTGGCCGAGTCCTGCGAAGGTTCCGCGCAAATTTTCCGGTACGTCGGGATGACGTTTGGTAAAACCGCGCACATGGGTCTCATAGAAGATCACCCGCTCCCAGGGCAGCGCATTGCGTTCCGGATGACTCCACGAAAAGTTGGCGTCGACCACCTTGCACTTCGGCACGAAGGGGGCGCTGTCGCGTTCGTCGAACGACAGGTCGCCTTCTTCCGAATCGAGCGTATAGCCGAAGATTTCGGGCACCCATTTGAGCTCGCCGATATGAGCTTTGGCGTAGGGATCGAGCAGGAGTTTGTTCGGATTGAAGCGATGTCCTTTTTCGGGTTCATAGGGACCGTGGACTCGATAGCCGTAGACCGCCCCGGGTTTGAGATTCGGCACGAACACGTGCCAGACTTCGTCGGTGTACTCCGGCAGTTCGATCCGCTCGATTTCCGTTTCGCCGGTTTCATCGAACAGGCAGAGTTCGACCCTGGTTGCATGCGCTGAGAACAGCGCGAAGTTGACACCGCTGCCGTTCCACGTCGCACCAAGCGGGAATGGTGTGCCTTCCGCGATGCGCGTCGAGTAGTTGGCCTGGGATGGCATAGGGATTCCTGTGGAAGCTGAGGCGCAGGCGCGCGTGTTTTAGGGTGCAAGCGCGCTGGAGCAGCAAATTCCGGACCCGAACGTTGCGCGTGGGGCACGGCGGTGCCAAGGCACAACTCTTGCAGCTGGCAAGGTGGAAGACTACTTATGGCCCCTCGCCATACGTGCCCAAAACAGACAGCAGGGAGAACAGTCACCATGCGAACCATATCAACCAAGCCGCTCGTTGTTGCAGCGCTACTCCTCGGCACACTAGCGGCCTGCAACACGACCTACGCCCAAGGCGCCCCTCAGGCAATCACGGAGAAACGCACGGACGTCGTGCAACTGGCAAGCGGCTATCGAGCGTCGAAGCTGAGCGGCGCAGACGTCTACAACAATAACAAGGACACGATCGGCACACTGGACGATTTGATCGTCTCGCCGAGCGCTGACCGTAGCACGTACGCGATTCTGTCGGTTGGCGGTTTCCTTGGCATGGGCAAACATCTTGTGGCTGTGCCATTCACCGACTTGCAGATTAACAACCGCCGCATCGTCTTGCCCGACGCAACCAAAAAGTCGCTGGAAGCCCTGCCCGAATTCAAGTACGCGCCGGACTAAAGCGCCTGCCGTTGCGGGGACGTGATACTCGGACGGGTCGTGGTTAATCTACTAGCCCGAGCGACTCGCCCGAGCGCATTGTCGAACTGGCCGTGTTCGAAATGCGGCGTTGCCGGTCAGCGAAAACTATTCAATAACCCTAAATAATTGGCGCGCTGCCGGTAACTGAAATCGTCGCCCCGGAATAAGCGGTTTTCCTCAAACACTTCAATCTTTTCAACTGTTACGTTGTTTTTACGGCGGCCCGATAGCATGCAGCGCGGCGGCCGATTCGAGCAAGCGCAAGAGCCGCTCCGGCGTCAGGGGTTTGGCGCAATGCGCGTCGAACCCGGCCGCCTTGGCACGCGCCCGGTCTTCGCGCGAAGCAAAAGCGGTACAGGCCACCAGCAGCATGTCTGAAGTTAACGGGTCGGCCCGCAGGCGGCGAGCCAGCTCAAGGCCGTCGAGGCCGGGCATCTTGATGTCGAGCACAACGGCGAACGGCTGCCACTCGCAGGCCATCTCGCAGACGGCGAACGGGTCTTCCAGCGCGCGGCACTCGAAACCGTCAGCATTCAGGAGCATTTGCAAAGCTTCCGCCGCTTCCAGGTAATCGTCGACCACAAGCACGCGACGGTTTGATGCCATCGCGTACTGGATAGTCCGCCAGACTACGACGTCGTCGTTCTCGTCCATTCTGTCGTCGAACGTCACCCTATTCTCCTTGGCTTCTTCTTGGTGCCGCGTGCGGGCACCGAGGAACATGCGCGCAAGATTCGCTCCCGCTTTGCAGCGAACGCTGAATGCTCGCTGCCCATTCGCTTCGGTTTTTGCCACGCCGCTCCGGATGCGCCGCCACACGCGTCACCTCATCACCATAACTCACTGCGTGGCCTGCCGCTTCCTGATTTATGCTCTCTTGACTCATTCCAATACCTCGTGCGCAAGCACGGGATGTTGCGTTGAAGTATGGATAAAACGCACTTCCGTCGTGCATGCCGCCCTTGCCGCGTGCATTGCGCATAGGTTCCTACTCACTTCGGCATCATCGGCCCGCTATATACGAGCGAATATAGTCAGCGAGTTGGGGAAAACACGCAGCCTTCGGTTCAAGGAAAATGTGAAATTTTTCGAAAACGCGGCATCGTGTGATGGAATTCTGTCTGCGGGTTATCCCGCACGGTCGTCGATGAAGCCCTTCAACATAGCGAGCGTGTCGGCGTCATCGATATGTTTATCGGTGCGCCAGCGCAGCATGCGCGGAAACCGCACGGCGACACCGGACTTATGACGCGGACTCGCCTGAATCCCCTCGAAGCCAATTTCGAATACCAGCGTCGGCGTGACGCTGCGCACGGGTCCGAACTTCTCGATCGTGGTCTTGCGCACGATTGCATCCACCTGGCGCATTTCTTCATCGGTAAGTCCGGAGTAGGCCTTAGCGAACGGTACGAGCGTACGCACGCCGTTGGCCTCGTCCCAGACGGCGAAGGTGAAGTCGGTGTACAGACTCGCACGCCGCCCGTGGCCGCGTTGGGCATAGACCAGCACGGCATCCACCGCATACGGATCGATCTTCCACTTCCACCATGTGCCGGCAGCTTTGGTGCGGCCCACCCCGTACATCGACTCACGCTCTTTCACCATCAGACCTTCCACGCCGCGTGCCCGGCTCTCTTCACGCAGTCTCGCAAGCGTCTCCCAATCCGGCGCGGAGATCACCGGCGACACGCGTAAGAGATCGCGTGCAAGCGTCCCGTCGACCGATTCGGCCAGCGCGTCGAGTTGCGCACGCCGCTCTGCCAGTGGGGTCATGCGCAGATCCTTGCCGTGCGCTTCGAGCAGGTCGTAGGCGAGCAGCGTGGCGGGCGAATCAGCGAGAATTTTTTTGGTCAAGGTTTTGCGGGCGATCCGTGGTTGCAGCCGCGCGAATGGCAACGGTGCGGGGGCGCCCGGCTCCCACGCGAGAATTTCACCATCGATCACGAAGCCGTCGGGCAATGCTTCACCGAGCGCCGCAACCTCGGGGAACCGCTCCGTAATCAGATCCTCGCCGCGCGACCATAGCCACACACGTCCGCCGCGCTTCACCAATTGCGCGCGAATGCCGTCCCACTTCCATTCGATCTGCCAATTCGACGGCTCGCCGAGCGTTGCCGGATCGGCCTGCAAGGGATGCGCGAGAAAGAACGGATAAGGCAAGCCGAGATCGCTGTCATGCGTTTGCTGGGCGGATGGCGCGTCGTCACCGTTTGGCTCCGGCGCAATCAACCGCAGGTACCGTGCCGCATCCGGTTTCTGTTGCGAGTCGGTCCAGCCGACCATGCGCTGCGCGATCCGCTTATGATCGACACCCGCCACTGACGCCAATG
Organism: Paraburkholderia polaris; assembly: GCF_012927345.1. GTDB lineage: Bacteria > Pseudomonadota > Gammaproteobacteria > Burkholderiales > Burkholderiaceae > Paraburkholderia > Paraburkholderia polaris. The sequence continues at coordinate 97,746 of NZ_JABBGJ010000023.1, forward strand.
CCCGCACTACCAGTTGCCGCGCGACGCCAACCCGGAAACCGCCGCCAATCAGTTTGGTCAGCAGAAAGCGGCCGCCCCAGTCGAGTTCGTCCCAATAGCTGAGCAAACGCACGCGTAATTCTTCCGGCGCCACACCGCGCAGCGTCAGCACGCGTTGCTCGATCCACTGCGTGAGGCCGAGTTCGGTGCTGCGTTGCGCGGGCGGCAGGATATGTGCGATGGTCTCGGCCAGATCCCCGACCGCGTGATACGACTCCTCGAATAACCACTCAGGCAGGCCGGCGCGTTCACGGGCGATTTCGCTCAGGAGGCGCGTCGGCACCGATTGACGAGGCTTGCCACCGGCGAGAAAGTACGACGCCCACGCGGCGTCCTCAGGCGCAGCCGCGGCGAAATAGCTGGTGAGCGCCTCGAGTTTGTCATGCGTGGAGGTCGTCGCATCGAGCGCGGTATAGAGGGCGGCAAAGCGTTTCATGGGTCGCCCGCTGCGTTGTCGTCGCCGTATTGCGTTTCAAACGCGCCCGCCTCGAGGCCTTGCTCGCGCAGCCAGCGCACCATCGGCTCGACCGAACCGTGCGTAACGATGACGCGTTCAGCGCCTGTCGCCTGAATCGCGGTTTGCAGGCTGGGCCAATCCGCGTGATCCGACAGCACGAAGCCGCGATCCACGCCGCGCCTGCGCCGCGCGCCGCGCAGACGCATCCATCCCGAAGCAAACGCGTCGCTATAGTCGCCAAAACGTTTCAGCCAGGCGCTGCCTTGTGCAGACGGAGGTGCCACGATCAACGCGTGCCTGAAAACCGCTTTATCTTTCGCCGGTATTTCACTGACGGGGCGCACCGGCGGCAAGCGCACGCCGGCATCCCGATAGGCACGATTGAGCGGCTCGACCGCGCCATGGCAGAAGATTGGCCCGATCCCGGCATCAACACTGGCCAGCACGCGTTGCGCCTTACCGAACGAATAGCAGAACAGCACCGACGCGCGCCCTTCTGCCGCATTATGACGCCACCATGAATCGACACCGTCGAATACCGTTTGCGGCGCATCCCACCGATAGATCGGCAAACCGAAGGTCGATTCGGTAATGAAGGTGTCGCAGCGCACCGGCTCGAACGCTTCGCAGGTTGGGTCGGGGTCGAGCTTGTAATCGCCGGAGGCGACCCATACGCGGCCCTTATGCTCGATCCTGAGTTGCGCAGAACCCAGCACGTGCCCAGCGGGATGCAGCGAAACCGTCGTGCCGCCAATATCGAGCCGCTCGCCGTACGCGAGGGTTTGCAGCGTGATGCCGGCAAGTCGCGAGAGCAGCACGTTCGCGCCCGCCTTCGACGCGAGATAGTGCCGATGCCCGAAGCGGGCGTGGTCGGAATGCGCGTGCGTGATCACGGCCCGCTCAACCGGTTGCCATGGGTCGATGTAGAAGTCGCCTGGCGGGCAATACAAACCCTCCGGGCGCGCGACCACGAGGTCAGCGAGTTCGGCTTGATTGGACGCGTTGGTCATTGTGATTTCATACGCCATCGTGCTGTCCAGGCAAAGCAAACTGCGTTCCCGCTACGACGGCCCATGCATTCCACGTCCCTCGCGGGCGGCTGGCCGCATTCTTGCTCACCATATAAGGTAAGTAGGGTAAGCGCTGAAACGGATTGCTTTCCCGGCAGACCGGTGACGCGCAACGTGAGGAGCCATGTCAACCATCATCGATGAGCACGCGCTGTATGTCGTCAAACATCCCGGCACGTTTATCCTGCAGACGTTGAAAGCTTTCCGCGCGAACCAGGGTTTGCTGCTGGCGGGGGCGGTCGCGTATTACGCGTTATTGTCGATTGTGCCGCTGATGATTCTGATCGTGATCGTGTTGTCACGGCTCGTGCCGCAGCACGTTCTGCTGACGGCGCTGGCTCATCTGCTGCAGTGGCTGGTGCCGGGGCAAGCCACCGCGCTGGTACATGAGCTGGCCAATTTTCTGGCGCATCGCGCGGTGATCGGCTGGGTGCTATTGCTGACGATGATCTTTTTCAGCTCGCTCGCATTCACGGTGCTCGAGAACGCGATGTCATTGATTTTCGTGCATCGGGTGGTGGCGCGGCGACGGCACTTTTTGCTGTCAGCGCTGTTGCCCTATTGCTACATTCTCTTTCTCGGCATTGGGTTATTGATCGTGACGTTTGTATCGAGCGGGCTGGAAGCCGTCGGGGCCGAGGGTGTCAAACTATTCGGCCTGCATGTTTCATTGCAGGGATTGTCGCGCGTCGTGTTGTATCTGCTCGGTCTGGCGGGCGAGATTTTTGTCTTGACGTCGATCTATATGGTCATGCCGGTTGGGCGCCCGTCGCTCAGACACGCGCTATTCGGCGGGATTGTGGCCGCCGTATTGTGGGAGATCACGCGGCACGTGCTGGTCTGGTATTTTGCAACGCTGTCTCAGGTGAGCGTGGTCTACGGATCGCTAACGATGGCGATCGTGATCCTGTTCAGCCTGGAGTGGCTTGCCACCCTGCTCCTGTTCGGCGCTCAGGTGATTTCGCAATACGAACGATTCGGACTTGAACCGGCCAAGGCAGCGCCGCAGGAAATCAAAACGGCGTGACGTAGTTGAACAACATGACCAAACTGATCACCGCCTTGAGGTGCTGGCAACGCTGTGCCGATCCTCGCTGGACCTGCACGGTGCTGGACAATCAGGGAATGATGCGCGCTCCCTGCGGTGCGGGCGGTCAGCCACGCGGCGCCTCGGCCTAGTGGCAAGACTGCGGTAACATTCCCATAGACGCAGGGCACAGCGTATTCGCCGCTTCAACCCCTGCACGCCTCAGGACTCGACAATGAGCATCAGCAAGCGCAATAACGTGAATATTTCCGGTGCCGGCAAACGGACCATGGTGTTGGCGCACGGCTTCGGCTGCGATCAGAGCATGTGGCGCTACCTCGCGCCGTCGTTCCATGCCGAATACAGAACCGTGCTGTTCGACCTCGTGGGCAGCGGCTCCTCTGATCTGTCCGCCTATGACTTCGACAAGTACGGCTCGCTGGACGGCTATGCGGCCGACCTGATCGAGATCGTCAATGATGTCGCCGCCGATGGGCCGGTGGTGTTCGTCGGCCATTCCGTAAGCGCAATGATCGGCTTGATCGCCGGTCTCGAAGCGCCGGACCTCTTTGCCGCGCAGATCATGGTGGGGCCGTCGCCATGCTATGTGAATGACGGCGACTATGTCGGCGGCTTTTCGCGCGAGGATATCGAAGACCTGTTGCGCACGCTCGAAAGCAATTACCTCGGCTGGTCGAGCACGATGGCGCCGGCCATCATGGGCGCGCCAGGGCAGCCTGAACTCGGCGTCGAACTGACCAACAGCTTCTGTCGCACCGATCCTGAGATCGCGAGGCACTTCGCCCGTGTCACGTTTCTCTCCGATCACCGCGCGATACTGCCGCGCATCGTCACGCCTGCGCTGATCCTGCAATGTAGCGACGACATCATCGCGCCGCTCGCGGTTGGCGAATACATGCAAAGAATGATGCCCGCCAGCACGCTGCACATCATCGAGAACGTCGGCCATTGTCCGCATCTGAGTGCCCCCGGCGCGAGCGCCGCGGCCATGCGCGCCTTCCTCGAGCCGATGAGCCTGTAAGACAATGCAAAGCACGGACAGTCAGCTGCCGTCAGCCGATATGCTGTTCGAGCACGCCGCCTGCGGCCTGCTCGTGACCGACGCCGACGGCCGGATCCTGCGCGTGAACGCGACCTTCTGCGGCTGGCTCGGCTATAGCTCGGTTGAACTCGCCACAGCGAAGCGCATTCAGGACCTTCTGACCGCCGGCGGCAAGGTGTTCTACCAGACGCACTGGGCGCCGCTTCTGCAAATGCAAGGCTCGGTGGCCGAGGTCAAGCTGAACATGATGCATCGCGACGGCCACCTGGTGCCGATGCTGCTCAACGCCGTACGCCGTCGTCATGGCGAAGTCAGCTACCTCGAAGTGGCCGTGCTGATCGTCGCGGATCGCCACAAGTACGAGCAGGAATTGCTGCTCGCGCGCCGCAATGCGGAAGCATCTGTCGCCGCGCATCAACTCGCGCAGAAAGAGTTGCAGGAAAGCCGTGACGTGTTGAGCCTCGCCATGCGCGGCGCGCGCATGGGTGCGTGGTCGCATGAGCCGAAGTCGGGCAAGTTCTGGTGGAGTCGCGAACTGGAAGCGCTCGCGGGTTATGCGGAGGGACGCTTTGCGAAAACACCGGACGGCTTTTTCGAACTGATTCATCCCGGTGACCTGATTGCGCTCAACGAGGCAGTCGACCATGCGGTGAAAAGCGGCGACGACTACGTCGCCGAATTCCGCTTCCTGCATGCAAGCGGCGACTGGTGCTGGATGGAAGGTCGAGGCCGCGCCGCTTACGACCACCAGGGCGAGCCGCTGATGATCTACGGTCTCGGTATCGACGTTACCGAGCGCAAGGAAGCACAGACCGTGCTGCTGCGCCAGGCGGCGATTTTCGAGCATCTGAGCGACGCGATCGTCATCACCGACCTCAGGGGTAACATCACCGATTTCAACGTCGGCGGCGAACGCATGCTGGGTTATCGCATGCGCGAGATTCTCGGCAAGCCGATCTCGATGTTCCATCCGCCGGAAGATGCGCTGCGCATCCGGCGAGAAGCGTTCGCCGGCCTCGCTGCAGACGGCACGTGGCGCAGCGAACTGACCTTCGTGCGGCGCGACGGCTCGCGCGGCGTGTGCGAAACGGTCGTCAAACCGTTGGCGAACGCACGCGGCGACGTCTACGGCGCGGTCAGCGTGAGTCGCGACATCACCGAGCGCAGGCGCGCCGAGCATCAGTTGCAACGCCTGAACCTGGAACTCTCGAAGGCCGATCGCCGCAAGGATGAATTCCTCGCCACGCTCGCGCATGAACTGCGCAATCCACTCGCGCCGATGCGCAATGTGCTCGAAATCCTGCGTCTGAAGGAATTCGCCGACCCGCAACTGAGTTGGTCACGCGACGTGTTCGACCGGCAATTGCAACATATGACGCACCTGGTCGACGACCTGCTGGAAGTGTCGCGCATCACGCAGGGCAAGCTCGAATTGCGCAAGCAGCGGCTCGAACTCGCGCGCGCGATGCAGGCCGCCATGGAAGCGGCACGGCCCACGGTGCAGGCGTCGGCGCATCATCTGAGCGTGACCTTGCCGCGCGAGGCGCTCTACCTCGACGCCGATCCCACGCGCCTGTCGCAGATGATCCTGAACCTGCTGAACAACGCCGCCAAGTACACGCCGCCAGGCGGCAGCATCTCGCTCGCCGCGGAGCGCGAAGGTGACGAAGCGGTGATCGTCGTGCGCGATTCCGGCATTGGCATTCCGCGCGAGCATCTGGGCAGCGTGTTCGAAATGTTCTCGCAACTCGCCCCGGCGCTGGAACGCTCGCAAGGCGGCCTCGGCATCGGTCTTGCGCTGGTGCGCGGCCTCGCCGAACTTCATGGCGGCACAGTCGCCGCATTTAGCGGCGGGCCGGGCAACGGCAGCGAGTTCGTGATTCGCCTGCCGTTATCGAAAGCGACCTCGGAGCCGCCGAATAGCGAGCCGTCCGAGGTGCCACGCTCCGCGGGCTTACGCGTGGTGATCGTCGACGACAATGCGGATGCCGCCGATAGCCTCGCCATGGTGCTCGAGCTCGAAGGCCACGAGGTGCGCACAGCCGGTGACGGCATCGCCGGGCTCCAACTGGTCGGCGAATTCGCGCCGCAGGCGGTGATTCTCGATATCGGCTTGCCCCTGCTGAACGGCTATGAAGTCGCGCGGTGCATTCGGCACGATCATCACAATACCGACATTCTGCTGATCGCCGTCACCGGCTGGGGCCAGCAGCAGGACAAGCAGGCCGCCGAAGATGCCGGCTTCGACCATCATTTCACCAAGCCGGTCGATCCGCGTGAATTGCAGCGCGTGTTGAGCCGGTAGCACGGCTGAATGCCTACCGTTAAAATTACGCGATAACCGCCTGCCTATTCACCATGATCACCGACACCGCCTCCGCCCGCAACGCCGTCCTGAACGACAGTTTCTCGCCACGGACGGAGACTGCGGCCCATGCTTGATGAAGCCCGGATCGTCAACGCTCTGGCGGCGCGCGACATCGTGCCCGACGCGAGCCAGCGCGATGCAATCGCGGCGCTCGTCACCTTGCTCGGCACCAACGGGCGACGCGCGAAGTCCGGCGCCATGCTCGCGCATCAGGGCGTCTATTGCTATGGGCTACCCGGACGCGGCAAAAGCCTGGTGGTCGATACGGCGTTTGAACTGGCAAGCTGCCGGAAGCGGCGCCTGCACTTTCACGAGTTCCTGCGTGAAATGAACCGGCGTCTGGTGAGTGAACCACGCGGCGACGATCGGCTGGGCTCGGTCTCGAGACAATGGCTCGATGGAGTGGATCTACTGTGCTTCGACGAATTCCACGTGCACGATATCGCCGATGCCTTCCTGATGGGCCGGTTTCTCGATACCGCGATCGGCCTCGGCACGCGCATCGTGCTGACCTCGAACTACGCGCCGGACGCCCTGCTGTCCGACCCCGAGTTTCACGAGCGTTTCCTGCCGACGATCGAACAGATCAAACGTTGCTTCACCGTGATCCACTTCGACGGCTCGCGTGATTATCGCTTCGACGGCGAAGAAGCGTCGTTGCCGCATTTCTTTGCACCGCTGGATGCGGCGACCAGCGACGCGCTGCTGCAAATTTTCGCGCGCTATGAAGGCAGCGAAACGCTGGAACCGGCCACAATCAGCGCAGCCGGCCGTCCGCTCGCCGCCCGCGCGGCGGGCGCCGCCTTGCTATGGGCGGACTTCGAGAGCCTGTGTGTGGCGAGCCGTTCGCATCTCGACTATCTCGATCTCGCGGAACAATGGCATGGTCTGATTCTCGACAAGGTGCACACCGAGTGGCTCGCGAGATCACCTACGTTGCAGCGGCTCATATGGCTGGTCGATATCTTCTACGACCGAAAGCACGCGCTGTTCATCGCGTCCGATCAGCCGATCGAAGCGGCGCTCAGCGGACTCGAAGGCGCACACGACCTGTCGAGAACGCTGAGCCGTCTCGCGGAAATGCAATCACGCGGCTATCTCAGCACGCTCGACGGTACGGCAGGCGCTGCCGGAGTTGCAGCGCAGACCGTCGCTCAGCCGTGATAGCGGCGCGTGTTTCTGCCAATCTCACAGTCCACGAACCGCCAAACCTTATTCCTGGCTGCGCTTCGTCTTCACCCGCGCAATCTGCTGCTTCGCCGCGTCATACACACGCTCCGGCGTGAAGCCAAACTTCTTCTTAAGATCGGCGAGCGGCGCGGACGCACCGAACGTATGCATCACCACCTGCCCGCCGAGCCGTCCGACATAGCGGTCCCAACCCAACGACGCCGCCTGCTCGACCACGACGCGCGCATCCACGTCGGGTGGCAGCACGGAGTCCTGATACGCCTCGTCCTGGCGCTCGAAAAGATCCCACGACGGCATCGACACCACCCGCGCCGCGATCCCTTCGCTCTTGAGCTTCTCGTAGACGTCGACGCACAGTGACAGTTCGCTGCCCGTGGCGAGCAAAATCACCTCCGGCTTCTGCCCGTCTGGCGCATCGGCGAGAACATAAGCGCCCTTTTGCACGCCCTTGGCCGACGCATAGCGCGTGCGATCCAGGGTCGGCAACGCCTGGCGCGACACGACAATGCACGACGGCCGCCGCGGGTGCGACATCGCCACACGCCAGACCTCGGCGGCTTCGTTCGCGTCGCCTGGGCGCAGCACGGTCAAACCCGGCACGCCGCGCAGCGACGCCAGTTGCTCGATCGGCTGATGAGTCGGACCATCTTCGCCGACGCCGATCGAATCATGCGTGAACACGAAGATGGCCGGCACTTCCATGATCGCCGAGAGGCGGATCGGCGGCTTCATGTAGTCACTGAAAATCAGGAAGGTCGAACCGAATGGCCGCAGATTCGACAACGCCAGGCCGTTGACGGCGGCGCCCATCCCATGTTCACGAATTCCGAAGTGCAGGTTGACCCCGCCGTAGTTGTCGTATTCGAAGCTGCCCGCGCCTTCGAATTTCAGATTGGTCTTGGTGGACGGCGCGAGATCGGCCGCACCGCCGATCATCCACGGCACGCGCGCGGCAATCGCGTTGAGCACCTTGCCCGACGATTCACGCGTGGCGATGCCCTTCCGGTCGGCATCGAAGGTCGGAATGTCGCTGTCCCAGCCCGCCGGCAATTCATGCGCTTCCATCTGCGCGAATTCGCGCGCCAGTTCCGGGTATTTCTTGACATACGCGTCGTACTTCGCCTGCCATTCCTCGCGCGCCGCCTTGCCGCGCGCGCCGATGCCTTGCTGGAAGCGTTCATGCACGCCATCCGGCACATAGAAGAACTTGTCTTCGGGCCACCCATAGAACTTCTTGGTTAGCGCCACTTCTTCGACACCGAGCGGTTCACCGTGCGCGGCGGAGGTGTCCTGCTTATGCGGCGCGCCCCAGCCGATGATGCTGTGGACCACGATCAGCGTCGGCCTGTCCGTGATGCTTTTCGCTTCGACAAAGGCGGCTTCGAGCGCGGCGGCGTCGTTTGCGTCGTTCACATGCAGCGTGTGCCAGTTGTAACCCCGAAAGCGGGTCTCCACGTCGTCGCTATAAGCAAGGTCGGTGTGGCCTTCAATCGTCACGCGGTTGCTGTCGTAGATCCAGATCAGATTCGACAATTTCAGATGCCCCGCGAGCGAGGCCGCTTCGTGCGAGATGCCTTCCATCATGTCGCCGTCGCCGCATAACGCGTAGACGCGATAATCGAACAGCGGCGCATCGGGCTTGTTGAAGTGGTTTTCGTACCAGCGCGCCGCCATCGCCATGCCGACGCTATTGCCCAGCCCCTGGCCGAGCGGCCCGGTGGTCGTCTCCACACCGGTGGTCATGCGGTATTCGGGATGCCCCGGGGTCTTGCTGTCGATCTGACGAAAATGTTCGATGTCGTCTAGCGACACGGCGGGCGAGCCGGTCGGTTTGCCTTCGTCATCCACGGCCTTCACGTTCGCCAGATGGAGCAGCGAGTACAACAGCATCGACGCATGCCCGACCGAGAGCACGAAGCGGTCGCGGTTCGGCCACAGTGGCTCGTCCGGATCGTAGCGAAGGTGGTTTTGCCACAGATGGTAGCCGACTGGGGCCAGTGCCATCGGTGTGCCGGGGTGACCGGAATTGGCCTTTTGCACAGCGTCCATCGATAGCGTGCGAATCGTGTTGATGCACAGCTGATCGAGGGCGGGATCGTTTTGCATGGGGACACTCCTTGTTCGGCGGTTGGGGACTTCGCCGGGACGCCCTGGATTGGCGTGGCCGGCGACCCGTGTTCGTGTGGAAGAACGTGGAAAGAACGCATGAGGCACGCAAGGCTCATCGATGATGCGCCGATGCGCGCAAATCTGCACGGCGCGTTACATCCGGTGCCACGTTGTACCGATGAATGGATTCGGTTCTTTCAAACGGCTTGCGGCTTTGCGGCGGTGCAAAAGCTGGAGCAATGAAGTCTTTCCGTTGCGATCAGGCCGCATGCAGCCAGTGTTCGATCAGCGGGCCACGCTTGCCGTCGACGGGATCCATGGCGGGGAACGGCAAGGCCTCCATCGCCGCCTGTTCCTGCGGCGTCAGGGCTTCGCGGCGGATGTCCCACTGCTGGCCTGCCGGATAGCCTGCCACCACCTGGAAGTGGCGCGCGAACGCTTGCAGGCAATGGCCCGTGCCCGCGGGCAGCAGTAATGCGTCGCCCGCGGATATTTTCACCAGGCGCCCGCCCGGGCCACCGACGATCACTTCAGCGGAGCCGTCGGTTACACCGAGTACTTCATGCGCGGTCGCATGGAAATGGTGGTAGTCGAAAATCCCGTCGCGCCATTGTGGCGGCCACTCATTGCCTTCGAACAGAATCTCGAATGCAGCGGCGAGGTCGCCGCTGTCCGGCGCGAGCACCCGGTGGTAGATGATTACCGGCAACTTGCGGTTGTTCGGCACCCAGTCGTGCGGCTCCAGCATGAATACTTCATAGCCGGTCTGAGCCGCGTCGAATCCATGCTTCGAATCGTTGTACACGGTAGCTCCTGTACTTCCGAACTTTGCAAACATATGACGAAATTCCGTATCACGCGTGATGCGTCGACTGCCCGCGTTGCGTCACTTCTTCACTTGTGACTCACGGCCGCCGCCGCCTGGCGGCTCGGCGTGCGTACCGGTGCCCAGCGGCACTTCAGCGGTTTGCTTCGGACGCTCGCTCGAACGCTGCGGGTTGGTTTGCGCCGCTACCTCGGTCTGCTCGACCGGCTCGATGCCGAGCGGGCTGGGCTCGACGTAGTGAGTTCCGCTCGGTTTGCTGCGCGGTGTCGCGCCCGGAGCTTCGCGTTCTGCGTTGGGACCTTCGGTGGGTTTGTTGCCCGGAGCTTCGCGTTCTGCGGTGGGGCCCTCGGTGGGTTTGTTTTCCTGCATGATGCTCTCCTTGGAGTGGGCTTCACCGTGGATGCAGCAACAACCGGTCCCTCTCCGTGAAAGCGTGGATATCCGCTCAGCAGCCGCGCGCAGGCATGGCAGTTGCACCGCCAGCGCTGAAGGTCTGGATCAATTTTTGTAATTCCGGTGCTACTTCTCCGGAGCCGCGCGGTCGGCGGCCACGATCTGTCGTCCGTAATCAATCGCGGCGCGGCGTGCCTCGTCGGCGGTCGCATAGGGGCCGATTTCCGGTGCACCGTCGAATGGAAACAGAATCCGCCTGTCAGCTTTTCTGACGACCTTCAGTCCACCTACGTAACGGCCGTCGCCTGTTCCGTGATAGCTGGCGTAAATCTCGAAGTCATCGTCAGCCACGTCGGCCTTATGTCGCGCCATGTTTATTTCCCTTGTCCCTGCACCTTCAGTGCCCCAATTCCGGTGTCGTATTGCGTCGTCAAATGCCGTAAGGGCAGCGAGCGCGTGCCGACTTCGAGCAATACCTGTTCCACGCGAGGCGGGCACTGGCTCAGGCACGGATGAATGAATGTAGACGGTGCGAACGCAAGATCGCTGCTTCCTGGCCCAGCGCGTTGTAAGCGCAAATTAAGGCACTGGTCCGGGAATTGCGGGCTCCCGGTGCAAGCCGGTGTGACAAGTGACTCGACCGGTCTACCCGCCAGGAGCCAGCATGAGTACCGAAGACATCACCGGGCACGCGACGGACGGCGACACCGCCCCCCTCAAGCCATACCGCCACCCCGCCGGCGGCTGGGGTTCGATCAAAGCGGTTGCGTCGATCCTCGTGCAGGAACACGTCGCGTTGAACGGCAGCCGCATCCTGTCGCATCAGAACAAGGCCGATGGCTTTGCGTGCGTGAGCTGTTCGTGGGCCAAGCCGGCAGACCCGCACCTCTTCGAGTTCTGCGAAAACGGCGCGAAGGCCACCGCGTGGGAAATCACCAATAAGCGTGTCGACATCGACTTCTTCGCCGACCATACAGTGAGCGAGCTTCAATCGTGGAGCGGCCTCGAACTGGAATCGCGCGGCCGCTTGACTGCGCCGATGCGATGGGACGCCGCGACGGATCGTTACGTGCCCTGCACGTGGGAACACGCATTCGCAGAAATCGCGCAAGAACTGCGCGCGCTCGATCCAAACGAAGCGGTGTTCTATGCGTCGGGGCGTGCGTCGCTGGAAACGTCGTACATGTATGCGCTGCTCGCCCGCATGTATGGCACTAACAATCTGCCCGATAGCTCGAACATGTGTCACGAAAGCACCTCGGTCGGCTTGCCGAAGACCATCGGCGCGCCGGTGGGCACCGTGCAACTCGAAGACTTCGAACACACGGATTGCATGCTGTTCTTCGGTCACAACACCGGCACGAATGCGCCGCGCATGCTGCATCAGTTGCAGGATGCGCGTAAGCGCGGCGTGGAAATCATCACCTTTAATCCGCTCAGGGAACGCGGGCTCGTCAGCTTCGCCAATCCGCAGTCGCCGGTTGAAATGCTGACGCCGAGCCAAACGCAGATCAGCACGCAATACCATCAGGTGAAAATCGGCGGCGATGCGGCAGCGATTGCCGGACTCTGCAAGCTGCTGATCGAATGGGACGACGAGGCGCAGCGCGACGGCACGCAACGGGTGCTCGATGCGGCCTTCATCGCCGAACATACGCACGGCTTCGAGGCGTTCGCCGAGTCCATGCGCGCCACGACGTGGGAAGAGATCGAGCACCACTCGCAACTCACGCGCGCGGCGCTCGACGCAGCGGCGCGCGTCTACGCGCAAGCGAATGCGGCGATGGTGCTGTATGGCATGGGTATCACGCAACATCGTAGCGGCGTGCACAACGTACAAATGTTGTCCAATCTGCTGCTACTGCGCGGCAATATCGGCCGGCCCGGCGCCGGGATTTGCCCGATCCGCGGTCATTCGAATGTGCAAGGACAGCGCACGGTCGGCATTACCGAAAAGCCCGAACTCGCACCGCTCGACAAGCTGAAAGAACTCTACCGTTTCGAGCCGCCGCGCGAGAAAGGCATGAGCACCGTCGAAGCCTGTCAGGGCGTGCTCGACGGCAAGGTCAAAGCATTCATCGGCCTGGGCGGTAATTTTCAGGTGGCGATACCCGATCATCACGTGATGGATCCGGCATGGCGGCGGCTCAGGCTCACGGTGCAGATCGCCACCAAGCTCAATCGCAGTCACCTGCTGCACGGCGAGGTTGCGTATTTGCTGCCGTGCCTCGGGCGCATCGAGATCGACCGGCAAGCAAGCGGCGAACAATGGGTCAGCGTGGAGGACAGCACGGCGTGCGTGCACGGTTCGCACGGGCTCGCTGAGCCTGCCAGCGATATGCTGTTGTCGGAACCGGCGATCGTCGCCGGGATCGCCAAAGCGCTGCTGCCCGGCAACCCGCAGCTGGATTGGGATGCCTGGGTGGGCGACTATGCGCTGGTACGCGACGCCATCGAGCGCACTTATCCTGATCAGTTCCGCGATTTCAACCAGCGCTTCAGGCAACCTGGCGGCTTTCACCGGCCATTGCCCGCATGCAAACGCGAGTGGAAAACGGAAAGCGGCAAGGCGAATTTTATCGTGCCCGACACGCTCGACGAAGACGCGGACATGCCGGCTGCCGGCCCCGACGTGCTGCGGTTGATGACGACGCGCGGCGACAGCCAGTTCAACACCACCGTCTATGCGCTCGACGATCGTTTTCGCGGCGTGTACGGCACGCGCGACGTGCTGCTTATGCATCGGGACGACCTGACGCGCCGGGGCTTTGCGGAGGGCGACGCTGTTTGCATCTCGACCGTGTCGGACGACGGCGTGACGCGCGAAGTCGATGGCATGCGCGTGCACGCATTCGATATTCCACGAGGGTGCATCATGGGCTATTACCCGGAATGCAACCGGCTGATCCCGCTCTCGCATCACGCGAAATCGAGTCTCGTGCCGGCGTCGAAGTCGATTCCGATACGTTTGCGCAAGTCGGCTTAACGCAAACGCGTGACGTCAGTCGACGGCTTGCAAACCCGCCTCAAAACTGATGCATCATCCCGACATAGGCGCCGGTTTGCGATTCGCCCGCGAGCGGACTCGTGTTATTGGTGGCATCGCGCGGCGACGCTTCAAGCGAAAAATTCGAGTTGCTGCCGTTGCGCACATAGCCCACCGTGCCGTACACGAAGGTGCGCTTCGAGAGGTTGTAGGTGGTGCCGAGCACGTACATCATCGCGTGACCGGATGGGTCGTGCGCGGCATCGCCGCCGCCGTCGCCGACCTTGATGTAGTAGCCGCCCGCCGTCACCGCCCAACGCGACTGGACGTTGTACGTGGCGCCAAGCCAGTAGTGATCGGCGCTGTCGGCCACGCCTACCGGTGAATCCGGCGCTGCGTAATGCGTATACGCGCCCTGGATCTTCACTGCGTCGAAATGCACGTTCGCACCGACGAAATATTCGCGCGAACTCTGGAAGATGTTGCTGAAGCGGCCGTTGCTGTCGCGCAGCTCGTCATAGATGCCGCGCACGTCGAAGAGCGGCGAGTGATACGTGAGCATGATGCCGTCGGAGCGGCCAAACTCGCCCGTCGCACCGCTGTTGAACGCGCCCGCCTGATTGCCGAGGGCGTATTGCGCCTGTACGTCGAAGCCCCACAACACCGGGCTGTGATACTCGACGTTGTTGTTGGTCTGCTGCCAATTGCGTCCGCGCACAAGCGATGCCGACGAAAATGCTTGCTGCACGAACGGATCGAATTCCCACACACCGTCGCTGTCGATGAACAGATTGCGCCCAGCCTGCAGCGTGCCCCACTGGTCGCTCTTCAGGCCGACGAACGCACGCCGTGACCACAACAGTCCGCCACTGGTCGTGCCGTTCATGATTTGCAGACCGGTTTCCAGGTTGAAGATCGCATTCAACCCACCGCCCAGATCTTCATTGCCTTTGAGGCCCAGCATACTGATGCCCCAATCGCCGCCTTCAGCACTCCAGCGGCTCGAGCTGCCGCCCGCGCCATTGTTGATGTGATTCAGATATTCCACGCCGCCGTCGAGACGGCCATATAACGCCACGCTGGTTTGACCGTATGCCAGAGGACTCGCCACCGCCAGGGCAGCCATTAATTTTGTATGTAGTCGCATTGTTTTGCCGTGAGTTTGTTCTGTCGAGAGGGTGGGCAAAGCCGGCTGCCGATGAACCTATCCGGGAGATCGAAAGGTACTCACGATAAGATAGTCGGTCATTTGGCCTCAGCCAAATCGAAATGCGTCATTCGTTACTTGCCCATTCATCATTTGCCACTTGCCATGAACGCGCCTGAACTCACCGAAGACGAAAACCTTGGCCTTTACCAACGCGCGACCGAAACCGGCGCGGAATGGTGGCGCGTCAGTGTGGCGGACCGGCCGGAGAACTATCGGCTCGAGCATGGGGTCGATGAAGGCAACAGCAGCGGATCGGTCGACATCGATCTGGTGGTCGACGCAGAAAACCTGCGGGCGAAGCTGAAGAAGTGGCGCCGCGAAGGCTTTGCGATTGATACGCCCGATGTCTCGGACGAAGCGGGCACGGCAGAACGGGTGGCCTTCATGCCGGAGTTGCAGCGCGCTGCGGCGCGGGCCTCGGCGGGGAAGACCCGGCTAGACGCAGAAGGCGCGGGCGAAACCGTGCGCATCGGTCATGTCGACGTGCCTTGCGGCGTGGACAATCCGCTCGTGCCGCGCGTCAATCCGGCCTATCTGTTCTCCGAGCGCTTCAACGACATTGTCGAAGATATCGTGGAGAACCGTCGCGTGATGCTGATCGGTCACACCGGCGCGGGCAAGACCAGCCTGATCGAACAGGTCGCCGCGCGATCGCATCACGGCGTGTTGCGCTCGAACATGAATGGACAAACCACCGTCGGCGATTTTGTCGGTTTCTGGACGGTCAAGGGCGGCGAGACGATCTGGGTGGACGGCGTGCTGCCCACGGCGATGCGCGAAGGCTTGTGGCTGATCGTCGACGAAATCGATTTCGCGGAACCGTCGATTCTCGCTGCCCTCACCGCCGTGCTCGAACCGCACGGCCGCCTCGTGCTGAAAGAAAAAGGCAATGAGATCGTCGCGCCGCATCCCGCGTTCCGGCTGTTCGCTACGGCGAATGCCGTTGGTGCGATGAGCCAGTTCCGTCATCTGTATCAGGGCGCGAATCTGATGAACGAGGCGTTTCTCGATCGCTGGCGCGTCTATATGCTGGACTATCTGACACCCGCCGAGGAAGCCGACGTGCTGATACGCACCCTCACCCCGCATATGACGCGCGCGCTCGCCACCACCCTTGCCGCGATCGCCGCCGACTGCCGCGCGGCGTTCGCCCGCGAAGACCTGTCGAGCGCTTTCTCCACACGGCGCCTGCTCGACTGGGCCGAACTGATGCTGCGCACCGGCGACCCCGAACGCGCCGCCGGCCCGGCGATTTACGCGAAGGTCAGTCCGGAGGACGCGGCGCTGATTCGCGGCATCGTTCGCCATCACATTGCGCCGGCCGCCTGACGGTACGTAAGCACAACGAGCACAATGACCGCAATGCACCCAACGCGCGACACACGAGGCTTCGCGTTCGAATCGACGCTCAGCAAAGTGGCGCGCGTGCTGACCGGGCAATACGGCGTGACGGTCGCCTTCAGTCCGGATGGTCCGCGTGTCGAACCCGGCCGCATCGTGATTCCCGACTATGAGCTGAGCGGCGGCGTCGAGCGCGACGTGCTGATCGGCTATCTGGACCTGCTGGTGGCGCGCGCCAAGCACTCTTCGCTGGCGCAGATGGACGCGCTGCCTGGCGGCGTGGCGGCGAATCTCGCGCAGGTGATCGAGGACCGCCGCGTCTCTTCGCAACTGCTCGACGAGTATCCCGGCGCGCGCTGGTTCATCGGAAAACTGCGTGCGCATGCCGCCGAACAGACGCGGCAGCGCTGGCCGAAACTGCATTGGCGCGACCGGCTGGTCTGGCTGGTGGAGCGCGCGCTGTGGGACGAACAGCCGACCCTGACCGAAGCGAGCCATTCACTGCTGGCTGCGCTGCACGCCGCGCAGGATCTGCTGGACGAGGCGCGCAGAAGCAGTTCGACTGCGCATAGCATCGCGGCCGCGCAGGCCTTGGTGGCGCGCGTGCGGGCCCTGTCGGCGGGCGATGTCAACAGCATGGTGTTCACCGCGGATCCGGTTGAAGACATTGACACGGAAACCGCCCCTTCTTCGTCCGAGCCGTTCAACGATGACGACACGGCCCTGCCCGACCAGGACAACGCCGCCTCGCCGCCGTCCGATAAAAGCGGCGGCGCACAAGCGGAGAATGCGGTGGGCATGGGGCAATCGCTGGCCGATGCGCAGCAGCCATCGGCCCGTTCCGAAGGTGAAGCGCGCGCAGCGTCGGAAACCGCTCGCGCGCGGCTGTCGATTCCGCTCGCCACCGAATTCGACGAAATCGCCGACCTCACCGGTCAGGGCGACAGCGCGACATGGCGCGAGCTTCGCGCGCAGGCCCGCGCGGATACCGCACCGCTCAAGGAGAAACTCGAACGCGCGTTGAGCGCCGACGAACGCACCCGTTGGCGCCGCGAGCAGGAGCGCGGCGAAATCGACCGCACCTCGCTGGCGAAGCTTGCCACGTCGCCCGGTTACCGTACGCCGTTTCGCACGCAGCGGGCGGCCAAAGGGCGCGACGTCGCCGTGACCTTGCTGATCGATCGCAGCGGGTCGATGGCCGGGCGCAAGATCGAACTCGCGCGCCTGTGTGCGACCGCGCTGTGCGATGCGCTGACGCAGTTGTCGTTCGACTGCGAAGTGCTCGGCTATTGCTCGCTCGAGTCCGCGCCGATGAAGCAACTGTATGAACGGCAACTGGCGGCCGGTGCGGATTTGCGGCGCTACAACCGCTTTGTCGAGCGGCTCGATCTGAAAGTCTACAAGCGCTTTGGCGCCACGGATCTGAGCGGCATCGCCAGGATCGATTGCGGTCACGAGAATCCGGACGGCGAAGCGCTCGCCTGGGCCGCGACACGGCTCGCGGATCATCAAGCCGAACGGCGCATTCTGATCGTATTCTCAGACGGCTATCCGTCGACCGGCGACGGCGACCCGCAGGTGCTGCGCCACGATCTGCGCGAACGCGTGGCGGCGATCCAGAAACGCGGCATCGAACTGGTGGGGATCGGCGTGCTGACCGATGCGGTCGAGGACTTCTATCCGCACAACGTGGTGGTGAGCCGTCTTGCGGAATTGCCGTCGACGGTGTTTTCGGTGTTGAGTTCGATGCTGCTGACGCGCTAGCACGTCAAGGCCCGCGCGCCGCCGTTCGTTATTTGACCACGGGTTGTAGTTGTGCGATCGGCGTCAGGAACTCCGAAAAACCGGTCAGGATAATCTGCACGCCGATGCACAGCAGCAGAAACGACGAGACCCGCATCGCGACCTTGGTGCCGTCCACGCCAAGATACTTGGCGAAAACCACCGCCCGGCTGTAGATCAGGTAGACCGTCAAGGCCACCAGGACCGAGATCACCACTGAAGCGATGCTCGACAGCACGAACGCTGAGAGCTTATGCGTGCGGTTCGCGGTCAGCGCGATCGCGGTGGCGATCGAACCCGGCCCGGTGGTAAGTGGAATGGTGAGTGGGAAGAACGCCTTCGACATGGCGTTATCCGAGTCCACGCGTTTGACTGACGGCTGCTCGGCCGGCTGCGTGTCGGGCGCATTGAGCATCTGCCAGCCGCCGACGGCGACCGCGAGGCCCCCGCCGATACGCAACGCCTCCATGGAGATGCCGAAGAAATGCAGAATCGGGGTGCCGACAAAGAAGGCGACGAGCATCACGCACATGACGTTGAAGGCGATTTTCTTGGCGAGCGCAGTGCGGTCTTCCGTGGTGAGCGATGCTGTCCGGTCGAGAAAGACGAACGCCATGCCGATTGGGTTGATGATGCTAATCAGCCCGGTGAAGCCAAACAGGACATCCGAGATCAGACTTTCGACCATATGCGATCCGTTTCGGGCAGCGGCTCGGGCGGGCTGATTGACCGACTGCCCACCGGAGCGCCGCGCTGAGTTGATGTGCCGGACGCCTTCGGGCTGTCCAGATTGATGCTCGCGTTGCGTGGGTCAGATGATATCGCGGCGCGGCACACGAATTGGTAAAAAAAGGGGAAGATGCAAGCAGCGCGCGGCGCTGCACCGCAGCAGACGAGCGCCGAAAGATGCGCGCACAACTTTCGGAAAGCCTACACTTTTTTGACTTGCTTTACGTACTCGAAGCATCAGGCATAAAGTCCTCAGCGAAGCTGCACTTTCAACGCGACGTACTTACCGGTTCGAGGAGTTGCCCCCATGTTGCTTCGTGTACTCGCCGCGCTGCCGTTCGTCGGCATTCTGCTCGGCGTCCCGTTTGTGAATCGTGTCGAGCCGCTGGTGCTCGGCATGCCGTTCGTGCTGGCCTGGATCGTCATGTGGGTGGTGCTGAGTTCGATCATCATGGCGATCATTTACCGTCTGGACTCGACCAACCGTCAGCTCGCCGCGGACGGCGAGGAGGCCCGATCATGAGCGCACTCGTCATCATTGCGGCCATTACGCTGTTTGCGCTGTACCTGGGCGTGCGCGCGCGGCGCGGCCACGACATGAGTCTCGAACAGTGGACTGTGGGCGGCCGCAGTTTCGGCACCGCATTCGTGTTCCTGCTGATGGCGGGCGAGATCTACACGACCTTCACCTTCCTCGGCGGCAGCGGCTTTGCCTACGGCAAGGGCGCGCCGGTCTACTACATTCTTGCCTACGGCACGCTCGCGTACATCCTGTCGTACTGGATGCTGCCGCCCATCTGGCGTTACGCGAAAAATCATCACCTCGTCTCGCAGCCGCACTTCTTCACACGCAAGTACGACAGCCCGGCGCTCGGCACGCTCGTCGCGCTGGTCGGCGTGGCCGCGCTGATTCCGTACCTCGTGCTGCAACTCAAGGGCCTCGGCATCATCGTGGCGACTGCCTCGTATGGCGCGATTTCTTCGACGGCCGCCATCTGGATCGGCGCCGCGGTGGTGACGGCCTACGTGATCGTCTCCGGCGTGCGCGGCTCCGCGTGGAATTCGGTGGTGAAAGACACGCTGATTCTGGCGATCGTGCTGTTCCTCGGCATCTATTTGCCGCTGCACTACTACGGCGGTTTCGGCGCGATGTTCCACGCCATCGATGCCGCGCGCCCGGGCTTCCTGACCTTCCCGGCCAAGGGTTCGAGCGTGACCTGGTTCCAGTCCACCGTGCTCCTGACCGCGCTGGGCTTCTTCATGTGGCCGCACACGTTCGGTTCGATTTTCACGGCGAAAGACGAGCGTATTTTCCGGCGTAACGCGATGGTGCTGCCGCTGTACCAACTCATTCTGCTGTTCGTGTTCTTCGTGGGCTTTGCGGCGACGCTCAAGGTGCCGGGCCTGAAGGGTGGCGACATCGACCTGTCGCTGTTCCGCCTGTCGTTGCAGACTTTCGACCCGTGGTTCGTTGGCGTGATCGGCGCGGCGGGGATTCTGACGGCACTGGTGCCGGGATCGATGATTTTGACGTCGGCGTCCACGCTGCTCGCCAACGACGTGTATCGCGGCATGGTGAACCGCAATGCCTCGGATGCGACGGTGGCCAACCTCGCGCGCTTCCTGGTGCCGGTAGTGGCGCTGGTGGCCGTGGGTTTTACGCTGCACGGCGGCGAGACGATCGTGGCGTTGCTGCTGATGGGCTACAGCTTCGTGACCCAGCTGTTCCCGGCGGTGATCTGCAGTTTGCTGCGGCATAACCGGGCGACCAAGTACGGCGCGTTTTGCGGAATTCTGGCGGGCGTCGCGGTGGTGACCCTGACAACCACCATGCATCTGAGTGTTGGGCAGTTGATGCCGTTTTTGCCTGACGCGCTGAAGGACGTCAATATCGGCTTCCTGGCGTTGGCCGTGAACATCATTGTTTTTGCTGCGGTGAGCGCGGTGACGCAGCCGCGGTCAGTCGAGCAGACCCACGCGCCGGTGCATTGAGGTTTTCGTCGTATCTTCCTGTCCTGTATAGCGGTTGAAGGGGCTGGTCGCCTTAGGCGCTAGCCCCTTTTCTATTTTTATGTCTCTCGCTGCGCTCGACGCCAGGCAGAAAGTCAAATTGACGCACGAATGAAAGATCGCTTTCCATGGTTGTCACGGATCGCGCTAGACTACGCGCGAATTGAAGCTGATCGAATCGAGCGGACATGCGGAGCGAATAGATGGACTACCTTCTTTACTACTCGCCGGGCGCGGCAAGCATGGCAGTTCACTGGATAATGATAGAAATGGGCATCCCGTTCGACGCCCGTCTCGTCGACATCGACGCCGGCAATCAACGCAACCCTGAATACCTGCGGCTGAATCCCGCAGGCCGCGTTCCCACGCTGGTGGTTGACGGCGCGCCGCGCCATGAGTCTGCCGCGTTGCTCATGCTGCTGGCCGAGCGGCATCCTGAAGCCGCCCTCGCGCCTGCGCCGGGCACAGCCGAACGTGCGGCGTGGCTGGAGCGCATGGTCTATCTGGCCAACACGCTACTGCCCGCCATGCGCGACTGGTTCTACGCGGACATCGACGGCGATCCTGCCGGCGCCGAAGCAGTCCGGGCGCTCGCGCGGCGGCGTATCGAAGAAGCCTGCGATCAGCTCGACGCCGATCTTGCCGACGGACGTGACTGTCTGGTCGGCGGCAAGCTCAGCACCGCCGATTTCCTCGCGGTCGTGCTGATGCGCTGGACACGCAATATGCCGCGCCCCGCACTCGGCTGGCCGCATCTCGCGCGCTATATTCGCGGGCTGCGCGCCCTGCCCTCGTTCATCGAATTGAATGCGCGAGAGCGGCTCACCGAATGGCGCAATCAGGACGATTGACGCGCGCTCAACGCATTGGCGGCTGGCGGTAGTCGGCGGGACGGACAGGTCGCGGAAACGGCCTGGAAACCGCTTGGAAACCGCCTGAAAACCGCTAGCCAGCCAGCTAGTTCGCCCGCGTGCCGACAATCACAAGGCCGCGAGAAAGTCCGCTCATGTTATCGACCGCCAGGGCCCCTGCGTACAGTTGCGTGACCGGCACCCATACCGCCGGATACTTGTAGCGCGCAACGTCGAGAAGCAGCGCGCTATCGCTTGCGGCGTCGTATGCGGCAAGTGGCGACCAGTGGCCGCCACCTGCTTCGCCGATCTCCACCCGCCTGAAGTTCAATAACGCAAAGCGGTCGCTGTGACCCGTCGTATCACGGATCAAATCGCGAAACTGGCTGAGCGTCAGGTCGCTCGCATGGAATCTCCTCACCTCGACGGGAAATGCGCTCAGGGCCGCGCCGAGCTGGTCGAGCGTCATGCCCTCCTTCGATACCCGCGCGGCATTGGCCACCTGCGGATCGACGCTGCGAAAGAAATCCTCTTGCGAGAAGTATGGGAAATCCGGGTACTGCGTCGACTCGGGACGGCGGATGCCCAATGCATTGAGCGCCATCACCGAGGTCGCGACCGAACAGTAGGCTTCGTTGCGCTGCGTTTCGAAGTACTCCGAGAGCGGCCAGTACGACTGGTTATGGGCGGAGGCCATCAACCGCTTCTGGCCTGCCGGCTGCGTCAACGCAATGAGGTTTGGAGGAACGGGCAGTGGCCCGTCCGCTGGGCGCACCGCGCCCGATGCGGGGGCTGGATACGAAGCTTGATGCGAGGGTTGATCCGCGGCCTGATTGGCAGCCGGTGGCAGCGGCGCACAGGCCGCCAGGATTGCCGTCAGCACAGCAACGATCCACTCACGCCGGCTTACGCGCTTCACGACGCGCATCAATGAATATCTGGACATTAACCCTTCCGTTGCGGATGACCTCGGAACGACTTCGGTCGTGCCGACGCATTTCATCCCCTATCGGCAAGCTCCGATTTTTTAACACGAAACAACCCGGCGCGTGAGTTTGCGCGCGAGGCGCATGGTTGTTCAGCCGCTTGCTATACTCCCGCGGGCATAGTCTGGACAGCGACGTCGAACAACTTGTCGACGTCGCTCACAGGCAATTCAAGTGGATCGGATTCGAAAATGAGTGACTTAAAAAGCGCTGCCTGTGGCGCAGGATACGACCATACCCCTCCGGGTGCATTCGATAAAAAGCAAAGTCAATCCAGCGGAACCGATGCTCCGATTGTGACGGTCCCTTCGCCTTGCATTGACATCTGCAAAATCGACGGAAATACAGGCTTGTGCATCGGCTGTCTGCGCACACGTGACGAAATTCGCGGGTGGAAAAACATGCCCGACGACCTGCGCGTCCAGCTGATCGATGAACTCTCGCTCCGCAAGGCGAAGCTTGAAACCGAGAAGGCGGAGACGCCGTAAAGCGGGCATCATCAAACGCAGGGTCAGCTCGCCTGGCCGGCGAACGCGTAACTGTTCTTGCCGCTGCGCTTTACCCGATACATCGCGTCGTCGGCCGCGGCCACGAGACGGTGGTAATCGTCGACGGGATCAGGAAAACTGGCGATGCCGATGCTGGCGCGAACCAGTCCGATCCCCATCTCCTCGTCCGTTTGAACCACACAGGCGATGAGCCGCCGGGCGACTTCACCCAGTTCTGCACTCGTCGAAAACTCGCTGACCAGCACGGCGAATTCGTCGCCGCCGATCCGGGCGACGACATCGACTTTACGCACCGACTCACGAAAGCGCTTCGAAACCGCGATCAGGAATTCATCGCCGACGCGATGGCCGAGCGAATCATTGACCTGCTTGAATCCATCCAGATCGACATACAGCACGGCAATTTTGCAAGGCGCCGTGAGCGCGGACGATTTCGTCGCTGCTTCTTCGAGCGTGGCAAACAGCTTGCGCCGGTTCGGCAAGCCGGTCATCGCGTCGTGCAACGCCGCCCATTCGAATTCGTGCGACTGTCCTGCCAGCAGGCGATTCCGCTTGGCATACATCCCCAGCGCGGTGATCAGCATGCAGAACAGCAACGCGGCCGACGCGATCAGCGTGCGCGCAACGTGGGCAATCCGCACGCGCACATCGGCGCTGTCGGCGTCGCGCTGCGCTCGCCACCAGTTCGACACGGTACTAAGCACGGCATCCGTGTCGCGCAGATCGGCGTCGGGCGTGAGGGAGGATGGGGGCACACGCGGTGCCGCCGACGGACTCGCATTCACCAGCGCCGCGAGTGACGTGAGGCGATGGGCAAGTTCGGTTCGCGCCTGCCGATACCCGGCGGCTCGGGTTTCTGTGGCGTCGGGCAGTTGCTGCCAGATGCCGACCAGACTCCGGGCGCTTTCCGCCCGTTCGACCGCGTCGAGAACGAGCCCCGCATATTCCTGCTTCAACTGATCGGAAAAGATCGTCCGAATCTGCAGCGCAAGATACAGAAGGCCGATCAGCAGACAAACCAGCGCGGTGGCGGCGATCGCGGCCGGGCCTGGCCTTAAGCGGATCGCGAAAGCACGCCCACGCGCGGCGCGCCGGGTGCGAGTCCGCTCAGGGATGGGAATAGATGTCTTGCTGGCTTCCGGTGCCATGCTGACGATAGCTTACGCGACGAAAGAACGAACCCATCCGGGCGAACAGACTGCCCTTGTGCCTGGCATTGGCCGCCGAAGAAGATCGACGATCCTGCTGCGCGAGACGCGCTTCTCTGCCGGGCCGGCTGGACGCCCACTGCTGCGCAGCAGGATTGGATGGGGGCGCCGCGCGATGAGCGGTAGAGGCAGAAGACGCGGCCACGGCCGGCGTTGCGTCGGCCACGCTGGTTTGGCGAACCGGAGGCGCCGGGAGTTGCTTGACCGGGCCGGACCAGGAGGCCTGTTTTCCTCCTCTTTCTTCTTCGGCCGGTGCTGCCACCGTTGCTTGCATGTGTGCTGTTGCCGGGGTACCTGCTATTGCCTGCGTTCCCGCTGCTGCCGGTGTAACTGCAGCTGCTTGCATACCACCCGCTGCCCCCTCCACTGCCGCTGTCGCCGCCGATCGCGGCGCTGCCGCGAAAGCTGCGGGCCGCGGCTGTGCAATCGAATTCGCCAACGCCTGTCCGACCCCCGCTGACGCAGCCGTGCCCAGCGCCTGCCGCGCGCCCGCCATGGCGTCGGCATACACTTGCTGGTCATGGTTGAACCAGACACCGTACGCGACCGTGCCTACCACGCCCAAAGCCAGCGCGCTTGCCGCCGCGATACATAGCGCAAGACGTCCGAATCGCGCGGGCGGTGCCGCAGCCGACGGCTCAGCGCCAGTGTCAAAGCCAGTAGCCGCACTCTCTAGAGCAGATTTTGGCAAGTCGGTATCGTTGAACATCGCAATACTCTCCGGAATCCTTACGTCTGACATGACGGCAGACTTTGCTCATACGATTTAGCGGTGGTCGATCTGGAGTCGTTGGACGAATTTATCCCGCGCGCCGGGTAGCGGCAATACGGCAATGCTGCGCTTTAAACGCCAGCTTTGCGAGTCCGCTGTGCATCGATAAGACAGGTAAAAGATTCAACGCCGCGCATATCCACGGGCTGTGCCGCGAGCGCTGGCAGGCCGCATCCACACTGGGCTTTGGGGCGGCGACGCGAGCATGCAGCGCGGCTCTCTGTCACGCAATAAACACGCCAATAGGGAACGTGCTAATCGGTAGCGACCGCTTGAAACGCTGTGCATGCCCTGTGGGGCGCATGGCGCCCCACATCGGATCTGGACCTACTGCACGGTAATGGTCTCCTTCATGTTCGGATGAATACCGCAAAACACCTTGTACACGCCCGGTTTGTCGAACTTGAACTGGTACGTATCGTTCTGATCGAGCGCGGCAGAGCGAAACATGCCCGAGTCATTCACCACGGTATGCGGCTCGCCGTCGAGATTTTTCCATGTCACCGTCGAGCCGGCTTTGACTGTGAGTTCCATTGGCGAAAACATGAAATTCTTGATGACCACGGCGCTGGGAGACTCTGCCCGTGCAACGGACATTCCGCCCGACGCCGCGATGAGCATCGAACTTCCAAGCAGCACCAGGAATCCACGGCGAATAGCATTAGTTTGCATAACTGATCTCCTTCGAGAAGAAATTTAAATCAGACGAGTGTCGTATCGGCAAGCGTGGCGTGAAGCGGATGACGCACGACCTTGATGCTGGTCACGCCAAGCATTTTGGGGAGCTGGTCGCTCGCTACCGTGAGCGGCCCCGGGCCCGGGCCATTGCCGGCGGTTGGCTGCGGATAGGCCGTTGAGCGCGCGGTATGGAAAGTGATATTGCCTTCGACCTTCGACACGATCTGGTGGATATGGCCGTTCAGCACCGTCACCGAGCCGAAGCGTTTCAGGTAACTCATGGCCTGACCGGCATCGCCCGTGCCCCACCCCCACGGCTCGTAGATCGTCCACATCGGCATGTGCGCAAAGACCACGATCGGCGTGCTGGACGAGCGGCCCTTCAGGTCATTTTCGAGCCAGGCAAGTTGATCGTCGCCGAGACCACCCAATCCGTTCGGCTTGAAATGCATCACGTTGACGAGCGCGACGAAGTGCACGCCGTTGTGGTCGAAGCTGTAATAGCCTTTGTTATCCGAAGCCTTGCCGAAGCGGCTGAAGTATTCGGTTCCGGGGCCGTCGGTCACGTCGTGCTCGCCCGGCACGGTGTGGAGTTCCGTGATATTCAGACCCGACATCAACTGCGCCGCGAGATCGAACTCCGCCGGCTTGGAAAGATGGGTGATGTCGCCTGTGTGGATGGTCAGCGCAGGCTTCACCGGCATGGCATTGACGTAGTCGATCGTCTGTTTGAGCGTGCCCGCGACGTCCGGGTTGGCTTCTTTATTGAAGCCGATATGCGAATCGCTGATCTGCAGGAAAAGCGGCACACCCATGGACGTCGCGGATGATTTCGCGTCGGCCGCGAGGGCCAGTTCCACGGGCGTGAGAATGCCGCCGGCAAGAACGAACACCGTGCCTACGCCACCGAAAGCGAGACATTTCAGTGCCCCGCGACGTGATGGGTTAAAGGCAGGATCAAATGAATGATGTGACGACATGTTGACCTCACGATAAGGATTCGCGGACAAACCGCGGGATCATCCCGCTGGCCTCGCGACTCGGTTCATGAGCAAGACTGCCGTGCTGCCGGTTTTATTCCAGGGAGAGAAAATTGGCGTTGGCCGGCGAATTCAGCCGCTTAGGCTGACATGCCGTGTGGCAGAACAAATGGGAATAGCCGCGCCGCGGCGGCGGTCATGCAGATGAGAGAACCTGAAAGGAGTAGCTGACATGGACATCATCGACATGGCCCGTGCCTCGGGCATGGCAGTCGCCCTCGACGGCCGGATCGGCCGTGAGGAATTCCAGAGCGTGTACGGCTCGCTATCCGCATTGCAGCGATTTGCAGAAGCGGTGCGTCAAGGTGCGGTACAACAGAGCGGATGTCAGAAGCGCACCACCACGCCCGGTCGCAGAGCGTGAGACAAGGGGCGTGACATAAGGGACGTGAAACAAGGGGCGTGAGACAAGGGGCGTGAGACAAGGAACAAGGCCGGGCCGGCACGGCGGCATGCTCGTCGCGGCTCGGCTGCGGTCTCCCACGCCGTTTTCCGGAGCATACGAATTGAAGGGAGGGTAATGTGCGACCGGAATTGCGGCCCGTTCTGCGCCGTCTGCAACTCGGATCGGGCGTGGTGTTGCTCATTTATCTATTTTTGCACCTGGTCAATCACGCGCTCGGCATCTGGTCGCTCGATCTTGCCGGACGCGGACTCACGTTCGCTCTGTGGATCTGGCATAGCGTGCCCGGCACGATCCTGCTCTACGGTTCGGCCCTTCTCCATTTCGCCCTGGCGGTGCGCACGATTTACGGGCGACGTCACTGGGCGCTCCCGCCCGCCGAATGGATCCGGCTGTGGGCCGGACTCAGCCTGCCTCTGCTGCTGATCCGGCATGCGGTAGCGACGCGGCTGGCGGCGTCGCTATATGGCTTCGAGCCGAACTACGAGCGGATCGTCATATCGCTGATTTCGAGCGGCACGCAGGGTCTGCAGCTTGCGCTGCTCGCGCCGGGCTGGATCCATGGCTGCCTCGGCGTGTGGTTTCGACTGCGTGACTATCCGGCGGCGCAACGCGCGAGACCCGCACTGCTTGCCCTGCTCGTTGGTTTGCCATTGCTATCCGCGGTGGGTTTTCTGCGGATGAAGCGTGCTGTTGTGGTAATGCATGCTGTCCTCCCCGCACCTGATCCGAAACTGCTGGCGCACCAGCTTGCGCTCGATACGTGGCGTCACAGTCTCGTCACGCTTTACCTTACCGTGCTTGTTAGCGCGCTTCTGGCGGGTCTGTTGCGGAATTGGCTGGAGCGCCGACCGCGTTCGGCATGAGATCTCATGCCTCGCAGGCATGCCTACCAGCCTACAAAGTCTTTTTACTCTGGGTAGCAAACCACTAAATTGCATTCAAGGCAACGATTTGACGTGACTCGCAACCGGCCAGCCCGAACGCGAGCCGCGTCGCCCCATACCGCAAATACATACCTTCCCAGGAGTTGAAAATGTCCAGTCCCGTCATTTTGATCACCGGCGCACTCACAGGCATCGGCCGCGCCACCGCTATCGCTTTCGCCGAAACCGGCGCCCGCCTCGTTGTTTCCGGCCGTCGCGAGGCCGAGGGCAAGGCACTCGAAAAGGAACTGCGCGAGCTTGGCGCGGATGCTCACTTCTTTCAAGCAGACGTGCGCCGCGACGAAGAAGTCGCGAACCTCGTCGACCAGACAGTCGCCCGCTTTGGCCGTCTCGATGCCGCGGTCAACAACGCCGGCACCGAAGGTCAGCCGGGTGCGGTCACCAGCCAGACCGCCGAAAGTTATGCCGCAACGTTCGACACCAACGTGCTCGGCACGCTGCTCAGCATGAAGCACGAACTGCGCGTGATGCTGGCGCAAAAGAGCGGCAGCGTGGTGAATGTTTCGTCGACGTATGGCCACGAGGGCGCCGCCTTCGCATCCGTCTACGTCGGCAGCAAGCATGCGGTGGAGGGCATGACCAAGTCGGCGGCGCTCGAAGTGGCTTCGACCGGCGTGCGGGTCAACGCCGTGGCGCCCGGTCCGACCGACACCGGCATGCTCGATCGCTTCACCGGCACGCCGGAGAACAAGGCCGCCCTCGTATCGCGCGTGCCGCTCGGCCGCATCGGCAAGCCCAGTGACGTGGCGCACGCCATCGTGTTCCTCGCATCGGATTCGGCCTCCTTCGTGACGGGGCAAATCGTGACCGTCGACGGCGGGAAGACTGCGGGCTAATCGCGGCGGGTCGCTCGACGCAGCAGACGTGCCGTGGCCCGCATTGCGGAGGATGCGGGCCACGGCATATCCAACCTCGATATACGTTGAATTCGATCCGATACGCGTCAGTTTCCCGCGTCTTCCAGTTCGGCCATGAGTGCGTCGAGCTTTTCGAATGCATCGTTCCAGCCGGCCTGATGATCGTCGCGCGCGATCTCGTCGAAGAACTGCGCGTGGGTGAAATTGAGTTCGGTTTCGTCTTCGACCGGGCGCAGCCTGATGGTGACGAGCGAGCGGCGCTCGGGCATCGTGACCCACTCCCACGTGAAGACGAGCTTGCGATCCGCTTCGACTTCCAGGTATTCGCCGCGGCAGTCGTGCGTTTCGCCATCCAGTGTCTGGAACACCACGCGAAAGCGGCCGCCCACGCGCGGATCGGCTTCGGCGCTTAACACCGGCCCGGCGTCGGGACCCCACCAGCGCGCCATCAGTTCGGGCCTCGTCCACGCCGCGTAAACTCGGGCGGGCGGCGCCTTGATGCGCCGTACGATAGTCAAGCTCGGCTTTTCCTGGGTCATTCCTCGTGTCCCTCCACAAAATCGGCAAGCCGGTCGAGGCTCGCGGACCAGAAGCGCTCATAGCGGCTGACGTCGCACGGACGCCTGTTTGCCGCTCAGATTGTTCGAGGGCGCCGCATCTCGCAGGCCTTACGCCCGCTCGATCAGTCCGTAGCGTTTCAGTTCCGCTGACAACGCCTTCGCGCTGACAAACTGATAACCCTGCAGGCCGGCGTCGAGTGCGCCCGTGACGTTTGCGTCCGTATCGTCGACGAAGAGCGTTTCGGCCGGGGGAACACCAAGTTGCTCCACACAGCGAAGATAGGTTTGAGCGGCCGGCTTCGCCGCGCCGAACGCAGCGGACGCATAGACGTGAGGACCGAACAGTTGCGCAACAGGCGGGTTCAAAAAGTCGATGTGTTCGGTGAGCAGACGGCAGTTGTTGGTGAGCACCGCGATCCGTTGGCGTTCCGCGACTCGTTCGGCAAGCGCGAGTACTTCCGCGTTCGGCGTGATCGATGCGTAACGCGCGCTCAGCCACTCATCCCGGCTCACCGGATAATTCAGCAGTTCACCGAGCGCGCTCAGATAGTCCTCGTCGCTGATCTGCCCTGCATCGGCACGGGCTTCGAGCCCTGATCCCCAGATCGCGTGACGCACAGCTTCAGGCGTCTGCCCGGAAATTGCCGCCAGACGATCGACCCGCGCTGAGCGGTCGTAGTGAGACAGGACGCCCTCCATGTCGAACAGGACCAGCCTGATGGATGCAGTCATGCTGTCGGCCTCGCATCGAAAGCTTTTAGAAATGAACAACCCATCCGGCTGTATGCCAGCGGATGACTGTCTGTTTCTATTGTGCCTCGGCTGACCGGCGATGCGATGCCGCGGATGGACGAAAAGAGGCCAAACGTACGGACGCAAACCGCTGCCGGGCGGAAGCCTCAGGCAACCGGGCCAGCCCACTGAAAAAATTTATTAGATTTGCCGTAAGGATTCGTGCTCTGCCCCGACTAAAGCCAGCGTAAACTTTTCGGCGAGGGATTTAGTGTGAATGATATTAATTTCGAATGTACTGCATGCGGCAAATGCTGCCACGACCTGCGCGTGGCGCTGACGATTGCCGAGGCCATCGCCTGGCTGGAGCGCGGCGGGCAGATGGAACTCATCTGTGAGGCCATACCGTGGGCCATTGAGCCCGAACCCGGCAATGCGCAAGCTCAGTACAAACGGGCGCGCTCTTCACCGGCAATGAGCGGAAGCCTGCCGGTGCGCATTTCGATCGTTCTCGCTGCGGCATTCGGCGGAGCATGTCCCAATCTGGACGCCGACATGCGCTGCCGTATCTATGAAGAAAGACCGCTGGTGTGCCGGATCTATCCGGCTGAAATCAATCCGTTCGTCGAACTGGCGCCGGAAAACAAGGCGTGCCCTTCTGACGCGTGGCAGAACAAACCGCTGCAAAGGCAGGGAATCCTTGTTGATGCGACGACCGTCGAACTGGTCGAGCAGATGCGTCGCGCGAATCAGCTCGAGGCGCCGCTGCGCATGCAGGTATGCCTCGAGTTGGGACTGAACGATGCTGCGCTCGCGAATGAAGGCTTTGTCATGGTTTCGCCGGATAGCGAAGCGCTGTTGACCGCCCTGCGCCGGATTCACGCCACGTCTGAATCGCAAGAAACCGCCTCACAGTGGACATTCGTTTCGAATCGCACGGGAACAGTTGAAACGCTCCTATCAGTGGGCGCCGCCGGTCACCTCGCTGAGACCGCGACTGGCGGCAATTCCCGGTATCACGGCTTTTTCCCGCCCTCGTAGAGCAAAACGACCGGCGCCTTCTCGCCCACAGTTAGGCGCCGCTGCCGCCCATTGATCTGATCGGCGGACAGCGGGGAGTCGCCTCAGATCAAATCAAATTGTTCAACCGCCAAAGGAATAAACCCGCCACCCAGCACGTTCAATAACCGCAACGACCATCGGTCATGAGAGAGGTGCGGTCATGAAGTCTGTGCTTAAGGTATTGAGCGCTGTGGCGGGCAGCGTGGCGTTGATGGGTCTCGTCGCGTGCGGGGGAGGTTCGGGGTCGATCGGCGCGCAATCGTTCACTGCTACCACGCTGGTCTCCGATGGCGCAGTCTCCGCGCCACACACCGACCCGAATCTGAAAAACGCATGGGGCATCGCGTTCAATCCAAAAGGCTTCGTCTGGGTCGCCGATAACGGGACTTCTGTCGCCACGCTCTACGATGGCAACGGCGTGCCGCAATCCTTGATCGTCAGCATTCCGAATGGAATCAGTGGCCCGGCGAATCCGACTGGCATCGTGTTCAACGGTACGACGGATTTCACGGTCACTCAGGGTGGCAAGACCGGAGTGGGCGCGTTTATCTTTTCCGGTGAAGGTGGCACGATCACCGCCTGGGCGCCGGCAGTCGCGCCCACATCCGCGATCGTTATGTTCGACAGCGGGAGTGGTGGCGCTGTCTACAAGGGGCTCGCCCTCGCCAGCAATGGCACGGCGAACTTTCTCTATGCCACCGACTTCCACAACAACAAGATCGACGTGTTCGACAAGAACTTCG
The DNA here is from genome assembly GCF_012927345.1 of Paraburkholderia polaris. GTDB lineage: Bacteria > Pseudomonadota > Gammaproteobacteria > Burkholderiales > Burkholderiaceae > Paraburkholderia > Paraburkholderia polaris. The sequence continues at coordinate 129,695 of NZ_JABBGJ010000023.1, forward strand.
CGAAGGTCGCGATGCCCAGCAAGTTTCAGGACGCTTCGCTGCCGACAGGCTTTGCGCCGTTCGGCATTCAGGTAATCGGCGCAAAGCTTTTCGTGACCTACGCCAAACAGGACGCAGTCGCGCATGACAATCTCGACGGTCCAGGGCTTGGTTTCGTCGACGTATTCGATACGGCAGGCAATCTACTGCAGCGCTTCGCGTCGGCCGGTCCGCTGAACGCGCCGTGGGGCGTTGCACAGGCGCCGGGCAACTTCGGCCGCTTCAGCGGCGACGTACTGATCGGCAATTTCGGCGACGGCACGATCAATGCTTTTGATCCGGCAAGCGGGCAATCCCTCGGCACCGTCAACCTGTCAAACGGAACCACGTTCGTGCAACACGGGCTTTGGGGTATCGCGTTCGGCAACGGGCTCGATAATCAGCCCGTCAACACGCTGTTTTTTGCTGCGGGGCCTAATGATGAAGCAGACGGGGTCTATGGGCGCATCGACGTGAAAATGTGAACAGCACGGCACGGCGTGCGTTGGCGGCGAAGCGGCGAACGCACGCTCGCGCTGTGCCGCCACGCCGCGCGGTTTAGCACTTGCCATGAGCCGCGGCATGATCGGCTAACTCTTCGCGCTGCGCAAGGCGCAAGCAGACAGCGTGACGAGACGTTCCACACTCAGCAAGCGGGCGATGCGTTTCAACGCGTGGCGCACGCGGCCGCGCAAATGCGCCACGCGCATATGGCGCCAGAAACGGTCCGGCACAAAGTCGGCGAAACGCGCCTCTTTTTCCAGCAACGCCTTGCCGCCTGGTAAATGGACGAACGAACAGCAGCGAAACCAGCGCACGTCGCGATAATTATTGCCGGGCCAATGACGGCCGACTGCCTGATAGGCGCCCACCTCGATCAAGCCCTGGCCTTCGTCGGCCAGCACATTGAGTGCCGCCGAAATGAACGCTTCGTCGCCGTGATGTCGCAGGCGCTCGATTTCGGCGATATAGCGCGCGTAACTGGCGCGAGCGCACGGTACCAGCCGGCGTAATGCAGCGGGCGTCGCCAGCAGAAACTCGCCGCCATACCAGCGCGGATTTCTGAGCCGCCGATCCGCCACGATTTCCAGATCCGCGACAACACGTTCACTGCCGTACGGCGGAAATACCTGATCCGAAATATCGAATGCGCCGAGCCCTGCTTCAGCGCAGCGCTCGATCAGATCCGGCGCAAGCGGAAGCAACGCGACCATGTCGGCGTCGAGGAGCAACAGCATCGTGTCGGCGGGCAGCGAATCGGCCATCTGGTCCATCAGATCCAGCTTGAAATGCGCGGCGTAGAACGACGTATTCTTCGGCAACTCGATCGTCGCCTTCAACGTCATCAGCGCCGGCCGGCGCTCCGGCGCCATGCTTTCGAGCCGTTGCGCGACCAGCGCCGGTGCGTTGGTCATGATGGTCAGCCTCGGCATGCCAACTTGCCGCAAGCTGTTATTCAGGCAGATCGCCTGACTCACGTACGATAGCGGATCGCGATTCCTCGAGTTGGGACCCGGGCTCGCGTCGACATCCACATAAACCAGCGTGCAAGGAAAAAGATTCACGTTGCTCCTCACCAGGCGTGAGAGACGGTTCGCTTTTTCCAGCGCTGCCGTGATCGTTCGCGGATTGATCCGCGTGTCCTTTCGTGGGGTAAGGCAAAAGCCCGCGCGAGGCGCGCGGCCGTCGTGCCGCGGCGCGCACCTTCGGGGCGTCACGCTCGAGTCGGGTGAGCTGATCTGCGGCGATGGAGTCGGATGAACCGGGGCGCAGGTATCAGGTATGAGCTATCGTTTCACGTCCGTGCATTGCCTTTCCGCCAAAATTCAGCAAGACGCAACGCGGGTCCCGTCAATCGGCTTTCGGCCGGTCGAAAATACGCGACGCTATCCGGCGTTTTAACATTTGAGTGAACAAGTTACCTGACTGCTGCGCGCGATTTTCGCGTCAACTTTCAGCACCGCTGCCTTCTCCGTCTCGCATACCGTACGAGCCGAGCAAACGGTACAGCGTCGTGCGTGAAATGCTGAGCTCGCGCGCGGCGTCGCCAAGCCGCCCGCGATGGCGCAGCAGCGCGAGTTCGATGGCCTGCCGCTCCGCTGTCTCGCGTGCCTGGGCGAGGGTCACGCGCACTGCCGAGACGTGCTCGGAGAGTTCAAGGTCGTCCGCGCTGATCGTTCGCCCTTCCGACATCACAATGGCGCGACGAACCCGGTTGATCAGTTCCCGCACATTGCCGGGCCAATCGTATTGATGCATCGCTGCAATCGCGTCCGGGGAAAAACCGTACAGCCGGCGGCTCGCATCCTTCCTGTAACGATCCAGCGTGTGTAGCGCGAGCAGTTCGATGTCCTTGCCGCGCGCGCGAAGCGGCGGCTCGTCGATTCTCAGTACGCACAAGCGGTGATACAGGTCCGCGCGGAAACGCCCGTCTTCGATCGCGGCCTCCATATCGACGTGGGTGGCGGAAATGATGCGCACGTCGACCTTGATCGAACCGTTGCCGCCCAGGCGGTCGATGGTGCTTTCCTGTAGGAAGCGCAACAGGCTCGCCTGACTCTCGAACGGCAGATCGCCGATTTCATCGAGAAAAACGGTGCCGCCGTGAGCGGCTTCGACGCGCCCTATTCTGCGTTGACCCGCGCCCGTGAACGCACCGCGCTCGTAGCCGAACAACTCTGACTGCAACAGATTCGGCGGAATCGCACCGCAGTTGATGGCGACGAACGGCGCGTCACGACGCGGCGAGTGCGCGTGAATCGCCGCGGCTGTCAGCTCCTTGCCCGTACCGGATTCACCGGAGATGAAAACGGGTGCGTCGTTTGTCGCGACTTTGCGGATCGAGAGGAATAACGCGAGCATGGCATCGCAGGTGCCGATCATCTCGCCCTCTGCCGTGGACGTATCGACGTATACGGGCTCGACGAGCGAGATCATGCCGCAGGCATGCCCTACCGTATCGGCAATCCGGGCGTTCGCAGCGGGGAGCGTCACGTAATCGAAGCAGTAGTCGCGCACCAGCCGGCGTAAGGAGGCGTCATTAAGCTCCGGCTCCGCGATCATCGCCACCCAGCCGACGTTCGGCATCGCCAGGCAGGCTTCCAGCGGAGCAATGTCACGGGAGTCGAACACGCTCGACAGATCGACCAGGCCGGCCGCCAGCGAGCCGTCATCCATGGCTCGCCGTACGTCATGAACGGAGCCGATGACTTCAACCGCCCAATCGCGTTCCTCAAAACTCGCCAATAGATCCGGGGAAGGATCGTGCGTGAAGTAGATGACGCGCCGCGTAATGGCCTTAATTTTCTGCATTGTTTTTTGTTTTCCCGCAGAGCCTGCGCTGAGACGCATTGCGTTCAGGTCCGGGCGCTTTAACATCCCTCGATCATACGTGGCTGCAGGACCGCCGCGGTCAGCCCTGACCAAATTTGATATTTGAATCTGGCGTGGCTATCGACCATGTTGTCTAGTCAAATTGACCGCAAAAATTCTATTGAAGCGATCTGATGGAGATCGCCGCAGAGACGACGGCCACGCCTAAACCGTAAGATTAGTAAGCGTTATCGACCAAATATGAAACGACATGACATCTCGGGTAAACGATCAGAAAGTTAACTTGTCTAGACATTTTGAATCGCATAAAGTCTCTCCTGATCGCTAGCCGCCGTCCGGCGTCGGCGATCGGGAGACCCGGGAGGCTTCGCCCGGTCGATTGTCCAGTGTTGGCGCCACGCGAATCACGCGCGCCACGGTAAGAGGATTTCCATGTCTGCATCCCATGGCGGCGCGCGCCCTCGCGTGATCGCCGAGCGTCGCACCATCGACTACATTCCCGACAACGAACGGCACGGCGGCCTCTTCAGTCAGTTCACGCTATGGCTCGCCGCCAATCTGCAAATAACCGCCATCGTCACCGGGGCGCTCGCCGTGGTGCTGGGTGGCGACGTGTTCTGGTCGCTGATCGGCTTGCTGATCGGCCAGATCATCGGCGGTGGCGTGATGGCGCTGCACGGCGCGCAAGGTCCGCAACTCGGCCTGCCGCAAATGATCTCGAGCCGTGTGCAGTTCGGCGTGTACGGCGCGGTGATTCCGATCGTGCTGGTATGTCTCATGTATGTGGGCTTCTCCGCAAGCGGTTCGGTACTGGCGGGTCAGGCCGTCGCGCAACTGCTGAACGTGAACGACGCAGTCGGGATCGTCGTGTTCACCGCGGTCATCGTGATCTTCACGGTGATCGGTTATCGCGTGATTCACGTGGTGGGACGGATCGCCAGCGTGGTCGGCGTGCTTGCATTCGTCTACATGTTTGCGCAACTGCTGATCGGCCACGATATCTCGGCGCTGCTCGCGAATCGTCACTTCACGCTCAGCAGCTTCCTGCTGTCCATGTCGCTGTCGGCTTCGTGGCAGATCGCGTTTGGCCCCTACGTGGCCGACTATTCGCGCTATCTGCCTCGTTCTACGTCACCGCGCAAAACGTTCTGGGCCATCGCGCTCGGCGCGGTGATCGGCGCGCAGGTCTCGATGGTGTTCGGCGTGTTCGCCGCCGCGCTCGCCGGCAAACAGTTCTCGGGCCATGAGGTGTCGTTCGTGGTCGGCTTGGGCGCGACGGGCACGATCGCCGCGCTGCTCTACATCGCGATCGCCTTCGGCAAGATCACCATCACCACGCTGAACGCGTACGGCAGCGTGATGTCGATCGCCACCGTGATCAGCGGCTTTCGCGGCGACCGGAGCTTGTCGCAGCGCAGCAGGCTCTTCTACATCCTGGGCATGGTCGGTCTCGCGATGTGGCTTGCGCTGGCCGGACGCCACGCTTTCCTGAAGGAGTTCTCGTCGTTCATCCTGTTCCTGCTGGCCTTCTTTACGCCCTGGAGCGCGATCAATCTCGTCGACTACTACTTCATCACCCGCGATCGCTACGACGTCCCGGCGCTCTACGATCCGAATGGCCGCTACGGCCGTTGGAACGTGACCGGCATCCTCGTCTATGTGGTTGGCGTGCTTGTCCAACTGCCGTTTATTTCCAGCGCGTTTTATACCGGCCCGTTCGTCGATATGCTCGATGGCACCGACATATCCTGGATCGTCGGGCTGATCGTGCCTGCCGTGCTGTATTTCGTCGCAGCACGCCGCACCGCGCACCACGCGCCCAGCCATCTGATCCTGCCTGCCGAGACCGCGCGCGCTGCCGAGCTGGTCTCGAAGTAAACCGGCGCGGCGCATTCCGCGCCGCGCATCCCTGAATTCACCGTTGCGCTGCCGCGCTCGCACTTCGTGCGAACGCGACGGCGTACGCATGTCTATCGCCAATCAAAACAAGGACAATCCAGCATGGTCATCAAGGCGGCATGTGTCGGCTCGCTCGCACTCCTCTCGCAATGCGCATTCGCACAGGATGGTGTCACCCTGTACGGGCTCGTCGACGAATTCGCCCAATACGTCAACACGGGCAACGGCTACACCGCGGCACTCGGTTCGAGTGGCCAATGGGCAAGCCGGATCGGCCTGAAGGGCAGCGAGGATATCGGCGGCGGCAATCAGATCAGGTTCGTGCTGGAAAACGGCTTCAATCCGACCGACGGCTCGCTCGCGCAAGCCAATACGATGTTCAACCGGCAAGCGTGGATCGGCGTGTCGGGTGCGTGGGGACAGGTGCGAGTCGGCCGGCAGAACTCGCCGGTATTCATCGACCAAAGCGGACAGGACGCGTTCGCCGGTGTCACTCAGGCATCCGGCATGGATAACCTGACCACCTTCGCATTTCGCACCAGCAACACGATCTCGTACATGACGCCGGAGTTCGGCGGCTTTCAGGCGGGCGCGTACATTGGCTTGGGCGATGCCGGCGGTTTTCGCTCCGCCGGTTCGAGCTATCAGTTCGATGTGACCTACGAGCACGGTCCCTTTGCGGCGTTCGTCGCGGGACAATGGCTCAAGAATGCGGGCGATACCACGACCGATCATTCAATTCTCGCGGGCGCGTCGTACACCATCGGCAGTGCAACGGTGTACGGCGGCTATTCCGATTCGAAGTGGGACGATATCGGCATCGACACGCGCGTGTATGGTTTATCTGCGAAATATCAGTTAAACCCGGTGAGCTACGTGTCGCTAGGCTATGCGATTCTGCGCGACAGGACCTCGCAGAACAATAACGCGGATCAACTCGGCCTGATGGTCGAATACGACGTTTCGAAGCGCACCAACGTGTATGGCGCGCTCTCATTCCTGCGCAATCGTAACCAGGCCGAATACACATTGGCCGGGGCCGCGAACGCGGGCCTGCCGTTGGCCTACCCGGGCGCGGATGCGCGCGGCCTACAGGTCGGCGTGGTGCATCGGTTCTAACAGGCGCTTGCGGCAAGCATAAATGCGGAGCAGGAGGCGCATCGGCATCGATATCGATATCGAGCCGGCGCCTCGTGCGCCGGCACTCTGGAGTCGACGCGCCTAGCGCCTCAACTTCCTGAAAAACTTGCGAATCTCGGCAGCGAGCAAATCAGGTTTTTCCATCGCAGCAAAATGGCCACCGCTCGGCATGTCGGTCCATTGCACGACGTTGAAGGTCCGTTCGAGCCACGTGCGCGGCGGATGATTGATCTCCTTTGGAAAATGGGCGAATCCCACCGGCGGCACGACGCGTTGCCCCTCGGCGAAACGCATCGGCTGCAGCCGGTTTTCCCAATACATCTGCATCGCCGTTCCAATACTCTGCGTGTACCAGTAAAGCGAAATGTTGGTGAGCAACTCGTCTTTCGAAAACACCCGCTCGATGTCGCCGTCACAATCGCTCCATGCGCGAAACTTCTCGCCGATCCACGCAGCGAGCCCCACCGGCGAATCGTTCAGCGACGCCGCCACGGTCTGCGGTTTCGTACTGTGCATATGGGCATAGCCGCCTTCGAGCGCGGCCCATTCGTTCTTCTCCCGCAGATAGGTTTCCTCTGCGGGCGTGAGCGGCGTCTGCGCGGCGCCGCTTGCGGGCTCGTATGAGCTCGGCAGGAAGTTGAGATGAATGCCGTCGACCACCGGGTGATGCCGTGCCGCGAGTGCGATCGAGACACCCGCGCCCAGATCGCCGCCTTGCGCACCAAAGCGTTCATAACCGAGGCCTCGCATCAGCGAAGCCCACAAATCCGCCACCTGAAACGCTGAGGTACCAGGCTCCAAGGAAGCCTGCGAGAACGCGAAGCCGGGCAGCGATGGAACGACAACATCGAACGCATCGGCCGGATCGCAGCCGAATGCGGCCGGGTCACATAAGCGGTCGAGCAGTGCGTGGAACTCGAAAAACGATCCCGGCCAGCCATGCGTGACCACAAGCGGATAAGATGCCGGCCCGACGCCGCGCCGATGCACGAAGTGCACGCGCTGACCCTCGACCTCGGCGAGAAATTGCGGTTGCAGATTCAACCTGCGCTCGGCCTCGCGCCAATCGAAACGCTCGGCCCAGTACTGCGCGAGTTCGTGCAGCCAGGCGGAATCGGCGCCTTGCTGCCAGGCGGGCGACGGCGTCGCCGGCGCCCAACGTGTCGCGCGAATACGCTGGCGAAGCTCGTCTATTTCAGCGTCCGGCACGGCAATCTGAAACGGCTCTATCTGCATGTCAGTTCATCCGGCACAGGGTGTGGGGATAACGGGCGCTTCCGATTCGGCAACGCTGGTCACGGCAATTCTGCGGGAGCGAAGATACAAAGCGGGCCCGGAGCGCACGAAGCAATCTGCATGGTACACAATGAGCGCACTTCCCGTTTGGCGTTCCGGAGACCACCATGATTGCAGCGCTCGCGGCTCTACTCACGTTTCAATGCCTTGGAGAAGGCGTGTCATATGTGTTCCATCTGCCGGTGCCAGGCCCGGTGATCGGCATGCTGCTGTTGTTCGGTTTCATCATGCTGCGCCCGCAGGCCGCCGACGCGATCGAGCCGACTGCGCTCGAATTGCTGCGCCATCTGTCCTTGCTCTTCGTTCCGGCAGGCGTCGGCATCATGGTGTCGGCCAGCCGGATTCGCGGCGATGCGGTGGCGGTAATCGTCTCCATTGCGGTCAGCACGACGCTGGCGATCGCGGTCGCCGCGCTCGTTACGCGAGCGTTGATGCGGCGGCAACGCCGGGATCCGGCCACCTCGGAGGCCGCGCAATGACCGCCATTCCGAAGCTCGGCGCCATCTGGGTCTATCTTGCCGCGAGCCCCTTGCTCGGCCTGACCATCACGCTGCTCGCCTATCTGATCGCCCAGTCCATCTACGCGAAGGCACGCTTCAATTCGCTCGCCAATCCGGTGCTGATCGCCGTGGCGCTGCTGGTCGCGCTGCTCGAAATCACGCACACGCCGTACGCCACGTACTTCGAGGGCGCGCAATTTGTCCACTTTCTGCTCGGGCCGGCGACGGTCGCGCTAGCGCTGCCGCTCTACCGGCAGTGGCCCAAACTGCGTCGGTCCGCCCTGCCGCTGATCGGCGGTCTCGTTGCCGGGTCGTTGACGGCCATCGTCTCGGCGGTCGGCGTGGCGGCGCTGTTCGGCGCTTCGCATCAGACTATCGCGTCGCTGGCACCTAAATCGGCGACCACGCCGATTGCGATGGCGGTGGCCTCCGAGATCGGCGGCATTCCGTCGCTGACCGCGGTGCTCGTGATATCCACCGGTGTGTTCGGCGCCGTTGTCGCGCGTTTCATTCTGAACGCGCTGCGTATCGTCGAACCGGAGGTGCGCGGCTTCGCACTCGGGATTGCGTCGCATGGCATCGGCACGGCGCGGGCTTTCCAGGTCAGCGAGGAAATGGGCGCATTCGCCGGCCTCGGCATGGGCCTGAACGGGATATTCACGGCGTTCGTCGTGCCGGTGCTGATGCCGCTCGCGGCGCGCTGGTTTTCGATTTGAGAGCCAACGGTTGCCGTTCAGAATGCCGCTCGCTTGCTGAACGTTGCTGTGGCCACCCGTGTTGCTGGTGGACCGCTTGCGCTGCCCGCTTCGCAACGCACCCTTCGCAATAGCCGGATAATGAGACTTCCCTTACCTTACTCATCGAGAGGAGCTTGCTGCGATGTCTGCCAATGAATCCAAAGTGCCGCGGGTCCTGTTGACGAACGACGACGGTATCGACGCGCCCGGCCTCGCTGTGCTCGAAGCGGTGGCCGCCGAGCTCGCACACGAAGTGTGGGTGGTCGCGCCTGAGCACGATCAGAGCGGCACATCGCATTCGATCAGCCTGCATTCGCCACTGCGGGTCAGCCGCCAGGGCGAGCGGCGTTTTGGCGTGGTGGGCACGCCGGGCGATTGCGTCGTGATGGGCGTGCGGCATCTGATGCGCGAGGCGCCGCCTACGCTGATTCTTTCCGGCGTTAATCGCGGCGGCAATCTCGGTGTGGAGACGATGTTCTCGGGCACGGTCGGCGCCGCGATGACAGGCTTGTTGCTTGGGCTGCCGTCATTCGCGTTGAGCCAGACTTTCAGCGACCGCAACAAGGTACGCTGGGATACCGCGCGCGCACTCGCGCCAGGCGTGATTCGTCAATTGCTCGCGATCGAGCACGATATGCCCACCTGCCTGAACATCAATTTCCCCGACGTCGACGCGGCGTCTGCCGGTCCGCTCACGCCGAGCAAACAAGGCGTCGGACTCGTCGAAGATATCGAGGTGCTGCCGCAAGTCGATCCGCGCGGTATCGCCTATCACTGGTTGCGATTTCAACGCGGCACGCGCGCGAACGACCCCGATAGCGAAACCGCCTTGGTGGCGTCGGGACGCGTGTCGGTTACGCCGCTTGCGTTCGATCGCACGGACGAGCCCACTTTTGCGCGGCTCGCGGAGGCGTTGCGCTAACCCGCGGTCTGCGCAGCTTCACTGACCCAGCGCGCCGGTCCGACTCGGTGCGCCACCCGGTCCAGCCGGGTCCGGATTGCCGAACGCGGGAAGACTGCCATCGGCGCGGGCGCGGGCGATTTCCGCGCGCACGTGTGCGCGTGTTGTCGGCCCGCCCTCCGATTTCAACAGCGTGCCGGCAGCGGGCGCGAGCTGAGGTGCCGATGGCACGGGTATAGCTTGCGGGGATAATTGGGCTTGCGGGCCGGGCGGCGCTGAAGTCGGCTGTGTCGGCTGTGTCGGCTGTGTCAGTTGTATCGGCTGTATCGGCTGTGACGCAGCAGGCGCGTTGATTACGTTGGAGAGTACCTTCATCTCAGCCGGAACAGAGGATGGCGAACTCGCAACATCAGGTGCGCCACCGCCACTCGCTTGGCCGCTCGACAGGCTACCCGCGCTAACAGCGGCTACTGCAGCTTCGGGAGCATGCCGGGTCTTCGCGTAACTGGAGGACGCACGGTTCGAGTGTTCGCGTGTCGCCAAGTGGCTTTCATGAGAGCGGCCGGTTTTCCCGGAAGACGGCGACGAAGATCGTGCCGATTTCGCCCCTGGCTGCGTCGGCTTCTCCACATGCACAGCGCCGAGCGCGTGCTGCGCCTGCCCCGCGCGCGCCTCTACTTCTCTTTGCAGCGCAAGAACCTGATCGTCGTTCCGATGTGCTGACTGTACTGCGTCCAGTTGCGCTTGCGCGGCGACAAGATCGTTGCGCTGCAGACTGTTGCGCGCCGCCTGAAGGTTCCCGGCAATGGCCGCAGCTGAATCGCCGCGTGCAACGACCGGTCCGGTACTCACCGAACCGGTCACCATGTCGCCGCGTGTGTAATGAGCCGACGCAGTGTCGCGCTCAAAGCCGAGTTCGTCCGTAGACAGCCAGCTTTTTCCCGCCTGCGAAATATAAGCCGCGATCGCAACCGCGCCCACAAAAACGCTTGTGAGAACGATCTTCCTGGGTTCGCTAACCATGACGTCTCCCTCTCAAATCGTGGACACGCGCGTTTGCGATATCGCAAACGTGCTCGAATTCATCAGAGGGTTCGCAGCGATTCAATCGATGCCGCCGCAACGACCGCGAGTTCGGGCCGGTACAGTCACGTACGAATAAGAGTGCCAGCTGGATGCGTGCTATCTACTATTTATAGCCCCCCAAACGCCGATCCGTCCGTTTGCATAGGCGTGTTGTCCGAAAAAGCCAGCTTGCTGGCCAGGCTTTCCTAGGACGATTGTTTGAACTGCGAAGCAATAAAAAGCGGGTTTGAATTTCGCGTTTTAATTCGGCGAATGCATCGCGCGCCTACACGAGCGGCCCCTCAGTCTGTTTGCCGCGCACAGCAACCGCAATCGAGCTTCCGACAATCAACGCAATACCGAGCAGCGACATGCTGCCGATCGTCTCGTCCCAAACGATGTAGCCGAATAACGCAGCCCACACAATGCTGGTGTAGTTATACGGCGCGAGCGCACCGGCATCGGCCTGTCGAAATGCCATCGTCATCAGCAACTGCCCGGCCGTAGCGAATCCGCCGAGCAACGCCATCACCGCGAGGGCCTGGATCGAAGGCGTGCGCCACGCGAAGAATAGCGATGCCACGGTGACGATCGTACCGATCACCGTGAAATACAGCACCGTGGTGCCCGAATCGTCGGTGGCGCGAATCCGCTTGATCTGAATGATCGATAACGCGCCGAAAAACGCGCTCGAAATCAGCAGGACGGGACCAACCCAACTCGAATGCGAACCGTCCGGGCGCACCACGAAAAGTACGCCGACAAAACCGACCGCGGCGGCAAGCGCATCGCGCGGCTTGAGCGTTTCCTTCAGAAGGAGCGGTGCAAGAATGATGACCAGCAAGGTCTCCGAGTACACGATCGCCACCGCTTCGCTGAGCGGCACATAGGGCAGCCCTGCAAAGAACAGTCCCGAGGCGCCGAGCAACGTCAGCGCGCGCAAGGTCTGGCCGCGCACATCCATATGCCTGAGACGCTCGATGAGCGGTTTGCCGCGCAGGCAGACTGCCACGGCAGGCAACAAGCCGAACACCATCCGGAAGAACGTCACTTCATTGGCCGGATAGGCGAGCGCTACGGATTTCGCCAGGGCGTCGACGAGCGCAAAGCAGAACATCGAAACGAGAATCAGCGCGACGCTGCGCAGCGGCACGGCTGCATTCCGGACTGCAGTGATGGGCGGCATACGTTTTCCTGGGAGCGCGCGAAGCAGCGCGCCGCTTTGATTTCACCCCGGTGAAAGGGTGGCGTAATCGGAAAACGGATTATGCCTGCGGCGCCTCGGCTGGGTGCAACCCGCGCGCAAAGCCAAAAGCGTTATGCGCGCAGCGCCAGCGAGTATCCGCTGCAAAGCGCGGGGTCAGCCGTTGCCGCCGTGCCACAGCGTGAGCTTGTTCACCACGACAAGCACACCCGGCACGGTTCGGGCGATTTGCTCCGCTTGCCGGATCTGATCGGCGCTGTGCACCGTACCGCTCAAGATCACTGCGCCGTCGCGTGCGCGCACGAACACGCCCGACACATTGAAGCCTGGGGCCTTATCGAGCGCTTGCCGGACTGCCATCGACAAACTGCTGTCAGACGGCGACGCGGCTTTGCCGCTTGTCATTGCCCGTGTTGCATCGGCCTTCGACATCTCCCCGTCTGTTTGCACGCAAGCCGAAAACGCCGTCGTTATGCAGACGGTCGCCATCAGAACACGTACTCGTTTGCGGTTCATGGTTTTGGTCCGGTGGAAACTTGAGGCACGACCCAGAATACTGTATAAAAACACAGTATAATGTGTCTGCATAGACGGCCCTTTGTTTCGTGTCCGGGCTATCGCTCCCCAAGGTTTGAATCATGGTGTCCCAGCAAGGCCTGTTTGCCCCCGAGCCGGTGTCCCTCGTCAATGACGAGCAAGGCGGGATCCACTATTTGCCCGAGTCGATTCCGGCACTCGCAGCGCAACAGTGGTTCGACCAGGCAATTCAAAACATCGGCTGGCTCAGTCAGCGGCGGATGATGTACGACCGGGAGGTCGCGGTGCCCCGCCTGCTCGCCACCTTTTCCCGCGAATCTGAAGATCTGCCTGCGCCGCTGGGCGAAGCATTTGAAGCGGTCCGCTCGCTGCTCGGCGTGCCGTTCAATCGCGTCGGCCTCAATCTCTATCGCGACGGCAACGACAGCGTCGCGCTCCACGGCGACAAGACAGAAAAATTGGTACCGTCCCAGCCAATTGCCATCGTCTCGCTTGGCGCGACCCGTCGCATGTCGATCCGGCCGAAAGCGGGGTCCGGCCGGATCGTGCATGTTGAGTTGGAGCCCGGCAGTTGCATCGTGATGAGCTACACCTCGCAGTTCACGCATGAACACGGCATTCCCAAGGTGGCCGGTGTAACCGAGCCGCGTATCAGCCTTGCGTTTCGCTGCTATGCCGCTTGAGTCAGCTTCTGAGTTAGCTTCTGAAGCTGGTTTTAAGTTCGCTTCCAAGTCCGCTTCACGATCAACGCCATTCGCTGCGTAACGAAGCCCAACCCACTCAGCGCTTCGCGTCTTCTTGCATCGTCGGGTAATCGATGTAGCCTTCCGCGCCGCCGCCATACATCGTGTCCCTATCCGGCTCGTTCAGCGGTGCGCCGACCCTGAGTCGCTCGACCAGATCGGGATTCGAAATGAAAGGCCTGCCGAACGCGATCAGATCTGCCCGTTTTGCCTTGAGCGTCTTCTGTGCGAGTTCCATGTCGTAGCCGTTGTTCGCCATGAACAATCCATCGAATGCCTGGCGCAACACCTGCAGATCGAAGCCGCCCGCTACTTCACGCGTGCCGCCCGTGTCGCCTTCGATGACATGCAGGTAGACGAGCTTGTGGGCATTGAGTTGCTTCACCACATAGGTGAAAAGGGGTTCGGGATTGCTGTCGTCGATATCGCCGAAGCTGCTGAGCGGAGAAATACGCACGCCGACGCGCTCACCGCCCCAGACGTCTGTTACGGCATCGGCCACTTCCAGCAACAGGCGCGCGCGATTTTCGATCGAGCCGCCATATTGATCGGTTCGTTGATTGGTCTTGTCGCGCAGGAACTGGTCGAGCAGGTAGCCGTTTGCCGCGTGGATTTCCACGCCATCGAAGCCGGCGGCCTTCGCGTTTTGCGCGGCCACACGATATTGCTCGACGATGCCCGCCATTTCCGAGGTTTCAAGTGCGCGCGGTGTGACGAGCGGCACGAAGCCGTCGTCGGTATAGGCCTGGCCTTCTGGTTTGATCGCCGAAGGCGCCACCGGCAGCGCATTACCCGGCTGCAACGACGGATGAGAAATGCGGCCCACGTGCCACAACTGCAGGTAGATACGGCCGCCCTTCGCGTGCACGGCATCGGTAATGCGTTGCCACGCCTGCACTTGAGCATCGTCATAAATACCGGGCGTGAACACATAGCCCTTGCCTTGCGGCGAAATCTGCGTCGCCTCGGCGATGATGAGACCAGCCGTCGCACGTTGCGCGTAATACTCGACAGCCAGTTCGCTCGGCACATCGGCCTCCTTCGCGCGACTGCGCGTCAGCGGCGCCATCACGATGCGATTGGGCAACTGCAGCGGCCCGAGCTTGACCGGTTCGAACAGGTAACTATCGATGTGCGCGGAGTCGGAAGACATAGCGTTCCCTAGAAAAAGATACAACGCATCGAAAAGCCGCTAGATGTTCTGTAGCGCTGGTTGCAAGTGGCGCGAGCATCGAGCGGCCAGACTCAATAGATGGCGGCGCTAGCTGCCTCGTTCGTGGCGCTCGGCTGCGTCTACTGGTTCATACGTCAGCGCGGCGATCCGATCGGCGAAAGCACACACGCCCGAGCAAACCGGGCAGGAGTGGCTCGCCGATTTGCCGGTCGCGAGCGGCGCGAAGCAAGACAGCACGCAGGCGACTACTCTAATGATCGAGCTTCGCCCATCAGTGATAGCCGGTGTCGTGCCGCAGCTTGCCGCGAGTGAGACCCGGCTGGCGGCGATGAAACAGGTCCAGTCGGCGCCGGACTGGACCTGCCGGCTATATGGCAAGCCGGGCTATTTTGCCGCGAGTTTCGCAGCGATCTGAGCGACGTGCCGCCCCTGGAAGCGCGCAATGGCCAGTTCGTTCTCGCTTGGATAGCGAGATCCGTCGGCCTTCGTGAGCGTGGTCGCGCCATACGGCGTGCCGCCCGTGATTTCGTCCATGTTGAGCAGACGCGTCTCGGAATACGGCACGCCAACGATCACCATGCCCTGATGCAGCAGCGTGGTATGAAAGCTCGTGATGGTGGTCTCCTGCCCGCCATGCTGGCTCGCGGTGCTGGAGAACACGCTGCCGAGCTTGCCGATCAGGCCGCCGCTCATCCATAAACCGCCGGTCTGATCGAGGAAGTTGCGCATCTGCGCGCACATGTTGCCAAAGCGTGTGGGCGTGCCGAAGATAATGGCGTCCGCGTTGCCTAGTTGTTCGACCGTTGCCACTGGCACGTGCGCAAACGCCGCGCGCGCCGCTTTGGCGCCGCTCTTCTCCAGTACCTCGTCGGGCACCAGTTCCGCCACCTGATAAAGTGAGACGTCCGTATCGGCCACCTCGCGTGCACCGTCCGCCACAGCCTCGGCCATTCGATAAATGTGCCCGTACATGCTGTAGAACACCACCTGAATTCTGGTTGCCATTGCCGCCCTCCTGGTTCGTCAGGTCACGCCTATGTCACCGTTACGTCGTCTCACCTTCACATCGCATTTTCATTTCAGCGGCCTCTCACGTCACGCCGAGTTTCGCGAGCAACGCTTTGGCTGCTGCTTCCGACGACGCAGGATTCTGCCCCGTGATCAGATTGCCCGCGACCACGACATGGGACTGCCAATCCGGCCCCTTCGAATACCTGGCGCCGTTCTTCTTCAGCATGTCTTCGACGAGGAAAGGCACCACCTCGGTAAGACCGACTGCGGCCTCCTCGGAATTGGCAAAACCGGTAACCGGTTTATCGCGCACGAGCGGCGCTTCATCCGCCGACTTCGTATGGCGTAGCACACCGGGCGCATGACATACCGCGCCGACGGGCTTGCCCGCGGCATAGATCGCTTCGATCAGGGCAATTGAATGCGGGTCTTCGGCGAGATCCCAGAGGGGCCCATGGCCGCCAGGATAGAACACGGCATCATAGTCCGCAGCCGCCACGGTGGAAAGTTTCGCGGTATTCGCCAACGCGGCTTGCGCGTCTGTATCCTTCCTGAATCGCCGGGTCGCGTCGGTCTGCGCGTCGGGATCGTCGCTCTTCGGGTCGAGCGGCGGCTGGCCACCTTTGGGCGAAGCGAGCGTCATCTCGACGCCAGCCTCCTTGAACACGTAATACGGAGCGGCAAACTCTTCGAGCCAGAAACCGGTTTTCCGGCCTGTATTGCCGAGCTGGTCATGTGAAGTCAGCACCACCAGAATCTTCATGGAAACCTCGCGAGCAAGTTCAATTCGCGTTGCACCAAGCCGTACAGTAGAGTCGTCGACTTCGGGCGTTCTGGCAGTATAGGCGGCTATCCGGAGCGCAGAAGATGTTTTCCAGTTTTGCCACGCGCGCCTTTCGCGGCGGCCAGCCAACAGCCACCGCAGCGCGTCGGCGGCTAGCAGTGGCGCGCGACCGGCGTGATTCGCGAACGGCCGCGCCTGTCACATCAAAACGCCGCGTCAGACAACATAAATGTCAGGGTTGTCCACCAATGACAAAAACTGCCCTGTGCGTCCATCGAGTGCGAGCATCGCGCCGCTTTCAATGTTGAAAATCCAGCCGTGCAGTCGCAGTGTTTTGTTCGTGAGACCCACGGCCACCGACGGATGAGTACGAATGTTCGCGAGTTGAGCCATCACGTTATCTTTGACCAGGGCGTCGAGACGCTCGGCATCTGACGCGTAAGTTCGCGACGCGTTGATCGCTTTCGCCGCATCGGCATGACGGAGCCAGCCTGCTACCGCCGGCAGATGGTCGAGGTTCTTGCACGTGCAGATCGCCGTCATCGCCCCGCAATTGGAGTGACCGCAAATCACGATATCCCGCACGCCCAGTACTGCCACCGCGTATTCGACCGTGGCCGATACGCCGCCCGGCTCTGGGCCATATGACGGCACGATGTTGCCCGCGTTGCGGATCACGAACAGAGAGCCGGGCTCCACCTGTGTCAGTAACTCGGGAACGACACGGCTGTCCGAGCAGGTCACGAAAAGCGCGCTCGGGCTTTGTGCAGTCGACAAACGTTTGAACAATGCGCTCTGCTGCGGAAAGACTTCGCGTTGAAAGCGGATGAATCCTTCTATGATTTCCTGCACGATATTCTCCGGATGATCAAAGCCTCAGCCTGCCAAGGCTGCGGCAAAGGTTCAAGGGGGGCTGCGATGGTTGGCGTGACTATACCGCAGCCGCGACACCCACTCCGAAGACAAAAAAACCCCGGCTGTTACTGAACTGCACCCCAAAAGTTGGACACCCGTCCAACGATTTGGGGTGTTTTTTCATGAGCAGGTACAGCGCGCGGTTCAAGCAATCGGTTGTCGAAGACTATCTGTCTGGCAGAGGTGGTGGTGGTAGGGAGGTGGCCCGCCGACACTGCATTGACCACGGCACGGTGCGCAAATGGGTGGCGGCCTGGCGCTTGCACGGCAAAGATGCGTTCAGGAAGAAATACAGTCACTATGACGCCCGGTTCAAGCTGAAGGTGCTGCGGTTCATGCAGACACAGGCGTTGTCGTGTCGGCAGAC
>NZ_JABBGJ010000024.1 GCF_012927345.1 Paraburkholderia polaris
CGGGTTCGATCAACCCGCACACGCACTTCACGGCTGAAGTGTACGTGCTGAGCAAGGACGAAGGTGGTCGTCACACGCCGTTCTTCAACAACTATCGTCCGCAGTTCTACTTCCGTACGACGGACGTGACGGGCTCGATCGAGTTGCCGAAGGACAAGGAAATGGTCATGCCGGGCGACAACGTGTCGATCACGGTGAAGTTGATCAACCCGATCGCGATGGAAGAAGGTCTGCGCTTCGCAATCCGCGAAGGCGGCCGTACGGTCGGCGCAGGTGTGGTTGCTAAGATTCTCGAGTAAAATCGCGGGTTGAAGTTGCAGTAAGTGGTGCCCGGAGCCGGGCGCCAGCCCACAGCGGGTGCCCGGCTCTACGTTCTTTTACTATCTGGCGGCGCAATACCGCCTCGCTCTTTCCAAGGAATTGTCATGCAGAACCAGAAAATCCGCATTCGCCTGAAGGCTTTCGACTATCGCCTGATCGATCAATCGGCAGCTGAAATCGTCGACACGGCAAAGCGGACTGGCGCAATCGTTCGTGGTCCGGTGCCCCTGCCGACCCGCATTCAACGTTTCGACATCCTGCGTTCGCCGCACGTCAACAAGACGTCGCGCGATCAGCTCGAAATCCGTACGCACCAACGCCTGATGGACATCGTCGACCCGACGGACAAGACCGTTGACGCACTGATGAAGCTGGACCTGCCGGCTGGCGTGGACGTGGAAATCAAGCTCCAATAAGGCTTCCAGAGGTTGTCCAGCGTGCCGGGCAACGCTAAGTCATTGATTGCTTGCGGAAAACGAAAAGCCTCGCTACAATAGTGGGCTTTTCGCGCATTTGCGCAAAAAAGTCGGTGTGCTGCAGCATGGTTTCATCCGAAGCGCATGCCCGAAACGGCACCGGCATTTTGTAAATTAGCCCCGACCAATCGCAGTCGGGAATGGAGAAAACGATGAGCCTTGGACTCGTAGGTCGCAAGGTTGGCATGACCCGTATCTTCACGGCAGAAGGGGATTCGATTCCCGTTACCGTGCTGGACGTGTCCGACAACCGCGTGACGCAGATCAAGACTGTTGAAACCGACGGCTACACAGCCGTGCAGGTTGCATTCGGTACGCGCCGTGCATCGCGTGTGACGAAGCCGTTGGCCGGTCATCTCGCCAAAGCCGGTGTTCAAGCCGGTGAAATCCTCAAAGAATTCCAGATCGATGCTGCCAAGGCTGCCGAGTTGTCGAACGGCACCGTGGTCGGTCCCGACCTGTTCGAAGTAGGCCAGAAGGTCGACGTGCAAGGCGTGTCGATCGGTAAGGGCTACGCCGGTACTATCAAGCGTTACAACTTCGCATCCGGCCGTGCATCGCACGGTAACTCGCGCTCGCACAACGTGCCGGGTTCGATCGGTATGGCGCAGGATCCGGGTCGTGTTTTCCCGGGTAAGCGCATGACCGGTCACATGGGTGACGATACGGTAACCGTGCAAAACCTCGAAATCGCTCGTATCGACGCTGACCGCAAGCTGTTGCTGGTCAAGGGCGCCGTTCCGGGTGCGAAGGGTGGCAAGGTATTCGTTACGCCGGCCGTGAAGACGCGTGCCGTGAAAGGAGCGAAATAATGGAACTTAAGCTCCTGAATGCCAATGGTCAGGAAGGTGCAGGCGTTAGCGCGTCGGACGTAGTGTTCGGCCGCGATTACAACGAAGCCCTGATTCACCAGGTTGTGGTGGCGTATCAAGCGAATGCCCGTAGCGGTAACCGCGCGCAGAAGGACCGTGAGCAAGTCAAGCACACGACCAAGAAGCCGTGGCGCCAGAAGGGTACGGGCCGCGCCCGTGCCGGTATGTCGTCGAGCCCGTTGTGGCGCGGCGGTGGCCGGATCTTCCCGAATTCGCCGGAAGAAAACTTTTCGCACAAGGTCAACAAGAAGATGCATCGCGCAGGTCTCTGCTCGATCTTTTCGCAGCTGGCTCGCGAAGGCCGCATCTCGGTGGTTGACGAGCTGACGCTCGAGGCGCCGAAGACGAAGCTGCTGGCCGAAAAATTCAAGGCGATGGGTCTCGACTCCGTGCTGGTGATTACCGACACGGTTGACGAAAACCTGTACCTCGCGTCGCGCAACCTCGCCCATGTGGCAGTTGTCGAGCCGCGTTACGCCGACCCGCTGTCGCTGATCTACTTCAAGAAGATCCTGATCACGAAGGCTGCGGTCGCCCAGATCGAGGAGTTGCTGTCATGAGCGAGATTCGCAAGAACGATCATCGTTTGATGCAGGTCCTGCTCGCGCCGGTGATCTCCGAAAAGGCGACGCTGGTGGCCGACAAGAACGAGCAAGTTGTGTTCGAAGTCGCGCCCGATGCCACGAAGCAGGAAGTGAAAGCTGCAGTCGAGCTGCTGTTCAAGGTGGAAGTCAATTCCGTCAACGTGCTGGTCTCGAAGGGCAAAGCCAAGCGCTTTGGCCGCTTCATGGGCAAGCGCAAGGACGTGAAGAAGGCGTACGTCTGCCTGAAGCCCGGCCAGGAAATCAACTTTGAAGCGGAGGCCAAGTAATCATGGCAATCGTTAAAGTTAAGCCGACTTCGCCGGGTCGCCGTGCGATGGTCAAGGTGGTCAACAAGGATCTGCATAAGGGCAAGCCGTTCGCACCGCTGCTCGACTCGCAATCCACGACCGCCGGCCGTAACAACAACGGCCACATCACCACGCGCCATAAGGGTGGTGGTCATAAGCATCATTACCGTGTCGTCGATTTCCGTCGCAACAAGGACGGCATTCCGGCGAAGGTCGAACGTCTTGAGTACGATCCGAACCGTAGCGCGAACATCGCGCTGGTTCTGTACGCAGACGGCGAGCGCAAGTACATCATCGCTCCGAAGGGGTTGACGGTTGGCCAGCAACTGATGTCGGGTTCGGAAGCTCCGATCCGCGCAGGTAACACGCTGCCGATCCGCAATATCCCGGTCGGTACGACGATTCACTGCATCGAAATGCTGCCGGGCAAGGGCGCGCAAATGGCGCGTTCGGCTGGCACGTCGGCGATGTTGCTGGCTCGTGAAGGCATCTACGCACAGGTCCGCCTGCGCTCGGGTGAAATCCGCCGCGTTCACGTTGAATGCCGCGCGACGATTGGTGAAGTTGGCAACGAAGAGCATAGCCTCCGTCAAATCGGTAAGGCTGGCGCGAATCGCTGGCGCGGTATCCGCCCGACGGTGCGTGGCGTTGCAATGAACCCGGTCGATCACCCGCACGGCGGTGGTGAAGGCAAGACGGCTGCAGGTCGCGATCCGGTGAGCCCGTGGGGCACGCCTGCTAAGGGTTATCGCACCCGCAGCAACAAGCGCACGACGAGCATGATCGTCCAGCGCCGTCACAAGCGTTAAGGAGTAGGCAATGGCACGTTCTGTAAAAAAAGGTCCGTTCTGCGACGCCCATTTGCTGAAGAAAGTTGAGTCGGCAGCCGCTGCGCGTGACAAGAAGCCGATCAAAACCTGGTCGCGTCGTTCGACGATTCTGCCGGATTTCATCGGTTTGACGATTGCTGTGCATAACGGCCGTCAACACGTTCCGGTGTACATCTCGGAAAACATGGTCGGCCACAAGCTTGGCGAGTTTGCATTGACCCGGACGTTCAAGGGTCACGCAGCCGACAAGAAGGCTAAGAAATAAGGGGCTCATGATGGAAGTGAAAGCAATTCATCGCGGTGCCCGCATCTCGGCGCAGAAAACGCGCCTTGTGGCTGACCAGATCCGCGGTTTGCCGGTCGACAAGGCGCTGAACGTTCTGACGTTCTCGCCGAAGAAGGCTGCGGGAATCGTGAAAAAGGTCGTCCTGTCGGCGATCGCGAATGCGGAGCATAACGAAGGCGCCGATATCGACGAGCTCAAAGTTACGAGCATCATGGTCGACAAGGCTGCCTCGCTGAAGCGTTTTACCGCGCGCGCTAAAGGCCGCGGTAACCGCATCGAGAAGCAATCCTGTCACATCACTGTGACGGTCGGGAATTAAGGGGTCATACGATGGGACAGAAAATTCATCCGACTGGCTTCCGTTTGGCCGTCAGCCGCAATTGGGCGTCGCGTTGGTACGCGAACAACAACAATTTCGCGGCGATGTTGCAGGAAGACATCGGTGTTCGTGAATACCTGAAGAAGAAGCTGAAAAACGCTTCGGTTGGTCGCGTCGTTATCGAGCGTCCGGCGAAAAACGCGCGCATCACGATTTATAGCTCGCGTCCGGGTGTGGTCATCGGTAAGAAGGGCGAGGATATCGAGCTGCTGAAGTCGGAACTGCAACGCCGCATGGGCGTTCCGGTCCACGTCAACATCGAAGAAATCCGTAAGCCGGAAACCGATGCGCAACTGATCGCCGATTCGATCACGCAACAACTCGAGCGCCGGATTATGTTCCGCCGCGCAATGAAGCGTGCGATGCAAAACGCCATGCGTCTGGGTGCTCAAGGCATCAAGATCATGAGCGCCGGCCGCCTGAACGGTATTGAAATCGCTCGTACGGAATGGTATCGCGAAGGTCGCGTGCCCCTT
This sequence comes from Paraburkholderia polaris, assembly GCF_012927345.1. Classification (GTDB taxonomy): domain Bacteria; phylum Pseudomonadota; class Gammaproteobacteria; order Burkholderiales; family Burkholderiaceae; genus Paraburkholderia; species Paraburkholderia polaris. The sequence goes on from NZ_JABBGJ010000024.1 coordinate 4,533, forward strand.
CATACGCTGCGTGCTGATATCGACTACGCAACTTCGGAAGCGAAGACGACGTACGGCATCATCGGCGTGAAGGTGTGGGTCTACAAGGGCGACACGCTCGGCCGCAACGACGCACCGGTGGTTGAAGAAGTCGCCGAAGAAAAGCGTCCGCGCCGCAACGCACGCCCGGGTGGAGATCGCCGTCCGCGTCGCGATGGTGAAGGTGGTGGCCCGGCAGGTGCACGCCGTGGCGCTCCCCGTCGTGCTGGCGGTGCCGGCGACGGCGGGAAGACTGGAGAATAACGATGCTGCAACCGAAACGCAGAAAGTATCGCAAAGAGCAGAAGGGTCGTAACACCGGTATCGCTACCCGCGGCAACGCGGTGTCGTTCGGTGAGTTCGGCCTGAAGGCTATCGGTCGTGGTCGCTTGACCGCGCGCCAGATTGAAGCGGCACGTCGTGCAATGACGCGTCACATCAAGCGTGGTGGCCGCATCTGGATCCGCATCTTCCCGGACAAGCCGATCTCGCACAAGCCGGCTGAAGTACGTATGGGTAACGGTAAAGGTAACCCTGAGTACTACGTCGCGGAGATTCAACCGGGCAAGATGCTGTACGAAATGGACGGCGTAACCGAAGAGCTGGCACGCGAAGCGTTCCGTCTGGCTGCAGCTAAGCTGCCGCTTAAGACGACGTTTATCGTGCGTCAGCTCGGCGCCTAAGGAGTAAATGATGAAGGCTTCCGAACTTCACCAGAAAGATCAGGCCGCGCTCAACAAGGAGCTGTCGGACCTGTTGAAGGCGCAATTCGGCCTGCGCATGCAACTCGCGACCCAGCAGCTCACGAACACGAGCCAGCTAAAGAAGGTTCGTCGCGACATCGCACGTGTGCGGACCGTCCTGACTGAGAAGGCGAACCAGAAATGAACGATAGCGTAAAAACCTCGCTCAAGCGGACGCTGGTCGGCAAGGTCGTCAGCAACAAGATGGACAAGACGGTCACCGTGCTGGTTGAGCACCGCGTGAAGCACCCGATCTACGGCAAGTACGTTGTGCGTTCGAAGAAGTACCACGCGCACGACGATGCGAACACGTACAACGAGGGTGACCTCGTTGAAATCCAGGAAACGCGTCCGATTTCGAAGACGAAAGCTTGGGTTGTGGCTCGCCTGGTCGAGGCTGCTCGCGTCATCTGACGCCGCAAAGTTGTAGAAGTAGTTGAAATCGCAGTAAGTTTCGCTTGCAAGACCGGGATCATGTGATATGATCTCGGTCTTCCCTCTTTTATGGGAGCCCCGTCGCGGGCGAAGTTGGTGGGGGAAGCGGTTCAGGCGCCAGTCTGTTCCGAAGGATTCACCGGATTGCGATGGCGGGTTTCGTTTGCCGTCGCTGCTGTTCATACCCAAGCAGCCGATTGGCTGACGGGACCAAGACTGACCGGGTACGCCATGGTGGTGTGACCGGATTAAGTTGGGAAAGATAAACCATGATCCAGACCGAAACTCGGCTTGAAGTGGCCGACAACACCGGTGCGCGTGAAGTCATGTGCATCAAGGTTCTCGGCGGCTCGAAGCGTCGTTATGCCAGCATTGGCGACATCATCAAGGTGACCGTCAAAGAAGCAACGCCGCGCGGGCGCGTGAAGAAAGGCGAAATTTATAACGCCGTGGTGGTTCGCACCGCCAAGGGCGTGCGTCGTCAAGACGGCTCGCTGATCAAGTTCGATGGCAATGCTGCAGTGCTGTTGAATGCCAAGCTCGAACCTATTGGCACCCGTATTTTCGGGCCTGTTACGCGCGAGTTGCGCAGCGAACGATTCATGAAGATCGTTTCGTTGGCACCTGAAGTGCTGTAAGGAGTCGCGATGAACAAGATTCGCAAAGGTGACGAAGTTATCGTCATCACCGGCAAAGATAAAGGCAAGCGCGGCGTCGTGCTGTCCGTAGGCGAAGACAAGGTGATTGTCGAGGGTATCAACCTCGTCAAGAAGCACGTCAAGCCGAACCCGATGAAGGGTACGACGGGCGGTGTGGAAGCCAAGACGATGCCGCTGCAAATTTCGAACGTCGCATTGGTCGACGCGAATGGCAAGGCGTCGCGTGTAGGCATCAAGGTCGAAGGAGACAAGAAAGTCCGTTTCCTTAAGACGACCGGTGCTGTGCTGAGCGCCTGACGCTGCGGAGTAAAAAAATGGCTCGTTTGCAAGAGTTTTACAAAGAGAAGGTTGTACCCGGCCTCATCGAGAAGTTCGGTTACAAGTCCGTGATGGAAGTGCCGCGCATCACCAAGATCACCCTGAACATGGGCCTTGGCGAGGCGGTTGCTGACAAGAAGATCATCGAAAACGCCGTTGGCGACCTGACGAAGATCGCAGGCCAGAAGCCGGTGATCACGAAGGCACGCAAGGCAATCGCTGGCTTCAAGATCCGTCAGGGCTATCCGATCGGTGCAATGGTCACGTTGCGTGGTCAGGCAATGTACGAATTTCTGGACCGTTTCGTGACGGTTGCGCTCCCCCGTGTACGTGACTTCCGTGGCGTGTCGGGTCGTGCGTTCGATGGTCGCGGCAACTACAACATCGGTGTGAAAGAGCAGATCATTTTCCCCGAAATCGACTACGACAAGATCGACGCACTGCGTGGGCTGAACATCAGCATCACGACAACTGCGAAGACCGACGACGAAGCAAAGGCTCTGCTCGCCAGCTTCAAGTTCCCGTTCAGAAACTGAGGTTACCGTGGCTAAACTGGCACTGATCGAACGTGAAAAGAAGCGTGCTCGCCTGGCCGCTAAGTACGCTCCCAAGCGTGCTGAGCTGAAAGCGATCATCGGCGATATGAGCAAGTCGGACGAAGAGCATTACGCAGCACGTCTGGAACTGCAACAACTGCCGCGCAACTCTAACCCGACCCGTAAGCGCAATCGTTGCGCAATTACCGGTCGCCCACGTGGCACGTTCCGTAAATTCGGGCTGGCGCGTAACAAGATTCGCGAAATCGCGTTCCGCGGCGAGATCCCTGGCCTGACCAAGGCGAGCTGGTAATAGGAGAAACGTAAATGAGCATGAGTGATCCTATCGCCGATATGCTGACTCGCATCCGCAACGCGCAGATGGTTGAGAAAGTTTCGGTGACAATGCCCTCGTCGAAAGTCAAGGTTGCGATTGCGCAGGTCCTGAAGGACGAAGGCTATATCGATGATTTCGCAGTGAAGTCCGAAGGTGCGAAGTCTGAATTGAACATCGTGTTGAAGTACTACGCTGGCCGTCCGGTGATCGAGCGCATTGAACGCGTTTCGAAGCCTGGTCTGCGTGTGTACCGCGGCCGTAACGACATCCCCGTGGTCATGAATGGCCTCGGCGTGGCAATCGTGTCGACGCCGAAGGGCGTGATGACGGACCGCAAGGCGCGTGCAACGGGCGTTGGCGGCGAAGTCATCTGCTACGTCGCTTAAGGCCGAAAGGAGAGAAACATGTCTCGAGTAGGTAAAAGCCCGATCGCGCTGCAAGGCGCAGAAGTGGCCCTGAGCGACGAACGCATTACCGTCAAGGGTCCGCTGGGTACGATTTCGCAGGCTGCTAACAGCCTCGTGAAGGTGGTGAACGACAACGGCACGCTGAAGTTCGAGCCGGCTGACGAAAGCCGCGAAGCGAATGCGATGTCGGGCACGATGCGCGCACTGGTTGCGAACATGGTGAACGGCGTGACGAAGGGTTTCGAGCGCAAGCTGACGCTGGTTGGCGTCGGTTACCGCGCACAGGCGCAAGGCGACAAGCTGAACCTGTCGCTGGGTTTCTCGCACCCCGTGGTGCACCAGATGCCGGAAGGCGTCAAGGCTGAAACCCCGACGCAAACCGAAATCGTGATCAAGGGGATCAATAAGCAACAAGTTGGCCAGGTCGCTGCAGAAGTGCGCGGCTATCGCCCGCCGGAGCCCTATAAGGGCAAGGGTGTGCGTTACGCCAATGAGGTTGTGATCCTCAAAGAAACGAAGAAGAAGTAAGGGTGCGCAATCATGGATAAGACTCAATCTCGCCTGCGCCGCGCTCGTCAGACGCGTATCAAGATCGCTGAGCTGCAGGTCGCGCGTCTCGCCGTGCATCGCACGAACACGCACATCTATGCGCAAGTGTTCTCGCCGTGCGGCACCAAGGTGCTCGCCAGCGCGTCGACGCTCGAAGCCGAAGTGCGTGCGCAACTGGCTGATCAAACGGGCAAGGGCGGCAACGTCGCTGCTGCTACGCTGATCGGTAAGCGCATTGCAGAAAAGGCTAAGGCTGCCGGCATCGAATCCGTCGCCTTCGACCGTTCGGGTTTCCGTTACCACGGCCGCGTGAAAGCGCTGGCTGATGCGGCGCGCGAAGCCGGACTCAAGTTCTAAGGGAAGAATTCGTCATGGCAAAGATGCAAGCGAAAGTTCAGGCTGACGAACGCGACGACGGCCTGCGCGAAAAGATGATTTCGGTCAACCGCGTGACCAAGGTTGTGAAGGGCGGCCGGATTCTCGGTTTTGCCGCACTGACCGTGGTTGGCGACGGTGATGGCCGCGTCGGTATGGGCAAGGGCAAGGCGAAGGAAGTGCCGGTCGCTGTTCAGAAGGCGATGGAACAGGCTCGCCGCAACATGTTCAAGGTGCCGCTTAAGAACGGTACCCTGCAACACGAAGTGCACGGGAAGCACGGCGCATCGATGGTCCTCCTGGCTCCGGCCAAGGACGGTACCGGTGTGATCGCTGGCGGCCCGATGCGCGCAGTGTTCGACGTGATGGGCGTGCAGAACGTTGTGGCCAAGAGCCACGGTTCGACGAACCCGTACAACCTCGTTCGTGCAACGCTCGACGGTCTGCGCAAGCAGTCGACGCCGGGTGATATCGCGGCGAAGCGCGGCAAGTCCGTCGAAGATATTCTGGGCTAAGGTGGACACCATGTCTGATAAAACTGTCAAGGTCCAGCTCGTCAAGAGCTTGATCGGCACCCGTGAAACGCACCGTGCAACGGTGCGTGGCTTGGGTCTGCGCCGACTCAATTCGGTTAGCGAGTTGCAGGACACGCCGGCTGTGCGCGGCATGATCAACAAGGTTTCGTACCTCGTTAAGGTCATCGGCTAAGCGGCTGACCAGGACTCAAGGAGTTGATAATGGAATTGAATAACCTGAAGCCGGCTGAAGGCTCGAAGCACGCTAAGCGTCGCGTCGGCCGTGGTATCGGCTCCGGTCTGGGCAAGACTGCTGGCCGTGGTCACAAGGGTCAGAAGTCGCGTTCGGGCGGCTTTCACAAGGTTGGCTTCGAAGGCGGTCAGATGCCGCTGCAACGTCGCCTGCCGAAGCGTGGCTTCACCTCGCTGACGAAGGAATTCGTCGGTGAAGTGCGTCTCTCTGATCTGGAAAAGCTGCCGGTCGACGAAATCGATCTGCTGGCTCTGAAGCAAGCCGGCCTGCTCGGCGAGCTGATCAAGAGCGCCAAGATCATCGCGACGGGCGAGCTCAAGCGCAAGGTCGTTGTGAAGGGTCTGGGTGCGACGAAGGGTGCGCGCGCTGCTATTGAAGCAGCCGGCGGCTCTTTTGCCGAGTAACGCGCAAGTTATTTGCCGTCACTAGCATTTGCATCGGAGAAGGTACTTGGCTAACAGTCCGAGTCTCGCAAAACCCGGTCGCAGCGCGGCGAAGTTTGGCGATCTGCGTCGGCGTGCAGTGTTCCTGCTGCTGGCGTTGATCGTCTACCGTATCGGCGCGCACATTCCGGTGCCGGGTATTGACCCGGACCAGCTGGCAAAGTTGTTCCAAAGCCAGTCGGGCGGCATCCTGGGCATGTTCAACATGTTCTCGGGTGGTGCACTTTCGCGGTTCACGATTTTTGCGCTGGGGATCATGCCGTACATTTCGGCGTCGATCATCATGCAGTTGCTGGCGATCGTCTCGCCACAGCTGGAAGCGCTGAAAAAGGAAGGGCAGGCGGGTCAACGGAAGATTACGCAGTACACGCGTATCTTTACGGTCCTGCTGGCGACGTTCCAGGCGTTCGGCATTGCCGTCGCACTGGAAAATCAGCCGGGCCTGGTGATCGATCCGGGGATGGTATTTCGGTTGACGACGGTCGTGACGCTGGTGACCGGCACGATGTTCCTGATGTGGCTGGGTGAGCAGATCACGGAACGTGGGTTGGGTAACGGTATCTCGATCATCATCTTCGGCGGTATTGCGGCGGGTTTCCCCAACGCAATCGGTGGTCTTTTCGAACTGGTGCGAACCGGCTCGATGAGCATCATCTCGGCGATTATCGTGGTTGCGCTGATTGCTGGTGTGACGTATCTGGTGGTGTTCATCGAACGCGGCCAGCGCAAGATTCTTGTGAATTACGCCAAGCGGCAAGTCGGTAACAAGATTTACGGCGGACAGTCTTCGCATCTGCCGCTGAAGTTGAATATGTCGGGCGTGATTCCGCCGATCTTTGCATCGTCGATCATTCTCTTCCCGGCAACCATCCTGAACTGGTTTAGTTCGGGGTCGCGTACCAGCTGGTTCGCAGACACGTTGCACAACGTGGCCGAAGCCCTTAAGCCCGGTCAACCCGTGTACGTGTTGCTGTACGCGTTGGCGATCGTCTTCTTCTGCTTTTTCTACACCGCACTGGTGTTCAACAGCAGAGAAACGGCCGACAACCTGAAAAAGAGTGGCGCTTTCGTCCCAGGCATCCGCCCGGGCGATCAAACGGCGCGATACATCGACCGTATCCTGACGCGTCTGACGCTGGCTGGTGCGATCTATATCGTGTTTGTTTGTCTGCTGCCTGAATTTTTGGTACTGCGCTGGAACGTGCCGTTTTATTTTGGTGGAACGTCGCTGCTGATCATTGTCGTCGTCACAATGGATTTCATGGCGCAGGTGCAGTCGTACGTTATGTCGCAACAGTATGAATCGCTGCTGAAGAAAGCTAATTTCAAAGGCGGCGGCGTCCCGATGCGTTGAAAGGACTTATGGCCAAAGACGATGTTATCCAGATGCAGGGTGAAGTCATCGAAAACCTGCCTAACGCTACCTTTAGGGTGAAGCTGGAAAACGGCCATGTCGTATTGGGACACATATCCGGCAAGATGCGGATGCACTACATCCGAATCTTGCCGGGCGACAAGGTAACGGTTGAATTGACGCCTTACGATCTGTCGCGTGCGCGGATCGTGTTCCGGGCGAAGTGATTTGAAAAAAGGGTAATATCATGAAAGTGATGGCATCGGTTAAGCGCATTTGCCGCAATTGCAAGATCATCAAGCGCAAAGGCGTTGTGCGCGTGATTTGCAGCTCTGATCCGCGCCACAAACAGCGTCAAGGCTGAACGCCGCGCTTTTTGCTGCGCTTTTTGTTTGAGGAAAAACAATGGCTCGTATCGCAGGGGTTAACATCCCGAATCACCAGCATACCGAAATCGGCCTGACGGCTATTTACGGTGTCGGCCGCACGCGCTCGCGCGACATTTGCGTCGCTGCTGGTGTGGCATTTTCGAAGAAGGTCAAGGACCTGAACGACGCAGACCTCGAAAAGCTGCGTGAAGAAGTCGGCAAGTTCATCGTTGAAGGCGATCTGCGCCGTGAAACGACGATGAACATTAAGCGCCTGATGGATCTCGGCTGCTACCGTGGCGTGCGTCATCGCAAGGGCTTGCCCCTGCGTGGCCAACGCACGCGTACGAATGCCCGTACGCGCAAGGGTCCGCGTCGTGCAGCGCAATCGCTGAAGAAGTAAGCGGAACTGACAGTTACAGGAAAACGTAATGGCTAAGGCTTCGAACAACTCCGCGGCGCAACGCGTTCGCAAGAAGGTCAAGAAGAACGTCGCCGAGGGCGTGGTTCACGTTCACGCGTCGTTCAACAACACCATCATCACGATCACCGATCGTCAAGGCAATGCACTTGCTTGGGCAACGTCGGGTGGTCAGGGCTTCAAGGGTTCGCGTAAATCGACCCCGTTTGCCGCCCAGGTGGCAGCCGAATCGGCTGGCCGCGTGGCGATGGAATACGGCGTGAAGAACCTCGAAGTGCGGATCAAGGGCCCCGGTCCTGGCCGTGAGTCGGCGGTGCGCGCGTTGCATGGTCTTGGCATCAAGATCACGGCGATCTCCGACGTGACCCCGGTCCCGCACAACGGCTGCCGTCCGCCGAAGCGTCGTCGTATCTAAGACGCTGTTTTCGCTAGCGCCTGTTGCCGCCGGTGTTCAAGCCGGCGACCACAGGCTGCTTGCGCTATTGAATTGACTAAGCCCACCGTTCGACCCAAAGGGTTCGGACTAGCGCGAGTGCATGCATTCGTGTGATTAATCATAGAAGGAATCAACGTGGCACGTTATATCGGCCCTAAGGCCAAGCTGTCCCGCCGTGAAGGCACTGACCTCTTCCTGAAAAGCGCCCGTCGTTCGCTCGCTGACAAGTGCAAGCTTGACAGCAAGCCTGGCCAACACGGCCGCACGTCGGGTGCACGTACGTCCGACTACGGCACGCAGCTGCGCGAAAAGCAAAAAGTGAAGCGCATCTACGGTGTCCTCGAGCGTCAATTCCGCCGTTACTTCGCTGAAGCCGACCGCCTGAAGGGCAACACGGGTGAAAACCTGCTGCAATTGCTCGAATCGCGTCTCGACAACGTCGTGTATCGCATGGGCTTCGGCTCGACGCGCGCTGAAGCGCGTCAGCTCGTGAGCCACAAGGCGATCACGGTGAACGGCGTTGTGTCGAACATCCCGTCGATGCAAGTGAAGGCAGGCGACGTCGTCGCAGTGCGCGAACAAAAGAAGAAGCAGGCGCGTATTCTCGAAGCGCTGTCGCTGGCTGAGCAAGGCGGTCTGCCGAGCTGGGTTGCTGTCGATTCGAAGAAGTTCGAAGGTACGTTCAAGAGCAAGCCGGAACGCAGCGACATCGCTGGCGATATCAACGAAAGCCTGATCGTCGAATTGTATTCGCGGTAATCGGATTAACGGCCGGGGCACCCCGATTGCGTTGCGCAAGGGGGGGTCTCGGCTGTTTATTTTCAGGTTGTTACCGGTCAGCCTTATCGGTGTAACGAGCCGAGGGTATTGAAAAGGAAAACCTATGCAAACCAGTTTGTTGAAGCCCAAGATCATCGCAGTTGAATCGCTTGGCGAAAGCCACGCGAAAGTGGTCATGGAACCGTTTGAACGCGGTTACGGCCATACCTTGGGTAACGCGCTTCGGCGCGTGCTGCTGTCGTCGATGGTGGGCTACGCGCCGACCGAAGTGACGATCGCAGGCGTCGTACATGAGTATTCGACGCTCGACGGTGTGCAAGAGGATGTGGTCAACCTGTTGTTGAACCTGAAGGGCGTGGTGTTCAAGCTGCATAACCGTGACGAAGTGACGGTTACGCTGCGCAAGGAAGGCGAAGGCGTTGTCACCGCTGGCGACATCGAACTCGCGCACGATTGCGAAGTGATCAACCCGGATCACGTGATTGCGCATCTGTCGAAGGGCGGTAAGCTCGACGTGCAGATCAAGGTCGAAAAGGGCCGTGGTTATGTGCCGGGCAATGTGCGTCGTTACGGCGAAGAGTCGGCCAAGATCATCGGCCGTATCGTGCTGGACGCGTCGTTCTCGCCGGTTCGCCGCGTGAGCTACGCCGTTGAAAGCGCGCGCGTCGAACAGCGTACCGACCTCGACAAGCTCGTGATGAACATCGAGACCAACGGTGTGATCTCCCCGGAAGAAGCGATCCGTCAATCGGCGCGTATTCTGGTCGATCAACTGTCGGTGTTCGCTGCTCTGGAAGGCACCGAAGCTACGGCTGAAGCGCCGTCGCGTGCGCCGCAGATCGATCCGATCCTGCTGCGTCCGGTTGATGATCTCGAACTGACGGTTCGTTCCGCGAACTGCCTGAAGGCCGAGAACATTTACTACATCGGCGACCTGATCCAGCGCACGGAAAACGAGTTGCTCAAGACCCCGAATCTGGGTCGCAAGTCGTTGAACGAAATCAAGGAAGTACTGGCGTCGCGTGGTTTGACGCTCGGCATGAAGCTCGAAAACTGGCCGCCGGCAGGTTTGGACAAGTAAGTCGAGAAGTCATCCCGGGGCAGAACCCGCTGTTGCACTGGCAAAGACGCGGATTTTCCCTTAAAATCCGCGTCTTGTCTTTTTTCACTACCGGCCCGTGCACTCGTCACCGTTGGGAAACCGAGGGTAGATCGAGCGCGATAGAAGAGCTGGACCAAAACTTTGAATCGAAGGAATTAACATGCGTCACCGTCATGGTCTGCGGAAACTGAACCGCACGAGCAGCCACCGTCTGGCAATGCTCCGTAACATGTCCAACTCGTTGATCGAGCACGAAGTCATCAAGACGACGCTGCCGAAGGCGAAAGAACTCCGTAAAGTTGTCGAGCCGCTGATCACGCTCGGCAAGAAGCCGTCGCTGGCAAATCGTCGTCTGGCGTTCAACCGCCTGCGCGATCGTGACTCGGTCACGAAGCTGTTCGAAGTCCTCGGCCCGCGTTACGCTACCCGTCCGGGCGGCTACCTGCGTGTTCTGAAGTTCGGCTTCCGCGTCGGCGACAATGCACCGATGGCACTGGTCGAATTGCTGGACCGTCCGGAAGTCGAAGAAGTTGAAGTGCAAGAAGCTGAGTAAGCTTTTTTGCATCGAAAAAAAGCCAGGCACCGAGCCTGGCTTTTTTGTTTCTTGCGGCGCAGTTCATCCCCGCAACGTAAACATGGCGGCCAAATGCCGCATGTTCGCCGCGGGCGCCCCCGCGGCACCGCGAGGCTAGGTGATACGATATCGGCACCTGAATCGTGCTGGCCGGAGCCTTTGTGAGCGTGAATGTGACCTTGATTCTGACGACGGTACCGGATGCCGCCGTTGCTCAGAAGCTCGCCGCGGATGCATTGGCCGCGCGCCTGTGCGCGTGCGTCACGCAGTTGGGGACTGTGCAGTCCAGTTACCGCTGGCAGGGTGCGATCGAAACGGCGCAGGAGATCCAGTTGCTGTTCAAGACGAGCTTGGCACGCGCGCTCGAACTCGAGCAGTACATTCAGGCGCATCATCCCTACGACACGCCGGAAATCCTTTCATGGCAAGCGACGGCATCGGCCGCGTACGGCCAGTGGATCACTGCTGAAACCCAACGCCCTCTCCATGTTTAACGGTCTTAATCGACGTGCGCGCCATGCGTTGCACGCTATCTTCTTCCTGCTCGGTTGCCTGATTTTCGCTCAGTTCGGCACGCTTGCCCGCGCTGCGGACGATTTCCTCGATCCCGCCGTCGCCTTCAAATTCAGCGCGACGGAGAAACCCGGCGAAGTCGACGTCACCTACAAGATCGCCGATGGCTACTACATGTACCGCGAACGCTTCGCGTTCGCGACCCGTAACGGCGCGACGACAATCGGCGAGCCAGAATTGCCGGCAGGCCACGTCAAGTTCGATCAGACCTTCAACAAGAACGTCGAAACATATCGCAATGAGCTGACGATCCGCATCCCGGTGAAACAGGCCCAAGGGCCGTTCGACCTGGCTGTCACGTCTCAAGGCTGTGCCGATGCCGGCATCTGCTATCCGCCGATGGAGCGCGTGTACCACGTGAGCGGCGAGGCTTTGCAGCCGGTCGGCAGCGCGGCGGCTACCGCAGCGACGCAGCTATCCTCAGCAGGCGGGGCGCCATGGTATGAGCGTGCCACCAGCGCCGATTACGCCGAGTCGCTGCTGCAGGGCGGCGGCTTCTTCGCGATCATCGGGCTCTATTTCGTGGCCGGCGCCGTGCTCAGTCTGCTCCCATGCTCGTATCCGATGATTCCAATCCTGTCTGCGATCATCATCGGCGAAGGCGCGCGGGTGACGCGTGCCCGCGGCTTTGCGTTGTCGCTGGCGTACGTGATCGGCATGGCGCTCGTGTACACGGCGCTTGGCATTGCGGCAGCGCTCGTTGGACAGAGCCTTGGCGCGTGGCTGCAGAACCCGTGGGTGCTCGGGACGTTCGGCGTACTGCTGACCGTTTTCGCGCTGACCCTGATCGCGGGCTTGGACATCGCGTTGCCTCAGCGTTGGCAGGACGGCGTGTCGCGTGCGTCGACCGCGCGTTCCGGTGGCAAGTTTGCGGCGGTGGCCGTAATGGGCGCCCTATCCGCATTGGTGGTTGGCGCCTGCATGACCGCGCCACTCTTTGCCGTGCTTGCGTTCATCGCGCATACGGGCGACGCGTTGCTCGGCGGCGCGGCGCTATTCTCAATGGGACTCGGGCTCGGCGTGCCCCTCCTGATCATCGGACTTGGCGCCGGGACTTTGCTGCCACGCGCCGGCGTATGGATGAACGGCGTCAAGGTGTTCTTCGGCGTGGTGTTGCTTGCTGCGGCCCTGTGGATCGTCTGGCCGGTGCTCGGTGCGACCGCGACCATGCTGTTGAGTGCGCTGTGGTTGCTGATTGCCGCCGCCGGGCTTGGTCTTTTCGCGGCCCCGGCGGTGGGCGCTTCGGTGTGGCGCCGGCTCGGCCGCGGTATCGGCGCGGCGCTGGCAATCTGGGCTGCGGTGCTGCTGGTCGGGCTGGCTGCAGGTTCGTCCGATCCTCTGCGTCCGCTAGCTGTCCTGGCCGCGCGCGGCGGCGGGGAGGCTAGCGTGGCAAGTGCCTCCAACAAGCCGAATACAGCGTCACAGAGCGATCTGACCTTCGCTTCGGTTCGTTCCTCAACCGAGCTCGACGAGGCCGTCAAAACGGCTGCGCAGCCCGCTATGCTCGATTTTTACGCAGACTGGTGTGTGAGCTGCAAAGAGATGGAGAAGTTCACCTTTAGCGATCCGCGCGTTCAGGCGAAGTTGAAGCAGATGAACCTGCTGCGCGCCGACGTCACCGCGAATAACGCCGACGATCAGATGCTGCTCAAGCGCTTCAGCCTGTTCGGGCCGCCGGGCATCATCTTTTTCGATCAGGGTGGCAAGGAAGTGCTGCGCGTCGTCGGCTACGAGTCCGCGGACAAGTTTTTGCGCACCCTCGATCGCGCGAGCGCGCCCGGGGCGTAACGCAAAGCAGCGCGCCTGCCTGAGCGCGCAAAGAAACCCGCGCCGACGCGCCCGTAAAGGGCGCACGCCAGAACGAGCATAAACAAACGGAGGCACGACTTAGAGTCGGCCTCCGTTTGTTTTTTTAGCCTTCAGAAGACCAACGTCGCCGGCAAAGCGACCTGTCAAATCACTTCTGCGAGCGCAAAATTCGCGCGGCATCCAGCGCGAAGTAGGTCAGCACGCCATCCGCGCCCGCCCGCTTGAACGCCAGCAGCGATTCCATCATCGCCTTGTCGTGATCGAGCCAGCCATTCTGCGCGGCCGCCTTCAGCATCGCGTATTCGCCGCTGACCTGATACACGTAAGTCGGAAACTTGAACTCGTCCTTCACGCGACGCACGATGTCCAGATACGGCATACCCGGCTTGACCATCACCATGTCCGCGCCTTCCTCGATGTCCGCTTGCACTTCGCGCAGCGCTTCATTCGAATTGGCCGGGTCCATCTGATAGGTCATCTTGTTGCCCTTGCCGAGGTTCGTCGCGGAACCGACGGCATCGCGGAACGGGCCGTAAAACGCCGACGCGAATTTAGCCGCGTAAGCCATGATGCGCGTGTGGATATAGCCCTCGCTCTCGAGCATTTCGCGGATCGCGCCGATGCGGCCGTCCATCATGTCCGAGGGCGCGACGATATCGACACCCGCTTCAGCTTGCGCACGCGCCTGTTCCACGAGAATCTCGACGGTCTCGTCGTTGATCACATAGCCGGCTTCGTCGAGCACGCCGTCCTGGCCGTGGCTCGTATACGGATCGAGTGCGACGTCGGTAAGCACGCCGAGATCAGGGAAGTTCTTTTTCAGTTCGCGAACCGCGCGCGGGATCAAACCGGCGGGATTAGTCGCTTCGCGGCCGTCAGGCGTCTTCAGGGAGGGTTCGATTGCCGGGAAGAGCGACAGCACCGGCACGCCCAACTCGACGCATTGCTCGGCCACGCCCATCAGCAGATCCACCGACACGCGCTCGACGCCCGGCATCGACGGTACGGCTTGCCGCACGTTGGTGCCTTCGACGATAAACACGGGGTAGATCAGATCGTTGGTGGTGAGGATGTTTTCTCGCATCAGACGGCGCGAGAAGTCGTCACGGCGCATGCGGCGCGGACGGTAGTGCGGGTAGAAGCTCATAAACGAATCGAAGAAACGTGGATGTGTGGAGTGGGCAATTAACGCCTGCCTCCGCTCCCGGAAACTTTTCGAGACAATGGTATATCATACCGATCGAGCAAGGCGCCTTGCGCTGACCTCCCCGCTTCTCCTCCCTGAGCGGGTGCCTGTCGTTTTTTCGATTAGGCTGTTTGACCCGCCGTTAAAGCGGCGGGTTTTTTTATGGGCGGCCGAAAAGGCGCTTTTGCCTGGGCTCGTAGAAGCCGCGCGATTACTGCGGCGCGTCTGCTTCGCCCTTCGCACCGGGGATCAGCCAGCTTTCGATCAGCTCGTGTGCTTCGTCGATGCCGACGCGTTTGAGCGCCGAGAACAACTGCGCGGTCAATTCGCCCTGATAGCCGGCGGCACGATATTCGGCCAAACCTTTCTGCGTCGCACGCAAGGCATTGACACTTTCCTGGCGCGTCAATTTGTCGCACTTCGTCAGCAGCGTGTGAATCGGCTTGCCGGTCGGCGCGAACCACTCGATCATCCGCCGGTCCAGATCCGTCAACGGTCGGCGCGAGTCCATCATCAGGATCATGCCGCGCAATTGCGAGCGCGATTGCAGGTAGGTGGAGAGCAGTGCTTCCCAGTGAGCCTTGGCCGCGCCCGGCACTTCCGCATAACCGTAGCCCGGCAGGTCGACCAGGTGCGCAGTCGGCTCGTCCTCCTTGCCCACCGAGAAATAATTGATGTGCTGCGTGCGGCCCGGTGTCTTACTGGCGAACGCGAGGCGCTTCTGGTTGCACAGAATATTGATGGCCGTCGACTTGCCTGCATTCGAGCGTCCAGCAAAGCAGATCTCGGGTTGCGCGGTGGCCGGCAGATCACGCAAGTGATTGACGGTCGTGAAAAAGCGGGATTGGTGGAGCAGGAAGGAAGACATGATCAGGCCAGGATTCGAGACGCCGGGGAACCCGGAGTGGGGACGGGTCAAGCCCGACTGGCGTCTTAGCGATTAGCGAGTTATTGTACAATACGATGGTTTACTGAAAACCTGAGGGGGCCAGCCCGCGTGCCTTGGCGGCTCTTAGTGGTCACTCAGTTGCCGTCGTATTTTGCAGAACCTCTAAAATCCCACAAGACGAAACAGGGTGTGCGAATGAATCGACTGTGCAAGACTCTGATGGTGCTTCAAGTAGCGGCAGGTCTTTCAGGTTTGGCAATTCAGGCACGAGCAGCAGATCCGGCAAAACCGGACATTAATCGGGGGCAGGCAATCGCGGTGCAGGTTTGCGCGTCATGCCACGGCGCGGATGGTAACAGTGCCGGCGGCGCGTATCCGAAGCTGGCAGGGCAGCATCCTGAGTATCTCGTCAAGCAGCTGATGGATTTCAAGACGCAGCCGGGCGCCAAGCAGCCCGCGCGCAACAATGCGATCATGGCGGGCATGGCTGCGGCGCTGTCCGATCAGGACATGGTCAACGTGGCGGCTTATTTCTCGACGCAGGCCCCGAAGCCAGGCTACGCGCATAACAAGGACACCGTCCCGCTGGGTCAGAAGATTTATCGCGGCGGCATTGTGGACAGGGCGGTACCGGCATGCGCAAGCTGCCACGGGCCGACCGGTCAAGGGATTCCGTCGCAGTATCCGCGTCTGTCGGGGCAGTGGGCCGAATACACCGTGGCGCAGTTGACCGCGTTCACGCAGGGTCCGGGCGCACGCAACAACAATGAGGCGATGCACGCAATTGCATCGCGTCTACCGGACAGCGATATCAAGGCTGTAGCCGATTACATCGCGGGCTTGCACTAAGAAGTCCGCACGCAAGCAACCGGCCCGGCGAGGCCGGTACAAAACAAGAAAAGGGTGAGGGCGTCGTGCCTACGACAGCCCTTCACCCTTTTTTGCTGTTCAGTCGGAGTATGAATGAGCGTCACCACGTCGGGTTTGCAGTCGAAGTCGGGCAATCGCGTTACGCGCAGCATCATCGAGGTATTGAGTTCGATGCGCTTCGCGATCTCGTTGCTTGTGATTCTGTCGATCGCCAGCATCATCGGCACCGTCCTCACGCAGGACGACCCCTATCCCAATTACGTCAATCAGTTCGGCCCGTTCTGGGCGGACATCTTCCGCTCGCTGAGCCTGTACACGGTGTACAGCTCGTGGTGGTTCATGCTGATTCTCGGCTTCCTGATGGTGTCGGTGTCGCTGTGCGTGATCCGCAATGCGCCGAAAATGGTTGCGGACGCCAAGAGCTGGAAAGACAAGGTCCGCGAAGGCAGCTTGCGGGCATTCCATCACAAGGGCGAGTTCGCAGTCCACGGCACGCGCGCGCAGACCTCGGCGGTGCTTGCCAAACTCTCGGCCAAGCTCGGCTACAAGTTCGTCACACGTGAGTCGGATGGTGCAACGCTGATCGCCGCCAAGCGCGGCGCGCTGACCAAGTTCGGCTACATCTCCGCGCACATTGCGATTGTGGTGATCTGTCTGGGCGGACTGCTCGACAGCAATCTGCCCATCAAGCTGCAAATGTGGCTGTTCGACAAGTCGCCGATCCGCGCCAACACGGTGATCAACGACATTCCGCCGGAACATCGCCTGTCGCAATCGAACCCGACTTTCCGCGGGTACGCATGGGTGCCGGAAGGGCAGCATGTGTCGACGGCGATCCTGAACCAACCGGACGGCTCGCTGATCCAGGATCTGCCGTTCTCGATCGAACTCAACAAGTTCATTGTCGATTACTACTCGACCGGCATGCCGAAGCTGTTCGCGAGCGACATCGTGGTGGTCGACCATAAGACGGGCGCGCGCGTGCCGGCGCGGGTCGAAGTGAACAAGCCGTTCACCTACGACGGCGTGTCGATCTATCAGTCGAGCTTCCAGGACGGCGGCTCGCAGATGCAGATGACTGCGTACCCGATGTCCGGCGCGAGCGCGAAAACCGCGCCGTTCGGCGGCACGATCGGCGGCAATGCGCCGTTGAGCACGGCCACGCCGCTGGCTGACGGCCAGACCGTCGAATTCACCGATTTCCGCGCGATCAACGTCGAAAACGTCTCGAATGGCAGCGGCCAGACCGATGCCCGTGGCGTCGCCGCGCATCGCACGCTTAAGGAGGCGTTCGACGAGCGCCTCGGCTCCGGTGCCAAGAGCTCGAAGCCACTCGATCTGCATAACGTCGGCCCGTCGGTGCAGTACAAGGTGCGCGACAAGGACGGCCAGGCGCGCGAGTACAACAACTACATGCTGCCGGTGGACGTTGCTGGCGAAAAGATGTTCCTCGCCGGCATGCGCCTGAATCCGGACGACCCATTCCGCTACCTGCGGATTCCCGCCGACACCGGCGGTACCGTCAAGGAATGGATGAATCTGCGCGCGACGCTCGAAAACCCGACCATGCGCGCAGCAGCAGCTCACCGATTTGCGCTGCGCTCGGTGCCAGGTTCGAATACCGAACTGCAACAGCATCTGGAAGAAAGCGCGCTGCGTGTCCTGACCCTGTTTGCCGGTGCGGACAACAGTATCAAGATGCCGAACGGCCAGACGGTCGGCGGCTTCCAGGCGATTGCCGGGTTCATCGATCATTCGGTGCCCAAGGGCGAGCAGGAAAAGGCTGCGGGTTTGCTGCTGCGCATGCTGGAAGGCGCGACGTGGGACCTGTGGCAACTGTCGCGTGAGCAGCTGGGCGAGCCGGATGCACAGGCCAATGCGGACGCCAGCCGCTTTATCCAAAGCTCGATCAATGCGATATCTGACAGCTTTTTGTATGGTTCGCCGGTCTACTTGCAGCTTGACTCATTCAAGCAGGTGCAAGCTTCGGTATTTCAGTTGACGCGCGCGCCGGGCAAAAAAGTCGTGTATCTTGGCAGCCTGCTCCTCGTGTTGGGCATCTTTTCGATGTTCTACGTCCGCGAACGGCGCCTCTGGTTCTGGCTTAAAGATACCGATCACGGCACGAATGTCGTGATGGCGATGTCGAGCGCGCGAAAAACGCTCGATTTCGAGAAGGAGTTCGTCCAAACGCGCGACGCTGTCGGCGCCGCGCTTGGCGCCAAACTCACTGAAGCATCCGACGCCGCCGGCGCATCCGACAAACCCGGCAATGCCGGCGCGCCGTCCGCACGCTCACAAGATTCGACCCGGTAAGATCATGGACTTGACTCAGGTTTCTTCATCCTCCTCTTCACCCTCGCGGCCGCAGAAGGCGTTCGCGAATGAGGCACTCAACGTCGCGCAGTATGACGAGCGGCCGTTTCTGAAACGGCTTGGTATCGTCGACTGGCTGTTCGCCGTCGTGATGGTCGCGGGCGCGGGGTTCGCGCTTTCGCGCTATTACCCGTTCATGAATTACTACGACAAATTGGTGCTGTGCTGCGCAGTGCCGGTGTTCGTCGTGCTCGGCTGGCGCTGGAAGCCGGTGCGTCCGCTGATGGTGGGCATCGCCGCGCTGTCGCTGCTGGCGATCCAGATCTATCACGGCGATCTGACGCGCGCGGATAACGCGTTCTTCCTCAAATATTTCCTGTCGAGCCAGTCCGCGATTCTGTGGATGAGCGCGCTCTTTGTATTTGCCACCGTCTTCTACTGGATCGGCCTGCTATCGCGTTCACCCACCGGCGCTGCGATCGGTTCGAAAATGACGTGGGCCGCAGTGGTGATGGGCTTCGTCGGTTTGATGGTGCGCTGGTACGAGTCGTATCTGATCGGCGCGGACGTCGGTCATATTCCAATCTCGAACCTGTACGAAGTGTTCGTGCTGTTCAGCCTGATCACTGCCTTGTTCTACCTGTACTACGAGCAGCACTACAACACGCGTGCGCTCGGCGCATTCGTGCTGCTGGTGATCAGTGCAGCGGTCGGCTTCCTGATGTGGTACTCGGTCGCTCGTGACGCGCAGCAGATCCAGCCGCTCGTGCCGGCGCTGCAGAGTTGGTGGATGAAGATCCACGTGCCGGCTAACTTCATTGGCTATGGCAGCTTCGCGCTGTCGGCAATGGTCGGCGTCGCGTATCTGGCGAAAGAGCGCGGCGTACTGGCAGACCGCCTGCCGCCGCTCGATGTGCTCGACGACCTGATGTACAAGTCGATCGCCGTCGGCTTCGCGTTCTTCACGATCGCGACGATCCTCGGCGCGCTGTGGGCCGCTGAAGCATGGGGCGGTTATTGGAGCTGGGACCCGAAGGAAACGTGGGCGCTAATCGTCTGGCTGAACTACGCAGCCTGGCTTCATATGCGCTTGATGAAGGGCCTGCGCGGCGCGGTGGCTGCATGGTGGGCGCTGACCGGCCTGCTGGTGACGACCTTCGCGTTCCTCGGCGTCAATATGTTCCTGTCGGGGCTGCATAGTTACGGCAAGCTGTAAGATCTGCCGTTCTGAGCCGACTAAGAACCGCCGCGTGTTTCGCACCGGCGGTTTTTTTACGTCTGGCGGAATATTCGCTGCATCCAGGGTGTTCGTTAGAGCAGTACCTAAAGATGGCTGGGCGAATGGCTAAACGAGCCGATCATCAATATGGCCCCGTAAGATAGACAACCGGTGGGCCGGCAAGGAGCAGCACGATGTGGATCAAGCGAAGCGACAGAATTCAACTCGTCGGCGATGACATTGCACGCAGCGAAATCACGCCGCAGCGTGTCTTTGAGAACCGGCGGCGCGTTTTGCAGGCTGCGGGTGCGTTAGCCCTCGGCAGCCTGATCGGCGTGAATGGTGAAGCGCTGGCAGCGTATTCATCGCCAGATCCGAAGGCCCAAAAGCTCACGGCGAAGACCAACGCGAAGTTCGTCGCGCTCGACAAGATCACGCCGTACAAGGACATCACCACGTACAACAACTACTACGAGTTCGGCACCGACAAAGCGGATCCCGCGCACAACGCCGGTACGTTGCGCCCGCATCCGTGGAAGGTGAGTGTCGAGGGCGAAATCAAGAATCCGAAGGTGTACGACATCGACGAATTGCTGAAGCTCGCGCCGCTCGAGGAGCGCGTGTACCGATTGCGTTGTGTCGAAGGTTGGTCGATGGTGATTCCGTGGATCGGCGTGCCGCTCGCGGAGTTGATCAAGCGCGTGCAGCCGACTGGTAATGCCAAATACGTGCAAT
Source organism: Paraburkholderia polaris (assembly GCF_012927345.1). GTDB lineage: Bacteria > Pseudomonadota > Gammaproteobacteria > Burkholderiales > Burkholderiaceae > Paraburkholderia > Paraburkholderia polaris. Next base: position 24,753 of record NZ_JABBGJ010000024.1, read on the forward strand.
TCATCACGCTCGCCGATCCGTCGCAAATGCCCGGCCTGTCGACGCCGGTACTCGACTGGCCGTACACCGAAGGTCTGCGGATGGACGAAGCGATGAATCCGCTGACACTGCTGACGATGGGCCTCTACGGCCAGGTGCTGCCGAATCAGAACGGCGCGCCGATCCGTGTGGTGGTGCCGTGGAAATACGGCTTCAAGAGCGCGAAGTCGCTGGTGAAGATCCGCTTCCTCGACAAGCAGCCGCCGACCAGCTGGAATACGTACGCGTCAAACGAATACGGCTTCTATTCGAATGTGAATCCGAACGTCGATCACCCGCGCTGGAGCCAGGCCACCGAGCGGCGCATCGGCGAAGACGGGTTCTTCACGCCCAAGCGAAAGACGTTGATGTTCAACGGCTACGGCGATCAGGTCGCGTCGCTGTATCAGGGCATGGACCTGAAGAAGAATTTTTGAGCGGCGAGACTATGGCTTCCGATACTCAACCTGTTAGTCAAACCGAACGCAGAGCGCCGCGAGCGGCGCAGGCGTCGGCTACGGCGACATCCACAGCAAAGCGCCCCGCAAGCGGCGCGCGCTGGATTGTGCCGGCCAAGATCGCGGTATTTATCGCGGCGTGGTATCCGCTCGCGCGCATTGTGCTGTTCGGGATGACCGATCGGCTGGGCGCGAATCCGATCGAGTTCATTACGCGCTCGACGGGTCTGTGGACGCTCGTCTTTCTTTGCATCACGTTGGCCGTGACGCCGTTGCGCCGACTGACCGGCATCACGGCATTGGCCCGGTTTCGCCGGATGCTCGGCCTTTACGCATTCTTCTACGCGACGCTGCACTTCACCACTTACCTGTGGTTCGACAAGTGGTTCGATGTTGCCGCGATTCTCAAGGACATCGGCAAGCGGCCGTTCATCACCGTGGGCTTTGCCGCGTTCGTGCTGCTGATCGCATTAGCCGTTACGTCGCCGCGCGCGATGGTGCGCAAACTTGGACGCCGCTGGCAGACGTTGCATCGCGCGATCTATGCGATCGGCGGCCTTGCGATCCTGCACTTCTGGTGGATGAAGGCGGGCAAGCACGACCTGATTTTGCCGAAGATCTACGGCGCAATCATGGTCGCGTTGTTGGGGTGGCGTTTGATCGTATGGCTGCGCGAGCGGAGGTTAGAGACGCGCCGACCACCAGGTACAGCGCGCAAATGAAAAAAGGCGATGCCGCAGTGGCATCGCCTTTTTTATGTTGCTTAAGCTCTGACGTTTACGCCGGCAAAATCGTTTCGCCCGCAAACAGCTGCTTGACCTCTTCACGAGCGCGGACAACATGCACTTGTGTACCATCAACCATCACCTCGGCCGCACGCGGACGGGTGTTGTAGTTCGAGCTCATCACGAAGCCGTACGCGCCAGCCGAGCGAATCGCCAGCAGATCCCCCGGTTCGACCGCGAGCAGACGCTCACGACCCAGCCAGTCGCCGCTTTCGCAAACCGGGCCGACCACGTCGTACACGTGAGCGGGCACGTCGCGCTTAACGACAGCCTCGATCGCGTGATACGCCTCGTACATCGCAGGGCGTGCGAGATCGGTCATCGCCGCATCGACGATGGCGAAGTTCTTTTCCGCGCCTGGCTTCAGAAACTCGACGCGCGTCAGCAGCACGCCCGCATTGCCGACCAGCGAACGGCCCGGCTCGAAATAGACCTCGCGATGCCCGTGACCGCGCGCTTCGATGCGATCCAGCACGGTGCGCACGAACTCGCCGATTTCCGGTGGGGTTTCGTCGTCATATGTGATACCGAGACCGCCGCCTACGTCGATGTGGCGAATCTTCACGCCGTCCTGCTCGATCTGTTCGACCAGTTCGAGAACCTTGTCGACCGCGTCCAGATACGGTGCGACCTCAGTGATCTGCGAGCCGATATGACAGTCAATGCCGACCACGTCGAGATGCGTCATCGCCGCGGCGGCTTGATATGTAGCCCGCGCATCTTCAAACGCGACGCCGAACTTGTTCGACTTCAGACCGGTGGAGATATACGGATGCGTTTTCGCGTCGACGTCCGGATTCACGCGCAACGACACGGGCGCTTTTTTGCCCATTTCCGCCGCAACGGCATTCAGGCGGTCGAGCTCAGGAATCGATTCGACGTTGAAGCATTTGACGCCGGCGGCGAGCGCCTGACGCATCTCGTCCGCATTCTTTCCGACGCCGGAAAACACGGTGTTTTCCGCTTTGCCGCCTGCGGCCAGCACGCGTGCCAGCTCTCCGCCCGACACGATGTCGAAGCCGGCGCCGAGACGCGCGAATACGTTCAGCACCGCGAGATTGCTATTGGCCTTGACGGCGACGTGCACCGTCGCGCGGCGGCCGGCGCAAGCGCCTGCATAGGCATTCCACGCTTGGGTGAGTGCGGCGCGCGAATAGACGTACAGCGGCGTACCGAACTGTTCGGCGAGTGAGACGGCGGACACGCCCTCGGCGTGCAAAACGCCGTCGACGTAGTCAAATGCGGATCGAGTCATGCGAAAGTCTTATTGAGCGGGGGTGACGGCAGAGGCAGGCAGCGGGGCCGCCGTAGTAGCGGATGCGGCCGACGCGGGCGGCGCGGCGAGTTCGCTTTCCGGTGACAACGAGAGCGGCGCGCCAGAAGTATCCGGTACCTCACCCATCGGGGAGGCAGTTCCAGCGCCCGCTTTCACTTCATCTGGCGACGGCGGTTGCGTGCGATCGATCGGTTTGGCCGGCAGCGGTGGCACGGTGGGCAAATAGAGCGAACCGCGTTGCCCGCAGCCGGCAAGTGCACAACCTGCGAGAATGGCTAAACCCGCTACAATCGCGCGGCCGGGCGCCGCCGCGCGCATCCGAGATACGACTCGCATGACTGTCCCTGAATAAATAATCGATGGAGTTTAGCATGTCCGATAGTGATTACCTGACCCGCGCGGAAGCCGCGCTAGCCGCCATCGAACGCGCGCTCGACGACACGGAAGCCGATATCGAACTCGAGCGCAGCGGCAATGTCCTGACCCTCGAATTCGAGAACCGTACGAAGATCATTGTCAATCTGCAACCGCCGATGAGCGAGATCTGGATCGCGGCGAAAGCGGGTGGTTTCCACTTCCGTTTCATCGACGGTGAGTGGCGCGATACGCGCAGCGGTACGGAGTTTTTTGCCGCGCTGTCGGAGTATGCGACGCAGCAGGCTGGCGAACCGGTTCACTTCGAAGCGTAAACATCATCACGGCTGAAGGGGCTGCCAAAAAACGACTGCCGAAGCCAGTGCGGAAGCGATCGTTGGAACAACAGCCGGAAAGGCGAGCCGAAAGGACCGCCCGATCTGATCCCGAAAGGCCCGGCGGCACCACCGCTGAAGCAACCACCCAAACAAAACCGCCGCGCATCGAGCGCGGCGGATTTGTTTGTTCCGACCGATCCTGATATTTCGTTAGTGCCCGCGGAACAGATTCATGATGTCCTGCTTTTCCTGTTCGCCGACCTGTTCGGGCGCCACCGCGGACGCACCGCTCGCCTCGGCATCCAGCGCCGCCTGACTGATACCGACTGTCGCAATGAAACCCTGGCCCGGCGTGAAGTCGTCGAAATACAGTTCTGAGCCGATCTCGGTCACGCCAGCGGGCATCGGCATCTTGTAGTCGGGCACGCCCTTGAGCGCGCGCGCCATGTATTCGATCCACACCGGCAACGCGAGGCCGCCGCCGGTTTCCTTATCGCCGAGGCTGCGCGGGTTGTCGTAGCCGATCCACGCGATGGCCGTGAGCGTGTGCTGATAGCCGGCGAACCACGCATCGCGCGAATCGTTGGTCGTGCCGGTCTTGCCGCCGAGATCGGTCCGCTTCAGCACGTTGGACTTCGCGCCCGTGCCACGTTGCGCGACGCTTTGCAGCAGGCTGTTCATCACATATGCATTGCGCGGTTCGATCGCGTGCGGCGCGCTCTGCTCGGCGACCAGCGGCTGCGCGTGCGCCACGATGATGCCGCGCTGATCGGTGACTTCAGCGATCAGGTACGGGTTGATGCGATAGCCGCCGTTAGCAAACACCGAGAACGCGCCTGCCATCTGCAAGGGCGTGACGAGACCTGCGCCGAGCGCCATCGGCAAATAAGCCGGGTGACGATCCGCATCGAAGCCGAAACGCGTGATGTATTGCTGCGCGTACTTGGTACCGATCTGGTTCAGGATGCGAATTGACACGAGGTTCTTCGACTTCTGCAGCGCGGTGCGCATGGTCATCGGACCGTCGAAACCGCCCCCGTAGTTCTTCGGTTCCCACGCCTGGCCGCCCGTCTCCGCAGCGCTGAAAAAGAGCGGCGCATCATTGATCACCGTGGCCGGTCCGAGCCCCTTTTCAAGCGAGGCCGAGTAGATGAACGGCTTGAAGCTCGACCCCGGTTGACGCCATGCCTGGGTCACGTGGTTGAACTTGTTCTTGTTGAAGTCGAAACCGCCGACCAGCGCACGAATCGCGCCGTCTTGCGGCACCACTGAAACGAATGCGCCTTCCACTTGCGGCAACTGCGTGATCGCCCAGCTGCCGTCGTCATTCTTCACGAGGCGAATGATCGCGCCGGGCCGCACGCGTTGATTCGGCTGCGCGCGCGTGCCGAGTGCGAACTGCGCGAAACGCAGGCCATCGCCCTGAATGGTCGCGACATTGCCGTCGATGAATGTGGCCTGCACCTGCTTCGGACTTGCCGCCGTCACCACCGCCGCAATGATTTCGCCGTTGTCGGGATGTTCGAGCAACGAGTCGTCGATGGCCTGTTCGCGGTCGTCCGCATCGGAAGGCAAATCGATAAACGCTTCCGGGCCGCGATAGCCGTGACGCCGTTCGTAGTCCATCAGACCTTTGCGCAGCGCCCGATAAGCAACGTCCTGATCGGCCGAGTCGATGGTGGTCACGACATTCAGGCCACGCGTGTACGCTTCCTCGCGATACTGCGCGTACATCATCTGCCGCACCATTTCCGCAACGTACTCCGCGTGCACGCTGAACTCCTTGCCCGCGCCCTTGACGACCATTGGCTGCTTGCTTGCCTCGTCGTATTGTTCCTGAGTGATGTAATGCAATTCGTACATGCGCTGCAGGATGTACTCCTGACGGATCTTCGCGCGCTTCGGATTGACCACCGGGTTATACGCGGATGGCGCCTTCGGCAGGCCCGCCAGCATGGCGGATTCCGCCAGAGTCAGGTCCTTCAGATCTTTCCCGAAGTACACCCGCGCCGCGCTCGCGAAGCCATACGCGCGCTGACCGAGATAGATCTGATTCATGTACACCTCGAGAATCTGATCTTTCGTCAGCTTCGACTCGATCTTGTACGCGAGCAACATCTCGTAGATCTTGCGCGTGTAGGTTTTCTCACTCGACAGGAAGAAGTTGCGTGCCACCTGCATGGTGATCGTGCTGGCGCCTTGCGTGGCGTGACCATTGGTCAGTGCGACGAAGCCGGCTCGCGCAATGCCTGTGAGGTCGACGCCGCCGTGATCGTAGAAGCGTGCATCTTCGATTGCCAGCACGGCTTTCTTCAGGCTGTCGGGCACGTCCTGAATATGGACGATGTCGCGCCGCTCTTCACCGAATTCGCCGATCAGCACGTGGTCGGCCGTATAGATGCGCAATGGCACCTTCGGCCGGTAGTCGGTCAGCGCGTCGAGCGACGGCAGGTTCGGCGTTGCCACCACCAGCGCATAACCGAGCACCAGCAGCACGCACAGGATGCCTGCGACGATCAGACCCACAAAGCCGATGATGAGTTTGAGCCACAAGGGGCGCTTGCGCTTCTGCGGCGTGGGCGGCGGGGACGTAGGAGACGTGGATTGCATATGGGCACCAAAAAACAGTCCCGCGATTATAGCCGCCTCGCTATTCAGCTTTCGGCATGCTTACTGACAGTTCTTGACAAGTCTGCGCACCGCGCGGGAATGACTTCACTGTAGACGCTTTGATGGCGGAGAGGGCGCGCGTCGCGCAACGTTAGCCATTCGGCTGAGTGTCGCGCGGCGGCGCGACTACGCACAATTCTTCCTCGTTACTCGCGTTCGAATGGTTCGTCGCGTGAGTCTGAGGGAGGGCGTGATGACGTTCAAAAATTCGTGGCTTCAAGGTGTGCAACTCCGTGCGCAGCGTTTTGCTGCGGGGATCGATGTGGGTTCGCAGGCGGTGCGTCTCATCGTGGTGAGTCAGCATTCGGGCACACGTGCCGCGCTGCATATCGAGTACGCGAGCACCGTGCCGCTTGGCGCCGGCGCGATGGCCGGCACAGAAATCGCCGACCGCCATGCGGTGGCGCGCGCGTTGCGCGACGCATTCGCGGGTTTGCCGCGCGCGTGTGCGACGCATGCATTGCGATGCGCGATGGCGCTGCCCGCCTCGGCCACATTGACAACCACCGTGCCGCTCACACGGCTCGCCACGCTAAGCGGTTGCGCGGAAGACGGCGGACATGAACTCGCCGAACTCGAACCGGCGGTGATGAGCGAAGTCGAGCGCATCGCAGGCCTCGAGCGGCATGCGTTGGCTGTCGACTGGTTCGTCGACGAAACGCGTTCGCCGATCCGTTCCGTGACGATCGCCGCAACCGCACGCCAGCATCTCGAAGCGCGAATCGAATGCGCGGCGACCGCGGGTATCTCGCTCTCCGCGATCGATGGCGAGCCGCATGCGGCTTTGCGCGCAATGCGCTACGCGGCGAGCCACGAGCTCGATCCGCACGAGCCCTATGTCGCGCTCTGGATCGGCACGGACGGCGTGTACGGCTGGCGCATTGTCGACGACTGCCTGGTTGGCGAAATGCATTACCCCGCGCCCGAGCACGCCGATCTCGCCGACGCGTTGCGCGATCTCGTCCACGGCCCTGTACTCGACTGCGCGTTATTGAGCGGCGAGGTCGATTTGCTCGATGGCGTGGGATTCTCGATTGCGGATATAGCCGACGTGTTGGGTTGCACTGTGTTGCCGTTCGAATGTGCGGCGCTTGGCGGGCTCGCACGGCAACTGCACGATCCGTTGTTGCATGAGCCTGCCGCCGCGGTCGCATTCGGACTTGCGTTGCGCGGGGTGCTCGAATGATGCGTGGCCTGCGCTCCCGTTTGCATTCGGCGGTCCCGGGCACGCACGCTTCAACGCGTGGCGTGCGCTTCGCACGGCCGTGGCTCGGCGGCTTCAATCTGCTGCCGTATAGGCAACGTAATGCGCGGCTCGCGCGCCGGCGGTGTTTGCTCGAATGGGTTGTCGCGGCGCTCGCCGGGTTTGCGGCCGTGCTCGCGCTAGTCGGGTGGCAGGCATTCGAAAGGGCGCGGCTGGATGCGCAGCGCGCGTTGATCGAACAATCGCTCACGCAACTGGCCATGCCGCTCGCGGAGCACGCCAGTTTAGTGCGGGCGCAAGACGAACAACGCAAAGGCGCCGCGCGTGCGATGAACCTGTCCGAGCCGCTTACGCATTTGCGCGATCTGCTGAATGCATTGAGTTTTGAACCCGGTGATGGCGTGGTGTTGCAGCAGTTGCGCCAGCGCGAGTACGAGACGGAGTTGCTCGCGACCTCGGCCGGACATATCGCGTCGGCCGAGTGGCTCAAACGCTTGAGCGCGATCCACGGCGTGAAGGGCGCGGAGGTGAGCGACCTGCATCGCTCGACGCCACGCAGCGGTGCGGTTGCGGCAGCCAACGCGACCGGCCCGATCGAGTTCGGAGCGCATCTGCGCTGGGGCGACCCGCCAAAGAAAACGACCCATACGCCCGGCTTGGCGGCGCAACGTCCCATGAAGTCTGAACAATCAGGAGGTGCAAAATGAGTACGACTTTTATCGAATTCGGTGGCGCGGCGAGCGCGCGGTTCTCTTTTTCTCAGTGGATGAAGCATGTGCGCTTGCCGCTCGCTGCCTGGAGCCGTCGGCGCCGTTGGGTGGTCGCATTGCTGATCGCTGCGGTGGTGTTCGGACTTGGCGCGCACGGCTGGGTTGTGGCCGATCTCGGCGGGGTCGAGGCGAGCCGTACGGCATTGGAGGCGGCCACGCGGCATCTCGCGGATGCGCGCCGCGCGCTGGCGCAATTGCCTGCGCTGCGCCGGGAAGCCGCCGCCACACCGGGTGCAAAGTTGCCTGCGTCATGGGCCTCCGCAGACGATGTACGCATCGTGTCCGAACTCGCGGCACAAAATGGCGTCTCGTTGCTCTCGGTAGAACCGGGCGCCACCAGCGGCTCGGGCGCCGACAGCATGCGTCCTGTACAGATCACCGCGCACACTGATTTCGTTCACCTGATGGCATTTCTGCGTGGCCTGTCTGATCTGCCGGTGCTGATCGTTCCCGTCGACGTGACCGTCAACCGCGATGCCGCTTCGTTAACGGTGAGGGCAACGCTGCATGTATTCAGCGCGCTGAGGCCGGTGCCTTCAACTGCGACTGCGGACGCGTTTGCCGACGAGAGCCTCGATTCGGACGACGAAGAAGACATCGTGTTCTTCGACCCGTTCTTGCTTCCGCAGATGCTCGCGTCCGGCGAGCCGCAGTCTGACACTTCGCAACTGCGCCTGGTCGGCTTGCTGCACGATCGCACACGCGGACTCGCCTTGCTCGATACGCCGGATGGCGCGACCACGGTCGTGTCCGGGCAGCAACTCGGTACCGAGCGCGTCACGCGGCTCGACGCGCTCAGTATCACGCTGGCCAACGGCGGCGCGACGCGCACACTGGCCCTGGCGGAGGCGTCCTGATGAGACTGATGAAGCCGTTCGGTCCCGCTGTGTTGCGTGTCGGCGTTTGTGTGTGGTTTGGTTTTGGCGTATGTCGCGGCTTGTCTGGAAGTATGCGTGGGATCCCGGTTCGCAACTTGGCTCGCAGCTCGATTAACAATCCGCTTCGCAGCCTGCTTCACAGCCCGATTCGCAACCCGATTTGCAATCCGCTTCGCAGCCTGGTCGCTGGCATGGCGATAAGCGCCGGCATCGCGCACGCTTCGACACCTCCGCTGCCGCCGCTGCCCACGTACATGCCGCTCGACGACGCCGTTGTGTCGCCCGATGCTCGATACGACGTGCCGCCGCTGCCGCGCGGCGTCACTGCCGAAGTGCCCAACCCGTTCCGCGACGAGTCCGCCGACGGGCCCAGCGGATCGCGAGCGGCGGCAACCGCCGACATCGGACGCGCCGACGACCTGGCCGGTGACGCAGACGGCTCAGTGCCGCTACGGAGGCAATCCGCAGCGGCGGCGCGCGACGACCTCACCGGAACCGCGGCGCTTGAAGGGCCGCCGGTGCCGCTGCCTCCGCTTGCGCGCCTGAGCGACGCACCGAAAACGCCTGCAGACGCCAAACTCGCCGCCGACGACAAACCGATCTCACTTAACTTTCAGCGCGCCGAACTCGGCGCGGTGCTCAACGCGTTCGCCCAGTTCACCGGACTGAACGTCGTCGCGAGCGAGAGAGTGCGCGGCGCCGTTTCACTGCGGCTTGACAAGGTGCCGTGGCGCACCGCGTTCGATACCCTGCTCGACGTCAACGGGCTGGCAATGGAGCGCCACGGCAATGTGATCTGGGTCGCGCCGATCGCAGATCTGGCCGCGCGTGAACGGCAGCGTTTCGAAGCGCACGCGAGAGCCTCCGATCTTGAGCCGCTCGCAAGCCGCACGTTCGAGCTGCACTACGCGCGCGCCGAAGACGTGCGGCGCCTGCTGACCGGCGCCGGCAACCAGCGCGTGCTGTCCAAACGCGGCGCCGCGACGGCCGATCCGCGCACCAATCTGCTGTTCGTCACTGACCTCGAAGGGCGCCTCGCGCAAATCACGGCGTTGCTTGGCTCCGTCGACCGGCCGACCCGTCAGGTATTGATCGAAGCGCGTATCGTCGAGGGCGAGCATGGGTTTTCGCGCAATCTCGGCGTGCGGCTTTCCATGGCGGCCGCGAACGCCGACGGCACCGCCCGAGGCTTGACGGGCGGCAAGGACGGCACCGTGTACGATCTGTCGGCGCGGCCGATTTCCGGTTTCGACGCCGCCACCGCCGGGTTGACCTTGTTCGCAGCCGGTGCGACGCGGCTCCTGAACATCGAGCTGAGCGCGCTGGAGGCCGAGGGGCGCGGCGAAATCGTCTCGAGCCCCCGGGTCGTGACGGCGGACCGGATGAAAGCGGTCGTCGAGCAGGGCACCGAGCTGCCCTATCAGGCGAAAGTGGGGCAGGGCGTATCCGGCGTGCAGTTTCGCCGCGCCACGCTCAAACTGGAGGTAGAGCCGCAAATCATGCCTGACGGCAGAGTGGTGCTGGACCTCGACGTCGCCAAAGACAGCGTCGGCGAGCAGACCGACGCCGGGCCCGCAATCAACACTAAACACGTGCAAACGCGCGTCGAAGTCGAAGATGGTGGTACGGTGTCGATCGGCGGAATTTATGCGACCGATGACCGGGACGATGTGACGCGGGTGCCGCTCCTGGGCAAAATACCCGTCTTAGGTGCGCTTTTTCGCCATCGGGCCCATCGGGACCAGCGCAGTGAACTGGCAGTTTTCATCACGCCGCGCGTCGTTCAGACAAATTAGGGGCATGCTGCCTCCGCTATCCAGCGGCGGCCTGCAGGCTCGACAAGGCAGCCGCTTTGCCAGTAAGCTGCGGCACGAACCATACCGGATTAGCCAGAGGACACCGTTGCAAGCGCGGGACGCACACGCCAATGTATTTTTTGTAGGGCTCATGGGGGCAGGCAAAACCACCGTGGGCCGGGCCATTGCGCGCCGTCTCGATCGCCCGTTCTTCGATTCCGATCATGAAATCGAGGTGCGTACGGGCGCGCGCATCCCGGTGATCTTCGAGCTGGAAGGCGAAGCGGGCTTTCGCGATCGCGAGGCGGACGTGATTTCCGACCTGACCGGGCGCGACAATATCGTGCTGGCCACGGGCGGCGGCGCGGTGCTGCGGCCGGAAAACCGCGAAGCGCTGCAAAATCGGGGCCTGGTGATCTATTTGCGCGCCAATCCGCATGATTTGTGGTTGCGCACCCGGCGCGACAAGAATCGCCCGCTTTTGCAGACTGAAGACCCCAAAGCGCGCCTCGAAGCGCTCTACGAAGTACGCGATCCGCTATACCGGGAATGCGCGCACTTTGTGATCGAAACCGGCCGGCCTTCGGTCAACGGACTCGTCAACATGGTTCTGATGCAGCTCGAGATGGCCGGCGTCGCCAAACATCCTGCGTCATAATGGACCGTATGATTACCGTCAATGTCGAACTGGGCGAGCGCGCCTACCCCATCCATATCGGTGCCGATCTGATCGGCCAGACCGCGTTGTTCGCGCCGCATATCGCCGGCAGCTCGGTCACGATCGTCACGAATACCACGGTCGACCCGCTTTACGGCGACAAGCTGCGCGCGGCGCTCGCGCCGCTCGGCAAGCAGGTATCCACGGTCGTTTTGCCGGACGGCGAAGCGTACAAGAACCTCGAAACGCTGAACCTGATTTTCGACGCGCTGCTGGGCTCGCGCGCCGATCGCAAGACCACGCTGATCGCTCTGGGCGGCGGCGTGATCGGCGACATGACGGGGTTTGCCGCGGCCTGCTACATGCGCGGCGTGCCGTTCATCCAGGTGCCGACCACCTTGTTGTCGCAAGTCGATTCGTCGGTGGGCGGCAAGACGGGCATCAACCATCCGCTCGGCAAGAACATGATCGGCGCGTTCTACCAGCCGCAGGCTGTGATCGCCGACATCGGCGCGCTGCGCACGCTGCCCGCGCGAGAACTGGCAGCGGGCGTCGCCGAAGTGATCAAGACGGGCGCGATTGCCGACGCTGGTTTTTTCAGCTGGATCGAAGCTAACATCGAGGCGCTCAATCGCTGCGAGCCAGAAGCGTTGGCCGAGGCGGTCAAGCGCTCGTGCGAAATCAAGGCGTCGGTTGTGGCGCAGGACGAGCGCGAAGGCGGATTGCGCGCGATCCTCAATTTCGGCCACACCTTTGGCCATGCGATCGAAGCCGGACTCGGCTACGGCGAATGGCTGCACGGCGAGGCGGTCGGCTGCGGGATGGTGATGGCGGCGGACCTGTCCGTGCGCATGGGTTATCTCGACGAAGCGGCGCGCAAGCGTCTGGTCGACGTGATCGTTGCCGCGCATCTGCCTACGCGGGCGCCCGCGCTCGGCGATTCGCGTTACGTCGAACTCATGCGGGTCGACAAGAAGGCGGAAGCCGGCGCGATCAAATTCATTCTGCTGAAGCGTTTCGGTGAGACGCTCATCACCCAGGCGCCCGACGCCGAGGTGCACGCTACGCTGGCCGCCTCCATCTAGACCGACTCGGCGGGGGCTTGGCAGCAAGGCAACACGCACCAGCGTCACGAGGCGCCGCCCATGTTCGGAGAATCCGGTGACTGACAGGCGCAGCGACGATGTAAAGCATGACCCGGCAGGCACGCCCGTGAGCGGCGTGCCATCGCAGGAAACACTCGAAGCGCACCTCGCGCCGTATGCGGCCCATTCCGCTCAATCGCGCGGCCGCCGTTATCCCGAAGCCGCGCCTAGCGCGCGCACCGAATTCCAGCGCGATCGCGACCGCATTGTCCATTCGACGGCGTTCCGCCGGCTCGAATACAAAACTCAGGTATTCGTGAATCACGAGGGCGATCTGTTTCGCACGCGACTCACCCATAGCCTGGAAGTCGCGCAGATCGCCCGTTCGGTGGCGCGCAATCTGCGCGTCAACGAAGACCTCGTCGAAGCCATTTCGCTCGCGCACGACCTTGGCCATACGCCCTTCGGCCATGCGGGCCAGGACGCGCTGAACGAATGCATGCGCGAACACGGCGGCTTCGAGCACAACCTGCAAAGTCTCGCGGTGGTCGACGATCTGGAGGAGCACTACGGGGCGTTCAATGGCCTGAACCTCTGCTTCGAAACGCGAGAAGGCATTCTTAAGCACTGCTCGCGCGAGAACGCGCGGCGGCTCGGCGCGCTCGGCGAGCGTTTTCTGGAGGGGCGGCAGCCTTCCATCGAAGCGCAGATCGCCAATGTCGCCGATGAGATCGCGTACAACAACCACGATGTCGACGACGGCTTGCGCTCAGGCTTACTCACGGTGGAGCAGCTTGCGGAAGTGGAGTTGTGGGAGACGCACTACGCGGCGGCGCGTGGCGATTTTCCGCAGATCGAAGGGCGCCGGCTGATTCACGAGACCGTGCGCCGAATTATCAATACGCTTATCGTCGACCTGATCGATACGACCGCGCTCAATCTCGCAAGACACGCGCCAGTCTCGCTGGACGCGGTGCGCGCCGCTCCGCCGCTGGTCGCGCATAGTGAAGCGATCGCCGCGCAGGCGGCGGCGCTCAAGCGCTTTCTATTCAAGAACCTGTACCGGCACTATCGCGTCATGCGCATGGCCAACAAGGCACGCCGCGTGGTGTCCGGCCTGTTTGACGCGTTCACGGAAGATCCGCGGCTATTGCCGCCGAGCTATCAATCCACGGACGCGTCGCAGCAACCGCGGCTGATCGCCCACTACATCGCGGGCATGACGGATCGCTATGCGGTGAAGGAGTATCAGCGGCTGTTCGTGATCGACGACAACTGAGCGACCTGCGGCCGGCCGACGTCGCTGCTCGATAAGCGCCGGCGCAATCCCATTCCCTAATCAAAGCCGCGAAGGCGGCGGCCCGTCTCGCCGCGCGGTGCAGCCCGCCTCGGGCGGGCCGCTTGGCGCAACCGGCTAGCGCAGCCGCGATGCAAACAGCGCGCCCGCGATCAGCGCAACCCCGCCGACGATCGCGAGCGTCTGCCACGGGTTTTCGTGCACGTAGTCGTCAGCGTCGGCGATCGCGACCTCAGCGCGTTCCCGCATGGCCTCGCGGGTATCGTTCAAACGGTTGCGCGCGACATCGAGCTGCTTGCGCAATTTGCCGCGCAGCGCCACGGCGTCGGCCTGGGTGCCGTCTGCCAAAGTGGATTCGAGCTCTGACATCAGCGTGCGCAGCTCGCCCGCGATATCTTCGGCCGCATGGCGGCTATGGCGAGCGATACGCCGCGCACGGCGGCTGGTGGTGGTCCAGGATTCGCCGAGGGCGTCTCGCGTGTTCGGAAGTGCTGTCATGGTCGCTCCGTCGATGAGGGTGAAAAAGGTCCCACGCTGTTACGCAGACACACGTTGCCACGCGGGAAAACACCATCAGAACGCAACTTCGGTGCCAAACCCGCAGCCCCTATGTGCCGTGGCGCGGCCCCACATTCCTCAGCAGATATTGCACGAGCCGGCCCAATGACGGGTCAAATTTACAAACGCTCACGTTCGCCCGCTGAGTGGCCTCCGCACGCCGCGAACGGCCCCCGACGCGCCCGAAAAATAAAAAACGCCGCCATTGGCTAGATGACGGCGTTGTCCAAGCCACGAAAATTCGACTACCCTAACTAAACGGCCCCAATTTCGTGACGCGTTAGAAACGGTAACCGATGTTGACGTAGGTAACGATCGGGTTCAGCTTGATCTTGGTTTGCGATTGCACATTCAGTGTGCCGACCGGGGTGGTTGCGGCGGTGTTCAGCTTGGCGGTCGTGCTGAGCGGCAGGTACGAAATCGAGACGCCGGCGAACCAGTGCTGGTTGAACGCATAGGTGAAACCCGCATTAAACACCGGCTCCCACGAACTATCCGTAGAGACGCTGGTCGGACCATGCAGAACGTTTGCCTGGAATACGCCGTTGGTGATCTTTTCGTCGGTGAACCAGATGCGGCTCACACCAACGCCGAGATACGGGCGGAACGTGGCGGTCGGAGCGTTGAAGTAGTACTTGAACAGCAGAGTCGGGCTCCACTGTTTTGCCTGGCCCAGCTTGCCGAATTGGGCGAGGTTGCCCGAGCCTTCCAGGTCGAACGAAGGCGGGACGCCAATCACGAACTCGGTTGCGATGTGATCTGTGACAAAGTAGCCAGCAGTGAAGCCGAGGGTGTCGGCTGAACTGAGTGATGCGCCGGTGTTGGCTTCGGTGATGTTGGTCGGGCTGCCGCCGATGCTGGTCACTTTCAACGGGTCGCTGCTCGATTGAGGCGCAAGATGGAACCAGCCTGTCGTGACGTAAAAGCTGCCTGCCGATTGCGCGTGTGCTGCCGTTGTCATGCAGGCTAGTGCGGCGATCCCCGTTACGGCCTGTTTTAATTTCATATGTGCTCCTCCAAAAAGGCCCGCTCATTATGACTACAACGTTTGAAACAAACCATACGCGGCGGTTAGAGCTTTCTCCCTAGGCTCCGCGCGGTTTCTGGCTTAGCCGCGCTGCGCCGAACCCCGGGCGCACGCGGTTCTTCGGACCTTCGGGTATGTACCAACGCGACTATCGGATACTCCAGCATGGCACGGCTTGCACGTCTCTATGTCCCTGACCAGCCGCAGCACGTCATCCTCCGCGGACTCGATCAGCAGCCCGCATTCGTCGACGACCAGGACTACGAGCTTTTCATCGACTGCTTGAAAGCGGCTTCACGCGACCATCACCTGTCCATCCACGCGTATGCGTTGATGCCGGGCTCTGTGCAACTGCTCGTCACGCCGACTGAAGAGTCGAGCCTGCCGAAGGCGATGCAGGCTGTGGGGCGCCGCTACGTTGCGCACTTCAACCGGCGCTACGCGCGCCGCGGCACGCTGTGGGAGGGCCGCTACCGTGCCACGGTGATCGAAGGCGAGCGCTATTTTCTACTGGCGAGCCGCGTTGTCGAGATGTCGCCGGTGCGTGCCGGGCTCGTGAACGCGCCCGAGGACTACCGCTGGTCGAGCTACCGTCATCACATCGGCCTGACGCTTGACAGCCTGATCACCGATCACCCTTTGTACTGGTCGCTCGGCAACACGCCGTTCGAACGGCAGCGGGCATACCGCGAGTTGTGCGAGCAGCCGCTTGACGAACGCGAAGCCAGTCAGCTTCAACAGGCCACCTTGAAAGGCTGGGTTTTGGGTAGCGATACCTACCGCGAATGGGCTGCGCGAGCCGCCAACCGGCGCGTTTCGCCGCTGCCGCGCGGGCGGCCGCGCAAGGTGCGCGAAACGCCGCAGACACAATAAAGCGTTTCGTATCAAAAGGTTGTGCCGGAACGGCATCTTCGCATGCCGTTTTCTTTTGCACCTTTTTGATGTGGCACCAATAAAAAATAGCCGCAATGCACCAACTTGATAACTGGGGACCGACCATCACGTTTTATTTGCTATTCCATTGATTCGTCGCGTATATTCCGAATTCCGGCGCTTTTTGGTACGCGTAGCATCCAGCGTACTGAGTCGCCGTCGCGGTTGCGGAGCGCACTGCGGCAATAGAAAAACGGTTTAACGGCCTGTTCGGCCCCTCACAGACGGTGTCCCCATGAACGACCACCAGCAACCGACTCACCCGGTTCCCGCCGCGCAAGGTCTGTATGACCCGCAAAACGAACATGACGCCTGCGGCGTCGGCTTCGTTGCTCACATCAAGGGCAAGAAAAGCCACGAGATCATCGAGCAGGGCCTGAAGATTCTCGAGAACCTCGACCACCGGGGCGCCGTCGGCGCCGATCCGCTGATGGGCGACGGTGCCGGCATCCTGATCCAGATCCCGGACGGGTTCTATCGTGAGGAAATGGCCAAGCAGGGCGTCGTGCTGCCGCCGAGCGGCGAATACGGCGTCGGCATGGTCTTCCTGCCGAAGGAACACGCCTCGCGTCTCGCCTGCGAACAGGAACTGGAACGCACGGTGAAGGCCGAAGGCCAGGTCGTGCTGGGCTGGCGCGACGTGCCGGTCGACCACACCATGCCGATTTCGCCCACCGTCAAGGCGAGCGAGCCGCTGATCCGCCAGATCTTCATCGGCCGCGGCAAGGACATCATGGTGACCGACGCGCTCGAGCGGAAGCTGTACGTGATCCGCAAGACCGCGAGCCACCGCATCCAGGCGCTCAAACTCAAGCACGGCAAGGAATACTTCGTGCCGTCATGCTCGGCGCGCACGGTCGTCTATAAGGGGCTGCTGCTGGCAGGCCAGGTCGGCGTGTACTACCGCGACCTGCAGGACGAGCGCACGGTGTCGGCGCTGGCGCTGGTGCACCAACGCTTCTCGACCAACACGTTCCCGGCCTGGGAACTGGCTCACCCGTACCGCATGATCGCCCACAACGGCGAAATCAACACGGTGAAGGGCAACGTCAACTGGCTGAACGCCCGTACCGGTGCGATCGCGTCGCACGTGCTCGGCGACGATCTGCCGAAGCTGTGGCCGCTGATCTACCCGGGCCAATCCGACACGGCCTCGTTCGACAACTGTCTCGAACTACTGGTGATGGCCGGCTACCCGCTCGTCCACGCGGTCATGATGATGATCCCGGAAGCGTGGGAACAGCACACGCTGATGGACGACAACCGCCGCGCGTTCTACGAATACCACGCCGCAATGATGGAGCCGTGGGACGGCCCCGCTGCGATCGCCTTCACCGACGGCCGTCAGATCGGCGCGACGCTCGACCGTAACGGCCTGCGTCCGGCGCGCTACATCGTCACCGACGACGACCTGGTCATCATGGCGTCTGAAGCCGGCACGCTGCCTATCCCTGAGTCGAAGATCGTCAAGAAGTGGCGTCTGCAGCCGGGCAAGATGTTCCTGATCGACATGGAACACGGCCGCATCATCGACGACAAGGAACTGAAGGACAACCTCGCGAACGCCAAGCCGTACAAGAGCTGGATCGACGCGGTGCGGATCAAGCTCGACGAAATCGAGCCAAAGGCCGAAGACGTCGTGACGGAACGCCGCGAACCCGCTGCCTTGCTGGATCGTCAGCAGGCGTTCGGCTACACGCAGGAAGACCTCAAGTTCCTGATGGCGCCGATGGCGCAAGCCGGTGAAGAAGCCGTCGGTTCGATGGGCAACGACTCGCCGCTGGCCGTCATGTCCAACAAGAACAAGACGCTCTATCACTACTTCAAGCAGCTGTTCGCGCAAGTCACGAACCCGCCGATCGACCCGATCCGTGAAAACATGGTGATGTCGCTGGTGTCGTTCGTCGGTCCGAAGCCGAACCTGCTGGACACGAACAACATCAACCCGCCGATGCGTCTCGAAGTGTCGCAGCCGGTGCTCGACTTCAAGGACATCGCGAAGATCCGCGCGATCGATCAGTACACGGGCGGCAAGTTCAGCTCGTATGAACTGAACATCTGCTATCCGGTGGCGTGGGGCAAGGAAGGCATCGAAGCGCGCCTGGCCTCGCTGTGCGCGGAAGCCGTCGATGCGGTCAAGTCCGGCTACAACATGCTGATCGTGTCGGACCGCAAGACCGACCGCGACAACGTCGCGATTCCGGCATTGCTGGCCACCGCCGCGATCCACACGCACCTCGTGCAGCATGGTCTGCGTACGAGCGCGGGTCTGGTCGTGGAAACGGGCTCGGCGCGTGAAACGCACCACTTCGCGTTGCTCGCGGGCTACGGCGCGGAAGCCGTGCACCCGTACCTCGCGATGGAAACGCTCGGCCAGCTCGCAGCGGGCCTGAAGGGTGACCTGTCGCCGGAAAAGGCGGTCTACAACTTCACCAAAGCAGTCGGCAAGGGCCTGCAGAAGGTCATGTCGAAGATGGGCATTTCGACCTACATGTCGTACACCGGCGCGCAGATTTTCGAAGCCGTGGGCTTGGCTGAAGGCCTGGTGTCGAAGTACTTCAATGGCACCTCGTCGAAGGTCGGCGGGATCGGCCTGTTCGACGTCGCGGAAGAAGCGATCCGTCTGCACCGCGATGCGTTCGGCGACAACCCGGTGCTCGCGAACATGCTCGACGCGGGTGGCGAGTACGCCTATCGCGTGCGCGGCGAAGAACACATGTGGACGCCGGATGCGATCGCCAAGCTGCAACACTCGGCGCGCAGCAACTCGTACCAGACGTACAAGGAATACGCGCATCTGATCAACGATCAGACCAAGCGCCATATGACGTTTCGCGGCCTGTTCGAATTCAAGTTCGATCCGACCAAGGCAATCCCGCTCGACGAAGTCGAATCGGCGAAAGACATCGTCAAGCGTTTCGCCACCGGCGCCATGTCGCTGGGCTCGATCAGCACGGAAGCCCACGCCACGCTGGCTGTCGCGATGAACCGCATCGGCGGTAAGTCGAACACCGGCGAAGGCGGCGAGGACGTGAACCGTTATCGCAACGAACTGCGCGGCATTCCGATCAAGAACGGCGACACCATGAAGTCGGTGATCGGCGACGAAGTGATCGTCGACATTCCGCTGAAGGAAGGCGATTCGCTGCGCTCGAAGATCAAGCAGGTGGCGTCGGGCCGTTTCGGCGTGACGGCGGAATACCTCGCGTCGGCCGATCAGATCCAGATCAAGATGGCGCAAGGCGCGAAGCCGGGCGAAGGCGGTCAGTTGCCGGGCCACAAGGTGTCGGAATACATCGGCAAGCTGCGTTATTCCGTGCCGGGTGTCGGCCTGATCTCGCCGCCGCCGCACCATGACATCTACTCGATCGAAGATCTGGCGCAGTTGATTCACGACCTGAAGAACGCCAACTCGGCGGCCAGCGTGTCGGTGAAGCTGGTGTCGGAATCCGGAGTCGGTACGGTTGCCGCCGGTGTCGCCAAGGCGAAGGCCGATCACGTTGTGATCGCCGGGCATGATGGCGGCACGGGTGCATCGCCGCTGTCGTCGGTGAAGCATGCCGGCACGCCGTGGGAACTGGGTCTGGCTGAAACGCAGCAAACGCTGGTGCTGAACCAGTTGCGCGGCCGTATCCGCGTGCAAGCCGACGGTCAGATGAAGACCGGTCGCGACGTCGTGATCGGCGCACTGCTCGGCGCGGACGAATTCGGCTTCGCGACGGCGCCGCTCGTCGTCGAAGGCTGCATCATGATGCGCAAGTGTCACCTGAACACCTGCCCGGTCGGCGTCGCGACGCAAGATCCGGTGCTGCGTGCGAAGTTCCAGGGCCAGCCGGAACACGTCGTCAACTTCTTCTTCTTCGTTGCGGAAGAAGCGCGCGAAATCATGGCGCAACTGGGCATTCGCAAGTTCGAAGACCTGATCGGCCACGCCGAACTGCTCGACATGAAGAAGGGCGTCGAACACTGGAAGGCAAAGGGTCTCGACTTCTCGCGCGTGTTCTATCAGCCGCAGGTGTCGGCAGACGTGGCACGCAAGCACGTCGACGTGCAGGACCACGGCCTGGACCGCGCGCTGGATCACGTGCTGATCGAGAAGGCGAAGGCCGCGATCGAGAAGGGCGAGCACGTCTCATTCATCCAGCCGGTGCGCAACGTGAACCGTACGGTCGGCGCGATGCTGTCCGGCACGATCGCCAAGAAGTACGGCCACGACGGCCTGCCTGACGACACGATTCACATCCAGTTGAAGGGCACCGCGGGTCAGAGCTTCGGCGCATTCCTCGCGAGAGGTGTGACGCTGGATCTGGTCGGCGACGGTAACGACTACGTCGGCAAGGGCCTCTCGGGCGGCCGCATCATCATCCGTCCGACCAACGATTTCCGCGGCAAGTCGGAAGAAAACATCATCTGCGGCAACACGGTGATGTACGGCGCAATCGAAGGCGAAGCGTTCTTCCGCGGCGTCGCCGGCGAACGTTTCTGCGTGCGTAACTCGGGTGCGACGGCAGTTGTCGAAGGCACGGGCGACCACGGCTGCGAATACATGACGGGCGGCACGGTGATCGTGCTCGGCGAAACGGGCCGTAACTTCGCGGCCGGTATGTCGGGGGGTATCGCCTACGTGTTCGATCCGGACAATACGTTCGCGGGCAAGTGCAACAAGTCGATGGTCGCGCTCGATCCGGTCTTGCAACAGGCCGAACAGGAACGCACGGTCGACAAGGGCCTGTGGCACAGCGGCACGACCGACGAAGCCCTGCTCAAGGGTCTCATCGAACGTCACTTCCAGTTCACGGGTTCGCCGCGTGCAAAGGCGCTGCTCGAAAACTGGGATGCGTCGCGCCGTCAGTTCGTGAAGGTGTTCCCGACCGAATACAAGCGCGCACTGGGCGAAATGGCAGCGAAGAAGGCGAACAAGGAAGTGCTCGCCGCCTGACTTGTCGCATAGCTGCTTCGCTGATCATCAGCACAGAAGACGTCACATTTAGCCGTACCCGCCGCGCCTTACCGTTCAACCGGTCCGCGCGGCGGGTGTAGATCACCTCACCTGATACAGATAGAGAAGAGAACCACATGGGCAAGGCAACCGGTTTTCTCGAGTTCGAGCGCCGCCACGAGGCGTACGAAGCTCCGCTCACGCGTGTGAAGCACTACAAGGAATTCGTCGCGGCACTGACCGACGACGAAGCCAAGATTCAAGGCGCGCGTTGCATGGACTGCGGCATTCCGTTCTGCAACAACGGCTGCCCGGTGAACAACATCATCCCGGACTTCAACGACCTGGTGTTCCATCAGGACTGGAAGAACGCGATCGAAGTGCTGCACTCCACGAACAACTTCCCCGAGTTCACGGGTCGCATCTGCCCGGCGCCGTGTGAAGCGGCGTGCACGCTCGGCATCAACGACGACGCGGTCGGCATCAAGTCGATCGAACACGCGATCATCGACAAAGCGTGGGCCGAAGGTTGGGTCGCGCCGCTGCCGCCGAAGCACAAGACCGGCAAGAAGGTCGCCGTGGTCGGATCCGGCCCCGCCGGTTTGGCCGTCGCGCAGCAACTCGCGCGCGTGGGGCACGATGTCGTCGTGTTCGAAAAGAACGACCGTATCGGCGGTTTGCTGCGTTACGGCATCCCTGACTTCAAGCTGGAAAAGTGGCTGATCGATCGCCGCATGCGCCAGATGGAAGCCGAAGGCGTGACGTTCCGCGCCAACGTGTTTATCGGCAAGGCAGACACGCTGCCGGAACATATCGGCAATACCGCGAAGGAAACCATCACGCCGGCCGAGCTGAAAGAACAGTTTGACGCGGTGGTGATCGCCGGTGGTTCGGAAACGCCGCGCGATCTGCCGGTACCGGGCCGCGAGCTGGAAGGCATCCACTACGCGATGGAATTCCTGCCGCAGCAGAACAAGGTGAACGCCGGCGACAAGGTCGCGAACCAGTTGCTCGCCAAGGGCAAGCATGTGGTCGTGATCGGTGGCGGCGATACGGGTTCGGACTGCGTCGGTACGTCGAACCGTCATGGCGCGAAGAGCGTCACGCAATTCGAGCTGCTGCCGCAACCGCCGGAAGAAGAGAACAAGCCGCTCGTGTGGCCGTACTGGCCGATCAAGCTGCGCACGTCGTCGTCGCATGACGAGGGTTGCTCGCGCGATTGGGCCGTTGCAACCAAGCGTCTCGAAGGCAAGAACGGCAAGGTCGAGAAGCTGATCGCCGCGCGCGTCGAATGGAAGGACGGCAAGATGCAGGAAGTGCCGAACTCGGAATTCGAAATGAAGGCCGATCTGGTGCTGCTGGCCATGGGCTTCACGCAACCGGTGTCGCCGGTGCTCGAAGCGTTCGGTGTCGACAAGGACAACCGCGGTAACGTGCGTGCGTCGACCGAAGGCGACAAGGCGTATTACACGTCGGTGGACAAGGTCTTCACCGCGGGCGATATGCGTCGTGGCCAGTCGCTGGTGGTGTGGGCGATTCGTGAAGGCCGTCAGTGCGCACGGTCGGTCGACGCGTTCCTGATGGGCCATTCGGAACTGCCGCGCTAACGTCTCCAGCTGGTTTCCGCCTGATGGCGTAGAAACCAGCTAATGCTTGCAGGACGAGGTGGAGACGACAAGGCGATAAAAAACAAAGCCGGGCACCTGAGAGGGTGACCCGGCTTTTTAACGTCTGCTTGTGGTTACTTCCGATAGCGCGCCAACGTGAGCCCGTCCAAATCGATCTCCGGCTTGCGCTGCGTAATCAAATCCGCGACCACGCGGCCCGAACCCATCGACATCGCCCAACCCGTCGAGCCATGTCCGAGGTTCAGCCAAAGATTGTCCACGCCGGACGGGCCGAGCAACGGCGCGCCATCGGGCGTCATCGGCCGGCGGCCGACCCAGAAGTGCGCGGAGGTCGGATTGGCCGCGCGCGGAAACCAGTCGCTGAGCACTTTCATCAGTGTTTGCAGCGCCTGCTCGCGCAAGGTTGTCTGGCGATTGCCGAGTTCCGCGGTGCCGGCCACGCGCAAGTTGTTGCCGAAGCGCGTGATCGCTGTTTTCAGCGACTCGTCCATCAGTGCCGCAAGCGGGGCTTTTTCGTCGTCGGTGACGGGCAGCGTCGCCGAATAGCCTTTCACCGGGTAGAGCGGCACCTTCACGCCGAGCGGCGCGAGCAGCGCCGCACTGTCCACGCCCAGCGCCACCACCACTGCATCCGCTTGCAACGTCTCGCTGCCACGTTCGCTCTCGATCTTCACCGCGCGAACCGTACCGCCTCGCACGTCGAGCGAGCTCACACGTGTATCAAAGCGAAAGCGCACGCCGCTGCGCTCGCAGATCACGCGAAGTTCGCGGGTGAAGCGGGCGCAGTCGCCGGCTTCGTCGTCGGGGAGATAGAGGCCTGAGAGCGGCATCTGACGCGCCCAGCGCAAACCCGGTTCGATCTCGACGCACTGCGCCGCGCTGACTTCCCGATGCGCGATGCCGGCGTCGCGCAGGACCGCCAGCGCAGGTTGCGCGAGTTCGACGTCATACTCGCTGCGGAACAACTGCAGATAGCCCTGGCTGCGGCCATAGTCGAACGGATAACAGCCACGGAATTCGTGCAGACACTCGCGGCTGTAATAAGCGATGCGTTGCATGCGCTGCTTGTTGACGCGAAAGCGTTCGAGGTCGCATTCGCGCAGCCAGCGCGCGATCCAGCGCCATTGAGCCGGATCGAAGGTGGGGCGGAAGATCAGCGGCGAGGCCGGCTTGAACAGATATTTGAGTATCTTCGCCGGCATGCCGGGCGCGGCCCACGGCGTTACATAGCCTGGTGCGATCACGCCGGCGTTGCCGAAACTGGTGGAAAGCGCGACGTCCGGCTCGCGCTCGATCACGGTAACGTCGCAGCCTTGCTGGCGCAGATAAAACGCGGTGGCGACGCCGATCACACCGCCGCCCAGAACAATCGTTTTCATGTGTATGTACGGCGATTTCAGGCGGTAGGACGAACCGCGCCGAGCACTTTGCCCTTGGTTTCCGGCAGACACACTGCGGCGACGATCACCAGCAGATAGCCCGAACCGGCGACGATGCCCATCGCCTTAACAAGCGTCATGGTTTGCGACAGTGTACCGACCAGGATCGGAAAGAACGAGCCGAGACCGCGGCCCAGGTTGTAGCAGAAGCCTTGCCCCGAGCCGCGGATCGAATTCGGATAGAGCTCGGACAAATACGCGCCGACGCCTGCGAAAATCCCCTGCACGACGATGCCGAGCGGGAAGCCGAGCGCGAGCATCATGCCGTCGGTGATCGGCAGCATCGTGTAGAACATGCCGAGCACGAACGAGCCGATCGCGAACAGCACGAACGACGCGCGCCGGCCGATCTTGTCGCAGAGAATCGCCCCGACGATATAGCCGGTGAACGAGCCGACGATCAGCACGATCAGATAGCCGCTGGTGTTGAAGACCGACAGATGGCGCACGGTTTTCAGATAGGTCGGCAGCCAGGTGGTGATCGCGTAATAGCCGCCGAGCATGCCGGTGCACAGTACGCTGCCCAGCAGGGTTGTTTTGAGGTGGGGGAAGGAGAAGATCTGCAGGAAGTGCGAGGTATCGAAGCCGCTTTCGCGAGCGCGCCGGGTTTCGAGAAAGATTTCTGGATCGCTGACATTGCGACGAATGTAGATGATCCACAGCGCGGGCAGCAGGCCGATCCAGAAGCAGGCGCGCCATGCGACCTGTTCCGGCAGCAGCGCGAAGAACGCCCAATAGATGATGGCAGCCGCGGCCCAGCCGACCGACCAGCTGCTTTGCACGGTGCCGACGGCTTTCGCGCGATGCTGAGGTGAACGGATGGTTTCAGCCATCATGATGGTCACTACCGACCATTCACCGCCGAAGCCGATGCCTTGCAGCGTGCGGGTGGTCAGCAGTTGCCAGAACGAGTGGGTGAAGCCTGACAGGCAGGTGAAGATCGCGAAGGTGGCGATGGTCCACTGGAGGACGCGCACGCGTCCATAGCGGTCGGCGAGGATACCGGCGAGCCAACCGCCGATCGCCGACGAAATCAACGAACTGGTCGCGATCATGCCGGCTTCGCTTTTGGTCATGCCCCAGGTCGCGATGAGCGTCGGAATGAGGAATGAGTAGATCATGAAGTCGAAGGCGTCGACTGCGTAGCCGCCGAAGCCAGCGTAGAGGGTGCGGCGTTCGCGCTGGGTCAGTTCGGTGAACCATTGGAGAGAGGGCATGTTTTCTTGTGGTCTCCAGGCGGTTTTTGCCTTCCGGCGGCTTGATCGAGGGTTTTTTGTATTCTAAGGGGGCGAGGTGTTGTGCGGCCAGCGGTGGTCAAAAATGGCGACGGGGTAAGAACTCCATTCCGGTTCCTTACGAACTACTACCATGTAACCCAAAAAATATTGACCGCCGTTAAACTGCGCTGGCAGCGCTCAAGCTGCGGACATCCTCCTTACGCCCGCGCTCGCCACCTCGCCATCGTCAATGCCCGCAACCGCAAAAATCTGCTCGCCATCCCGCCGCTTCGCGAGCACGACTTTGCGGGCAAATCACTCGCGCCGCGCGTTCCTGAAATCCTCGGTAAGCGTGCTGCTGGTCTCGGGTATGAGCAGTTCGCTGCTGTCAGCTTGCGGGGGCGGAAATCTGAACGCTGATCAGCCGGAAACGCCGCGTCTCGCCTCGGTGAACAACTTTCGCGACGTGGCGGGCGCGGCCGCCGGCTATCCCACTGTCGACGGGAAACAGATGCGCCGTGGCGCGTTCTATCGCGCGAACGCGCTGACCCTCAGCGCTGCCGACGCGGCCGCCCTCGACAAACTCGGCATCGCTTCGGTCTACGATCTGCGCACGCCCGGCGAAATCGCGCGCACCGTGGATATCCTCCCGGCCGGCGCGACATCACAAGCGCTCGACGTCCTGGGTATCAACGACTTCGTCGCGCCAACGTTCGATACGGCAGGCGCCGCCGTCGCGTTCATGGAGGCCCAGGCGCGCGACTATGTCACCGGCGCTGCCCAGCGCGACGGCTACGGCGAACTCCTCACGCGGCTCGCCAATGGCGCCGGCGCGCAGCTGTTTCATTCCAACGCGGGTAAGGATCGCACCGGTTGGGTCGCGGCACTCCTGCTCAGCATTGCCAACGTGCCGCTCGACGTCATCATGCAGGACTATCTGCTGAGCAACGCCTATCTGGCCGAATCGATCCAGGCGCAGATCGCCACGTTGCGCGCGCAGGATAGCGACGCGGTTGCAACGGTCGAGTCGCCCCTGTTCAACGTCGAGGAAAGTTATCTGCAAGCGGGGTTCGATCAGGTGCAGACGAGCTACGGCACCATGGCGAGCTATCTGACGCAAGGCCTTGGCATGTCTCAAGCAACGATCGACACGTTGCACGACCGCCTGGTCGCCTGACTTATGCTCGCCGCGCCGGGTGTTGAGCGGAGCACGTCGGCAGGTACCGACGAAAAAAAGTCCGCCCCAAGAAAGCGGGCGGACAGAGAAGGGCGGCATCGAGGTTGCCGGGGGCGACTATAACGCCACAGCCATCGCGAAAACCCGTCCAGTAAGGGCGCGTAAGTGCCGGTACTGCACGCCGCTCAAGCCTTCTCGGCCATCCTCATAATCGTGGCGCCCCAACCGGCAATTCGATCCGTACTTCCAGGCCGCCTTGCACGTGATTGCGCACGTGGCAGTGTCCGCCGCGATCGTGCGCGAGCCGCGCGACGATCGCGAGACCCAGGCCGCAATGACCTTCGCCGCCGCGCGCGGCGTCGAGCCGTACGAACGGTTTCATCGCCGCCGCGATGCGGTCGTCGGGAATGCCCGGGCCGTGGTCGCGCACGCTGATTACCCAATGCCGCTCATCACGCGCCGTGGCGATATCCACCGGCGGCGAGCCGTGCTCGAGCGCGTTGTCGACGAGGTTCGTGACCAGCCGGTCGAGCAAGGTGCGCGGCAGTGTGAACGACGAACCGGCGCGCAGATCGAGCGTGAACAGCGGCGTCTCGGTGTTGTCGCCGGCGGAAAACTGTTCCTGCAGGAATTCGTCGACTTCGACCGGCGGCCCCGCGTCGGCGGACTGGCCGGCAAACTCCAGAAACTGCTGGACGATGTTGGTCAGCGAGTCGACGTCGCGGATCAGTCCGGCCCGCTCGTTTTCCGCGACCAGCACGCTCGCGCGCAACTTGAGCCGCGTGAGCGGCGCTTTCAGATCGTGCGCGACGCCTGCCAGCATCACCGCCTGGTCGTCGCCGGCCTCATTCAGGCGCCGCATCATATCGTTGAAGGAGCCGATCAGATCGCGTAGTTCACGCGGGCCTTGCACGGTCACGGGTTCCGGCCTGCCGCCTGAACCGAACGCGCGGGCTGCGTCGGCGACGCGCGATAGAGGCCGCTGCATCTGCCAGACCGCGAACAGCGACAGGATCAGCGCGGCCAGCAGCATCGAGATGGATTCGACCAGGAAGCGCGGGCGCGGTGGTACGTCGACCGGCACGACGACCCAGTTCGACTTGCCGGGGAACAGCACCCATAACTGCGGCGGACGCAGGTCGTCGACGGCGATTTGTGTGCCGGGCGGCAGGTTTTCGCGCAGATGCCGGCTCAGTTCGATCAGCGGACGCTGATCCGGCGTGTGCAGGTGGATGCTCGCCGGCATGTTCCAGGTGGGCACGAGGTGCACACGCATGGCGGGCGCGAGCGCGGCACCCTTCATCGGCTCGCCGTTGATTGCCTGCAGCACCAGCAGAATGCCGCGCGCGAAGCCGTCGATTTCGTGGCGCGGCGGCTGCATCACCACCAGCACGAACCACCCGGCCTGAATCGCGAACAACACCGCTGTCGACAGCAACGCCATTCTGCCGAACAGCGTGTTCAGCGGGTTTTTCATGCGCTTGAGGCAGCCTCGTCGGCGAACGGCGTGCCGTCGGCGTCGGGCACGAACACGTAGCCTTTGCCGCGCACCGTCTGCACGTAGCAGGGATTGGACGGGTCGTCTTCGATCACACGGCGCAGGCGCCAGATGGGTACGTCGAGGCTGCGGTCGCGGAAGGCGAGATTGTCACGATGCACGAGATCGTGAATCAGCACGCGCGACAACACCTTGTACGGATTGTTGACGAAGATCTTTAGCAGCGCGAACTCACTGTCGCGCAGGGGCAGCTTCGCGTCGTCGCGCGACAGCGAGCGGGTGGCGAAGTCGAGTTCGAACGGGCCGAAGCGATACGGCTTGCGGGCTTCCGGCGCACTCGTGGTGGACGGCCCACGGCGGCGCAGCACCGTATGGATACGCGCGAGCAGTTCGCGTGGGTCGAACGGTTTGGTCAGATAGTCGTCCGCGCCGAGCGAGAGGCCGACAATGCGGTCGGCCACCGTACCGCGCGCCGTCACGAAGATCACCGGAATGTCGTCGCCGGCGGCGCGCAGGGCGGTGAGCGCGCGCAAGCCGTCGGTGTTCGGCATCATGATGTCGAGCACGACGACCGACGGCCGTTCACGTTCGAGCCGGCGTTGCAAATGGGTGCCGTCGTGCAGCACCGACGCGTCGAAGCCGTTCGACTGCAGAAACTTGCAAAGCAGATCGCGTACGACCGGGTCGTCGTCGACGATAAGGACCTGTGGATTCATGGCGAAATTCTAGTCTGGCGCGCGCGACGCACGACTCACTGTTTTCTTACCAATGCTTACGCAAAGCCGCGCCGTCCTTGCTGGTTCGGGCGCGAGGCCCGCCACCAAAGGCTCACGGCATATTTCACGACAGCCATATTCAGCAATGTATTGCCCGCGCGGTGCCAACGTGCGGCGCGGCGCGACATTCATTTTGCACCGCTTAAATTCCTCTGATGAAAGAATTTGCGCGCAGTTGCTACTGATGGCAATGGGTCGCAACGAGTCGTAAGAACCGCCGGAAAGCGCGCGTTCCTTCGTGCATCGCCACCGCGTGTGCGGCGAGATGATTCGTCGTGCAGTACGTTGCGCCGCATGTCGAAAAAAGCCTAACGCCTTGGGCCCAACAGACAGTCGGCGCGAAATCGAAACCTGGCGCCATGCGAGGCTGATCATGACCATTCATAGCAATTCAGTTCGACCCGTTTTTCTTCGCGCGCGCCCACGCGGGCGGCGGAGAAGCCTCAATGCGGGGGTGTGCGCGACATGTGCGACACGCTGCATAAGTTTTCTTAAGTCCGAGGCCAGGCGCCGGGCGCTCGCCAGACGAGCATCATGCAAGCGGTGGCGTGTTGCGTTCCGCTGCGCCGATTTCGCCGTCCGGCACGAACACATAGCCGCGTCCCCAGACGGTTTGCACATAGCGAGGCTCGGACGGATCCACTTCGATCAGCCGGCGCAAACGCCAGATCGACACATCAAGACTGCGATTGCGATGCAACTCGCTATTGCCGTGCAGCTTCTCCAGCAACTGCGCGCGCGTGAGTACGGTCATCGCGTGCGTGACAAATACCTTGAGCATCGCGAATTCGCTCGAACGCAGCGGAATGCGCTCGCCATCGCGGCGCAATTCGCGCGCCGGGAAATTCACCTCGAAACGACCGAAGCGATAGGGCGCGCGTTGCTCCGGCGCGCTCGGTGCAATCGCGCCGCGGCGGCGCAGGACCGTGCGGATTCGCGCGACCAGCTCGCTTGGTTCGAATGGCTTGCCGAGATAGTCGTCGGCGCCGAGTTCGAGGCCGATCACGCGGTCGATCGGATCGGCGCGCGCGGTCAGCAGGATCACAGGAATATCGTCGCCGGCGACGCGCAATGCGCGCAGCGCGCTGATGCCGTCGAGCTCCGGCATCATGATGTCGAGCACGACCAGCGCGGGACGCTCGTTCTGTAATGTGCTCTGCAGCGCCATACCGTGTTCGAGTGTGGACACCTTGAAGCCACGCCCTAGCAGATATTCGCTGACGAGCTCGCGTACGACGGGGTCGTCGTCGACGACCAGAATGGATTGGTTCATCCAGGTCATCTTAGTGATCCGCGCGAGCAGCGCAAAGCGGGTAACGCTTTCGAATCCTTTCTCGCGAAAGAGAAAGCAAGCGTGTGGAGAGTCCGGTAGCAGTGAGGGGCGAAGCGGGCCGGACGTGATACGGCCCGCACGACTATCGTCGCTGCCATAAGGGCTTTTCAAAGCCGGGAACAGCTTGCCCGCTTCGCAAATGCTTTCGAACTCTTCTCGCGTGTTTCCGGATGTTGCGGCGTGTGGACTGGCGGTGCTGATCGTTGTGCGAACGTGCGTGGGTCGCCTGACAGCGTGAACGATCGGGCTGACGAGCGATGTGCTGCCTAGCCGAGCGTGAGGCCGCCGTCGATATGGATCACCTGGCCGGTGATGTGACGCGCTTCGTCGGAGAGCAGGAACGCGATCAGTGCGGCGATATCCGCAGGCTCGGCGACGTGGCCGAGCGGCGTTGCTTCGGCGGCGCGGGTCCACACCGATGCATTATCGGCACTTGGGCCGCGATCTTTACGGGTGTAGCCGGGTGCCACGCAATTGACCGTCACGCCATGCGCCGCAAGTTCGGCGGCAGCGGTTTTAGCTAGCGATTCGATCGCCGCTTTCGCGGCCGCCGTGGCGGCGAACGGTGCGTCCACGCGATAGCGATGCGCGACGAACGAACTGAGCGCGACCACGCGACCCCGCTTCGAGGTTTCCAATGCGGGCGTCGCACGCTTGACGAGCGCGGCGAACGCGGCCGGCATGGCGGAGAAGGCGGCGCTGAATGCATCCGCGTCGAGTGCGTTGAGCGTTTGCCGTTGCGCGTGGCCGGCGTTCGCGACCAGTTGATCCAGCGCGCCGAAGCTCGCGAGCGTTTGATGAATCACGTGTTCGGCGGCGCCGCGTTCGGCCAGGTCGCCGAACACCGTCGCGCAGCGCGCGCCGTTCGCGCTGCAATCGGCTGCGACCTGTGCAAGACGCTGACGCGCTTCGTCGTCAGCGCCGCGTGCGTGCAGCATCAACGCGGTGCGCGGCGCGGCGATGCGCCGGGCCAGTGCGGCGCCGATGCCGGAGCCCGCGCCGGTGATCAGGACGACGCGATCGAGCTCGGCGCTCCTCATGCCAGCCGTGCTGCTCGCGTCACCGGTGCCGCTCATGTCGCTCACGGTGTTCACGCTGCAATCGCTTCGCCCGAGCGCTCGACGTCGAGCGTTTCGCCATGGAACGCCGCCAGCGATTCGCGATGCGCGACGCTGACGATCGCCGCCTTCGGCAGCCGCTCGGTGAACAGGTGATACAGACGTGCTTCGTTTTCCGCATCGAGCGCGCTGGTCGCTTCGTCGAGGAACAGATAGTCCGGCTTATGCAGCAGCACGCGCGCGCCGGCGAGACGTTGTTGTTCGCCCGGCGAGAGGACGCGTGTCCAGTGCCCCGATTCCTGCAGGCGGTCGGCATATTCCGACAGGTGGCAGGTGACGAGCGCTTCGCGGCATTCTTCGTCAGTGTAGGTGTCCGAAGAGGACGGATAGGTGAGCGCGGCTTTCAGCGTGCCGATCGGCATGTAGCTGACCTGCGGGATGAACATCATGCGCGCGTTGACCGGTGCGTCGATCGAGCCGTCGCCGAACGGCCACAAGCCTGCAAGCGCGCGCATCAGCGTGCTCTTGCCCGAGCCGGACGGACCACGCACCAGCCAGCGCGAGCCCGGCGTGATCGCGATATCGCGGATGCGTGACAGCGGGTTGCCATTCGGCAGCGCAAGCTGGAGGCCGTCGGTGACGAGCTTGTCTTCGTCGACAAAATGCAGCTTGATGCCGCCATGCGCGGTACCGGGCGACACCGATTCCTTCAGACGCGGCGCATGCACGATGCGCTTGAATTCACGCAACCGGTTCACGGTAGCGCGCCACTCGACCAGGGTGCCGTAACTGTTGATGAACCACGAAAACGAATCGCTGACGGTACCGAATGCGCTCGAAATCTGCATCAGCACGCCGAACGTGAACGCGCCCGCGAAGTAACGGGGTGCCGCCACGACCAGCGGAAAGATGATCGCGATCTGACCATAGAAGCTCAGCACGAAGGTGAGCCGCTTGGTGTACTTCATCACCTGCCACCAGTTGTCGCGGATGCGGGCGAACAGCGTGTGCGTGCTCTTCTTTTCGGTCTCCATGCCGTCGTAGAAGGCGATCTGCTCGGCATTTTCACGCAGACGGATCAGGCCGAAACGGAAATCCGCCTCGACTTTCTGCGCCTGGTAATTGATCGACACAAGCGGATGGCCGACCTTCTGGATGATCAGCGAGCCGACCACCGCGTACAGCGCCGCGGCCCACACCATGTAGCCCGGAATCTGCACCGGCATGCCGCCGAGCGAAACGGTCAGCGCGCCGGCCAGCGACCACAGGATCGTGATGAACGAGACCAGCGTGACGACCGTGGAGAGCAGATCGAGCGTCAGCGAGAGCGTGGTGGTGGCGAACGATTGCAGGTCGTCGCTGATCCGCTGGTCGGGGTTGTCGGCGAGCCGGTCGCGTTCGATCCGGTAGAAGGCGCTGTCGTGTAGCCACTCGTTGAGATAACGCGTGGTCAGCCACTGGCGCCAGCGAAAGCCGAGCATCTGGCGCAGATAGCGGCCATACACCGCGAGGATGATGAAGCCGAACGCGAGTCCCGAGAACACCATCAGCAACTGCGGGAAGTCGTGCACGTTCTTGGTCTGCAGCGCGTTGTAGAAGTCGGCGCTCCAGCGGTTCAGGCGCACGTTGATCCACACGACGAGCAGATTCATCACGATGATCGCGATGAGCAGCACCCACGCCGTTTTTCGTTCTTCGGAAACCCAGTAAGGTTTGATCAGGCTCCAGGCGGAGACTTTGTCGTCCGGCGGCAGCGCGGGTCTGGAAGCGGTATTCGGTGTCATGAGCATCCTGGTGAAGTGCTGGCCCATGTGGGCTGGCCCATGTCGGGCTGGCACCAGTTGGGCCGGCCCCACGGCGGGTTTGCGGTGCGTGACCCGGGCGTCGTGCTCGACGAACGCACGTCCGGGTGAGCGTCCGATTCTGGCGCGAAGCCCTTAAGTGAAAATTAATTTCCGTTCAGCGGCCTTGCCTCGGGGCCGCCGTCGCGCATGGCGGCTAAGCATGCAGCCCGCGCGTAGCTCCTGCGGCATCCGGTCTTGGCATTGTGCCAGAGCGCTGCGTTCGGCCGTATTGACGAATTGAAAGATGGTGCCGGATCAACTGCGCGCGATTGCATGGGCCACTGGTTTGCGGGCGCCGCGCCTTTTATGGTCTAATGACCTTCGACGAAACAGGGGTGCTTTGCCCACAGGCTGCGTGATTCTCACGCAGCGGCGGCGAGGCTGAGAGAGACCCTTTGCACCCGATCCGGGTAATACCGGCGCGGGAAGTTTCCGGAAGAAACCAGTCTTCCATTCCCCGCCGGGCGGCGTCCGTCATTGGACGCGCGTATTGCCCGGCCGGCCTCACCCGCCGGTTTCGTCCTGGGTACGTGCGTTTTTTTGCCGTACGGAAAGGATTCGATGACCGCCTATTCTTCATACATGTGTTTTGCTCGTCGCCACGCTCTCGCCGGTTATGTCGGCGCGCCGTGCTGCTTTAATGTTGCTTGCCGTTGCGACTCGGAGTGGGCGCGATGAACCGTCCTGCCCAACCTGATTTCGCCGTGCTTGGCGGCGGCCTGTGCGGGCGCCTCGTTGCATGGCGTCTCGCCGGGCAAGGGCATCGCGTGGCGCTCTATGAGCGCGGCGATGCCGCGGGTACCCAAGCCGCCGCCTGGGTTGCTGCCGCCATGTTGGCGCCGCTGGCCGAAGCCGCCAGTGCTGAACTGCTGATCACGCGCCTCGGCGCCAGTTCGCTCGACAGCTGGCCGCAAGTGCTGGCCGAATTGCCCGAACCGGTGTTCTTTCAGCGCAATGGCACGCTCGTCGTATGGCATCACGCCGACCGGACTGAAGCGCCGTTGTTCGAACGCCGCGTGCGCTCGAACGCACCTGCCGAATTGCTCGACGGCGGCTTCGTGACGCTTGCCGGTGCCCAGCTCGGCGCCGCCGAGCCCGCCTTGGCGGGTCGCTTCAATCAGGGCTGGCTGCTGCCGCGCGAAGGCCAACTGGATAACCGTCAGGTGCTCGCCGCGCTCGCTGCGGGTCTTGCCCAGCGCGGTGTCGAAACGCACTGGAATACGCCGGTCGACGATCATGCGCTACCGCCCGCGCGCGTCACGATCGACTGCCGGGGTTTGGGCGCGAAGTCCGTGCTGCCCACGCTGCGCGGCATCCGCGGCGAAGTCGCCCGAGTGCATGCGCCCGGTATCAAGCTGACGCGGCCGGTGCGGCTGCTGCACCCGCGCTATCCGCTGTATATCGCGCCGAAGCCGGACGATCTCTACGTGATCGGCGCGACCGAAGTGGAAGGCGAGGACATGTCGCCGGTCAGCGTGCGCTCGGCGCTCGAACTGCTGAGCGCGGCGTTTTCCGTGCATCCCGGCTTCGGCGAGGCACGCATCCTCGAACTGAATTCGCAGTGCCGCCCGACTTTGCCGGACCACCGTCCGGCTTTGCTGTGGGATGGCGCGCAGACGCTGCGCGTGAACGGCCTGTACCGGCACGGCTACATGATCGTGCCCGAAGTCGCCGATGAAGCCGTGCGCTTCGCCGCGGCGCTGCTCGACGGCCGCATTGGCGACGCCGATGCGTTCGCCGACTGGCAAAGTGCCGCGCGCTGGAGCGAGCTGTTTCAACTGGATTCCACGCGGGAACCGGCATGAGCGTTGCGCGCCTGTTGGTGAAATGACCACAGGCAAACAAGCTCGCGCCAAGCCGCTACCGCCATCGATTGAACCGTATTCGAACACCATGGACATTCATATCAATCAGAAGCCGTTGTCGCTGCCCGAAGGCGCGACTGTCGCCGATGCGCTCGCCGCGTTCGGCGCGCGTCCGCCGTTCGCGGTCGCGCTGAACGGCGATTTCGTCGCACGTACCCAGCATGCGGCGCGCGCGCTGCAGCCGGGCGACAAGCTCGATGTCGTGCAACCCGTGGCCGGCGGCTAAGTGCCGCGCCATGCATTGCCGGAGACCAGGACTATGCAAATGACTTCCCCCCAAACGGCCGACGCGCTCACGCTCTACGGCCAAACTTTCGCGAGCCGCGTGCTGCTCGGCACCTCGCGCTATCCGTCGCTGCAATCGCTGTCCGATTCGATCGACGCGGCGCAGCCCGGTATGGTGACCGTCGCGCTGCGCCGGCAAATGAACGAAGGCGGCGCCGAAGCTGGTTTCTTCGACCTGCTCAAGCGCCACGGCGTGCCGCTGTTGCCTAACACCGCCGGCTGCCTGACCGTCGGCGAGGCGGTGACGACCGCGCACATGGCGCGTGAAATCTTCGACACCGAGTGGATCAAGCTCGAACTGATCGGCGACGACTACACGTTGCAGCCTGATCCGGTCGGTCTGATCGAAGCAGCCACACAGTTGATCAAGGACGGTTTCAAGGTCCTGCCGTATTGCACCGAAGATCTCGTGATCGGCCGCCGTCTGCTCGATGCGGGCTGCGAGGCCCTGATGCCCTGGGGCGCGCCGATCGGCACCGGCAAGGGCGTGATCAATCCGTACGGCCTGCGGGTGTTGCGTGAACGCCTGCCAGATGTGCCGCTGATCGTCGACGCGGGCCTCGGCGTGCCGTCGCACGCGGCGCAAGTGATGGAGTGGGGCTTCGACGGCGTGCTGCTGAACACCGCCGTTTCGCAGGCGACCCATCCCGACGCGATGGCGCGCGCCTTTGCGCTGGGCGTCGAAGCGGGCCGCCAGGCTTTTCTGGCGGGGCCGATGGCCGAGCGCGAAAGCGCGCACGCGAGCACGCCGGTGGTCGGCATGCCGTTCTGGCATCAAGACGGGAGCGCCGCATGACGCAAACTTTGCCTTTGACCGGCCGCGACCTCTTCTGGCCGCCCGCCGATGAACTCACCGAAGCCGCCGAGCGGATCCGCGCCCGCCTGGGCGAGTGGCCGCCGACGCATGCGCCGTGGCGTATCTGCCTGACCGCGCCGGACGAGCCGAACGGCGGAGACCTGATCATCGTCGCCGACGCGCAGCAGCATGGCGAGCAGGTGGCGCGCTGGCTGGTGCAGGGCGCCGGCGTGATCGTCGCTGCGGAAAATACGGCGGCGCTCCATCTGGGCGGCGAGAAATACCGCCTGGAAGGTCATCTGGCGGAAGACTGGATTCCTGCGCTAGCTGCGTTTCTGGACTGCGGCTTCGATCCACATGACGCGCTGGTGCTCGCTCTGGCGTGGCGCGACGGCGACGAAACCAAAGCAGACGACGCATTTCCGGCGGATATCGCGCATTTCCCGCGCCTCGCCGGCCTGCCGGCCGCGCCGGCGCAAGCGTTCGCGCGTTGCCCCGACCGGCTGGGTCTCTATCCAGTGCTGCCGACCGCCGAGTGGGTCGAACGGGTAGTGGGCTTTGGCGTGAAAACGGTCCAGTTGCGCCGCAAATCGGCCGAGCCTGCCGACGAACTGAAGCGCGAAATCGCTCGCTGTGTCGTCGCGGGCCGTGAGCACGATGCCCAGGTTTTCATCAACGATCATTGGCAAGCCGCGCTGGAAGCGGGCGCCTACGGCGTCCACCTCGGCCAGGAAGACGTGCATACGGCCGATCTGTCGGCACTTGCCACCGCCGGCATCCGGCTCGGTCTGTCGACACACGGTTTCTACGAGATTCTGAAGGCTCTGCACTTCCGGCCCAGCTACATTGCCTTGGGCGCGGTGTTCCCGACCACCACCAAGGTCATGCCGACCGCGCCGCAGGGCCTCAAGCGTCTGGCACGCTATGTACGCCTGCTCGACGGCGTCGTACCGCTGGTGGCGATCGGCGGGATCGATCTGCAGGTGCTGCCGGACGTGCTGGCGACGGGCGTAGGCTGTGCGGCTGTGGTGCGCGCTGTGACCGAGGCCGCCGATCCGGCTGCCGCGGTTTCTGCGCTGCAACATGCGTTTACGCAATAATCGTCAAGTTCAGTAAAGGGACAGGGCACCTCACGGCAGCTTTTGCATGATGGCCCTATAATTCGGCCTTCCGTGTAAAAGGACTGTCAGTTTCGTGTCTTCCTCCCCCGAGACCTTACTCGAGCTGCGCGACGTCGACTTCGGTTATGGCGACCGGCTCGTCCTGTCGAAACTGAATCTGCGCTTCAAGCGTGGCCAGGTCGTCGCGGTTATGGGCGGCTCGGGTTGCGGCAAAACCACGGTGCTGCGTCTGATCGGCGGTCTGGTGCGCGCGCAGCGCGGCCAGATTCTGTTTCAAGGCCAGGACATCGGTGCACAAACGCGTGACGGCCTCTACGCGCTGCGCCGCAAAATGGGCATGTTGTTTCAGTTTGGCGCGCTGTTCACCGACATGTCGGTGTTCGAAAATGTTGCCTTCGCGCTGCGCGAGCACACCGACCTCCCCGAAGAACTGATTCGCGACCTCGTGTTGATGAAGCTCAACGCGGTCGGGTTGCGCGGCGCGCGCGACCTGGCGCCGTCGGAAATCTCGGGCGGCATGGCGCGGCGTGTGGCGCTGGCCCGGGCGATCGCGCTCGACCCCGAGCTGATGATGTACGACGAGCCGTTCGCCGGCCTCGATCCGATCTCGCTCGGCATCACCGCAAACCTGATTCGCGCGCTGAATCAGGCACTTGGCGCGACCTCGATCCTCGTCACGCACGACGTGCCGGAATCGTTCGCGATTGCCGATTACGTCTATTTCCTCGCCAACGGCGGGGTGCATGCCGAAGGCACGCCGGTCGAGCTGCGCGCGTCGACTGATCCTACGGTGCGCCAGTTCATCGACGGCGCGCCGGATGGCCCATTCAAATTTCACTACCCCAGCAAGACGCCGCTCGCGGCGGACTTCGGCATCGGCGGAGGTCAGTCATGATCAGTTCGATCGGCCGCTCGGTGCTCGACGGGTTGGGCACGGCCGGCTATGCCACGCGTTTCTTCTTCCGGCTGCTGCTCGAGTTTTTCCCGCTGCTGCGCCGGCCGCGCCTTGTCACGAAGCAGATCCTCTTCGTGGGTAATTATTCGCTGGTGATCATCGCCGTCTCGGGGCTGTTCGTCGGCTTCGTGCTTGGCTTGCAGGGCTATTACACGCTGAATCGCTACGGCTCCGAGCAGGCGTTGGGACTGCTGGTCGCGCTTTCGCTGGTGCGCGAACTCGGGCCAGTGGTCACGGCGCTCCTGTTCGCGGGCCGCGCCGGCACGTCGCTCACGGCCGAGATCGGCTTGATGAAGGCGGGTGAGCAATTGACCGCGATGGAAATGATGGCGGTGGATCCGGTCAAGGTGGTGGTGGCGCCGCGCCTGTGGGCGGGGATTATTTCCATGCCGATTCTGGCCGCGATTTTCAGTGCGGTCGGTGTGTTCGGCGGTTATGTGGTGGGCGTGCTGCTGATCGGCGTCGATTCCGGCGCGTTCTGGTCGCAGATGCAAGGCGGCGTCGATGTCTGGCGCGATGTCGGCGCCGGGGTCATCAAGAGCGTGGTGTTCGGCCTCGCGGTGACCTTCGTGGCGCTGTTTCAGGGCTACGAAGCCAAACCGACGCCGGAAGGCGTGTCGCGCGCTACGACCAGGACGGTTGTGTACGCGTCGCTTGCGGTGCTCGGCCTCGATTTTCTGCTGACCGCACTGATGTTCAGCTAAAACTGCGCTGCACGTTTTCGCTCAACGGGCGCGCCTCGGGTTGCGCGTGACGAAGAGCGGGAGCAGCGTGGCGGATTCACTTTGGGATGACGATGAAAAAGACTGCTCTCGACTTCTGGGTCGGCCTGTTCGTGGTGTTGGGTTTCGTGGCGTTGCTATTTCTCGCGCTAAAGGCCGGCAACATGAGCTCGTTGTCGTTTCAGGCAACGTACCCGGTCAAGCTCAAGTTCGACAATATCGGTGGACTGAAGGCTCGCGCACCGGTGAAGAGCGCGGGCGTGACGGTCGGCCGGGTTGCCTCGATCGGCTTTGACAGCAATGCGTATCAGGCTGTCGTCACGATCGACATCGACAAGCAATACCCGTTTCCGAAAGACACCTCGGCGAAGATCCTGACCTCGGGTCTGCTCGGCGAGCAATACATCGGGCTCGAACCCGGGGGCGATAGCGAGATGCTTAAAGCGGGTGACACGATTTCGATGACACAATCGGCGATCGTGCTGGAAAACCTGATCGGACAATTCCTGTATAGCAAGGCCGCGGACTCTGGCGCATCCAAGCCGGGCGCGGGTTCGGCCGCACCTGCGGCTGCCCCCGCCACGGCGCCCGCGCCGGCGGCGCCGACTTCGCCCGCCTCTGGCGCGGCCGGTCAATAAGGAGAATAAAAATGCAGACCCTACGCAAACGAGGCGTGCGCACCGTCCAGATAGCGACGTTCGCGCTGGCGGCTGCTACGCTCGCCGGCTGCTCGACTGTGCAGACGCCGACCAAGGGTGATCCGCTCGAGGGCTTGAACCGCACGATCTTCACCGTCAACGACAAGCTCGACCAGTACGCGCTGAAACCGGTCGCGAAGGGCTATGTCTGGGCGACGCCGCAACCGGTACGCGACAGCGTCACTAACTTTTTCTCGAACATCGGCGACGTCTACATCGCGGCGAACAACCTGCTGCAGTTGAAGATCACCGACGGCGTCGAAGACATCATGCGGATCGTGATCAACACGACGTTCGGTGTCGGCGGTCTGTTCGACGTGGCGACGCTCGCCAAGCTGCCCAAGCACGACAACGACCTCGGCCTGACGCTCGGCCACTATGGCGTGCCGGCGGGTCCGTACCTCGTGCTGCCGCTGTTCGGGCCGAGCACGGTGCGCGACGCGGTCGGCTCGATCGGCAACTACTATGTGAACCCGCTCAGCTACATTCATCCGGATGGTCTGAGCTGGGCGCTGTACGGCCTGAACGTGGTCAACACCCGCGCGAATCTGTTGAGCGCGAGCGACGTGCTGGAAGGCGCCGCGCTGGATAAGTATTCGTTCGTGCGCAACGCGTATCTGCAGCGTCGCCAGTATCTGCTGTCGGACGGCAAGCAGTCGCAGGGGCTGCCCAACTATGGCGACGAAGCGCCGCTGCCGAAGTACGACGACGTCGACGGCGGCGCGGCTGCGGCGCCGACAGGCGCGGCAGGCACGCAGGGCGCCGCCGCGAAAGCATCGGCCGCGTCCGGTACGGCCGCCGCAACGCCGCCGCAAGCTGCTTCGGCAACTGGCGCCACCACGGGTGCGACCGGCACGGCGGCTGCCCCCGAAGCCGCCTCCGGCAGCGCCGAAACGCCGCCGCTCGACCTGAACGGCGGTCCAGAAACGACGCAGATCCCGGCCGGCCAGTTGGTCCCGCCGACGCGTTTCAACTTCCCGTCATTTAAATTGCGTTGATCGTGCAGCCGTAACACCTCGATACGACTCTCGCAGTTTGCGCATGGATTGCTGCTGAACTCGCGTGCTAATGTCGGTTCAAACGGTTGCACTATTTTTAAGGCAAGGCTCGATATGAAAAAATTCTTCCTGATTCCGTTGTTTGCTGCGCTGTTCTCGTTCGTTAGTGCCGGTGCATCGGCACAAACGGTCGACTCCAATTCTCCGGACGGCCTGATCAAGACCGTCACGCAGCAGGTGATCGATGCGGTGCGCAGCGACAAGTCGATCCAGCAAGGCGATATTTCGCACATCACCCAGCTCGTCAACGAAAAGATCCTGCCGTACACCGATTTCCGCCGCACCACGCAGCTGGCGATGGGCCGCAACTGGCGCACCGCGACGCCGGAGCAGCAAAACGCCGTGGTCGAGCAGTTCAAGATGCTGCTGATCCGCACGTATTCGGGCGCGTTGGCGCAAGTGCGCGACCAGCAGATCCAGTACAAGCCGTTCCGCATGAACCCGGACGACACCGACACGGTGGTGCGCTCGGTGGTGATGAACAACGGCTCGCCGATCGAACTCGACTACCGTCTGTACAAGACGCCGAACGGCTGGCGCGTGTATGACATCAACGTGCTCGGCGCGTGGCTGATCCAGGCGTATCAGCAACAGTTCAACGAGCAGATCCAGCAGAAGGGCGTGGACGGACTGATCCAGTTCCTCACGCAGCGTAACCAGCAACTCGCCGCGGGCAAGCAGTCGTGAGCGAAGTGCTGAGTACCGTCGCAAGCCGCTTCGACAGCGGCGCGACGCTGACCCACGAGAGCGCGAAAGCCGCGTTCGAGGCGGGTTTGCAGCGCATCGCTGCGGGCGCGAACGGCGTGGATTGTGCGCCGCTCGCGCAATTCGACTCGTCCGCGCTTGCTGTCCTGCTCGCGTGGGAGCGTGCCGCCCAGGCACGCGGCATCGCGTTCGAGATCGTCAACCTGCCGGCTGGTCTCGCCAGCCTCGCACAAGCCTACGGCGTCGACACCCTTATCTGTCGACCGGAGTTAGCGCTTTAGCGCTTATGTCGATCCGGAGTTAATGCTTCAGCACCTACTCCGGTCCCACGCAGCGCACTCCGGCCCCATGCTGCTTGCAGCGCGCGCGACATTGACGCTCCAATAGCGTCACTTCCAATCGCCCCGGCCGAGCCGGGGCTGCCGATTTTTGCCCTATAATCAAACGTTTTTTGGGGCATATGACCGGCCCCAATTTCGTCCCTTCCAGCACTTTTGCGCCCCTTCAGGGCTCCTTTAGGCGCCGCGACGCACGCGGCCCACAGTCATGTCAGCCATAGAAATTCGTAACGTCAAGAAGCGCTACAAGGACTTGCAGGCGCTCAAGGGCGTCAGCCTCACGGTGGAAGAAGGCGAGTTCTTCGGACTGCTCGGTCCGAACGGCGCGGGCAAGACGACGCTCATCAGCATCCTCGCTGGTCTCGCGCGTGCCGATGAAGGCAGCATCGCGGTACGCGGCCATGACGTAGTCAGCGATTTCCGCGCCGCGCGCCGCGCGCTCGGTGTGGTGCCGCAGGAGCTCGTGTTCGATCCGTTTTTCACCGTGCGCGAAACCTTGCGCATCCAGTCCGGCTACTACGGGCTGCGCAATAACGACGCGTGGATCGACGAGATCATGGCCAATCTCGACCTCACCGACAAA
Source organism: Paraburkholderia polaris (assembly GCF_012927345.1). Lineage (GTDB taxonomy): Bacteria > Pseudomonadota > Gammaproteobacteria > Burkholderiales > Burkholderiaceae > Paraburkholderia > Paraburkholderia polaris. The sequence continues at coordinate 66,893 of NZ_JABBGJ010000024.1, forward strand.
GCCGACGCCAACATGCGCGCGCTGTCGGGCGGCATGAAGCGCCGTGTGCTCGTGGCCCAGGCGCTGGTGCACCGGCCGCCGGTGATCGTGCTGGATGAGCCGACCGCGGGCGTCGACGTCGAGCTGCGTCAAACCTTGTGGAAATTCATCTCGCGCCTGAATCGCGAAGGGCACACGATCGTGCTGACCACGCACTATCTGGAAGAAGCCGAATCGCTGTGCGACCGCATCGCGATGTTGCGGCGCGGCGAGGTCGTCGCGCTTGAGCGCACCAGCACGTTGCTGCAGCGCTTTGCCGGCATGCAGCTGTTCCTGCGCTTTGCACAAGGCGTGTTGCCGGCGGAGTTGCGTCCGCTCGAAGTGGAAAGCGGCGTGGGCAACGGCAACGGCCGTCAGCATCTGCTGCGTCTGGCGAGCTATGACGACGTCGAGCGGATTCTCGCGCAGTGCCGCGCAGCGGGTTGTACATTCGAAGAAATCGAGGTCCGCAAGGCTGACCTCGAAGATGTGTTCGTTCAGGTGATGAACGGTCCGGAAGTCATCGAGGGGCTTGCATGAGTGGCTTTCGCACGCTGTTTTACAAGGAAATCCTGCGGTTCTGGAAGGTGGCGTTCCAGACCGTGCTGGCGCCGGTTATTACCGCGCTGCTGTATCTGACGATTTTCGGCCACGCGTTGCGCGGTCACGTTCAGGTCTATCCGGGTGTCGAGTACACGAGCTTCCTGATCCCCGGCCTCGTGATGATGAGCGTGTTGCAGAACGCATTTGCGAATAGCTCGTCCTCATTGATCCAGTCGAAGATCACCGGCAACCTGGTGTTCGTGCTGCTGCCGCCGCTGTCGCACTACGAGATGTTCGGCGCGTATGTGCTCGCCGCCGTGGCACGTGGTCTGGCGGTCGGCTTCGGCGTGTTCATCGTGACGATCTGGTTCGTGCCGGTCAGCTTCAGCGCGCCGCTTTACATTATCGCGTTCGCGATTTTCGGCGCGGCGATTCTTGGCACGCTCGGTTTGATCGCCGGCATCTGGGCCGAAAAGTTCGATCAGCTTGCCGCATTTCAAAACTTTCTGATTATGCCGCTCACGTTCCTCTCGGGCGTGTTCTACTCGACGCATACGTTGCCACCTGTGTGGCGCGAAGTGTCTCGGCTCAATCCCTTTTTCTACATGATCGACGGCTTTCGCTACGGTTTCTTCGGGATGTCGGATATCAATCCGCTCGTGAGCCTTGCGATCGTTGCCGGTTTCTTTGTGGTGCTGGCCGTGGTGGCGATGCGCATGCTCGCCTCCGGCTACAAACTGCGCCACTGATCAGGAGCTTCTCTTATGTTGCCGACTCCCGAACAGGTCAAGCAATACATCGCGGCTGGGCTCGCTTGCCAGCATCTCGAAGTCGAGGGCGACGGTCAGCATTTCTTTGCGACCATCGTTTCGCCGAGCTTCGAAGGCAAGCGTTTGATCCAGCGCCATCAACTCGTGTATGCGGCGCTCGGCGACCGCATGCGCGAAGAAATCCACGCGCTCAGCATGAAGACGCTGACGCCCGCCGAATGGCAGAACGCGTAATCTGGAAATTTAGTGCGAATTACTCAAGAAGGGCGCGACGCCGGTAGCGGCGCGTCGAACACAGTCAAAGCAGACCCGGTTGAAGTCCGGGTCAATCAGGAACTGACAGGCATGGATAAACTCGTCATTGAAGGTGGCTACCCGCTGTCGGGTGAAGTCGTCGTCTCAGGTGCCAAGAACGCGGCGTTGCCGATCCTGTGCGCGGGTCTGCTCAGCGCGGAACCGGTGCATCTGGATAACGTGCCCGACTTGCAGGACGTGCGCACGATGCTCAAGCTGCTCGGCCAGATGGGCGTGCGCATCGAGAGCGGTGAGGGGCGAGTGTCCCTGGATGCGTCGAAGGTCGATAACCTCGTCGCGCCGTACGAAATGGTGAAGACCATGCGTGCGTCGATCCTCGTGCTCGGGCCGCTGCTTGCGCGGTTCGGTCACGCCAGGGTGTCGCTGCCGGGTGGCTGTGCCATCGGCGCGCGTCCGGTGGATCAGCACATCAAGGGGCTGCAGGCAATGGGCGCCGAGATCACGATCGAGCACGGCTTCATCGAAGCGCGGGCGAAGCGTCTGAAGGGCGCGCGCATCGTGACTGACATGATTACCGTCACCGGCACGGAAAACCTGCTGATGGCAGCGGTGTTGGCCGAAGGCGAGACGGTCATCGAAAACGCCGCGCGTGAGCCGGAAGTCGGCGACCTCGCGCATCTGCTGGTCTCGATGGGCGCCAAAATCGAAGGCATCGGCACCGACCGTCTGGTGATTCAGGGCGTCGACAAGCTGCATGGCGCGAAGCACACGGTGATTCCGGATCGCATTGAAGCCGGCACGTTCCTGTGCGCGGTCGCTGCGGCCGGCGGCGATGTCACGCTGCGTCGCGTGCGTCCGCTGATCCTTGAAGCCGTCACCGAAAAGCTGCGTGAAGCCGGCGTCTCGATCGAAGAGGGCGACGACTGGATGCGCGTGCGTATGGACAAGCGTCCGAGCGCGGTCAGCTTCCGCACGTCCGAATACCCCGCGTTCCCGACCGACATGCAAGCACAGTTCATGGCGCTCAACACGATCGCAGACGGCACCTCGCAAGCCGTCGAGACGATCTTCGAGAACCGCTTCATGCACGTGCAGGAATTGAACCGCCTCGGCGCGAACATCACGATCGACGGCAACACCGCGCTCGTGACCGGCGTCGAAAAGCTGTCCGGCGCAAAGGTGATGGCGACCGACCTGCGTGCTTCGGCGAGCCTCGTGATCGCGGCGCTGCGTGCCGAAGGCGAAACGCTGATCGACCGTATCTATCACCTGGATCGTGGTTACGACCGGATGGAGACCAAGCTCAACGCCATCGGTGCCAAGGTGCGCCGCATCGCCGGGAGCCAGGCATGAGTTCGATGCCGCAAACGTCGTCTTCGCCGGCCGTGAGCGCACCGCTTACGCTGGCTTTGTCGAAAGGGCGTATCTTCGAAGAGACGCTGCCGCTGCTCGCCGCAGCCGGTATCGAAGTTGCCGAAGATCCGGAAACCTCGCGCAAGCTGATTCTGCCCACGACGGACGCGAACCTGCGCGTGATCATCGTGCGCGCCACGGACGTGCCGACCTACGTCGAATACGGCGCAGCCGACTTCGGCGTGGCCGGCAAAGATGTGTTGCTCGAGCACGGCGGTAGCGGGCTGTATCAGCCGGTCGACCTGGATATCGCGCGTTGCCGGATGTCGGTCGCGGTGGCGGCCGGTTTCGACTACGCGAACGCGGTGCGCCAAGGCGCACGCTTGCGTGTGGCGACCAAGTACGTTGAAACCGCACGCGAGCATTTTGCCGCCAAGGGCGTGCACGTCGACCTGATCAAGCTGTACGGATCGATGGAACTGGCGCCGCTGGTCGGCCTTGCCGACGCGATCGTCGACTTGGTGAGTTCAGGCAATACCTTGCGCGCCAACAATCTTGTCGAGGTGGAAGAGATCATGCAGATTTCGTCGCGCCTAGTTGTGAACCAGGCGGCGCTGAAGCTCAAGCGCGCCGCGCTGCGGCCGATCCTCGATGCGTTCGAACGCGCGTCGAAGGCCGGCACTGCGGCGGCCTGAATAGTTTGACCACGCTCGTTTGACCACGCTTAAGCGCGCCTTACCGAAACGGATACCCGTATGTCTATCAAGATTCGCAAACTCGATTCCAGCGCGCCCGACTTTCAAAAGTCGCTGCACGCGGTGCTCGCGTTCGAGGCGAGCGAAGACGAAGCAATCGAGCGCTCGGTTGCGCAGATTCTGAACGACGTGAAGGCACGCGGCGACGCTGCGGTGCTCGAGTACACGAACCGCTTCGACCGTGTCGAGGCGAAGAGTGTCGAGGCGCTCGAGTTGCCGATGTCCGAACTGGAAGCGGCGCTCGAAAGCCTCGAGCCGAAGCGCCGTGCGGCGCTCGAAGCGGCGGCGGCGCGCGTGCGCGGTTACCACGAGAAGCAGAAGATCGAATGCGGCAGCCATAGCTGGCAGTACACGGAAGCCGACGGCACCGTGCTCGGCCAGAAGGTGACGCCGCTGGATCGCGCGGGTATCTATGTGCCGGGCGGCAAGGCCGCGTATCCGTCGTCGGTGCTGATGAACGCGATTCCGGCGCGCGTGGCCGGCGTGCGCGAAATCGTCATGGTCGTCCCGACGCCGGACGGCGTGAAAAATCCGCTGGTGCTGGCGGCAGCCTTGCTGGGCGGCGTGGATCGCGTGTTTACGATCGGCGGTGCGCAGGCGGTGGGCGCATTGGCGTACGGCACGGAAACGGTGCCTGCGGTCGACAAGATTTGCGGCCCGGGCAACGCCTATGTCGCGTCGGCCAAGCGCCGTGTGTTCGGCACGGTCGGGATCGACATGATCGCCGGGCCGTCGGAAATTCTCGTGCTGTGCGACGGCACGACGGACCCGCGCTGGATCGCGATGGACCTGTTCTCGCAGGCCGAGCACGACGAGCTCGCGCAATCCATCCTGCTGTGCCCGGACGATGCATTCATCGCCCGCGTGCACGACGCGATCAACGAACTGCTGCGGACCATGCCGCGCCAGGACGTGATCCGCGCGTCGCTCGAAGGCCGCGGTGCGCTGATCAAGGTGCGCGATATGGCCGAAGCCTGCGCGATCGCCAACGACATCGCACCGGAACACCTCGAAATCTCCGCGCTGGAGCCGCATCAATGGGGCAAGCTGATCCGCCATGCCGGTGCGATCTTCCTCGGCCGCTACACCAGCGAAAGCCTCGGCGACTACTGCGCGGGGCCGAACCACGTGCTGCCAACGTCTCGTACCGCACGGTTCTCGTCACCGTTGGGCGTCTACGATTTCTTCAAGCGTTCGAGTGTGATCGAGGTCAGTGCGGACGGCGCGCAGACGCTCGGCGAGATCGCCGCCGAACTCGCTTACGGCGAAGGCCTGCAGGCCCACGCCCGCAGCGCCGAATACCGGATGCGGCATAACGGCTGAAGCTGAGGCACCAGCGCCTGAATGCGGCGAACCCGATGAGGGAGCAGGCGGGCATCGAACCGAGGCCCGCGAAGTTCACCGACGGATTTCGCGTGGTTTCCCGTTAAATAACGACAATACAGACCAACCTGGCGCGGCCATCGTGGCGCCGATGCCAGGCCAGCATCTCCCTTGCGGACCGCTCCGCTGACTTATGACGACACCTCAAGACATCATCCGCCGCGACGTGCTCGCGATGACGAGCTATCCGGTTCCTGACGCCACGGGCTATATCAAGCTCGATGCGATGGAAAATCCGTTTCCGCTGCCACCGGTGCTCGCCGCGCATCTGGGCGAGCATCTGGCCGGTGTTGCGCTGAACCGCTACCCGGCGCCGCGCCCGGAAGCGCTGATCGAAAAGATCAAGCGCGTGATGGGTGTGCCCGCGGGTTGCGACGTGCTGCTCGGCAACGGTTCGGATGAAATCATCAGCATGGTGTCGGTGGCGTGCGCGAAGCCGGGCGCCAAGGTGCTCGCGCCGGTGCCGGGTTTCGTGATGTATCAGATGTCAGCGAAGCTGGCGAATCTGGAATTCATCGGCGTGCCGCTGAAGCCCGATTTCACGCTCGACACCGAAGCGATGCTGGCGGCGATCGCCGAGCACGAACCGGCGGTCGTCTATCTGGCCTATCCGAACAACCCGACCGGCACGCTGTACGACGACGCGGACATGGAGCGCATCATCGCCGCGGCGAACAAAAGCCTGGTGGTGATCGACGAGGCGTACCAGCCGTTTGCGCAGCAAAGCTGGCTGCCGCGCGCCGATGCGTTCGACAACGTCGTCGTGATGCGCACCGTGTCCAAGCTTGGTCTGGCCGGCATCCGCCTGGGTTATCTGGTCGGCAAGCCCGCCTGGCTGACCGAATTCGACAAGGTGCGCCCGCCCTACAACACCAATGTGCTGACGCAAGCCGCCGCCGATTTCCTGCTCGACCACGTCGATGTGCTCGACACCCAGGCGGCGCAATTGCGCGAAGAACGCACGAAACTCGCGCAAGCCGTGGGCCAATTGCCGGGCGCCGAAGTGTTCCCGAGCGCCGGCAACTTTCTGCTGGTGCGGGTGCCTGACGCATCGGTTATGTTCGAAACGCTGCTGGCCGCACGGGTTCTGATCAAAAACGTGAGTAAAATGCATCCATTGCTGGTCAATTGCGTGCGTTTGACCGTCGGTTCGCCCGAAGAAAACGCCCAATTGATCGCCGGACTGAAACTCGTGCTGCATTGAACGGCGTGCCAAATGGCCGCGTGAGCGCTTTTCCCAACTGCGAAAAGCGCGCGCGGCCCGCCGTTTTCCCATCCCACACTACTATCGCTTTCTAGCTAGATTCGAGGAATTACCATGCGCCTTGCGGAAGTCGTTCGCAATACCAGCGAAACGCAGATCCGTGTGAAGATCAATCTGGACGGCACCGGTCAGCAGAAGCTGGCCACCGGTGTGCCGTTTCTTGATCACATGCTCGACCAGATCGCACGGCACGGATTGTTCGATCTCGACATCGAAGCGCATGGCGACTTGCATATCGACGACCACCATACGGTCGAAGACGTCGGCATCACGCTCGGCCAGGCCGTCGCGAAGGCAATTGGCGACCGCAAGGGCATCCGCCGCTACGGTCATTCCTACGTGCCGCTTGACGAAGCGCTGTCGCGCGTCGTGATCGACTTTTCCGGCCGTCCGGGCCTCGAATTCCATGTGCCGTTCACGCGCGCGCGCATCGGCACGTTCGACGTCGATCTCTCCATTGAATTTTTCCGCGGCTTCGTGAACCATGCCGGCGTCACGCTGCATATCGACAACCTGCGTGGCCTGAACGCCCATCATCAGATGGAAACGGTGTTCAAGGCGTTCGGGCGTGCATTGCGCATGGCCGTCGAACTGGACGAACGCGCGGCGGGACAGATTCCGTCGACCAAGGGCAGCCTTTAAGCGCTCATTTACCAGCTCATTAAACAAGACTACGACCAGGACCGGCTGCGCTTCCACGCGGCCGGTGTGCGATGGACATTCTGAAGTCGTTTATTTCGCTGCTGGCGCTGATCAATCCGGTCGGCGCCATCCCGTTCTTCATGAGCCTGACGGCGCTGCAGAGCGACGCCGAGCGGCGCAGAACCATCCGCATCGCGGCGATTTCGGTGTTCTGTGTGATTGCGGTGACTACGCTGCTCGGACAGCAGATCATCAGCTTCTTCGGCATTTCGGTCGGGTCGCTCGAAGTGGGCGGCGGGATCATCATGCTGCTGATGGCGATCAACATGCTGAACGCGCAGATCGGCAACAGCCGTTCGACGCCGGAAGAGCGCCATGAAGCCGAGCAGAAGGACAACATCGCGGTCGTGCCGCTGGCGATCCCGCTGTTGACCGGCCCGGGCGCGATCAGCACCACGATCATCTATGCGGCCGGCTCGGTGCATTGGTACGACCGGCTGAGCCTGATTGCGATCGGCGCCGTGCTGGCGGCGATCTGTTTTTTTTCGCTGCGGCTCGCCGAACCGATTGCCCGTTGGGTAGGTCGCACAGGTATCAACATCGGTACGCGGCTCATGGGTTTGATGTTATCGGCGCTGGCGGTGGAATTCATCGTCGATGGATTGAAGGCATTGCTGCCTAACTTGAAATGAAAACTTCGATAGCGATTGTGGATTACGGAATGGGCAACCTGCGCTCGGTCGCCCAGGCATTGCGCCGCGCCGCGCCGGACGCGGACGTGGCGATCGTCGATCGGCCCGAAGCGATCCGCTCGGCTGATCGCGTGGTGCTGCCCGGTCAGGGCGCCATGCCCGACTGCATGCGCAGTCTGGCCGAATCCGGCCTGCAGGAAGCGGTCGTGGAAGCCTCGCGCTCCAAGCCGCTGATGGGTGTGTGCGTCGGCGAACAGATGTTGTTCGACTGGAGCGCCGAGGGCGATACGCCCGGCCTGGGTCTGTTGCCGGGAAAAGTGCTGCGCTTCGACCTGGAAGGCCAGGTGCAGGACGACGGCTCGCGCTTCAAGGTCCCGCAAATGGGCTGGAACCGCGTGCGCCAGGCCAAGCCGCATCCGCTGTGGGACGGCGTCGCGGACAACGCGTTCTTCTACTTCGTGCACAGCTATTACGTCGTACCGGACAACGCTGCCCACACGTCGGGCGAAACGGTGTACGGTGTGCCCTTTACCTCGGCGGTGGCGCGGGATAACATCTTCGCGACCCAATTCCACCCGGAAAAGAGCGCTGAAGCGGGGCTGCGCGTGTATCGCAACTTCGTGCACTGGAACCCGTGAGCGCCTTTCTTCATCCCGTTGCCGTGCGTCGTTCCGCCACAAGCGGGGCGTCGGCTGTACGCTACAACCGCAGCAAGACGATTTCGCTTCAATACGGCGCTCCGCAAGGGCGTCGAAAGAGTTGTACTAAACTAGCGAAACGGCGCTGTGGCGGGCTGGTTTGTCAGCCGCTGCCGCCGACCTTCAACCACCTCCCAGACAACACCCGATTGCTATGCTGCTGATTCCCGCCATCGACCTGAAAGATGGTCACTGTGTACGCCTCAAACAGGGCGATATGGACCAGGCGACGATATTTTCCGAGGAACCGGCGGCGATGGCCCGACATTGGGTCGACCGCGGCGCCCGTCGTCTGCACCTTGTCGACCTGAATGGCGCGTTCGCCGGCAAGCCGAGAAACGAAGACGCGATCCGCGCGATCATCGAGGAAGTAGGTGGCGAGATTCCCGTCCAGCTGGGCGGCGGCATCCGTGACCTGAACACGATCGAGCGCTATCTGGACGACGGTTTGTCGTACGTCATCATCGGCACGGCCGCGGTGAAGAATCCGGGCTTCCTGCAGGACGCGTGCACGGCTTTCGGTGGCCATATCATCGTCGGTCTGGATGCGAAAGACGGCAAGGTCGCCACCGACGGCTGGAGCAAGCTGACCGGTCATGAAGTGGTCGATCTGGGACGCAAGTTCGAGGACTACGGCTGCGAGTCGATCATCTACACCGACATCGGCCGCGACGGCATGCTGCAGGGCATCAACATCGAAGCGACGGTGCGTCTCGCACGCGCGGTGAAGATTCCGGTGATCGCGAGCGGCGGTTTGTCGAACCTTACGGACATCGAGTCGCTGTGCGAAGTCGAGGACGAAGGCATCGAAGGCGTGATCTGCGGCCGGGCGATCTACTCGGGCGATCTGGACTTCGCGGCGGCGCAAACCCTCGCGGACCGGCTGCGCGAATCGGACGACGCTTAAGGTTCGACGCCTGCAGCGTCGCATTCGCCGCGGAATCGGCGTTTAGAGCCGGGCGTAAAGCGGGCCTAAGCGGGCATCAAGCAGGCGTAAAAGCGGACGGCAAGCGGACGCGACGGCGCGTCCTGAAAGCGCGTCACGCCGCGTGCATGTGCCTTCGGCACATTTCCGGCCTGACGCGGCTTGCCGCGCCGGCACTGTGCCGCTCGTGAAGATTCAGGCGAGCGGCCTCATCAGCGGTATTGGCAGAATTGCAAGATCATGGCTCTAGCTAAACGCATCATCCCCTGTCTCGACGTCACGGCTGGACGCGTGGTCAAGGGCGTCAACTTCGTCGAACTGCGCGACGCGGGCGATCCGGTCGAAATCGCGCGCCGCTACGACGATCAGGGCGCCGACGAACTCACCTTCCTCGACATCACCGCCACCTCCGACCAGCGCGATCTGATCCTGCCGATCATCGAAGCGGTCGCCTCCCAGGTGTTCATTCCACTGACGGTCGGCGGCGGCGTGCGCGCTGTCGAAGACGTGCGGCGCCTGTTGAATGCGGGCGCGGACAAGATCAGCATGAACTCGTCGGCAGTTGCGAATCCGCAACTCGTGCGCGACGCGACGGACAAATACGGCTCGCAATGCATCGTCGTTGCAATCGACGCGAAGCGCGTGTCCGCGGACGGCGAACCGCCGCGCTGGGAAGTCTTCACGCATGGCGGCCGCAAGGCCACCGGTCTCGAAGCCGTCGAATGGGCGCGCAAGATGGCCGAACTGGGCGCGGGCGAAATCCTGTTGACGAGCATGGACCGCGACGGCACCAAGAGCGGCTTCGATCTTGCCCTCACACGGGCGGTGTCCGACGCGGTGTCGATTCCGGTGATCGCCTCGGGCGGCGTCGGCTCGCTGCAGCATCTGGCCGACGGCATCAAGAACGGCCACGCGGACGCGGTACTGGCCGCGAGCATCTTCCACTACGGCGAACACACCGTGGGCGAGGCCAAGCGCTTCATGGCCGATCAAGGCATTTCGGTGAGGTTGTGACGTGGTGAATCCCTCTGCAGTAGATTGGCTCGACAAGGTCAGGTGGGACGCGAACGGCCTCGTGCCGGTGATCGCGCAGGAAGCGTCGACCAACGACGTGCTGATGTTCGCGTGGATGAACCGCGAAGCCCTGACGAAAACGGTGGAATTGGGCCGCGCGGTGTACTTCTCGCGTTCGCGCCAGCGCCTGTGGTTCAAAGGCGAAGAGTCCGGCCACGTGCAGCACGTGCATGAAGTGCGGCTCGATTGCGACGAAGACGTCGTGCTGCTGAAGGTCGAGCAGGTGTCGGGCATCGCGTGCCACACCGGCCGTCATTCGTGCTTTTTCCAGAAATTCGAAGGCTCGGTTGAAGACGGCGGCTGGGTCGCCGTCGATCCCGTGTTGAAAGACCCCGAACACATCTACAAATGACGCAATCCACGCAATCCACGGAACCCTCTTCGTCCACCAACGACACGCTGCTGCGCCTCGCGGCCATCATCGACAGCCGCAAGGGTGGTGATCCGGACGTCTCGTACGTGTCGCGCCTGTTCCACAAGGGCGATGACGCGATTCTCAAGAAGATCGGCGAAGAAGCCACCGAAGTCGTGCTGGCCGCCAAAGACACGCGTCACGGCGGCGCACCGAAAGCGCTGGTCGGCGAAGTGGCGGACCTGTGGTTTCACTGCCTGGTGATGCTGTCGCATTTCGACCTGAGTCCGGCTGACGTGCTTGCCGAACTCGAGCGCCGTGAAGGCCTGTCGGGCATCGAGGAAAAGGCGTTGCGCAAGAGCCGCGAGCGCGAGGAGAACGGCGACTGATTGTCGCCACGTCTTGAAGTGGCGAACGTCGGCACCCACATTGCACTGAACGCATCGGATCGCATCCTCGGGAGGACGCAAGCATGGAGCAGTCGCATGGAAATTATCCGCCGCCGGTCTACCGCAACGCGATCGAGCCCGAGCGCGAACGCAGTCTGCGCACGCTCACGCATGTGCTGTACGCGCTGTATGCGGTCCATTGGCTGACGGGTGGTCTGACGATTCTGATCGCGATCATCATCAACTATGTGAAGCGGGCCGATGTGGTGGGCACGCCCTACGAGGCGCATTTCGAGTGGCAGATCCGCTCGTTCTGGATGGCCTTGCTGGGCTATGCGATCGGTGGCGTGTTGCTGTTCGTGGTGATCGGTATCCCGGTTCTGTGGGCCGTCAGCATCTGGATGTTGTACCGTATTATCAAGGGCTGGCTGTATCTGTACGATAACAAGCCGCTCGCGAATCCGCGGGGCTGGTTTTGAGTTGAGTCCGGTCGCGGCCGGGAGGGACATTAGCCGTGCCGCGCCACGCTCCGCGCTCTAGCCATACTGTGTCAGGAATACGATGAGTCACGACCCAAACTGCCTTTTCTGCAAGATCGCCGCCGGCGAGATTCCGTCGACCAAAGTCCATGAAGACGAAGAGTTTGTTGCCTTCCGCGACATCCGTCCGGCAGCTGAAACGCATGTACTGGTGATTCCCCGCAAGCACGTCGCCACGCTGTCGAATTGCACCGAAAGCGAGGCGCCGCTGCTTGGTAGAATGCTTGTTCTGGTGGCGCGTCTGGCCGACCAGCTCGGCGTGGCGTACACCGGTGGCGAAAGCGGTTTTCGTACGGTAATCAATACGGGTCCGGGCGGCGGGCAAGAGGTGTATCACCTGCACGCACACATCCTCGCAGGGCCGCGTCCGTGGCAGCGAATGGGCTGACGAACGGGCTGACAGAATGGGCTGACAGCGCGGGCTGATCGCGCGGGCTTACAAATAACCGCGGACTGCGAGGCGCGCGGCGAGTTTTGGTGGTCGACAATAGCTGGGTCGTGGTTTTTGCTGCACTGTAACGACGCCGACGCGATCGTCAGGTCAGAATGGCACACCGTGTCGCGGGTTGAATCGGAACTGCTCGCGGCAACGTATAGATGGAGCGTACGCGCTTCGATTCACGCCGCAAGGCGCACGAGTTTTGCCGCATCAAGGTGCGGTGTCGGGGTTAAGGAGAGTAGTCATGGGTTCGTTGAGCATTTGGCATTGGCTGATCGTGTTGCTGATCGTGGCGCTCGTGTTCGGCACGAAGAAACTGCGCAATATCGGCACCGATCTGGGTGGCGCGGTGAAGGGCTTCAAGGAAGGCATGAAGGAAGCCGAAACACCCGCAGGTGAAGCGCAGCAGCGCGAACTGCCGCGCAATGGCACGGTAGATGTGGATGCGAAGGAAAAGACGCCGCGTTCCGGCGATTACCGCTAAGCCGCGGCCCAACCGCGTTACTGACGGACACTCCACTTCATGCTGGACCTCGGTCTAACCAAGATGGCGCTGATCGGCGTCGTCGCGCTGGTCGTACTCGGGCCTGAGCGCTTGCCTCGCGTCGCCCGCACGGCCGGCGCGCTGTTCGGCCGCGCGCAGCGGTATATCAACGACGTGAAGGCCGAAGTCACCCGCGAAATCGAACTCGACGAATTGCGTCGCATGAAAACCGAGTTCGAAGCGGCGGCGAGCAACGTCGAAACGAGCGTTCAGGACAATCTGCGCAAGCATGAAACCGAACTGAACGACGCGTGGAATAGCGGCACGTCGGTGTCGCCGAGCATTGCCGGCGGCGCGCTTGAAGATGTCGGCAATTCGTCGTGGCAGATCAGCACGCCACCGGCAGGCCCCAAACGCAAGAACTGGCGCGTCAAGCAGACGGCCATGCCCACCTGGTACAAGCGCGCCACCACGCGCCGCACGCGCGTGCAGTCGGGGGCGGCGCGCGTGGCCCGGCATACGCCGACCACCATGCGTCGTCCGACGCGGTTCTTCTGATGATCAGAACGACAATCTCTAACCGAGGGCCGGCGTGAGCGACCCCCAGCAAACCCAGGACGAAGGCACTGAAGAGACCTTCATTTCCCACCTCGTTGAATTGCGCGACCGTATCATTCGCGCCGGCCTTGCCGTCATCGTGGTGTTTGTCGGGCTCGTGTATTGGGCGCCGGACATCTTCCGGCTGCTGGCGCGGCCCTTGATGCAGAATCTGCCGAAGGACGGCAAGATGATCGTCACCGACGTCACCGGCTCGTTTTTCGTGCCGATGAAGGTGACCATGATGGTTGCCTTCGTGATCGCGCTGCCGGTCGTGCTGTATCAGATCTGGGCGTTCGTCGCGCCGGGTCTGTATCAGCATGAGAAGAAGCTGGTCGGGCCGCTGGTGGGCAGCAGCTACACGCTGTTCCTGTGCGGCATGGCGTTCGCGTATTTCGTGGTGTTTCCGACCATCTTCCGTGTAATGGCGCACTACAACGCGCCGCTCGGCGCGGAGATGAACACCGATATCGACAACTATCTGAGCTTCGTGCTGACCATGTTCCTCGCGTTCGGGGTGACGTTCGAAGTGCCGATTGTCGTGGTGTTGCTGGTCCGCATGAACGTGCTGACCATCAAGAAGCTCAAGGAAATCCGTCCGTATGTGATCGTCGGCGCTTTCGTGATTTCGGCGGTAGTGACGCCGCCGGACGTGTTCTCGCAGCTGATTCTGGCGATTCCGCTGATCGTGCTGTACGAAGCGGGCATCATCGCGGCGCGGTTGATTGTCGGCAAGCAGCAGGTAGTCGTCGAAGATGCGAGTCCGCCGAATTGAAGTAGTGCGCATCGGGCACTTGTCGCGCTAGCGGGAAGGCCGAGCGCAAACAAAAAGGGCAGTCCATTGCGGACTGCCCTTTTTGTCTTTGGCGGCGGTGCCGTTTGGCTTGCCGTGTTGCTGGCTGCTTTGGCCAACGGCGTCGTCTTATCTCCCGCTTCGGCTAGCGCCACCTTGCTGCTGTGGCTGTGCATCAAATTAACCGCCGCCGTGCTGCTGGCCACCGCCCCCGTTTCAACCGCCGCCATGCTGCCGACTGCCGCTCCGTATTCAACCGCCGTCGTCGTCCTGCTGATCGCCGCCGCCGTTGTCTTCGGCTGGTTGCTTCGGCGGAGGCGGGCGCTTGCCGATGGTCACGTCAAGATCCATTTCGCGGCTCTTGCGCACCAGGTGAACCTTCGCCGCCGTGCCCGGCTTGATCTGCGCGATGACATTCAACAGACGCGTGGTGTCGGTGATCTCCTGGCCGTTCACGCTCACCAGGATGTCGCCCGGCTTGATGCCCGCACGGTCGGCCGGTCCGTTCTTCAGGACGCCCGCGACAATCGCGCCCGACTTCTGCTCAAGCCCAAACGATTCGGCGATTTCCGGCGTCACGTCTTGCGGCTCCACGCCAATCCAGCCGCGCGTGACCGAGCCCGTCGTGATGATGCTCTCGAGCACGCTGCGCGCGGTCGAGACAGGAATCGCAAAGCCGATGCCGAGCGAGCCGCCCGAGCGCGAATAGATGGCGGTATTGATGCCGAGCAGATTGCCGTTCACGTCGACCAGCGCGCCGCCGGAGTTACCCGGGTTGATGGCCGCGTCGGTCTGAATGAAGTTTTCGAACGTGTTGATGCCGAGGTGATTGCGCCCGAGCGCGCTGACAATGCCCATGGTCACCGTCTGGCCGACGCCGAACGGGTTGCCGATCGCCAGCACCACGTCGCCCACGCGCGTCTGGTCCATGCGGCCGAGCGTGATGGTGGGCAGGTTGGTCATGTTGACCTTTAGCACGGCCAGATCGGTCTCAGGATCGACACCGATCACCTTTGCATTGGTGGTGCGGCCGTCGGCGAGCGCGATTTCGATCTGATCGGCGCCGTCTACGACGTGCTGGTTCGTTAGAATGTAACCTTCCGAACTCACTATCACCCCCGAGCCGAGATTCGACGCGGGTTGCTCCTGCTGCTTGCCTTTGTTCTTGTCGCCGAAGAAGTAGCGGAACAACGGATCTTTCGCGCGCGGATCGGGCGGCAGTGAGCCATCCTTGCTGGAGAACACATTGACCACCGCGGGCATGGCCTTTTGCGCGGCGTCTGCATAGGACGCCTGGGCGGGGCCCGTGCCGATGCCTGGCGCCACTTCCCGAAGGGCGACGATCGGTTCGGCGAGTTGCTTGCCGAATTGCCCTTGACGCTGGAGCCACTGCGGTTTGAGGGTCGCAACGATGAACATCAGCGCCAACAGCACAGTCACCGCTTGGGCAAAGAACAGCCAAAAGCGTCTAAGCATCTGAAGACTAGAGGTTTATATGGATCGGATCGAACTTGAATTGTACTTGAACAATCTCCTTGAAACCGCGCGCTTCAAGGACTATTGCCCCAATGGATTGCAGGTGGAAGGGCGCCGCAAGATCAATAAGCTCGCGACCGGCGTGACGGCTTCGGTGGCCTTCCTCGAGGCCGCGCTCGACTGGGGCGCGGACGCAGTGCTGGTCCATCACGGCTACTTCTGGCGCAACGAGGCGCCGCAAATCACCGGGCGCAAACACGCGCGGCTGAAGCTGCTGATCGCCAACGACTTGAACCTGTTCGCCTATCACCTGCCGCTCGACGACCATCCTGAGTTCGGCAACAACGCGCAGATCGGCGCGAAGATGGGCTGGATCAGCGACGCTCGCTTCGGCGAGAACGATCTCGGCTGGCTCGCCACGTTTCCGATGCCGATCACGCTCGCCCATTTCACCGCGCAAGTCGAGCAGACGCTCGGCCGCACGCCACTCGTGTTCGGCGACCCGGATCGCGAACTGCGCCGAGTGGGCTGGTGCACGGGCGCCGCGCAAGGCATGTTCGACGCCGCCATCAATGCCGGCGCTGACGTCTACCTGACCGGCGAAGTGTCGGAGTCGGTGATGCACACCTCGGCGGAAAGCGGTGTAGCGTTCCTCGCCGCCGGCCATCACGCGACCGAGCGTTTCGGCGTGCAGGCGGTGGGCAAGCATCTGTCCGAGTCGTTCGATATCGAACACGTGTTTATCGATATCCCTAATCCCGTTTGAATTGAAACGCGGCATTAGATAAGGAAAAGGCACGAATAACGCAGAGGGCACTTAAAAGGAGGTGCAAAAAAGTTTGCGATCCGTACGGAGAAACCCTGACTTATCAAGGGCTTCGCACGGTTTTTGGCAATGGGGCCTTGTAAATGCCGACTCCATTCGCGCAAACTAGCGGCGGTAGAAGCGACGTGAAGGAAAAATCCAACTCAGAAGTGGGGCGTGTAATGCGAGACAAGGAAGATGAACGCGTCGACGGCGGCCGCCGTACCTGGCTGATAGCGACGACCGTAGCGGGTGGCATAGGAGGCGTTGCCACTGTCGTACCCTTTGTTAGTTCGTTTGCACCATCTGAAAAGGCCAAGGCGGCAGGCGCCCCGGTCGAAGTCGATATCAGTGATCTCAAGCCCGGCGACATGAAGACAGTCGCCTGGCGCGGTAAGCCCGTCTGGATCATTAACCGCACCGACAGAATGCTCGCCGATGTCCAGAAAGCCGATAACGAAGTAGCGGATCCCCACACCAAAAATCCTTTTTCGATGCCGTTGCCGGAGTACTGCAACAACGAATTCCGTTCACGCACCGATCACAAGAACCTTTTCGTCGCCGTCGCCGTGTGCACCCATCTGGGCTGTACGCCGACGCCGCGCTTCCAGGAGGGCGCGCAGCCCAATCTTCCAGACGACTGGCCAGGCGGCTTTCTGTGCCCTTGCCACGGCTCGACCTATGACATGGCCGGCCGCGTCTTCAAGAACAAACCTGCGCCGCAGAACCTCGACATCCCGCCTTACATGTTCACCACGGCCACCAGCCTCGTGATCGGCAAGGACGAGAAAGGAGAAGCGTAATGGCGATCGAACACGAAGTAGAGACGACCGGGCTGGTCGGCTGGATCGACCGGCGCTTTCCTCTGACGTCCACCTGGAAGAAGCACGTTTCCGAGTACTACGCGCCGAAGAACTTCAACTTCTGGTACTTCTTCGGTTCGCTCGCGCTGCTGGTGCTGGTCAATCAGATCGTCACCGGCATCTTCCTCACGATGAACTACAAGCCCGACGCGACGCTCGCGTTCTCGTCGGTCGAGTACATCATGCGCGAGGTGCCGTGGGGCTGGCTGATCCGCTATATGCACTCCACGGGCGCGTCGATGTTCTTCGTCGTCGTGTATCTGCATATGTTCCGCGGGCTGCTGTACGGCTCGTATCGCAAGCCACGCGAACTGGTATGGGTCTTCGGCTGCGCGATCTTTCTGTGCCTGATGGCCGAGGCGTTTTTCGGCTACCTCCTGCCGTGGGGACAGATGTCGTTCTGGGGGGCGCAGGTGATCGTCAACCTGTTCTCGGCGATTCCGTTCATCGGGCCGGATCTGTCGCTGTGGATTCGCGGCGACTACGTCGTCTCGGACGTCACGCTGAACCGCTTTTTCGCGTTCCACGTGATCGCAATTCCGCTGGTGCTGATCGGCCTCGTGGTCGCTCACCTGGTGGCGCTGCATGAGGTGGGCTCGAACAACCCGGACGGCATCGAGATCAAGGCGAAGAAGGACCCGGACGGCATCCCGCTCGACGGTATCCCGTTCCATCCGTACTACTCCGTGCACGACTTCATGGGCGTGACGGTGTTCCTGTTCATCTTCGCGGCAATCATCTTCTTCGCACCGGAGATGGGTGGGTATTTCCTTGAGGCGAACAACTTCATTCCCGCCAATCCGCTGCAAACGCCGCAGGAAATTGCGCCGGTATGGTATTTCACGGCGTTCTATGCGATGTTGCGGGCCACCACCGATCCATTCAAGATCGTACTGATGATTATCGTCGCGCTGCTCGGTCTGTTCGCGCTGGTGCGCGCGCGCGGCAAATGGAAGCTCGGCTTGCCGGTGCTCGCGGTGCTGGTGGTTCTGGCGATGGCGTTCACCGAATCGAAGTTCTGGGGTGTGGTGGTGATGGGCGGCGCGGTGATCTCGCTGTTCTTCCTGCCGTGGCTCGACCGCTCGCCGGTGAAGTCGATCCGTTACCGGCCGTTTTTTCACAAGGTGTTCTACGGGATCTTCGTGCTCGCTTTCCTGACGTTGGGCTTCCTCGGCACCAAACCGCCGTCGCCCGCCTCGACGTTGATTGCTCAGGTGTGTGCGCTGATCTACTTCGCGTTTTTCCTCGGTATGCCCGTCTGGACGCGGCTTGGCACGTTCAAGCAGCCGCCCGAGCGGGTGCGGTTCAAGCCCCACTAATCGCGAGCCAGGAGAACACGAAATGAAAAAACTGCTTTCGACGTGCGCGCTGATCGGCGCGACACTGCTCGCGGTGCTGGCCGGACCGGCGCACGCGGACGAGAATTTCCCTCTCGACCGCGCGCCCGATAACGCGGAGAATTTTGCTTCGTTGCAGCACGGCGCACAATTGTTTGTAAACTATTGCCTGAATTGCCACAGCGCGAATCTGATGCGCTACAGCCGGCTGACCGACCTCGGCATTACGCCGAACGAAATCCAGTCGAACCTGCTGTTCTCGACGGATAAAGTCGGCAACACCATGACCGTGGCGATGCGTCCGGACGACGCGAAAGCGTGGTTCGGCGCGAGTCCGCCGGATTTGTCGGTGGAAGCGCGGGCGCGTGGCAAGGACTGGCTGTACACGTATCTGCGCAGCTTCTATCGCGACAATACGCGGCCGACCGGCTGGAACAATCTGGTGTATGAGAACGTGAGCATGCCTCACGTGCTGTGGCAGCTTCAGGGGCAACGTACTGCGAAGTTTGGTGACGAAACCGACGAAAAAACAGGCGAAACGGTGCACAAGTTTGTCGGCTTCCAACAGGTCACGCCGGGGACAATGTCGCCGGTAGATTATGATTCTGCTGTGGCCGACCTCGTGTCGTACCTGTCATGGATGTCCGAACCGACGCAGAAAACCCGCAAACAGCTTGGCGTGTGGGTGCTGCTGTTCCTCGGCGTCCTGAGCTTTTTCGCTTGGCGATTGAACGCTGCGTACTGGAAACATATCAAATAATCACGCTGTCACCGGCGTGGGGCCGGCGCCAGGAAAAACCTGTTGAACGGTTTTTCCGCGCGCTGGCCTTTCAGCTTTTTGAGGAAACGTAAACATGATGGTTCTGTATTCCGGCACAACTTGCCCGTTCTCCCAGCGCTGCCGGCTGGTGTTGTTCGAAAAGGGCATGGACTTCGAGATCCGCGACGTCGACCTGTTTAACAAGCCGGAAGACATCGCTGTGATGAATCCGTATGGTCAGGTGCCGATTCTCGTCGAACGGGACCTGATTCTGTACGAATCGAACATCATCAACGAGTACATCGACGAGCGCTTCCCGCACCCGCAACTGATGCCGGCCGATCCGGTTCAGCGTGCCCGTGCCCGTCTGTTCCTGCTCAACTTCGAAAAGGAGCTGTTCGTCCACGTCGGCACCCTCGAAAACGAAAAGGGCAAGGCCGCTGAGAAGAATCACGAGAAGGCGCGTCTCGCGATTCGCGATCGCCTGACGCAGCTCGCACCGATCTTCCTGAAGAACAAGTACATGCTTGGCGAAGAGTTCTCGATGCTGGACGTCGCGATCGCGCCGTTGCTGTGGCGTCTGGATCACTACGGCATCGAGCTGTCGAAGAACGCTGCACCGCTGATGAAGTACGCCGAGCGCATTTTCAGCCGCCCGGCATATATCGAAGCGCTGACGCCTTCGGAAAAGGTGATGCGTCGTTGAGTTTGGCTTTGGGGTGAGGGCGCCGCGTCTCGATTGTTTTCCGTGTGCGCCCAAACCCGGTAAGAGGACTGTTGATGCAAGAGATTTCCACCAAGCCTTATCTGCTGCGCGCGCTGTACGAGTGGTGCACGGATAACGGCTACACGCCGCATATTGCGGTCCGGGTCGACAATCAGACGCGCGTGCCGCGGCAGTTCGTGCGCGATAACGAGATCGTGTTGAACATCAGCTTCGAGGCGACCAGCCAGCTGCAGATGGGCAACGAATGGATCGAGTTCAGCGCGCGCTTCTCCGGCAAGTCGCACAAGATCGAAGTGCCGATCGCGAATATTCTTGCGATCTACGCGCGCGAAAACGGCCAGGGCATGGCGTTCCCGGTCGAATCGGCGGGCGGCGAAGCGCGGGATTCAGGCGCCGACGCGGAACCGGCAGACGAAACCGAGTCGCCGGCGGGGCCCGTCAGCGTGGCGCCGCGTGCGGTCGAAACGTCGCCTTCCGCTGCTGATGCCGCCAAAGCCGAAAGCGCGACGGACGGTCCGCAACCTGACGATGACGGATCAAAAGGTGGCGGAAGGGCTCGCCTCAAGATCGTAAAATGAAGTAGAATCACGGCCTCATGCCGGCTTAGCTCATCAGGTAGAGCGCTTGACTTGTAATCATGAGGTGGCGGGTTCGAGTCCTGCAGCCGGCACCAGTTGTACGAAAACGGGTTTCTGAAAAATTTCAGAAACCCGTTTTTTTCATTTGTCGAGCGAGAACGCTCGTCGGGGCACGGTCGGAGGGGGGCAAAACGGTCGCTTTTGCCCAGATCTATTTCACCTTGTCGATTTTGGACATTTTTGTCTACGAATGCCTCACGCCGCGAACACGAGGCAGGAAGGTGAGGTTGAACCCTCTAGTCAACGTGCGATGGCGCAAATCGTCGTGTGTCATGCTGATCATGAACCGTCCCTTCTATGACAATCGATTGATCTGACAGTAGTTTTGGTGCTCGTCAGTGTCGATTGCGCCGGATCGCCGCAGCACGCGCCAGGCGCGAGTCACTGGATCACGCGTGATCGTGAATTGCGCCCGCGAACCCGGTTGGGAGAGGTACTATTCGGGCGTCAGTCGGCATCACGATCAGTCACTCCGGCGGGCAACGCCCCCCGAGACGCGACGTTTCACCGCGTCACTCCCGCAACACAGACCCCACCTTCATCATGACCAGCCCCGCAACCATCACCTGGCCCGAAGCCGACGGCCCCCGTTCCGCGCGTTGGCGCTCCGAAGCCGCGGTGCCTCCGCCCAAGCGCGTAGTCGTCGCGGACGACCGCACGACCGCCGACTCGGCCTATCGCCTCGCGTGCGAAGGTACGGCTCTGTTGTGGAACGGCGATTTTCAGAACGCCCGCCAATTGCTGCAGGCGGTCACGCGCCGGCTGGAGCGCAAGCCGCGCAAGCAGGGCGAAACGCCGATCGACGCGTTCAACCTGCATCGTCAGGCACAGTCGCAACGTGCCCGCACGCTCGGCATGATTCTGATTCCGCTCGACGCCGCGTACGGTATCCCGCTTCGCCGCGCGCCTGAAGTGCAGCAGGCCTGCATCGAAACCTACGGGCCCTCGACCGACGAACCCTCTGTCGTGTCGCTGCGCGAATTGCTCGGGCTAATTGGTGCGCACGAGTGGCGCAAGAAGGGCGTGGAAATTCCCGCGCTGGGTGAGCGCATCCATCCGCACTACGCCGTGTTTTCGCCGGTGCGCGGTGAATATGTGGATCTGGTCGCGCGCGCGCCGTTGCCGTCTTTGAACAAGGCGTTCGATATCGGCACCGGCACGGGCGTGCTGGCCGCGCTGCTCGCCAAACGCGGCGTGAAGAAAATCGTCGCGACCGACCAGGACCCGCGAGCGCTTGCCTGTGCGCGAGAAAACCTCACGCGTCTTGGCTACGATCAGCAAGTCGAGCTTGTGCAGGCCGATCTGTTTCCGGAGGGCCGTGCGCCGCTGGTGGTCTGCAATCCGCCGTGGGTGCCGGCGCGACCCGCATCGCCGATTGAATACGCGATCTACGATTCGGAAAGCCGTATGTTGCTCGGCTTCCTGAACGGCCTGGCGGAGCATTTGTCGCCGGGCGGGGAAGGCTGGCTGATCATGTCGGATTTCGCCGAGCATCTCGGTTTGCGTACGCGCGAGTGGCTGCTCGCCGCCATCGAAAAGGCGGGGCTGACTGTGGTCGGCCGCGAAGATATTCGTCCGCGGCACCCAAAGTCGACCGATGAAACCGACGCGCTGCATACGGCGCGCATGGCTGAACTGACGTCGCTCTGGCGTTTGAAAGCGCGCTAATGATGACGCGCGATGACGCGCAATAAGGCGCCGCTGAAGAGTGGCGTGTCAGACCGGTACGCCGCGCGCCTCGAGATACGCTAATGCGCCGCGTCCGGCCGCCAGCCCGCTGGCGAAGCAGGCGGTGAGTAGATAACCGCCGGTCGGCGCTTCCCAGTCGAGCATTTCGCCCGCGCAAAACGCGCCGGGCAGACGCTCGATCATCAAATGCGTGTCGAGCGCTTCAAAGGGAACTCCGCCGGCCGTACTGATCGCTTCCGCGATCGGCCGGGCGCGCGTGAGCCGCACCGGCAACGCCTTGATTGCGTGCGCGAGACCATTTGCATCGGCGAAGGCTTCCTTCGACAGAATCTCATGCAGCAAGGCCAGTTTTACGCCGCTAATACCGATTCTGCCATGCAGGTGAGTCGACATGGAACGCGAACCGCGCGGTCGCGTGACTTCGCCCACCACACGCTCCAACGTCAAGCCTGGCGCTAGATCCAGCGTGATCGTGACGTCGCCGTCGGCGAGAATCCGCTCCCGGATAACAGCCGACAGCGCATAAATCAGGCTCCCTTCGAGGCCTGTTTCGGTCAGAAGTATTTCACCTTGTCGATTGTGGACTTTATTGTCTACATCGGTGAGCATGATGGCCACTGATTTCACCGGCTGGCCGGCGAAACGCTCACGCAGATAGAGGCTCCAGTCGGCATCGAAGCCGCAGTTCGCGGGCTGCAACGGCGTCACCGGCACCCCGCGAGCGCTCAGGAGCGGCACCCAGGCGGCGTCCGATCCGAGCCGCGGCCAACTCGCACCGCCGAGTGCGAACACCACGGCGTCGCAGGTCACGCGTTGCTCGCCGTCGGGTGTGGCGAAGCGCAACGTATGCGCGGCGGTGTCGCCGCCATCGTTGTCCCAACCGGTCCACTTGTGGCGCATGTGAAAGCGCACGCCGGCTTCCCGCAACCGATGCAACCACGCACGCAACATCGGCGCTGCTTTCATATCGGTCGGAAAAACGCGCCCGGAACTGCCGACGAACGTTTCAACGCCAAGCCCATGCAACCATGCCCGCAAGGCGTCGGGACCGAACGTGTCGAGTAGCGGCGCGATCTGTTCGCGGCGCGCGCCGTAGCGGCCAAGAAACGGTTCGAGCGGTTCCGAATGCGTGATGTTCATGCCGCCTTTGCCCGCCATCAGGAATTTGCGGCCAACTGACGGCATCGCGTCGTAGACGTCGACCTGTACGCCATGCCGGGCGAGCGCCTCGGCGGCCATCAAGCCGGCGGGGCCGCCGCCGATTACGGCGACGCGGGTGGAATCGAAGGAGGAAGACATGCGGTCCTGCGGATGAGCGGAGGGGCGGCGCGCCGGCTTGATCTGACGATCGGGCGGCGCGAAGGGCGCTATTTTCACACCGTGGGCAGCGCAGGGCAAACGGGCGGCCGCATGCCGGATCAGCCGGCTGAAAAACGCTGGGTTCGGGCGATTTCGTATCCGCCCAATTTGCGCCCGCTTCTTTGCAATCCGCACGCGCGAACTATACTTTTCAAACACCTTCCATCGGTCGCAATCCGCGCCTTCCGCGTCAAACTAACCCGCCGTTTTCATTCCGCCCGACGTTGCCAATGCTGCCACGCCGCGGCGCGCGACGTGGTCTGCGCGCCTGCTGTTCGTTTGGATGTTTCGACGTTTGATCAAGGAGATTGCCATGACTCGCAAATACATCGACTGCCGCGAGTTCCCGAGCGAAATGAATTGCACCGTTGCTCTATCCGCCGACAGCGAGAGCGAATTGCTCGACGCGGCCGTGCAGCATGCCGTGACGGTGCACAAACATACGGACTCGCCGGAACTGCGCGCGCAGCTCAAGACGCTGTTTCACGACGGCACGCCACCGGCCGAGGCACCGCGCGCGTGATTCGTTGTCCTTCTCCCTGCGGACGGAGGGAGGCTGACCGTTCGAGCGGCGGTGAGCCGCTCGAACGGGTCAGAGCGTTGCGTAGGCGTCTTAGCCCGGGTAAGCCTCATCCACCTTCAGGCCGGCTAGCTTGAAAATGACCCGCAGCGTTTGCGGTTTGATGTCGCGACGCGAAGCAAGCGTCGTCATCACGAAGTCGAGCACTTTCGCGTACTTAAGCATGGTCAGACACGTTTCCATGTCGACGCTGCCATCGCGCATGACTTCGGCCAGCCGCAGCATTTCGGTGGAAATGTCACGTGCCATTTCCAGTTCGAGCTGCTGCTTTTCCGACCACGCGGGCGCGGCGGTGAGCTTCGCCAGCATTTCCTGAAACTTCTGCTCGACGTTTCCGTTGGGTACCGTGTCCATCGCTGCCTCTTCTATTATCCAGGCGCGCGTCCGTTTGAGATCGCGGCGCGCCGCTGGTTACGTAACGTTCGGTCCGTGTTCCGGGACCGTCCTCCCCACATGCCTTCGGTTCGCGTGATCAAAGCCACGGCCGGCAGCCTGTTGTTATGCGCGGCACGGCTTACGCCATCGGGTAAGCCGGCCCGCAAGATGCTTTCAAGCCACGTCGGAAAATGTCCCGCATACTGCTTTTCGAGCAGGAAGTGTTCCAGGTTTGTGGCGTTTCTCGCATGGTCGACGCAGCTCCTTAGGTGAGCGGCCTGCGCTTTCGGTAAACTGGCAGCAACTTTTCCTCTTTTCCGTCATCTGTCGCACGTTCGCGTAGCAATCGATGGCGGTCCCCGGTCCCCACGATGTCCAGCAAAACCCACGAAATCCGTCCGAACCAGTCCGTCGAGTTGTTGAAGGAACTCCATATCCTGACGCGCGACGGCAAGATGAACCAGGACAGCCGCCGCAAGCTGAAGCAGGTCTATCACCTGTTCCAGTTCATCGAGCCGCTGCTGAAAGACCTCAAGGACCAGCAGGGCGCGGTGACGCTCGTCGACCACGGCGCGGGCAAGTCATACTTAGGTTTTATCCTGTATGACCTTTTCTTCAAGGAGTTTCAGGACGCCGCTGGTGGTGCGTCGCACATTTACGGCATTGAGACGCGCGAGGACCTCGTGACGAAATCCGAGGAGCTGGCCGAGCGGCTGGGCTTCAAGGGGATGTCGTTCCTGAATTTGTCGGTAGCGGAGTCGATTACGTCGGAGCGTTTGCCGGCGCAGATCGATATCGTGACGGCGCTGCACGCGTGCAATACCGCGACTGACGACGCGCTCCGGTTTGCGCTGGAAAAGCATGCGAAGTACATCGTGGTCGTGCCGTGTTGCCAGGCTGAGGTGGCGGGGGTTCTACGGCAGAACAAGGGTAAATCGCTGGGAAATGCTTTGACCGAGATCTGGCGGCATCCGCTGCATACCCGGGAATTTGGAAGCCAGATTACTAATGTGCTGCGCTGCTTGCAGCTGGAAGCACATGGTTATCAGGTGAGTGTGACCGAGCTGGTCGGGTGGGAGCATTCGATGAAGAATGAACTGATCATTGCGCAGTTCAAGGATCTGCCGAGGCGGCGGCCGGCCGAGAGGCTGAATGAAGTGATGGAGACGCTCGGGATCGAGGAGTTGAAAGAAAGGTTTTTTGTCCCTGCCTGATCTGTTCTACGGCGGTGGCTTTTTCATAGCCACCGCGCGAACTACATTTTCATCAGGTCGTTCCAGCCTTTAAGACCGATTCGCCGAAGGGTCTCCTGATTCCGCTCATAAATATCTTCCGCATCGGGAAAAGCCTGAACCGCCCGTTCAATACTGTCCTCGCGAAGCAGATGCAAAATCGGATAAGGCGCCCGATTCGTATAATTCTCAATATCGTCGGGCTCACTGCCTTCAAACTGATAATGAGGGTGAAAGCTCGCAATCTGAATAATGCCTTCCAGCCGAAGTTGCTTGATCATTCTTTCGGCAAAAAACAGGCAATCGTTATAGTCGAGAAAATCACCGAGCGCCCGCGGTAAAACCAGAAGCGTGGTATCCACCGCTTCAGGATTCGCTGCGACGAGCGTCTGAATCTCGGTTTCGAGATCGGTTAAAACCCCTTCCATATCCACAGCGTCGCTCACGACATAGCGAATCTGCTCCTTCACATGCACAGCCTTGGCAAAAGGACACAAATTGAGCCCAATCACGGCCTGTGTCAGCCAATGACGAGTGGTGGCAATAACAGTATCATGAGATTCGGCAGGCGACGACATGGCAAGCAGCGAAAAGGGAAAGTGCCATTCTAACGGCGCGGAACGGCACCGATCCGCGCCCCACCGCAATAGGACGGCAAAAACCTTAGCGCGCCGGCGACCCGCCGCATGCTGCGGCGATCAACTGCGCCGCCACCTTCGGGGCGGCAAGAATCGGCCCGCAGCCCGGGCCGTAGGTCTGGCTGGCCGCGTACACGCCTTCGATCATCAAACCCAGCCCGTTGGCCAGCGCCACAGGATCATCGGCGCCTGCCGTGGTCGTCAGTTCCAAAAGCCGCGCCATTAGCCGCTCCTTGTTGCGGAAGACGAATTGCCGCGCCGGATGCGTCGCGTCGGGAAACTCCACCGATACATTCACGAAAGGACAGCCGCGGTAGTCGTCGATCGATGCACGCACCGCCAGGTCGTCGAAATATTGCTGAAGCTGCTTCGCCGGCTCGCCTGGATGCTTCGCAAAGCTCTTCTCCACGTAGCCGAAGAACTGCTCGTCCTTTTGCTCCAGATACGCCATCACCAATTCGTCCTTCGACGAAAACTG
Organism: Paraburkholderia polaris; assembly: GCF_012927345.1. GTDB lineage: Bacteria > Pseudomonadota > Gammaproteobacteria > Burkholderiales > Burkholderiaceae > Paraburkholderia > Paraburkholderia polaris. The sequence goes on from NZ_JABBGJ010000024.1 coordinate 93,815, forward strand.
GCGGTACAAACTCATCTTGTTCACGCCCGCGCGCTCCACGACCGCGTCGACGCCAACCGCCCGCACACCCTCGCGATAAAACAGTTCGGCCGCGGCGCGTAACAGATGCTGCTGCGCCTGCGGGCCGGCTGTCTGCGTGCCGCGCGCGCGCCGTGCACCGGCTGCCTTGGGGGTTTCACTGTCGGACATGGAATGCCACCTGGATTGAATTGACGCCTTGACATGTTACCGACCAGTAACTAAGATCGCAACACCCATTGTGACTGATCTGTCACAAGTCCTTTACCGAAGTCGTAACAATGCGAGCGGCGGCCTGCGGGCAGGCGTCGATTGGAGAACCGATGAACTGGGCAGCGAGACTGATTGGCGGACGTTTCCACTACGGCTGGTTGACCGTGGCGGTGGTGTTTCTGGTGCTACTGGCGGCGGCCGGCACGCGCGCCACGCCAAGCGTGATGATGGTGCCGCTGGAGCATCAATTCGGCTGGAGCCGCGCGACGATTTCGCTCGCGATCTCCGTGAACATCGCGCTCTACGGCCTGATGGGGCCCTTCGCGGCCGCGGCGATGCAGCGCTTTGGCGTGCGTCCTACTCTGCTGATCGCGCTCGGCACGATGGCGGCGGGCGTGGCGTTGTCGTCGCTGATGACGCATCCATGGCAGATGGTTCTGATCTGGGGCGTGATGGTCGGCGGCTCGACCGGGGTGGCGGCGCTATCGCTGTCCGCGACGGTCGTAACGCGCTGGTTCACGACACATCGCGGCCTCGTGATGGGGATTCTCACCGCCAGTTCGGCGACCGGCCAACTGGTGTTCCTGCCGATGCTCGCGGCCATCGCCGAACATTACGGCTGGCGCCAGGTCGTGTGGGTCGTCGCGGGCGCGGCGGCGATCGTCTTGCCACTGGTCGCGTTTCTGTTGCCGGAGCGGCCCGCCGATATGCAGCTGCGCCCGTTCGGCGAACCGGCCAACGCGCCGATCTCCACTACCCTGACCAAACAGAATCCGCTGGCCATTGCCTTCGGCACGCTCGCCATGGCGAGCAAGACGCGTGATTTCTGGCTGCTGTTCTTCAGCTTCTTTATCTGCGGCGCGAGCACCAATGGTTACGTCGGCACGCACCTGATCGCCATGTGTGGCGACTACGGCATGACCGAAGTGCAGGGCGCATCCTTGCTCGCCGCAATGGGCATCTTCGATCTGTTCGGCACGACGCTGTCGGGCTGGTTGTCGGACCGCTTCAATAGCCGCGTGTTGCTGTTCTGGTACTACGGTCTGCGCGGTTTGTCGCTGATGTATCTGCCGCACGCGTTCGGCATCGATTTCTTCGGCCTGCCATTGTTCGCGGTGTTCTACGGACTTGACTGGATCGCCACCGTGCCGCCCACCGTGCGTCTCGCGACCGATGTCTACGGCAAGGAAGCGGCGCCGGTCGTGTTCGGCTGGGTGGTCGCCGGCCACCAGCTCGGTGCGGCCTTCGCGGCGCTCGGCGCGGGCATGCTGCGCGCGAGTCTCGGCACGTACACGGTGGCGTCGATGATTTCTGGCGGGCTGTGCCTGGTTGCCGCCGTGATCGTGCTGCGGATCAACCGGCCGGCCAAGGTGCCGGAGCCACAAGCGGTGTGAAGCTGAGCCCCTGTGCGCGGTAAACAAAGTGAACCAGCGCAAACGGCCTCATAGGGGGCCGTTTGCCATTGCAGCCAGCGTGAAAACACGTGAAAACAACTACGCACTTGTTGGAGCGCGAGCGGCTCAGCCCGGTTATGCTATGACACCCCGGGCAAATGCCCGTCGATCATGAATTTCGACCGAGAGAAGCGCATGACCAACAAACCCGCCCCTACCGCAGTTGCCATTCACGAGCTGATTGCAGGTCGCTGGAGCCCGCGCGCGTATTCGAGCGAGCCGGTGAGCCGCGAGAATCTGCATGCGGTGCTCGAAGCGGCACGCTGGGCGCCGTCTTCGTATAACGCGCAACCGTGGCGTTTCCTCGTATTCGACCGCAGCGTCGATGAAGTCTCTTTCAAGCAGGCGTTCGCCACGCTGGTGCCGTTCAACCAGGGTTGGAATGCGTCGGCGCCGGTGTTGATCGCGGTGACCACGCATACGCTCACCAACAAGGGCGAAGTGAACCGTTGCGCGCCGTACGACGCGGGTGCCGCGGCGATGGCGCTGGTGCTGCAGGCGCATGCGCTCGGTCTCGCCGCACATCAGATGAGCGGCTTCGATCCGAACGCGTTCCGCACGGCATTCAAGCTGCCGAATGACGTCGACGTGATCGCCATCATTTCGCTCGGCCATTACGGCGACGTCGACAAGCTCGATCCGGTGCTGCGCGAGCGCGAGAAGTCGGTGCGTCAGCGTTTGCCGCTTGCCGACATTGCTTATGGCGGTGGCTGGAAGAAAGTGTTCTGAGCGCCTTGCAGCCCTGGTGGTGAAAAAACGCGCGGCGCTGATCGCGCATTTTTTTATTCTGCACGGCCCTTGACGCTCAGGGCGCGGGGCTTATTTCCTGCCGTTGCCGATGCATCAATGCGCGTAGGTCGTCCTCCGCCCTCCGCGATACTCAATGCGCGGGGCTCACTCCCCGCCGTTGCTGACGGTTCAATGCGCGTGGGTCCGTCCTCCGCCCTCCGCGATACGCAAGGCGCGGGGGCTCATTCCCCGCCGTTGGTCACGCTTCAATGCGCGTGGTCGTGCTCCGCCTTCCGCGATACTTAAGGCGCGTGGTTCATTCCGCGCCGTCCGCCACGCTCGAAAGCGGCGTGGCGACATTCTCAAGCGACTTGCGCTCTGCATCTATGCCCCAGATCGCGGCGATCGCTGCAGCGGCGAGCATCAGCCCCGAGCCGACCAGATAGCCCAAAAACACTTCGCTGCGCTGATGCGTGTCGATCAGACGGCCGAAGAACGCCGGGCCGATGATGCCGCCCAGCGCTGTGCCGAACGCGTAGAACACCGCGATCGCCAGCGCGCGGATTTCCAGCGGAAACGATTCGCTGACTGTCAGATACGCCGAACTCGCCGCTGCCGAGGCGAAGAAGAAGACCACCATCCACGCGATCGTCTGCGTTATGACGGTGAGCATCTGCTGCTCGAACAGGTAGCCGCTTAGTGTCAGCAGGATGCCGGACAGAGCGTAAGTCGTGGCGATCATCTTGCGTCGCCCGATGACGTCGAAGAGCCGGCCGAGCACCAGCGGTCCAAGAAAGTTGCCAAGCGCGAACGGCAACAGATACCAGCCGATATGGTCGCCGGGCACCTGGTAGAAATCGGTCAGCACTAGCGCATAGGTGAAAAAGATCGCGTTGTAGAAGAACGCCTGCGCGGTCATCAACGACAGGCCGACCAGCGCGCGTCGCCGGTGCACGTTGAACAGCGTGTGAAACACCTCGCGCAGCGGCGTATGGTCGCGCGCTCGCAGTCTTAGCCGCGTGAGGTCATCGTCGGCGAGTGCATGGCCTGCGTCGCGAAAGCGAGTTTCGATACCGTCGACGATCGAGCGCGCGTCGCGTTCGCCGCCGTGCGTAAGCAACCAGCGCGGACTTTCGGGCACCCAGATGCGCATCGGTAAAATCGCTAGTGCCAGCACCGCGCCGATGAAGAAACAGGCGCGCCAGCCCCAGTCCCCCGGCAGCAGATTCGGATCGAGGAGGATCAGCGAGCCCGCCGCGCCGAGTCCCGCGCCGACCCAGAAGGTGCCGTTGATGCCGAGATCGGTCCAGCCTCGCACCCGCGCGGGCGTGAATTCCTGGATCGTCGAATTGATCGCCGTATATTCGCCGCCGATGCCTGCGCCGGTGAGAAAGCGAAACAGCAGAAAGCTGGCGAGATTCCACGAAAAAGCGGTCGCCGCGGTGGCGGCCAGATACAACGCGAGCGTGATGAAAAACAGCTTGCGACGGCCGAGCCGGTCGGTCAGCCAGCCGAAGCCGAGCGCGCCGAGCACGGCGCCGGCAATGTAGGCGCTGCCGGCGAGTCCCACGTCGGCGTTGGTAAAGCGCAAGGATGGGCTAGACTTCAACGCACTTGCGACAGCGCCCGCCAGCGTGACTTCGAGACCGTCCAGCAGCCACGTCACGCCTAGCGCGACGACGATCAGCGAATGAAAGCGTCCCCACGGCAAACGGTCGAGCCGCGAGGGCAGGTCGGTTTCAATGACGGCGGCTTTTTTCTCGTGGACAACGGCGGTAGGCGGCGCGCTCATTGCTGCTAGTCTCCTGATTACCGAAAATTGGCGGCGTATCCTGTCGAATTCAGCAATTTTTGTTCCGTCGGGCGGATTTGGGACATTGTTGCGGGCGTCACGGAAAGCGTCAGTTGATGCTGATTGGGCTTTCGTGATACAAAGCCGCTCCCCTTTCTGTCCGCGCCAGCCGTGAGCGGCGATTCCTGCCATGAACTATTGCGCGATTGACTTCGGTACTTCCAATTCGGCCGTGGCCGTCCCCGACGGCGCTGCGCTTAGGCTTGCGCCGGTCGAGGGCGCCTATACCACGCTACCGACCGCCGTCTTTTTCAACACCGACGAAAACACCCGCGAGTTCGGGCGCGCGGCGCTGGCTGCGTACATCGACGGTTTCGACGGCCGTTTGATGCGCTCGATGAAAAGTATTCTCGGCTCGCCGCTCGCCGAGAATTCGACCGATCTCGGCGATGGCTCGGCGATCAAATACACGGACATCATCGCGATTTTCGTCGACCACCTGAAGCGCTCGGCCGAGAAGAGCGCCGGCGGTCCGATCAGCCGCGCTGTGCTGGGCCGCCCGGTATTCTTCGTCGACGATGATCCGCGCGCGGACCAGATGGCGCAGCAGCAGCTCGAAGCGGCGGCGCGTTCAGTCGGATTGCGGGAGATTCACTTTCAGTATGAGCCGATCGCGGCCGCGTTCGACTACGAATCGCATCTGACGGAAGAGGGACTCGTGCTGGTGGCCGACATCGGCGGCGGTACGTCGGACTTTTCGCTGGTGCGGGTGGGGCCGGAGCGGATGACGCGCGTCGAGCGTAAAGACGACGTGCTGGCTCACCACGGTGTGCACGTTGCGGGCACGGATTTCGACCGCCGCGTCGAACTAGTGACGATCCTGCGCGAACTCGGCTATCAGACGCTCGACCCCGAGGGCCGTGAGATTCCGAACCGCATCTATTTCGACCTGGCGACCTGGCACCTGATCAACACCGTCTACGCACCGAAGCGCGTCAGCGAACTCGCGCTCATGCGGCATCTGTTTATCCAGAGCAAACATCACGACCGCCTGATGCGCGTTGTGGAGCGCCGCTTGGGGCATGCATTGGCTGCGCATGCGGAAGAAGCGAAGATCGGCGTGGCGGCGGGCGGCGAGACCGTGATCGACCTCGACGAGGTGGAAGACGACCTGCGCCTCGCATTCGACGAAGCGCAACTCATCAAGGCCGGTCAGGACGAGACGCAACGTATCGTGCAAGCGGCGCGCGACACGGTGCAGGCAGCCGGTGTGGCTCCGCGCGACGTCAACGCGATTTACTTCACAGGTGGCTCGACCGGTTTGGCGTTTCTATCGGGTGCATTGGCGGCGGCATTTCCCGATGCCAAAGCGGTATTCGGCGATCGTCTTGCCAGCGTCGCGACAGGTCTCGGTATTCACGCGCGGCGTCTGTTCGGATAACCAAACTTATCAAATGCATACTGCGAAGATAATCGCCGCATACAGTTGCGACGGATATAAAAAAACCCCGCCGAGGCGGGGTTTTTTGCGTCCAGAAGGAAGCGTGCTTGCTTACGCCGGCTTGATGTTAGCAGCTTGCTTGCCCTTCGGGCCCGTCTTCACTTCAAACGTAACCTTTTGGTTTTCTTGCAGCGTCTTGAAGCCTTCCGTGCGGATTTCCGAGAAATGCGCGAACAGATCTTCGCCACCGCCGTCCGGCGTGATGAAGCCAAAGCCCTTTGCGTCATTGAACCACTTGACGGTACCGGTTTCCATATTACTTGTTCCTAAAGATGGTAAATAAGGCCGAAGCCCAATGGGTGCGCATGAAAATCAAGGAAGGGGGTAATGGGACCAACCGGAGTACCGTTGATGGGCGAACTACGAAAGACCAATTCACTCGCCGCTTGAAATCCTGCCCGAACGTTATACGGCGATTTCGGGCGAAGGTCAACACTCTCATCCCAATTTTACAAAAATTTGATGGATTGGCGTAAAAATTGCTTACAAACCTTGCTATTCGCTCAAAAATTTTGCTAGGGAGAACCCTTAGTTCCGCTGCATCGCGGGGGTGCAACCGTTAAACTACGCGCCGCGCGTCGGTTGCACCTGATTTCGACCGCCGCGCCCGGATGTGCGTCACCTCGTTTCCAACGCCACAAGCGCTGTCACGCGGTGCCGACATGGTTCTGATGCAATCTGCACGGGACCGGAGCAAGTGCTAAAGCACGTAACTCTGGTCGACATACGGTGTATGGGACCAGAGTAAATGCTTTGCATGGGGCCAGAGTAAGCGCTAAAGCGCTAACTCTGGCCGACAGCTAAAGCGCTAACTCTGGTCGACACAGGAGAAGATGTGAAAAGTTCTATACAACGGAACATCGGGCCGGTCGCACTGCTGCTGACCGGCTTGGGTTCGATCATCGGATCGGGCTGGCTGTTCGGCGCGTGGAAGGCTGCAAAGATTGCTGGGCCGGCTTCCATTTGTGCATGGATCATCGGCGCGGTCGTGATTCTGGCGATCGCACTGACTTACGCTGAACTCGGCGCGATGTTCCCGGAGTCTGGCGGCATGGTGCGTTACGCACGCTATTCGCACGGCGCGCTGGTGGGCTTCATCAGTGCGTGGGCCAACTGGATCGCCATTGTCTCGGTGATTCCAATCGAGGCTGAAGCATCCATTCAATATATGAGTACCTGGCCGTATCCATGGGCGCATGCGCTATTCGTGGACGGGTCATTAACCACCAACGGCCTATTACTGTCCGCAGCCTTGGTAATCATTTACTTCCTGCTGAACTACTGGGGCGTGAAACTGTTCGCGCGCGCTAATTCGGCGATCACGGTCTTCAAGTTCCTGATTCCGGGTGCGACGATCCTCGGCTTGATGCTGACGGGCTTCCACAAGGAAAACTTCGGCGAAGTGAGTACCTTTGCGCCGTACGGCTGGTCGGCTGTGCTGACGGCGGTATCGACGAGCGGTATCGTGTTCGCCTTCAACGGTTTCCAGAGTCCGATCAACCTCGCGGGTGAAGCGCGCAATCCGGCCAAGAGCGTGCCGTTCGCGGTGATCGGCTCGATCCTGCTGGCGCTGGTGATCTACGTGCTGCTGCAGATCGCGTATATCGGCGCGGTGAGCCCCGGCGACGTGATGAAGGGCTGGAGTCACTTCAACTTCGCTTCGCCGTTCGCCGAACTGGCGATTGCGCTGAACCTGAACTGGCTGGCTATCCTGCTGTACGTCGACGCGTTCGTCAGCCCGAGCGGCACCGGCACGACCTACATGGCGACCACCACGCGCATGATCTACGCAATGGAGCGCAACAACACGATGCCGAAGATGTTCGGCAACGTGCACCCGTTCTACGGCGTGCCGCGTCAGGCGATGTGGTTCAACCTGCTGGTTTCGTTCATTTTCCTGTTCTTCTTCCGTGGCTGGAGTTCGTTGGCGGCAGTGATCTCGGTCGCGACCGTGATTTCGTACCTGACTGGCCCGATCAGCCTGATGGCGCTGCGCCGCGCGGCGACGGATCTGGAGCGCCCGCTGCACATTGTGGGCATGAAGATCATTGCGCCGTTCGCTTTCGTGTGTGCGTCGCTGATCCTGTACTGGGCGAAGTGGCCGCTGACCGGCGAAATCATTCTGTTGATGGTCGTCGCGCTGCCGGTCTACTTCTACTTCCAGGCGAAGTCGGGTTTCAGCGGCTGGGGGCGTGACCTGAAGGCTGCATGGTGGCTCGTGGCCTACCTGCCGGTGATGGCGATTCTGTCGCTGATCGGCAGCAAGGAGTTCGGTGGCCGCGGCGTTCTGCCCTACGGCTGGGACATGTTGGTGGTGGCCTTGTTCTCGCTGGTGTTCTACTTCTGGGGCGTAAATAGCGGCTACCGTTCGGAATACCTCGAAGAGCGTCAGACGCACGACGAAGTGCTCGAAGGTATGGGCGCACATTAAATTGCTGCGCTGAGTCTTGCGTCGGATCGCCGGATCGCCGGACCGCCGGACCGCCGGGTCGCCGGATCGTCATGGTCCGGGACATCACGAAAAAAGCCCGCCTGACTTGCTCAGGCGGGCTTTTTTGTTTGCGGCGCTTCGACCGTGGTTTGGCGCTTAGATCGCGTGGCGCTAGTGTTGCGTAGACGTGGCGTTGGCGTTGGCGTTGGCGTTGACGTTGACCTTGACGTTGACCTTGACGTTGAATCAGGCGGTGCCGAACACGTAATTCGTCATGGCGAGCGAGCGCTGATAGGTTCCGAGCGACTGGATCGCCAGCGAATAATCGTCGTCCGCCGCACCCAGTGCCGCAAATACGGGCAGCAGGTGCTCGTCGGTCGGATGCATCAACACCGCGTGTGGTGCCTGACGGCGGTAGTCGAGTACCGCGTCGATGTCGTGCGCGGCGAGCCTGGCCTCGAACCAGTCGGTGAATTCGGCCACGCGCGGATCGGCGTCTTCCGGGCGCGCGGAAAAGTCGGCAGCGCGCAGGTTGTGCGTGATCTGGCCTGAGCCGATCACCATGACGCCGTCGTCTTTCAGCGAGCGTAGCGCGCGACCCACTCGGAAGTGATGGGCGGCGTCCATGTGCGGCTGGATCGACAACTGTGCGACCGGCACGTCGGCTTCCGGGAACATCAGCAGCATCGGCACCCACGCGCCGTGATCGAGCCCATGCGGCTCGGCGGTGGTGAGGATGCCGTGTTCGCCGAGCAGCACAGCGGCACGGCGCGCCACATCGTGCGCGCCCGGGGCCGGATATTGAATCTCATACAACTGACGCGGGAAGCCGTAGAAATCGTGGATGGTTTCCGGCGCGGTGGATGTGCTCGCCACCGGCTGCGCCGTGCCCCAATGGGCCGACAGCATCAGCACGGCCTCAGGGCGCGGCAATTGCGCCGACAGCACGCCGAATTCGGCGGACGGCAGGGACGGGTCGATCGGCAGCGTAGGCGCGCCGTGGGAGAGGAAAAGCGACGGTAAGCGATTCATGGCAGCAACGCCGCCGCGGGAACGCGGCGCGAAAGTGGGGTTGCTATCAATATAGGTGCGCACCGACGTTTGATAAACGGGTGAAAACGGAATTGATTGTGTCGCCGGTGTTGTTAATTGGAGCGGTCTCGATGGCTCCCGGCGCTCTTGGCCGGCTGGATTTTCCCCAAGAGTGCCAGTCCGGGTCTTTCTGGCTGATCAAGGCACGCGGCCGCGACGACACGGACCGCGTCTAACGTGGCAAAGCACGGAGAGGAACGCCTTGGGCTGGGCACCGTACAGCGCATCGGCATGCGGCCGCGTGCGCTATTCCTGGTCGCGTAGTCCTTGCCACGCCGGCGACATAGCCGGCCCCAAAGCGAAGAGATCCAACACACGCGCCACCGTGTGATCGACCATTTCGTCGATCGTCGCGGGCTGGTTATAGAAAGCAGGCAAGGGCGGAAAGATTACGCCGCCCATTTCGGTGACGGCCGTCATGTTGCGCAGGTGCGCGAGATTGAACGGCGTTTCGCGCACGAGGAGTACGAGCCGACGGCGTTCTTTAAGCGTGACGTCGGCGGCACGGGTGATCAGGTTGTCGGAAAAACCATGTGCGACGCTTGCCAGCGTCTTCATCGAGCAGGGGGCGACCACCATGCCGTCGGTGGCAAACGAGCCGGACGCGATGCTTGCGCCGACGTCGCGCACCGAATGGACGACATCCGCGAGCGGATGCACGTCTTCTTTGCTCAACTGGAGTTCGTGCTGGATATTAAGCCAGCCCGCGCTCGAAATCAGGAGATGGCTCTCGACGCCGCCGAGCCTGCGCAACGTCTCGAGCAACCGGATGCCGTAGATCGCGCCGGTCGCGCCGGTGATCGCAACGATCAGCCGGCGTGGCGCCGCAGCGCGTGTTTCCATGGCTCGCGGCGCCTTTTCGGAGGGCAACAAACGTTCGGACGGCGGACGTTCAGGCCGCGGCGAACAGTTGCTGCAGTTCGCCCGATTCGTACATTTCCATCATGATGTCCGAGCCGCCGACGAATTCGCCCTTCACGTACAGCTGCGGAATGGTCGGCCAGTTCGAGAACTGCTTGATGCCCTGGCGGACTTCGTCGTCTTCGAGTACGTTGACCGTTTTGATTTCGTTGACGCCGCACGCCTTCAGGATCTGGATGGCGCGGCCGGAAAAGCCGCACATCGGGAACTGAGCGGTGCCCTTCATGAAGAGTACGACGTTGTTTTCGTCGACGATTTGCTTGATGCGTTGTTGCGTATCCATGACTGACCTTGCGGTTCCGTTATGTGTAGGGAATAGGCTGAAATGATAGCGGATTTCGGTACAGCCGGCCGAGGACCGCTTCGTCACCTCGGCGATTGAGGCTATCCATCGAGGTCAGCCGGGCCACATTCCGCCGCTGATTCGCTCGATGCCGGCAAGGTCCTGTTTCGAGTGGACTTGCACGAAACCTTGCGCCGACAGCAGACCGCGCACCGCTTCCGCCTGATCGTACCCGTGTTCGATCCACAATACGCCGTTGGCGGCCAAAGGTGTGGGCGCGCCAGCCACGATCTGACGGATCGCGCTGAGCCCGTCGGCTTCGTCGGTGAGCGCGCCGCGCGGCTCGAAGCGCAGATCGCCTTCCGACAGATGCGGATCGCCGCTCGCGATATACGGCGGATTGCTGACGATCACGTTAAAGCGCAATGCTGTGTCGAGCGAGTCGTACCAGTCGCTTTGCTGCAATACCATGGCGCCGCCGGGGCGTTTGGCATCCAGCAGCCGTGCGGCGTTGCGTGCGGCCACCGCCAGCGCTTCGGCGGAACGGTCCAGCGCCCAGACCTGCGTGTCAGGCCGCATCGACGCAATCGCTACGGCAATCGCGCCGGTGCCGGTGCCCAGATCGAGCACACGTGGCCGCGAGATGTTTTCCAGCGCCGCCAACGCCGTTTCGACCAGTAATTCGGTTTCGGGACGTGGAATCAGCACGTCCGGCGTTACTTCGAAATCAAGCCCAAAAAATTCGCGCGCGCCGACCAGTTGGGCCACCGGCTCACCGGCGACACGCCGCGCTTCCAGGACACGGTATCGTTCGACTACCGCGCCGTCGAGCGTTTCATCGCTGCGCGTAATCAATTGCGTATGCCGCCAGCCGAGCACGTGCGTGAGCAGAATCCGCGCTTCGAGCGGCGACAGTAGCGAGGCGCGCAACAGCGCGGCGGGCGTGACCGGATCCATCATCCGCGCTTAATCCGCGTCGCCCAGCGATGCCAGCAACTCGGCCTGATGCTCGCTGACCAGGGCTGCGATCAATTCGTCGAGATCGCCGTCCATGATTGCGTCGAGGCGATAGAGCGTCAGATTGATCCGGTGATCCGTCAGACGCCCTTGCGGGAAGTTGTAGGTGCGAATCCGCTCCGAGCGATCGCCCGAGCCGATCAGGCTCTTCCGTGTGGCGGCTTCCTTCGCCTGCTGCTCATGCGACTGCTTGTCCTTGATGCGCGCGGCCAGAACCTTCAGCGCACGATCCTTGTTCTTGTGCTGCGACCGGTCGTCCTGACATTCGACGACGATGCCCGTCGGCAAGTGCGTGACGCGCACGGCCGAGTCCGTCTTGTTGATGTGCTGCCCGCCCGCGCCGGACGCGCGGAACGTGTCGATGCGCAGATCGGCCGGATTGATCTCGACTTCGCCGATTTCGTCCGCTTCCGGCATCACCGCGACGGTGCACGCCGACGTGTGAATGCGGCCCTGCGTTTCGGTGGCCGGCACGCGTTGCACGCGATGGCCGCCCGATTCGAACTTGAGCTTGGAATACGCCGCTTCGCCGGCGATCCGCACGATCACTTCCTTGTAGCCGCCGAGGTCCGATTCGCTCGCCGACATCATCTCCACCTGCCAGCGATTGCGCTCGGCAAAGCGTAGGTACATGCGCAACAAATCGCCCGCGAACAGCGCCGATTCGTCGCCGCCCGTGCCGGCACGGATTTCGAGGAAGATGTTGCGGTCGTCGTTCGGATCTTTCGGCAGCAGCATTTTCTGCAATTCAGCGCCGAGTTTTTCCATCCGCTCGCGCGCAGCGCGAATTTCTTCTTCCGCGAAGTCGCGCATCGACGCGTCCGCCAGCAGTTCCTGCGCGGTCGCCGCGTCGTTCATCGCCTGGCGCCACAGCGCGTAATGCTCGACGACCGGCCCAAGCTCGGCGTGTTCACGCGTGAGCTTGCGGTATTGGTCGAGATTCGAGGTGATGTCCTCGCGGCTCAACAGGTCGTTCAGTTCGGCCAGCCGGGTAGTGAGCTGGTCGAGCTTGCGTTGCATGCTCGTTTTCATCGGACGGGTTTCGGAGCGGACTCCGGCAAGGACGGCGACTAGGGGAGTGGGCAGATGCCCTGGGCAGAAGCATGTCGCGGGCCACTCAGGATGGCGCGGACGGTGCGGCAGTGGCTGTGCCGCTAACGCTCCGTAGAACCGGAGTGTTTGTAGAAACCGCCCATCAACTCGATGAGCGTGTCACGGTTCTCACTGCTCGCGCGATTGAGCGCGTGGGTGGGGCCGTGGATCAGTTTGTTGGTGAGCGATTGCGACAGCGCCTCGAGTACCGCTGCCGGGTCGTCGCCGCGTGCGAGCATTTTCTGCGCGCGTTCGACTTCGGCGCGACGCAGCACGTCGGCCTGCGTATGCATGTGACGGATCACCGGCACGATGCTGCGCGCGTCGAGCCATTGCATGAAATTCTGTACACGCGTTTCGATGATCGCCTCGGCCTGCGCGACCGCGGCTTGCCGCGACGCATTGCCTTCGCGCACGATCGCGCCGAGATCGTCGACGGTGTACAGGAACACGTCTTCGAGCTGGCCGACTTCGGGTTCGATATCACGCGGCACGGCCAGATCGACCATGAAAATCGGCCGGTGACGGCGCGCTTTCACGGCCCGCTCGACCGCGCCCAGACCGATGATCGGCAGGGTGGAAGCGGTACACGACACGATGATGTCGAACTCGTGCATGCGCGCGGGCAGTTCCGAGAGCGGAATGGCCCGGCCGTTGAAGCGTTCGGCGAGGCGGGTACCGCGCTCGGCGGTGCGATTGGCGACGACGAGCTCACATGGCTGCTGCGCCGCGAAGTGCGTAGCGCACAACTCGATCATTTCGCCCGCGCCGATGAACAGCACGCGCTGGTTCGAGACTTTGTCGAAAATCCGCTGCGCGAGCCGCACGGCGGCCGCCGCCATGGAAACCGACTGCGCGCCGATTTCGGTCGTGCTGCGCACTTCCTTCGCAACGGCGAAGGTGCGCTGGAACAACTGGTTCAGGTAGGTGCCGAGCGCCCCGGCTTCAGACGCCGTGCGTACCGCATCCTTCATTTGTCCGACGATTTGCGTCTCGCCCAGCACCATCGAATCCAGCCCCGACGCGACGCGGAACGCGTGGCGCACGGCTTCCGACTGCGGCAGCGCGTAGACGTGCGGCGCGAGTTCGTCGATGGGCAGGTTGTGGTACTTCGAGAACCACTGGATCGCGGCTTCACGCGCGGCCTGGTCGTCGGTCACGCAGTAGAGTTCGGTGCGGTTACAGGTGGACAGAATCGCCGCTTCCGGCGCCGTGCGGGCGGTGCGGCCGAGCCAGACGCTCTTGAAGGTGTCCAGTGCAGGCTTGATCTGTTCGAGCGGAAACGCCACGCGTTCGCGCAAGGCGACAGGCGCAGTGTGGTGATTGATTCCGATCGTTAGAAGCTGCATATGGGGAGCTATGGTTTAGCCCAATATTATAGCGTTTTCACGATTCTTTCATTCTGCGCGCGTCATCCGGCCTCCACAACGGCTTCCGGCGCGACCGCGTCAAGTTGATAACCGTAGCCGTAAAGCGGTGTCAGGCAATAACCGTGCTCCGGGCGCAACTGCAATTTGGTCCGCACGCGCGATGCATGGGTGTCGACCGTGCGCGACCTTACGTCGCGGCGGCGTGTCCAGACGGTTTCGAGAATATGCGCGCGCGACACCGGTCGTGACAGATTGGTAAATAGCAGCAGCGCAAAGCGGAATTCCTTCGGCGTCAGGGCGACGGTTTGATTACGGAATGTGACGGCAAACTGCGCCGCATCGAACGCATAGCCGCCGATCGTGTCGCGCCGCCGGTTAGGTGGTCGCCGTAAGCCCGCGCGGCGCAGCAGCGCTTCTACCCGGGCCAGCATTTCCGGGCCGCGGACGGGTTTGATCAGGCAGTCGTCGGCGCCGGCGTGCAGCGCTGCAACGATCTGGCTTTCGCGTGGCTCCGACAGCAGCACGATCACCGGCAAGCCAGGCAGGATGGAGCGGGCGCGCGGGATCACGTCTTCGGCGGAATGGTCGCCGGCCCAGTTCTCGGTGATGAGAAGATCGAAGAATTCGTCGTCGGCGCGATGCAGGAACGGTGCGCTCGCGGTGAAGTGCTGGCACATATGGCCGCCGGCAAAGATCAGCCGGCCGACCAATGTGGCGTGCCGAAGATCCGGCTCGATAAGGGCGATTCGCATGGCGCGCTTTCAGCCTGGCAATTACCAGAGGTCAGGCTTCTCCGTAAGGCTTACAGCTTGCCTAACATCACCCCGACCCCTAAACTCAACCGCTATGCGGAAAGCGCCGTGCTGAACCTCTATAGTTAATGAGACAAAAATGCTAGCTGTCTTGGCCCCGTGCGCCCATGAGACGAATCTGAAACTGCGCGAGGCCTGCCGCTGATGGGGTGGCCTGGAATCGTGGTGCTGGGCGCGGTGATCGGTCTCGCGGGCTGGTGGCTGCATCCGCTGCGCCGTTCGAGCCGCGCCCAATGGTGGGTGGCGTTACTGGCCGGCTTACTGGGGGCGGGTGTCGCGCGCATGGCCGGCAACGTGGTTGGTCTCTTTCATGATGGCGATACGCTCGAATGGCCGGTATGTACCGCCGTCGCGCTGGTCGCCGTTGCCGTGACGGTCGGCTTGCTTTCCCGTCGATGAATATTTGCAGGTGACTCCGATGAATGCCCGACTTCCCGAAACCTCCTCCATCCCCGAACGGCTCGCGACATTGCGCAATGCGATGGCGCGCGAAGGCGTAGCCGCCTATCTGGTGCCGTCCGCAGATCCGCATCTTTCCGAATATCTACCCGGGCGCTGGCAAGGCCGGCAGTGGTTGTCGGGCTTCACCGGCTCGGCCGGCACGCTGGTCGTGACCGCCGATTTCGCCGGCGTATGGACCGACAGCCGCTATTGGGAGCAAGCCAACGCGCAACTGGCCGGGACCGGCGTTCAGTTGATGAAGATGACCGGCGGTCAGCAGACCGCGCCGCATTTCGAATGGCTTGCGCAGAACGTCGCGACCGGCGGCACGGTCGGTGTGGACGGCGCCGTGCTCGGTGTGTCGGCGGCGCGTGCACTGAGCCAGGCGCTCACCGCGCGCGGCGTGAAGCTGCGCACCGACGTCGATCTGTTCGACGCGATCTGGCCGCAGCGCCCGTCGCTGCCCGCTGCCGCCGTGTTTGAGCATGCCGCGCCGCACGCGAGCGTCGCCCGTTCGGAAAAGCTCGCGCAGATTCGCCGCGCGATGGCGGAGAAGGACGCGCAGTGGCACTTCATTTCCACGCTTGACGACCTTGCATGGCTGTTGAATCTGCGCGGCGCCGATGTCAGCTACAACCCGGTGTTCGTTGCGCACGCGCTGATCGGTCCGGAGAGCGCGTCGCTCTTCGTCGCCGACGGCAAGGTGCCGCAGGCGTTGGCCGATGCGCTTGCGCGTGACGGCATCAGCATCGAGCCGTATGCGAAGGCGGCCGAAGCGCTGGCCGCGCTGCCGGCCGACAGCACGCTGCTGATCGACCCGCGCCGCATTACATATGGCTCGCTGCAGTTGGTGCCGTCCACGGTGAAGGTCGTGGAGGCGGTCAATCCGTCCACCTTCTTCAAGTCGCGCAAGACCGAGGCAGAAGCGGAGCATGTGCGCGAGACGATGGAACAGGACGGCGCGGCTCTCGCCGAATTCTTCGCGTGGTTCGAAGGCGCGTTGGGCCGCGAACCGATCACCGAGCTGACGATCGACGAGCGTCTGACGGCAGCCCGCGCGCGCCGTCCGGGATTCGTGTCGCTGAGCTTTGCGACAATCGCCGGCTTCAACGCGAACGGCGCGATGCCGCACTACCGCGCGACCGCTGACTCGCATTCGGTGATCGAGGGCAATGGCCTGTTGCTGATCGATTCGGGCGCGCAATATCTGAGCGGCACGACCGACGTCACCCGTGTCGTGCCGATCGGCACCGTCAGCGAGGCACAGCGGCGCGATTTCACGATTGTGCTGAAAGGCACCATGGCGCTGTCGCGCGCGAAGTTCCCGCGCGGCATCCGTTCGCCGATGCTCGACGCGATCGCCCGCGCGCCGATCTGGGAAGCCGGCGCCGATTATGGTCACGGCACCGGTCACGGGGTGGGCTATTTCCTGAACGTGCACGAAGGCCCGCAGGTGATTTCGCACTACGCACCGGCCGAACCGTGGACGGCGATGGAAGAAGGCATGATCACCTCGGTCGAGCCGGGCATTTACCGACCGGGCAAGTGGGGCGTGCGGATCGAGAACCTGGTGCTGAACGTGCCTGCGGAGAAAACCGAGTTCGGCGATTTCCTCAAGTTCGAAACGCTGACGCTGTGCCCGATCGACACGCGCTGCCTCGACCTTTCGCTGTTGCGTGACGACGAGCGCGCATGGCTCAACACGTATCACGAGATGGTGCGCACGCGCCTGTCGCCGCATGTTTCGGGTGAGGCCAAGGCGTGGCTCGAGTTGCGTACACAAGCTATCTGACCTCGTCGCCACGACCTTACTGACGGAGCGTGCATGGCCATCAAGGCAGTCGTGTTCGATTTCGGCGGCGTGCTGATCGACTGGAACCCCGAGTATCTCTATCGTCAGTTGATTCCTGACGAAACGGAGCGCCGCTGGTTTCTGACCCATGTCTGTTCGATGGACTGGGTGATCCGTCAGGACGGCGGCCAGCCGATCGTCGAGGCGACCGAGGAACTGGTCGCGAAGTTTCCCGATCACGCACCGCTGATCCGCGCGTTCTACGAGCGCTGGCACGAGATGGTGGCCGGCGTGCTGGAAGAGGGCGTGGCCATCATGGAAAAGCTCGAGGCGGCCAATGTGCCGCTCTTTGGGCTGACGAACTGGTCCGCGGAGACCTTTCCGTATGCGTGGGAGCATTACCCCGTGCTGCAGCGGTTCCGCGACATCGTCGTGTCGGGCAGGGTGAAGCTGGTGAAGCCTGATCCGGCGATCTTCGCGGAAATGCATCAGCGGATCGCGGCGCAACTGCCGGGCATCCAGCCGGGCGAGCTCGTCTTCATCGACGACAATCTGAAAAACGCCGAGGCCGCAACGGCACTCGGCTGGCATGGCGTGCATCACGTGAACGCAGCAAAAACGGAAGCAAGGCTGCGCGAATTGGGCTTGCCGGTCTAAGCGCGCGATTCCGTGTGACGGAGGATGCTGCCTGAAGCGACGGCGCGGCGCGCCTTCGCTTTAGCGGCGCGGCGGCTACCTCGGCCCCGGTCTGCCTACTGTCCGAGCAGATTCTTCAACGCGTTGCCCAGGCCTTTCACTGTCTCCCCAGCGCCCTTCGCCACGCCTTCGACGCTCACGCCCATCGCTTTCGCAAAGCCGGCGCCAATGCGCGTCATCAGACTTTCCTGCACCGAGAACTTCGGATCGCGCAAATTCCCATCCAGCACGAAATGCAGCGTGATGTCACCGTTGTGCGTCTTGAGCGCGGCGATGGCGGCTTGGGTCGGAATCGACATGAAGGTGTCGAGCGGGCTGCCGCTCTCGGCGAGTTGCAGATGGTGGATCGTCACCGTGCCGGGTGCATGCAGCTGATAGTTCCGCACCGTCGAGTCGACCGTCAGATCGACCGTGCCGCCCGTCACTTGCGTCTTTGCGCCGGTTTTTTTCAGCAGGTACGGATCGAGCATCACGACATCGACGCCGCGCAGTGTGCTGCTGGTCTGCGAATCCTTACTGGCGATCTTGATCCACCCGTCGAATGAAACGGTGCCTGTGTGCGTCGGGCCCTTGATCGAGCCGGTGACGCTGACGTTGGTCGGGTCGGTGAGCGCGGGCAGTTGCAGGTGGTCGACAGTCGCGTTGGCGTCGCTGACCGTCACTTTGAATGCCGGCGGACCAACCGTCATATCGTAGAAATGGAAGTTGCCTTGCTCGAAGCTGATGTGATCGACCAGTTTTTCTCGGGAGGAAGGCGCTGCGCCGCCGCTGGCTTCGTTGTCGTCGGGGCCGTTTATCGACTCCCGCAGATTCGGCATCAGACGGATCCCACCGTCCTTGGTGCGCAGCACGGCGATGTCGAAGCCGCGCACCACCACGCTGCGGATATGCATGCGCTGCGCGATCAAATCGCGGATGTCGGGCGTGAGCATGATTTCGTCGGCGCGTAGCGGATCACCGGCGGGCCAGCCGGGCGGCGCTTTGAGCACAACGTTGGTGAGATGAACCGAAGTGAGGCCGACGTCGATGCTTTCGGCGCTGCCGAGTGGTCCGAGCGCCGCAATGATGCGTTCTTTGACTTCGCGCTGCGCGAACTGCAGCGCACCGACCGCGACGACGATCAGCACCAGCAGCACGCCGCCTACGGCAATGACCCAGCGCTTGCCCTTCGACATCGCCATGCTTGCCTCCTCGTCGCCGCGCTGTACACGGCGTGGCATTGATTGGCCTGTGCGTGCGCCGGTCTGACCGCATTTGATTTGACGCCCGGAGCGGCTGTATCCCGCCGGGACAACGTGTATCACGCCGTGGCACGCAATGCATGTGCCCTACCGCCTATCCGGCAAACGCAAGGCGTTTCCGGCATGCCATGGTGAGCAAAATGGCCGGCCAATTGGCCGGCAAAACACGCCGATCGGGCGGTCAGCAAAACCGTCCACAAAAACGTCCACGAAACCGTCAGCAAAAAACCGACCTGCAAACAGCTCGCTCATCAGCCAACGAGCGGGCCGCCAGGTTCGAGATTTATCGCGCGATCGGCTTGTAACGCAGACGCTTCGGACGTGCAGCTTCTTCACCCAGACGTGCGCGCTTGTCCGCTTCGTATTCCTGGTAGTTGCCGTCGAAGAACGTGATTTGCGAATCGCCTTCGAACGCCAGGATGTGCGTCGCGATCCGGTCGAGGAACCAGCGATCGTGCGAGATCACCATGACGGAGCCGGCGAACTCGAGCAACGCGTCTTCCAGCGCGCGCAGCGTTTCGACGTCCAAGTCGTTCGACGGTTCGTCCAGCAGCAGCACGTTGCCGCCCGCGATCAGCGTCTTCGCCAGATGCAGCCGGCCGCGCTCACCGCCCGACAGATTGCCGACGGTCTTTTGCTGATCGCCGCCCTTGAAGTTGAAGCGGCCGATGTACGCACGCGAAGGCGTTTCGTACTTGCCGACCGTCAGCACGTCCGCACCGCCGGAGATTTCTTCGAACACGGTCTTCGAGCCGTCGAGCGCGTCGCGGCTTTGATCCACGTACGCGAGCTTGACCGTCGGGCCTTGCACGATCTCGCCCGAATCCGGCTGTTCGCGGCCGGTCAGCATGCGGAACAGCGTCGACTTACCGGCGCCGTTCGGCCCGATGATGCCGACGATTGCGCCCGCCGGAATCTTGAAGCTGACGTCGTCGAGCAACAGACGGTCGCCATATGACTTGCTGACGTTCTTGAACTCGATCACTTCGTTACCCAGGCGGTCGCCGACCGGGATGAAGATTTCCGAAGTTTCGTTGCGCTTCTGGTAGTCCTGGCTGTTCAGCTCCTCGAAGCGGGCAATACGCGCCTTCGACTTCGCCTGACGGCCCTTCGGGTTCTGGCGCACCCACTCCAGTTCCTTCTTGATCGCCTTCTGACGCGCCGATTCCGACGATTCTTCCTGCTTCAGGCGCTCTTCCTTCTGGTCGAGCCAGCTGCTGTAGTTGCCCTTCCAGGGAATGCCGTGGCCGCGGTCGAGTTCGAGAATCCACTCAGCGGCGTTATCGAGGAAGTAACGATCGTGGGTGACGGCGACGACCGTGCCCGGGAAGCGCGTGAGGAACTGTTCGAGCCAGTCGACCGATTCCGCGTCCAGGTGGTTGGTCGGTTCGTCGAGCAGCAGCATGTCCGGCTTTTCGAGCAGCAGCTTGCAGAGTGCCACGCGGCGCTTTTCGCCACCCGACAGGTGTTCGATCTTCGCGTCCCATGCCGGCAGACGCAGCGCGTCGGCGGCGATTTCGATCTGCTGTTCGGCGCTGCCGTCGGTGGTGGCAAGAATCGCTTCGTACTTCGCCTGCTCGGCGGCGAGCGCGTCGAAGTCAGCGTCCGGCTCCGCGTAGGCGGCGTAGATCTCGTCGAGCTTCTTTTGCGCGCCGAAGACATCGCCGAGACCTTCCTCGACCGCTTCGCGCACCGTCTTGTTCGGATCGAGCTGCGGTTCCTGCGGCAGATAGCCGATGTTCAGGTTCGGCATCGGCGTGGCTTCGCCTTCGATGTCCTTGTCCACACCGGCCATGATGCGGATCAGCGTCGACTTGCCCGAGCCGTTCAGGCCGAGCAGGCCGATCTTCGCGCCGGGGAAGAACGACAGCGAGATGTCTTTCAGGATTTGACGCTTGGGCGGCACGATCTTGCCGACCCGGTTCATGGTGAAGACGTATTGGGCCATTTGCTTGCAATAGACGTTGACGACGCCGGCCGCGTGGGGGCGGGCGGTCGTGGGTGGATGGGTAATCGGTGTTGTAGCCGGGCAGTGCGCCCGGCGCCGGCCGGCGCGGCTCGAGCACGGCGTCGAAGTTCGCGACGCCCCGCGCGCGGGCGGGTAGTTCAGGTGGCATTGTACTTCGGGGCGAGGGTGCGGCGGCAGAGGGCGTCCGTAGTGACGTCAGTTTGCGCGCCGTCCCGTCGACGCATCGAAGAAATGCAGATGCTGCGCGGGCAGCGCGACTTGCAGCGCTTCGGCGGCTGCGGGGCGATGCGTATGCGGCAGGCGGACCGTCACGTCGTGCTTGCCCCAGCGTCCGTGTGCGAGGTTGTCCGCGCCGAGCAGTTCGCAGGAATCGACGGTCAAGGTGGCGTGAGACGCGTCCGCTTGACCCGGCGTCATGTGCTCCGGGCGAATGCCGAGCGTCCATTCGCGGCCCTTGGCGACTTCGCGGCCGATCGACGCCACGCCTGTCAGCGGCAGCTTCGGCCCGTTGCCTGCGACCTCGAACATAGAACCGTCGTCGGACACCCGCCCTTCCAGCAGATTCATCCCCGGCGAGCCGATGAAGCTCGCGACGAACACCGTCGCCGGCCGCTCGTAGACCTCGGTCGGCGCGCCGATCTGCTCGGCGTGGCCCTTGTTCATCACGATCACGCGCTGCGCCAAGGTCATCGCTTCGATCTGATCGTGCGTGACATAGAGGCTGGTTGTGGCAAGCCTTGCGTGCAGGCGCTGGATTTCGAGGCGCATTTGCACGCGCAGCCGTGCATCGAGATTCGACAGCGGTTCATCGAACAGAAACACCGCCGGTTCACGCACGATCGCGCGGCCCATGGCGACGCGTTGCCGTTGGCCACCCGACAACTCGCGCGGCCGACGCATCAACAGCGGTTCAAGCTCGAGGATCTGCGCCGCAGCCTGCACGCGCTTCGCAATCTGGGCACGATCGACACCCGCGATCTTCAGCGCATAGCCCATGTTCTCGGCGACGCTCATATGCGGATACAGCGCGTAGTTCTGGAACACCATCGCGATGTTGCGATCCTTCGGCTCCAATTCGTTGACCACCTTGCCGGCGATCGAGATCGTGCCTTCGGAGATGCGCTCGAGCCCGGCTACCATGCGCAGCAAGGTCGATTTGCCGCAACCGGACGGGCCGACCATCACGACGAACTCGCCGTCCGCGACGTCTACGTCGATACCGTGCAGCACGAACTGTTTGCCGTCGTAGGTCTTTTTAACGCCTTGCAGAGTCAGTGCAGCCATGCCGTTTTAACCTTTTCGTTGCTTGCCGCGTATAGCGCGGTGTTCCTGATTCCATGTCCAGCGCCGAAGCTCGCCCAAGCTGCGCGAGTTACTTCTCTGAGTCCACCAACCCGCGCACGAACCACCGCTGCATCGTCAGCACGACGGCGAGCGGCGGCAGCATCGCGAGCAGCGTCGCGGTCATCACCAGATGCCATTCGGTTGCGGTGTCGCCGGAAGCAATCATGCTTTTGATGCCGACCACGGCTGTCGTCAGCGATTGCTGGCTCGTAATCAGGATTGGCCACAGATACTGATTCCAGCCGTAAATGAACGTGATGACGAACAGCGCCGCCATGTTCGTCTTCGACAGCGGCAGCACCACGTCCCAGAAGAAACGCATCGCGCCGGCGCCGTCGATACGCGCCGCTTCCATCAATTCGTCCGGCAGCGTCATGAAGAACTGGCGGAACAGGAACGTCGCGGTGGCCGACGCGATCAGCGGCAACGTCAAACCGCTGTACGTATTGCTCAAATGCATCGACGACACGACCTGCACGGTCGGGAAGATACGCACTTCGACCGGCAGCATCAGCGTGATGAAGATCAGCCAGAACGACAGATTGCGAAACGGAAAGCGGAAAAACACGATCGCGTACGCGGAGATCATTGAGACGGCGATCTTGCCGACCGAAATCACCAGCGCCATCACGAGGCTGTTGAACAGCATGCGGCCGAACGGCGCCGCCGCATTGCCGCTGCCATGCGTCCAGACGGTCGTGATGTTCTCGAACAGATGGGTACTCGGCACCAGTGACAGCGGCACGCTGAACACCTGCTGCTCGCTCATCGTCGCCGCGCAAAACGCGACATACACCGGAAACACCACCAGCACGACGCCGAGAATCAGCACCGCGTGGCAGAAGAGGTCGAAACCGCGGCGGTTCTCGATCATGAGTATTGAACCCTGCGTTCGATGAAGCGGAATTGCACGACCGTCAACGCGACGACGATCACCATCAGGATGACCGACTGCGCGCCCGAGCTGCCGATGTCCAACCCCTGGAAGCCTTCGGCGAAGATCTTGTAGATCAGCGTGCGGGTGGATTGCGCCGGGCCGCCGCCGGTGGCGGCGTCAATCACCGGGAAGGTGTCGAAGAACGCGTAGGTAATATTGATCACCAGCAGGAAGAAGCTGGTCGGCGAGAGCAGCGGCAGGGCGATGCCGAAGAAGCGCCGCACCGGACCGGCGCCGTCGATGGCCGCCGCTTCGATCAGCGAACGCGGAATCGCCTGCAAGCCGGCATAGAAGAACAGAAAGTTATAGCTGACCTGTTTCCATACGGAAGCCAGCACGACCAGAAACATCGCCTGGCCCGCATTCAAAGCGTGATTCCACACGATGCCGTACTTCGCGAGCGCATAGGTAATGAGGCCGATGCTCGGGTTGAACAGGAACGACCACAACACGGCGGCGATCGCGGGCGCGACCGCGTACGGCCAGATCAGTAGTGTTTGATAGGTCCTGGCACCGCGTGTGACGCGATCCGCGCAGACTGCCAGCAAGAGCGAAATCATCAATCCACACACGGTGACGAGCGCGCAAAAAATCAACGTCGTATTGAACGACGACAGATAAAGCGGATCGGCGAATAACTGCTTGAAGTTGGCCAGTCCGACAAACTCGCTCGACGTGCCGAACGCGTCCTGGCTTTGCGTGGATTGCCACAGCGCTTCACCCGCCGGCCACAGAAAGAACAGCAGCGTGATCGCGAGTTGCGGCGCAACCAGCAGGTAGGGCAGGACGCTGGTGCCGAAGCTAGAGCGCTTTTCCATCGAGAATTCCCAAGGTTCTACTGCAACGTCGGGTTTCGGGGCGAGCGCACCGAAACCCTGGCGGCGAGTACTTTCTTAGTTACCGGCTTTCTCGAAGCGGCGCAGCAGCTCGTCACCTCGCGACACGGATGAATCAAGCGCCTGTTGCGGCGTCTTCTTTCCTGCCCAGACCTGTTCGAGTTCTTCGTCGATGACGGTGCGGATCTGCGGCATGTTGCCAAGACGTAAGCCCTTCGTGTACGGCAGCGGCGGCTTGTTGAGCATCTGCTTGATCGCCGTGTCGCTGCCCGGATTCTTCTCGTAGAAACCTTGCTGCTGCGTCAGTTGATACGCGGCGGTTGTGACCGGCAGATAGCCGGTGTCCTGATGCCACTTCGCAGCAACAGGCGCCGACGATAGATACGCGAGGAACTTCGCCACGCCCTTGTAGACGGCCGGGTCTTTGCCCGAGAGCACCCACAGGCTGGCGCCGCCGATGATCGCGTTCTGCGGCGCACCCTTCACGCTTGCGTCGTACGGCATCATGCCGGTGCCGAAGTTGAACTTGGCGTACTTCTTGATCGTGGCAAGCGAGCCGGACGAGTTCGTGATGATCCCGCAGTCGCCACTATAGAACTTCGACACCGGTTCGTCCTTGCGGCCAACGTATGTAAAGGTGCCATCCTTCTGCATGTTCTGCAGGAACTGGATGTGCGCGACCTGCAGCGGCTTGTTGAATTCGAGCTGCGCGTCGAGGCCGTCGAAGCCGTTGTTTTTCGACGCGAACGGTGCGCCGTGCCAGGCGCTGTAATTCTCCAGTTGAATCCAGCTTTGCCAGCCCGACGAATAGCCGCACGCCATGCCCGACGCCTTCAGCTTCTGCGCGTCAACCTGCAATTCGGCCCAGGTTTTCGGCGGCTGATTCGGATCGAGCCCGGCTTTCTTGAACGCGTCCTTGTTGTAGTACAGCACCGGCGTCGAACTGTTGAACGGCATCGAGATCAGCTCGCCGGTTTTGGCGTCGCTGTAATAGCTTGCGATGGTCGGCACGAAGGCCTTTTCGTCGAGCGGCACACCGGCTTGCTTGAACACTTCCGAGACCGGGATCACGGCTTTTTTCGCCTGCATCATCGTGGCGGTGCCGACTTCGTAGACCTGCAGAATGGCCGGCGCGTTGCCGCTGCGATAAGCGGCGATGCCGGCGGCGAGGGTCTGGTCGTAGGTGCCTTTGAACACCGGCACGATCTTGTAGTCGCTTTGCGACGAGTTGAACGCGTTGGCAATGTCGTTCAGACGCTCGCCGAGGGCGGCCTCCATGCCGTGCCAGAACTGGATTTCAGTGGCGGCGTGGGCGCCCTGGCTGATGCCGAAGCTCAACACGGCGGCAACGGAAAGCGAACGGAATAGCGGCTTGCAATTCATCGATTTGTCTCCTGTGTCATGCAACATGGTTGCTGACGGAACGGGCGCGAATGCGAATCGCGCGATTCTAGTTGTGTTCGATGACAGTCCGGCGTCGGTTACCGGGCGGCGGCCCGCTTTTGACAGGTGCCGAATGCCGCAATTTAACATCGGCTGTCACGAAACGGAAACAATGCCCGTCCGAAGTCGCGGGGTTGCGCGAGATCAAGGCTGAACGTAGGCCGCCGAACGCGGCTGCACTTGCACTGGCATGATGGACAGCGAGGTGGGGGCGTGCTTTGCGCGATCATGCACGTTTGATCAGAGTGCTTATTAATCAGGATTCCCGATGCTGAGTTCAGTGCGATTGGCGGTCTGCGGTTCGATAGCGGGTCTCATGCTGGCAGGGTGCGCGCTGACGACTGAGACCGCGGACGCCAGAGTGCCGCCGGTGACATCGTTGCCGAAGATCATCGCGCATCGAGGCGGGACAGGCGACGCGCCGGAGAACACGCTCGAGGCGATTCGCCAGTCGATTGCGCATCATGCCGACGCGATGTGGCTGACCGTGCAGTTGAGCAAGGACGGCGTGCCCGTTCTGTACCGGCCGGCCGACCTGTCGGCGTTGACCAATGCCAAAGGTCCGGTGTCTGACCTGACGGCCGCGGAGTTGGCACGCGTGAACGCCGGCTGGAGTTTCCGGAGCGGCGATATCTATCCCTATCGCGAACATCCGATCGGTATTCCGACGCTGCGCGAAGCGTTGCGCACCATTCCGCTGGCCACGCCGATCATCCTGGATATGAAAGCGTTGCCGGCTGCGCCCCAGGCTCAGGCGGTAGCGCAAGTGCTCAATGAAGAGAGCGCGTGGTCGCGCGTGACGATCTATTCGACCGAGGCTGACTATCAGCAGAGCTTCGCTGCCTATTCGCAGGCGAAGCTATTCGAGTCGCGCGACGCGACCCGTGGGCGGCTCGTGCGCGTGCTGCTCAACCAGGGCTGCGTGGACGCGCCGGCTGAACACACCGCTGCGGCGTTCGAGTTGCACCGGAAGATGACCGTGGTGGAGAAATTTACGCTGGGCGAAGGCCGCTCCGAGGTTCAGGCAACGCTGTGGACGCCCACGACGGTCGCCTGCTTCCGGCAGAAGCCGGATGTGCGGATCGTCGCAATTGCGGTGAACAATGCGGATGATTATCGGACGGCGGCGTGTCTGGGGATCGATGCAGTGCTGGCGGATTCGCCGCAAAAGATGGCCGTGATCAAGGCAAGTATGGCTATGCCGCTGCGATGTGAGGCGCAGCACGGCACGCAGGGCGGCCAATAAAAAGGCCCGCATTTCGCGGGCCTTTCGAGTACGGCGGCGCTCAGCGTTTCGCTGGTGGCCGCTCCGAGCAGAGACTGAACGTCAAACGTTGAACAGGAAGTTCATCACGTCGCCGTCGTGCACGACGTATTCCTTGCCTTCCGCGCGCATCTTGCCGGCTTCCTTTGCACCTTGTTCACCCTTGTAGGTGATGAAGTCGTTGAAGGCGATCGTCTGCGCGCGAATGAAGCCACGCTCGAAGTCGGTGTGGATCGCGCCCGCTGCCTGCGGCGCGGTATCGCCAACGTGGATCGTCCACGCGCGCACTTCCTTCACGCCGGCCGTGAAGTAGGTTTGCAGGCCCAGCAACTTGAAACCCGCACGAATCACGCGGTTCAGGCCCGGCTCCTCCATGCCCATGTCGGCGAGGAACACTTCCATGTCCGCTTCTTCGAGATCGGCGATTTCCGCTTCGATCGCTGCGCACACCGCGACGACCGGTGCGCCTTCGGCTGCCGCGAACTTTGTGACTGCGTCGAGGTGCGGGTTGTTGTGGAAACCGTCGTCCTTCACATTGGCGACGTACATGGTCGGCTTTGCGGTGATCAGGCAGAACGGCTTGAGCGTGGCCTTTTCTTCATCCGACAAATCGAGCGCGCGGACCGGCTTGGCCTGGTCGAGTTGCGCGCGGACCTTTTCCAGTACCGCGGCGTTCTTGATGGCTTCCTTGTCGTTACCCGACTTGGCGGCCTTCGAATAGCGCGACAGCGCCTTTTCGACGGTCGCGAGGTCGGCCAGCGCCAGTTCGGTGTTGATCACTTCGATATCCGACAGCGGATCGACCTTGTTCGCGACGTGGATCACATTCTCGTCTTCGAAGCAGCGCACCACGTGCGTGATCGCATCGGTTTCGCGGATGTTCGCGAGGAACTGGTTGCCCAGACCCTCGCCCTTGCTCGCACCGGCCACGAGGCCGGCGATGTCGACGAATTCCACCACGGCCGGGAGGATGCGCTCCGGCTTGACGATTTCGGCGAGAGCCTTCAGACGCGCATCCGGCACTTCGACGATGCCGACGTTCGGCTCGATCGTGCAGAACGGGTAGTTTTCGGCGGCAATGCCCGCCTTGGTCAGCGCATTAAACAGAGTGGACTTGCCGACGTTAGGCAGGCCGACGATGCCGCATTTGAGGCTCATGGAAATCCTTCAGTGAATCAGTAAGTTGCGTGATGCGCTCGACGCTGTGTGCAGGATTCGAAAAGCCTTCGCGTTTGGCGTGGCGGAGGAAGCGCAGCGGAGCGGGACAAGACACCAGATCGGGGCGTTGCCTCGGCGATTCTGGGCGAGTTTTGTCACGGAAAGCGCAATTGTAACCCGTTCGGGTAAGGTTCCTGGGACGGGCGCGGGAAAGCGTGCTAGCGGTAATATTTTGTCGGAACATTGTAATATTCGGATCCAGGGCCGCTAGAGCCCTTTCCGAGGATGCACGATGACAATAAAACAATTGGCAAGATGGGGATTGGTCGCCGCGCTGATTGGCGCCGGTGTGGTTGCCTGGCTATCGCCGAACTACGAAGAGGCCCAGGCGGCAACCGATCGTCAGACGGTGGACTGCATGGTGAAACAGCTCTCGCAGGACGATAAGCGCAGCATTGCGCAGTTCGCCGATATCAATGATTTCAACTCGCTGTGGCGCGTGTACGACCGGGTTTTCCCAGACTGCACCGTAAGGGGGGATCAGCGCGACCGTAAGAGCGAACTGGTGACGAGCGCCTGGAGAGTCCTTTCAACAGACCGTGAATTCATGCGTTTGCGTGAAGCCAATGCGGGCCACGCCGCGCTTGGACACTAGGTTTCAGGCCGAAACGCCGCACGCCTCGATCCGTCCCCCGCACCCCCCGCAGCTATAATGCGCGGATGAACGCACACCACCAGACCTTTGATGCCGCCGTGATCGGCGGCGGGCTCGTCGGCAAGACCGCGGCGCTGGCGCTGACGCAAGGCGGACTGCGCGTGGCGCTGCTCGCGCAACCCTGCACGGCGCTCCCGGCCGGTGCTACTTTCGACTCGCGGGTCTACGCGCTGTCGTCGAGTTCGCAGGCTTTGCTGGAACGGTTGCGGGTCTGGCAGGCGCTCGATCTGTCAAAGCTCGGGCCCGTCTACGATATGCGCGTCTATGGTGACGCGCACGCCGAACTCCATTTCTCCGCGTTTCAGGCATCCGTGCCGCAACTAGCGTGGATCGTCGAGTCGTCGGTGATCGAGCGCGCGCTGGATGCCGCTCTCCGTTTCCAGCCGAATCTCACCTGGATCGACACGCGCGCGCAGGCGCTCGACTTTACCGCCGACAGCGCGAGCGTCGGTCTTGCCAACGGCAATGTGCTCGAGGCCGATCTGGTGGTCGGTGCGGACGGGGCGCATTCATGGGTGCGCGCGCAGATCGGCTCGAAGATGGACCGGCGCGACTATAAGCAAACCGGCGTGGTCGCGAATTTCAAGGCCGAAAAGCCGCACAGCGAAACCGCTTACCAATGGTTCAGGGACGGCGAAATCATCGCGCTGCTGCCGATGCCGGAGGGCCACGCGTCGCTGGTCTGGTCGGCGCGCACCGAGCACGCCGAGCAACTGCTCGCGCTCGATCCGGCGCAGCTCGCGGCCGAAGTCGAGCGTGTGACGGGTGAGCAGTTCGGCGCTTTGGAATGCGTGACGCCCGCGCAAGGCTTCCCGCTCGCGCTGCAAACCGTCGACAAGCTCGTGGCGCCGCGCGTCGCGCTGGTTGGCGACGCCGCGCATCTGATTCACCCGTTGGCGGGCCAAGGCATGAACCTCGGTTTGCGCGATGTCGCGGCGCTCGCCGAGACGGTCGCCGGCAAGGAAGCATTCCGCGATCTCGGCGACATGGTGCTGCTGCGCCGCTACGAGCGCGCCCGCCGCGAAGATATTCGCGCGCTGATGATCGCCACCGACGGCCTGCAAAAGCTCTTCTCGGCGCCGGGTCCGTTTGCCAAGGTATTGCGCAATACCGGTATGGCATTTGTCGGCGCGCAGCCGTTCATCAAGCGCTGGCTGGTGTCGGCCGCGCTGGGGTAAAGCGCCGGAGCCGGCATGCCCGGCCGGTGAGACGGGTATCATGAACGGATGGACGCCATTCCGGTCAGACCAGAAACGTCCCAAAAACGCGCAACGCGCGCGATTGAACTCCAGGAATCCAGCATGAAAAAATCCTTTCGCATCGCGGCCGTCGCGCTCGCGATCGCTGCCGTGACGATCGGCTGCTCCGCGCAGGCCGACCAAACCACCGACAGGCTCAAGGCCACGCTGCAAACGCGTCTGGCCGACGTGACGATCAAGAGCGTGACGAAGTCGCCGATTGCCGGCCTCTACGAAGTGAACCTCGGCACGCAGATCATCTATAGCGATGCGAACGGCGACTACCTCATGCTCGGCGACATGGTCGACGCGAAGACCCGCAAGAATCTGACTGAAGCGCGTCTGTCCGAGACCAACCGCATCGATTTCGCGAGCCTGCCGTTCGCAAATGCCGTGAAGGTCGTGAAGGGCAACGGCGCGCGCAAGATCGCCGTGTTCTCCGATCCGAACTGCCCGTACTGCAAGCAGCTCGAAACCACGCTCAAGTCGATCGATAACGTCACGGTCTACACCTTCCTGTACCCGGTGCTGTCGCCGGATTCGACCGCCAAGTCGAAGTCGATCTGGTGCTCGACCGACCGCGCAAAGGCATGGGAATCCTGGATGCAGGATCATCAGGCGCCCACCGCCGCCGGCACCTGCGACACCGCGGCGATCGACAAGAACCTGGCGCTCGGCCGCGCGATGAACGTCGACGGCACGCCGACCGTGTTCCTCGCCGACGGCCGCCGCTTGCCCGGCGCCGTGCCGGCAGACCGGCTGGACAAGGAAATGTCCGCCGTGCACTGAGCACGCAGCACCAGTCGAAGAAAGGAGGCGCGCTGTGCGCCTCCTTTCACATCAAGCCCCGAACCTCCCCGCCAGAAACCTCCTAATCGCCGCCGATGAAGCCGATCCGCTACACCATCGTTCCCAAGCAACCCGTCGCCCATCTGTTCGAAGTCACCGTGACCGTCGCCGATCCCGATCCGGCCGGCCAGCGTTTCATGCTGCCGGTGTGGATTCCGGGCAGCTACATGGTGCGCGAATTCGCGCGCAATATCGTCACGCTGCGCGCCACCAATGACGCGGGCCGCAAGGTGCGCGTCGAAAAGACCGACAAGCACACGTGGCAGGCAGCACCGGTCAAAGGCGCGTTGACGCTGCGCTATGAGGTGTATGCGTGGGACCTGTCGGTGCGCGCCGCGCATCTTGACGATACGACGGGCTTTTTCAACGGCACCAGCGTATTCCTGTCGCCGCTCGGTCATGAGGAAGCGCAGTGCGTGGTCGATATCCAGAAGCCGGAAGGCGCGGCGTATCGCAACTGGCGGGTCGCGACCGCGCTGCCGGAAGCGCGCGGCACGAAGCGTTACGGCTTCGGCGAGTATCGCGCGCAGAACTATGACGAGCTGATCGATCATCCGGTCACGTTGGGGGAGTTTGCGCTGGCGACCTTCAAGGCGCACGGCGTGCCGCATGACATCGTGATCGCGGGGCGCGTGATCGGGCTCGATATGGCGCGTCTGTCCGCCGATCTGAAGCGTATCTGCGAAACGCAGATTGCGTTGTTCGAGCCGGCGTCGAAGAAAGCGCCGATGGATCGCTACGTGTTCATGACGCAGGCCGTCACCGATGGTTATGGCGGACTGGAACATCGCGCCTCGACGGCGCTGATCTGCAATCGCGGCGATCTGCCGGTGGAAGGCCGCGACGCGGCCACCGAGGGCTACCGAACCTACCTCGGCCTGTGCAGCCACGAATACTTCCACACCTGGAATGTGAAGCGCATCAAGCCGGCCGTGTTTGCGCCGTACGACCTGAGCGTCGAAAACTATACGTCGCTGCTGTGGCTGTTCGAAGGCTTCACCTCTTACTACGACGATCTGATCCTCGTGCGCAGCGGCCTGATCTCGCAAGACGACTATTTCGGCATGCTCGGCAAGGTAGTCGGTGGCGTGCAACGCGGCAGTGGGCGTCTGAAGCAGACGGTCGCCGAAAGCTCGTTCGACGCCTGGGTCAAATACTATCGGCAGGACGAAAACGCGCCGAATGCGATCGTCAGCTATTACACCAAGGGCTCGCTCGTCGCGCTCGCCTTCGATCTGACGATTCGCGCGCAGACCAGTCACCGCAAATCGCTCGACGACGTGATGCGCCTGCTGTGGCAGCGGTTTGGGCGCGACTTCTATCGCGGTAAGCCCGTCGGCGTCGAAGAAGGTGAGATCGAGGCGATTTTTGCCGAAGCGACTGGCGTGCAACTGGGCGAATTGTTCGCCGAAGCCGTGTACGGCACGCGCGATCTGCCCCTCGACACGCTGCTCGCGCCGTTCGGTGTCACGCTTGCGCCGGATCTGGAAAAGAACGGCAAGCCCTCGCTCGGCGCGCGCGTGCGCGGCGGCGCGGATTGCGCGCTGGCAGCGGTTCACGAAGGCAGCGCGGCGCAAAAAGCCGGCCTCTCGGCGGGCGACGTGCTGATCGCACTCGACGGTCTGCGCGTGACCGGCTCGAATCTTGATTCGCTGCTGTCGCGCTATCTACCGGGCGCAAAAGTCGAAGTTCACGCTTTCCGCCGCGACGAGCTGCGTACCGCGCAAGTCAAGCTGGACGGGCCTGAGGTGTCGCGCTATAAGCTTGCCGTGAGCGACAAGCGGCCCGCCGCGCGCAAGGCGCGGGAGCGCTGGCTTGCAAGCTGACCGTAATTCGGAACGGTATTAATCGAGGGTTCAAGGCGGGGGATTGTTCTACCAGTGCAACAATCCTTCGCTGCCGGATGGCTTTTTCCCGCGTCGGTAAAAAATCACAATGGCTCCACTCGCGCAAAACTGCGCGCCCCTACTGGAGTCAACCATGACCACGATCCTGCAAATCAACTCGGCAGCCCGCTCGCAAGGCGCGAACTCGACGCTCCTCGTCAACGAACTGACCGCTAAGCTGCAACAATCGAATCCGGGCGCGCAAGTCGTCGTCCGTAACCTGCAAGCTGAACCGCTGCCGCATCTGGACGACGCCGTTCTCGGCGCGTTCTTCACGCCGGCTGACCAGCGCACCCCGGAACAAGCAGCGATCGCTGCACGCAGCGAAGCGCTGATCGCCGAACTGCAAGCCGCCGACATCGTCGTGATTGGCGCGCCGATGTACAACTTCGGCATCTCGTCGCAACTTAAGACGTACTTCGACTTCATCGCGCGCGCTGGCATCACGTTCCAGTACACGGCGAACGGTCCGGAAGGTCTCGTGAAGGGCAAGAAGGTGTTCGTGGTTTCGGCTCGTGGCGGTAAGTATCTGGGCACGCCGAACGACAGCCAAACGCCGTATCTGAAGAGCTTCCTCGGCTTCCTCGGCATGACCGATGTGAACTTCATCTACGCTGAAGGCCTGAACATGGGCCCGGACGCTGCGACCGCCGCATTGGCTGGCGCGCGTGAAGCGATCGCTGCAGCGTAAGGTGTGAGGTTTGTCTCGCGCTGCGTGATCGCGGCGCGGTGGAATGAAAAAAACGCCACGGGTGTGATTCCGTGGCGTTTTTGCGTTTTTGCGTTGGTGTCGGTGCGTTTCGCGCGGTGAGCCTTATGCCAACATCTGTGCTTCGTCGGGCAAGCGCCAATCGATCGGTGTGCGGCCGTGCTTCACGAGATACTCGTTCGCCGACGCAAAGTGCCCGCAGCCGAGAAAGCCGCGATGCGCCGACAGCGGCGACGGATGCGGCGCCTCCAGCACGTAATGCGACTTGCCGCCTAGCAGCGCGCGTTTGGCTTGCGCATGCGCGCCCCACAGCATGAATACGAGGCCGTCATGGCGCATGGCCAGTTCGTGGATCAGCGTATCGGTGCATTTTTCCCAGCCACGTTTCGCGTGACTCGCGGCCGAATCGCGCTCGACGGTCAGCACCGTGTTCAACAGCAGCACGCCCTGTTTGGCCCATGTGTCGAGGCAGCCATGACGCGGCGGCTCGTGGCCGAGGCTCGTGGCGATTTCCTTGAAGATGTTGCGCAGCGACGGCGGCGTGCGGACGTTTGGCGCCACTGAAAACGCCAGTCCGTGCGCTTGCGGCGTGCCGCGATCTTCACCGTGATACGGGTCCTGACCGAGGATCACGACTTTGACTTCGTCGGGGCTGGTGAGGCGCAGGGCCCGGAAGACGTCGGCGGGATAGACGGTTTTGCCGGCCGCGCGCTCACCGTCGACGAAACGGCACAATGGCGCGTAGGCGTCGCTTTCGATGAACGGTTTCAGGTGTGCGCGCCAGGCCGGGGGCAGGGCGGCGAATTGGGCTTCGAGCGTCGGCGGCGGTGAGCCGGCGGCGGTTGGTGTCGGCTGCGGGTGCGCTGTTGTGCCGGCCGGCGTGGCAGAGGTGTCGCCGAACAACGAGGCTTGCGACGGATTGGAGCGGGTACGGGAAGCTGAGGTCATGGCGGGGAAGTGTCGCAGCAAACGTGGGCTAGCTCAAGGTGTGGGTGCCGTGTGGGCGTTGTGTACCTTGCCGGCGTGCGCTGGCGCGCAGAGGCGTGGCGCTGAGGCAGGGTTTCGGCGCGCGGGGCAAAGGCTGTCACACACGCCGAGGGCTTAAGCCGCCCGCAATTGATAGCCGCGCTGCGCCTTACTGATGTTGTCCGGTGCGAGGCCGGCCACCTGTTTGCCGAGTTCTGCCGCAAGCGTATTGAGCACCGCTTCGTCGCCGGACTTCAATTCCAGTTCGACTTCGGAGATCGGCGTGCGGCGCCTCTCACCGTTCACCTCCGCGATAACGTCACCCTGGTCGATTGCGGCTTCGACTTCGGCGCCATCCAGCACGACATTCCACAGTGTGCGGGTGAAATTCGTGCGGAACAGTTCGATCAGTTCCGGCGCGGCCTGACGCAGGGCTTCCGCGGCTGCGGGCTCGTCACACTGACGCAACAGGGCTTCGATCTCAAGCTTTTCGCCCGCGACCGGCATTTCCCACTCGTGCCGGCTGTGCAGACCATCCTTGGCGTTGCCCACAGTCTTGAACGTTTGCAGCCAGCCGTCCGGTGTGTGCCGCAAACGCAACGCGCTCTTCGAAGTAGCCAGCGTCAGCTTGGGCGTGTCGAAGTAAATATTCGCCAGCTCGATCGGCCGGCCCTCGTCGCCGGTGCGCGCGACGAACCACTGCGTCGCCGCGTCCACCTGGCTCGCCGGCAGTACCAGCTTGATTTCACGTTCCATGCCCATGACCTGCTCCGCTAGGTAGCCTACGTGTTGAACCTGCGCTTAGAAAAACATCCGCGCAAGTTCCACTCCCGGCTCTTCTGCGCGCATGAACGCCTCGCCGACGAGGAACGTATGCACGTCCATCGCCCGCAGCCGCTCGACATCGACGCGCGACAGAATGCCCGACTCCGTGACGACGATGCGGTCGTCCGGAATCGATTCGAGCATGCCGATGGTCGTCTCGATCGACGTTTCGAAGGTGCGCAGATTGCGGTTGTTGATACCGATCAGGGGTGTCTTCAGCGTGAGCGCTTCCATCAACTCATTGCTGTCGTGCACTTCGACCAGCACCGCGAGGCCCAGCGAATGCGCGAGCGCTTCCAGATCCTGCATCTGCGACGTTTCCAAAGCGGCGGCGATCAGCAGAATTGCGTCTGCACCCATCGCACGGGCTTCGACGATCTGGTACGGATCGACGATGAAGTCTTTGCGCAGCACAGGCAGATTGCAGGCGGCGCGCGCCTCTTCGAGATACGCGACGCTGCCCTGGAAGAACTGCACGTCGGTGAGGACAGACAAGCAGGCCGCACCGTATTTTTCATACGAACGCGCGATCTCGGCAGGGACGAAGTTTTCACGTAGCACGCCTTTCGACGGGCTCGCTTTCTTCACTTCGGAAATGACGGCGGCCAGACCGGCCGCGTGTTTCGCGCGCAATGCGCCGACGAAATCGCGGATGTCGCGCGACGATGCTTCGAGGCGCAGTTCTTCGAGCGGCGCGCTCTGTTCGGCCGCGCGGACTTCTTCGCGTTTGACCGCGATGATGCGGTCGAGGATGTCGCTCATGAGTGTCTCGCTACGTAGTTACTGCTTGAATTGCTGAGTGAAGCGGATCAGCTCGTCGACCTTCGCCCGAGCCTTGCCGCTCGCGATCGCTTCGCGCGCCAACTGGATGCCGTCCGCAATCGACGCCGCCACGTTCGCCGAATAGAGCGCTGTGCCCGCATTCAGCGTGACGATTTCACGCGCGACGCCCGGCTTGTTGTCGAGCGCTTCGAGCAGCATCGCTTTCGATTCGGTGGCGTCTGCCACTTTCAGCGTGCGGTTCGACACCATCTGCATGCCGAAGTCTTCCGGATGGATCTCGTACTCGTGGATCTGGCCGTCGCGCAACTCGCCGACTTGCGTGGCTGCGCCGAGTGAGACTTCGTCCATGCCGTCCATACCGTACACCACGAGCACGTGCTTTGCGCCGAGGCGCTGCATCACGCGCACCTGAATGCCGACGAGGTCGCCGTGGAACACGCCCATCAACTGGTTCGGCGCGCCGGCCGGATTGGTCAGCGGCCCGAGAATGTTGAAGATGGTCCGCACGCCGAGTTCGCGGCGCACCGGCGCGATGTTCTTCATCGCCGGATGATGGTTCGGCGCGAACATGAAGCCCATGCCGGTTTCCGCGATCGAGGCCGCCACCTGGTCCGGCTGCAGATCGATATTCACGCCGAGCGCTTCGAGTACATCCGCGCTGCCCGACTTGCTCGACACGCCGCGATTGCCGTGTTTCGCGACCTTGGCGCCGGCCGCGGCGGAGACGAACATCGTCGCCGTGGAAATATTGAAGGTGTGCGAGCCGTCGCCGCCGGTGCCGACGATATCGACGAAGTTCGAGTTGTCCTGCACGTCGACATGCCGGGCAAATTCACGCATCACCGTGGCGGCAGCGGTAATTTCGCCGATGGTCTCTTTTTTGACGCGCAAGCCGGTGATGATCGCCGCCGACATCACCGGCGACAGTTCGCCGCGCATGATGAGCCGCATCAGGTGCAGCATTTCGTCGTGGAAAATTTCGCGGTGCTCGATAGTCCGTTGCAGCGCTTCCTGGGGCGTAATCGACATGATTTCGTCTCTCTTGATCAAGCGGTGCGGTGAGCGGTCTTCGACTGCTTCACGAAGTTTTCGAGCAATGCGTGGCCGTGTTCGGAAAGAATCGATTCCGGATGGAACTGCACGCCTTCAACGGCCAGTTCCTTGTGACGCACGCCCATGATTTCGCCGTCTTCGGTCCATGCGGACACTTCGAGACAGTCAGGCAGCGATTCGCGTTCGATCGCGAGCGAGTGATAACGCGTCACGACGAAATGCTTCGGCAGGTCGGCAAACACGCCTTTGCAGTCGGTTTCGATCGTGCTCACCTTGCCGTGCATGATGGTTTGCGCACGCACCACGCGGCCGCCGAAGGCTTCGCCGATTGCCTGATGGCCGAGGCAGACGCCGAGGATCGGCGTCTTGCCGCTAAATTCGCGTAACACGTCGAGCGTGATGCCGGCGTGTTGCGGGTTGCTTGGGCCGGGCGACAGGCAAATGCGCTCCGGGTTGAGTTTCGCAATTTCGTCCAGCGTGATTTCGTCGTTCCGATAGGTGCGTACGTCTTCGCCGAGTTCGCCGAAGTACTGCACCAGGTTGTAGGTGAACGAGTCGTAGTTGTCGATCATAAGCAGCATGGTGTGTCTCCGGTCAGAAGTCGCTATCGAGGCCGTCTTGAACCTGTTCGGCGGCGCGCAGCACAGCGCGCGCCTTGTTCTCGGTCTCTTGCCATTCGGATTCCGGCACCGAATCCGCGACTACACCCGCTGCCGCCTGCACATACAGATTGCCGTTTGCGATCACGCCGGTGCGGATCGTGATGGCCAGATCCATTTCGCCGGTGAAAGACAGATAGCCGACCGCACCGCCGTAGAGGCCGCGCTTCACCGGTTCCAGTTCGTCGATCAATTCCATCGCGCGGACCTTCGGCGCGCCGGACAGCGTGCCGGCCGGGAAGGTGGCGCGCAACACGTCGAAATTGGTGGTGCCGGGCTTTAGCTTGCCTTCGACCGAACTCACGATGTGCTGCACGTGCGAGTACTTCTCGATCACCATCTTGTCGGTGACGACCACCGAGCCGATCTGGGCGATACGGCCCACGTCGTTACGCGCGAGGTCGATCAGCATGACGTGTTCGGCGACTTCCTTCGGATCGTTCAGCAGTTCGGTGGCGAGTTCCGCGTCACGTTCCGGCGTGTTGCCGCGCGGACGCGTGCCGGCGAGCGGCCGGATCGTCACGATGCGATCTTCGCCGCGCTTTTCCTGACGCACCAGGATTTCCGGCGACGCGCCGACCACGTGGAAGTCGCCGAAGTTGTAGTAGTACATGTACGGCGACGGATTCAACGAGCGCAGCGCGCGATACAGCGACAGCGGATTGTCGCGGTAAGGCTTGATCAGACGCTGGCCGACCTGTACTTGCATCAACTCGCCGGCGGCGATGTATTCCTTCGCCTTGCGCACGGCGGCCAGATAATCGTCCTTGGCGAACTCGCGGTAGGTCTCGGTGCGCACGCTAGCCGATGTAACCGGTGGCTGCACGGTCGTGCGCAAACGCTGACGCAATTCACGCAGACGCTGCCTGGCTTTTGTGTACGCCTCGGCTTGCGTCGGATCCGCGTACACCACCAGGTATAGCTTGCCCGCAAGGTTGTCGATCACCGCGACTTCTTCGGTGAGCAGCAACTGAATATCAGGCAGGTTCAGATCGTCTTTCGGTGCGGTGTGCGCGAGTTTTTTCTCGATGTAGCGCACCGCGTCATAGCCGAAGTAGCCCGCCAGCCCGCCGGCGAAACGCGGCAGACCGGGACGCTGTGCCACTTTGAAGCGGCCCTGGAATTGCTGGATGAACTCGAGCGGATCGCCCTCATGCGTTTCGACGACTTTGCCGTCCCGCACCACTTCCGATACGCCGTTGCGGGTGCGCAGCAGCGTGCGAGCCGGCAGTCCGATGAATGAATAGCGGCCGAAGCGTTCGCCGCCCACCACCGATTCCAGCAGGAACGAGTTGGCGCCGTTGCGCTCGGGCTGAGCGAGCTTCAGGTACAGCGAGAGCGGCGTTTCGAGGTCGGCGAGCGCTTCCGCGATCAGCGGAATGCGGTTGAAACCCTCGTTGGCGAGGGACTGGAATTCGAGTTCGGTCATGTTCCGATCCTGTACGTACGTCAGACGGCACTATGCGTCGGACAAAGCGGGGCGCGACGCGGACGGTCAGGCGTTCGTTCGACGTGTCGACACGATGATACCGACCGGCGCGAGTTTCCCATCGACGCATGCAAGGGGTTTCAGCGCACAGATGTACTTTGCGGGTACACGAAGGCCAAATCAACCGATGCAGCGAAACAAGGTGATGGAAAAAACGCGTGAGCGCAGCGAAGTAAAAAACGGTTGCCGAAGACGAGCTTCAGCGTACCTCAGGCGAGGTTAGCGCGACCAGCGACGCCAGGGCCAGGCTCCCCGGTCGATGCTAATCAGACTCCGTTTTTTATTCAGAAACATGAGGATGAGGGACTTTTCAGGTCGTGGAATGGTGCGCTGCGATAGCCTTGGCGGCATCGAGCAGCGAGGCAACTATACCATCGGATTTTATTTCTTGTATAGCTCGGCCGTGGTTGTAGCCGTACGGCAGCGTCAGCGTTGCCATGCCCGCCGCGCGGCCTGCCAGTGCATCGTTTTCCGAATCGCCGATGGCAACGGTGGCTTGCGGCGCGACGCCTAGCTGGGCCGCGGCGGTGAGCATGGGCAGCGGATCCGGTTTTTTTTCCGGCAGACTGTCGCCGCCGAGTACGACGCTGAAATACTGGCTGAGCCCGTATTGCTCCAGCAATTCGACCGCGAAACGGTGCGGCTTGTTGGTGACGCAGGCGAGTTTAAGGCCGGCATCGCGCATGGCGCTGAGACCGGCTTCGACCTCGGGGTACAGCCGCGTGTGCACGCCGTTGATCTTGGCGTATTCCGCCTGATAGATCGCGAGCGCCTCGTCGAAACGGTCCTGTGCGTGGTCCGTTTCGAAGCGCTGCGCCAGCACATTGCGAATCAGATTCTCCGAGCCCTTGCCGATGTAGCCGATCACTTCCTCGCGCGAGGTTTCCGTCGCGTCGAGTTGCGCAAGCATGCCGTTCAGGCCGGCGGTGAAATCGTCGGCGGTATCGATCATCGTGCCGTCCAGGTCGATGATCGCGGCTTGCAGGCGCGGGCCGGTGAAGGTCGGGGCAGGGTATGAAGTCGTCATTCTTAGTGCGGGATCTCAGTGATCGGTCAATGCGAGATCGGTGCTCGATCAGTGCTCGATGTTGGCAAGTGCGGCGCGCATCT
Organism: Paraburkholderia polaris; assembly: GCF_012927345.1. GTDB lineage: Bacteria > Pseudomonadota > Gammaproteobacteria > Burkholderiales > Burkholderiaceae > Paraburkholderia > Paraburkholderia polaris. Next base: position 133,943 of record NZ_JABBGJ010000024.1, read on the forward strand.
TGTCGATCACCGCCTTGTGATCCGGCGCGCCGAAGATCGCTGAGCCTGCCACGAACGTGTCCGCGCCAGCCGCTGCGATTTCGGCGATGTTGTCGACCTTCACGCCGCCGTCCACTTCGAGATGAATCTCGCGACCGGTTTTCTCCTTGTAGGCGTCGATCCGCTTGCGCGCTTCGCGCAGCTTGACGAGCGCCTCAGGAATGAACGATTGACCGCCGAAGCCAGGATTCACCGACATGATCAGCACCAGATCGACCTTGTCCATCACGTAGTCCAGATGGTTCAGCGACGTGGCCGGGTTGAACACGAGACCGGCCTTGCAACCGTGGTCGCGAATCAGCGACAGCGTGCGGTCGATATGGTCCGAGCCTTCCGGGTGGAAGCTGATCAGGTTTGCGCCGGCCTTGGCGAAGTCCGGCACGATCCGGTCGACCGGGCGCACCATCAGGTGCACATCGATCGGCACGTCCACGTGCGGGCGGATCGCTTCGCAGACGAGCGGGCCGATCGTCAGGTTCGGCACGTAGTGGTTGTCCATCACGTCGAAGTGAATCCAGTCGGCGCCAGCGGCGACAACGTTGCGGACTTCTTCGCCCAGGCGGGCGAAATCGGCGGACAGAATGCTGGGGGCGATGCGGAATTGCGTCATGGCGGGGGCGGATGCAAGCGGGAAAACGCTATTTTACCGTTTTGTGCGCTCCTGAACCGGTTCGCGGGCGGTTTGTGGCCGGCTCCGAAAATGCGTGGCAAACGTGACAAAACGCCTTAGCGGCCCTTGGCCAGAGGGATTTGTCCGGTTGCGGGCGTGCCGCGCATCAAGCAGAATGCCAAACCATAAGCGCCGCTTCGTCAATGCGCCCGCAAACCATTGGCGTTCGGGGCTTCCCGCGATTTTTAGCCCGTTTCACCAGACCGGAATCAGGATGAGCCAGTACGAATTCAGCGTCTCGGCGCAGGTGCAGTATCTGCCCGAAGAGTCGGACCCGGAGCGCCGCCAGTATGCGTTTGCATACACGCTGACTATCCGTAACAGCGGCCAGGTGCCCGCGCAGTTGATTGCGCGTCACTGGGTGATTACCGACAGCGACAACAACGTGCAGGAAGTAAAAGGCCTGGGCGTGGTCGGGCATCAGCCCCTGCTCAAACCGGGCGAGCACTTCGAATATACGAGTTGGGCGGTGCTCGCCACGCCCGTCGGCACCATGCGCGGCGAGTATTTCTGCGTGGCGGAGGACGGCGAGCGCTTTGACGCACCCGTGCCCGAGTTCATTCTGCGTATGCCGCGTACTTTGCATTGAACCGAGAGCGCGGCTCGCGGTCTTTAAAAAGCTTTACGGCGCAGCTTTAATGGGATTTTTGCTGCTTTTGCTGCTCATTGGTGGCGGCGCGCGCGGCCTTTTTCTTGCCGGACGACGTCCATACAACGATAAAGACGAGCAGGAAGAGCGCGAGGAGCGATTCCAGCGCGAAGATGAGCATCGGGTATTCGTCGAACAGATCAGACATGGCGGTTTCCATCAAGAACGAACATTGTATGCGTTTTGTCCGCACGGCCGGAGCATGGCTTGGGGCGCTTTCGGTTGCGGTGATGCTGGCTTCCTGCGGCGGCAGCGGCGTGGTTCGGCCTTCGGTTTCGCCGCCCACGGGTGCCGCGATCATACCCGGACAGATCGCCGCGACGCGGCTCACGGCGGTAGCCTGGCAGCAGGTGCCAGGGTGGCAGGACGATTCGCTGATCGGCGCAACGGCTGCGTTGCGGCAAAACTGCCTGAGGCTTGCGCGTCAACCTAACTGGGCCCGCGCATGCGCGGCGGCCTCGCAGATCGACGATCTGGACGTTACCAGTGCGCGGGCGTTTTTCGAGGCGTATTTCACGCCGTTCCAGTTAGCCAATAACGACGGCACGCTCGACGGCCTCGTCACCGGCTACTACGAGCCGTTGCTGCGCGGTTCGCGCACGCGGCACGGCGTGTATCAGACGGCGCTGTACCGCTGGCCATCCGGTTATCGTGCGGGCGCTCCGCTGCCGGCGCGTGCGCAACTCGAGCGCGCGGGCGTGCTCAACGGCAACGAACTCGTGTGGGTCGACGATCCGATCGAAGCCTTCTTCCTGCAAGTGCAGGGGTCCGGGCGCGTCGTGATGGAAGACGGCAGCGTGATGCGGGTTGGCTTTGGCGGCACGAACAATCAACCGTATAAGTCGATTGGGCGGTGGCTGCTCGATCGCGGCGAACTGACGCCGGCGCAGGCGACCATGCAGGGCATCAAGGCATGGGCGCGCGCGAATCCCACACGGGTCGACGCATTGCTCGATACCAATCCGCGCTTCGTGTTCTTCCGCGAAATGCCGTCGGGCGAGAGTGCGCCGAGCGGTGGCGCGGACGGTCCGATCGGTGCGCTGGGCGTGCCGTTGACGCCGGAGCGGTCGATCGCGGTGGATCCGACTTCGATTCCGCTCGGGACGCCGGTGTTCTTGCAGACCACGCGTCCGTTGACGAACTCACCGATGAATCGCCTCGTCTTTGCGCAGGACACGGGGTCCGCGATCAAAGGCGGCGTGCGGGCGGATTACTTCTGGGGTCTTGGCGACGATGCCGGCGATCTGGCCGGCAAGATGAAGCAGGGCGGCCGGATGTGGCTGCTGTTGCCGAATTCGTGAGGGTTTGGCCGGGGCGGCGGATTTCCTGGGTTCCTGGCTGAAAACAGCCGCGTGGCTAATTTACCTCGCACACGGTATTGGGCATATGGCATGTGGCGTGTGGCATCTGTCAGCGGCACGGCTTCCAGATATGGACTCTGCCGCTGGCGTTGGCTCTCCAGCTTTTAATCGTCCGCCGCTGCTGGGCTTTGCCCACCGCACGGTTAATCCCCATTCACCGCCAGCACATTTGATAGCGGGGCTGACGCCAATCGGCTCCGCTATCAAGCATCAACCTTCGGCGTTTCGGCGTATGGCTTAAAGCCCTGACTTCCGCTTGTCCACCACCCTGCGCGCTTTGCCCACCGAACGCTCGATCCCGTTTACACCCAGCACGTTTACAACGGCGCTCACGCCGATCAGCGCTTTGATGTCATAGGTCAACGCCTGCTTTGCCGTGGTCAGCGCGGCAGTATCCGGCGCAGACTCCGGGCAGGGCTCGACGTTCAACGTCAGGACGTCGAGCGGGCCTTCCTTGGTTAGCACGATCTGATAGTGAGGCGCGAGGGCGTGCTGCTTGAGCAGCAATTCTTCGATCTGCGTGGGGAATACATTCACGCCGCGCACGATCATCATGTCGTCCGAACGGCCCGTGATCTTTTCCATCCGGCGCATGGTGCGCGCGCTGCCTGGCAAGAGGCGCGTCAGATCGCGCGTCCGGTAACGGACGATCGGCAGCGCTTCCTTGGTCAACGATGTGAATACGAGTTCACCGAGTTCGCCGTCAGGCAGCACTTCGCCGGTTTCGGGGTCGATGATCTCGGGATAGAAATGGTCTTCCCAGATGGTCGGGCCGTCTTTCGTCTCGACGCATTCCGAAGCGACGCCAGGTCCCATCACTTCAGATAGGCCGTAAATATCGACCGCGTCGATGCCCATGCGCTTTTCGATCGCCTGGCGCATGTCGTTGGTCCACGGTTCCGCGCCGAAGATGCCGATGCGCAGCGAGCAACTCGCCGGATCGACGCCTTGCCGTTCGAGTTCGTCAGCGATTGACAACATATAGCTCGGCGTCACCATGATGATGTCGGGCCGGAAGTCCTGAATTAGTTGCACCTGCTTTTCAGTCTGACCACCGCCGAACGGAATCACCGTCAGTCCCGCGCGCTCGGCGCCGTAGTGTGCGCCCAGGCCGCCTGTGAACAGACCGTAGCCGTAGCTCACGTGAACCTTGTCGCCGCGCTTCGCGCCAGCGGCGCGGATCGAACGTGCGACAAGATTCGCCCACGTGTCGATATCGCGCGCCGTGTAGCCGACGACCGTCGGCTTGCCCGTCGTCCCGGACGACGCGTGGATCCGCGAAACCTGTTCCTGCGGCACCGCGAACATGCCAAACGGATAGCTGTCGCGCAGATCCTTCTTGGTGGTGAAGGGGAAGCGCGCCAGGTCCGCGAGGGTCTTCACTTCGCTCGGATGGACGCCGGCTTCATCGAATTTTTGCCGATACACCGGCGAATTCTCGTAAGCGTGGTTCAGCGACCATTTGAGCCGTTCGAGTTGGAGCGCGGCGAGTTCGTCGCGGCTGGCTGTCTCGATGGGATCGAGCGGGAGGGCGGTGGTCATCGAATGTCTCCTTGCTGCCTCTATGCTTGGGTCTGGGGTGCGGTGCGCGTGCGCGCAAAAACCGGGGACTCGTTGCTATCTATGGATACGCTGCCAATGTGTCACGGACGAGCCGCGACTCTGCTGCGAATTTGGCGCGACTCGGCTGTTCAACCTGTTATTCAATCGCCCGTAGGAATCAGGTTGCCTTTGATCTGTGCAGATTTGCCGCGAAACATCGCCACGGTCTCCTCTGCGCGATTCGTGACGCGAATATCGTAAATGCCGGTGCGTCCGCTCAGCGTTTGTTCGATCGCTTCGGCCGTCAACACGTCGCCGCCTTTTACCGGCCGCAGGAATTCGATCGAGCAGCCGGCTGCGACTGTGTTGATGTTGTACGTATTGCAGGCGAACGCGAACGTCGAGTCGGCGAGCGTGAAAATCAGGCCGCCGTGGCAAATCTGATGGCCGTTCAGGAAGTCGTCGCGCACGGCCATGCGCAGGCGCGCGTACCCTGGGCGCACTTCTACGATTTCGAGTCCGAGCGCCCGGCTGCACGCGTCGTTTTCGTACATGGCGGCAGCGGTTGCGCGAGCGAGTTCATCGGCTGTCATTTGAGCCGGGTGCTTCGGTTGTGCGGGCATATCAGCGACCCTCGAAGCGCGGCGCGCGTTTTTCCACGAATGCTTGCACACCTTCCGCGTAATCGTGGGAAGCGCCGAGTTCGCGTTGCAGATCGCGTTCGAGATCAAGTTGCTGATCGAGTGTTTGCGTCACGCCGGCGCGCATCGCCTGCTTGATCGCGGCGATGGCGCGCGTGGGTTGCTGCGCCAGTAGTGCCGCGAGTTTGCTTGCCGTGGTGGCAAGTTCGGTGTCGTCAACCGTTTGCCAGATCAGCCCCCAGCTTTCGGCTTTCTCCGCGCTCAGTTTGTCGCCGGTGATGGCGAGACCTAAGGCGCGCGCCATGCCGACGCGCTGCGGCAGGAACCAGGTGCCGCCCGAGTCCGGTACGAGACCGATCTTCACGAATGCCTGGATGAAACTGGCCGAACGGGCGGCAAGCACGAGATCGCAAGCCAGCGCGAGATTGGCGCCGGCGCCGGCGGCCGTGCCGTTGACCGCAGCAATCACCGGCAATGGCAGTCCTTGCAGGCGGCGAATCAGCGGATTGAAATGCGCGTCGATCAGTTCGCCCAGATCGGTCATCGCGCCCGGCGTGAAATCGAGATCCGCGAGATCCTGTCCCGCGCAGAAACCGCGGCCCGCACCGGTCAGCACGAGTGCACGGGCGCCGGACGTTTCGACCTGGTCGAGTGCGGTGCTCAATTCCTCGTGCATCGCGCGCGTAAAGCTGTTGAGCTTGTCAGGCCGGTTCAGCGTGATGGTCGCTACGCGACTCGATGTATCGATGTCGAGGCGAATCGCTTCATATGACATTGGGTGTCTCCTCAAAGTCTCTTTGACTAGCTGGGCGGGGTTGATGTCAGACCCGCTCGATCACCAGGGCGATGCCTTGACCCACGCCGATACACATCGTGCAAAGCGCAAAGCGGCCGTTGATTCGCTCCAGCTGGTAAAGCGCAGTGGTGATCAAGCGAGCGCCCGATGCGCCGAGCGGGTGACCTAGCGCAATCGCTCCGCCATTCGGATTGACGCGCGGATCGTCGTCGCGCAGGCCGAGTGTGCGCAGGACGGCAAGCCCCTGCGATGCGAAGGCTTCGTTCAACTCGATCACGTCGAATTGGTCGAGTGTCATGTTCAGTTGCTTCAACAGCTTTTGCGTGGCTGGCGCCGGGCCGATGCCCATGATGCGCGGCTCCACGCCTGCCGTCGCCATGCCCACCACACGTGCGCGGCGACGCAATCCGTATTGATCGGCAGCTTCCTGATTCGCGAGCAACAGCGCGCAGGCGCCGTCGTTTACGCCCGATGCATTGCCGGCGGTCACGCTGCCGTCGGGGCGGACCACGCCCTTGAGCTTGCCCAGGCTTTCGAGCGACGTTTCGCGCGGATGCTCGTCGAGCGTCACGCGTACGGGGTCGCCTTTCTTCTGCGCAATTTCAACGCCGACGATTTCCTGAGCCAAAGTGCCATCGCGCTGTGCGCGGGCTGCTTTTTGCTGGCTCGAAAGCGCAAACGCGTCCTGATCCGCGCGGTTGATGCCGAACTCGACGGCGACGTTTTCCGCGGTCTCCGGCATCGAATCGACGCCATATTGGCGCTTCATTAGCGGATTGATGAAGCGCCAGCCGATGGTCGTGTCGTAAATGTCAGCCTGCCGCGAGAACGCACTGGTGGCCTTGCCCATCACGAACGGCGCGCGCGTCATGCTTTCGACGCCGCCCGCAATCATCAGCCGCGCTTCGCCAGCCTTGATGGCGCGAGCAGCGGTGCCGACCGCATCCATGCCCGAGCCGCACAGGCGGTTGATGGTTGCGCCTGGCGCGTCCGTGGGTAAGCCGGCTAGCAATGCGGACATACGAGCGACGTTGCGGTTGTCTTCACCGGCTTGATTGGCGCAGCCGTAGATCACGTCGTCAATTGCCCGCCAGTCGACACCGGGATTGCGTTCGATCAGCGCCTTGATCGGTACCGCGCCGAGGTCATCCGCGCGGACATCTTTCAGGGCGCCGCCGTAACGGCCGATTGGGGTGCGAATCGCGTCGCAAATGAAGGCGTCGTTCATGTGGGTTCCTGCTGGGGCGGATCGGCGGGGCATGCCGATCCGATGTCTCATGTTAGTTGGGGCGCACGGCTCGGTCCATTCGGCCAAATGGCATAGGACGAAAGCCGTGCTTTTGTCTTATGCCATTCAGCCAGCTACCGCTGGTGCCGCTTTCGGTTCAACATGAACGCGACTTTGAACGACGCGGAAGCGGTTCGCGACAAAGGCTGCGTCGGCCAGCGCGGCATTTGCTGCCGGGTTTGCGCCCGTCCCGTGGAAGTCGGAGAAAGCTGCAGACTGATTGACGAAAACGCCGCCCGTCAAATTGATCGAGAGTGCTACGCCACCGCGGATCGATGCTTCGTGCGCCTCTTCGAGCACGGCGTCATCCGTGCTGTAGACCGACAGCGTCAGCGCGCCGTGCTCGGCGGCGATTTCGCCAGCGAGGTCGAGCGACTGCGCTGTCGAGTCGGTCGCGATCACGAACGAGATCGGGCCGAACCATTCTTTGGTGAACTGCGCGTGGTCGGTTGCAGCATCTAGTTGGAGCAGGAGCGGTGTGCGCACACGGGCGCCGGCAAAGGCCGGATGTTCGAGCGATTGGCTTTCTACCAGAACGCGGCCGAGCTTGACGGCTTCGTCGATACGTTGGGCTACGCCTTCGTTCTGGATCGCGCCGAGCAGTTCGACGGCGCGCGCTGGATCAGCAACCAGTTTTTGCACTGCGCCGGCGATAGCTTGAGCAACTTCGTCGAAACTGAGTGTGCCTTCAGCAGTGCGGATGCCGGCGCGCGGTACGTAGATGTTTTGCGGCGCAGTGCACATCTGGCCCGAATACAACGCGAGCGAGAAGGCGATATTGCGAGCGGCGGCTTTGATGTCGTCCACGGAGTCGATCACGATCTGATTGACGCCGGCTTTTTCGGTGTAGACCTGAGCCTGATGCGCATTGCGCTCGAGCCATGTGCCGTTTTGTGTGCTGCCCGTGAAGTCAATCAATTTGATTTCCGGGCGCAGTGCCAGATCCTGGACGAGCGGGCCGTCGTTCGGTTCGGTCGCTAGCAGCGTAACGATGTTCGGATCGAAACCGGTTTCGCGCAGTACGTCGCGCGCGATTCGTACGGTCAGCGCAAGCGGCAGAATCGCGCCCGGATGCGGCTTGACGATCACGGTGTTGCCTGTTGCCAGATCAGCGAAGAGGCCCGGATAGCCGTTCCACGTCGGGAAGGTGCAGCAGCCGAGCACGAGGCCGGTGCCGCGCGGCACGACGGTGTAGCGTTTGTGCATCGCGAGCGGCGGATTTTTGCCCTGCGGCTTTTCCCAGTGGGCATCGGCGGGAATACGCCGCAGTTGATCCCACGCGTACACGACCGCTTCGAGGGCACGGTCTTGCGCATGCGGGCCGCCGGCCTGGAAGGCCATCATGAATGCCTGACCGGTCGTGTGCATCACGCTATAGCCGATTTCGAAGCTGGCGCGATTCACGCGCGCGAGGATTTCGAGGCATACGCCGATCCACGCCTGCGGGCCGGCCAGGCGCCAGTCGCGCTGTGCGGCGGCTGCCGCGGAGATCAACGCGTCGGGATCGGCTTTCGGATAGCGCACGCCAAGCGGGAACCCGAACGGCGAGACTTCAGCGCCGACGGTTTCCCCGGTCGACGGCTGGTCGAGTTCGAACGTCTTGTTGAGATGCGCTTTGAATGCGGTTTCGCCGTCTGCGCTAGCGGTTTCCCCGTACACTTTCGGACTGGGCATCTCGACGAACGGACTCCAGTAGCCGCGTGTCTCAATTGCGGTGAGTGCCTTTTGCAGCGTGTCTTCGTGCTTGGTGAATAGCGGATGTGTCATGGCAGATGGGCTTGGCTGTACGTTGGGGAAAGCCTGTCGAATAATTGACCGACCGGTTGGTTGGTGAATGGTAGCATTATTAAGACGGCCGCGCGAAGCGTTTTCGCGCGCCATTAACCATCAGGAGGCGGCATGGCTTACGAGAACATTCTGGTTGAGACGCGAGGGCGGGTCGGTGTAGTCACGTTGAATCGCCCGAAGGCATTGAACGCGCTGAACGACGCCTTGATGGACGAACTGGGTGCGGCGCTGCGCGAGTTCGATGCCGACGACGCGATTGGTGCGATCGTGGTGACGGGCAGCGAGAAAGCGTTCGCCGCCGGCGCCGACATCGGCATGATGGCGACGTACACCTATATGGATGTCTACAAAGGCGACTACATTACTCGCAACTGGGAGACGGTGCGCTCCATCCGCAAGCCGATCATTGCCGCGGTGGCGGGGTTCGCGCTTGGCGGCGGTTGCGAGTTGGCGATGATGTGCGACATTATTCTCGCCGCCGACACTGCGAAGTTTGGTCAGCCGGAAATCAAACTCGGCATCATGCCGGGTGCCGGCGGCACGCAGCGACTGCCGCGCGCCGTCTCAAAGGCGAAAGCGATGGACCTCTGCCTGACCGCCCGCTTCATGGACGCAGCTGAGGCAGAGCGCGCTGGATTGGTCTCGCGGGTGATTCCCGTGGCGTCCCTGCTTGACGAGGCGGTGGCTGCGGCCGCGACCATTGCTGAATTCCCGCTGCCGGCGGTGATGATGGTCAAGGAATCGGTTAACCGTGCGTACGAGACGACGCTCGCAGAAGGCGTGCATTTCGAGCGCCGCCTCTTCCATTCGCTCTTCGCTACGGAGGATCAGAAGGAGGGGATGGCCGCGTTCGTTGAGAAGCGCAAACCGGTTTTCAAGCATCGTTAATACGCTTGTCAAAATAACGCTTGCAAGGCGCGGTTCGGCTCGCTAGAATCTCGCTCTTTCGTGCTTCGGACACCGGGGCACGGGAGGCGGGAGAGCCAGCAGTGGCAAGGCTTTCAGCGAAGTGAGCGGGTTGAGAAAGTTAGAAAAACCTGTTGACGACGTAGCGAAAGTTCTTCATAATCTCGTTTCTCTGCTGCTGATGCAGCGACGCAGAACGAAGCGGTACCGGGTGGTTGCGAGGTGGGCGGTTGATGCCTGCAGCGCGCGGTGCGGTTTGGGTGGTGAATGCGTAATCGATCTTTAAAAATTAACAGCCGATAAGTGTGGGCGCTTGATGCGCGACGCGCAGTGGACTCTTCGGGGTCTGCTGGAAGCGAAAGTATCAAGTCTCACACTAGT
>NZ_JABBGJ010000025.1 GCF_012927345.1 Paraburkholderia polaris
GAACCGGGCTCGGCAATGCACATGCACCAGAGCCTCGTGGACGAAGAAACCGGGCACAACCTGTTCACGGGTCCCGACGGCAAACCGACATCGATGTTCACCGGCTATATCGCGGGTCTGCAGAAATACACGCCTGCACTGATGCCGATCTTCGCGCCGTACATCAACTCGTATCGCCGCCTGTCGCGCTTCATGGCTGCACCGATCAACGTGGCATGGGGTTACGACAACCGCACGGTGGGTTTCCGGATTCCGCATTCGGGGCCGGCTGCGCGCCGCATCGAAAACCGCATTCCGGGCGTGGACTGCAACCCGTATCTCGCCATCGCAGCGACGCTGGCGGCCGGCTATCTTGGCATGACGCAAAATCTGGAGCCGACCGAGCCGCTGCTCAGCGACGGTTACGAACTGCCCTACCAGTTGCCGCGCAATCTGGAAGAGGGTTTGACGCTGATGGGCGCGTGCGAACCGATGGCCGAGATTCTCGGCGAGAAATTCGTCAAAGCCTACCTCGCTCTGAAAGAAACTGAATATGAAGCGTTTTTCCGCGTGATTAGTTCGTGGGAACGCCGGCATTTGCTGCTGCACGTCTAAGGCCGGGTTTAAAACCATCCTTCTAAAGACGTCGCCCGCAAACGCATAAAAACTGGAGGCAGTATGAGCTACAGAACAGAAGAAGTCGCTTACGTGCAACCGGCGGTACAACCCGCCGCGAACGTGCAAGCCACACAACGCAGCACCGCCGAATACCGCGCACTCGACGCCGCCCATCACATCCATCCGTTTTCGGATATGGGTTCGCTCAATCGCAGCGGCAGCCGCGTGATCGTCAAGGCACAGGGCGTGTACCTGTGGGATTCGGAAGACAATAAGATCATCGACGGCATGGCCGGTTTGTGGTGCGTGAACGTCGGTTATGGCCGCAAGGAACTGGCCGACGCAGCATACCGGCAGATGCAGGAACTGCCCTTCTACAACACCTTCTTCAAGACGACGCATCCGCCGGTAATCGAACTGTCGGCCTTGCTTGCAGAGCTGGCGCCGGAACCGTTCAACCACTTCTTCTACTGCAACAGCGGTTCGGAAGGCAACGACACCGTGCTGCGCATCGTCCATCAATACTGGGCGACGCAAGGCAAGCACTCGAAGAAGTTCGTCATCTCGCGCAAGAACGGCTATCACGGCTCGACGATCGCCGGCGGCACGCTGGGCGGCATGGGCTACATGCATGAACAGATGCCCTCGAAGGTCGAGAACATCGTGCATATCGACCAGCCGTATTTCTTCGGCGAAGCAGAAGGCAATCTGACGCCGGAAGAATTCGCCCTGGCCCGTGCGCAACAACTCGAAGCGAAGATCCTCGAAATCGGCGCGGACAATGTCGCTGCGTTTATCGGTGAGCCTTTCCAGGGCGCGGGCGGCGTGATCTTCCCGGCCTCGACGTACTGGCCGGAAATCCAGCGCATCTGCCGCAAGTACGACATCCTGCTGGTCGCCGACGAAGTGATCGGCGGCTTCGGCCGGACCGGCGAATGGTTCGCGCATCAGCACTTCGGCTTCGAGCCGGATCTGATCACGCTGGCCAAGGGCCTGACGAGCGGCTATGTACCGATGGGCGCAGTTGGTCTGCATGACCGCGTGGCCAAGGCGATCATCGAGCACGGCGACTTCAATCACGGCCTCACCTACTCCGGCCACCCGGTGGCCGCGGCTGTGGCGCTCGCCAATCTGAAGCTGCTGCGCGACGAGAAGATCGTCGAGCGCGTCAAGACCGATACGGGTCCGTACTTCCAGAAGAAGTTGCGCGACACCTTCGCCAACCACCCGATCGTCGGCGAAATCTCCGGCGCGGGTCTGGTGGCCGGTCTGCAACTCGCAGAAGACCCGAAAGCGCGCAAGCGTTTCGCCAATGGCGGTGACGTCGGCACGATCTGCCGCGACTTCTGCTTCAACGGCAACCTGATCATGCGCGCCACCGGCGACCGGATGCTGCTGTCGCCGCCGCTCGTGATCAACAAGCTGGAAATCGACGAGATCGTTTCGAAGGCCAAATACGCCATCGACGCGACCGCACAACAACTCGGAATTTCGTAACGGCAGTTCGTTCCGGCATGAGCACACCCACGATACGCGCTCATGCCGGTTCTTCACATCAAGGGAAAAAACCATGAGCGTTTGTCATCTTCGTCATGCGGTCGCGGGGGCCGCGCTTCTCGCCTTCGCAGGTTTTGCGGCGTTGTCGGTTACGCCGGCCCTTGCGGCCGACACGGAACTGAATGTCTACAACTGGTCGGACTACATCGCGAAGGACACGATTCCGAACTTCGAGAAGCAGGACGGCATTCACGTCAAATACGACAACTACGATAGCGATGATACGTTGCAGGCCAAACTGCTCGCGGGCAGCTCCGGTTACGATATCGTGGTCCCGACGTCGAATTACATGGCCAAGCAGATTCAGGCCGGCGTGTATCAGAAGCTCGACAAGTCGAAACTGCCGAACCTCGCGAACCTCGACCCCGTGCTGATGAAGATGATTACCGATGCCGATCCGGGCAACCAGTACGGTGTGCCTTGGGCCTACGGCACTGACGGTATCGGCTACAACGTGCAAGCCGTGCAGAAGGCGCTCGGCGCCAATGCCCCGGTGGATAGCTGGGCACTGGTGTTCGACCCGGCCAATCTGTCGAAGTTGAAGGGCTGCGGCGTGTCGTTCCTCGATCAGCCCGTCGACGTCTTCGCTGCCGCGCTGCAATACATGCACAAGGACCCGAACAGCACCAACCCGTCTGACTATCAGGCAGCGTTCGAACTGCTGAAGAAAGTCCGCCCGTATATCACCCAGTTCAACTCGTCCGGCTACATCAACGACCTCGCCAACAACGACGTCTGCGTCGCGGTGGCATGGTCGGGCGACGTCGGCATCGCCGGCCGCCGCACCGCTGAAGCCAAGCGTTCATATCAGGTGAAGTTCTCGAACGTCAAGGAAGGCGGTCTGTTGTGGTTCGACGTGATGGTGATCCCGAAAGACGCACCGCACCCTGAAGCCGCACTGAAGTGGATCAACTACATCGAAGATCCGAAGGTCAACGCTGCCATCACCAACGAAGTGTTCTACCCGACCGCGAACAAGGCCGCGCGCCAGTTCGTCACGCCGGGTGTCGCACAGGATCCGACCGTTTATCCGGGCGACGAAGTGTTGAGCAAGATGACGCTGATGAAGCCAATGCCGACCGATATTCTGCGCCTTGAAAACCGTCTTTGGGCACAGCTTAAAACCGGTCATTGATTAAACCCCCGATATAAAGAATCGATCCCGCGCTCAGGGATCGCTCGAACCCTGAGCGCATGAATGGCAGTAACGGTAGTCAGCCTGCGCGCTTTTAGCGTCCCACCCGCGCGCAGTCCCATGTTTTCCGATCGCAACGCATTTGCGAGCCGCATCCCGCGCCTCGTATGGAGACACTTGCGCCCGCGATCCGCAAGGAATGGTTACATCATGAACTCGACGACCTCAAATAGCGCAGCCGGCGCCGCCAAGATGGCCCGCCCCGCACCGACGACTAAATCGAAACCGGACGAATTCGTTCGCATCGAAAATGTCGTGAAAAAATTCGGCGACAGCACCGCTGTCGATAATGTCAACCTGAGCATTGCGAAGAACGAACTGTTCGCGCTGCTCGGCAGCTCCGGCTGCGGCAAGTCCACGCTCCTGCGCATGCTCGCAGGGCTCGAGTCGGTTACGTCCGGACGCATTTTCGTCGACGGCGAAGATCTCGCCGCGATGCCGCCGTACAAGCGGCCGGTCAACATGATGTTCCAGTCGTATGCGCTGTTCCCGCACATGAGCGTCGAAGCGAATATCGCGTTCGGCCTCAAGCAGGAAGGCACGCCGAAGAACGAAATCAAGGAACGTGTTGCCGACGCGCTCAATCTCGTGCAGATGAGCAAGTACGCGCAACGCAAGCCGCATCAGCTGTCCGGCGGCCAGCAGCAGCGTGTGGCGCTGGCCCGGTCGCTCGTCAAACGCCCCAAGCTGCTGCTGCTCGACGAGCCGATGTCGGCGCTCGACAAGAAGATCCGCCAGAAAACCCAGCTCGAACTGGTGAACATCATCGAAAAGGTCGACGTGACCTGCGTGATGGTGACGCACGATCAGGAAGAAGCCATGACGATGGCCGGCCGCCTCGCGGTGATGAGCGAAGGCCGCATCGTGCAGATCGGCTCGCCCAGCCAAGTGTACGAGTTTCCGAATAGCCGCTTCTCGGCCGAGTTCATCGGCTCGACCAACCTGTTCGAAGGCACGGTGGTCGCGGATGAACCGGACCACATCTTCGTCGAAAGCGAAGACCTCGAATCACGCATCTATGTGAGCCACGGCATTACCGGACCGCTCGGTATGCCGGTGGGCATCTCGGTGCGTCCGGAACGCGTGAAGGTCACGCTCGACAAGCCCTCGACGCCGCACAACTGGGCGCGTGGCGTGGTCTCGGACGTCGCGTACATGGGCAGCTATTCGCTGTATCACGTGCGCCTGCCGAGCGGCAAGACGGTCGTGTCGAATCTCTCCAGCTCGCACCTGATGAGCGAAGGTGCCCCTTCCTATAACGACGACGTGTTCGTCTACTGGTCGCCGGCTAGCGGCGTGGTGCTGACGCAATGAGCAATCCCACTACCTCCTCCCCTGCGGCACTCGGCGCGCCGTCCGGCAGCCGTCTGCTCGGCTCGTTAAAAAGGCGCCTCTCGATGCTGGTGCCATCGGGCCGCACGACCGTGATCGGCGTGCCGTTCCTGTGGCTCACGCTGTTCTTCGCGTTGCCGTTCGTGCTGGTGCTGAAGATCAGCTTCGCCGATCTGCGCCTGGGCATCCCGCCGTACACGGACCTCGTGACGGTCAAGGACGGCATGGTGCATTTCGCGATGCAGCTTGGCCACTACGCGTTCCTGCTGCAAGACGATCTGTACGTCGCAACGTACATCAGCTCGCTGAAGATGGCGGCGGTCTCAACCTTCTTCTGCCTGCTGATCGGCTATCCGATTGCGTACTACATTGCACGCTCGGAACCGACCAAGCGCAACCTGCTGATGATGGGCGTGATGCTGCCGTTCTGGACGTCGTTCCTGATCCGGGTCTATGCATGGATCGGCATCCTGAAGGACGACGGCCTGCTCAATCACACGCTGATGTCGATCGGCATGATTCATTCGCCGTTGCGCCTCTACCACACGGATATCGGCGTCTATATCGGCATGGTTTATTCGTACCTGCCGTTCATGGTGATGCCGCTGTACGCACACCTGGTGAAGATGGATCTGACGCTGCTCGAAGCGGCCTACGACCTCGGTTGCAAACCGTGGACCGCATTCACGCGCATCACCTTGCCGCTGTCGAAGAACGGCATCATCGCCGGCAGTCTGCTGGTGTTCATTCCGGCGGTCGGCGAGTACGTGATTCCTGAACTGCTGGGCGGCGCCGACACACTGATGATCGGCCGCGTGATGTGGGATGAATTCTTCAACGATATGGACTGGCCGATGGCATCCGCTGTCACCGTCGCGATGGTTCTACTGCTGCTCGTGCCAATGGCCGTGTTCCAGTACTACCAGGTCAAGGAACTGGAGGGCGCAAAATGATCAAGCCAAATAGAACGCTTTCCAATAGCGTGCTGACGTTCGGGTTTCTGTTTCTGTATATCCCGATCATCAGCCTGGTGGTGTATTCGTTCAACGAGTCGAAGCTCGTCACGGTCTGGTCCGGCTTCTCGCTCAAGTGGTATGGCGCGCTGCTGCAAGACGACGAACTGCTCAATGCAGCGTGGCTGTCGCTAAAGATCGGTCTGCTGACCGCGTGCGCATCCGTCGTGATCGGTACATGGGCAGGCTTCGTGCTGGCCCGCTTCGGACGCTTTCGCGGCTTCACGCTGTTCGCCGGCATGATCAACGCACCGCTCGTGATTCCTGAAGTGATCCAGGGTATCTCGCTGCTGTTGCTGTTCGTCGCGCTCGAACAGATGCTCGGCTGGCCGAAGGGCCGTGGCCTCTTCACGATCTGGATCGGCCACGTGATGCTGTGCGTTTCGTACGTGGCGATCATCGTGCAGTCGCGGGTCAAGGAGCTCAACAAGTCGCTCGAAGAAGCCGCACTCGATCTCGGCGCCACGCCCTTGAAGGTGTTCTTCCTGATCACGCTGCCGCTGATCTCGCAGGCCCTCATGTCCGGCTGGCTGCTGTCGTTCACGCTGTCTTTCGACGACCTCGTGCTGTCCGCGTTCCTGTCCGGTCCTGGTTCGACCACGCTGCCGCTCGTCGTGTTCTCGCGTGTGCGCCTCGGCTTGAATCCGGAAATGAACGCGCTCGCCACGATCTTCATCGTCACGGTGACGATCGGCGTGATTGCGGTCAACCGCTGGATGCAGCTGCGCGAACGCAAGCGCAACCGCGATATGCAGATGGCTTTCGCACTCGCCGAAGCCGCCGACCCTTTACCCTTAGCACCACAACAAGCCGCCGTACGAAAGTCGCTCGATACGGCAAGCGCATAAGAAGTCTTTTTGCAATACGACCAATAAGGAGAATTTGCATGAGAAAGAAGCTCATCTGTCTGTTGGTGGCGGGGAGTTTGCCTGGCTTTGCCATGGCAGACGCCACCAGCGACCAGATCAAGGCGCTCCAGGCCCAACTCAATGCGCTGCAAAAGGAGGTGAAGCAGTTGCGTTCCGAAGTGGCGACCAAGCCGAAGGCGGCCGCGGCTATCGTCGCGCCAGCCCCGGCGCCGGCCGTCGCGGAAGCGCCGGTGGACATCTCCTCGCCGGACTACGGCAAGGCACGCGCGACGCTGACCAACGATCAGGTCGATTCGATGAAGCAGCAGCTCGCCAACCAGCAGCTGAAGGTCGATTCGCTGGTCGACGCGCAGAATAC
The DNA here is from genome assembly GCF_012927345.1 of Paraburkholderia polaris. Lineage (GTDB taxonomy): Bacteria > Pseudomonadota > Gammaproteobacteria > Burkholderiales > Burkholderiaceae > Paraburkholderia > Paraburkholderia polaris. The sequence continues at coordinate 6,922 of NZ_JABBGJ010000025.1, forward strand.
CGGTCCGATCGCCGGTCTGTCGGTGACGGGCTATATCGATCCGACCTACATCTATAACCGCGCGGCAAGCAGCTCGTCGTTCCTGTTCGCGAACCACGAAAGTAGCTACAACTACTTCAACAGTACGTTCGGCGATCTGTACCTCGACATCAAGAAGACCTTCGGTGTCGGCCCGATGGCGCCGTCGGCGGAGATCACGTTGATGCCGAATCGCGGCAACGGCATTACGTTGCTGCAGAACGAGCACGGCGAAATCGGCAACAACATTCTGAATACGGCTGTCATTACCGTCCCTGTGACGGCGACGACAACCTTCGTGGCCGGTTTGATGCCGAGCTTCGGCGGCTATGAAGTGCAGCAGTCGAACCAGATGCTGACGCTCACGCACAACCTGCTGTATGACTTCTCCGATCCGGGCAGCTATGTCGGCGTCGGCGTGAACTACACGGGCGACGGCAGCAACTGGGCATGGAAGTTCATGCTCGGCAACGAACAGTACCGCACGTATGGCTCGGTGGTACAGACGGGCACCAACGCGCTGGGCGATCCGATCACCAGCAGCAACAAGATCCCGACCTTCACCGCCCGCCTCGACTACACCTGGTCGAGCGCGCTGGATATCGGCGGCTCGTTCAATATCGGTCGTCAGACGCTCTCGGCCGCCACGCAGAACGTGAACGGCAATACGATCCCGGTGTATGGCGTGGGCGGTGGCGCATCGAGCGCCTTCGGCACGTTCTTCTTCGGCGAAGCGGACCTGGCCTACACCCAGGCGGACGTTCAGTACAACGCCGAACTTGACTACGGCCAGCAGCAGAACGCCGCGTTCAACGGCGGCCAGGCGCAGTGGTACGGCCTGTCGCTGCTCGCGCACCGCAAGTTCACGCTGCCGGTGGTCGGCCGCATGGGCGCGACGGCGCGCTACGACGTGCTGGTCGACAGCAAGAATGGCGGCGGCGGTGGTGGCGTGGCGTTGAACTCGAACGGCATGGACACGGCGGACGGCTTCGGTATCGGCGCGGATTGCCTTGCCAATTCGAAGGCGGGCGGCGGCGTTGGCTTCGAGTGCAAGGGCGCAACCCATCAGGACGTATCGCTCGATCTGTTGTTCTACCCGACCCAGCAGATCACGGTCAAGGTGGAATACCGTCACGACTGGGCGAACAAACAGGTGTTCCTGAAGAACGACGGTTCGTACGGCAAGTCCAACGACCTGCTTGGTACGCAGCTCATCTATTCGTTCTAAAACGACCCGCCTCATCGCGTGGCCCGGCTTTAACGCGGGCCACGCGCCAAGGCCTCTTCTGCATGCCCTGCCTATGCTCCGATTCTCAAACCAGCCTCACGTCGCCTCGTATTACGCAGCAACCGCTAACGACACGACCCGCCATCCGCCGCTCGAAGAAACGCTCAATGTCGACGTCTGCGTGATTGGCGCGGGCCTCACCGGCATCTCGACTGCGTTGAATCTCGCCGAGCGCGGTCATTCGGTCGCGGTGCTCGAAGCATCGAAGGTCGGATGGGCCGCGAGCGGCCGCAATGGTGGCCAGTTGATCGGCGGCTTTGCCTGCGATATCGATACATTCGCGAAGTTCATGCCCGCGGACGACGTAAAGCGTGTTTGGGACATGGGGCTCGAAACCCTGGATATCGTCAAGGAGCGCGTCGCGAAACATCAGATCGACTGCGATCTGACCATCGGCTATCTGACCGCGGCGAACAAGCCACGCGATACGGATGCGCTCCAGAAATGGCGCGATGAAGCGCAACGGCGCTTCAACTATAACGGCTTCAGTTATGTCGACGCCGATGGCGTCGGCGACTATGTTCAATCGCAACGCTACCTCGGCGGATTGTTCGATGCGGATAGCGGCCATCTGCACCCTCTGAATTACACGCTCGGCCTGGCGCGCGCGGCACGCGCCGCCGGCGTGCAGATTTTCGAAGACAGCTGCGTCACCGCGTTGCGCCAGGAAAACGGCCGGCATGTGGCCGAAACCGCGCGCGGCAAGGTGAATGCGCAATTCGTCGTGCTCGCCTGCAATACCTATCTCGGCCAACTTGCGCCGGATCTCGCCAGCAAGATCATGCCGGTCGGCACCTACGTGATCGCCACCGAACCGCTCGACCCCGATCGCGCCGAAGCGCTGATGCCGGCGAAAGCGGCCGTGTGCGACAGCCGCTTCGTGCTGGACTATTTCCGGCCTGCCCCCGACAACCGCCTGCTGTGGGGCGGTAAAGTCAGCTATTCGACGTTCGCGCCGCGCAACCTCGGCGAGGCGATGCGCCGCGATATGCTGAAGACTTTCCCGCAACTCGACGATGTCAAAATCGACTATGCGTGGGGCGGTTTCGTCGACATTACGATGAATCGCGCGCCGCATTTCGGCCGGCTGTCGCCTACGATATATTTTGCGCAGGGCTTCTCCGGCCACGGCGTGAACACTACCGGGCTCGCGGGCAAGCTGATCGCCGAGGCGATCGACGGCCAGGCGTCGCGCTTCGATCTGTTCGGCAAGATTCGTCACCGCGACTTCCCCGGCGGCGCTACACTGCGCACCCCTGCCCTCGTGCTTGCGATGGCCTGGTATCGAATGAAGGATCTGCTTTGATGAATGCTCCGACTCCTGGCTTTAATACACTCGACCGCCGCGCCGATACGCTGATCGCCAACTCTTATTACGAGGCAAGCGCCGCGCGCCCGCTTGCCGACGATCCGATCCTCGAAGGCACACTGGAGGCCGACGTCTGCGTGATCGGCGCGGGCTTCTCCGGTTTGTCGGTGGCGTTGGAATGCCGGGCGCGCGGATTGTCCGTGGTCGTACTCGACGCGCACCGTCCGGGTTGGGGTGCGTCGGGCCGCAACGGTGGGCAGACACTGGTCGGCTTCGCGAAAGACGAGATCATCGAACGGCAACTCGGACTCGACGGCGCGCGTGCCGCGTGGGCGATGTCCGTGGAAGGCGTGGCCTTGGTGCGCGAGCGCATCGAGCGTTACGGCATCGATTGCGATTTCACCTCCGGCTATCTGACGGTAGCGACAAAACCGAAGCGCGTGCCGGATTTGCGTTCGTGGATGGAGTCGGCCTCACAACGCTGGGGCTATACGAAGCTCTCGTGGCTCGATACCGATGAAGTGCGTTCACGCGTCGCTTCGCAACGCTATCTAGCGGGCGTCTACGATCCGTTTTCCGGTCATCTGCACCCGCTCAAATACTGCCTTGGGCTCGCCGATGCGGCACGTCGTGAAGGCGCCCAACTGTTCGCGCATTCGCCAGTAATCGAAGTCGTGCGCGGCGCGCGGCCTGTCGTGCGGACCGCTAGCGGCGAGGTACGCTGCCGCTTCGTCGCGGCATGCGGCAATGCCACGATCGGCGACGTGCTGCCCGCGCCGGTCGCCGCACGCATTGCGCCGATCGCGTCGTATATCGTCGCCACGGAGCCGCTCGGTAAAGCGCGCGCGGACGCCCTGATCAAAGGGCGCGAGGCGATTTGCGACAACAACTTCTTCCTCGATTATTTCCGCTTGTCGGCTGATCATCGCGTGCTGTTCGGCGGACGCGCGAGTTCGACCGGCGCGTCACCCGTGCAACTCGGCGAGGAGATCCGCAAGCGCATGATCGGCGTGTTCCCGCAACTCGGCGATGTGCGAATCGACTATGCGTGGGGCGGTTTTGTCGACGTAACGCGTAATCGTGCGCCGGATTTCGGCTCGATCGATCCGAACTATTTCTACGTGCAGGGCTTTTCCGGGCACGGCGTGGCGTTAACCGGGATTGCCGGACGTGTGATTGCAAAAGCCATGGCCGGTGAGACAGCGGCCTTCGATCTGTTCGCGCAGTTGCGGCATGCACGCTTTCCAGGTGGGCCGGCATTGCGCGGGCCCGCGCTAGAACTCGGGATGATGTATCACCGGATTCTTGAGTTGTTTTAGGTCATCGCCGCGTTGGCCCGAACATCCGTGCCAACGCGCGCGCGAGTTCCTTGACGACGGCATCGGCCGTCGGGCGATGAAGTAGCGCGATATCCATGGTTTCGATTGAAGGCAGCCCGCTTTTCGGTGTCAGCACGGCGTGATCCGCCGTCACCGCGCGCGCGGGAAGGAGACTGATGCCGAGACCATCGGCAACGGCCGCCTGAATGCCGCTCAAACTTGAACTGATGAAGCTCATCCGCCAGCGGCGTCCGAGCCCTTCGATCGCGTTGGTCATGTCGTCGCGGTAAAGCCCGCGGGGCGGAAACGCGACGATGGGAATCGGATCGAGCTGGAAAGAAGGATTCTTCGCGCTGTCGATCCACCTCAATTGCTCCGGCCAGCACGCGACTGCCTCGCGGCTGTTGCGCCGCTGCTTCACGAGGATCAGATCGAGGTCGCCACGATCGTAGCTGTTGCCGAGGTCGCGGCTCAATCCGCTGGTCACTTCCAGCTTCACCTGCGGATGCTTGCGGTTAAACGCGGCGAGCATATGGGTTGTCGGCCCGCCGACGAAATCTTCCGGTACGCCCAGCCGAACAGTCAGCCCCACCGTCGCGCCCGACAGCGCCTCAATCATTTCATCGTTGAGGGCAAGCATTCGGCGCGCGTAGGCCAGCAGCGTTTCTCCCGCATCGGTCGGCGTCACGTCACGACTGCCTCGCTCGAGAAGCTTGTGTCCTGCCATGTCCTCCAGACGCCGAACCTTCTGGCTCACGGTGGATTGCGTGGAATGCAGCCGTGCGGAAGCCGCCGTAAAGGTGCCGCAATCGGCCACCATGACGATGGCCTTCAGCAGATCCAGATCGAATAGCGGTGTACGTGCCTTGGCGTTGGATTTCATCGAACTATTTGATCTTTGAATGCTGACGCGGATTTCTATCACGCATCAAACAGGCTGGCAATCGCATACAGGCCTCGTGAACGGCACAGCATGCGCGTAACCGATGGTATTCGATTTTCAACTGGCATGCATTTGAACATTTAACTTTTGAATGCCAGGCGAGATGGATAACATCAAGCGCTGTCGATGCGGTGACCACTCAGCCTGCGTTCAGCGGCCAATTCCACTGCCTCGACATCAGACAAAACTCGAATGCGGGCAAAGCGCGGCGCGACGCAGGCGTGCGAGCAGAAGAAAAGCCCGTGACGAGACAAATACCCGGAGACAGGCATGAAGGCAACGCAGTTGAAGAACATCTGGAGAATGCCGCTGGTGGGCATCGGCGCAGGCATGATGCTGGCGGGCACGGCAGGCGCGCAGTCCAGCGTCACGCTGTACCGAATCGTCGATTCGGGCGTGACCTACACGAATAACCAGCAAGGCCATTCGGCATGGCAGGCGACGGCCGGCAACGGCCGGCAACGAGTCCGGGCCGCGCTGATTGCGGCTGCCGGTTACACGTTCACACAGGTGTCGCAAGGCGACGCGAGCGGACACTATCACCAGGCCTCAGCCGGTCTCCAGTATCTGTTGTCGAAGCGCACCGACGTCTATGTGAACGGCCTCTATCAGAAAGCCTCGTCGCGCATCGGTCATGCGTGGATCGACGGCATCGCAGCGCCATCGTCAACGACCTCACAACTGGCGTTCGTCGCCGACCTGCGTCAGAAATTCTGACGGGACACACAAGACTCTCGGGAAGGATCCTATGAAACTTCGATTTCTGCTGGCCGCGCTACCGTTCATCGGCATCTATTCGGGCGGCACACTCGCCGCCAGTACGCCGCTCCTGTTCGGCCTGCCGTTTCTGCTTGTGTGGAATCTGTTCTGGATGGCTGCAACGGCCGCCATCCTCGCCTTCATCTATTACCTCGACAGCCGCGACGAAGCGGCGCACGCGAGCGAGCGCACCGGAGACGGACAATGAACCCGGCCCTCGTCATCATCGTTCTGTTTGCCCTCTTCGCGCTGGCGGTCGGCCTGTACGCGCGTCGCGGCAAGACGTTCAGCCTGGAACAATGGGCCGTCGGCGGCCGCGGCTTCGGGTCGCTGCTTACCTTCCTGCTGATGGCAGGTGAGGCCTTCTCGACCTTCTCGTTTCTTGGCGCGAGTGGCTGGACCTACAGCAAGGGCGTACCGGCGTTCTACATCCTGTCGTATGGCTGCCTCGCGTATGTGTTCGGTTACTGGATGCTGCCCGCCATCTGGCGCTACGCGAAGGAACACGGCCTCGTGTCGTTCGCCGACTATTTCGCGTCGAAGTACGACAGCCGCGCCATCGGCGTGCTGGTGTCGGTGGTGGCCGTGTTCGCCATGGTGTCGCTGCTGATCATCCAGTTACGCGGTCTCGGCATTATCGTCTCCGAGATGTCATACGGCTCGATCTCGCAAGACACGGCCATCTGGATCAGCGCGACCCTGATGGTCCTGTACATGAGCGTGTCGGGTATCCACGGCTCAGCGAGCATTGCGATCTTCAAGGATGTACTGATCCTCGCTCTCGCGATTTTTCTCGGCACCTATTTGCCGCTGCACTACTTCGGCGGCTTTGGTGAGATGTTCGCGCGCATCGACGCCGTCCATCCGGAACTGCTGCGCATGCCGGAGCACGGTTTCAATCTGAGCTGGTACAACTCGACACTCCTGCTAACATCGCTTGGTTACTACCTGTACCCGCACGGTTTCACCGCCGTCTACGTGGCACGCGACGCGTCGGCGCTGCGCAAGAACACCATGCTGATGCCGATCTACCAGGTGTTGATCGCGTTCCTGTTCCTCGTCGGTTTCGCCGCGGTACTGACCGTGCACGGGCTCGAAGGCTCGCAAACGGATCTCGCGCTGCTGCGCCTCGTCAAACAGACTTTCCCGTCGTGGTTCGTCGGGATTGTCGGCGGCGCCGGCCTGCTCACAGCACTGGTGCCAGGCTCGCTGATCATGCTCAATGCGTCGACGATGATTGCACGCAACATCTACCGCGAAGGCTTCGCACCGCAGGCGAGCGACCGGCAAGTCGGCCGCGTCGCGCGAATCGCGCTGCCGCTGTTTACGCTGGTCGTCGTCTACTTCGTGCTGCGTGGCGGATCGAACTTCGTCGCTCTCGCGATCTTCTCGTCGAGCCTGCTGACGCAACTCGTACCTATGCTCGCCTCGAGTTTCCTGAAGCGCCCATTCGGCACCCGGGAAGCGGCGTTCGGCGGCATCTTCGCAGGCGCGGTCGTGCTGGCGCTGGTGAACTGGCGCGGCATGACGCTGGCCTCTGTGTTCCCGGCCGCGCCCATCGCCTTCACCTCCATCAACACGGGCCTTGTCGCGTTGTTCGCCAATGCGGTGGTGTTCATCGCGATCAGCGCCACGCAACGTGCGCTGCGGGCCCGTATCGCCACTTCCGTCGAATCGGTATGACCAACATGACTCACTCTCTTCTTCTCGCCAACGTCCGGCTGGCTGACGGCCAACCGGTGTCCGTATCCATCGCCGACGGTCGTATCACGGCGCTCGGGCCGCATGTCGAGGCGCAACCTGGCGCTCTGACCGAAGACGGCGGCGGCGCGTTGCTGCTGCCCGGCTTCGTCGAAGGGCACACGCACATCGACAAAAGCAACTGGGGCCAGTCGTGGTATCGCAACGAGGTCGGACCCGCACTAACCGACCGGATCAACAACGAGCGCGAATGGCGCAAGACGTCGGGACACGATGCGGCCATCCAGTCGCTGGCCTTGGCGCGGGCATTCGTGCAGGCAGGCACAACACGGCTGCGCACCCATGTCGACGTCGATACCGACGCGCAATTGCGTTACGTCGACGGCGTACTCAGTACGCGGCAAACGATGCGTGACGTGCTGGACATGCAGATCGTCGCGTTTCCCCAGTCGGGGATGTTGATCCGTCCCGGCACGGTCGAACTGCTCGGCAGCGCGCTCGCCGCAGGCGCCGACGTACTCGGCGCGCTCGATCCTGCCTTGATCGACGGCGATCCCGTGGCGTCGCTGAACGCGACCTTTGAGCTGGCGGAACGCTACCGCAAGCCAATCGATATTCATCTGCACGAACCGGGCGAAGTCGGCGCATTCACGCTGAAGCTACTGCTCGATCGCGTCGAGGCGACGGGCATGCAGGGCCAGGTTGTCGTCAGCCACGCGTTCTGCCTCGGCGCATTACCGGAACGTGAACGCGACGCGCTGCTCGAGCGGATCGCGCATCTGCGCGTGGCGCTTCTGACCAGCGCGCCACCGTCTCGCCCCGTGCCGCCGCTCAAGGTTTGCAGGGACAAAGGCATCACGATCTTCGGCGGCAACGATGGCATTCGTGATACGTGGTCGCCGTATGGCATACCGGACATGCTCGAGCGCGCGATGCTGATCGGCATGCGCTACGACTTGCGACGCGACGACGACCTCGCGATGGCCTTCGACTGCGTGAGCAACGCTGCTGCTCGAGGTTGCGGTTTCGCCGACTACGGTCTGCGCGTCGGCGCACGCGCGGACCTCGTGCTGGTCGATGCGCAATCCGTCGCGCATGCCGTGGTCGCCCGGCCCAGGCGTCGCCTGGTCATAGCGAACGGACGCATCGTCGTGCGCGACGGCGAACTGATCGACGCGGCGTAACGGCGCGCAAGTACCTCACAAGACAAGTCCGCATATGAACAACAGGCAACCGGTTGATGTACTGATAGAACACGGCTGCGTCATCACGCTCGATCCCGCGCGCCGCGTCATCGACGATGGCGCGGTGGCCATCAAGGGCGATCGCATCGTCGCCGTCGGCGAGACAGGTGCGCTCGCGCAGCAATACCAGGCAGACCGCGTGATCGACGCACGCCGCAAGGCGGTGCTGCCAGGCCTGATCGACGCGCACGCCCACGCCGGGCATGCGATGCTCAGGACGATTGGCGGCGCGAACGGCGATGCGTGGTCGGCGGCGTGCGAGGCGATCTATACGCGCGCATCGGACGAAACGTTCTGGGAAATGGAATCGCATCTTGCGGCACTGGAGCGCCTCAAGGCGGGTGTGACGACAGGCGTATCGCTACTCGGCGGCGGCGATTCGATCATGCGCGTCGACGACCCCGTGTATGCGCGGCGTCACTGTGATGCGGTGGTCAAGACGGGGACCCGCTCGATCGTCGCGGTCGGTCCGTCGCGCCCACCCGAACCGCGTGCCTACACCCAGCACGGCACGAACGGCAGCGTGACGCGCGACGTCGATTTCGCGCAGATGTTCGACGTTTGCAAAGGGATCATCGACGCATGCCATGGTGACGCCAACGGCCGCATCCAGATTGCGTTGACGCTACCGGTCTATGCACCGCAGCACTACCCCGAGCAGGCAGCACACGAACACCTGTTCCGCAGTCAGGCCGAGCGATACACAGCGTTGGCCCGCGAACGCGGTCTCAGCTTTACGCAGGATGGCCATCGCGCCGGCACGCTGGATTTCGCGCATCGCGAGCTGGGACTGCTGAACGCGAAATCGTTCATGTCGCATGCCATCGATCTCACCGCCGCGGACATCGCGGCGTGCGTCGAAACAGGCGCCTCGATCGTGCACAACCCAAGCGCGATCATGTCGATCGTCGGACGTTGCCCCGTGCCGGAACTCATCGATGCCGGCGTGACGGTGGCGATTGGCTCGGATGGCGCGGCGCCCGACCGCGGTTACGACATGTTCCGCCACATGTGGCAATGCATGCACTACCACCGCCGTCATTTTCGTGACCCTGATGTCCTGCCGCACGGCAAGGTGCTCGAAATGGTCACAATCGACGCCGCCAAAGCGTTGTCGCTCGACGACGAGCTCGGTTCGCTCGAAGTGGGCAAACAGGCCGACATCATTCTGATCGACCTGTACAAGCCGCACCTCATGCCGATGAATATGCCCGTCCATCGCGTCACCTGCTTCGCGAATGCCGGCGACGTGTGCGTGACGATGGTCGGCGGAAAAATTCTCATGGAGAACTACAGGGTGCTATCGGTTGACGAAGGGGACATACTCGAGCGCGTGTCGGCGGCCGCGGATCTCGCGTTCGATCGCGCAGGCCTGCGTCATCTGCTGGAAACACCGCCAACGCTGTGGCGACGTAGCCATTATTGAGGCCGGCGCGGCTTTATCGTGGTGCGTTGAGCGTCAACTGCATATGCCGGTTGACGTCCTTGTACAAGAGGTGGCGGAAACGGTCCGCGCCGCCCGCGTAGCGGGCTTGCGGGGCAAAAGGCACGAACCACATGAAGTCACCGGCCGAGTGCGGGCGTCGTGACCTGGAAATGCAAGCGGGACGAATCGCCCCAGAACTGCCCGCTTCGGACGATGGCCCGATCAGCCGGCACTGCAGCGACGGCAGCAGCGGCGTTCGGCGCTTTCACGACGACGAACGTCGCCTCATTACCGACCTTCAGCCCGTAACCTCTTTTCTCCAGCACGGCGGCTCCCGCTTCCGTCGCCATGTGCAGCGCAACGCGTAGTTCTTCATCGGTATAGAAACCTGAGCGGTAACCGACCAGCATGGCTCGTTGCAACATGTCGCCGTTGCCATACGGCCACCAGGCGTCCTGAATGTTGTCGTTACCGGTGAACACGCGCACGCCTGCTGCACGCAGTTGCAAGATCGGCGGGAACGCGCGGTCGCCCGGCGCATTCGTCATGATCGATACGCCGGCTTCCGCAAGCGCGGCGGCTACACGATCGACCACCTCGGGCGCGACGTCGCCGAGCCCGTAGGCGTGGCTTACCGATACCCGGCCGTTCAATCCCGACGCCCTGGTGCGCGCGGCAATGCGGTGCAGTTGATCGATACCTTGCTGCCCCGCCTCATGGAGGTGAATGTCGATTTTCACGCCGCGCTTTTCAGCAATGCTAAAGACAATATCGAGCTGGCCTTCAGCGTCGCCATCCAGCGTTGTCGGATCGATACCGCCCACCACCTGCGCACCTTCACAGGCCGCTGCATCGAGAATCTCCGCCGTGCCCGGACACGACACGACGCCTGCCTGCGGGAACGCGACAAGTTCGATATCCACGACGCCGCGCCATTTTTCGCGCGCTTCCATGACGGCATGGAGGTTGGCCAGACCCGTCGTCGCGTCGACGTCGACATGACTGCGCATCGCAATGGTGCCGAACGACGCAGCCTGGCGGATCAGCGCATCGGCGCGCTCGACGATAGGCGCGGCGCTTGCCAGTTCCTGCTTTTCGATAGCGAGACGCTCACGCAGGCTCGCGACATGACGATGAGGACGCCAGCCATCGCCAAGGAAGCTTTTATCGAGGTGAATATGCCCGTCGACGAAGCCGGGCAACACCAAGTGCCCTTCCAGATCGACGACCTCCGCGCCGCCAATCTCGGGTCGTTCTGAACCGATGCCAACAAAGCGCCCCTCATGGATGGCGAGGTTGAGCGGGTTGCCGTCGGCGTCCACGGCATTGACGAATACGCGGTCGAACATTGTTCTGCCTCTGCGAGTCAGGACGCACCCAACGCGCCCTGATCGGGTTGCGTTCGTCGCGCTGCATGGTCCTAAGTGGGATGGTCGTTGCACCATATCGGACAGCCACGATATCCACAAATTAAATGTTGGAATGGCCTGTATTCATTTTCTAGATAGATCGGCGCGAACACCAGTCGACAATCGCTGCGCAATCTGACATTTCCACTTCGGCGCGCCCCGCGACCCCGGCGTGACCACTCGTCATTCCTGGCGTTTACCCGCGAACCCCATTTTGTTGACTATTTATCGATAAATTATCGTGTTAGATTTCGTCGCCTGCGAGCCGTTGCAACCCGGCGCAACCTGCGACCGCGCGAGTGCAACCGACTCTCCCCTGGCATCCGAAGCAGTGCGTGCCGCGGCAAAAACAACGACATACCAGCGATATAGGAGAACAGCATGTGGGTTTTAATTGGCGTGCCGATCGTCGTACTCGGCTTCGCATTGCGCTTCAACGCGCTATTGGTGGTGACGATCGCGGGGATCGCCACGGGCATTGCCGGCGGCCTGCAACCCGTGGAGATCGTTAGCGCATTCGGCAAGGCATTCGCCGATAACCGCTACATGGGCCTGATCTGGCTCACGCTGCCCGTGATCGCGCTGCTCGAACGCAACGGCCTGAAAGAACAGGCCAAGCACCTGATTTCGCGTTTGCACGCCGCCACCACGGGCCGTGTGCTGATGCTCTATTTCGTGATTCGCCAGATCACTGCCGCGCTGGGCCTCACCTCGCTCGGCGGTCATGCGCAGATGGTGCGCCCGCTGATCGCACCGATGGCCGAGGCCGCCGCCGCGAACCGCTACGGCGAATTGCCCGACGCGGTGCGTCAGCAGATTCGCGCGAATGCGTCGGCGGTCGACAACATTGCCGTGTTCTTCGGCGAAGACATTTTCATTGCGATCCAGTCGATCCTGCTGATCAAAGGCTTTCTCGAACAGAACGGCATTATCGTCGAGCCATTGCACATTTCAGTGTGGGCGATTCCCACGGCGGTGGCGGCACTCGTGATTCACGTCGTGCGCCTGATGCTGCTCGATCGCAATCTCTCGCACAAGATGAATACGCTGGCAATAGAACGGGGACAGGAACGAGGTATCGCACGATGATGATCAAGCTCGAATCTCTCTACGTGCTGGCCGGTTTGATGTTTGCCGCGTTCGCGCTCTTCAATCTGCAAGACCGCTCGAATCCGCGTCGCGTCATCAACTTTCTGTTCTGGGGCATCTACGCGATCACCTTCATGTTCGGCGGGGAACTGCCGCATTTTGTGACCGGCTGCCTCGCCATCGCGCTCGCGTTGATCGCCGGTTCCGGCAAGCTCGGCAAGGGCAAGACAGACAGCAATAGCGAAGCGGCCGCCGCGCGCCGCGAAGCCAACGCACGGCGCTTCGGCAACACGCTTTTCATACCGGCGCTGCTGATTCCGGTCATTACCTTGCTAGGCACCTTGACGCTGAAATACGTACCGTTCGTCGAACCGAAGAACGTCACGCTGATTTCGCTGGTGCTGGGCACGCTAGTCGCTTTCGGCACGGCGCTTTTCATGTTGCGCGACTCACCGGTGCACGCATTGAAAGACGCCCGGCACACCATGGATACCGTGGGTTGGGCCGCCATTCTGCCGCAGATGCTGGCCGCCCTCGGCGCGCTGTTTGCGATTGCCGGCGTGGGCCACGTGGTGTCGGATCTCGTGAAAACGTGGATTCCCGTCGACTCTGCTTTCGCGGTGGTCGCGGCTTATACATTCGGCATGGCGATCTTCACGATGATCATGGGCAATGCGTTCGCCGCTTTTCCGGTCATGACTGCCGGCATTGGCCTGCCATTGATCGTGCATCAATTCCATGGCAACCCCGCGATTCTCGGCGCGATCGGCATGCTGTGCGGCTTCTGCGGCACTTTGATGACCCCAATGGCCGCCAACTTCAATATCGTGCCGGCTGCGCTGCTGGAACTGAAAGACCAGAATGGCGTAATCAAGGCGCAATGGCCAACTGCTTTACTATTGCTGATCGTCAATACCATACTGATGTACCTGTTCGTATTCCGCTTTTGAGGAGGCGCCGATGACTGTTCAACTCACGCCCGAATTCGCGTCCAGATTCGCCAATCTCGCACTCGCCCATCTCACACGCGAGTATCCGAACAAACTGACCCACTCGCTCGCCGGTCCGCAAGATGTACAGGGGCCGCGAGCATTGCATCCGATTTTTTACGGCAGCTACGACTGGCATTCGTGCGTGCATGGCTACTGGCTGATCCTGCATCTGCTCGACCGCTTTCCCGATCTGCCTGAGGCCGCGCGCATCGTCGCGGTGGTCGACGAGCATTTCACCGCAGCGAATGTGGCCGGCGAACTCGCCTATCTCGACCTGCCGCACAACCGCGGTTTCGAGCGCCCGTATGGGTGGGCGTGGCTGCTCGCACTGAGCGCGCAACTCCATTCGCTGAAACTATCGGAAGCCGCGCACTGGTCTAAAACTTTTGCACCGCTTACCGAGGCGTTTGTCGACCGCTTCGAGGAGTTTCTGCCGAAAGCCACCTACCCGTTGCGCGTCGGTACGCACTTCAACATGGCGTTCGCGCTTGCACTCACGCTCGATTTCGCGCGCCAGACTTCGCGTGAATCGCTCGAGGCGCTGCTGGTGAATACGGCGGAGCGCTGGTTCCTGAACGATGTCGCATGTCAGGCATGGGAGCCCGCAGGCGACGAGTTCCTGTCGCCTTCGCTGATGGAAGCGGAATTGATGCGGCGTGTGTTGCCGCCCGCGCAATTCGTCGAATGGTTCAGGCGTTTTCTGCCGGATCTCGGCGCGAAGAAGCCCGCCACGCTGTTCGAACCCGTTACCGTGACCGACCGCACCGACGGCAAGATTGCCCACCTGGATGGGCTGAATCTGAGCCGCGCATGGTGCCAGCGATCGCTGGCGCGCGCGCTGCCCGCTGGCGACGTGCGCCGGACCGTATTGTTCGATTCGGCCGAGCGTCATCTTCAGAGCGCCCTGCCGCACGTGGCCGGCGACTACATGGGCGAACACTGGCTGGGGACGTTCGCCACGCTCGCACTGGAAGCGTGAACAGTGGCCTGACAGGGCCTCATTGAAGGCAAAAACGGCGCCGCAAGCGTGAAACGGTTTTAGCAAGCTACCGATTCGCGCCGCGTGCGCCGTTTTCTTTTGCCGCTTGATTCAAGAGCCACCTGTTGCAGCCTGGCCCGCGAATCCGCTGGCTCCATGCATTACTGGCCGGTCAGTTTTTTAGGCTTCGGCGGCGATTGAACCTTGTTGTACTGAAACTCGGGCGTCGCCTTCAAGGCGTCCTTGGTCGCGCCAGCCAGATAGAAATTCCCAGAACGAATATCCAGCGCAGCGACAGGCACCGCTACGTCATGCGACGCCACGCCCAGAAATCCGCCGGCGGCGACGATTGCTGCGGACAGCGAGCCATCGGGAGCAACCACCAGATCGCGGATCGAACCGATCTTCTCGTTCTGGTCGTTGTACACGGCCTTGCCGAGAATGCTCTTCTTCACACTCCAGCCGCTCAGCAGCGCATTCGACTGCTCGACCGTGACGCTCAGGGGCTGCGTGCCGGCAACCTGCGCCTGCGCACCGAAGCTGGTTGCAGCTACCGCGACCACAACAACAAGTTTGCTCAAAGTCATATCGTTCACTCCGTTCTTAGTAGACTTGATCGGCACATGGTCTGCGCCGAAGGAATCGCTGCAAAACGATCATACAGACTACGCGGCGCGTCTGCATCCACGCCGCCATGCGCGAGGCCCCGCCTCTCTGCAGTCCTACCGTCCCGCGCCGGCATCGTTGCATCAACTGCGCGCCAACTCGGTTGCGATCGCACCTATACAGCCACGATAACAACCGCATAACGGTAAAATCGCACAAGGCGATGACGCCCGTTTAGAGGTGTAAGTTTGACTGAGCTTGAACAGGGTTTCATTCTGACCCGACATTGGCGGGATACGCCCGCCGGCACCGAAGTGGATTTCTGGCTGGCAACGGACGGCGGGCCCCGTCACATCCGCCTGCGCCCACAGCCTTCGGTGGCCTTCATTCCGGCCGGGCACCGCGAGCGCGCGGAAACCATCCTGCGCCGCGAAGCGCCGCTCGATCTGCGCCCGCTCGAACTGTGCGACTTCCAGCATCGGCCGGTGATAGGGCTTTACTGCCCGCAGTACCGGCAATTGACGGGCTTCGAGAAGCGCCTGAAACAAGGCGGCGTCGATGTCTATGAGGCCGACATTTTCCCGCCCGAACGCTACATGATGGAGCGATTCATCACCGCGCCAGTGTGGTTCGGTGGCGAAGCGCAGCATAGCGGCCCGCTTCTGAACAGCGAATTGAAACCCGCTACCGGGTATCGGCCGCCCTTGAAACTGGTGTCGCTCGATATCGAAACCAGCGCGCACGCCGAACTCTATTCCATCGCGCTCGAAGGTTGCGGACAGCGTCAGGTCTATATGCTGGGACCGCAGAACGGCGACGCCAGCGGTGTCGACTTCGACCTCGAATACTGTGAAACCCGCGCACAGTTGCTCGAAAAATTGAACACGTGGCTGGAACGGCACGACCCTGACGCGATCATCGGCTGGAACCTTGTGCAGTTCGATTTGCGGGTGCTGCAACAGCACGCCGAACACTATCGCATACCGCTGCGACTCGGCCGCGGCGGCGCGGTGATGGAATGGCGCGAACACGGCCACAAACAGAACCATTTCTTCGCGGGGGCGGCAGGAAGATTGATCATCGACGGTATCGAAGCGTTGCGCTCGGCAACGTGGAGTTTCCCGTCGTTCAGCCTCGAATATGTGGCGCGTACGGTGTTGGGCGAAGGCAAGTCGATCGACAATCCCTATCAGCGCATGGATGAAATCCAGCGTCGATTCGACGAAGACAAGCCCGCGCTCGCGCGTTACAACCTGAAGGATTGCGAGCTGGTCACGCGCATCTTCGCGAAGACCGAGTTGCTGCCGTTTCTGTTGGAGCGCGCGACGGTCACCGGCCTGCCCGCGGATCGAAGCGGCGGATCGGTCGCGGCGTTCACGCATCTGTATATGCCGCGGATGCATCGGCAAGGCTACGTTGCGCCGAATCTCGGCGACGTAGCCGGTGCCGCGAGCCCCGGTGGTTTCGTGATGGATTCACGGCCCGGCCTCTACGATTCCGTGCTGGTGCTCGACTACAAGAGCCTGTATCCGTCGATCATCCGTACGTTTCTGATCGACCCGGTGGGTCTCGTGGAAGGCATGCTGAATCCTGGCGACGATCAGTCGGTGCCGGGTTTTATCGGTGCACGTTTCTCGCGCACTCGCCATTGCTTGCCGTCGATCGTCGGCCAGGTCTGGCAGGGACGTGAAACGGCCAAGCGCGAGCACAACCAGCCGCTTTCGCAAGCGTTGAAGATCATCATGAACGCCTTTTACGGCGTGCTGGGGTCCACGGGCTGCCGCTTCTTCGACCCGCGTCTCGCATCGTCGATCACCATGCGCGGCCATGAAATCATGCACACCACGCGTGAGCTGATAGAGGCGCAAGGCTACGAGGTCATTTACGGCGACACGGATTCGACCTTCGTGTGGCTGAAGCACGCGCATAGCGAAGAAGAAGCGAGCCGCATCGGCCGCGCGCTCGTCGAGCATATCAACGCGTGGTGGCGGCAGAATCTGCAGGCGCGTTTCGGCCTCGAGAGCGCGCTCGAATTGCAATTCGAGCGGCACTACAAGCGCTTCTTCATGCCGACGATTCGTGGCGCCGAGGAAGGCAGCAAGAAACGCTATGCCGGACTGACTGTTTTGCCGGACGGCAGCGAGGACATCGTCTACAAAGGGCTCGAAACGGTGCGGACCGATTGGACGCCGCTCGCACAGCAATTCCAGCAGGAACTCTATGGGCGAATATTCAGGCAACAGCCGTATCAGGACTATGTGCGCGACTACGTGCGCGATACGCTGGCAGGAAAACTCAATGATCAGCTCGTGTACCGCAAGCGGCTGCGCCGGTCGCTCGGCGACTACGAGCGCAACGTGCCGCCGCATGTGCGCGCGGCACGTGTGGCCGACGACTTCAACCGGCAACAGGGGCGCCCGTTGCAATATCAGAACGGCGGCTGGATCAGCTATGTGATGACGACCGC
Source organism: Paraburkholderia polaris (assembly GCF_012927345.1). Taxonomy (GTDB): domain Bacteria; phylum Pseudomonadota; class Gammaproteobacteria; order Burkholderiales; family Burkholderiaceae; genus Paraburkholderia; species Paraburkholderia polaris. The sequence goes on from NZ_JABBGJ010000025.1 coordinate 24,471, forward strand.
GGGACCGGAACCGCTCGAAACCTTGCGCTCGGCGATCGACTACGAACACTATCTGACGCGGCAGTTGCAACCGGTCGCCGACGCGATCCTGCCGCTGCTGCGCGATGATTTTACGACGTTGATCAGCGGTCAGCGCCAGTTGTTCTGAAGCAGTGGGCGGAGAACGAGTAGGCCGCGACGCTCGAAGTCTTCTCGGTCAGTCCAGCCATTTGCACCAGAGCTCGATCGAGCAACCGTCGCCGGTCAGGTCGTTGTCACCGTTGCATGGATCAACTGCCGTACCGCGTGCACGTCGTTCGAGTTTTCGAAGTTGGTACGAAGCCACGAAATCTGCGACCCGAGATAGTTACGAAAACTGTTGAACTCGCGTCCGTCCAGTTGCGCATCAGTCATGCCGTAGTCCTCTTTTGCAATGCCCTTGAGCACGGCGATCGCGTCCTTCGCAGCGGGATTGGCGAAAACAAAATCGTAGTCGCAGATATGCGACACGAACCACTCCTGCTTGTGCGGCTTCGGCAGCGCCTGCTGGTCGGTCACATAGCCCTTGGCCACCGGATCGACACGCGCCATCAACGCAGCCGCTGTCAGCCATCCGACGATCTTTTTTTCGCCGTCGAGCACGCCCGGGTTCGTGTGCGCGCATGCCTGCGCGAGGATCACGTCGGCCGGGAGATCATGGGTCATGCATTGCGCGAGGCTGTAGATGTGGTGCGCCCCGGTGTCGCCGATGGTGAGTTCCTTCAGGCACGAATTGTCGTCGCGCCACTGAAAGACCCAGGTCTTCTGCAGGTCGTGCAAGGTCTGCGAGGCGAACAGCACATCAAGCGACAGCGAGTAGCGAAAGATCTGTTCATAGGTGTGTTTATAGTCGATCGCATGGCGCAGGTTTGTCGCCGTGTGTGCGCACAAGCCGCCCGGATAGGAGTGGTGGCTGTTGTAGTCGCTTCCCGGCGCGCTCAGCATCGGCTGCGCAGGGGTGTCGGCCGACTTGCACGGCGGAAACAACTGCTCACGGGTGACGTCCGCGGCAAGCAGGTTCCGGTCTTTCAGTTCCTTGAACAATGCCTCTTGCCGTTCGGGCTGCCCAAGATAGTAGGACATGATCGTCGGCGCCGGATTCTCGATCATCGAGCGCGTGACGCTTCTCAGCGCGCCATCCTGGATTTGCGAGACACATTCGTTGATGTAGGCGAACGATCGCTTCGCAAGCGGCGATCGCTGCGCCACTTGCAACGGCGAAAGGCTCATGCACTCGGCAAGCGAGATCGCCTTCGGTTTGGCCTCGTGGGCCGCATTGCCGGGTGCGACGGTCGCAGCCTCCGATCGCACGGCGGCGGACAGGCCGAGCGTTCCGCACAAGCCCGCGCTCGCGCTAACCTGAAGAAATTGCCGGCGCAACGGATTCACGCGTTTTGTTGACGACATGTGCTGCTCCTCTTCCCATGGTAGTGAAATCGGACGGTAAGCGTTCGGTGTGTCATACGGGTGACGGGTCAGCCAACGCGCGCGGGCACAGCTTCGCCTTCTATCAGTGCGATCAACTCCGGATAAAGCGAAGCGCCCGCGGCAACGATTGGATTGCCCCGCAACACGCCGTTGTTGGCAAAGAAGTCGTTGGTCACGCCACCGGCTTCGCGCACCAGGACGATTCCGGCAAGACAATCCCACGAATTGATGTGCGGCTCGTAGTAGCCAATCAACCGTCCAGCCGCCACATACGCGATCATCAGCGCACCCGATCCGTTGCGGATAAACATGCCGCCTTCGCCAAGCAGCCGATCGAGGAACGGAATGAACGCCGCTGGCTTCACGCGATGGGAAAAACCCACGCCGAGTACACCTTCACGGAAGGTACGCGCGGAGCTCGCGTTCAGCCTGACGTCGTCGACGAATGCCCCCTGGCCCCGCGCCGCGTGAAAAAGCTCGCCGCTATTCGGGTCGAACACGGCGCCAATGGCCGGCTCGCCGTCGACGAGAATGCCGATCGACACACACCATGCGTACATTCCGTTCAGAAAGCAGCTCGTCCCGTCGATAGGATCGACGACCCAGATGACACGTTCGTTCGAAAGCGCGGCGGACGCGCTACCCGCGCTTTCTTCTCCGAGAAATGCGTCATCGGGAAAAGCTTCGCTCACATATTTCCGTACGATGCCCTCCACTTCCCGATCGGCGATACTCACAACGTCCTGCACGCCCTTATGTTCGATTTCGAGCGTGGCGCGATTGCGGAACATCTGCAATGCCCGCTCGCCCGCCTCTTTGGCAATCTTGCGCGCCAGCGCATAGCGGGAATCGAGATCGATCGAAACCGGCGTCGGCGATCCAATGACAGTCATGCGTGTGCTCCGATAATCGCTGCGCCATGCGCCTTGAGTTGCAGCCCGACCTGCGCGCCACGGAGGAAAATCTGGTCCAGACGATGACACACGACGAAAAGCTCCCCGAGTTCTGATTGAATGGTGTACTGCATTTCTCTGCCAAGATAAGTCGCCCGGCTGACTTCGCCGATCAATGCCGTGTCGCTGCTGGCCACCTGCAGCGCAATCGCTTCGGGACGCAACGCGATTCTGACTGCACCGGTTCGGGTACCGCTATACGGCAGTTCGACGGCCGCGCCGCTGATGAGGCAACTTGCCGTTTTGCCGTTCGCCACGCGAATCTCCCCGTCGACCAGGTTTGCGTTACCAATGAAGTCCGCAACGAACTCGTCGGCTGGCGCTTCGAAGATTTCGCGCGGCGAGCCTTGTTGAGCAATCTTCTTGCGGTTCATCACGACGATCTGATCGGAGATGGCCAACGCCTCCTCCTGATCGTGGGTCACGTAGACCGCGGTCAGCCCCAGCTTCAACTGCAGGTCGCGAATCTCGTCCCGCACGCGGGTGCGCATCTTGGCATCGAGATTCGACAGCGGCTCGTCGAGCAACAGAATCTCCGGCTCGAGTACGAGAGCCCGTGCCACCGCAACCCGTTGCTGCTGACCACCGGACAGCTCGCTCGGCGAGCGGTCGGCCAGATCGGCGAGTCCGACGAGCGCCAAGGCCTCAAGCGCGCGTTCGCGTGCCTGCTTTTTCGGTTGACGAGCCACCGTCAATCCATACGCGACGTTCTCCGCAACGTTCATATGCGGAAACAATGCATACGACTGAAACACCATGCTGACGTCGCGTTCCGCAGCGGACAGTTCGGTCACATCGCGGCCACCGATCAGAATGCTGCCTTCATCCACGCGTTCCAGCCCGGCAATCATCCGCAGCGTGGTCGTCTTGCCGCAGCCGCTCGGCCCCAGCAGCGTCACGAGGGTCTTCGGTTCGATGCTGAAGCTGATGTCGTCGACCGCTACGCTTTTGCCATATCGCTTGGTCACGCGCTCGAAGGCGAGCGAACCACGCCGTTTCACATCTTTCATGCTGCTTTCTCCTTCAATACCGGGCGCCGCTTGCCGGCAGTCTGAACACGAGTGTGAGCGCGCAACCGGCGTGTGCCGACAAATCGCTGCGTCAACAGAATCATCATGAGCATCACGACCACCAGCACGCTCGCATAGGCGATCGCCGTGCCATAGTTGCCGTTCGAGACGAGGCCGATGATGTAGGACGTCGCCATGTCGTAATTGGCGCTGACCAGAAAGATCACCGCGCTCACCGACGTAATCGAGCGCACGAAGCTGTACACCAGCGCGGAGGCGAGCGCCGGGCGCAGCAGCGGCAGGATCACGCGGCGAATCGTCGTAAAGCTGCTGGCCCGTAGCATGATGGACGCCTCGTCGAGGCTCGCATCGAGTTGGCGCATCGCGGCGATACCGCTACGCAGCCCCATCGGCATATTGCGGAACACGAAGCACAGCACGAGGATCGCCGCGGTGCCGGTCAACTCGACCGGCCCCGAGTTGAAGGTCAGCAGGTAGGCGATGCCGATCACCGTGCCCGGAATCGCGAAACTGAGCAGCGTGCCGAACTCGAACAGGCGCTTGCCGGCGAAACGCTGGCGAATCAGCAGCCACGCCGCGAGCATGCCGACCAGCGAGGTCAACGGCGTGGCGATCGCCGCGATCGTGAGCGTCGTGAAGAACGACGGCCAGGCCTGACCATGCCAGTGCAGCCCGGCTGCGTCGCCGGAGACCCCGAATGCGTCGAGGTAATGCGCAAAGGTCAAACTGTTATCCACGCCCCAGATCTTCACGAAGCCGCCGAGCAGCATCATTGCGTACACGACCAGCGTGAAGACATACCAGGGCACCGCCATACACCACAGCCCGATCTGAAGCCGGCGATCGAGCGGCGCATGTGCGCCGCTGTCGGCCTTGCCCGACACCGTGACGTAGGACTTGCGGCCAAGCCAGAGGTTTTGCAGCATGAACGCGCCCAGCGCGAACACCAACAGTACCAGCCCGAGTCCCGCCGCGCGGCCCGGATCGTTCTGGGCACCGACGACGGAGAAATAGATCTCCGTGGACAGCACATGGAAGTTTCCGCCCAGCACGATCGGGTTGCCGAAGTCGGCCATGCTCTCGATGAAACACAGCAGGAACGCGTTGGCGAGGCCCGGCCGCATGAGCGGCAGCGACACCGTCGCAAAGGTCTGCCAGCGCGACGCACCGAGCGTTTGCGAGGCCTCCTCGAGTGACGGGCCGACGCCTTCCACCACGCCGATCAAGGTCATGAACGCGATCGGCGTGAACGCGAGCAGTTGCGACAGCCACACGCCCGGCAGGCCATAGAGCCAGCGCCCCGGCATGACACCGAACACATTGGCAATCAGCATCGTCAGCACGCCATTGCGGCCCAACAACAGAATCAATGCGAGACCCAGCACGAACGGCGGCGTAATGATCGGCAGCACGCTCAGGCTGCGCAACATCTTGACCCAGCGCGCCGAGGTGCGGGCCACCAGCAACGCGAACACAATACCGAGCAGCGTCGAACCGGCCGCGGTCGCCAAGGCAAGCGTCAAGGTGTTCCATGCGACGCCGCAGGTACGGCCACCCGAGAGGCATGCGAGTCCCCACACGCTGCGCGACGCAATGCGCGGCAGCACGGCGGTCAGGGCGAAGTGGCCGTCCGCATCGCCGAACGCGTCCAGCAGGATACTGCCGACCGGCCAGAACACGAACATGCCGATCAACGCCACGACGATGCCGATCGCAGCCGTCACGAACAGATCGCCTCGGCATGCACCTAGCAACGCCGCCCCGCTCGTCAGGATCACGATGAACACGGTGGTGGCGAGCAGCGCGCCCGCTCCGAGGCCCGTCGGCGAGCCGGCCTGAACCGGCATGCCCCACGCCAGCCACGCCATCGTAGCCAGCCCGGCCGCGCCGACTGCCAACCAGAGCACGCCGAGCCGCCGCCGCGAGGCAATCGTCCCGACCCCAAGCGCAGTAACCATCAGTAATCCGAACAGACCCCACAGCGGAGTCAGCCCGAAGCGCGCGGCTTGCAATAGCGCCGCCGCACCCAGCTTCGAACCGAATACCGCGGGCGCGACCCAGTGCAGCGCGAACACGCCGCTGTCCTGCTGATACCAGGGCAACGCGACGAGTGCGAACGCGCCGAGAGCAAGCCAAATCGACAGAGTCTTTTTCATCTGCGTGCTTCAGTTACCGTGAGAGTAGATTTCCGACGTCCAGCGCTGCAGCAGATGCTTGCGCGTCTGCGGCGAGCCGTACTTCGCGAAGTCGTAGTTGACCAGCTTGATCGAGGCCACATTCGGCGCCTGCGGCGGAACCTTCGCTTGCATGTTCGACGGGATCTGATACGCCTTCGCGTCGACTGCCGCGGTCTGCGTATCCGCACGCAGGGCAAAATCGTAGAAGCGCTTCGCCTCGTCGAGGTCTTTTGCACCGGCGATAATGCTCATCCCGCCGATCTCGTAGCCGGTGCCTTCGCAAGCCGGCACGACCGCAATCGGAAAGCCCGCCACCTTCTGTTTGATCAGGTCATGCATGAATTCGATCGCCACGGTCGACTCGCCGCGCGAGGCGGCTTCGCCCGGTGCAACACCGGTATCCGTGTATTGACTGATGTTCGCGTTGAGCGAGCGCATGTAAGCGAACGCATTATCTTCGCCGAATAGCTGGACCAGCGTGGCCAGCGCGACATACGAGGTTCCCGACGAATTCGGATTGGCGATCTGGATCTCGCCTTTATAAGCCGGATTCAGCAAATCTTTCCAGCACTTCGGCGCAGGCAGGTTGCGCTGTTTCAACTCGTTCTCGTTATAGCCGATCCCCAGCACACCTTGATAGATGCCGACCGAGCGGTTCTGCGCGACCTTGGCGAAGGTCTGGGCCCAAGGCTGCAATTGAGACTGCAACGGCGATTGATAGGGCTGGGTCAGATTTTCGAAAGCGGCCTGCAGATGTGCGTCGCCCGAACCGGCCCACCACACGTCGACCTGCGGATTCTTCGCCTGGGCCTGAATCTGCGCAAAGCTTTCTCCCGCGCTCTTGCGAATCATCGAGACCTGCACCCCGCTCTCCTTCTCGAAGCGAGTCTTCATCAACTGACACCACTCCAGGTCCGCCGAACACAACACGTTCAGCTTGCCTGCGGCGTGCCCGGCGGACATCACGCCCAAGCCGAGAACGATGGCGACCGAGCAGCGCAAAAAGCTTTTCATGCGTTTGTCTCCAGTTATTTATATGACGTGGTGCGCCGCATTCATGGCTTCTCTCGCGGAATCTCATGAGCGGTTCAAACGATGATCCGGCCGAAGCCTCGGAATCTCAATCAATCTTTTTTGCACACGAGTGCAATTTAGCATCAAGTAGCGGCGTATTCAACAGAAGCCGCTCAAAAGAGCTTGAAACCGTGCCAGGGATTTACCCGGATATTGGGCCCGCGGTATCACGTTCAACGAACGAAACCGGCACGACCCGGACTTGCGCCGGCGTGTCGAAATCGTTCATGCGCTCGACCAGCACCTGTACGGTGTGACGGGCGAGTTCCTGCACATTCTGCGCGACCGTGGAGAGCCGGTAGCTGTCGAGGCCGGCATGCTGGATATCGTCGAAGCCAACCACCCGGATGTCCTCGGGCACGCGCTTCTGGAAGCGATGCCGCACCGCGTCAATGAAGCCCAGTGCGATCATGTCGGTGGCGCAGAACACGCCATCCGGAATGCCGCGCGAGCGGTTCAGGAGCGTATTGGCGGCCTGCTGGCCGCTTTCGTAGCTATCCGTGGAGGTGTTGCACAGTTCGACGTCGCCTTTGCGCCGCGGCAGCCCCTTGAGGGCGTCGACAAATGCGTCGCAGCGGGCCTTGCCGCTGAAGTTGGAGATGTGCGGTCCGACAAACGCAAACCGCGTGGCGCCCGACTGGATCAGGCGCTGCGCCGCCATGCGGCCGCCCGCGTCGTTGTCGCTGTTGACCACGTCCGCACCGTCGAGTTCGGCGGCCCGGTTGACCATTGCGACCGGAATCCGACGGTTCACGTATTCGCTCGCCAACGCGAGCGGCGGTGCGCCAGAGGTCATGATCACGCCAGCGATGCGGTAGCTCAGCAGGATCTGCAATGAATGAGCGATCTGGTCGGCGTCGTCCGCATTCATCAGAATCGGCAGGAAGCCATGTTCGCCGAGGTAATGGGCGAGCGGCGCCAGCAACTTGACCCGGAAAGGATTGGCGAGGCCGGACGTCACCACGCCGACAAAACTGCTGCGCCCCTGGATCATGTTGCGGGCGTTGATGTCGACCTGATAGCCGAGTCTTTCCGCAGCCTGCATCACCAGCGTTTTGGTCTTACCGGAGATGCTGGCCCCCGGCGTAAACGCGCGCGAAACCGCCGAACGCGACACGCCCGCGAGCTTCGCCACGTCTTCCGCGGTCGCCCAGCTTTTATCCTTGTCTTTCTCTTTGTCGTTCATGTGCGTCCCGCGCCCTTCGGATCAACTACTTTTGTCAACTCAGTAGCTTATCAAAGGCGCGCGAATCGCACACGTGTTCATCAGTCGAGCATGACTGGCGCTCCGCTGGCGAAGGAACGGGCCGCTGCGTCGGCGAGTTCAAGCGCTTTCAGGCCGTCGTCGATTGTCGTGCGCACCGGACCGCCATTCACGAGCGCCGCGACGAAATGCGCGATTTCCGCGGCATACGCCGCCCGATAACGTTCGAGAAAGAACGCCTCGGGCAAATCCGTCGACACGTTGCGCCCGGAGAACGCCGTGACTTCGGTTGGCCGGACGTTGCCAGCTTGCAGCATGCCGCGCGAGCCGAGCACTTCGAAGCGCTGGTCATAGCCATAGGCGGCGCGCCTTGCGGTATTGATCACACACAGCAAGCCGCGGCGCGTACGAATCGTGACGGCCGTGCTGTCGATGTCCCCAGCGGCTGCAATCGCCGGATCGGACAGGCAACTGCCCGTTGCATGCACGCTGCGGGCTTCGTCGCCGAGAATCCAGCGGCAGATGTCGAAGTCGTGAATCAGCATGTCGCGGAAAATCCCGCCGGATCGTTTGATGTAGTCCGCCGGCGGCGCGCCGGGGTCGCGGCTCGTCACCACCAGCATTTCAGGGTCGCCGATCTCGCCGCCCGCGAGGCGTGCCTGCAGCCCGGCAAAGGTCGGATCGAAGCGCCGCTGAAAGCCGATCATGCACGTGACGCCGGCCTGTACCACCGCGTCCGCACAGGCCCGCGCCCGCGCCAGATCGAGGTCCACCGGCTTTTCGCAGAAGATGTGTTTGCCAGCGCGCGCGGCCAGTTCGATCAGCGGCGCATGGGTGTCCGTACTGGACGCGATTACGACCGCCTGCACCGCCGGGTCGCCAAATATGCCGTCCACGTCCGCCACCTGCGCACCATGACGCTGCGCCAGTTCTTGCGCGCTCGCCTCGTGCACGTCGGCCACGTACTTCAAGCGGATGCCGCTCTGCGCCGCCACGTTGGCCGCATGAATCCTGCCGATCCGCCCTGCCCCGATCACTGCTGCTTCAATCATCATCCCCTCACCGTCGAATAGGAATCCAGCCTGAAAAACACAGACGGAAGTGTGGCGAATCACGCGGCCGAACCACGCTGCCGCACTGCCGCCGAAACGAAACTGGTGAAATCCTATTGCACTTTGCACACGAGTGCAATATTCTTCGCTGGCAAGACCGCGGTCCATGAACCGGTCGGCATGCGACGGGTGCGGCACACCGCGGCGGCACCTTCTCAGGAGACACATCGTCGTCTGAAGGCCCATGCAACGCGGCCTCAGCCAGCGAAGACCGCCCCCGCGAGCCACTCGCGGCGGGACGCGACCGTGCGCTCCTCGTAGACGTCGCGTGCCGCGCCCGCACTTCCCTGTTGCGTTTTTTATTGATCCCGACATGACAACCACACCCTTCACTGCGAGCCCCTTGCACGAGCGTCCGCTGGACGTGATCTGCATTGGCCGGCTCGCCGTCGATCTCTACGCACAGCAGATCGGCTCGCGTCTCGAGGACGCCACCAGTTTCGCCCGCTATCTAGGTGGCTCGTCCGGCAACATCGCGTTCGGCAGCGCGCGGCTCGGCTTGCGCTCAGCGATGCTCACACGGGTGGGCGACGACCACATGGGGCGCTTTCTGACCGAAGCGCTCGAGCGTGAAGGCTGTGACACGCGCCACGTCAAACGTGACGCGGGTCATCTGACCGGCCTCGTGATTCTGGGGGTCAAGGATCGGGACACCTTTCCGCTACTGTTCTATCGTGAGAACTGTGCGGACATGATGTTCAGCGAGGACGATGTCGATGAATCGTTCATCGCATCGTCGAACGCTGTATTGATCACCGGCACGCACTTCTCGACGCCGCGCGTCGCCGCAGCCAGCCATCTCGCGTTGAATCATGCACGCCGCCATGGCGTGCGAACCGTGCTCGATATCGACTACCGTCCGGTACTGTGGGGGCTCACCTCGCGCGCCGACGGCGAAATCCGTTACGTCACGAGCGACAAAGTCACGATTCACCTGCAACGGATCCTGCCGCAGTTCGATCTGGTGATCGGCACGGAGGAGGAATTCCGCATCGCCGGCGGCGGAGACAATCTGCTCGCGGCACTGCATGCGGTTCGTGCGGTAAGCCAGGCGACCCTCGTAGTGAAGCGTGGCCCGCTCGGTTGTACGGTGATCGACGGCGCCATACCCGCCAGTCTCGATGACGCCCGCACCTTCAGCGGGCCACGCGTCGACGTATTGAACGTGCTCGGCGCCGGCGATGCCTTCGCCTCCGGCTTCCTGTCGCGCTGGTTGCGCGGTGCGAGCTGGGCGGAGTGTGCGCGCGCCGCCAATGCATGCGGTGCGCTGGTTGTGTCCCGGCACGGCTGCGCGCCCGCCATGCCGACGGAAGCCGAACTGCAGCACTTCCTCACTATCACCGAGCAGCACGGCGGCGCGCAGCTCCGGCCCGATCTCGACGCGGAGCTTGCGCATCTGCACCGCGTCAGCGTCCCGCGTACCAGGCGCGACGCGCTGTATGTGTTTGCCTTCGATCATCGCCCACAGTTTCTTGAACTCGCGCGCGAAGCGGGCACGGCGGAAGAACGGATTCCCAGACTCAAGCAGTTGTTCGTCGACGCCGTTGCGCAAACGGAGTCGGCGCGAGGGCTCACGGGCAAGATCGGCGTGCTGATCGACGGCCGTTATGGTGTGGACGCATTGAATGCGGCAACCGGACGCGGCTGGTGGATCGGCCGCCCGGTCGAATTGCCGGGTTCGTCGCCGCTCGTGTTCGAGCCCGGCCGCTCGGTCGGTTCGGCGCTCGTCAGTTGGCCCGCTGAACATGCGATCAAATGCCTCGTGCAATACCATCCCGACGCGGACGCCGAAGAGCGGATCGAACAGGAGTCCCAGGTCCTCGCGCTCTATGAGGCAGCCAAGGCTAGCGGCCACGAACTGCTGCTCGAAGTGATTCCGTCGAAGCGTCTGCCCTGCGGCCCCGACACGGTCTATCGCGCCGTCAAGCGGCTGTACAACCTCGGCATCAAGCCCGAATGGTGGAAGCTGGAGCAAATGAGCGCAGCGCAATGGCAAGCGATCGACACGCTGATCGATGAACGCGATCCGTGGTGCCGCGGCACCGTCATGCTCGGCCTGAATGCGCCACTCGATCAGTTGGTGCAGGGCTTCGCGCAGGCACGCCAGGCGCGCCGCTGCGTCGGCTTCATGGTGGGCCGCACGATCTTCCAGGCGCCGGCGCAGCGTTGGCTCGCTGATCAGATCGATGACGCCGGTCTGATTCGCGAGGTCAGAGCCAGCTTCGAAATGCTGATCGACGCATGGGACCGCGCCGCCGTCACGGAGCGTGCAGCATGAACGCGCCGACACCGAACTTGCAACCGCCCGCCATCCAGCCGACCGTCCGGTTGACCATGGCCCAGGCGCTCGTGCGCTGGATGGCCGCGCAATTCGTTACGTTGCCGGACGGCAGTGAAGCCCCCCTGTTCGGCGGCGTGTTCGCCATCTTCGGGCATGGCAATGTCGCCGGCATCGGCGAGGCACTTTACGCACAGCGCGACGAAGCGCATTTGCCGCTGCCCACCTTGCGCGCGCACAACGAACAGGCGATGGCGCACTCGGCGATCGCTTATGCGAAAGCGCACTTCCGGCGCCGCATGATGGCCGTCACGACCTCGATCGGGCCGGGCGCGACCAATCTCGTGACCGCCGCCGCGCTGGCCCACGTCAATCGGCTGCCGGTGCTTTTGCTGCCGGGCGACACCTTCGTCTCGCGGGCGCCAGACCCGGTTCTGCAACAGATCGAAGATCCGCACGACGCAACCGTCTCGGCCAACGACGCCTTACGGCCCGTCTCGCGCTACTTCGATCGCATCGTTCATCCGGCCCAGTTGTTGAGTGCATTGCCTCGCGCGCTGCGGGTGCTGACCGACGCCGCGCTGTGCGGTCCCGTCACGCTGGCGCTGCCACAAGACGTACAGACCAGTGCGTTCGATTACCCCGAAAGCTTTTTCGCGCGACGCAATGTGACCTTCCATGCGCCAGCCCCCACAGCGGCCGAACTGCAACGCGCCGCCGAGCTGCTGCGCGGTGCGCGTCGACCGTTGTTGATAGTGGGCGGTGGTGTGCTGTATGGACACGCGTCGGACGCGCTAGCGGCGTTCGTTCGCCGCCATCGCATTCCCGTTGCCGAGACCCAGGCCGGCAAAGGCGCATTGAACTGGGATGAACCGCTCAATTGCGGCGCGATTGGTGTAACAGGTTCGCCTGCCGCCAATCAGTTGGCCGCGCAGGCGGACGTGGTGATCGCAGTCGGCTCGCGTCTGCAGGACTTCACGACCGGCTCGCATTCGCTATTTCCTCATGCGAGTGTGCTCGCCATCAACGCAAGCGCGCTCGACACCATCAAGTGCGGCGCCCTTGCCTTGTGCAGCGATGCCGCGCCCGCGCTCGATGCGTTGTCGACACAACTGCGCGACTGGCAAAGCGAACCAACCTGGCAACGCGACGCAATTCAGGCAGCAGACCGCTGGCGCGAAACCGTACTGAACCTCACCGCGAAGCATGCGAACAGCAGCGCGGATACCACCCGCTTGCCTTACGACGCCGACCTGATCGGCGCGGTGCAGCGCTCACATGCGGACTCGCCGACACACGACATCGTGGTGTGCGCGGCAGGCACGTTGCCCGCGGAACTGCATAAGCTCTGGCGCACCGGCGCGCGCGGCGGCTATCACGTCGAGTATGGCTTCTCGTGCATGGGCTACGAGATCGCCGGCGGCCTCGGCGTGAAGCTCGCACGGCCGGAGCGCGAAGTGATCGTGATGGTCGGCGACGGCAGCTACCTGATGATGAACAGTGAAATCGCGACCTCCGTGATGCTCGGCGCGAAACTGATCGTCGTGGTGCTGGATAACCGCGGCTACGCTTGCATCAACCGCCTGCAACAGGCGTGCGGCGGTGCGCCCTTCAACAACATGCTGGCCGATTGCCAGCAAGGGCCGGACGGCGCGCCGGCCACCGACTTCGCCGGCCACGCCCGTGCGCTGGGGGCGCTCGCGGAACACGCCGACAGCGTCGCGGCATTCGATGCCGCCATGCAACGCGCGCGCGCCGCGCCGCGAACCTATGTGATTTCGATCGACACCGACGCCGCCCGCACGACCGCCGAAGGCGGCTGGTGGTGGGAAGTGGCTGTACCGGAAACGTCCGCGCGCCCTCAGGTGCAAGCCGCTCACGAGGCTTACCTCGCCGGCAAGCAACATCAACGGAGATAACCCCTATGACTGAACAGACCTCACGCTTCGATGTACGCATCGGCGTCAACCCGCTGTCATGGATGAACGACGACTTGCCCTCACTCGGCGGCGAGACCTCGCTCGAAACGGCACTGACGGAAGGCCGAGAAATCGGCTATGAAGGCTTCGAACTCGGCAACAAGTTTCCGCGTGAACCGCAGGCACTGCGCGACACGCTTGGCGCTCACGATCTCGCGCTGGTGTCGGGCTGGTATTCCGGGCGCCTTGCCCAACGATCCACACAGGAGGAAATCGATGCGGTCGGCGAGCATCTGGAATTGCTGCGATCGAATGGCGCCACCGTGATGGTGTACGGCGAAGTCGCCGACAGTATCCAGGGCGCCCCACAGGCACTCGGCCGCCGTCCGCGTTTTCGCAGCGCACGTCAATGGGATGATTACGCGCAACGCCTCGACACGTTCGCGCAATTCACCTTGCAGCACGGCGTGCGCCTCGCGTATCACCATCACATGGGAGCTTATGTGGAGTCGCCGGAAGACGTCGACCGTCTGATGGCATCGACCAGCGAGGCGGTCGGGCTACTGTTCGATACGGGCCATATTACCTTTGCCGGCGGCGATCCGCTCATGGTCCTCGAACGCCACATCGGGCGCGTGTGTCACGTGCATTGCAAGGACGTGCGGCCCGCGATTCTCGAGATGGCGAAGAATCGCGGCTGGAGTTTTCTCGACGCGGTGCTCGCCGGCGCATTCACTGTTCCTGGCGACGGCGCGGTCGACTTTGCGGGCGTCATCCGCACCTTGGCCGCGCACGGCTATCGCGGCTGGCTCGTCGTGGAGGCGGAGCAGGATCCGGCTATCGCCCCTTCGTATGAGTATGCACAGCGCGGCTACCGCACGCTGCGCGCGCTCGTCGACGCCGCCGGGCGCCGCCAGATTGGACGGGAGGCCGCATGAGCCTGCTCGTCAAAGCAGCCCAAGAGACCGCGACGATCGCGAGCGTAACGCCCGCGTCGGCCGGCTGGCGTTATGTCGGCTTCGAGGCCGTGCGACTGGCAGAAGGTGAGTCGATCGAACGGCGCTTCGATGGCGAGGAAATGTGCGTGGTCGTAGTGAGCGGTTGCGTCACGCTTCAGACAGCCGGCGAGCAAGCAGACGAAGCGCAGCAATGGGACAGTCTGTTCTCGCGCGATTCGCCTTTCGACGACGTCGCCCCGTATGCGCTTTACGCGCCGCCGCGCACATCCGTGCGCGCGACTGCCCACGGCGCGGTGGAACTTGCAATCTGCACGGCGCCCGCACAAGGCACCCTGCCCGTGCGGCTGATCGAGCCCGCGCACTTGCCGTCGACGCAGCGCGGTGTGGCCGCCAACACACGCTACGTGCGTGACATTCTTCCGCAAGGCGAACCCGCCGAGAGTCTGCTCGTCGTCGAGGTGCGTACGCCTTCCGGACATTCGTCGAGCTACCCGCCGCACAAACACGATGCCGACACGATTCCTGCCGAGAGCGCGCTCGAAGAAACCTACTACCACCGGGTCGACCCGCCGCAAGGGTTCGTCGTGCAACGCGTCTACACCGACGAACGCGATCTCGACGAAACCATGTCCGTCGAAGACCGCGACGTCGTACTGGTTCCGCGCGGCTATCACCCCGTCATCGTTCCGTACGGCTACGAGTCGTACTACCTGAACGTGATGGCCGGCCCGACCCGGGCCTGGCACTTTCGCAACGACCCGGCCCATGAATGGATGATCAGCGCTCCGCCGCGCTGATCCACGGCAATCGCTCCGCCATATCCACGTCTTCATTTTTGCCCATTGAACGTCACCTAAGGATTTTCATGTCAGTCCCCTCCCGCAACGGTATCGCCGCGCAACCGATTCCGCATCACATCGGCGGCGAGCGTGTTGCCGGCGACGGTGCCCGCAGCGCGCCGCTCTTCAACCCTGCCACCGGCCTTCAAAGCGGCACAGTGCCGCTTGCCGACGCAGCCATGGTCGATCGCGCGGTCGCGGCCGCCCAGGCGGCTTTCCCGGAATGGTCGGAGACGCCGCCGCTCAAGCGCGCGCGCGTTCTCAACCGCTTCCGTCAGCTCGTCGAAGCCAATCGCGCTGAACTGGCACGCGCCATCACACTGGAACACGGCAAGACTTTCGACGACGCGCTGGGCGAAGTTGCCCGCGGTATAGAAGTGATCGAATTCGCCTGCGGTGCGCCCCACCTGCTCAAAGGCCAGTTCACCGATCAGATCGGCGGCGGCATCGACAACTGGTCGATGCGCCAGCCGCTCGGCGTGGTGGCCGGCATCACGCCATTCAACTTCCCGGCCATGGTGCCGATGTGGATGTTCCCCGTCGCGCTCGCCTGCGGCAACACGTTCGTACTGAAGCCTTCCGAGCGCGATCCATCGGCCTCGGTCCTGCTCGCCGACTGGTTCGCCGAAGCCGGTCTGCCGGCTGGCGTGTTCAATGTCGTGCACGGCGACAAGACCGCCGTCGACGCCCTGCTCGCGCATCCGGACGTGCAGGCGCTTTCCTTCGTCGGCTCCACGCCGATCGCGGAGTACATCTACAGCGAAGGGACACGCTGCGGCAAACGCGTGCAGGCCCTCGGCGGCGCGAAAAATCATCTGATCGCGATGCCGGACGCGTCGCCCGCCCAGGTCGCGGACGCACTGATGGGCGCCGCCTTCGGTTCGGCGGGTGAACGCTGCATGGCGATCTCCGTCGCTGTCGCGGTGGGCTCGATGGGCGATGTGCTGGTCGAAGAGCTGCAGAAACGCATCGCGACATTGCGAGTCGGCAGCGGCCTTGACGATGGCATCGAGATGGGTCCGCTCGTCACTGCCGCGCATCGCGACAAGGTCACCAGCTATATCGCACGAGGCGTCGAGGAGGGCGCACAACTCATGGTGGACGGCCGCCAGCATGCGAGCTGCGACAGGCAAGGCTACTTCGTCGGCGCAACGCTGTTCGATCACGTCACGCCGGATATGACGATCTATCGCGAGGAAATCTTCGGTCCGGTTCTCGCGATCGTGCGCGTGCCGGATTTCGCCAGCGCGGTCGAGTTGGTCAACGCTCACGAATTCGCCAACGGCGTGGCGTTGTACACATCGGACGGCGGCACTGCCCGCGCCTTCGCGCGCAGCGTCAAGGTCGGCATGGTAGGCATCAACGTGCCGCTGCCGGTGCCGATGGCATGGCACTCGTTCGGCGGCTGGAAGCGCTCGCTGTTCGGCGACCATCATGCGTACGGTGAAGAAGGTGTGCGTTTCTACACCCGCTACAAGAGCGTCATGCAGCGCTGGCCGTCGAGCATCGCCAAGGGCGCCGAATTCACGATGCCCGTCGCGAACTGATGGCAAACGTATAGCGTAAGCAGACGCGACGCCTCTGCTGAACCCGCCCGTTGGGGCCGGCTCAGCGGCTGAAGCACAACGAGCGATTCAGGGCGAACAATATCGCCCGATCTCACCAGGCAGGAGACATTTCAATGGATGAGAACACCCCGGCCGCACAGCCCGATGCTTCCGACAATCGGGACGGCCTCGACAATCCCGAACGGCGCCGGATCCTCGCCGGCCTCGCGGCGATCAGTGCAGGATTCGCCCTCGCAGGCTGCCATACGCCGGAGCAGGCGAACGATGCCGCCAGCAAGCCGCGCAGCGCCGCCGATCTCCGGCTCGATGCCGCGTTGCGCGCGAACGTCAAGCACATCGTCGTGATCTATGCGGAAAACCGCAGCTTCTCGAATCTGTATGGCAACTTCCCGGGCGTGCTGTTTCCGCTCGACGCCGTGCCGACGGTTCGCTACGAACAACTCGACCGCGACGGCAAGACACCGTTGCCGCGGTTGCCGAAGATTTGGGGTGGCCTCGTGCCGCAAGCGCAGGACATCAACGGCACGCGCTACATGATCGGCGAAAGCGCAATCGATGGCCTGCCGAACCGGCCCTTCCGCATCCCCGATGCGAGCGGCGCGCCACTTCCCAATAGCGTAATCACGCGCGATCTGTGGCACCGCTTCTATCAGAATCAGATGCAGATCGCCGCGGGCCGCAACAATCAGTTTGCCGCGTGGGCTGATTCCGGCGGTCTGGTCATGGGCTACTACCGCAATTCGGCCGCAACACTGCGTCTGTGGAATCTGGCGCAGCAATACACGCTGTGTGACAACTTCTTCATGTCCGCGTTCGGCGGCTCATGGCTCAATCACATCTTCCTGATTTCGGCGCAGGCGCCCTTCTATCCCGACGTAAACAACAGCCCGGCGAAACATCTGGTGTCGGTCGTCGAAGGCAGCGATCCCACCGGCACGCGCCTGAAGCTTGCCGCGGACTGTCCATCGTCCGCACTGACGGGGGCGCCCAGATTCGAACGCGACGGACTGTTCACAGCCGACGGCTATGCGGTCAACACGATGGCCCCACCCTATCAGCCGAGCAACGTGCGTCCCGCGGAAGGCGGCGATCCGACTCACGCCGATCCCGCCAATCCGCGCGTATTGCCGCCGCAGCACTATCCGACGATCGGCGATCGTCTGTCGGACAAACACATCGATTGGGCGTGGTACAGCGGCGCGTGGCAGTATGCGCTCGATCGTCGCGAGAGTGGCACGATCCCGGACTTTCAGTATCACCATCAGCCGTTCAACTTTTTCGCGCGTTACGCGCCCGGCACCAAAGCGCGCCGAATCCACATCCGCGACGCCGGATTGGGCGACGATGCCTCCACCAACCACTTCATCGCCGACATCGACACCGGCCGGCTCCCCGCCGTCGCGTTCTACAAGCCGCAGGGCAATCTGAACATGCATGCCGGGTATGCCGATATCGAGTCGGGCGATCGCCACATTGCCAACGTGATCGAACACATTCGCAATGGTCCGCAATGGGAGCACACCGTCATCATCATGACGCACGACGAGAACGGCGGCTGGTGGGATCATGTGCCGCCGCCGGAGGGAGATCGCTGGGGACCGGGGTCACGCATTCCCGCGCTGGTCATTTCACCGCTGGCAAAGAAGGGTTACGTTGACCACACGATCAGCGATACGAACTCGATCCTTCGTTTCATTTCGCGGGTCCACGGCCTCGCGCCGCTAGACGGGATCGCTGCGCGTGACAAGGCATTCGAGAGAAACGGGCATGCCCCATTGGGCGATTTGACGACCACGCTCGCGATCGATTAGCAGACCTTGGTGATGACGTTGCCGGTTGCTGCGCAGTTTGCCTGCGAGGCCTGCTGGCGAGCACCGACGCCGCATGACACGCGGCGCACCCGAGCATGCCCTGCATGGCACGTAGGGCACGCATACCTTCATGCGGTGCCCAACATGCGGGTAAATGCCCACACGATTTCATCGGCTGACAGGTTGAAAGCCCGCAACAATTGCTGCAGTATTGCACTCGTGTGCAAATGCTGTGCGCAGAGAGCGCTTCATGCTCGCCTTGCTTTGCCAAAGCCTGGCTGGCGAGCGCCCTGATCCACCACCAGAAAAAACAGGAGACATGTATGTCAACGAAACGATCCCGCAACCTCACTACGGCTTTACGCTGGCTGGTTCCGGGTTGCTCGCTGCTCGCGGCACAACTCGCGTGCGCGCAAAGCAGCGTCACGCTCTACGGCATCGCTGATGATGCCCTCGCCTATGTCAACAACTCGCAGGGGTCGTCGCGCACCTATCTGCGCGCCGGCAATCTGTCCACCTCGAAGTTCGGCTTTCGCGGCGTCGAGGATCTGGGCAGCGGACTGAAGGCGATCTTCCAACTTGAAGCCGGGTTCGATCTGAACACCGGCGCGAACTCGTCGGCCGGTTTGCTGTTCAACCGCCAGGCGTTCGTCGGACTGCAAAGCGACCGCGCCGGCACCGTGACATTGGGCCGCCAGTACACGCCCTACTATCTGTTCCTCGGCCCCTATGCGAGCAGCAACTGGCTGACCGGCGCAACCGGCGCGCAGCCCGGCGATATCAACGGCCTCGACAGCAGTTTCCGGATCAACAACTCCGTTTCCTATGTGTCGCCGACCATCGCCGGGTTCACCGCGAGCGCGTTGTACGGCGTGGGTGGCGTGGCGGGCAGCCTCGAACGCGGCCAGTCGGTCAGCGCCGCGCTGCGTTACGTGAACGGTCCACTGGGCGTCGCCGCAGGCTACCTGAAGATGTACAACACCGAACTCACGAGCGGATTCGACAGCGCGTCGAGTGCCAATATTGCCACCTCAGCCGTCAACGCCGGTTACGTGTCGGCGCGCAGCATCCAGCACGTGGCGATCGCCGGCAATTACTCGTTCGGCAACCTGACGTTCGGGCTGAATTACGCGAACGTCCGTTATGCGCCGGGCAAGCAGTCCATCTTCCGCGACACGGCGATGTTCAACACCTACAGCGCCCTCGCGTTCTATCGTTTCACGCCGGCTTTCTCGGTGGCAGGCGGTTACTCCTACACGGTCGCTTCGCAGGCCAACGGCATTATCTCGGCCGCGCGCTATTCGGAGGTGTCGCTCAAAGAGGCGTATAGCCTGTCCAAACGCACCACCTTGTATGCGCTCGAAGCCTACACCCATGCAGGCGGCAAAACACTCGGCGCGAAAGGCAGTGCACAGATCATCAATAGCGCTGCGCTAGTCGGCGACTCGCAAAACTCGACACCTTCGTCCACCGGCAACCAGTTGGTCTTCATGCTCGGCATGACCGTCGCTTTCTAACCGATTTCTTTTGCCCGCGATTGCACACGAGTGCAATCGCGGGCTCCGAGGAAACCATGCTTAAACAGATAGCGATCGCCGATCGAGTCGATCCGGCGAATCGCTGCGAGGGCCCCCCTCATCGTCGCCATCCGAATCCGCGGCCCGGCAACGACCGAACCGCGCCCGCATCCATTTCACGTTCCGCCCTGGCCCTCTCGCTCGCAGCCATCCTGTGCGTGGCGGGTTGTGCCGCGCCTTCGCTGGCCGGCCACGCGTTGCCTGCCAACGTTTCGACCACGCAGCATTGGCAATTGGAATCCGTGGTCATCGTAAGCCGTCATGGCGTGCGCTCGCCAACGCGAACCAAGCCGCCTTTACAGCAGTTATCGCCGCAAGCATGGCCAACATGGCCCGTGCAACCGGGCCAATTGACGGAGCGCGGAGCGGCACTGGTCGAGCAGATGGGCCGCTACTACGGTGACTGGCTGCGCGAACAGCACGTGCTGCCGGCAGGTACCTGCCCCACACCTGGTCAGGCGTATGCATGGGCGGACGTCGATCAGCGCACCCGGCTGACGGGTGACGCCCTGCTGCGCGGCATCGCGCCGGGGTGTGGCCTCGCAGCGGCCCACCAGACTGCGCTCGACAAAGATGACCCCGTGTTTCATTCGACCGAATCCGGTGTGTGTCCGCTCGACCCGCAACAGGCGCGCCGCGCGATCGACGCACGGCTCGGCGCCGGCGGCCTCGCGAGCCTGACCAGCACCTATGCCGCGACGCTCGCGCGGACGAGCGACGTGCTCCAGTTCCGCTCCAGTCCGTCCTGCTCGCAAGCGCCTCAGCCGGACCAATGCCGCTTCGAGGCGCTGCCGAACCAGGTTCGCATCGACGACAGCGGTCGTCACATGCGGCTCGATGGCCCGCTCGGCATCGCTTCCACGGTATCCGAAGTGTTCCTGCTCGAATATGCGCAGGGCCTCCCCGCTGATCAGGTCGCATGGGGACGCATAACCACCACGGCGGACTGGCAACGGCTCCTTCAGGCGCACAACGCGCAGTTCGATCTGATGGCGAAAACGCCCTATTTAGCGCAGCGAAAGGGAACACCGCTGCTGGCTGACGTCAAGGCTGCACTCGAGCAAGCGCCAAGCGGCACGCATGCGCCGGCCGGCAACCGGGTTTACGTGCTCGGCGCGCACGACACGAATCTGGCGAATCTTGCCGGCATGCTGCGGCTCGACTGGACACTGCCCGACCAGCCTGACAACACCCCGCCCGGTGGTGCGCTCGTCTTTTCACGATGGCGCGATCCGGTCAGCGCAACCGACTATGTCACCGTCGAACTCGTCTATCAGTCGCTGGAACAGTTGCGCGATCAGACGGCGCTGTCTCTTGCCGCCCCGCCCAGGCGCATGTCTCTTTCGCTCCCCGGTTGCGAGGATCCGGCCCATGGCAACGCCTGCCGGTTGCAGGATTTTTCGCGGCTCGTCGAACAATCCCTTGCACCGGATTGCGTAGCACATCAGTAAGTCCAGGCAGTAATTCGCAGGTCTCAGCAGGTGCATCACCACAAGAATCAACAACGATAACTGGAGACATCGACAATGAAGAAGACAGCCGGATGCCTGCTCGTCGCAGGCGCCGTCAGCCTGCTCACGCAGGCCGCACTCGCAGCAGACTCAACCAGCGATTTCGATCCGCACGCGCCCACCACCGCGAAGGATGCCGACACGGGAAGCTTTAACAATACCTCCAAAGCGGTGCCCGACATATCGTCTCTGCTGCTCTACGGCAAGGTGGAAACGGGCTTCATGTATGGGAATTCGGATGCCGGTGTCAAGAACAGCGAAATGTGGAACGGCACCTCGTATTGGGGTCTGCGCGGCACCGAATCGCTGGGCGGCGGCACGACGGCCTTCTTCTTTCTCGAGAACGGATTCAAGCTCCTGAGCGGTAAAGGTCCCTCGAACGGCGTGGAATGGAGTAAGGGTTCCTACGTCGGCTTGTACAACCCGGAGTTCGGCCGCATCGAAATGGGCCGCATGCACAAGCCTGACTATTGGGCCTACGTCGACTCCGACCGCAACCTCGACTTTAGCGACTCCAGTCTTGCGGCCATCAAGCTTCAATACGATACGGTACTCGGTTACGATACCTACACCGATTATTTTTCAAATGCGCTCTATTATTCGACGCCGCATTTCCACGGCCTGAGCGCCGACGTCGCGTATGGTTTCTCCAACGTATCCGGATTCCAGTCGCGCGCCGGGCAGGAGTTCGGCACGCGCGTGCGATACGCGGTCGGGCCATTCAGATTCAACGTGGCTTTTAATAACTACGGCTATTACGCAAATAGCAAGACCTCGAACTCGTCGAGCTGGAAAACTGAACTGGTCAGCGCGTCGTATAAGACGTGGCACGACATCGAGATCGGCGCAAATTACATCTACGCGCATCGTACCGACGACAATTGGTTCGCGTCGTCGTGGCAGGTGAATGTGGGTATTCCACTCGGCCAATCCGATGTCAACATCGGCACTGCACACGTCAGTCAACAGGGCGATCGCGTGACGCAAAGCTATTCGCTGAATTACTCGTATCACTTGTCGCTGCGAACCACGTTATTTGCCGACGCGATCTACTATCACAACAATCAGAATGGCATCGTTGGTGTCGGCGTATTCGCTAACGACGACGTGCAGGCCGGTTATTCCCCATGGGCGATCGGGGTCGGGATAAAACATAAGTTCTGAAGCGCTTGGCTGGCGTGGTGATCGTACCGGCCAATACCGTAACCGCGTTGTTCGCAGACTCCGTTCAGCTTTTCAACGCGGCATTAAATACTGGCGCGAGTCCCGTGCTGTCGAGCAACCGGCTGAATTCACCGAGCCGTTTGTGCAGATACGCCGGCACATCGACATCCGCGTAATCGTAAAAGCCACGCGCATCGCGCAGGCCATCGCGGCCTTCTTGCATGTTGTCGATGACGATCGCGGCGGGCAGGAAGCGTGGATCGATCGCCCGCGCCAGATAGTGCGACGCATAGTAGAGAATGTCGCAGCCGCCCCAGTCGATAAATTCGAGCAGACCCAGCACGGAAAACCGCAAACCGAAACCGGTACGGATAGCCGTATCGATGTCTTCCGCGCTGGCAACGCCCTCCTCGACCATGCGCGCGGCCTCGTTCATCGCCAGCGCCTGGATGCGTGGCACGATGTATCCCGCCGACGGCGCGCACACCACCGGCACTTTGCCGACCCGGCGCAGCAAGGCGACAATGCGCTCAACGGTCTCTTTCGCCGTGGCATCGCTACGACTGACCTCGACGAGCGGCATCAGGTGAGCCGGGTTGAGCCAGTGCGCGTTGAGAAGCCGCCCAGGATGCACGACCACCTGCTGAAGCTCGGTCACCAGAAACGTCGAAGTAGTCGATGCAAACAACACGTTTGCCCCGGCGTGCTCACATAGCCAGGCGAACGCGGTCTGCTTGGCCTCCATCACTTCGGGCACGGCCTCGAAGACGATCTCGCCTTCGGCAAGCCCTTCCCGCGCGCGCTCACGATCCACGATGACGATGCGCGCCATCGTCTCCGCTGCCTGCGCCTCGGTGATGCGGCCGAACACCACCCGCGTCTGCAACTGCCTCACGATCTCGCCACGCGCGGCAGCCGCAAAGGCGCTGCGGGCGGCCGGGTCGCGCTCCTTGAAGTCGATCAGCGTCACGCGCAAGCCCGCATAAGCGAAGGCAAGCGCGATGCCTTGCCCCATCCGCCCCGCACCGAGGATATGAACGTGCTGGATCTCGACAGCGGCGCTCATTGGTCGAAACCCCGTTCGAGCAAGGCTGTCATCGCCGCGCGCGAAAGCGACGCGAGGCCCAGTCGCTCGAACGTGCGGCCTTCGCCGTACAGGTCGCGCTCCGATACGGCGCTCGCCAGATTCAGCAGACCTTCGGCGACCGGCGTCGGCACCCCGGCCCAGCGTCCCGCCGAAACAAGAAACGACAACCCGAGCCGCGTATCTTCGAGCATATAGCGGTGCGTCTTCAGATCGATGTCCTCGCGCCAGTCGCCGCTATCGGTCAGCTTGCCGTGCGCGCCGCGGCCGTACATCCACTCGTCGCCTTCGCTCGCGTAGTGGTCGGCGAGCGGAAAATGCGGCGCGCCGTAGCCGAGGGCCTCGCGTACCGCCATACGCTCGGCGTCGAGCACACTCGTCACGCGGCGGATCGACGGTTGCGTGCCTTCGTTGTGGATGTCCCAGGCATCAAAGTGCTCGAGCGGCCCGGCGTTCATCATGATCAATGGCGGATGGATCACCGGTCCCGCGTTCATCAGGGCGCCGCTCAACGCATCCTCGATCGGTTCGACCGATGGATAAGCCGCCTGCAGCACCGGAACCGCCCACGTCGCAAACCGTGCGGGAAAGACACCGCTCGGCAGGCGCGTGGCGTACGCGCTCACCACCACATTGTCTTCGCCATGTTTTCGTGCAAGGTACGGCAACGTGCCGGTCTCCGCGAAAGCCACCTCGTGCGCGTTGCCCACCTCGTGCATCGCCTTCGCGAACACATAGCTGCCGAACGTGCCGGGCGGCAGAAACACCACCTGATGGTCCGCGAGAAATGGTGCCAGTTGCGCCGCCAGCGCTTCGTGCGTCGTTGAAGGCAGCGGGATCACGATAAGCCGTGCGCCCTCCACTGCTTCTACGAGGTCGTCGGCGAGACGGATCGCGCCCGGCTGCGTGCCGATCGGCACCCGCCGCTCGCCGCGAAAGTCCTTGATCTTGAGCGCGCCGAGTTCGCGCAGCCGAGCCGCGGCGACCGTATCGCGGCGCCACCACGTCACGTTATGGCCTTTTTCCAGCATGTCGATCACGGCCGCATAGCAGCCATGGCCCCCGCCCAGTACGCTGACATTCATCACACTTCTCCTTGTTCGATGATCGTCAGACTACGGGGTCGCAGGCACAAAGACGCTTCACAGCGCGCAAGCCGCATTCAAATCCGGCAACTCAATGAAAGCGCCGTCGCGCGCCTGATGAACAATCGCGCTATCCGGGTCGATCCGTTCTTGCGCGAAAAAAATGGCCATCGCATGATGAGCGCGCTGCCCGCTCCCCGCTTCGAGGCCCATGAATGGAAATCGCGATTTCACGCAGAAACCGTAACCGTTTGATCGCATCGCACGCCCGCGAGGATATCGAGCGGGAAGTGTCACAGGTGCTGTGCCCGCACCGGATGGAAGTCGCACACCGCGGCCCGCTCAACGCCGAGCTATACGGTGTCGCGCTCCATCAGGCGATGCTCCTCGAACTCCACTACGGCAGCGAAACCCGCATCGATGCCGGCGACATCGGCAATCACTACCTGTTTCGCACCACACTAAGCGGCCAATGCGCGCTGGAATCCGGTGGCGAACGCGTTTCGCTGCGGGCCGGGAGCCTGAGCGTGTCATCGCCCGCACGCATGAGCCGCATCGTCACGGACCGCGAATGCCGCAACCTGCTATTGCGCATCGACCGCCAGGCGCTCGAGGTCAAGCTTGCCGAGATGTTGAACGACAGCGTCAAACAACCGCTCATGTTCGATCTCGCTTTCGACAATGCACACACGGGCACCACGGTTTTTTTGTCGACCCTGCCCTACCTGTGCAATCTGTGCGACCAGTTCGACGAGCCCGCGCAGGAACGGATCTTCGGCCGCGATCTCACGCAGTGGCTGATGACCGTTCTGCTCAGCCAGTTGCCGCATTCGTACAGCGCGACGCTGGCCCGTGCCTCCTCGTCGCCACTGCCGGTCCACGTGCGCCGCGCGCGCGACTATATCGACGCCCACCTCGACGAGCCGCTGCGGATGGACGCCTTGGCGCGCGCCGCGGGTGTTTCGACGCGCACGCTACAGAACGGCTTCAGCCAGTTCCTCAACACGTCGCCCGGGGGCTATATCCGCGAACGGCGGCTCGAGGCCGTGCACCGCGCTCTACAGACGCAGTCTGAACGGTCGGTGACCGATATTTTCATCGAGCACGGCGTGCACAGCTTTGGGCATTTCGCCAAGGCGTACGCGCGGCGCTTCGGCTGCCTGCCATCGGCCACCGCGAAGCGCATGGTGCGCAACTGACTCCCATGCAGACCGATTCCGCCAATTCTGCCGAGTCCGTTCCGCACGAACATGACCCGTTGCCCTTCACGGAGACCGCCGATACCCCGCGCGTGCGAGACCTCGATCTGAACCTGCTGAAGGCGTTTCACGCGGTGTACATCGAGAAAAACGTCGGCCGCGCGGCGTTGCGGCTGGGGATCACGCAGCCTTCCGTGAGCCATGCGCTTGCCCGCCTGCGGCTCGTGTTTCGCGACGCGCTGTTCGTGCGTACGCCCGGCGGTGTCGAAGCGACGCCGCGTGCGCAGCGCCTCGCGATTTCAATCGATCGCGTGCTGGACATACTCCAGGACATGCTCGATGAAGGGGCGCAGTTCCGCGCCGCCACGTCGCGCCGCGTGTTCCGCCTGCATATGAGCGACTTCGCCGAAGCCGCGTTTCTGCCGACGCTGATGCGCGAACTCGATACGCGAGCGCCCGGTGTGGTGATCGAAACCCATCGGATCGACGACAGCCAGTTCAACGTCGCGCTCGAATCGGGTCGTATCGACTTTGCGCTCGGGCATTTCCCGCATGCGTCGAGCCACTTTCACCATAGCGAGCTGCTGCAGGAGCGTTATGTGCTGCTGATGGCGCGGCGCGTGGCGGAGCAGCTCGAACTGCGGGAAGGTTATACGCTGAATGCAAACGTGCCCGCGGGACTGCATTTCATCGCGGTCACTTCGCACCCGCAATCGATCGAACTGCTCGAACGCTATGCGATCACCTCGCGCGTGCGGATTGCCGTGCCGAACTTCATGGTGGTGCCGGCCATCCTGAGCCGCTGCGATTACGCGCTGATTCTGCCGCGCACCGTTGCGCGCGCGTTCTCCACGCTCGGTGAATCGGCCGTGTTCGAGCTCGAAGATGCGCTCACGTGGCCCGTGAACGCGTACTGGCATCGCCGTTTCGATGCTGATCCCGGCCACCGATGGCTGCGCGGTGTGCTCATGGAGCTGTTCCGGATCGGCGCCCGCGAGCCTTTCGACAGCTGGCTCAGCGCGCCGCTCGATCTCAATCCGGAAGGCGTACGTAGCGCCTGAACGCGTCAGGAGGGACCCGCCGGTTCAGCGGCGGGTCAGGTGACCGGCCGCCTAGAAGGCCGTCATGATGCCGGCCACGACCGAGCTTGCGGTCGCGCCAGCCTTCGCCACCGACACCCCGCCACCCGCCGCGCCGTTGACCGTGAAGTTCGCGTGCGCGCCGTTGCGGATCATCGCTGCGCCCGTATAGAGCACGGTGCGCTTCGAAAGCGGATAGTCGCAACGCACGCCGAACGAATCTGCATAGCCTTCGCTGTCGGCCACTTTCCGGTAATGGCCGTAGCTCAGCAACACCAGCGAACGGCCCACCGGCACGGTCGCGTCGAGTTCGAACAGATCGTTGTGCGGATTCGAACTGGCGGCGTTCACGCTTGTCGCGACGTCCGGCCCCCCGCGATGCCGTAGATAGATGAAAGCCGGTTTGACGAAGCCGAAATCGTACGAGATTGCCCCAAGCGCGTAATTGCCGGCGGCCGTCGGACTGTTCGCGTTCAGTGCCGCCGCGCTCGCCGGACTGAAGGTCTGCTGCATGTAGTCGGCGTCGATCGACAGATTGCCGTTCACGTAGTTAACCGACGCGCCATATGTATCGCCCAGCGTCGAAGGCACGTTCGATGCACCATTCGCTCCGCGCGCCGCGATAGCCCGCACCAGCAAACCACCCATACGGGGAGAGGAATAGCGTATCGAGTTGTTCACGCGCAAAAAAGCAGGCCCGACGAAGTTATTCGCCGCATTGCCCCATGCTAGGCCGGCGCCGTCTCCCGGCAAGCTGTAGGTCACGAACGACGTATGCAGCACCGTGTAATTGACGCCGGCCTGCATCGCGCCAAAGGGACCCGACAGTCCGACCCACGCTTCGCGTCCGAACAGCGCGCCGTTGTTGCCGAGCGTGCCGTTAGCCGAATTGAAGCCGTTTTCGAGCTTGAAGATTGCGCGATAGCCGCCACCGATATCTTCACTGCCCTTCAAGCCGAATTGCGTCGCGAAGATATCGCCGCTGCCCATCCGCACCACGTGGTTAGGGCCGAAATTCGCGTATTCGATCGACGTGTCGACCCGTCCGTACAAAGTCACGCTCGATTGCGCAAGCGCGGGTGCCGCTGCGAGGCTCAGCAGCGACACGCACCACATCCGTTTGGTCATTCCCTTAGTCCCGGCGAAAGTCTGGTTCTATCTGCCGCGCGGATTTGCCGTCGCGACGCTCGTGTTTTCCGCCTTCTCCAAAGGCTTTCGTTTGATGGAGCGGAAAACGAAGCGAGTCTAGGAACACCAATTTCGAGCGTCGATGAATGCACACATATAACACTTATAGACAGCGCGAATGAGGTGCGCCGCGCACCGTACAACGGCCTCTTGCGCCTTATAGGACAAGCCTTTCCGGCCGCCTCCTGGGGAAAACTTTAGCGCCCCAGGGGAATCTCTGCGTGTGTGCGCAGGCCTTGCGTATATGTTTCGGAAATTTGTTTACATACGCTGCTTCGCAACCTCATTGCAACCTCATCGCAACTTCGTCGAATATCAGGCACAGGAGAATCGGCATGGCCGTATCAACAAGCAATAACCCTGCGCGCAGGCGCTATACGTACGAGTGGTACGTGGTCCTGATCTGCATGCTTGCGTATGTGTTTTCCTTTGTCGACCGGCAGGTTCTCGCGCTGATGATCGAGCCGATCAAGAAGGATCTGCATCTGAGCGACACGCAGTTCAGCCTGCTGCAAGGCTTCGCGTTTTCACTCTTCTATGCGGTGATGGGCATGCCGCTCGCCTATCTCGCCGACCGCTTCGCCCGCCCCCGCATCATCGCGACAGGCATTGCGTTATGGAGCTTGGCCACCGCGGCCTGCGGCGTCAGCCAGAACTTCATCCACATGTTCTTCGCCCGCATGAGTGTCGGCGTGGGCGAAGCCGCGCTGTCGCCCGGAACGTATTCGATGTTGAGCGATTATTTTCCGAAGGAAAAACTGGGACGCGCGGTGGGCGTGTATTCGCTGGGCTCATTCATCGGAGGTGGAATGGCATTCCTGATCGGAGGATACGTGATCCATCTGCTCAAACAGATGACGACGGTCAGCGTGCCGCTTCTCGGCGACGTGCGTTCGTGGCAACTCACGTTCTTTATCGTCGGATTGCCGGGCTTTCTCGTTGCTTTGCTGTTTATCCTCACCGTGCGCGATCCGGCGCGTCGAGGACTCGTGCGGGATGGCGCCGGCCAGGCAAAGCGCGTATCGATGGGCGACTCGCTGCGCTTCATCGGCAAGCATGGCAAGACGTTCACTTGCCACTACCTCGGCTTCTCGTTCTATGCGATGACGCTGTTCTGCCTGATGAGCTGGACGCCCGCGTTCTATATCCGCCACTTCGGGCTCACGCCGGCTGAAGCCGGTTACACGCTCGGCACGATCCTGCTGGTCGCGAACACCATTGGTGTGTTCTGCGGCGGGTGGCTCAACGACTGGCTCATGAAGAAAGGCCGCACGGACGGCCCGATGCTCGCGGGTTTCATCGGCGCGGTTGGAATGCTGGTGCCGGCCGTTGCTTTCACACAGGTCGATAGTCTGAACGTGTCGCTTGCGCTGCTGGTCGTTGCGATGTTCTTCGCGTCGTTCCCGATGCCCACTTCGACCGCCGCGATGCAGACGCTCGCGCCGAACCAGATGCGTGCGCAGATTTCAGCGGTGTTTCTGCTGGTCTCCAATCTCATCGCACTTGGAATCGGCACGACGCTGGTCGCGTTACTGACCGACAAGGTGTTCGGTTCGCCGAAAGCCGTTGGCGACTCGATGTCGATCGTCAATCTTGTCGCCACGCTGCTTGCTGTCGGGCTGTTGTGGCTGGGCTGCAAGCAGTTCCGACTGAGCCTTTCGCGTGAGCAGGGGCAAACGGGTTCGACGGCGGACACGGCACATCACGGCACCGCAGACGCCGCGCATGCCGGCGACGTTGCGCCAATCGTGGGACAGTAAGCCTATTCCTGCTTCGGTCTTAACCCGTATCTTTGCACTGTCCGCTGATGGAAGAGCCGCCCGCTTTCGGGCGGTTGAGCATTGGACGGCAGTCGGCGAACTGAAGCCGTCCGCCGTCTCGGTGGTTAATGTTGCACGGGAGCTGGCTGTGGGTCCGCGTCTTCTTCGTTTGTAGCGGATTTGGCTGACGTTTGTTTGGTCGGGCTGGGCTTCGTGGCTGCCGGTGTTTACGTCGTCGCTATTTGCGATGCCTCTGCGAGAAGCCGCGCTGCACGGCTCGCGGTGATGCGGCTTTGAGGGATGCCCTTCGCATCGAGCGCGATCACCTGGTATAGCTCACGGTCACATTCGAGCTCTCGCTGATATTGCTCTGCTGTGTCGACAAGCAATTCAAGCATGGTCTGTTGACGTCGTCTTTCGTCGCTCGTGATGGCAGGATTCTGCCTCGTAACCGGCCATCCGATCATTAAAGACAATCGCTCCTTCATCGGCCATTGCCGTCAGTTCGAATGACGGCTTTGTAAGAGGGGCGAGCGGCAGCAAATGGCCGAAGCCAGTCCGTTACCTAGCCCTCGATCCGCAGGGTCATGGTGATGTCGTCAACTGAGCGCCCGGAAATACGAAACCTGTCATTACGTCGGCCAACTTCGTCAAAGCCCAGGGATCGATAAAGTCCGATCGCAGCGTGGTTATCGCTAAAGACAGACAGGTCGATCCACTCGATGTGATTACGCACAGCGAATTCTATGGCTTCTAGCATCAACTTTCGCCCAAGGCCTCTGCGATAAAAACCCTGCTCGACGCCAATGCCGAGAGTGGCGCGATGTTTCTCTGACGGTATGCTGGACCCGTTCAGGTCAAGATGTGCGATGAAGCGTGCATGGGGGCCTTCCACCGCCCATGCCCTCATCCATGCTGGCTGAGGTAAAGGAGTTGATAGGCCATTTTCGAAGCGGGCACGACGCTCGGGCGATTCGAAGTCAACGGCTGCCATAGGCGAAAAAAACGGCCGTCCGCCTTGCCCCGATTCAGCGATCTGCCGGTTTAAATGTTCTGCCCAACGCTTGAAGTCGGTAGGCGTTAGAGCAACGGTCGTCAGCATCCTCGTCGCCTTGTACGGTTAACATGGGAAGGATTGTCGCCGATTTTGGCAGTCAGGCGGAATGACGATTCTTGGCCGGCTGCCGTCCTACGCAAAGAACTTTAGCCGACTGCTCCCTCGCTCAGATCGCCAGTAGACAGACGTCGGACTCAGCGCGGTTGAAAGGTCCGCTCGTTTCGGTGCGTGAACTTCATGTGTTGCCTTCCCGCATAGATTGGGGCAGATGGATACCTTCGTCCATTCGCAGCAGCCGGCTCGCGTTGGCGATCACAATGAATGTGCCCAGGTTATGCAAAAGCGCATTCAGGCAAACAACGCGCGGACAACCGGCTGCGCATTGAGCGCGTTTGCCATGGGTGTGAACTGAGGATCGAGGCGGGAGGCGATCCAGTACAGGTTCGACGCCTCCTTGCGTTGCCACAGGCCCGAGTAGCCCTCGACGTGTGCCGCTGCGCGCCGCGCATCGAAGCGCACTGTGCTATGTACGAACTCCTCATGCGGGTTGTCGCCAGCAGCATACGGTTTGAGCCAACGCAGCGCGGCGGCGAGTCCGCCCTGTGACGACGCCATGCCGTACCAGTCGTCCCCATGTGCAGCCGCCATTGATGCAGCCATCATCAGTGGTTCGAGATCGTAGACGACGTAGTGCATCGCGTCGCGCTGGTTGAAATCGTACGTTCGACCATCCGTGCCAATGTTGCCGCTCACATGAGCCAGGAAGCCTTCGCGTGCGGCGGCAACCAGAGCGGGATCGCCCGACAGATAAGCACCGGCGGTCGCCAGTTTGACGCGGTGGCTTTGCCAGTTGTTGAGGCCGGTGCTCGGATCGCCGACGCGTCTCGTGCCCAGATAGCCAGTCGCCATCTGGCGACCAAGCTGCCTCGCCTTATCGACGGTCGAGGGGGATAACCGTTCCTGCACGAAGTCGAAGCCGAAGAGCAGATCGACGAGATCGGCTTCGTCGATCGGATTGAACGAGGGCAAATAGCCTGCCACCCAGACATCGATATACGCCGCGACCTTTGCTTCGTATGCCTGATTACCTGTGATACACCAGGCCAATGCCTGGATCAGCGTCTGCCGCCAGTCTTCCTGCGATAGCACACTCGCATCGCGGTCCTGCTCGTGCGGCAGCAACCCCTGTGTGTGGACGACTGCACGTGGATGTAACTCGCGTGCCAAACCTGCGTCCGCCGCCGACTGTAGCTTGCGTGCAAGGTCCGAAGAAACACGTTGCCGTATTTGTGTCGCGCGCGTCGCCGACGAAAGCACAAACCTACCCTTCACGCCATCGCCCTGGGCGCGCACTGCGCGAGGCAACGCCGCCATCATCAACATAGCCGGGATCATGGCTACCCCGCCAAGCAGTTGTCGACGGCGAGCTGACGGCGTCCTGAGCGCCCCATCCGCCTCAACCTGCTCTGTGCGCATGCGCCGGGCCACATTCATCGCTTGGGCTCCATCGGTCCCGCGAGCACGAACGGCCCACCCTGAAAGCGTTGCGTCGGGTCATTGAGATCGCTGGTCGGCGCGTTGACCGCAAAGAGGTGCTCGAACTCCATCGAGCTATCCTGCGGACGAAAGCCAAGGAATGCTGCCTTCGTGTTGTCGACCCACTTGATCCGGTTATCCGACACACCGTAGACGATCGCGTGACCCACCCGGTTGGTGAACAGCGAACAGCGCACGAGTTCGATGAGATCGCGATAACTCAGATACGTGACGAGCATGCGCGGATTCTTTGGCTGCTCGAACGAGGAGCCGATCCGCAGGCACACGGTCTCAAGACCGAAGCGATCGAAATAGTATCGGGACAGCGCCTCGCCGAAGCACTTGGTCACACCGTACAGGCAGTCTGGACGAAGTGGCGCATCGGTATCGAGGACCGAAGTCACCGGATGGAAACCGACCGCATGATTCGAACTTGCGTAGACGACGCGCCGCACGCCCTGTTTCTGTGCCGCCGAATACAGGTTGTACAAGCCGCGGATGTTGCTTTCGAGCAGGTCGTCGAACGGCGCTTCGACCGAAATGCCGCCCAAATGGACCACGGCGTCCACGCCTTCCAGCAACGCGAGGACGGCGTCTCGATCCGCGAGGTCGACGACCGCTGCTTCCTCATGTTCGGCTACCTCGCCAAGCGGCGCGATATCGCTGACACGCACGGTATCGGCCCACGCGGGCAGCGCAGCGCGCAACTGCCGCCCGAGGTTACCGGCCGCGCCGGTCAGAAGCAGCCGGCGAAACGGCTTGGATTGCTGCATTTGATCGCCCTTCCTGTCGTTCGTGTTCATGTTCTCAGTCTGGTTGTTTTTTCCGTGCACTGGATCGAAATAGAAAACGTTTTCCAAATATAATAGGCGAGAATCCGCCAGTCAATCGTTTTCCTGTTTCTAGCCCCGCCACAACTTCTTCCCATCACCAGACGATCATCTATAATTGGAAAACGTTATCCTCAAGAAGATGAAGAAAACCTCCCCTACGATCCGTGATGTCGCGGCAGCCGCCGGTGTTTCCGTCGCTACCGTCTCGAAGTACACGAATGGTTCGCAACGCTTTTCTGCGCCGGTCGAGGCCAAACTCAAGAGCGCCATCGAATCACTTGGCTATCGCTCGAATCCGCTGGCGCGCTCGATGATTACCGGCGAGACGCGCACCATCGGCCTCGCGATCCTCGATATCCGCAACCCGCACTTCACGAACATCGTGAAGGGTGCGAACCGGATCGCACTGCAAAATGACTACACGCTGCTGCTGGTCGACACTGAAGAGAGCCAGGCGCGCGAGCGGCCGCTGATCGAAGCGCTCGCACAACGCGTCGACGGCATGATCGTAAGTTCCCGGATGCCCGATGATTCGGTGCAGTGGATGCTTGAGCTGCACAAGCCCGTGGTGCTGTTCGGCCGCAACCCGAATTTCCCGATCCCGAGCGTCGGCACCGACAGCTATCTGGCTGCCTACATGCTTGCGCGCCATCTGGTGAATCAGGGTCATCGGCAGTTCGCCTATCTCGGCTTCGGCCAGTCGCGCTGGAACGATGAGCGGATTCGCGGCGTGCAGGCCTGCCTCGATGAACAGGGATTGACCGCAACCGTGTACGACGCGGCTGCGCCGTCGCCGCAGGCCGGCGAGCGCGCTTGCTCGGCCATCATGCTCGGGCCGCAGCGGCCCGATGCCGTGATCTGCTACAACGATCTGATCGCGCTTGGCTTCATCAAGGAAGCGCGCGCGCTTGGTTTCGCGCTGCCGCAGGACGTGTCGATAGCCGGCTTCGACAACGTGCCCTACGGCGAATACGCATCCCCCGCGCTCACCACGGTCGATTTGCAAAGCGAAAGGATGGGCGAACTGGCGATGCTCAAACTGATCGACGCGCTCGCCGGCAAAAGCGACAGCGAATACTCGCTGCTCGAACCACGCCTCGTCGTACGCGAATCCACGCCGCGCCGCGCTGGCGCACCCCACTCCGACAGCACGCCTGAAGGCCGCGCCAACCCGCCCCGAGGAGGAACCAGCAGATAAAGATCTGCCGCCGTGGCCTACGGACGACAATCGCGAGCGCGGAGCAGCCTTACCACCACGATCGCTCCCGCGCAGCGGATAGTGCAGCATCAAGCTGCGGCAACTCAGGGTGCCAATGCCGCTCCCATTCCAGGCTCAATACCCCGTCGTATCCGTCGGCGCACAGCGCGGCAAGCAGAGCAGACATTGGGAATTCGCCTTCCCCAGGAAGGACATACGCATACCCGGCGGCCTTTTGTGCACTGGCGACGCTATCCTTGACGTGGATATGCCGCACGTTATCGCGCACGATGGCCCAGGTGCGGACAGGATCTGCACCTCCCTTGCGCCAGGTGTGATGAGCATCCCACAGCACGTGGCATTGCACGTTACCGTCCAGAAAACGAAGGAGGTTCTCTTCGATCGCAAACGCGTCGTGGGTCTCGATTGCGATATCGACTTTCCAGCCGTTGTCGGCACGCAGTTCCTGCCACCATTGCAACGTGGACCGTGCAGATTCGATTTCGTCGGCGTTGCCACCGGTTCCACCGTCAAACACTCGCAAGGTCGACGCGCCACAGGCTTCCGCCCAAGGGACATACCGGAGAAATGCCTCACGGCTTTCAGCCGTATTGCCAATCAAACGCAATGAGGTGCCCAGGCTCACAATTCGAACGGACGACGAGTCCATCAGATCCGCGAGTTTTCCCGGCACGGCATGACGCGCTGCAAAGTAGCCAGGCAAATCCACCATTCCGCCCAGCGTGCGCAACTCTACGCAGGGTATTTCATGGCGTTGCGCGATCGCCATGACCTCCGGCAACTCATTCTCCCCGCAGCCAAGCGACGAGAAGGCCCGCTCGAATTTAAAATCATCTGAACGTGCAAGATATGACAAATCGATGTCCTCTCGATGTGCGGGGTTCTCAATAAGCATAAAGAACAAGGATGATGTGCCGCGCTGAAAACCTTATTGCAGAAAAGCTTCGGAATGAAAGAATCAATGCACCAACAATAAAATGTGATTGATCCTTGCTCCGAAGCTTTACAGAGCTACGTCAATGTCGACACATTAAAACGTATGCTGGATCGCAGCCACAAAAGTAAACTGATTACGTCCCGATGACGGAGTGCTATTTTGTCCGTCACCAATGCTCGCCACCGCATTTTCAATTACAGGTGCTGAAGGCACCCCGGAAGTCGGTGGTGCATACAAGGTTTGCCCGCTAGCCCGTTGATAGGCCTGGAGAAAATAAACTCTCGTACGCACCGAGAGTGAGTATATTTCCCCGAATGTAATCTGCTTGTAGCTGGCGGAATCTGTAACGCCGTTTGACTCGCTGGCATGCGTATAAGCATACCCCGCGCCCAGAGTCAGCGCAGGGCTCGCTCTATAAGCGGTGAACACAGCTGCGGTATTGAATATAGCCTTGTCCGCAAACAGTGAATATTGACCTGGCGCATAAACCACATTGGATCCGCTGACACCAACCATCAGCTTGCCGACCGTGTAGCGAGCTGAAGCGCCGATGATCCGCACGCTCTCTGCAGTGAGATACCCACCGTTAATCGCGCTGGTGGCAAAATTACCCAACGTTGGGCTTGTCACCAGATTTTTCCCGCTGTTATTCAATTTATTGAAACCGATAGCGCCTTCAAATGGGCCGTTGCCATACTGCAAGGCAGCACCGTACACACTATCCGAGTTTATGTCTCCCGCGACACCACCAAACGCATACATTGCGCTGGCCTGAAGACCTTTTACGAGGGGCGTTTTATACAGAACAGAATTATTGATTCTAAGTCCCGTATCCTCGCCGTCGATATCGCCAGGATGCGCGCCCGCCCAACCAGTTAGCGTACTACCGCCGCCCAGTCCTGATAATGCACCAACCGTAAAAAAGTAAGGCGTATATTGACGGCCTAAGGTGAGGGTTCCGTAAGTATCATTCGTCACGCCCACGAATGCCTGACGATTGAACATATATCCGGTTGCGCCTTGCGCCCCAGTAAGGCTATTGAAGCCTCCTTCCAGTGTAAAAATCGCATGGGTTCCGCCGCCGATATCTTCACTTCCCGTAAATCCGAATCGGTCGCCATTTTTAACGCCTTGCACCAGCGATAGATTCGAATGCCCCCCTTGATTGCTGACGTAGCCAATACCAGTATCGATCAATCCATACATGGTGACACTTGACTGAGCCATCGCGCTCGACGAAATCATACCGGCGGCGCATAACCCAAGGCTCCCAATAGCCTTTAGCTTCATAACTTCTTCCTTATTAGATTCGAAAATATTCAATGACGGGTCATGCGACGGACGGCATGCCACTGGGCATCGCAATCGATCTGAATGTTTGTTACATCGAGTCTCCAAACCATTCGTCAATTTTTTATATTTCAACAACGCTTCAAACCGGGATGCGCACTGCAGCATGCGCGCCCGGAAAGAAAGGGTAAGACCAGCTCAGATTTCAATCTGACGCTCGATCAAACTGGCAGAACGGACGAGGCGTCTCAAAGTCCTTCTTTAAGTACGGCATTGCCGCCCGTGTGTGCTGCCAGCGCCCATCAACTGACGGCATCCCATAGCTGGGCGGCCGTTTCAGGTGCTCACCGCTGGCGCGGCATTCGGGTGCTGGACTGCGGGCGCTGGCTTGACCAGTGTCCACAACAACGTGGCGCCGATCAGATCGCCAATGCCGAGTGCAACGAAGAACGGCGTGTACCCCACCCGGCTCACGAACCAACCCATCGTCATCGTGAAAGTGAAATTGCCAAGCCCTGCGACGAGCGCCGCGAGCCCCGTGACCGTGCCGACCTCACGGCGCGGAAACAGGTCCGCCGACATCGAGATCACCGTAATCGATAGCGTCTGGTGGGCAAACCCGCCCAGGCACAGCAGGAATATCGCCATCGCCGGGCTGCTCACCACCCCAACGCCGGCCATCCCAATCATCAGCACCGCTGCCATCGTGAACACGATTCGCTTGCCATTGACGATCGGTGTATCGAAGCGCCTCTTGAGCCAGGCCGACAACGGGCCGCCCACCATGCAACCAAGATCGGCGGCTACGAAGGGCAGCCATGCAGTCAGGGCGATCGCCTTCAGATTGAAGCCACGCGCCTGATAGAGATACAGTGGCATCCAGTAGACCAGCGTGCCCCACACCGGGTCCGCGAAGAAGCGGGGCATGGCGATGCCCCAGAAATTCCGGTCCTTCAGGATATCGAGCAGCGACGGCTTGGGATCGTCGCTCGAGCGCAACGCCAACTCCTCCCCGCCGCCGATATACACCGACTCCTCCTTCGACAAAGCCGGGTGCCGGCTCGGATGCCGGTAGAGCACCAGCCACAGCATCGACCAGGCAAGACCGAGAGCGCCAACAATCATGAATGCGGCCTGCCAGCTATAGTGCAGGATCGACCAGGCGATCAACGGCGGCGCAAGGATCGCGCCGGTCGAGGTACCCAGAT
Source organism: Paraburkholderia polaris (assembly GCF_012927345.1). Classification (GTDB taxonomy): domain Bacteria; phylum Pseudomonadota; class Gammaproteobacteria; order Burkholderiales; family Burkholderiaceae; genus Paraburkholderia; species Paraburkholderia polaris. The sequence goes on from NZ_JABBGJ010000025.1 coordinate 62,569, forward strand.
TGAACACACCCGCCGCTGTGCCGCGCTCGTGCGACGGAAACCAGTAGGCGGCCGCACGCATACCACCAGGGATAAACGACGCTTCTACAAGACCGAGCATGCCGCGCATCACAAACAGTCCCACCCATCCGCTCGCAAAACCGTGCGCCATGCAGATGAACGACCACGCAACACCGCAAATCAAAAAGCCCATCCGCAGCCCGACGCGATCCATCAGATAGCCTGTGAGCGGCGCCCCGATCGGGTACATGACCAGGAACGCACCCGTAATCCAACCGTATTGCTGGGTGCCGATATGCAGGTGCGCCATGACTGTGGGCGCGGCAACGCTCAGCGAGCTGCGCGCGAGGTAGTTGGTGATCGTGCCCAGCGTCAGCAGGCCGATCATCCACCAGCGCAAGCCCTTTACCTTGATTGTCATAAGTCTCTCTCCATTTTCATTCGCGGCGCGGCGGTTAATTCTGTACCGCTGCCTGTTTCAGCACCGCTTGCGCGCCGTTGCGCAGCAAGCCGATATCGGTTGCCAGCGCAACATAGTCGAAGCCGCTGCGCAGATACTCGGCCGACAGCACTGGGTCCGGCATCAGGATGCCGATCGGTTTGCCGCACCGCTGCGCACGCGCGAACGCATCGTGGATCGCGGCCTGTACTTCGGGATGCCGAAAATCGCCGAGATGACCGAGCGCCGCCGCAAGATCGGACGGCCCGATGAAGAGCGCGTCGACGCCGTCCACCTCGGCGATCCGCTCCAGATTCGCGAGCGCCTTGACGGTTTCCAGTTGCACGAGCAGGCACACCTCATCGTTGGCCTGCTGCAGGTAGTCACTGTCACGGCCATAGCGGTTCGCACGGGTCGCTGACGACACTCCGCGAATACCCACCGGCGGATAGCGCACGGCCGCCGCCGCGCGAAGCGCGTCCTCCGGCGTGTCGACCATCGGCACGAGCAACGTCTGCGCACCGATGTCGAGCAGGCGCTTGATCTGGACGGTGTCGTTCGTGCTGGGACGCACGACCGCGGACACGTCCGATTGCGCGACGCTGCGCAACTGCTCCTGCACCATCGGCACCTCATTGGCCGCGTGCTCGGTGTCAAGGAGAATCCAGTCGTATTCGGACTGGGTCAGAACTTCTACGACATTGCTCGACGCGAGCATGCTCCAGATGCCGAGTTGCTGCTTACGCGCCAGCAATTGCGTCTTGAACCGGTTGCGTTGCATGAAAGTCTCCTGATATTTTTAGTAGTGTTGACGAATAGCGAAGCCAGCACCTGCCGCCTCATCTCACATGTCACACCGTCGCGTCATGCCGGCGTGCGGAGCTGGGCGAGCAGGCCACCGTCCACCGGCAGTACATGCCCAGTAATAAACGACGCGGCGTCGGATGCGAGGAACAACACAGGCAGCGCGGCTTCGTCCGGATCGCCATGGCGCGGCAGTGGCAAGCCACGCGCCGCGGCCGGGTTCACCTCACGCACATGTGAATGGGGAATCTGCGCGGGCGCGATTGCATTGACCCGGATACCGTGACTACCAAAATCCGCCGCCAGGCAACGCGTCAGCGCGTCCACCCCGCCTTTCGTCATGTCGTAGATCGCGTTGTTGCGATGCGCGCGCTGCGCACCCGGCGACGACACATTGACGATCGCGCCCTGATGTCCACGGCCAATCCAGTCGCGAATCACATCGAGACTCAACGCCCACGTCGCCCGAAGATTGACGCCGACGATGCTATCGAAGTCTTCAAGGCTCGCTTCGGCCGTCGGCATTTTCGTCTGCGTCATGCCCGCGTTGTTGATCAGCAGGTCCGCCCCGCCGAGGCGCCCCGCACAGGCAAGAATGTCGTGCCGGTGCGCGGCATCGGCCAGATCGCCGATAACCAGCTCGCAGCGCTCGCCGAGTTGGGCCGACAGGGCCGACAGCGCATCTTCACGCCGACCGGTCGCAACAACATGCGCACCCGCCTGATGAAAGCGCCGGGCGATGGCCATGCCGATTGCGCCGCTCGCGCCGGTCACTACCACCACCTTGTCGCTGAAATCAAATTGCGCTTGCATAGCTGTATTCATTGAAATTCGGGAAGAGAGGGGTCACAAGCCACGGGAGAGCAAGGAAAATCTAACGTTTTACTAATATCGTAAAATTTTGACATCAAGTCAAACGTTTTCCTAGCGCGATCCGACCGAACAAACCACGATTGACAGGACCCAGCAAGTTGCATTACACGTCGCTGTGATCCGTTAAATCTGGTAAAACATTCTACAAAATTCACATTTTTAAGTTTTTTATTAGTATTTTTATAATTTTACCAAGTTTTATCGCGATACCGCCCTCACCTACATTCCGATCAGGCGGCGCGATGTAACCCGAAACTTGCTTGCCGACAACGTTTGTGTACAATTCAGGAAAACGTTATTTAAATATGTCAGCGATAACGTTTTCCTCTTTAAGCAAAGTATCTGGCGCGCAGTGCAATGCTGCCGCGGTAGCCAGTCTGTCCGTCAGTACCGCGCCGCCGGCGCAAACAGCACCAACCCGACAGCGCGTCCAGAGGCCGCGCCACACCACCTGAAAGGGAGCTAGCAGATGAAGATCGTCGCCGTCCGCGTCACGCCCATAGCCATTTCCGACCCGCCGCTACTCAACGCGAGCGGCGTTCACGAGCCGTATGCCCTGCGCTCGATCATCGAGGTGGAGACCGACAACGGCCTGATCGGTCTGAGCGAAACCTATGGTGACAAGCCCGTGCTCGATGCGCTGCTGCGCGTCAAGGGCCGCCTCATCGGACACAGCCCGTTCGACCTGAACGGGCTGTGGCGCCAGGTGGCGTCAAGCGCCGGTCCCAGCGAGACGGGCACGCACGCCATCGAACTGGACCTGGCACCCGGCTCACAGCAGAACAAGGCCGGTCACAAGACCTTCGGTGCGTTCGAGGTCGCCCTGCTCGACCTGCAGGCACGCTCACTCGGCATTCCCGTGCATGAACTCCTTGGCGGTGCCGTGCGCCGGCAGGTGCCGTTCTCGGCCTACCTCTTCTTCAAATTCGCGAGCGACGTCGATCCGTCGTACCGGCCCGACACCTGGGGCGAGGCGCTCAGCGCAGATCAGATCGTCGCGCAGGCGCGCACCATGATCGACCGTTACGGCTTCGGCAGCATCAAGCTCAAGGCGGGGGCGCTCGCCCCCGAGCACGAAGTCGAATGCCTGAAGGCCCTCAAGCGGGCTTTCCCCAATCACCCCCTGCGGATCGATCCGAACGCGAACTGGTCGCTCGACACCGCCATCCGCATGGCGAAGCACCTCCAAGGCGATCTCGATTACTACGAGGACCCCACACCCGGCCTTGAAGGCATGGCCGAACTGCACAAGGCGACAGGCTTGCCGCTTGCCACCAACATGGTCGTGACGAACATGGAGGAATTCCGCCGCAACGTCACGCTCAACGGCGTGCAGATCCTGCTGTCGGATCATCACTACTGGGGCGGCCTGCGGGCGACGCAATCGCTCGCGGTCATGTGCGAGACGTTCGGCCTTGGCCTGTCGATGCACTCCAATTCGCACCTCGGCATCAGCCTGATGGCGATGTCGCATCTGGCCGCGGCCGTGCCCAACCTGACCTATGCGTGCGACACCCACTATCCGTGGCAGGACGACGAGGTCATCAAGGGCGGCAAGATCGCCATCGAGAACGGCTGCGTCACACTGACCGACGCACCGGGGCTTGGCGTCGAACTGGATCGCGATGCGCTGGCCGCACTGCATGAGCAATATTTGCGTTGCGGCATCACGCAGCGCGACGACGTTGCCCAGATGCGTACATTCCGCCCCGACTGGACACGCAAGAAGCCGCGCTATTGACTCGTGGCAATCACAGCCTTCGCGAAGAGAATCAATGCACTCGGCTGCGACTATCTCGACGCGCCGGTGTCAGGCGGTGAAGTGGGCGCACGCGAAGCGACACTCACGATCATGGTGGGCGGCCCGGAGAAGGCCTTCGCATTGGCCAAGCCGCTGTTCGAACTGATGGGCAAGAACATTTCGCTCATCGGTGACAACGGCGCGGGCCAGACCTGCAAGGTTGCGAACCAGATCATCGTCGCACTGAACATCGAAGCCGTGGCCGAAGCGCTCCTGTTCGCGGCAAGCTCAGGCGCCGATCCGGAGCGTGTGCGCAAAGCGTTGATGGGCGGCTTCGCTTCGTCGCGGATTCTCGAAGTGCACGGTGAGCGCATGACCAGGCGCACCTTCGATCCGGGCTTCCGCATCGAACTGCACCAGAAGGACCTGAACCTTGCGCTCGACGGCGCACGCAAGCTCGGCATCGCCCTGCCGCACACAGCAAGCGCCCAGCAGCTGTTCAGCGTCTGCGCGGCAAACGGCGGCAAAGCGTGGGATCACTCCGCCATGGTGCGCGCGCTCGAGATTATGGCCAATAAAACGGTGGCCTGAAGCCGTAGGATCCTGATGCCAGGCGTCATCACGACTTTCCGTTTGCAGGCCGCAGCGACCGGATCGTGTCCGCGGATCCGGTCAGCCGGCTCTTCACTTCCGTGTCCAGGTCGAAACTTGACTTCACGCCGACATCGCCAAGGTGATCCTGCACCCATGCGTTTCCCGCCTTCCATCCTGCCTTTCTCAAAGCGAGAAAGAACCCGAGTGACGGCGTGTTCTTCGACGCGGCTCCAATCTCCTCCATGAAGCCGTCTGCTCGTATCACGTGGAATCGCTTCTCGGCGTAGGTCTTGCCATTCGGAGCCTCGTGAGGAATAACCTTGTCTCTGATGAGCTGGTTGATCAACTCGATCTGTCGAACTTCCGTTACCCAGGACGAGCCAAAGCTCACCTCGTTGATCCGGTTGACGATTTGTCGCGGCAGCTTCGGTGGTCCATGTTCTACACAGAGTGGATCAATGAGGACAGTCAGAAGATCGTCCACAGAATCGACGAGCGGGTTGAGCGCAGGATTGGCCATGTATCCTCCGTCCCAATAGAATTCACCGCCGATTTCGACCGCCTGGAAAAGTGTCGGGTAACACGTGGAGGCCATCAGTGCCTTTGACGTGATTTCCCCCGGACCAAAGATGCGCAACGCAGTGCGGTTCACATTCGTCGCCGCGACATACAGGTCGGGCGCGTCGTCGTTATGCTGATTGAGCCGGTCGAAATCAGGAATGACCTCGTCCATGATCGAGCCGATGGGATCCGGTAGCCAGGGCGTCAGGTACGGCGAGCTGATCTGTTCTAGCATGCCCTGTCCGATCACGAACAGGTTGGAGTCAACGTTCCATCGCTGCGGCGAGTCCAGCTCTGCCGTCGGCGAGTTGAAGAGGAGCGGGTACCAGGACGATCTGGCACCGACGGCGTTCCAGAGTCGCTCGAGCAATCGCTTGGCTTCCGCCGCATTGTCACGCAAACCATAGGCGCACGCCGCACCGTTCAACGCGCCCCCGCTGGTGCCGCTGATCGCCTTGATAACCAACCCGCCATTCGCCACTTCATCCAGCAGGCGATCCAGTACGCCCCACGTGAAGGCTGCGTGGGCTCCGCCCCCCTGAAGGGCGAGGCCAATCGTCCGTTTCGATCCGGTATCCGGCATATTCGGCTCCCCCGACGGGCTGTCCTGCTTCGCCGACGTGGTTCGGGACGTCAGCACACTCCCTGAAGGATAGACAAATATGCGGACGGGCGCATCAATTCCCAATTCTGATAACGCTAGTATCAGGACTGAGTTTGACGGCGAAAATTCAAGATCTCTGGGGTGGGTCGCGGCCCTTCGCTCCACTAGAAGTCGCGGCCGCCACGATGCGGCATACCTTCCGCCGGCGAACCAGGGCGATGGAGATTCAGGCGGAGAACGCTCCTGCCTTTCGCGAAAGCTGCGTCGCCATTGACCGCAAGGGATCCTCCGGATGCTGTGGTCCGCTCTCTGCATCACCCTGAGTCTGCAGGCTACCGGGATATTTTCTCCAGCTCGAGCCCCTTTGTCCGCGGCCCCATTAACCCGATTGCCAGCATCACGATCAGCATTGCACCGGCGATGAACACGAACACGCCGGTGGTACCGAAGTGCTTCAACACCGCCGCAATCAGAAACGCCGTGAAAATCGCCGAAAAGCGGCTCCACGAATAGACGAAGCCCACCGCACGCGCGCGGATGCTGGTCGGAAAGAGCTCGGTCTGATACGCATGAAAGCTGTACGAAATGATATTGCCCGCCAGAGTCAAACACACGCCGAGGCTCACCAGTAGCACCGCGCCCGCCGCCTGGCTGAACCACAACCCGCACACGATGTTCACGGCCGCCATCACCACGATCACCGTCTTGCGCTCGAAGCGGTCGCCGATAAAAAGGCCGATCACTGGACCGATAGGCGCGGCCAGTGCGATCACGCTCGAGTACATCAGGCTCGTGGTGATCGTAATGCCCTGCTTGATCAGCAGCGTCGGCACCCAGTTCGCAAAGCCGTAGAAGCCGACCGTCTGGAAGATATTGAAGATCGTCATCATCAGGGTGCGGCTGCGGTACGGCGGCACCCACATATCGCGGAAGCTGCCGCGCGGCGCGACCGGGACCGGCGGCGCGGGCGGCGGCAGTTCACGGCCATACTCGATGCGCACTTTCGCTTCGAGTTCGCTCATCACGCGATCGGCTTCGGCGAGACGCCCTTGCTGCGCGAGCCAACGCGGGCTTTCCGGCAAGGCGCGCCGGATCCACCAGACAAACAGCGCACCGTGTGCGCCAATCAGCACCACCCAGCGCCAGCCGTCGAGTCCAAGCAGCGTGCGCGGCACCAGCAGATAAGACAGGAACGCGACCACCGGCACCGCCGTAAAACCGACCGCCTGCTCGCACGCGAAAGCGCGGCCGCGAATCTGCTTGGGCACCAGCTCCGAGATATACGTGCCGATCGTCACGAGTTCGACGCCGATGCCGATCCCCGCCACGAAGCGCCAGAAATTCAAACCGGTAGCCGTTTCCTGAAACGCCATCACGACGTTGGCCGCCGTGTACCACAGCAGCGAATACGTGAACACGGCGCGGCGTCCGAAGCGATCCGCCAGAAAACCGCACGCGATCGTGCCAATGAACAGCCCGCTGAACAACGCGGCGATGAAACTCGCGACACCGGTCGAGCCGAACAGGCCGTGAGTAGTCGCGGTCAGCAGGCCACTTTTGACGAGGCCCGGCGCGACATAGCCCGAGTACAGCAGGTCGTACAGTTCGAAGAAGAAGCCGAGGCTCAGCAGCACCACAAGCTTCCAGATGGAGCGCGTGGCGGGCAAGCGGTCGAGGCGCGCGGAGATGCTGCCGGCGTCGAGCGTAACTGACGCCGCAGCAGTTGCGGAGGACTCCGCGCCGCCGGCGCTGCGCGCGACGGACCCGGCGTGATCGGGGGATGCCATATTGTTTGTCTCCTGGTGATGCAGGTCATGCAGGCGAGGCACGAAGATGCTCGCCGGGGCCGGTCTTGCGCCGGCCTTGGGTACTTTCGCGTGTCACGCGCACCACGATGCCGGGCCGCAAGGTCCGGCCAGCATTCTAGCCGCGGGCGCGCTTCAATTGTTCGAAGGTGCTGATTTTTCCGGCCAGCGCGCTCGCCGCAACGGTGTACGGGCTCGCGAGCCACACATTGCCCGGCCCTGAACGGCCGGGGAAATTGCGGTTGATCGCGCTGATCGTCACCTCGTTCGCATTGGCCGACTGCCCCGGTCCGCAATTCGCACACGAACCGCAGCCCGGCATCACGAGCGTCACGCCCGCGCGCTCGAAAACCGGCAAATAGCCCTGGCTCTCGCAATACGCGCGCACCGCCATGGTGCCGAATTGCAGGAACAGACGCGTGCCCTCGGGCACCCGCATGCCCTGCTCCACGCCCCAGCGCAACACCTCGTGATAGAAGTCGAAGTCTTCGCGCTTGCCCGCCGTACATGAGCCGCCATACGCGATATCGATCGCGACGTCCTGCTCCAGTTGCGGCGCCGGCACGCCATTGCCAGGGTCGCCTGGACGCGCGAGCATCGGTTCGATGGCGGTGGCATCGATGCGAATCGTGTCGCGATACGTAGCGCCCGGATCGCTTTTCATCCAGTTTTCAAGGGCGAAATAGACGCCGCGCCGTTCCTTCAGGAACGCCACCGTGCGTTCGTCCGGTTCCACGATGCCCGTGAAGCCGCCCAGCTCCGCGACCATGTTGGTCAGTGTGGCGCGTTCGTCGATCGACATCGCGCGCACTGCCGCGCCGCCGTATTCGAACACTAGGCCGATCGCGCCGCCCGAGCGGATCGCGTCCATCTGCAACAGATGCAGCACGACGTCCTTCGCAGTAACGCCGTCGCGCAACGCACCGTCGATTTCGATGCGTAACGTCTCCGGCACTTTGCAGCGCACGTAGCCCGTCACCCAGCTATTGGCGATTTCCGTTGCACCCGCACCGAATGCGAGGCAGCCAAGCGCGCCCGAATGCGGCGTGTGCGAATCGGTGCCGCAGGCAACCTGCCCCGGCAACGCGTACTGCTCGGCCATCAGCGCATGACAGATGCCTTCGGAACCCGGCGAATTATCGAGCGCGCCGTGCGAGCGCACCGGATAGTCGCGCGAGAAAGACGTGTGCCCTTCCATCAGGTTGGCCACGCCCGGCAGCAATCCGTCGCGTACGTGCGGAATGCTTTGCGAAGCGAGCACCAGATGATCCTGGAACGCGATGATGTGATCCGGCGCATGCAGCGGCGCCGGCTTGCCGAACGCACGATGCATCAGATGCGCGCACATGCCGGTGAAGTAGTCGTGGCTAAAGCGCCAGTCGGCGGCAATGAACACGCCGTCCCCGCGCTGCGCGCTTTCAATGCCAGGATGAAGATGGCGCTCGATGATTTTCTCGACCAGTGTCTTCGGCTCGGTTGCGTTCACGTTCGCGGCGTTTGCCGCGTTTGCCATCTCCCGCACACGCGGCGCGGGCCAGTCCGCGAACTTGCTGTACGCGAGCAATCCGCCGCTGCGAATGATCTGCTGCGTGAGCGCGTCGCGGCCTTTGAGAAACTCGTCGATCGGCACCGTCTCTCCGTCGATCAGACGTTCGAGCACGGAGAAATCGGTGGTGGTGAGAATGCCGATGTTGTCGCAATTCTGCTGATAAATACGCTCGAAGCTCTCCGCGACGATCAGGCGGATACCCGCCGACAACTCCGCCAACGGACTCGATTCGCGCGACGAACCCTTGCCGTAGCGCTTGCCCGCCACCGTCACCTGAAAGCCGCCGTCCTTGACCGCATTGCGGCCAATCGGCAGGCGCTCGCCCGCCTTGAAGCCGACGTACGGATACTGGCCGAGACGTTCGTCATAGGTGAGCATGACGGTGACCGGCGTGATTTCGTCGGTGGACACGTTATCGCGCAGCGGGCCGGCGCTCGCGCGCGTGAAATTGTCTCCGGCCAGTTGAGCCTCGATCACCGCGGGGTCCTGTGACAGGTACAGCACGCGGCCGTCCAGACGAATCGTATCGCTCATTTGCATTCTCCTTGCGCTCACTATACGGCGCGCGCAGGCGATGCCGAAGTGCCAGTCCAGCAACGCAGACGTCTCGTTTGGAGAATGATGCGCTGCGTCCCGCAGGCTAGGGCTTGCTGCCGAGGAACCCCACCAGCGCCGCCGCGCTCGCGCTTAACTGATCACGCGCCTTGAAGATCATGATGAGGCGCCGCACGGCCCAGGCGTCGCTCAAGGACAGCAACCGGACGTCAAGCGCATTCACATAGAGCAGCCCCACCTGCTCGGGCACGACCGCGATGCCGAGGCCGGCGTGAACCATCCGGCACAGCGCATCGAGGCTGCTGACGCGGATCTTCACATCCATCTGCCGCCCCGTACCGGCCGCCTGTTGCGCGAGCAGCTTCGTCAGCGCACTCTCGCTGCGCAGGCCGACGAAGCTGTCGTCGAGCAGATCGTCGAACGCCACGCGCGACACGTTGGCAAGACGATGTCCGCCCGGCACCAGCACGGCCAGGCGGTCTTCCCGATACGGCACCTGCTCGAAGGCTTCGCTGCCGGTCACCGGATTGCAGATGCCGAAGTCCGCGCCGTGTTCGTCGACGATGCGCAGCACGTCCGCGCTGTTCTCCTCTTCCAGTTCGATCGACACCTCCGGAAACGCGCGCCCGAACGCCGCCACGTCTTCCGGCAAAAACTGCACGATCGACGAGAGATTCGCCACTACCCGCACCCGCCCCTTCGCCCCCGACGAAAAGCGCGACAACTCGGCGCTCATCTGTTCGATGTTGCCGATGATCGCCAGCGCATAGCGCAGCACGGTCTCGCCGACGGGCGTCACCGTAATACCGCGCGACTGGCGCTGAATCACCGGCAAGCCGATCAGCGCCTCGATCTCGGCGATGCGCCGGCTCACCGCGGACGACGCGATGAACTCGCGCTCGGCCGCGCGCGCGATGTTCTGTTCCTGGCAGACGGCGACGAACAGGCGCAGCGAGGTGAGATCGAGTTTCTTGAGGAGGTTTTCCATGGGTGTTGCGCTTCACATTTATCAGCAATCCAAAATAGTTCGCGTGAGGCGATGTATGTCATCGCTGGCGAGCGTGTGTTCGAGGTACGCGCATCATCAATGGTACGTCGTCGTAGACGACTTCAGCTTCGTCAGTACGCCGCCTTTGAATCGGAACCAGCCTTGCGAACTTTGCATCACGACTTCATCGCCTTGCCAGAACACGCGCTTGACCGTGATGCGCTCACCCGAGCGCTGCACAAGTGGCGGATGGTGGCGAAAGTCGTAAAGCACCGGGCCGGAATCAGTCTGCACGAGCGTGCGCGTGATGGTGTCATTTGCATTGCTGATGTCATCGAAATGCGCGAGCGTGTTCGCACCGAAGCGATCGAAAATCTCGTTGCCGAGCATCCCCACGAAATCGCGGTCGACGCGCACGAATTGCAGTTGGCCCGAGGGTGTGACGAGCGGGCCGGACGCGTTGCTTTGTGCATGAACGCACGTCGAGAAAGCGGTGGCTGCGAGCGCAGCGAGGAACAGTCGTCTCATGTTTCCTTTTAGAGTCGTAGGCCAAGGCCGGCTGAACGCCACGCGCCCGATCGTCGCCGTCTTTCGTCACATGCCTTCGACGAGAACGGCACGATAGCGCGCGCCCTTGAACCGGTGCTGCACGACCTCCTGATACGCAGGGCTGTCGTACCATGCCCGCGCGGCCGCCGTTGACGGAAACTCAACGATCACGACGCCCTCTGGCCCGTCGCCCTCAAGGATCTGCTGAGGTCCATAGGCAGCGAGAATCTTGACGGGATGACCTTTGAAGGTCTCGCCCACCTTGCTTTGGTAGATGTCGAGTTCACCCTGATCCTGCGTGCTTTCTTTCGTGAAGACAATATAGGTCGCCATGGCGTACGCTCCTGCGGTGGTGTGAAAGTGCACACGATAATGCCATGGAACCGCATTGGACCTCCGCATTGGACCTCCGCATTGGACCTCCGCATTGGACCTCCGCATTGGACCTCCGCATTGGACCTCCGCATTGGGCCTCCGCATTGGGCCTCGATATGCAGCGTCGGCGCAGGTATCGTCCCGTCACCTGAAAATGACATATGCCGGTCGGCACGGCCAAGCCGCTCCCGCGGCTGGTGAAGTTTTCGCCGGGGTAGTGCGAAGTGGCAGTCGCCATTGCAATTTTCTTCTGGTGGCGCCGCGCTGCAGAGTTGGTTTAATCCCGCTAAAGTAGGTGTCATCTCGTTGCCGGATTGCTGATCCGGTGTGCAGAACGAATCTGTATGGAACCAGTGTAAGTGCCTTACATGGGACCGGAGAATGCACTTGAGAAGTCATTCACGCACCTTGGGATTTGCTTGCAAAAAGGCTACACACCTTCGATCGCGACGCGCGATGAAAGGCGGCGTGGCGCTCGTGCTCGTCACGTCCCTTGCGGCGTGCATGGTCGGCCCGGACTATCGCAGGCCTGAGCTCCAGGTGCCGGAAGGGTTCAAGGAAGGCGTGGACTGGCAGCGCGCCGAGGCGAATCCGCAGGCGGCGATCTCAAGCACCTGGTGGCGCATGTATGGCGACGACAAGCTCAATGGTCTCGTCGAGCAGGCGTTGAAGGCAAATCAGTCGATCGCGGCGGCTGAAGCTGCCTATCGCGTCGCGCTCGCGACCGTGGAGTCCAGCCGCGCGGGCCTGTTTCCAGTTGTCACGGCAGGCCTCGCCGGTGCGCGCTCCGGCGGCAATATCCAGGGGCTCTCAGCAAGTACCGGCTCGTCGGCCTCGGCAGGCAACGCCGTGGCTGCTACCGGGACCGTCAGCTGGGAGCTGGACCTGTGGGGACAGATACGGCGCGAGATCGAGGAAGCGAAAGCGAACGCCGAGGCGTCGGATGCGCAGCTTGCTGGTGAGCGCATTTCGATCGCGGCCAGTGTCGCGACCGACTACTTCCAGCTACGCCAGGCCGACTACGACATTCGCGCGCTGAAGGAGCAGCAGTACATCTACAGCCGCATTCTCGTGATGACGCAGACCGGGTTCAAAGAAGGCGCGGCGTCGGGCGACGACGTGCTCAACGCGCAGGAGAACCTCCAAACGGTGATCGCCGATCTACAGGCAACCGAAACGACCCGCGAGCAGGACGAGCACGCGATTGCCGTGCTGGCCGGCACGCCGCCCGAGTCATTCAGCATCGCCCCCGATCCTGACTACCCCTTCGTTCAGCCGGACGTGCCACCCGCGCTGCCTTCGCAACTGCTGGAGCGGCGCTACGACGTGGTGAGCGCCGAGCGCACGGCGGCGGCGGCCAACGCGACCATCGGCGTCGCCGAAGCCGCGTACTTTCCGACCCTCACGCTCTCGGCCGAAGGCGGTTTTGCGCACAACACGTTCGCGCATCTCTTCACGGTGCCGAGCCGCTTCTGGACGCTCGGCCCCGATCTCGCCGCCACGATCTTCGACGGCGGCGAACGCACAGCCGCGGTACACAAGGCGCGCGCGACCTACGACGAAGACGTCGCGAACTACCGCAATACCGTGCTGACGGCGTTCCAGAGCGTGGAGGACAGCCTCTCATCGATGAATCACCTGCGGGCCCAGGAAAGCGCGTTCGCGCAGGTGCTCGACAGCAGCAGCCGGCTGTTCGCCAGCCAACAGGCGCAGTTCAATGCCGGCGCGTCCAGCGAGCAGAACGTGCTGACGCAGCGCCTCACCCTGGTCCAGGCGCAGCAGAACCTGCGCGATACGCAGGCTCTACTCGCCGAGAGCAACGTGTTACTCGTCAAAAACCTTGGCGGCGGTTGGCAGCGCGATGACGCCAAGGTCGTTTCGGTGCCGGCCGCCGCTGCTTCGCCCGCTTCCGAAACTGCTGTACGACCTGCCTCGGCGCAGTCTGCCGACTGACTCACATGCTGTTCCATACGGTCTGGCATCGCTCGCAGCACGCGTGTGCCGGCCTTAAGCAAGAGCGGAGTTCTCATGAAGTCACGTTCTCAGCGCGCGTCGCTGTCGTACCTGTGTCTGATCGTACTCGCCGCCTGCTCGAAACACGCGCCGCCGCCTCCCCCGCCGCAAGTCGCCGTAGTGAAGGCGCAATCGCAGACGGTGCCGCTCGAGCGTCAGTTTGTCGGCCGGCTTTCGCCTTACTACAGCGCCAATGTGACGGCGCGCGTGTCCGGCGTGCTGCTGCGGCGCACCTACACGGAAGGCTCGCAGATTCGCGCGGGGCAACTGCTGTTCGAAATCGATCCGGTCTTTTACCGCGCGCAGCTGAATAACGACCTTGCGGTGCTGGCCGAGGATCAGGCTACCTACGTCAACGACCACGTCACCGCCGTGCGCAACCGCAAGCTGCTGCCAATCGGCTCGGTCTCGCAGCAGACGGTCGACAATTCCGATGCCGCCGAACGCAGCGCCGCGGCCAAGGTCAAGGCCGACGAGGCAAGCGTCGAAAGCGCACGGGTTTCGCTTAACTACACGCGCGTGACGGCGCCAATCAGCGGTATCGCCGGACAGCAACAGGTGACGGCGGGCGCGGTGGTCGGCACCAGCACGTCCGACACGGGTGGCAGCGGCACGCTGCTGACGACGGTCCAGCAGATCGATCCGATGTACGTGAACTTCACGATCAGTTCGGCCGATCTGGCGACGCTGCAGCAGTCCCAGAGCAACGGCTCGATCAATCTGCAGCAACAGAACCAGACCACGGTGCGGATCGGGCTGCCCAATCATACGTCGTACGGCACGGCAGGCACCCTCGATTTCTCCGACGTGACGGTGAATGCCGCAACCGGCTCGATCAATATGCGTGCGCTCGTCGCGAACCCGCAGCGGCGCCTGCTGCCTGGCATGTATGTAACGCTGACCGTTAATTTCGGCCAGCAGAACAATGTGTTCCTGATTCCACAGCAGGCAGTGCAGCGCGACACGGTCGGTGCATACGTGTTTGTGGTCGGCGCGGACGGCAAGGTGACACGCAAGGACGTCGAGGCGACCAATAGTCTTGGCAACAACTGGGTCGTCACCCACGGGCTGGCAGAAGGTGACCAGATCATCGCGACAGGCGTACAGATGGTGCGGGAAGGTGCGCAGGTGAAGACCGTCGCGTGGCAGGCGCCTGCGGCAGCGTCGGGGGCGGCTGCGGATTCGGCTGCGATCACGACACCGGCTGTGTCAAGCCCGGCGGCGGCGTCGGGTCCCGCAGCGGCGCAGGTTTCCGCAGCATCATCGGCTTCGGCCGGCATGACGCAGTAGGAGACCGCTCATGCCGAGTTTTTTTATTAACCGTCCCGTCTTCGCCTGGGTCATCGCGATCCTGATCTCGCTGTTCGGCATCATCGCGGTGCACGGCATGGGGATCGATTCGTACCCGGACATCGCACCACCGGAAGTGACCGTCACCGCGCAGTATCCGGGCGCGAGCGCCCAGACGATGGAATCGACGGTGACCCAGGTGATCGAGCAGCAGCTTACCGGCATCGACAATCTGCTGTATTTCAGTTCGAACTCCAGCTCGAACGGCCAGACCCAGATCACCCTCACGTTCGCGACCGGCACCAACCCGGACATCGCCCAGGTGCAGGTGCAGAACAAGGTCACGCTCGCCGAGCCTCTGTTGCCTTCGCAGGTCACCCAGCAAGGTGTGGTTGTGGCGAAGGCAAGCCCGGACATCCTGCTGTTCGTCGCGCTGCAGTCAGATAATCCCGCGATCGATGCCGGGCGGCTCTCCGATATTCTCGCCTCGCAAATCCAGCCTAACATCGGCCGTGTGAACGGGGTCGGCAATACCACGCTGCTTGGCTCGGAGTACGCGGTGCGCATCTGGCTCGACCCGGACAAGCTGCAGAGCTACGGACTATCGACGAGCCAGGTGCTCAATGCCGTGAGCTCGCAAAATGCACAGTTCGCAGCCGGCTCGCTGGGCGCGGATCCGGCCGTGAAAGGACAGGTGTTTACGGCGAACGTGACGGGCGACAGCCTGTTTTCGTCGCTCAAGCAGTTCCAGGACATCATTATCGTGGCGAACAACAACGGCACCACGGTCAAGCTCTCCGACGTGGCGCGTATTTCGTTCGGCTCGCAGACGTATGGCTTCGCGCCGGTCTATAACGGCAAGGCGGCTGGGGGGATGGCGGTTTTCCTGCTGCCGGGTGCGAATGCGCTCGCGGTCGCGAAGGCCGTCAAAGCCGAGATGGCGACGCTGGCGCGGGATTTGCCGCAAGGCGTCACGTGGAGCGTGCCCTACGACACCACGCCGTTTATCACCGCGTCGATCGTCGACGTGATCCGCACGCTCATTGAGGCGATCGTGCTGGTATTTTTCGTCATGCTGATCTTCCTGCAGAATCTGCGGGCCACGATCATCCCGACGCTCGTAATTCCGGTGGCGCTGCTCGGTACGTTCATCGGCCTGTCGGCGCTGCACTACACGCTCAACCAGTTGACGCTGTTCGGCATGGTGCTGGCGATCGGCATTGTGGTTGACGACGCGATCGTCGTGATCGAAAACGTCGAACGCATCATGAGCGAGGAGCATCTGGAGCCACGAGCGGCGACACGCAAGGCAATGGGCCAGATCACCGGCGCCATTGTTGCGATCACGGTGGTGCTCTCCGCCGTGTTCATCCCGTCCGCGCTGCAGCCGGGCGCGACCGGCATCATCTACGCGCAGTTCGCGCTGACGATCGCGGTGTCGATGGGATTCTCCGCGTTCCTCGCGCTGTCGTTCACGCCTTCGCTATGCGCGGCGATCCTGAGGCCCGAACACCCGGACAAGAAAAGCGCGATCTACCGCTGGTTCAACCGCACGTTCGACTGGACGTCGAAAAAGTATCTCGGCCATGCCGGCAGCGCCGTGCACCATGCGCCGCGCTGGATGATCGTGTTTGTGCTCGTCGTCGTGCTAACCGGTTTCCTGTACACGAAACTGCCGACCAGCTTTGTGCCCGACGAGGACCAGGGCTTCGTGCTCGCACTCATCAATCTGCCGCCCGGCTCGACGCTGCAGCGCACCGATCACGTGATGGCCGAGGTACGCGACAAGCTCGAACACAGTGCGGTCGGCAAGGAAATCGTCGGCATTTTTCAGCCGGAAGGCTTCAGCTTTGTCGGCACGAGCGAAAACGTCGGTATGTCGTTCATCAAGCTGGCGGACTGGAACAAGCGCCATGACACCGCGATGCAGTTGATTCCGCAGATCAACCAGATCCTGCATTCCATTCCCGATGCGCAGATCTTCGCGGTAAATCTCCCGACCATCCGCGGTCTCAGCCAGTTTGGCGGCATCGATATGTATCTGCAGGCGCGTGCCGGCCAGTCGCGCGCGGAGCTTGCCCAGGCCACGGCCACGCTGCTCGGCAACGCGTCGAAGAGCCCTGTGCTATTCGGGATCCGCCCCAACTCGCTGCCGAGTGCGCCGCAACTGGACGTCGCGGTGGACCGGACCCAGGCCGAAGCGATGGGCCTGTCGCTGACCGATGTCTACGATACGCTCGAGATGGAGCTCGCGCCGTTCTACGTCAACCAGTTCACTTACGGCGGGCGAGTGAAGCGTGTCTATATCCAGGCGGACGCGCCGTACCGGATGGGGCTCGATGCGCTCCAGCACCTGTATACGCCGAGCCTGTTCACAACCGGTAGCGGCACGAGCACGGCCGCGAGCCAGTTGTCATCGAATAGTGCGACCGTATCGAACGGCTTCGCGACGCCCGCCGATCCGTCGCCCGCGAACACGTCGATCAGCCCTTACAACATGGTGCCGCTCTCTAGTGTGGTGAATGCCAAATGGAGCTTCGGGCCGACCGTGCTACCGCGCTACAACGGCTACTCGGCGATCGAGGTTGTCGGCAACTCGGCCGCTGGCTATTCGACCGGTCAGGCGATCGATGTGTTGCAGAACATCGTGGACCACCAGTTGCCGGTGGGTTTCGCGGCGGACTGGACCGGCCAGTCGTTCCAGGAATTGCTGTCGGGCTCGTCGGCGGTGACGCTGCTGATGCTGTCGATCCTGGTGGTGTTCCTGTGTCTCGCCGCGTTGTATGAAAGCTGGTCGATTCCGGCTGCAGTGCTGCTGGTCGTGCCGCTCGGCATGCTCGGCATGCTGGCATTCTGTCTTTCGTTCGGTGTACCGAACGACATCTACTTCAAGATCGGTCTCGTGACCGTGATCGGTCTCGCGGCGAAAAACGCGATCCTGATTGTCGAGTTCGCGGTGGAGGGTCAGCAACGTGGCATGACGCTGCGCGACGCCGTCCTGACCGCGGCACGGCTGAGACTGCGTCCGATCCTGATGACCTCAATGGCCTTTATTCTCGGCGTGTTCCCGCTCGTTGTCTCATCGGGTGCAGGCGCCGCTTCGCGTCATGAAATTGGCACCGGCGTGATCGGCGGCATGCTGTTCGCCACCATCTTCGGTTTGCTGCTGATTCCGGTGTTCTATGTGGTCGTCCGGCAGCTGCTGGGCGACAAGCTCGACGAGGTGTCGCACACAATGCGCCATCGCGACGGTGAAGACGGGGGCGCCCATGGCGAGCACGACGGTGACACACCGGGAGGTGGCGGCGCTCATGACGGCGGTGGAACGGGTGGCGGGGGCGCCAGTTCTGCGGGAGAGGGCACGCCTGCCTAGCGAACCGGCGCGCGCCAGATACGGCGCGGTGCGGGCGGGGTTCACGCGCGGCGCGATTTACGGACACTTTCGCAACAAGAGCGAGCGGTTCGTCTCTATGACGAACCGCGTCATGTTGCCGATGGAGATGCTGGTCTCGGCATCGGCCTCGTGCTTACGCTTACGCGTCCAGATAAGCCGCTTCGCCATGCAACTCGGCATCAAGCCCCTGCTGCTCAGCGGCTGCATCGACCTTAACGGGTGTCACGCGGTTGATCAGCCATAACATGCCCCACGTGAACACGAACGCCCAGACGCCGGACACGAGCACCGCAACGCACTGCTTGACGAAGAAGGCGCCGCCGCCCAACAACAGGCCGTCCGCGCCATTCGGATTCCACGCCTTCGATGCAAACACGCCGAGCAGAACGGTACCGACCAGGCCACCCACGCCATGCACGCCCCACACGTCGAGCGCGTCGTCGAGGCCGAGCCGGTTTTTCAGCGCGACAGCGTAATAACAGATCACCCCCGCGGAAATCCCGATCACGGCGGCTGTGCTCAACGACACATAGCCGGCTGCGGGTGTGATGGTCGCGAGGCCGGCGACCGAACCGGTCAGCAAGCCGATGAACTTCGGCTGCCGCGCGTTGGCCCATTCGATCAGCAGCCACGTAATGGCAGCGAACGAAGCGGCGACGTCGGTGTTAAGGAAAGACGAAGCCGTGATGGCGTCGACGCGCAGCTCGGAGCCGGCGTTAAAACCGTACCAGCCGAACCACAGCAGTCCCGTGCCGAGCGCGATCAACGGTACGTTGTGCGGCTTGTGCGAGACGGTCTGACGGCGCCCCACATACAACACTGACGCTAGCGCGGCGAATCCGGCGGTGTTGTGGACGACAATACCGCCGGCATAATCAAGCACGCCCCACTTCGCGAACAGTCCATCCGGACTCCATACCATGTGTACGAACGGGAAATACACCAGCACCAGCCAGCCGGTCAGAAACAGGAAGTACGCTTTAAACGTCACGCGGTTGGTGAACGCACCGGTAATCAGCGCCGGCGTGATGATCGCAAACATCATCTGATAGGCGACGTGGACCACCAGCGGAATGCCCGCGTCGTTGCCCGTGTACATAGTTTGCAGCGTAATGCCGCGCAGGAACGCATAGTAGGTCGGGTCGCCGATAATGCCGTGCCAGCTTGGGCCGAAACACATCGAGTAGCCAAACATAAACCACAGCACGGTGGTCCATGCGAGCGAGATGAAGCTCTGCATCATGATCGCCAGCACGTTCTTGCGTTCGACAAGGCCGCCGTAGAAGAACGCGAGACCCGGCGTCATCAGCATGACGAGGCTCGCGCAGAGCAGCATGAAAGCGGTATTGCCGACGTTGATCGGCATGGTTGCAGGAAGCACAGCTTGTCTCCTTGATTATCGTCGTGATGTGTGCCCCGGCAGCGCGTGGCACTGGCGTCGAAAAGAGCCCTTCAGCGCAGAACTTGCTTGCAATTTGTAGGGTTCATCGGTTTTCGCCGGTTTGCAGCAGGCGAAAAGTAGTCCCACGCCGGGCGCGGCGCAATATGGCTGGACGATATAGCGGGATTCACGTGACCCATATGGCCAGTGCCGGCCACTGCTGGCAACCACTCGCCATCGCAGGCGCGCAGTAAGCGCGGGTAAACCACGTCCATGCGACCGCCTCGATTGAGCGTGACCAGACATCGGGTATCGCACCGGACCCGCTGACCATTGGTCCCCTGACGAAAACTTCCTGGTGCGCAGCGTTCGGTACCCAGCCGATGATCGCGATGGGTTTGAGCCTTCGCGTCGCCGTCGCCCGAGGTCGACCGGCCTTTGATAGCCGTGCGACTGCAAAAAACGTCGCTTTTTCGCGTCAATCGTGACGAACTCGCCCGAATCGCCGCATCGGCCGCCCCGGCCTAAAAACATCTATGATTTGAAAGCGATTTTTCGCAAAAAGCGACATTTCATCACTTCATGAAACAGCTTATTGTAAAAAAGTAAAAAGACTTTGGAACCGGTTCCATTTACCATGACGCCGCAATCCGACGACTGCCCGGGGGCGCCATAGCGCCACTCCCATCTCGTGATAAAGAACAATATGGCTCAATCTCCTCTCACTACTCGCCGCGGCTTCTTACGCACGGCCGTCGCACTGGTCCCTGCCGGGACCCTCGCCGGCTGTGAAGTCAAGCAATCCGCCACGACCGCCCAGGGCTCGAACGGCCCCGCTTCCGCGGGCCAAGCCTCCGGCGCCGACTACAAACCGCACTTCTTCGACGCGAAGGAATGGGCGTTCGTCCATGCGGCCGTCGACCGTCTGATCCCAGCGGATAGCGAAGGCCCGGGCGCGGTCGAAGCCGGCGTGCCCGAATTCATCGACCGGCAGATGGACACGCCGTACGCACACGGCGCGCTCTGGTACATGCAAGGCCCGTTCACGCAAGGCGCGCCGGAACTCGGCTATCAGTTGAAGCTCGTGCCGCGCGATCTCTATCGTCTGGGCATCGCCGCGGTCAACGCCTACTGCACGAAGACCTACTCGCATACGTTCGACGCCCTCGACGCGCCCACGCGCGACACCGTGCTGGCCGCGCTCGAGACAGGCAAGATCGATCTCGCGGACGTCCCGGCTGGCGTCTTCTTCGGCCAGTTGCTGCAAAACACCCGCGAAGGCTACTTGTGCGACCCGATCCACGGCGGCAATCGCGACATGGGCGGCTGGAAGATGATCGGCTTCCCCGGCGCGCGCGCCGATTTCATGGACTTCGTCAACCAGAACGGCCAGGCGTATCCGTATGGCCCTGTATCGATCCAAGGAAAACGCACCTGATGACCACGCAAACCAAACCGCACGTCGACGCGGTCATCGTCGGCTTCGGCTGGACCGGTGCGATCCTCGCGAAGGAGCTCACCGAGGCCGGCCTCAAAGTGGTCGCGCTCGAACGCGGCGAGTATCGCGACACCTATCCGGACGGCGCGTATCCGAACACGATCGACGAGCTGACCTACAACGTCCGCAAGAAGCTGTTCCTCGATCTCTCCAAGACCACCGTGTCGATCCGTCATAACGTCGGCGATACGGCGCTGCCTTATCGGCAGCTTGCCGCGTTCCTGCCGGGCGAAGGCGTCGGCGGCGCCGGGTTGCATTGGTCGGGCGTGCATTTCCGCATCACGCCGGAAGAACTGCGTTTGAAGAGCCACTACGAAGAACGCTACGGCAAGCGCTTCATTCCGGAAGGAATGACGATCCAGGATTACGGCGTCAGCTACGACGAACTCGAACCGCATTTCGACTTCGCCGAGAAAGTGTTCGGCACCTCGGGCCAGGCTTATAAGGTCAACGGCAAAGTGGTCGGCGACGGCAACGTGTTCGAAGCGCCACGCAGCGACAACTTCCCGCTCGCCGCGCAGTTGAACACGTACTCGGCCGAGCGCTTCGGCAAAGCCGCCCACGAACTCGGACTGCACCCATACCGCTTGCCTTCGGCGAATACGTCCGGTCCGTACACGAACCCGTACGGCGTGCAGATGGGACCGTGCAACTTCTGCGGATTCTGCAGCGGCTACGCGTGCTACATGTACTCGAAGGCGTCGCCGAATCTGAACATCCTGCCCGCGCTGAAGCAGTCGCCGAACTTCGAACTGCGTTCGCGTTGCCACGTGCTGCGCGTCGAACTCGACGATACGAAAAAACGCGCCAAGGGCGTAACGTACGTCGATCCGGCGGGCAACGAAGTCTTTCAGGCCGCCGATCTCGTGATCGTCGCGGCGTTCCAGTATCACAATGTCCACCTGCTCCTGCTGTCGGGCATCGGCAAGCCGTATGACCCGATCTCGGGCGAAGGCGTCGTCGGCCGCAATTTCGCGTATCAGAACCTCTCGACGATCACCGCGTTCTTCGACAAGGACACATTCACCAATCCGTTCATCGGCGCGGGCGGTAACGGCGTCGCTGTGGACGACTTCAATGCCGACAACTTCGATCACGGTCCGCTCGGCTTTGTCGGCGGCTCGCCGTTGTGGGTGAACCAGGCCGGCACCAAGCCGATCAGCGGCATCGCGACCCCGGCGGGCACGCCGAACTGGGGCGTGGACTGGAAGAAGTCGGTGAAGGACCACTACGCGCACACGATCTCGATGGACGCACACGGCTCCAACATGTCGTATCGCGACGTATTCCTCGACCTCGATCCGACCTATCGCGATTCATACGGTCAGCCGCTGTTGCGCATGACCTTCGACTGGAAGGACAACGACATCAAGATGGCGCGTTACGTGACCGGACAGATGCACAAGATCGCGCAGCAGATGGGGCCGAAGGACATCAGCGTCTATACGCGCGAATTCGGCGCGCACTTCGATTCACGCCGCTATCAGACCACTCACCTCGTCGGTGGGGCGGTGATGGGCACCGATCCGAAGACGAGCGTGCTGAACCGCTATCTGCAAAGCTGGGACGTGCACAACGTGTTCGTGATGGGTTCGTCAGCGTTCCCGCAAGGCATCGGCTACAACCCGACCGGCCTCGTCGCCGCGCTCGCCTATTGGTCGGCGCGTGCGATTCGCACGCAGTATCTGAAGAACCCCGGGCCGCTGGTGAGCGTATGAAGAATAAGATCGATATCAAACGCCTGGGTCAGGCATTCAAACGCGTGGGCGCAGCGTCGGTCTGCGCGGTGGCGTTGTCCGCACCGCTCGCCGTGCAAGCAGCGACTCAGACACAAACTCAACCTCAGACCGATGCGGTCTTGATCGCGCACGGTGAATACCTCGCGCGTGCCGGCGATTGCATCGCGTGTCACACGGCGCAATCGGGCAAACCGTTTGCGGGCGGCCTGAAGTTCGACACGCCGATCGGCGCGATCTACTCGACCAACATCACGCCCGATCGCAACACCGGTATCGGCTCATGGACTTTCGCGCAGTTCGATCGTGCGGTGCGTGCTGGCGTGCGGCCGAACGGCGACACGCTGTATCCGGCGATGCCGTACCCCTCGTATGCGCGCCTGAGCGAAGACGACATGCATGCGCTGTACGCATACTTCACGCAAGGTGTCGCGCCGGTGAACCAGGCGAACCGCGCGGTCGATATCGTCTGGCCGCTGTCGATGCGCTGGCCACTCGGTATCTGGCGTTACCTGTTCGCGCCTGATCCCGTCGCGTTCAATTCGACGCACTATGCCGATCCGGTGGTCGCACGCGGCGCGTACCTGGTGCAGGGCCTCGGCCACTGCGGCGCCTGCCACACGCCGCGTGCGGCGACGATGCAGGAACGCGCGCTGAGCGATCTCGACGGCACCGCGTTTCTCGCGGGCGGCGCGACGATTGACGGCTGGATTCCGTCGAGCCTGCGTGGCAATCCGCGCACCGGCATCGGTTCGTGGCGCGAAGCCGATATCGTGCAATTCCTGAAGACCGGACGCACGCAGCACACCGCGGCATTCGGCGGCATGACGGACGTCGTACAGCACAGCATGCAGCACATGAGCGACGCCGATTTGACCGCGATCGCGCGTTACCTGAAGACGCTGCCGTCGACCGACCCGAAGGAAACGCCGTACGTGTACAACGATACGGCGGCTCACGCCCTGCGTACCGGCGACGCCACCGCCCCCGGCGCCGCCGTGTACCGCGACAACTGCACCGCCTGCCACCGCAGCGACGGCCGCGGCTACACCCGCGTTTTCCCGGCACTGGGCGGCAATCCAGTCGTACAGGGCCAGGACGCGACCTCGCTGATTCATGTGCTACTGACCGGCAGCACGCTCGAAGGCACGAAGACCGCGCCGTCCTCGTTCACGATGCCGGCCTTTGGCTGGCGCCTGAACGACCAGGAAGTCGCCGACGTCACGAACTTCGTGCGCAACAGTTGGGGCAACACCGGTTCGACGGTCAGCGCGACCGATGTCGCCAAGGTCCGCAAGACCGTCACGGTGCATGCGCCCGAGATGCCGCCCGGCGCTGCACTAAGCCACTAACATCGCGCCGCCCCTTGCAACGCGTCCGCAATCAGGGCGTGTAACAAGGATCACGCAAGCCACCTCCCCCGCTTCACGCAGTCTGCTCCGTTAGTCAGGAGCGGACTGCGTGCGCGCGGAAAAAAGAGAGATCGCCATTCAGGCGACTTGAGATAGACGATCCAACCGAGCTATAAAACGATGAAAAAGCAATTGATTGCTGCACCCCTGCTGTTGTCCTTCGCCGGCATCGCGTCCGCGCAGAGTTCCGTGATGCTGTACGGCATCGTCGATGCGGGCATTATGTATCGCAGCAACGAGCGCACCGGCTCCACTGGCGCTTACACGGGACACTCGAACGTCGCGCTGACGAGCGGCAACCTCTCCGGCAGCCGCTTTGGCATCAAGGGCCAGGAGCAGCTCGGCGGCGGCTGGAACGCGCTGTTCCAGCTTGAAGACGGCTTCGACGTCACGAATGGCAAGACCGGCCAGAACGGTGGGCTGTTTGGCCGTCAGGCATTCGTCGGTATCGGCAGCCAGCAATACGGCACGGTCACGCTCGGCCGCCAGTACACCTCGTTGAACGACTTCGTCTCGCCTGTTGCGCCGGTCGCGATGGTCGGCGGCTACGGTGCGCATCCGGGCGACATTGACGATCTTGATCAGACCGCGCGCGTCAACAACTCGGTCAAGTACACGAGCGCGAATTACTCAGGCTTTACGTTCGGCGCGCTGTATGGTTTCGGCGGTCAACCGGGCAGCCTGAAACAGCAGAACACGTGGAGCGTGGGCGCGGCGTATGGCAACGGGCCGCTTCATGTGGGCGTCGGCTACGAGCGTTCGGACAACAGCAAGAGCGGGACGAAAGACTCGACGGTCGGGAAATGGAGCGGTACGGACGACGGTCTGTTCAATTCATCGATCAATGAGGGCTACGCGAGCGCGCAATCGCAGCAGATCATCGCCGCCGGCGCTACGTACGATTTCGGCCCAGCGATCGTCGGTGTGAACTACAGCAACGTGCAATACCGTTCGGGTGCGGATTCATTGTTCAACGGGCATGCGACGTTCAACATCGCGGGCGTGTTCGGGCAGTGGACGATCCGGCCGGCCGTGCAACTGTTCGCGGGTTATAGCTATACGCGTGGTGGCGAGGTAGAGGGCGTGGATGAACGCGCGCAATATCACAACGTGTCGCTCGGCGCGCAATACAACTTCTCGAAGCGCTCCACGGTCTATTTGATGGGCGGCTATCAGCACGCATCCGGTGTCACGCTGGATGCGCTCGGTAATCCGGTCGCGGCGACCGCGTCGGTCAGCGACAAGGGCAACAGCCACTCGTCGGACGCGCAGTCGCAGGCCATTGTCAGTATTGGCTTGCGGCACCGGTTCTGATGAGGCTGCGCGGCGCTGGAGCGGTTGTTGGCCGGCGCCGTTGTGCTACCCGGCGCGCTGGAATGCGTCACCGCTGTCCAGCGGCGATCGCGGCAGTCGGCGGTGGATTGATGAGAAAGCGGCGGTAGTGATTCGCCTGCCTCTGCCGCTCAGTGCTGTTGCGGGACCGCGTTGATCATCTCCAGATGACGCGCTTCTGTCTCGTCATCTGCGGGGAACATGCATTCGATACGCAGTTCCTGCGCAGCGACGGTTTGCGGCGTGCCCACGGTGGCGACCATTGAAAAGTAGTTCAGGACCTTGCCGTCCTTGACGAAACCGATGGGCACCACCGGCATCGCCGCTGCGGTGGACCCGGCTTCCAAGGTGCGCTGAGAAGACTTCACGTCAGCTTGCACGTCCGGATAAGCACGCAGCGCGGCAAGCAACTCATGCGTCTGATCGTCGACCAGGCGACCGACCGACTCCCGATAGACACGCTGAATAAGGCTATTCGCCACCGTTTGCCAATCGGCAACGAACGGACGCATCCCATCCGGATCGAAAATCAGATGCAGCATGTTGCGAGGCCCTTTGCGCGCAGCCATATCGATGAAGCAATTGAAAAAGCGCGGCGCGGATTCGTTGGTCATCAGTACGTTCCAGTAGCGGTCCATGACGAGCGCGGGAAACGGCTCGTGTTGCCGCAACATTCGCCCGAGCGCTTTGGTGACGCTCTGCATTTCCTGCGCGTTCCAGGCACTGTCGGCATACATCGGCGCGTAGCCTGCTGCCAGTAGCAGCGTGTTGCGTTCGCGCAGAGGAATGTCGAGCGTTTGAGCGATATCCATCAGCATCTGACGACTCGGCACGCTGCGTCCGCTTTCGATAAAACTGATGTGCCGCTGCGAGACACCCGCGTTGAACGACAAGTCCAGCTGGCTGATGCCGCGCACGTCTCTCCAGTGACGCAACAATGCGCCGAGCTCGTTCGGCGGCATCTTTCTTTCGGGATTTGCAGGATTCATCGGTCTCCTGTCCGCATGGTAGATAAGATTCAGTGAGCGATGGCGCCGGAGAATCGTGGATGTTCGGCGCCAACCGGTCGTTGGAACCGCGCCGGTCAGCATACTCCCTGGTGCTGACTGGATCTTTCCAGACGGGATCTACGCCTTCCAGACATAGTCCTGGAACGGCGCTTCCAGCGGGGGCTTAGTGATGTTGCCAGCGTAGTTCGTAATTGTGGACGCGGCCAGTACCGCCAAAACTTCGAGCACTTGATCCTGACGGAAGCCGGCCTCCAGAAACTGATTTACGTCCTTGTTATCCAGGTGTCCGCGCTTCTCGATCGCAGTTTTCGTCAGGGTCGACAGCGCTGCATGCTGGCGATCAGCAGGCGCCCGGCCATTGCGAATCGCTTCGACGTCGGCGGCTGAAAGTCCTTCTTTCAACGCGAGGGCCGTGTGAAACGCAACCGCCCATGTGCAGGAATTTGTCACTGCGTTAGTCAGCAACAGAGTCTGTATCTGCGCTTCCGTAAAAGTGCCTGCGTGAACTTTCTGGAAGATACCGATGAAGCCGCCGATCAGCACCGGCGATTCAGCCATGGCTCCCGCGATGTTGGGGATAAGGCCAAAGTTTTGCTGCAGTTGCCGAAGCACCGGCTTGGATTGCTCCGGCGCGGATTCAATCGTATGAATGTGAAACGTCGACATGGCGTGTCCTCGATCGTAGGCGCCGCTCGGGATGAGTTGCGCGATGACCGAAGATTAGGCGCGAGGGAGCGGCTCGCCAATTACCTCGGATGTAATAGGTTTGAGTCGTGCCACACTGCCATGGCTATGCGGCCTCTGCGAGTGCCTTTGGCGCGCGACTGGTCGCGCATGGACACATGCAGTAACACCGGCAGCGACAATTCCACGACGATAATGGGCTCGACGGTTTCATCACCTACGTCCGCTCTTCTTCCGAATCCCGAAGCAAGCGCAACATTCCGCGGCCCGCCCACTCAGAACAGATGGTGTATCCCGCTCAGAAACACAGTCTGCCTTCCACCTGACGCCGCGCCGATCCCAAGCGTATTCGCCACCGCCCCGCCACCCGCGGTCTCGAACATCAGGTCCGCGTAGACTTGCGTCGCTTTTGACAGCGAATACACGTTCGCCACGGTGAATTGCGTCCAGCGACGCCCGGCGAGTGTCGCGGACCACGCCCCCGCCGCGATTTCCTCCGCAGGCGTCAAGCGGACGTTGACGCCGCCGTCGAACGTGCGAAAGTGCTCGCTGTCGCCGTCCGACTGGATCCGCACATCCGTAGCGAGCGCATGCAGCGTCACACGTTCAAAGCGGTACGATCCGCCGATCCCCATATCGCGCACCTGTTGCGCGTTGAAGGTTGCGCCGGGCGCGAATGTCTGCCCTTCGAACGACGTCAGGCCGAGTCCGTTGGAAAGCGGCAGCAAACGGTCGTGGTATTCGGAATACACCGCCACCAGCTTGAGCGGCCCATTCGTATAGTTAGCGCCGAAACTGATAGTCCGCCCATTCGTATTACTGGCAGCCGAGCCGGGAAACCCATAGAGCGCGCCGAAACTCAGTCCACTGTAATTCGCGCTTTTCCATTTGACCGTGCTCGACAACTGCACCGGCAAGGTGCTTCCGAGGCCATCCAGATTGCCAGGGTGAAACGCAGAGAAGTCGCCCAGCAGTTGACCGGTCGAGACCGAGCCGAGCCAATCGAAATTCCAGTCGGTCTGACGGCCGAGCGTCACGGTGCCGAACATCGGATCGGACATCCCCACGTAGGCCTGGCGATTGAAAAAAGTACTGCTGCTGGCAGACGCACCGGTCGTCGTGACAAAGCCGCTTTCGAGCCTGAATACCACCGAACGGCCCGCGCCGATATCTTCGACACCCTGGAAGCCGAAGCGGTCGGCTTGAAGGGTGCCCTGCTCGGCGATGAAAGCCTGAGCGCCGTGCAGATTGCTCACGTAACCGAGGCCTGCGTCGAGACTGCCGTACAACGTGACACTACTCTGGGCGTTAGCGGCCGTAGAAACGACGAGCGCAGCCGAGCACGCGACTGAGGTCGCGTAAAAAGCGAATTTGGTTTTCATTGCGTGTGGGTTGAAGCGTTGGAAGAAGGACTGCAAGGGCGTGCGTTAAAAGTGCACTAAAAATGCGTTAGAAACTCAAGCTCGCGATCAGACTGTCTGGATCTTCTCCGCGGGCCCGAGGCGCCATGCGCCGAAAAACAGATTGACGACGATTGCGGTGAGCGTCCCCGCCGCCATGCCGTTGCCCAATACGATCTGCCAATAGCCGGGGAACGATGCATACACGTTGGGGACCAGAATCGGTAGCAAGCCCACAACAAGCGCCGCAGCGAGCGTGTATTGATTGCCACGTGCATGCAGGTCGAGCTTGCCGAGCAGGTTGACGCCCATCACACCGATCATCGCGAATACGATCAGCGCCGTGCCGCCTACCACCGGCGCGGGAATCGCGTAAGCGAAGCGTCCGAGCGGCGCAAACAGCGCGATGACCATCAACATCGCACCGGCCGTCGCGGTCACGAAACGCGAGCGCACGCCGGTGGTCTGCACCACGCCGATATTCTCCGCGCTCGTGATGATCAGCGACGTGCCCAGCAGCGAGCCGAGCAGCGACGCCACCGCATCGCCGCGAATGGTCCTCGGCACGTCGCGGCGCATGTCGATCTTCTTGCCGGTGATCTCGCCGACAGCAACCGTCTGACCCGTTGCCTCGGCCATCGAGATGACGCTGAAGATCAGCATCGGCAGCGCGGCAAGCACGTCGAAGCGAGGCATGCCGAAGGGCAGCAGCGTCGGTAGAGTGAAGAGCGGACCGGCCCACATGCCGCCTGCCGGCATCAGCCCGCTTGCCCAGCCTGCACACGTGCCGATCGCGAGGCCGATCAGCACGGCAAGCCGCCCCACCGTGCCCTTGAAGAGGCGCGCCACGGCCAGCGTGGCCACGATCGTGAGCAGCGCGAGACCAAGCGACTGCGGCCGCGCGAAACCGGGCGTTCCGGGCTGCCCGACAATGATGCCGGCGTAGATCTTGATGAGACTCACCGAGACGAGCAGCAGCATCGTTCCCACCACCACACGCGGAAAAAAACGCAGGCAGCGCGCGAATACCGGCAGCACGAGCCAGTAGAACAAGCTGGTGAGAATCGCCGCGCCCGCGGCGGTGCGCAGATCCGTCTGCGTGGCGATGACGGCGAACAGCATGGCGGGCGCGCCGCCCGGCACCATCACGAAGGGCAGCCGTGAACCGATCGCCCCCGCCCCGAGCGATTGCAGCAGTGTGCCGGCGCCGCAGGCAAAGAAGGTCGCACCGATCAGTTGCACGGTCATGCCCGATGAGAGCGACAACATCCGCGACACCAGAAAAACCGCGGTAACGGGCGAAGCCGCCATCGACAGGACATGCTGCAAGCCGAACAGCACGAGTTGCCACGCGGGCAAGCGCGCATCGACGCTATGTGTGGCTGGGTCAGGATTCACGTTACCCCCGGAAGATCGAAAACGCAGCGTTCAGGCGCGCAGCCACGGCAATTGCTCGCGGCTGTAACGGAAAGTCTGGAAGACGCTGTTCAACTGGCCGGGGCCGGTTTTGCGCGCCGCTTCGTCCGGGTACTCGCCGAACCAGGGAATCACGTATTCCCACACCACCTCGCCCGCGGGTGTCACTTCGAAGAGGCGGCCCGTTGCCGACTCGGTGATGTGCGTGTTGCCATTCGCGAGGCGCTGAGCGTTGCCCATGAAGGCGCTGTAGAACGCATTCACCATGTCGTCGGCGTACGACCACACCACTTCATTGTTCGTCGGATTGATCTCGAGCACGCGTGAGAAAGCCACGTGCGCGCCGCTGCGGAAATTGCCGTTGTCGAACGTGAGAATGTTGCCGTTGGCGAGCGCTACGGGTGCGTGCTGGTGCGACACCACGCTCGGCGGAATGTGCATCGTGACGCCGCCGGTTTTGCGGTCGACGGCGATGATGCCCGACGTGGTGCGCAGGCTCATCAGCACCTCGCCCTTCGCATTCACGCCGAGCCCGTTCACGAGCGGCCAGTGATACCGGCCGAAGCCGGACGCGATCGGAAAGTCCTCGGGCTTGAGGTGCTCCCACGCTTTCCATTCCCACACCAGTTCTCCCGCGCGATTCACTTCGCGGATCACGTCGGCGTACATGACTTCGTCGGGGCCGTGCGCCGTGCCGCCCGGCACGCGTTCGGCAAACCCCGCCGGCACCGGTGCGCACGCGGCGTAAAGCAGATTACCGTTGGCGAGCCACTGCGCGTCATGGTGATGCGCCGGATCTTCGTAGTGCCAGACCACCTCGCCTTCAGGCGTGACTTCGGAGAAATCGCCGCCATGCCACATCGACCACGGCGCGTAGCGGTTTTCCGATTTGGCATGGTTGCCGTTGTAGCCGAGATTGCCATTGGGAAGAATCACGGCGTGGCGTCCGGCCCGCACCGGCATCCTCCACTCGTGAACGACTGTGCCGTCGATATCGATGAGATAGACGTGGCCGGCCGCCGTTTGCGGCGCAATCAGCGTGTAGCCGCCGGCTGAAGCCTCGGGGTCGTGAGCGATGAGGCCGACGCCGCGGCGCCGCTGGGTAATTTGATCGACTGTCGTGGTCACGGTTCGCTCCGTTAAGATGATGAAGCGAAATCTAGGCTATCCGATCCGTCAATAAAATCTGATTATTCTTTACGGCCCGTATGGAAAAACCATACGGTTGATTTATGCGTCCAATATCGCAGACATTCCGCTGTTTCGACGAGGTGGTCAGGCGCGGTTCGATCCGCAAAGCGGCCGAATCGCTGCACCTGACCGCAGCCGCAGTGCATCAGCAAATCCTCAACCTGGAAGAGCAGGTCGGCTCGCCGCTCTTCGACCGTTTGCCGCGCGGCATGCAGCTCACCACAGCCGGCGAGATCATCATTGCCGCGGTGCGGCGCGGTCAGCGCGATTTCGATAACGCGATGACTCAGGTGGAAGACCTGCGCTCACTGCGCCGCGGGCATATCAACCTGGCGGTGTCGCCTTCGTCAGCCGAGCAGTTGGTGCCCGAGGCCATTCAGGCGGCCATGAAAAGTTATCCGGGCGTGACTTACAGCGTGCGCTCGGGCAACGGCGAGAGCATCCTCAAGTGGGTAGAGACCGGCGAAGCCGACATTGGCTACGGCCTGCGTCGCAAGCCGCCGCCTGGCGTCGTGGAAGTGCGCGCCTTCTCGCAGCACCTCGGGCTCGTCACGCCGCCTGGACATCCGCTGACGAAGCTCGGCAAGCGGCCCCGGCTGCGCGACTGTCTCGACTACCCGCTCATCCTCATGACACCGGATACGGAATTGCGGGCCATGGTGGATCAGATCGACCACCGGCAGCAGCGCAAGGCACGTCCGCTGGTGGAGACGAGTTCGGTTTCGATGGTCCGCCGGCTCGTTGCGGACGGTGTCGGTATCGGCTTCCTGATTGCGGAGAACGTCGCGGAGGACGTGACGCAGCGCAAGCTCGCGTGGACCCCGCTCGCCGATGCCGGCGCGAAGTCGTTCAGTTGCCTCTATCAACGCTCGGATCTGACCACGACCGTCGCGATGAGCATGTTTCTGCAGTTCCTCGGCCACGCGATCGAGACGACCGAGAGCCAGTTCCACGCTACGGCGCAATCGGGCCGCAAGCGTGCGCAGCGGGTTAAGTGAGGAATCCGGAGGCATTCGACTCAGTTCAACTCAGTTCGGCTCGGGTCGAGCTCTCAGGCACAGCGCTATACTTTTCCTTCCCTCATAGCGGCACGATCCACGACTCCACCATGGAACACCTCACCTTCCGGACCGCAGTATTCGCCGATCTTCCGGCCATCATCGACCTGTTGGCGGACGACAAGCTCGGCAGCCAGCGCGAAACTGTCAGCAACCCGCCGGACGAACGCTATGTTGCTGCGTTCAAGGCCATCGAAGCGGACTCGAATCAGCAGCTCGTCGTTGCGGTCGACGGAGAGATCGTGATCGGCACACTGCAACTCTCGTTCATACCCGGCATCGCTCGCCGCGGCGCATGGCGCGGGCAAATCGAAGCCGTTCGAATCGCCGCGGCGTATCGCAGTACGGGCATCGGCCAGCACATGTTCGAATGGGCGATCGCTGAGTGCAAATCACGCGGCTGCGCAATGGTGCAACTCACCACCGACAAGGGCCGCCCGGACGCGCACCGGTTCTATGAAAAACTCGGCTTCGTTGCGAGCCACGAGGGTTACAAGATCATTCTTTAGCGCCGCAGAGTTCGGTCGCATCCTCGGCGGAAAATCGCTCCACACACGCCTGCCTCACTCTCTCGACAGTAACGGACCAGCCTTCGCCCGCCGCCCGGCGAAACAGCCGCAGCGTGTGCGGATACCACGGCGAAGCGCGGGTCTGGAAAGCGCAACATGTACCACGCAGCTCACGGGAAACGGTCAAGCGGTAACGCCCGGAAATGAGCGGGTTTCGGGCTTCTAATCCAACGCTATAAACAGAATCACACGAGAAAAGACCGCGCGGTAGTGCTAGAATCGCCCGCGCCTTTACGCTCACCCAACATGACCCTAGGCTCCCGCAACCGCATGACCGCATGGCTTGGCCTGATCGCCATGTGGCTCGTCGTGTTCGCGCCGATCGTGAGTCAGATGGTGGTATCGAACCGCACGCACGAGCCCTTCGCGGCACTCTGTTCGGCGCTACAGCCGACCAACCAGAGCCTGGCGAGCCAGTCTACCCAAGCCAGCCCGCCGCCGGTCCATCTCAGCCACGACGACGCCTTCGCCGCTTGCGGCTATTGCCATCTGCTCCAACATCACGTCGCCATGCCGACCGTTGCGGCCGTCGATCCGCCGGCCGCGCTCGCGCTTGCCGGCACCGCGCCGCCCGCCCTCTCCACCCGCTTCACACCGCTCGGCGCGTTCCCGTCCGGACGCCCACGAGACCCACCCGCCGTTTCCTGATCGCTGTTGTTCCTGATCGCGCATCTCGTCGCACCCGTTGAGGGGGCGCGCGATCGCCTGTTCAATGCATCAAGGAAACGTTCATGTTCAACTTCGCTCTGCGAAGGCTGCCCTTTTGCGCCCGCCGCGGCGCCAGGCGCATTCCATCCGGCCGGCGGCCGCTGTCGTATTTTTCGGCGTATTTTCCAGCGTTAGTTCCGGCGTTCGTGCCGGCATTTATCGCCTCCCCGGCCCACGCGGAGAGCGCCCCCGCCGACGCCACCCTCCCCGCTGTCAGTGTCACCGCCAATGCCGTCGCCACCCCGCGCGCCGTCGATCCTAACTTGCCGGCCTCGGTTGAGACCGTGACTCGCGAACAGTTCGACAACTGGAACGTCGTCAACACCGAAGACGTCTTGAAGTACATGCCGAACCTCGCTGTGCGAAAGCGCTTTATCGGCGATCTGAATTCGATCATCGCCGTACGCGGTACCAGCAACACGCAGAGCGCGCGTGGTCTCGTCTACGCGGACGGCCTGCTGCTCAGCAATCTGCTCGGCAACAGTTATTCGTTTCCGCCACGCTGGTCGATGGTGTTTCCCGACGAGATCCA
This sequence comes from Paraburkholderia polaris, assembly GCF_012927345.1. Lineage (GTDB taxonomy): Bacteria > Pseudomonadota > Gammaproteobacteria > Burkholderiales > Burkholderiaceae > Paraburkholderia > Paraburkholderia polaris. Next base: position 96,630 of record NZ_JABBGJ010000025.1, read on the forward strand.
GCAGGTGGACGTGATCTACGGGCCGTTTTCGGCGCTCTATCCCGGCAATTCGCTGGGCGCAACGGTGCTCATCAGCACTCGCATGCCGAAGAAGTTTGAAGCGGACGCGGACGTCAAAGCCTTCACTCAGCACTTCAGCCTGTTCGGCGTGAATCAGAATTTCAACGGCAGCGAAGCGAGCGCGTCGATCGGCGACCGGATCGGCAAGTTCTCGTATTTGCTGGGCGTGAATCACCTGGAAAACACGAGCCAGCCGCTGCAATTCGCGACGCTCGCCAAGTCCAGCGTGCCCGCGAAAGCCGGCGACATGCCGGTTACCGGCGCGTACTTCTACAACAACCAGACCAATACGCCGACCGCGGTGCTCGGCGTCAACGGCGAAGGGATCGAACACACGGTGCAGGACCAGTTCAAGCTGAAGATGCAGTACGACTTCACGCCGACACTGCAGGCCGCCTTCACGCTAGGTTACTGGCACCAGACCTACAACAGCGAGACGTCGAGCTTCCTGCGCGACGCGAACGGCAACCCGGTATACAGCGGCAAGGTCGCGATCGGCGGCTACGAATACACCATTCCGGCGGCCGCCCTCGCCCCGAGTCTCGGCCACAGCGAGAACTGGCTATACGGCGTCACGCTGAAGACCCGCAACGCCACCGGCTGGAACGGCGAAGCGATCGCTTCGTACTACGACATCGGCAATAGCGTGGCGCGCACCGCGAACTCAGGTGCGCCGGGCAACGGCCCAGGCACGGTGATCTTCGGCGACGGCACCGGCTGGAAAACGCTCGATCTGCGCACCACGTACACGCCCGTCACGCCACAAGCGGGATTGACGAGCCACGCGCTGAGCTTCGGCTATCACTACGACAACTACTTCCTCGACAACGAGAGTTACAACACGCTGAACTGGCGCGACGGCGCGGCTACGTCATTTGCCAATGCGTTCGCCGGCAAGACGCAGACTCAGGCGCTGTACGCGCAGGACGCATGGCACTTTCTGCCGCGCTGGAAATTGGTCTACGGCGTGCGGTACGAAGACTGGCAAGCCTACGGCGGCTCGAACGCGCTGCCCGGCAAAGCCATTCCGTACAACGACGCGAATCAGCACCACTTCTCGCCGAAAGCCGCATTGTCGTTCGATGTCACCGACGATCTGAGCTTGCGCGCTTCCGTCGGCCGCGCCTATCGGTTTCCGACTGTGGGTGAGATGTTCCAGGGGCAAATCAACGGCTCGTCGATCATCAACAACAATCCGAATCTGAAGCCCGAAGACGATCTCTCGAAAGAGCTGACCGCCGAATGGGCGCACTGGAATGGCGTGTTCCGCTTCTCGCTGTTTCAGGACGATGTGAAGAACACGATCTTCAGCCAGACCGACACGACCGTGATTCCGAACGTGACCAACTTCCAGAATATCGGCAAGGTGCGCTCGCGTGGCGTCGAAACGAGTTACTCCGGTCAGGATGTGTTCGTACGCGGTCTCGATCTGCTGGCAAGCGTGGCGTACACGCAGTCGAAGATCATCGCGAATGCGCAGAACCCGGCGACCGTCGGCAAGTACTTCTATCGGATTCCGCTGTGGCGCGCCAATCTCGCCGCGACGTATCACATCGACGAACGCGCGGCGGTTACGCTCGCCGCGCGCTACTCCGGCCGCGAATACAACACGCTCACCAATACCGACACGAATCCCGACGTATTCGGCGGCACCAGTTCGTACACGGTGGCGGACGCGAAGTTCACGTTCAAGCCGACAAAACTGAGTGAAGTCGGCATCGGCGTGGACAACCTGTTCGATGCGCGCTATTTCGTCTATCACCCGTATCCGGGCCGCACGTTCTACGTCGAAGCGAAGCTGCGCATGTGAACACGTGATTGGCACGCGCAGATTGCGTTCGTCTGGTGCTCGCCGTGTAGTCGATGCACTCGCGAGTCGCAATCCAGCGCGTGCATCGCTGCGAAAACCGATCGACCCATTATTTGCTGCAGGAGGATGGAATGTCCACCACCACCGCTCAACGCACGACCACGGCAACAGGCACGGCGAGCGCCGGCTACCGGACGCTCTGGCGTTGGCACTTTTACGCAGGCCTCTTCGTGATGCCGTTTCTGGTGGTGCTTGCGATCACCGGCACGCTGTATTGCTTCCAGCCGCAAATCGAGCCACTGCTTTACCCGCATCGCCAGGTCGTCGAACCGCAAGCCACGCCCAGGCTGACTGAAGATGCATTGCTTGCCAAAGCGCGCGCGGCGATGCCGGCCAATGCGCGCGCGGTGACGGCCCCTATCGCGAGTGCACCGGACCGCAGCACCGAGTTCATCTTTCGTCTCGCCGACGGCGAAAAACAGAGTGTCTATCTGAACCCGTACAGCGGCGAAGTATTGGGCACGCTGAGCGTCGAGCGCCGCTTTATGCAGGTGGACCGCATGCTTCACCGCAAGCTGCTGCTCGGCAAACCAGGCGAGTTGCTGATGGAGCTGGCCGCGTGCTGGACGCTGGTGATGATCGGCACCGGCATCGCACTCTGGTGGCCACGCGAGAAAACCGCCGTACGCGCGGCGCTGATGCCACGTTTCTCTCTACAAGGACGCGCGCTTTGGAAGAACCTTCACGCCGTGATGGGCATCTGGCTCGCGCTCGGCGCGCTCGTATTCGTGCTCAGCGGTCTGCCGTGGACAGGTTCATGGGGTAAGCAGTTCAAGGCGCTCGCGACCGCCGCCAATCTCGGCGCGCCGCCGGGGTCGTGGGGCGGCTTGCCGTTGCGCTCTGTACTCCCAGGCGTGCGTGCCAGCGAACATGCGGGCATTGCGAATACAAGCACCGAGACGCAATCGGCACACGGCACCCACGCATCGAACGATGAGCACGAAGCGCACGCTAGCCACGATGAGCGCGGTGAACACGCTGAGCACAGCGCGCACGAAGCGAACATGGACTCGATGCCGGGCATGGTCATGGACGACCTGCCGTTGCCGCTCACACCCTGGGCCGTCGGCAACGTCCCCGTGCCGCAATCCGACGATGCGCACGCGACGCAGGCGCTGCCGCTCGGACGCATCGTCGCTCTCGTCGCATCGCTCGGTATCCCGAGCGGCTACAACATCGCGCTGCCCGCCTCCGCTACAGGCGTCTACACCGTCTCGTACTTTCCCGCCGACCCGAAAGACGAACGCACGCTGTACATCGACCAATACAGCGGCGCGGTGCTGAAAGATATCCGTTATGGCGACTACGGCGCGGTGTCGAAAGCAGTGTCGTATGGCACGTCGTTGCATATGGGCCGCTATTTCGGCGTCGCCAATCAGATTCTCTGCGCCGCGATTTCACTAGGGCTAGCGGGGATGGCCGTGACGGGTTGCGTGCTGTGGTGGAAGCGGCGGCCGCAGCGCTCGCTCGGCGCCCCCTCGCGCGAGCGCGCCGCGCCGCCGATGCGTGGCTGGAAAGCCGGCCTCGTTCTGCTCGGCATCGTCTTCCCGTTGATGGGCGCCACGCTGCTCGCGGTGTGGCTCGCCGACCGCACGATTTTTGGCCGCGCCACGCGGCAACCTGCTTAACGCTTCATTCCCGCTGTCAAAACCGAGGACCACGTCATGAAGACACCACGCAAACTTCTACTCACCGCCTTGCTGTGCGGATCATCCATTCAGGCCTTCGCGGGCGCAGCGACAACTGCGAGCATATCGGACTGCTGGATCCGCGCCTTGCCGGGCGATCTGCCGTCGGGCGGCTATTTCAAGGCCAGCAACACGGGTGACCAACCGCTCGATCTCGTCGGTGTCAGCGCCGATGCTTTCGGCATGGCCATGCTGCATCAGACGCAAAGCCAGGGCAGCACGTCGTCGATGGCGATGGTCGAACAGGTTGCGGTGCCCGCGCACGGCTCGCTCGTCTTTGCACCGGGTAACTATCACGTGATGCTGGAGCATCCGAAACAGCCGCTCAAGATCGGCACGACGATCCCGCTGACGTTCTCGTTCAGCGACGGCGAGAAAGTCACCGCCGCCTGCGCCGTGAAAAGCGCGAGTACGATGAGTCAGTAACATACCGGCCAGGCAATGTCGCGAGCTTAAAATCGGCTTACAAATGCTCCCGGCGCTGCGAATCAGGTGCGACGCACCGGCCCCGAGGCAGCCCATGGCGGAGCGACAGTTGAAGTGGTGCGGCGATCCATCGCCGCTTACTCAGGAGAAACAATATGAACTCGAAACTTAGCCGGCCGGCATTGATCGCCGCGGCCCTCGCAGGATTCGCGGCCACCGGCATCAGCGCAGCGCATGCTGACGAGAAGGTTCAGTGTTTTGGCATCGCCAAGGCCGGTCAGAACGACTGCGCGAGCAAGACCGGTGTGCATGACTGCGCCGGTGAGGCCAAAGTCGACAACGATAAAGGCGACTTCAAGACCGTCCCGAAAGGAACCTGCGAGAAGATGGGCGGCAAAATCGACGAACAGCATTCCTGATGCCAAAGCGGCGTTCCAGTGCCACGCGAGGCCTTTGATGCATCTCTTCGCCCCTTCTGCCGGCGCGCCGCCCGGCATCGGTATCGGCTTGCGTCATGCCCACTACCGCGACTTCCTCGACGCCACGCCGCCAGTCGACTGGGTCGAGGTGCACAGTGAAAACTATTTCGGCGACGGTGGCTTCGACCTGCACGTGCTCGACACCGTGCGACGCGACCTGCCCGTCAGTTTGCATGGGGTCGGTCTCGGCCTTGGCTCGGCGAAGCCACTCGACTTCGCTCACGTTGCGAAGCTCAAACGTCTGATCGAGCGGATCGAGCCGGCCGTTGTCTCTGAACATCTGTGCTGGGGCGCGACGTCAACCGGCCATCTGAACGATCTTTTGCCGATGCCCTTGACCGAGGCGGCGCTCGCGCTGCTCTCCTCGCGGGTCAGCGAATTGCAGGACGCGCTGGGCCGGCCGGTTCTGCTGGAAAACGTCTCCACCTACGTTCGATTCCGCGACGATCAGTACCGCGAGACGGCATTCCTTGCCGAACTCGCGTCCCGCACGGGTTGCGGCGTATTACTCGACGTGAACAACCTGTATGTGAATCAACGCAATCATGGAGAGGACGCCATTGCGGCCATGAACGCGCTGGCGATCGGCACGATTGGCGAGATTCATCTTGCGGGTCATCGCGTGACGGACATCGCCGTCATCGACGATCACGGCTCGCGTGTCGCCAACGAAGTCTGGGCGCTCTATGAATACGCACTACAGCGGTTCGGCACGATACCGGCGCTGATCGAGTGGGATACCGACATACCAGCGTTAAGCATCGTGCTCGATGAAGCCAGCCGCGCCCGTGATATTCAGAACACCGTTCACGCGAGGCGCGCGGCCCTCGCCTCTTCGACTCAACACGACGCCCGCGATGCTAACGCCGCTTGAGTCACTGCAGCGCATGTTTGCCGAATCGCTGGAGAGCGAACAGCGACCCGTGCTCTCGCGATTGCAATGCACGGCGCGCGAAGTCGATCACGCGCAAGCTCGCGCCGACAGCCCTACATGTGCCACTGGACAAACACCCTGCTCCACCGGCACCGGCACCGGCAACGGCACCGGCGACCGACTCACCGACAACCTGCGCCAGCGCCTCGACCTCTATTGCAGCAGCATTCGCGCCAATCGGCGGACGGCACTCGCGAGCGCCTATCCCGTCTTGCTGGCGCTGGTCGGCGCAGCCTACTTCGATGCGCTGTCAATGGCTTACACGCAAGCGCACCCGTCGCAGAGCGGCGACCTCAATCGCTTCGGCGCAGCGCTACCGGCTTTCATCGAAACCTATGAACCGGCACCCCGTTTCCGTTATTTCGCCGACCTCGCGCGTCTCGAATGGTCGCTGCATCTGGCCTACTTTGCCGCGGACGCTAACGTGCTGACGCAACCGGAATGGGCCGCCATCCGCCCCGAGGACCTGCTCGATGCGAAACTGGCCGTCCATCCCGCCTGCGCACTCATCTCGTCGCGCTATACGATCGCCGGGATCTGGACAGCGCATCAACCAGCGGGCTCTTTTCCGGCAGATATTGAGTCCCCGACCTATGCACTGGTTGTGAGGCCACTATGGCGGCCGCACATACTCATTCAATGTGCCGCCGCACATGCGGCTTTCGATGCGTTGCAGCGCGGAGCCACGCTCAATGAAGCGCTCGACTCGGCATTTGCGATCGATGTCGAATTCAATTTCACGTCGCAATGGCGCGCATGGATCGCGGCCTCGGCGATTACAGGCCTCCAGCCCGGTACGCAGAACGCCCCACCTACGCTTGCGCCAGCGCCTTGACGACCTGCCGACGCGGTCCATTCAGAAGAATTTCGACTGCATCGACAACCCAGCCGCCTGGGCGCCTTGCCGCCTCCCGCATTGCCACCGTTGCATAATCTGCTCGTTTGCGATACATTGTGCTCGATTATGATCGTTTTACAATCGAGCAGGGTGAAGTCATGCAACGAACGCGACAAGACGCAATGGACGGGCTTCTGCCCGAGGAACGGGAACGGCTGATTCTGGAACGGCTGCGAGCGCAGGGCCGCGTCCTGGCATCCGAACTCGCGGCTGAACTTCAGACCTCCGAACACACGGTGCGCCGTCACTTGCGCGAGCTGGCCGACCAGGGTCATTGCAAGCGCGTCTACGGCGGCGCCCTGCTGATCTCACCTGCTGGCGAAAGCGCCTCGGTTCGTATGCGCGAAGCCGTGGACCGAAAGGCCTGTCTCGCCGTCGTTGCTGCATCGATCGTCCGGCCAAAGCACGTCATTTTGCTGGACACCGGGTCGACCAACGTCGCCATCGCCGCGGCGCTGCCGGACAACGCGGATCTAACCGTCGTGACAAACTCGCCTGAGGCTTGCGCGCGCCTCCTGAACCGGCCGGGGTTCGACATCATTCTCATCGGCGGGCGCATCGCTCAGCACGCGGCCGGCTCGACCGGCGCCACGGCCTTGCTGCAGATCCAGCAGATCAAGGCCGATCTTTGCTTTCTGGGCGCGTGCGCGTTCGATCCAGACGAAGGCGTCGCCGCGTTCGACGCCGAAGAGGCCGAACTGAAACGGGCGATGGTAAAAGCAAGCAGCCAGGTCGCCATTGCCATGACGTCGGAAAAGCTGGTGACCGCTGCGCCGTTTTCCGTTGCGCCGGCGCGCGCCGTGGACTATCTGTTTGTCGAAGCGGATGTGACGGCCGAGCGGCGCGCCCTGCTCGAAACGGTCTGCGACAACGTCATGGTGGCGCGCTCATGAAAGCACTCGCCAAGCCGTTCGCTCAGCCAGGCACCAAGCCGCTCAAGGAGCGTGTGGCCACCCTCGGCGTGTTTCTCGCCAACGGATTCGGGATCGGCGCCTGGGCGGTCGAAGTGCCTCGCATCAAGGAAAGCCTGTCACTCAGCGACACCTCGTTGGGCATCGCGCTGTTCGCCTTCGCGCTGGGGGCCATCGTGGCGATGCCGCTGGCCGGACAGTTGGTGCCGCGCTTCGGCAGCGGCCGGCTTACCGCGCTGCTCGGCGCGGCGTTTGTCGTGGCGCTGCCGCTCCCCGCCTTCGCGCCGAACCTGGCGACGCTGTGCATCGTGCTCCTCGCGCTCGGTGCAGCGAACGGCGCGCTCGACGTCTTGATGAATGGCCACGCCAGCGCGATCGAAACGCAATGGAAGTCGCCGATCATGTCGTCGTTTCACGCGTCGTGGAGTGCGGGGGGCCTGCTCGGCGCAGCAACGGGCGGCATGCTGCAGAAAGGCGGCGTCGGCGTAATCGGCGGTCTCGTTCTGCCGGACCTGTTCATCGCCGGCCTCATTCTCGCCGCTGCAGTGCTCGCGTTGCGCGATCTCGGCCCCAGGGCGGCCGCGTCCTCCAGCGGATTTGCTTTGCCCAATGCCGGTGTGATGAAACTTGCGCTGCTCGCGTTCCTTTGCTTGCTGGTGGAAGGCTCAGTGGCCGATTGGAGCGCGGTGTACTTGCGCTCGGCCTTGAACGAAGAGGCCAGCGTCGCCGCGGTCGGTTATTCCGCGTTCGCTTTCTCGATGGCCGCCTGCCGCTTCGTCGGCGACGGCTTCGTGCGCCGCTTCGGTTCGGGCAAGGTGGTCGGCCTCGGCGGTCTTCTGGCGACGGCCGGGCTCGCGCTGGTACTGGGCCTGCCGACCGTGTTCACGGCTTTCGCGGGCTTCGCCATGGTCGGCGTCGGCCTCGCGAATATCGTCCCGGTCATCTTCAGTGCGGCGGGCCGCTCTTCCGTCACGCCGGCTATCGGTGTGTCGATGGCGGCCACGGCGGGCTATGCCGGCTTCCTGGTCGGCCCGCCGTTGATCGGATTCGGCGCGGGCCTGCTCGGCTTGCGCGTTGCGTTATGCGTACTCGTCGTGGCTACCTTGATCGTGTGCCTGCTGGGTGGCAAAGCGGTGCGCAGGGCGAGCGTTGGCTAGAACAGGCCCACGGCTCGACCTTGAACAGCACGCCCACCATCGGATCGCGGACGCTGGTGTCGAAGCGGTCTGCTTTTGTCGCAACGCCTTACGATGCACTCATCGGAATCAGCCGCGGCTTCGTCAGGCTGTATGCGATTTGCCCAAAGAGGGTATTCAGGCTGTTGGTTCCACCGGCGGCATTCGCACACGTATCCGAGTAGAAATACGACGAGTTTGTCGCTATCGATTCCATCGTATTGCAGGCAGTGAGTTTGTCATTACCGTCGCCACAACTCGGCGCCGACGCGGCCTCGCCACCCAGATAAGCAACGGTGTAGATCAAGGTGCCCGTGTTGCTCTTGATGGCGGACGCTGCGTTGATGGCCGCCTGACACTCGCTTCCATAGGTACTGCTATAGGTACTGCCGAGCTGGCTCGTCGTGGACGCCGCTATACCGTCGCTCAGCAGGATGATCACATTCTGTCCGGGTGGACTCTCGGTCGCGGCAGTCGCAGCCAGGGAAGTTTGCGCCGCCGTGATCGCCTGCGCGTAGAACGTGCCCAGCCCGCCCGGCGCCGGGAGACCGCCGCAACTGCCGCCACCGAGTGCCTGGACGATACCGGAACTGGTATTCACTTGCTGGTTGCTGCCAAGATAACCCGAGCTCGCGGAAGCGTACTGATAGCTGGCACCTGATGCCGAATAACTGCTGGCAATCGTCGGCGACTTCCCAGAGCACGAAAAACTATAGGTTGACGATGTTTGCGGCGGAAATGCCATCAATCCAACCTTGTCACCGGCGTTGGTCAAGCCGGTCAGCAACTTCATTGCGCCAGCCTCGGCACACTGCAGTCTCGTCTGCGCTACGCCGTTTGAATTCTTGCAGTTACTGTCGGTAGTGGTGCTCATCGATCTTGTGGTGTCGAGGATGATCATTACGTTATAGAGCGCGGGCTCCGCCCCGCCCCCCGCGCCCGCCTCCGAGGTTGCACTGATTTTTTGAGAGTTCATACCGAATACCTTGGCGAAGAAAAGCGGCACAGTCGCTTGCTGCGTCACCTTGATGCCGTTGTATCCGGATGCTGCCTGTTTGTACGGCAATGTGATGCTGGACAAGGTCAAGCCCGTTACGGTGGCGGTCGCGGGGCTGACGCCGCCTGGCATGGTATTGCCTTGCCCTGCCGTGAACGCCTGCGCGTCGCTGGCAGCGGTCGCCCATGGCTTGGTCCACAGATCCACCGCACCGGCCAGTGCCGCCGCATCGGTGGCGCTCTGCAAGCGCCTTTGGCTGAACGCCAGATAGCCGTAATCGACGGCAAGCGCCGCAAACCCCAAAAGGACGACCAGAGAAAGCGCCACCACAACGGAGACAGAACCGCGCTGGCCTGACGGCGCGCCACGAAGCCTAAGGTCTTTTCTCATGATTTCACGCCCTCCCAAACTGTTGAACCGGTCTTCTTATTGCACTCGCTCGACTGCTGTGGCATTGAGCGCAGACGGCATCATCGAATAGAGACCAGACAACGACCCCTTGAACAGGGGCGAAAAGTTGCTGTAGGTAACGGTCACAGCCGCGGTTGCTACGGCCGATGCGCTTGCGGCACTGGTCAGATCCGATGCGCAAGCTGAATCGCTCGTGCAGTTGCCTCCGTTTACGGAAGCCGTGATTGACAGGTTGCCGGTGTTCAGCACCGCTGCCGACGTTTGCACCTGAGTTTGCGTCCCCGTATAGGGAGTCGTCGTGCCACGTTGCGACGCAAAATAGCGTGCGCCCGCCGATGCGGCGTTGGCGACCATCACGTAATTGCTGAGCAACCAGCCGACCTGCGCGAGGCCAAGCGCGATCACGAGAAGCACCGGGACGAGCAGGGCAAACTCAACCGCCGCGATTCCTTTCTGTTTCTTTAGCATCATGGTCGCCTCCCCCCTTATGAAATCGCAGCGGTTGCCAACGAGACCGGTGCGTTGCCGGACATGACATTTGCAGGCATTCATTGCACGAGTTCGGACATGTTCGCGCTCAAACTGGACGGCATGATTGACTTGAGACTGTATAAAGCGCCAATGAAAAGGGGCGTAAACGAATAACCGAGCGACACTCGCGCCTCCATTCCTGCCGCCGGTGCCTGAGTGGAAGTCCCCAGCGCGGTTGCGCAAGTGCTGTCACTGGAACAGGATGTGCCGCCAACGCTCATGGTGATGGTCAGCGCGCTCTTCAATGCCGCCGTCGACGCCAGTATGGCTTGCTGTGTATCCGTATAGGGCGTGGCGTAGCCACGTTCCGATGCAAGCAGGTGAGCGCCCAGCGACGCTGCATTCGTTAGCACAATGTAGTTGTTCATCAGCCAGCCGAATTGCGCGGTGCCGAACAACAATGCAAGCAGGATCGGGAGCACAAGAGCAAACTCCACTGCCGCCACGCCACGCTGATTTTTCCGTTTCATATGCCCTCCCCAATCGTCGATGAACGCGTTAAGACCTCGAGCGCGAGCCGCTTCCTTTAGCGCCTTGGACGGTCCTTGCCAACGCGCCGCCGTCATCCGCCCGAGCCCATCATGGTGGGGAGCAGATCCCGGTAGATATGAATCATGGCCGGCCCCATCAAAACCACGAGGAGCGCCGGAAAGATGCAAAAAATGAGTGGGAACAGCAGTTTGAGCGCGATCTTGGCGGCCTTTTCTTCAGCGCGCATCCGCCGCCGGGTGCGCAGCGTGTCAGAAAGCACCCGCAGCGAAGCACCGACGCTCGTGCCAAAGCGTTCCGCCTGAATCAGCATCGCACTGAACGAATCAATATCTTCCACGCCCGTGCGGAGCGAAAAATTGCGCAGCGCTTTTTCTTTGGAGAAACCTGAACGCATTTCGAGCAGCATCAGTTCAAGCTCGCTCGCCACCACTGGACTACGCATCCTGATCTCATCGCCCACCTTCATGAGCGACGCATCCAGACCCAGCCCCGCCTCGACGCAGACGGTCATCAGATCGAGCGTGTCAGGAAAGTCCTCCACCAGCACGCGCTTGCGCCAGGCAATGCGTTTTGTCAGCACCACATTAGGCAAATAGAACCCGATTGCGCCGAGGATGGTCAGGACCACCAGACGCTCATACGTCGTCACTGCAATGGACGAGCCGACAAGCCAGAGCATCGCCAGCAGCGGTAATGCAATCGCCAATGCAGTCTTGGCGGCGAAATAGATCGGGGCAGCGCCGGACGAACGCCAGCCGGCGTTCATCAGATGCAGGCGCAGCGCGGAATTCTCCCAGCCGTCCTTTGGAACGGACAGTTTCGAAATGGGCTGGGAAATCTCCGCGAGCTTTTCAAACCAGGAGATGTCCGGCAATTCCGCGCTCTTATCCGCCCCGAACGCCATATTCGCGCCACCGGCCTGCTCGATCCGGCGCTGCAGGTCTCGCGGTGCTAAAACATGCATCGCGCCGAATGCGGTGGCGAACACAACGGCGAACACACCGATCAATAACAGAATCTGCGTGGTGTTTAGCGTCTGCATGACCCCTCCCCAATAATGTGTCGCACGCTCTATGGCGAACCGGTGGCGTTAAACCCGGATCTTGACGACGCGCCGCATCCAGAACGCCCCGAACACCATGGACACGAGCACCGTACCGAGCATTTTTATCCCCGCAGGGTCGTGCCACAGGACATCGAGAAAACCAGGATTGCCCAGCATCATCAGTGCCGCCGTGCCGAACGGCAGCAATCCAAGCACCCAGGCGGACATCTTGCCTTCAGCAGAAAGGACGCGAACCTTGTCGAACAGCTTGAATCGCTCGCGAATCAGCGCGGCGATGCCGTCCAGCACCTCTGAGAGGTTGCCGCCGGTTTCGCGCTGAATCACCACGGCAATCACGAAATAGCGCAGATCACGGATCGGCACGCGTGTGGCGAGGTTCGTCAAGGCTTCGCTGATCGAGACGCCGTAGTTGATCTCGTCGAACGTGATGCGGAACTCGCCGCTTATCGGCTCCGAGAACTCAGTGCTCACCATGTCGATCGCGCCGGTAAAGGCATGCCCCGAGCGCAAGGCACGGGCCAGCATGTCGCAGACGTCCGGTAGTTGACGTTCGAGCAGGCGGATGCGCCTGTTGCGCCTGCGTTGCACATACAGGACCGGCAGCATGGCGGAGAGCGCGGCGCCAATTGCAGTGAAGAGCAGCGGCACCGCGAACAAGGTGCCCAGGAGCAGCACGAGTGGCGGCAATGCGGCACACGTTCCAATGAGTCGCGCGACAGTCCATGTCATGCCCGACTGCTGCAGAAACAGATCGATTGCATGCACGCGTGGCACACGCAGCAGGAGCCTCGCGGGCAACGACGAGCCGGCCAGCATGCGAGTCTTGAGAATCGAGAGCCGCTCGCGGCTGACCTGTCCGCCTGCGGACACGGCGCGAATCCGCGAATCGACCCGGCGCGCGACCGGTCCATGCCGGCTGTTCCAGTATTCGTAAGCGCCTTCCATCGCCAGCGCCACGGCGACGAATAAAAGAATGATCGACGCATAAAAAATCGGGGTCATGCGAGTCTCCTGAAACGCCGGGCGATCGGGTTACGCTTTATAGCCATGCACGTCATGTCGTTTCGAAGCGCCGCGCCGGGTCGTAGACCTGGTCCGACGGCGCGACGCCGAATGCCTGCAATCGCTCGGCAAACTTCGGCCGTACCCCGGTCGCACAGAAATGCCCGCGAACGCTTCCCTTCGAATCGACGCCGGAGCGCTTGAAAACGAATATCTCCTGCATGTTGATCATGTCGCCTTCCATGCCGGTCAACTCCGAAATGCTGATGATCTTGCGGCGGCCATCGGTCAGTCTCGTGGCCTGCACGACCACCGAGATCGCCGAGGCAATCTGCTGACGCATGGTTTTGGTCGGCAACGAAAGCCCACCGAGGTTGATCATGTTTTCAAGGCGCGTCAGCGCATCGCGTGGGGTGTTGGCATGTATCGTGGACAGCGAGCCCTCGTGCCCGGTGTTCATCGCGTTGAGCATATCGAGTGCCTCAGCCCCGCGGACCTCGCCGAGAATGATGCGATCGGGACGCATCCGCAGCGCATTGCGCACCAGCGTGCGCTGCGTAATCTCACCGCGTCCTTCGATGTTCGGCGAACGCGTCTCCAGCCTCAGCACATGCTCCTGGCGCAGTTGCAACTCGGCGGCGTCTTCGATCGTGACAATGCGTTCGTCGCCGGGAATGAAACCCGACAGGACGTTCAGCAGCGTGGTCTTGCCGCTGCCCGTGCCGCCCGACACCAGAATGTTCACCTTGGCGCGCGCTAATGCATCGAGCACTTCCGCCATTGGCGGCGTCAGGCTTTGCAGTTCGACGAGGTCGGACACCTGCAGCGGGTTGGCGGCGAAACGCCGTATCGACAGCAGCGGGCCGTCGACGGCGCACGGCCGGATGATCGCGTTGACGCGCGAGCCGTCCGGAAGGCGCGCATCGACCATCGGGCTCGATTCATCGATATGCCGCCCGACGCCGGAGACGATTTTCTCGATCACCTTCATCAGATGCGCGTCGTCATAGAACGTCACGTCAGTGGCTTCGAGACGCCCTCTGCGCTCGACGTATGTATGGCGGTACGTATTCACCAGAATGTCGGATACGGTAGGGTCGCGCAACAGCACCTCCAGCGGTCCGAACCCGAACATCTCGTCATGCACGTCGACGACGAGCTGCCTGCGCTCGAGATCGTTCGCCGGTGCTTTCTGATCCTCGAGGATGCGCCCGATGAGCGCGGCGATTTCCTGCCGAACCTGCTCAGGGGGCAAGCGCGAGAGGCGTTCCAGTTCGACGCGTTCGAGCACGGCCTGATGAACCTCGCGCTTCAGTTTCTGATACGCGGCGCGCATCATGCCACCCTGCTGACCCGCCTGGTCCGAAGACTCGCCCAAGGGCTGGATGCGTTGCGCGGAAATCTGCTCACGAAGCGACATGATGGTCCCCTTTGGCCTTACATCATTTCAAGTTTTGGCGCTGCGTGGCGGCCGAGCAGCCTTGAGAACACGGACGTGCGTCCGGCACGTCCCCGGCCCGGCGTCGACGCGCCGCTTACGATGTTTTCGGCGAGTGTTTGCAGGCTGCGCGACACACCGCTGTTTCGCGCGGTCTGCGAGATCGGCAGACCCTGGTTCATGGCGTCGGACACGACGACCGGGTCCTCCGGAATCACCTGCCAGGCTTGCATGCCCAGCACCTGCTCGAGCGCCGCGCGGGCGCGTTCGGCGTGACGCGTGTAACGGTTCAGCAGCAGCCGCATCTGGTCGGACGCATAACCGAGCGAGCCGAGAATTTCCTGCAGCCTGCGGGCCGCCCGCACATGCGGCATGCTCGCTTGCAGCACGATATGGATCTGGTCGCTGCTGTCGAGCGCCAGCATCGACAGTTGATTGATGGTCTGTCCGAGATCGAAGAGCACGAAGTCGTAGCGCGGCACGGCAACGCCCAGAATCCATTCGAGGCGGTCTTCCTTCAATTCTGCCGCCTTGATCGGATCGCCCGCACCGGCCAGGATGTGAAAGTTGTCGCTGACGTGCACGAGGCTCGCGTCGAAGAATGCGACATCCATGCGCTCGATCTGCGAGCAGATCTGCGGCAACGTCGATGGCGGAGTCTCGTCGGACACGAGGAATGCCGCATCGGCAAACTGCTGGTTGAGGTCGATCAGCAAGACCCGCTTTTGTGAGAGGCGCGCAATCGCGTGCGCGACGTTGCAGGCGATAAAGCTGGTTCCCGCGCCGCCCTTGCAGGACATGAAGGATAGGATCTGGGTATCGCGCGCGTTACCCGGCACACACTTGGCCTGCGCGCGCCGCAGCGCTTCGCCTAGCGAGCGCGGCTCGATCGGCCAGCTGAGTACATCGCGAAAGCCCGCGCGCATCGCAGCGATCAACGTCTGCGACGACGTATCGGGAATCACCAGGATGCACGTGAGCCGCGCGTGTGCGTGGTGGAGATTTTCGATGATGGAGAGTTCGACGTCATTGAGGGACGCAGCGTCGACGATCAGAACATCGAATGCATCGAGACTATCCCCCCGTTCGCAGAGCCGCGACGGCTTGCCGGTCGCCCGGGTGGTCCGGCAACCGCCACATTCGCCGATCAGCCGCACGATCTGCGCGAGCCGCGTGCCGTCTTCAGAGAGAGCCAGGACATTGATCATGATGTTCTCAACTGGACAAACGAAGATAACTGGCGAACGTTGCCGTTAGCCGGAAGTGCACGCCCAGCGAGTTCATCAAGCTGGGCGCGAGGCATGACGGTCGCCCGCATGCATGGCGTTCACTGACCATTGGACCCGCCGCCATTGCCAATGCCGATCACGAAAGCATTCGGGGTGGTTACTGGCGCCTGGAACGATTTGTCGTATGCGTCCTGTGCCGCCACCGCCGCCTTGCCGTCGACGCCCGGTGTCGACGGCGTATGCTCGGCCGCATGCGGATCGATGATCTGCATCTGGCTGGCCGTGCGCGCCGCTTCACCGAAATGCGTGTCCCACGTGGGCGTGCTCGTCATGCAACCGCCAAGCGCCGCGCCCAGTGTCAGCGTGAGCGCCGCACGACCCGTCAAAACAAGATGTTCGATTTTCATGAGAGTCCCCTGACCACGCATCAATGTTCTTCTGCCGGATTGGCCGCGCCCACTTTGGCGACCATCTGCTGGCTAGCCGTTGCGGCACGCTTCGCCGCGTCGGGAGCCACCCCGGCAATCCCCCCTGTATCCGCCTCGGCGCCCGTAGTGGACGATGTCGCGGCGCCTGGCAGTGGCGTCGCCACCGGTGCCGCGGTACGTTCGGGCGGACCGGTCACGACCGGCACTGGCCGGTCGGCCTGCGTATCGCGCGGCGGCAACGCAGCCGGCGTGCTCGTCCCTGCTGCCGGTGCGGGTGCTGGTACGGGAATGGGTGCCGGTGCCGGTGCCGGTACCTGTGTCTGCGGTGCTGCGGCCGGAGCGGCGGATTGAGGCCGGCGGCCTTCCATGTTGCCGGTCGCATAGACGGCCGCGTCCGAGGTCGGGTTGAAACTGTCGGTCGGCAGCGGATAGTCGTTGCTCGGCAAAGGCTTGACTAGATGCACGGTGATGATGAAAACCAGTTCCGTGCGATCCTGCTGGAACGACGTGCTGCGGAACAGCGCGCCCAGCACCGGCACCTCGCCGAGACCAGGCAGTGCCTTGAGCGACCCCGTGATGTTGTTCTGGATCAGCCCGCCAATGGCAAAGCTCTCGCCGTCGTTCATCTGCACCGTGGTCGAGGCGCGGCGTGTCGTGATAAGCGGCAGAATCGCCGATCCGCTGACCCCTGTCGCGGTTACCGTCACCCCCGTTGGCGACAGCTCGGACACTTCAGGCGCCACCTTCAGGTTGATCCGGCTGCCCGCCAGCACGGTCGGCGTGAACTTGAGGCCCACACCGAACTCCTCTTCCTGCAGCGTGATCGTCGAGCCGCCGGTACCGTTGCTTTGCGGCACGGGAATGAAGACCTTGCCGCCGGCGAGGAATGAGGCCTCCTGCCCGCTGAGGGTCACGAGGTTAGGCTCCGCGAGAATCTTGCCGAGGCTGTCGGTCTTCTGGGCGTCGATCGCTACATTGAAAGGCAGGTTGTTCGCCTTGCTGACGGCAATGCCATTGCCCACACCGGCGAGCAGGCTGCTCACTAGCGCGCCCGTCCATGAACCGAAACCGCCCTGGATGTTCACCGCCGCGCCGAGCTGGTTGAGCAAGGTCTTCGAGACCTCGGCGACCTTGACTTCGAGCATCACCTGCTGGGGCGCATCCAGCGTCATCATGTTGATCACTTCGGAAGCCTTACTGACGCTCGAGCTTTGCTGGCTCAGGCTGGAACCGCTGTTAGCGAAGTTCGCCGTGCTCGCCTGCTGCTGCTGGGTGGGTTGCGCGCCCGCATAGGCGTTCGCGATCTCCATCGCCTGCTGGGCTGCTGGCGCACTTGACACGCGGCCCGCCAGCACGAAGTTGCCGGCGGCGCTCGACACCCTGATACCGCGCTCGGCGGGCAACAATTGCTGCAGGGTTCGCTGCAGCCCGTCCGCGTCGATATTCACGATTACGTCGATGATCTGGCATTGGCCGCTGCGTCCCTGGACGATCATGTTGGTCGTGCCAACCGTCATGCCGACGAGGTAAAGCGTGCGCGGCGACACCAGCGTCGCTTGCGCAATGGTCGGGTTGCCGAGGGTGCGGTTGCGCGCCGGTTCGGCGAGCGGCACGAGGACCGACTTGCCTACCGCAACGGCGACACTCGATTCATCACGAATCTCCCCGCTGCAGTTAGGCCCGCTCAACGGCACGGCGCCGACCGATTTCCCGCTAGCTCCCGGAGCGGACGGCATCGGCGCCATGCTGATCATCATCGGTACCGGCCCTTGGCCCACCGGCAACGCCGGGTTCACGCCGCCTTTGCCGGGCGCGGACATACCGTTGATCTGTTGCGCGACGCCGTTCTGCGCGACGACCATTCCGGCGCACAGCGCCACCGCGAGTACCGTGCCGTTCAGCGAGCGGCGACGCGCGTGCCTGCCCGATGAGATCCCCAGTTCTGTTTTCATGTCTTTATGCCCCCGTTGCTCGATGCGTGTAACCCGAGACTTTGGTTCTTGCCTTCGTTGTGCCGGTCACGGTGCCTTATTAAAAGGCCCACCATGGCCGACCTAGAAACATTCGACGCTGCCCGTCACGCCCGACAGCACGCCGACACAGTCGCGCTTCGGGGCCGGGCGAGCCGTATAGCGCGCCCGCACCGGATGGACCGGCTCGGCCACCGGCGCCGATGCCGGCACGTCGAGCAAGGTGAGTTTGGTCGCGCCGTCCGTCGTGGGTGTCTGCTTGTCGACCTGGTTACGCAGAACCAGCGACAGCGTGCCGACGCTGCGTGCAAGGTCGAGCTTCTCGGCCTGCTCGGGCGTCACTTCGAGCGTGACCGCGTTGACCACTTTCGGCGCCGTGTCGTCGCGGCTCACCTGCTGGGCCACCGCGAGGACGAGGATCTGTTCGAGCACGATCTTCGAGATGCTCTGTTGCGCGTCGGCCTTAGCGGCTTGCTGCGTATTCACGATCACATCGACGTAGTTACCCGGCAACGCAAAGCCGGCGACGCCGACCACGTCATTCACGCGCACCGTAATTGCCCGGTGGCCTGAGCCGATCACCGCCGACAGGCCGCCTTTCGTGCCGATCGGCGCAAGCTTCGATTCGAGCACCGGCTCGCCCGGCGCAAGACTCGTCAGCACCACGCGCCCTTCAAGCGCCTTCTCGTCCGTGAAGGCACCGGGCGGCACGCTCCCTGTCGGCCAGTTGATCGTGTGAACCAGGCCAGGCGTCAGCGGCTCGCCGAGATTGATGACGCCGGCGGCCACGGTCACCGGCGTGACGGCACTCGACGACGTCTGCACCAGCCATCGCGAGGCCAGAACCACGGCAGCGAGACCCGCCAGCATGGCAAACGCAAGCATGACTAAAGCGCGACTGTTTTTCATGGCAACACTCCTGCATGGTTCGTAACAACGTCCGGATTGACCGGATGCCCGCTTCCGATACTGCCGCCCAAGGTGGCTCTTGCTGATCGCAAGCCACCCGCTCGTCCTGATTGCACGGCTAGAAAGTTGCCGCGAACAACACACCCAGCGTTCCGGCCGCCATCGCGACGCCGTAAGGAATCGCCCCGACCGACCCAGGGGAAACGATGCTGCTCGCGGAAGCCTGCGGCGACACCAGGCGCCACGAACCCACGATCTGCCGCAGATTGGCGATCAGTTGCCGGAAGCGGCCGCGGCTCACCGCCAGCCCTAGTGACCAGACCCCGCCGATCAGAAAGGTGGCGAGCGCTATGCGGAAAGTTACGGCGGGGCCGACAAAGGCACCGATGGTCAGCAATAGCTTGACGTCGCCGGCGGCCATGCCGCGCAGCAGATAGAACGGCAACAGCAGCGCGAAGCCACACGCGGCGCCCGCCAGCCACTCGAGGCCGCCGTTCAGCGGTCCGCGTAACCAGATCTGCACGCAGAGCGCCGCGACGAGGCCGATCGCGATGACGCGATTCGGGATCCGGCGCGCGGCGATGTCCGTGCTGGCCGCCACGATGACCAGCACGATCACGCACAGGGGCACGGGTTGCGGCGGCAGGGGTGGCACTGTCATGAGAGGCCTCGCTCCGTCAAACTGATTGTTCACGCCATGGCGGTAGCAATACGGTCCGCTACACGCCGAATAGAGTTCGCTGGTCGGGCAGCCCGGCGCGATATGCGCGCCCGACCGCAAACCAGCCCGATGCCAGAAACACCTGAAGATCGACGGACGAACCGGGAGCCCACGTTCGTCCGCCGGCGGGTGCCCTAGACCGATCCCGCGATATCGCTGAAAACCAGTTTGAGGTTCGAACCAAGCGTGGTAACCGACCCGATGATGACAAGGGCGATCAGCGCGGCGAGAAGACCATATTCGATGGCCGATACGCCGTCTTCGTCGCGAACAAAACGTGCTGCTTGGGCGATAAAATTCTTCATGACAGACTCCTTCGCATATCTAAATAAAAACCCTTAACCATGATTGGTTTGAGGGGACGTACTACCGGCACTACAAGAAAACTGGCGATATGAAACTACGTCCGCCGGACGTCCGCCTGGCTACGGGTGCTGACCCGCAGTGGCGCAACCTTCAGCAACGTGGGGTGAGAAAAGCTCGGTGAGCAAAGCAGCGTGGCCGCTCGTTCGATTCGGGGCCGCAACCACCGGGCAAGCAGATGCACGCCGGCGATGAGCCATTGCTGGCGCGTGAGCGTCCGGTCCGCGCCGCAGCTGTGACGGTCATGTCGTCTCTTCGACTGGTTTTTCATGTTTCCCCCGTATTCCACAACTCGTTCTCGGCGTCCGGTCGAAACCGGCGCCCGCTAGTCAGTCGACGACCACCCTGTGTCTTGCCCTCATTCGCGCTGCCAGTTGAGCTCCGCAGCATCGAACTGGGCGGGACAACCCCGAGGGTTGCTTGCGCGGCGATTCTTCTCGGTCTGGCTACTGCTTCGAATCGTCCGGTCTTCACGTCGTCGAGTTCCGCACTCTCTCCATAGCAAGGGTAGGGCCAGCTACACGAAAAGGCAGGAAATATAATGCTCCCGGCCTGATGGCTTGCGCCGGAGATCCCACGCTCGTGCACGGAACGTCTCGCGTCCGCGACAGTTTTCAGCGTCAGCGAAAACCGGCGAAATGGTCGCAAAACCCCGCTGGCCGTGGCTTTGAGAAATTTACCCAGGACATACCCTGATTTAGCACTAGCATCGATTTCCGCGAAAACGGGCACATCTCGCGAGGGGTGGCCGCACAAACTGTCGCAGCCGTGAGACCCGTACGTGCGCTTGCCCACATAAGCGGGGCCGTTTTCAGCTCAAAGAGCGGCCTTTGATATCTCTCGCGCTTCACGCAGGAAAACGCCATCTTGCAAGTCGATTAATTTTCTTCCAACAATGAGGTGACCGGTAATGCACGAACGAGATTCTTCATGCGACGTTATGGATCATCGCTTAGGAATCTGAATCAATAAATCAGAATGACTGGATGGTCCACTGGATCACATCCGGATAACAGAGAAGGCGGGGATCATGCAAGTTTCACAGCCTGGCGCTCGTGGCGGCGAAAATCGTATTCACAGTTTGCTCACCCCTGAACGCGTGGTCGTGTACAGCGCTGCGATGCTGGTGCTGTACGTCCTGTTTCTGGCGATCTGGGCGCGGGCGAGCAACGGGTTCACTGCGATGGATTTCTCGAGACCGGGTATCGACTTTTCGGTTTTCTGGTCTGCCTCGTATGCGATGCAGCACGGCCCGGCATGGCAGGTCTATGACTACACCTACTTCGAGAAGATCGAAACGGCGCTGTTCCAGTTTCCACATGGCAGTTTCCTACCGTGGCTGTATCCGCCGACCTTCCTCGTGCTCGTCAAGCCACTCGTCCTGATGCCACCCGTTGTCGCCTATTTTGTGTTTGTCGGTATCAGCGCGCTACTGTTCGTCTTCGCCACGCTTCGCCTGTCCCGAATCGCTTCCAGCATGGGCACTTCCCCTCGTGGCTGGCTACTTGTCGCAGCCTGTCCGTGCGTATTCGTGCCAGCCCTCTTCGGGCAAAATTCGCTCTTGACCGCTGCGCTCGCAGCGCTCGCTGTCCACTGGATCGCTCGCCATCCGGCTCGCGCCGGACTGTGTGTTGGCTTGCTGGCGATCAAACCGCAAATGGCGCTGTTGTTTCCGTTCGTGTTGATCGCAGCGCGCGCATGGCGCGCTTTTGGCGTCGCCGCACTGAGCGCGTCGCTGTTCGGCGCGCTCAGCGTACTGATCTGTGGCGCGCAGTCGCTGCACCGGTTCGTGGTCGTCACCACGCTCGCACGCGAACTCATGCTCGAACACGGTCGCCACTACTGGCTCGCCTCGCCCACCACGTTTGCGGTTCTGCGCGAAGGCGGTGCGCCGCTCGCCGCAGCCTATGCGGCACAAGCATGCGTGGCACTGCTCGCCATGGCCGCGGCCTGTTACATCTGGAAGTCCACACGCGACGCCCGCCTGCGCGGCGCGGCGCTAACCGTCGCCACCTTGCTCGCGAATCCTTACGTGTGGCACTACGAGCTGGCATGGCTCGGTATCACCATCTCCTGTCTCATGGCGATCGGGCTCGATACGGGCTGGCGGCGCAGTGAACAGGTGGTGCTGGTGCTGGCCTGGCTGCTGCCGGTCTATGAGTTCTTCAACCGCCTGTTCACATTGCCGCAGATCGGACCGGTCGTCCTGCTCCTGATGCTGCTGCTCATCCTGCGCCGTGCGCGAATCTCCCAAGAGGTGGCGTCATGAATCTGAAGCCATCGCACAAGGTGTCAGGCCGTCGGGCGGAGCCGGCCGGATTGCCGGAGGTGAACGCAGCACCTCGCGCGCACTGGCTCGACAGCAGACGCCTGTCGCTCTATTCGATCGCAGCCCTCGCCGCCTATGCCGTCTTCCTCACGGTCTACCTGTACCGTGTGGTGTGGCAGCAGCGCGCCGATTTTCCACCCCTGGCGATGGACTTCCTGCCGTTCTGGAGCGCGTCGTTCCTTGTGCAGCACGGCCACGCTGTCGACGCCTACAACCTCAAGGCGCTGACGGACGTCGAGATGGCAGCTGCGCCGTATTTCCGCACGATGGGCAGCATTCTGCCGTGGCTATACCCGCCCAACTCGCTGCTGATCATGTCGCCGCTTGCCCTGCTGCCGTTTCAGGCCGCCGCCGTGACCTTCATTGCCGGCACGTTTGCGCTGTTCGCCAAAGCGATTCACTCGATCGTGCCACGCTGGCAGACGGTCCTCGTCACGCTCGCCTTCCCCGGCGTCGCGCTGGTTGCGCTGATGGGACAAAACGGCATGCTGACCGCGGCGCTTGCAGCGTCTGGACTGCTTGCGCTGCGCCGCCGGCCAGTCGTCGCAGGAATATGTTTTGGATTGCTATGCATGAAGCCGCATCTCGTGCTGCTATTCCCGTTTGCTTTGCTCTGCTCCCGCTCATGGCGCGCACTGCTGGCGTTCACGCTAACGGCCGTATCGACTCTCGCGCTGGCGGCCCTGTTGTTCGGCCCCGGTACGTTCGCCGCGTTCCTCCACAACGCCGGCATGGCAGCCGGTTTTGTCGAATCGGGACGCGCCGTCATGGCCCGCGTGCCGACCGCCTTCGCTCTCGCGAAACTGGCGCATGCACCATCGGCGTTCGCCTACGCGGCTCAAGCAATCAGTGCAGCGCTGGCGGCTGCCGCTGTCTGGTATGCGTGGCATAGCGGGTGCGCCTACGCGCTGCGCGCCGCGACCCTGGTCTGCGCCAGCCTGCTCGTCAGTCCGTACCTGTATGACTACGACCTCGCCTGGTACGGCGTGCTCATCGCCTGGTATTGCAGCTACGGCATGGGCCACGGATGGCAACGCGGGGAACGCGAATGGTTGGTCGTGTTGTGGCTCGCACCGCTGGCGGGGATGGTGCTTATCACCCGTCTGCAGTTCCAGTTTCTGCCGCTTCTCACCGTGACGACCCTCGGCATGCTGGTGCGGCGCGTCGCACTCGAACGCAATGGGAGGCGCGCTGCAGGACGCGACGCTACGCCGCGGGCACCGGTAATTGAATGCGGCGTGAGGCTGTCGCCATAGAGACATTGCGATGCCAACGCATTGCATCGCATCACATACGAACAGGATAAAAAACGGGGAAATGCCATGTCAGCTCATATCAACACGCCATTGATTTCGCTTGTCGTGCCGTTCTACAACGAGTATCAGGCAGTCGACCGGTTCTTCGCCACCGTCGTGCCGGTACTCGAATCGATCGAAGGCACGCGCTTTGAAATCGTCTGCGTCAACGACGGCAGTAACGACGGGACCCTCGACAAGCTGGTCGCCGCCAGCATCGAGGACCGACGCATCCGGGTCATCGACCTGACCCGCAACTTCGGCAAGGAAGCAGCCCTGACGGCCGGGATCGACGAGGCGGTCGGCGACGCCGTGATCCCGATCGATGCGGACCTGCAGGATCCGCCAAGCCTGATTCACGTGATGGTGGAACACTGGCGCGCAGGCGCCGAGGTCGTGGCAGCGAAACGAAGCAACCGGGCCTGCGATACCTTCGCCAAACGCACCGCGGCAGCGCTCTATTACCGCGTGCACAACGCCCTCTCCGAGATCAAGCTGCCCGAAAACGTCGGCGACTTTCGCCTGATCGACCGTCAGGTCGTCAATGCCCTGCGCAGCCTGCCTGAACGCCGGCGCTTCATGAAAGGCCTGTTTGCCTGGGTCGGTTATCGGACCGTCATCGTCGAATACGAGCGCGAGCCGCGCAGCGCCGGACACTCGAAGTTCTCCGGCTGGAAGCTGTGGAATTTCGCGCTTGAGGGCATCACGAGCTTCAGCACCGTACCCCTGCGAGCCTGGACCTACATCGGCCTGTCGATTGCCACACTGGCATTTTTTTACGGTGGCTTTATCGTTTGCCGCACGCTGTGGTCGGGCAATCCCGTTCCCGGCTACGCATCCACGATTTCCCTGATGCTGTTCCTGGGCGGGATCGAACTGATCGGTATCGGCGTGGTGGGTGAATACGTCGGCCGCATTTACTACGAGTCGAAAAAGCGCCCGGTTTATCTCGTGCGGCGCCGCTATCAGGCAAAGAGCAAAGTCTCAGTGCTGCACCGCGAGCGCTATCAGCCACGCACGGTCCATGCGCCGCGCCCCGAGGTCGTCCGCAGGCGCGTTGCGCCGAGCGTGCGGATCGTTGGTCAATGAGCCGCTTGATCAGCCGCTTGATCAGCCGCTTAATGAGCCGCTTAGCGCAAGGAGCCTGCGATGTCCCCTGATGCCTATCTGGAAATGGCCGCAACCGAAGCAGAACACTGGTGGTTCCGCGGCCGGCGCAATGTGTTGCAGACCATACTGCGTGGACTGGCCCTGCCGCCAGGAGCGCGCGTGCTCGAAGTGGGTTCCGGCACGGGGGGCAACCTCGACATGCTGGCCGAATTCGGCACCGTGAGCGGCCTTGAGATGGACAGCACGGCGCGCGCGTTGTGCTCGCAAAAAACCAACGACCGCTTCAACGTCCGCGCGGGACGCTGTCCGGACGACGTGCCCTTCGGCATTGAACGCAGCGAACGCTTCGACCTGATCTGCTTCTTCGATTGTCTCGAACATATCGCCGACGATGTCGGCTCGCTGGCCCGCATGCAATCGTTGCTGGCGCCAGGCGGCGTGATCGTCGTGACAGTGCCGGCCTGCCAGAGTCTGTGGAGCGCGCACGACGTGTTTCTGCGGCATTACCGCCGCTACAGCCGCGCTTCGCTAACGCAATGTATCGCCGCTGCCGGTTATGAAGTCGAGCGCGTGACGTATTTCAACACGCTGCTATTCCCTCTGGCCGTGGCCGCGCGTTGGTTCGACCGTCTTTTCGGGCGCAGCAACTCGACCGGCGACGCCGTTCCGGCTCACCCGCTCAACGCTGCGCTCTATCACCTGTTCAGTGCCGAGCGCCACTGGCTTGCGCATGGCTCGCTGCCCTATGGGGTGTCCTTGCTTGCCATCCTGCGCCAGCCGCGGGAGGACGCCGGTGAATAGGGCCGAGCGGATCAAGGTGTTGCGCTTCGGCGTGTCCGGACTGCTTGCGACCGGCTTGCACGCCGCCGTCGCGATGACGCTGATCATGCGCGCCGGTACCCAACCAGCTTTGGCGAACGCGCTCGCCTTCGCGTGTTCGACGGGAATCTCCTATCTCATGAATACCTTCTGGAGTTTTTCGTCTTTTCCCGCTCTGGCGAATGTCTGGCGCTTCGCGACAGTTTCTCTCGGCGGCCTGACGCTGACTGCGCTAGTGGCTCATGCCACGGAACTCGCGGGCGGCGGTCCGGGATTGGGCATCGCAATGGTGGTCTGCGTCGTACCCCCTGTTACGTTCATCGCGCATCGGTGGTGGACGTATCGGTGAAACTGTCTTTATGCTGCTCGCGATTCAATATTCCACAAGAATGGTAACGCGGCGATTCGCGGCTCGCGCTGCCGCATCGTCACCGATGATCAGCGGGAAATTGTCCGCCCTGCCGATCGCGGCCATCCTGTGAGGTTCGACTCCCTTATCGGCAAAGAATCGAACTACAGCACCGGCCCGTGCCGACGACAGCTCCCAGTTGGATTCGTACTTCGCGGTCGATATCGGCACACTGTCGGTGTGTCCTTCGACGAGGATATTGTTTTTCGAACGGTCGCGCAGTACCCCGGCAATCTGATCCAACACCCCGAAAGATTCCGGCAACAAACGCGCGTCGCCCGAGTTGAAAAGCACTTTCGCGTTGATGGCGATTTCCACGCCCTGTGAGGCATTCGAAATCGTAATCTGCCGGTTGTCCTGAAGCGGCGCCAGTAAAGAAAGAAGCTGCCGCCTCGCGGCATCGGGCGCGCCAGGCACGGCGACAGTCGCGTGAGCGCTGCCGGCGGCCGCCTCCGTTTTCACCTCGCGGCGCTCGAGCATCTTTATTTCGAGTTCCCGGTTTTTCGCCAACTCCAACGCGTAGAGCGCAAGGAACAACACCATCAGCGTGGTGATGAGGTCCGCATAGGAAATCAGCCAACGCCCGGACTGCGCCTCGCCGTCGCCGTCGCCCTCGTCGTAGTAGTGCTGAGAGCCGGTTTTGTCTGCCGCAAGGCGCTTGTTACCCGAAGAGGTGCTCATGCTCGAAACGTCTGTTTCCGAATTGCGTTTGAATGGGCGCCTGGCGCGCCGGCGCCAACCGATCGAGGTTGGCTTCGAAGTTGATTAGCCCAGCAACTCAGCCGATCTTTCCCGGATATCGCCCGCCAGCCGGGTTTCGATCGTGTGGGGCGACTCCTTGCGCGAAATCGCAAGCAACCCATCGAGATATAAACGTCTGAAGCGCAATTCGCTATCCACCTGCGCCCTGATCTTGCCGTACAACGGCAAAAAGACCAGATTCGCCAACGCGAGACCGTACAGCGTTGCCACAAACGCGACAGCAATACCTTGCCCAAGTTGCGCCGGCTCGAGCATATGGCCGGTGACCTGAATCAGGCCGAGCACCGCCCCCAGGATGCCGAACGTCGGCGCATAGCCACCCGCCTGCTGCCAGATCCGCGCGGCCGCCATGTGATTGCGTTCATAGGCGTCCAGTTCTCGTTGCAAGGCGTCTTCGAGCACGGCAGTCGACACGCCATTGGCCAGCAGCTCCAGCCCGCGTTTGGCAAACGGATTGATGCCTCCCGCCTCGATCGACTCGAACACGAGCATGCCGTTCAGCTTCGCCTGATCGCCCCACTCGAGCAGGACCGACAAGCTCTCCCGGTCGACCTGCCGCGCCTTCACAAAGGCGAGTCGCAGTTGCTTCAGGCCGTCATAAAACCTGGCCCACGTGTTCTGGATCATCACCGCGCCGAACGTGCCGCCCAATACGATGACGAATGCCTCCAGCTGAAACAGCGAGGTGAAGTGACCACCCTCGAGCGAAAATCCGGCCACAATGGCCGTTACGCCAAACAGGGCGCCAAATAGCGTCAAAAGATCCATACATCCTCTCGAACGGCCGCCGCAATCATCGGACCGGACCTGAAAGCGGCCCGTTGTCCGACCACCCGGTGTCAGGCATCCACATTGGAAAGCGGCGCCGCAGTGACGGCCGACGATTTGATCGCGCGTACGGTCTCAATGAATCGCTCCTCGATCTCGGCAATTTCGAGCGGATCGATCTTGATTTCACGACGCATGACCCACGACACCTCTTTCTTTCGCGCCTCGGTCATCACCGAGAACAAACGATCGGAGACCGGCTCGCCCGTCACGGCAGCGAGCAATTTCGCGAGGTCGTAGGTATCGAAGGCGCTCACGGCTTCGAACAAGGTGCGCTGGTCGACAAACTCCAGATCGGCCAGAGACTTGATCTCGCTGGTACCACGGGGATTGCGCCGGGAAAAATACGTGATGCCCTTTTCCTCGACGTAGTTCAACACCTTGGTCTTGCGAAACGCGAAGATGTCTTCTGCGATTTCCGCATGCGAGAGCTTGTTGAGAATCAGATTCTTCTCGACACCGATCAGCGCTTCCAGGTCGGCCAGCTCGATCAGTTCCAGTTCGCTGTTGATCGAAACGTCGAGATCGTGGTCCGCCACCTGCTGAGCCCGTTCCGTGATCCGCACGGGATCGAAAGTCACGAGCTGCCGCCCTGCTGCGCCGTCGTGCGCCGAATATCGTGCGGACATCGTGCTCAGGCGATCTGAGCGGCCCGGCTCGAGCGTAACGAGGTTGAGTTTTTCCATGCGCTTGAGCATTGCCATCACATGCGGACGGGAATGACCGGCAATGGCATTGCACTTCTTGATGACTTCAGGCAGGGGCACCGAGAACTCCTCCCCTTGAGCGCGGCGCGCGCGTCCGTCCGCCCGGTCTACGCTCTCGACACCTGCCATCAGCGACAGAACATGCGCGTATGAGAGCACGCCTGGCAGAAAATCAGCATGCGTATTGGTGGCGAGAACATCGTCCTTCTTTTTCACGCGTCGAATCATGGTGCGCACGATATGGCGCAGCAGCGGCGATACACGCTCGAGTTCTTCTTCCACGACGCCTGCCGCGATCACGGTCAATTGACAGAAGCTAATGGCTTTCGCGGTGTGCGCGCGCGGTTCGGCGGGCAACAAGGATGCTTCGCCAAAAAACTCGCCCTTGCCGAGCGTGGCGAGGATGACTTTTTTGTCGTCGCATTGAGTGGATATTTCGACTTTGCCGTCTGCGATCACGTAGATGACGGCGTCGCCTGCGAAGCCTTCAGAGTAGATGACTTCGCCCGGAGCCGCTGCGCGCGACCATGGCGATCGTTGGTGATTCAAGATTCATTCCCCCGAAGAGCTATTGCTCGCGCATCCCGCTTCTTCATGAGGCGCGGGTAGGTGCGATGGTCCTGACTTATTGGACTGGATAACGACATGCAAAGCGCAAATCTTTAACCATCTCAATCGTCAGAGTAATAGCTGCAACGGCGCAAACGTTTGGCAGGCCATTCGCCTTGGCTATTCCCCACCCTCATCGCCCTCGCGTGGCGAGTCGCTCACCTCGATCCCATAGCGCTTGGGCTTCGCGTCAAGCAGTTGGCAGTTCACAGTGAGCCGCCAAGCGGCGTCAGTGCGATTGTTGCGGCCTGCGCCCCGCTCATCCCCCTGCGCCCGTGCGCAGACGTTCCAGCAATTCACGGCCCTGGCGGGTAAGTTGCAGCGTCGATCCTTGCGGATCACGCTGCCGTATTTCCACGAGCTCGTAACGGCGTAAGGCCAGCACATCCGGATCGAAAGCTTCCAGCCGCTTGTCTGGGTCGCCAAGCAGCATGAGTGTCGCGAGTTCGTGATGACTGAGCATCCGGCACCTCCATAGATCGATACATGGGCGATGGAGACATCCTAGACACGCGACACTACAGTTCGACTACGGTTGTGTTTCAGTGGATTACCTGCAGCGCTGTACACGTCGGCGGCAAACCGTCGCCGTGCCTTGCGGCACAGGCGGTGTGGGAAGTGAGTGAGTAAAGTGGCGCAACTCTTTTCGTACGCCCCGTAATTGGGGTCTGCGCATGAGTCGCGGGACCGGCGGGTCAGGTCTGCCGCCGGTCTTGCTTTCATTCAGTTTGCCAAGCCCGCTTAAACGCTCAACGGCGCGGTCCGGGAGGATCCGGACCGTCGCCTCACAGTGTCGTCAGCGCTTCGGTAATCGAAAGAAAGCGCTCGACGTCGCTGGGTGCATGACAATGCAGCGGCGAAATCCGCACTGCGCCGGCGAGATTGAACGACTTCAGCATCCGGCCGGAGTACAGGCTTGACGCGATCCGCTCGTAGACGATCACGCCACGTTTTTCGTATTCGCGCACGGCGTCGGTGGGGCTCAGGTTCGCGAAGCCGATACCGAGGATCAAGTCGCGCTTCGTCAGATCGGCGTGATCCCAGAAGACGTCCACGCCGTCGAGCCGCCGCAGGCCGCGCCGCCCGCCGTAGCCGTCGAGCATGGCGGCGAGCAGCGCACGTTCGTGCAACTCGATGCGTTTCATGCCCTCCACGAAGCGCTCACGGGGAGTGTCCGCAGCGCCAAATTGACCACCGATCCACGTCACGTAGTCGACGATCTCGGTGACGACAGCAAACTGCGCGGGCGCCGGGCTGCCGAGCTCCCACACCCCTTCCTGCTTGGCGTCGAGGCGGTGATGCGGCAGCAGGGCCGCACGCGGCGACAACCAGGAGATGCCCGAGCCGCGGCAGCCAAAAAACTTATAGGGCGCGAAATTGATGCCGTCCACTGGCGTTTTCTGCAGGTCGATGACACCATGCGGCGCGTGCTGGACCGCATCCACGACGATGTAAAGTCCGGGCTTCTTCTCTCTAGCGCGCTCAACGAGTGTCGCGATGTCGAACTTCGCGCCGGAAATATTCGACGCATACATGACGCTGAGCAGCGCCGTGTCCGCGTCGATCAACGACAGAATCGCGTCCACGTCCACCCCGCCCGTCTCCGGATTGCTAGGCGCAACGCGCAACGACTTGCCCGTGCGTTGTGCGTAGTACGTCATCGCGTCGAACGAAGACGGATGTTCGAGGATCGTCGTGACGGCATTGGTGCCCGGCACGTTCTCCATGATCGCGCGCACCATGTCGAACATCGCGCCCGACGCGGTCAACGACGTGTAGATGCTGCCGTCCTTCGCGTTGAGGATCGTGCGGATATCCGCCTCGCCGCGAGCCTGAATGTCCTGAAGATGCCGTGCGCGCGCGTGGATACGCTCCGGGCAATCGGGCAGCGCATCGATTCGTGCGAACGCGTCCACGGCCGCCTTGAGGCGGAACGAGCCGCCCGCGTTGTCGAAGAAGAGTCGCGCACGCCCGTCGATGTCGTGGTCGACATGGTGAAACCGTGCTTTGATCTCCTCAATCAACGACGCGGAAAAAAACTCGCCTTGGCTACTGCTCATCTGAATGCTCCTGATCTGTCTGCTAAATGATTGTCGTGCTACGAACCGTGCCTGCTCAGGCGTCGAGCGACGCGAGATACGCTTTGCCCTTTTCCGCGTCGTACTGGCGCTCCCATTTGGCGATGACGAGCGGTGCAAGCGCATTGCCCACCACGTTAAGCGCGGTACGTCCCATGTCCATCACACGGTCCACGCCGGCGATGAAAGCGAGCCCTTCGAGCGGCAGCCCCGCGCTTGCAAGCGTCGCGAGAAGAATCACGAACATAAAGCCCGGCACGCCAGCCGCACCCTTGGACGTCACGACCATCGTCAATACGAGCACCATCTGCTCCTGCCAGCCGAGATGAATGCCATATAGCTGCGCGACGAACAGCGTACCGATGCCGAGGTAGATCGACGCGCCGTCGAGATTGAACGTATAGCCGGTCGGCACGACGAAGGTCGCGATGCTCTTCGGCACGCCGTAGTCCTCCATCTTCTTCATCAGTTGCGGCAGTACCGTCGCCGAACTGCAGGTCGAGAACGCGATGATCAGCTCGTCCTTAATGACGCGCAGCAGCGTAAAAATACGAAAGCCGAATAGCCGGGCCGTGATGCCGAGCACGACGAGCACAAACAGCACGATCGCGAGATACGTGACGGCCACCAGCTTGAGCAACGGCAGCAGCGACCCGAAACCGAAGCTCGCAACCGTCACCGCGATCAGCGCGCACACACCGATCGGCGCGTAATGCATCACCATGTTCGTCACCTTGAACATCGCTTCCGCAACGCCCTTGAGCATCGCGATCACCGGTTTGCGGAATTCTTCCGGGACCGACTGCAGGCCGAGGCCGAACAGCACGGAAAAGAAGATCACCGGCAGCAGGTCGCCCTTCGCCATCGAAGCGAGGATGTTGTCGGGAATCACGCCGAGCAGGAGGGCCATCAATCCGTGATGCCCCTGCACCTGCTGGGTCACCTGCTGATAGCGGGAAATGTCGGTATGGCCGAGTTGCGACATATCGGTGCCCACGCCCGGCTGCAGCACGTTGCCGAGAATGAGACCGAGCAGGATCGCGATCGTGGTGATCACCTCGAAGTACACCAGCGTCTTCAGGCCGATGCGCCCAAGCGATTTGCCGTCTCCAACGCCGGCGATCCCGACCACCATGCTCGTGAACACGATCGGCACAACGATCATCTTGATCAGCTTGATGAAGATGTCGCCGGCTGGCTGCAAGAGCCCTGAAACGGTCGCGTCCCGCATCTGCGGGAAGTGGTTCAACACCAGCCCGACCGCGATGCCAATGATCAGACCAATCAGTATTTGCCACGCGAGGCCGATACGCGGTTTGCGCTCGATGTGGTTGGCGGGTGGGCTTTCGATAACGGTATCCATGCTCTCTCCAGATTGGGGGCGGGGCGACGGAGGAACCTTAAGCAGCCGAAATAAGTAAAAAAAGCGATTTTTTTATATGAGAAACTATCGCTTTATCTCATGCAAAGGGCGGCGCGATGCTGACGTTCAAGCAGATGGAAGCGCTTTACTGGATCGTTCAGCTCGGCTCGTTCGAAGCGGCTTCGAGCCGGCTCAACACCACGCAGTCGGCCGTCTCGAAGCGGATTCAGGAACTCGAGCGCGCCTTCGACCTGACGGTATTCGACCGCGCGCATCGCAGCGCAAGGCTGACCCAGAAAGGCGCCGAGTTCTTCTCGTACGCCAAAGAACTGCTCGAACGGCGTGACCAGATTGTCGAGCGGATCAGCTCAAAAGAGGCGCTGGTGCGCCAGATCCGCATCGGGGTGACTGAACTGACGGCGCTGACGTGGCTGCCTCGCCTGATCGGCGCGATCCAGGCCGAGTATCCGAAGGTTGTCGTCGAAGCCGAGGTGGATCTGAACGCGACGCTGCGCGACCGGCTCGCCGACGACACGATCGACATCATCGTCGTTCCACAAATCCACAGCACCGAGCCCTTCTCGATGACGAAGGTCGGTGAAGTGGACAACGCGTGGATGTGTGCGCCCGCACTGGCGCCGAAGAAGGCGGCCCTTTCGCTCGCCGAGATCGCGCAGTTTCCGCTGATCCTGCAGGGCGGCCTGTCGGGAACGGGCTTTATCTATAGCCGTTTTCTACAGGAGCACGGGGTCAGCATGCAAAGAATTCTTGCAAGCAACAGCCTGATCGCGCAGATTGGGCTGACACTGTCGGGCCTCGGCGTCAGCTATCTGCCCAAGGCCTGCCTGAACCACATGGTCACACGCGGCGCGCTCGGCATGATTCAGACGCGGCCCGCGCTGCCGCCCGTCTCATACGTCGCGATGCATCGGGCGGAACAGCCGCATTCGCTCAATACTGAAATCGCCCGGCTCGCCGCTCAGTGCTGCGATTTCAGTTCGAACCTGCTCGATCCGGGCCGGGTCTGAGCGAGACCTCGGCCCTATGAGTCATTTCAGGCTGCGCTTTCCACTTCCGCGCGAGTCGGAATCGACGGCTGCGCACCCGCGCGCGTGACGGAAATCGAAGCCGCGCGTTGTGCGAGGCTGATCGCGCCTTCCAGCGGCTGCCGGGCGGCGAGTTGCGCGGCAAAGACACCGATAAAGGTGTCGCCGGCCGCGGTCGTATCAACCGCCCGCACCTGCGGCGCGGGAAAATGCGTGCCTTCGCCGCCTTCCGGCAGCAGGTAAGCGCCTTGCGCACCGAGCGTGACGATCACGTTGCGAGCGCCGCCGCGTTGCAGTTCCAGGGCCGCCCGTCTCGCGCCGCTTTGCGATTCGACCGGCAAGCCGGCGAGTATCGCGGCCTCGACCTCGTTCGGCACGAGATAGTCGACGAGAGGCAGCCATTCCGCGGGTAGCGGGCCGGTTGCCGGCGCCGGGTTCAGCACGGTGATCTTGCCCACGCGCCGGGCGAGCGCGAGTGTTGCGTGGACGGAATCCCAGGGTGTTTCCAGTTGGCAGACCACGACGTCGCTGGCCTTGATCGCCGCTTCGTGGCGCGCGACGCTCTCAGGGGTGAGTTCGCCGTTACTGCCCGCGACCACCACGATCGTGTTCTGTCCGTCGTCCGACACGGTCACCATCGCAACGCCGGTGGGCTGTGCCGGGTCGACCTCGATACCCGCGCAGTCGATCCCTTCCGCTTCCAGATCCTTGACCCGCTGAACCCCATTCGCGTCCTTCCCCACGCGTCCGACCATCGCCACGCGCGCGCCGATCCGGGCGGCCGCCACCGCCTGGTTGCCGCCCTTGCCGCCCGCAACCTGCGAGAACTCCTGTCCGCTGATCGTCTCGCCCGGCCGCGGCAAATGCGGCGCGCGGGCGACCAGGTCGGTATTGATGCTGCCCACCACGAGCACGCGGCCCGGCTTCACTTCTTTCGACACGTTCACTCTCCTGCCGACCATCCACGAATGGTCGCTAATGGTCAATTCATGCGGCGCGACGCCGGCTTCTATAGGTATCCAGCACGACGGCCACGACAATCACCGCGCCCGTGATAATGCGTTTGGTCGGCTCGGTCGCCCCGATCTGGGCGAGACCCGCGGCCAGCACCGAGATGATCAACACGCCAAAGAAGGTGCTGATCACCGAGCCGCGTCCGCCCATCAAGCTCGTGCCACCGATCACGACGGCCGCGATCACCTGCAATTCGATGCCCTGGCCAGCGTTCGGGTCCGCGGCCTCAAGCCGCGAGATCTGGAACAGGGACGCCAGACCGGCCAGCAGGCCCATCAGCGCGAAGACCGCCACCTTGTAAGGCCGCGGGTTGACACCCGCGAGGCGCACCGCTTCCTCGTTCGTGCCGATGCCAATCAGATAGCGCCCGAAGACCGTGCGGGTCAGCACCAACTGCGCCACGATCATGACAACGATGGCAATCAGGAACGCCGGCGAAATGCCGAACGCAATCGGGTTGGACAGAAAATCGAACGCGTCGCCGATATAGGCCGTGCGGGAGTTGGTCAGTTGATATGCGAGACCGCGGGCCGCCTCGAGCACGCCGAGCGACACGATGAACGACGGAATCCGCCAGGCCACGGTAATCATGCCAGTCAAGCAGCCCGTCAGAGCCGCCCCCGCCATGCCGAGCAAGGCCGCGGGCAACGCCGGCCAGTGCCACTGCAAGGCCGCGACGCTCGTGAGCGCCGCGCCGAGCGCCAGCACGGAACCGACCGACAGATCGATCCCGGCGATGATGAGCACGAAGGTCATGCCGATCGACATCACGACCAGATCGGGAATCTGGTTCGCGATCGTGCTGAAGGTGTCGTAGCTCAGGAAGTGCGAGCTCAGCAGCGAGAACAAGACGATCATCCCGAGCAACGCGCCGAGCAGGCCGAGGTAGTTGGAGAATCCGAGGCGCGTGCCGATCGGCTTCGCGTCTTTGGGCGGTTCGTTCTGCAACGAAGGCAGGCTGGTTGGTGCGGTCATGCTTCAATACTCCACAGATTTTTTGTCGGGCGCCGTTGCGTTGGGCGCCACTGCGTCGGGCGCCGTTGCGTCGGGCGCCGTTGCGTCGGGCGCCGCTGCGTCGGGCGCATTCGCGTGGGGCGCCCGTGCGTCGGGTTCGATCGGATCGTGCAGCAGCGCGTCGCGTTTCGTGTAGCCCGCGAACGCCGCTGCGAGCAGTGCGTCCTGGGTCCAGCTTCCGCGCTCGAACATGCCTGTCATCCGTCCTGCCGACATCACCCCGATCCGGTCGCAAATCGACATCAACTCGCGCAGATCGCTCGACACCACCACCAACGCGCGGCCTTCCCGCGCGAGCGCGCCCATCAAGGCATAGATATCGAACTTCGCACCGACGTCGATGCCGCGTGTGGGCTCGTCGAACAGCAGCACCGTGCAATCGCGCGCGAGCCAGCGCCCGATCACCACCTTCTGCTGGTTGCCGCCGGAGAGCTCGGACACCGGTTGCGACGGCCCCGCGCTGCGGATGCTCATCGCGTCGATCTGTTTGCGCGCAAGCGCCGCCTCGCGACGGCCGTCCACCACGCCGTGCTTCGACACCGCACGCAGATGGCCGAGCGAGATATTGGCGGCAATGGGCTGCGTCAGCAGGAGGCCCTCGCCTTTGCGATCCTCTGTAATCAGCGCGATACCGTTCCTCACGGCGTCCGCTGGCGACGAGACCTGCACGGCTTCGAGCGGGCCGCCGCCATGTGCGATCGACACCGTGCCGGCATCCGCGCGATCGGCCCCGTAGATAAGCCGCATCAATTCCGTACGGCCCGCACCGATCAAACCGCTGATGCCGAAAATCTCACCCGCCTTCACTTCGAAGGACACGTCGCGCACAACCGGCTCGCGGGTCATGCCCGCGACCTTGAGCGCCACCTCACCGATGCGCCGCTCGCCGAGATCGATCCGCTCGCCGATATCGCGCCCCACCATGAGCGTGACCAGACGGTCGGCCGAGAGATTGGCCATCTCGTCGACATGCACGAGACGCCCGTCGCGCAGCACGGCGGCGCGGCGCGCGATACGCTTCAACTCTTCCAGTCTGTGCGAGATGTACACCAGCGCCACGCCGCGCGCCTTGAGCCGCTCGACCTGCTCGAACAGCAGGTCCACCTCGCGGGCGGTCAGCATCGCAGTGGGTTCGTCGAGGATCAGCACGCGGCAATCGCCGATCAAATTGCGCGCGATTTCGACCATCTGCTGATGGCCAATGCCTAGCGTGCCCACCAGCGTGTCAGGGTGGATCGCGTCGAGCCCGACTTGCGCCATGGCGTGCCGGGCGTCCTCGCGCAGTTTGGCGCGGTCGATCCAGCCGAACATGCCGCGCTGCGGCAAGCGGTTCAGGAACAGGTTCTCCGCCACCGAAAGAGTCGGCAGCAGGTTCAACTCCTGCATGACCATGCGCACACCGAGCGCCTCGGCGTCCTTGCGGCTGGCCGGCGTGTAAGCCGCGCCGCCCAGCGTCATGGTGCCGGTAGTGGGCGTGACGAGACCGCCGACGATCTTGGACAAGGTGCTCTTGCCCGCGCCGTTTTCGCCGGTCAGCGCCAGCACCTCGCCCGCGTACAGTTCCAGCGAGATATCGGCGAGCACCGGCCCGGCGTAGGTCTTGCCGATGCCGCGAACACTCAGCACAGGCGGGGCATCAGCAAGGGATTGGATGGGAGTAGACATCAGATTGATAAAGCCAGACAAAGATCAGGCAGCGTGGCCCATCATGCGACACGGGCCACGCGATGTGTCAGTCTTACTTGGTGACCAGATCGACAGGCGTTTCGACGACGCCCGACAATTCCGACTGCTTCTTGTGTTCGGCAAGGGCCTTCAGCGCCGTATCGATACCGAACACGGCCTGTTTGGCAGCGTACTGATTGGCTGTGGCGAGAACGCGGCCGTCGGCGAGCATCGGCTTGATCGCATCGATGTCGTCGTAGCCCACCACCTGCACCTTGCCGGCCTTGCCTGCCGCGCGCACGGCCGAGACCGCGCCGATTGCCATGTTGTCATTGCCGCACAGCAGCGCCTTGACGTCCGGGTTCGCATTGAGAATCTGGCTCGCGACGGCGTTGCCCTTGTCGATCTCCCACTCGCCCGATTGCAGCGAGACGACCTTCATGCCTCCCGTCGCCATGGCCTGCTTGAAGCCGGCCGAGCGTTGCTGCGCGTTGGTGGTGGTCGACACGCCTTCAATAATGGCAACGTTGTCGCCCGACTTCAGGTGTTTGGCCAGATAGTCGCCCACCTTCAGCGCGCCCTTCGCGTTATCCGGGCCGACAAACGGGATGTTCAGGTTCTTCGACTTGAGCACGTCCGGATCCAGCTGGTTATCGATATTGACCACGATAATGCCGGCGTCGACCGCCTTCTTGAGAACCGGCACCAGCGCCTTGGAATCGGCCGGTGCGATCACGAGCGCGTCGACCTTGGACACGATCATCTGCTCGACGATGCGGATCTGGTTAGCCGTATCGGTTTCGTCCTTGATGCCGTTCGTGACGAGATCGAATTTCGTGGGATTCTGTTTCTGATAGTTTTTCGCGCCGGTTTCCATGGTCAGGAAAAACTCATTCGCCAACGATTTCATCACCAGGGCGACTTTCGGCTTGTGAGCGGCCTGCGCGAACGCTGCGCCCGGCAAGATCGACACTGCGAGGAAGGCTGCGCTGGCTACGATGGCGCGACGCCGCGCCGGTTGGAAATGACGAATCATTGATGTCTCCGTATCGCTCGTTCGGTCTACGTACTGATAGCCGTTGAGTCGTGTGATGGGCAGGTTCGCCAAACTTGCCGCCGGCTGCCGATAAAACCCTCAGGTTTCTTTGCCAGATGCTGGGACGAGTATGGCCAGATCCAATGCTATCCTCGCGATCCACGTTATGCTATGCCCAATTTCAAAATCGAGCGTTTCAAAAATGGAACACGTAGACTGGGACGACCTGCGGATTCTGGTGGAGATCGCGCGCGGCGGGACCATGCGAGCCGCTGCGGCGGCATGCGATCTGAGCGCGCCGACCCTGTCGCGCCGCCTGAGCGAGCTTGAACGGCGGCTTGGCGAGCCCCTCATCGACCGGGTGCCGTCAGGTTGTACGGTAACGGCGTTCGGCGCGCGCGTGCTGGCCTGGGCCGAGCAGATGGAGTATCTCGCCCACCAGATCGAGCGTGCCGCGGACGTGACCGGTGGCGCGGGCGCGCATGGCACGGTGCGGATTAACGCCGTCGAATGGCCGTCTTACATTTTGCTTAAGTTGCTCGGCTCGTTCCAGGACCGGCTGCCCGGCCTCGCGATCGAAGTGCTGACTTCACGACGGCCGTATAGCCTTGCCCGCCGCGAAGCGGACATCGCGCTGTGGTCCGAATGCCCCGACGAGGGCGATCTGTATGTCCGGCGAATCGGCCGAATCCGCTTCGGGCTGTTCGGTTCGCGCGATTACTATCTGCGCCACAAGGCAGCGATCACGAGGAAGGAATGGGACAAGCTGTCGTTCGTCGGTTACGACGACCGGCAGCCCGATCATCCGGCCACGCAATGGCTGAAAACCCTGCCCGGCGCGCCTGCGCCGTCGCTACGAAGCAGCTATGGCATGGGCGTATTCGACGGCGTGCTGGGCGGCTCCGGGCTCGGCGTGCTGGCCCAGCTTGCGGGCGACACCACGAGCGATCTCGTCTGTGTCGAGAAGCACATCAAGGCGCTCGACCAGGACGTGTGGATGGTGCTGCATCCCGCCCTGCGCGATAGCGAGCGCATCCGGACCGTGGCCAACCTCATCGCCGAGATCTTCCGTTAGGCCGGGGCCCAGGCGTTCGCGCGGCTCAGGCAGCTTCACCGGACACATACAGAGTGGGTAGCTGGGTCGCGTGGTACGACACCGTACCGACTGCTTCGGCAAATAGGCGCACCCTCGATCCGTCACGCGGCGTGTTGACAAAACAGCGCGGCAAACAGCCCTAGGTTGCCCGCGCCGCTTCACGCTACCGCGTCGGCATGAAGGCGTGACAGCGCATGAACCGGCGGCGCCCGCAACGATCTGACGTGCGGATACGGTCGCGCCGGCCATCAGGAGCCTCCGGCCATGGATACCCTCACCCGCGATCCGGTCAAGCAGCCGACTCGTCCCAAACTGCTCCAGGTGATGGGCCCAGGCCTCATCACCGGCGCCTCGGACGACGACCCGAGCGGCATCGCCACCTACTCGCAGGTTGGCGCGCAGTTCGGCTACGGCCTCGCGTGGACCTTGCTGTTCAGCTATCCGCTGATGGCCGCGATCCAGGAGATCAGCGCGCGCATCGGGCGGGTCACCGGCTGCGGCATCGCCGGCAATTTGCGGCGGCACTATCCGCGCTGGCTGTCCACGAGCGTCGTCAGTCTGCTGCTGATTGCGAACATCATCAACCTGGGGGCCGACCTCGGCGCGATGGGCGCGGCGCTCAAGCTGTTGATCTCGGGTCCCGCGCTGCTGTATGTCTGTGGTTTTGGCTTGCTCTCGGTCGCGCTCGAAATTTTTACGCGTTACTCGCGCTATGTATCGATACTCAAATGGCTATGCCTGTCGCTCTTCAGCTACGTGATCTGCGCATTCGTCGTCAAAGTGCCGTGGACCCAGGTGGGCTGGGCGGTGATCTGGCCGCCACTCTCCTTGAAACCGGATTACATCGTGGCCATCGTTGCGGTCATGGGTACTACGATCAGCCCTTACCTGTTTTTCTGGCAAGCCGAGCAGGAAGTCGAAGACGAACTGGAACGGCCCAGCGCCCATCCGCTCACGCACGCGCCGTGGGAAGCCCCGGCCGAGTTCGCGCGGATTCGCATTGACACCTATCTCGGCATGGCGCTGTCGAATACCATCGCGTTCTTTATCGTCGTAACTACGGCGGCGACACTGCATGCTCACGGGCTCACCAATATCCAGACCTCGGCCCAGGCGGCAGAAGCGCTGCGAGCGGTTGCGGGACCGCTCACGTTCGTCATTTTCGCAGCAGGCATTATCGGCACCGGTTTGTTGACGCTGCCGGTACTGGCCGGTTCGGGTGCCTACGCGGTGGGCGAACTGTTCGCGTGGCGCGTCGGTCTTGCCCGCCTGCCGCTGCAGGCAAAGGCGTTCTATGGTGTGATCGCCGCAGCGACAGCGATCGGCGTCGGCCTGAATTTCACCTCGATCGACCCGGTGAAGGCGCTCTTCTGGAGCGCGGTGCTCAACGGGGTAGTCGCCGTGCCGGTCATGATCGTCATGATGCATCTGTCGATGCGCACTGGCATCATGTCGCGCTTCACATTGCCGTTGACGCTGCGCGTTCTGGGTTGGGTTGCGACGGGTGTGATGGCGGTTACGGTCGTGGCGATGGGTGTCTCGTGGGTTGCGTGAGCCGCGTGCGCGCAAAGGCGCTCGCGGCGCCGTAGCGATCTGCCTCTATCGTCGAAGCGGCTAAGCTTTGGGCGGCTTGCATGCGTTGCGGGTGCCGTGCGGAAGCCGTCGTGAACGTCACCGTACAGACACGATTCACGATGCGTGCCAGAGTGGTTGCTGGCCGTGCATGCGCCAGCAATTCCCCAACCGCTTTCGCGCAACAGGCTTGTTGGCCTGCGGACTTGGCGTGCGCAACACGGCACGGCGACTCTTTGAACGAACTCACATCGAGGTCCACATGTACGCACGCATTCTGGTAGCGATCGACGGCAGCGAAACGTCTGAACACGCATTCGACGCCGCTTTACAACTCGCACACGAGAGCGGCGCGCAATTGCAACCGCTCTATGTCGTCGACAACCCGCTGATGGCGTATGACGCCTCCGGCTACGATCCGACGATCCTGCGCGACGCGTTCGTGGAAGAAGGTCAGCGATTGCTGGCGGACGCACTGGCCCGCATGAAGCACGAGAATGTGGCCGGCACACCGCGGATGGTGGACGTCGCGCCGATCGGCGAGGATATTTCGGAGCGCATCCGCATCACGGCCAACGAATTCAATGCGGACCTTCTGGTGCTCGGCACGCACGGCCGGCGCGGCTTCAGGCGCCTGTTTCTCGGCAGCGTTGCCGAGCGCGTGGTGCGCAGTGCCTGCTGTCCGGTGTTGCTGGTGCCGAGCCGCCAGACACAAACCACGCATGTAGAGTCGGCCAACCCTGGCCACGCCGACGTCGCCGCAGCGATGTACGAGATGCCGCGCTAGCGCGGCATCCGTACCGTCGCGGCGATCGGCTAGGCCATCTTGCAGCACCTTCAATCGCATCCCATCCAATGAGCACTCCGCAGATCCGCTCCGCCCACGCCCCGCTGAGGCCGGGAAGCGACGCCTCGCGGCCGAAGCGGACGGCCGCCACCGAGACCGGCCTCGTGCACGTTGCCCCCGGGCTGCTCGGCAAAACGTCGCGGCTGCGCTCGCTGATGTTCTGGATCGTAGGACTGGTGGGCTTTCTGGCCGTCATTCTGGTCGTGCTGCATTTCGGCTCGCTGCAAAAGATGGCCGAACTGGTGCGATCGGCACGGCCTGGCTGGCTGCTTGTCGCGCTTGCCGTACAGTCGGCCACCTATATCAGTGCCGCGTTCGTATGGCGCGAGGCCCTGCACCGGGCCGGACATCCGCTGCCTCTACGGACCCTGGTTCCGCTCGGTATCGCCAAGGTTTTCACCGACCAGGTGCTGCCGAGCGGCGGCATCAGCGGCACGATGCTCGTGGTGCGCGGCCTGATCGGGCGGCGCGTCCCTGCCGAGATTGCGATGGCTGCGATGCTGGTCGGTATGGTTTCTTACGACATCGCCTATCTGATCGTGGTGCTCGCAAGCGCCAGCGTCCTGTGGTTCCAGCATCGGATGAACGTGGCGCTGATCGCCGGTGTGGCGATCTTCGTGGTCGTCACGGTGGCGGTACCGGCTGCCGTGCTGGGACTCAAACAATGGGGCACACGTGCGCCGATCGCGTGGCTCAGCAGGTGGCTGGGTGTCACTACGCTGCTTCAGGAACTGACCGACGCGCCCACCCGCCTGCTGCGCAGCCCGCGCCTGCTCATGCAGACGGTGGGACTGCAACTAGCCATCTTCGTATTCGATGCCTTGACGCTCTGGCTTGCGTTCAACGCGATCGGCGAAGTACCACCGCTGTGGGTGGTGTTCGTGAGCTTCATCATCGCGTCGATGGTGGCAACGATCGGGCCCATTCCGGTCGGCCTGGGAACCTTCGAGGCGACCTCCGTGGGGATGTTGAGTTTGCTCGGCGTTTCAGTAGAAGCCGCGCTGGCCGGCACACTCCTGCTGCGTGGCCTGACCTTCTGGCTGCCAATGCTGCCCGGCGTCTGGCTGGCGCGCCGGGAAATACAGCGTCACTAGCAGGCGCTAATCGTGTTCGATGTCGTCAGGTCCACCCACGACATGCCTTCCTTCAACCCTTCCAGCACGGCCTCCTGCGGCGTGCCGAAAGTTCGGTCGTGCGTGAATTCGCGCACAACGGCACCATCCGGCGCGGCAATGCAGGTGCCGATCAGACAGCCGAATTCAGCGCCGCTTTCGCGTGCGCAAGCCGTGACCGTCCAGCCGCCGCCGTCCACCTTCCCTGACATGTCCATGAAATTTTGCCTCGCGCAGAGTCAACATCCTGGAGTTCGACGCCCCGCATTCGCACGCTGCCTAGCTGATCTTCAGACGCGCAAACACGGGAATCTTGATCGCGGCGAGCACAAACGCGAACACCACGGTCGCCGCGAATACTTCACCAATCAAAGCCGGCGGGAGTGCCGCCATCGCGATGCCGCCAATCGCAAGGCCGGCGGCGATCAGCACATCGGCAACCGACGAAACGACCATCCACACGCCTGGCCGCTTGCCCCACATGCGCCGCCTATGTCGAATCGCGTACAACGTGGCCTGCCCGCCGAACACGAGGACCACAAAGGTCAGCGTGCGTAAAGCGTCGATATTCAGGTCCATCGCAAACTTGCCGATAGCGAGCGCCCCGCTGCAAAACGCCACGAGAGCAAAGCCGATGAATACGCCGACCACGGTCAGATTCGAGATGCGCCAGGCATTCGGCGACGGGGACGGTTCGACGCGATCGGTCGTGAGCGACATTGCGAGGAAGTCACCCGCGATCATCAGAATTACCATCAACAGCGGAGTCAGAATCGCATGACCGGTTACGAGGAGTCCGATCACCAGCAGGAAAGCAGTGGCGATCTTCTTGATGACAGAATTCAGCGTGTACGTGAGGATACGCTGGAACGTCAGGCGCCCTTCCTTGACAGCCGTGACGATGCCGCCGAGGCCCGCTTCCGTGAGCACCATGCCCGCCGCCGATTTGGCCACATCCGTCGCCGTCGAAACCGCGATGCCGATCTGCGCCTGGCGCAACGCGGGCGCGTCGTTGGCGCCGTCGCCGCACATGCCGACGGTGTGGCCGGTTTGCTGGAAAGCCTTGACGAGCTTGTATTTGTCTTCGGGCAGGACACCGGCAAACACAGCGAATGACTGCGGTTCAACCTGATCGGGGAGGCTGCCCGGTGGGCAAATCGGACCATATAGGCCGATTGCCTGCGCGACGATCGCGGCCGTGGCCGGCGCATCGCCCGATACCATCACCACGCGCACCCCGAGCCCGTGCAACTCCTTGATGAACGCCGCCGAGTCGGCGCGCGGCGGGTCGCTCAGCGCGACGAGGCCCACCAGTTGCAATGCATCGGCTACGCCCGCCGCTAACGCCAGTACGCGCAGGCCCTGACCTTCGAGTTCTGCCACGCGTGCCCGCGCCGTCGCCGAGGTTTGCGACAGCGAGATGACGACCGCCGATGCCCCCTTGACGATGCGCCGGATCGCACCGGACGGATCGGCCACGCTCGCTTCGGATGTCTTGGTCGACGGATCGAACGGCTTGAGCGCGACCAGTTTCAGCACGCCGTCTTCGGTGGTGTGCGCAAGACGCGCCGCCGCGTCGCGAATCGCCTTGTCGACGGGATCCTGGCTGCCTTCAGCGCTCGCCAGCGCCGCCAACGTCAGCACGTGGCTTATGTCGAAACCGGGCATCGGCGCGACCGTGCTCACGCTCAGCGCATTGCAGGTCAGCGTGCCGGTCTTGTCGGAACACAGCACGTCCATGGTGCCAGCCTCGTCGACGGCGGACAGGCGTGTCGACAGCACGCCCTGCGCTGCGAGCGCACGCGCGCCGAGCGTGGCCGAGAGCGTGAAGGTAGCCGGCAGTGCAACAGGGATAGACGCCAGCACCGCCGTCAGGATCAGCGGCACGATGTCGGCGAGCGGCATATGGAGATATAGCGCATAGCCCACCAGGAAAGCGATCACGGCCACGCTGAACGCTGCGAGATTGCGAACCACCAGCAACACGGCCTTTTGCTGCGAACTCGCCACATGCGCGGTACGGACCAGTTCCGCTGTGCGGCCGAATCGCGT
Organism: Paraburkholderia polaris; assembly: GCF_012927345.1. GTDB lineage: Bacteria > Pseudomonadota > Gammaproteobacteria > Burkholderiales > Burkholderiaceae > Paraburkholderia > Paraburkholderia polaris. The sequence continues at coordinate 141,391 of NZ_JABBGJ010000025.1, forward strand.
GTTCGCGCCGGTAGCGGTCACGAGCGCCACTGCCTCGCCGCGCCGCACCAGGGCCCCGGCGAAGGTCAGCGTGCCGGACGTTGCTTCGATCGGTACAGATTCGCCCGTGAGCATCGAATGGTCGAGCAGCGCGTTGCCGGACGCGATCCGCATGTCTGCCGCCACCACGCCGCCGAGCGAGAGCTTGACGACATCGCCCTCGACCAGATCCGCGGCCGGGACGATCGACCATGTCCCATCGCGCAGTACCGAGGCGTTCGTCGCGAGGCGCGACTTCAATGCGGTCAGCGTCGCCTGTGCACGACTTTCCTGCAAAACGCCCAGAACGGCATTGAACACCAGCAAGCCGGCAATGATCCCTGCTTCGACGAAGCGGCCGAGCACGCACTGCAATATCACGGCGGCCTCAAGCATCCACGGCACGGGCGCCCAGAATTTCTCAAGCACCATGCGCCACGTGCTCGCCGACGTGTCGGGAAGCGTGTTCTTGCCCGACTCGGCTCGCCTGCGGCGCGCTTCAGTGCTGCTCAGACCGGTTTTGATCGCTACATCCGGCTGGTTTGCCGCTTCAATGATCGGCACGGGCGCTACCGCAGACGTCACACTCACTCTCCTGGGTCGAAACAATCCGCAGCCGACGCCCGTTTTAGACGATCAGAGCGCCACAGCATGCCGGCTCAGTATCCGCGGATCGCCAACCGGCAGAACCACCCGCCCATGCACCTCGTTGATCACATCGGCTGCGGACAGGTAGAACGCGAGCGCCGCCGTGACGAGCCCCATATAGCCGCCGGCCATCCGCACCAGACCTGAACCCGTCCACTCTCCTCCAGCCAGCAGGCCGAAGGTGATCCAGAGCGCCAGAAAGATGAACTGCAGCGCGCGAGGCGAGCGAAAGGTGGCCAGCCACATGTAGAACGTGAAGACACCCCAAAGAAACAGATACCAGCCGACGAACGCGGGCGGCACCTTGTCGTGCAGAAAGAGCACGAACAGCGCAAACGACCACCAGAACGCGCCATAGCTCAGAAAGGCCGTCGCGCCGAAGGTGTTGCCGCGCGGCAACTCCATCATCCCGGCAATGGCCTGCGCGGTCCCGCCGTAGGCGAGCGCGCAGGCGAGCACGAGGCCCATCGATTCGCCAGAAAACCAGCCGGCGTTGATCATGCTCAGCAGCCACGTCGTCAATGCAAAGCCGGCGAGACCCAGTGGCGCGGGGTTCGCTAATGTGGTTCGGATCGGTGCGCTGGCCATGGCCTGCTCCTGAAGATAAAAAACGTTCCGGCAATCTCGCATCCTTCGCGAACCCTCACCCGAGCTGATCGAGAATCGCCGGATTTTCCAGCGTGGATATGTCCTGCGTAATTTCTTCGCCGGCCGCCAGCGAGCGCAGCAAGCGGCGCATGATCTTGCCCGAGCGTGTTTTCGGCAAGTTCTCGCCGAAGCGGATTTCTTTGGGCTTCGCGATCGGTCCGATCTCCTTGCCGACCCAATTGCGCAATTCGGTCGCGATTCTGATCGCCTGGTCCCCGGTTGGCCGCTCGCCCTTCAACACCACGAACGCGACGACGACCTCACCGGTCGTGTCGTCGGCGCGGCCCACGACCGCGGCTTCGGCGACCAGTGGGTTCGCGACTAGCGCCGACTCGATCTCCATCGTGCCGAGCCGGTGGCCCGATACGTTGAGCACATCGTCGATACGACCGGTAATCGTGAAGTAGCCGGTGTCCGCGTCACGCACCGCGCCGTCACCGGCGAGGTACAGCTTGCCGCCGAGATCTTCAGGGAAGTAACTCTGCTTATAGCGCTCCGGATCGCCCCAGACGCCGCGCAACATCGACGGCCATGGCCGTTTGACGACGAGAATGCCGCCCTGCCCGTTCGGCACGTCCTGCCCGGTTTCGTCGACGACCGCGGCCATGATGCCCGGCAGCGGCAGCGTGCACGAACCCGGCACCAGTGGCGTGGCGCCCGGCATCGGCGCGATCATGTGGCCACCCGT
>NZ_JABBGJ010000026.1 GCF_012927345.1 Paraburkholderia polaris
AGCGTCTTGCCCTTATGCCCCGGCTGCGCGCCAGGCTTTGCCCCGCTCGTGCCGCGCAACGACTTCGGCTTGCGCCCGGGCCCATCGCTTGAGGGCGGCTTGCTGGAGTTACGACTGTTCTTCTCGAGTTTCGCTTCGAGCGCGTTCAGACGCTTCACGAGATCAACGATGAGCGCGTCCTTCTGTTCGTGTGTGAGGTCTTTGAAATCAGGCATCTTCGTCATGTCCTTCACTATGCACAGCCTGGCTGCAGTTTACAAGCGCTGAATAGTTACGCGGCGGCAAAGAAAGTAAGTGCCGCCCCGCACAGGGGCGACGCTAATAGACCAATAACAATTCAAGGAAAGGCCAACGCCGTAAGCGCACAGACGGAAAGCGCCGCACAGACAAACAGACCAGGAAAAGGCCAACGCCCCGGGCATACAGACAAACAAGCGCCGCGAAGGCACAAAGCTAGGGAAACGCCACCACCATAGCCACCCGCCCCGCCAAACAGTCAAACAACCCAAAAAAACCCCAGCCCCGGAGGGGCCTATAATGTCGAACGCCCTCGCCGTCCTCCCAAAAAATGCCCGATCTGCTAGCCAATCTAAACCCCGAACAACACGCCGCCGTCACGCTCCCCAACGAGCCAGCGCTCATCCTTGCCGGCGCGGGCAGCGGCAAAACCCGCGTCCTCATCACGCGGATCGCGTGGCTCATCCAGCACGGTCTGGCGTCGCCCGCCACCATCCTCGCGGTGACCTTCACCAATAAAGCCGCCCGCGAAATGATGTCGCGTCTTTCGGCACTCTTGCCGATCGATACGCGAGGCATGTGGATCGGCACCTTCCACGGCCTGTGCAACCGCATGCTCCGCGCGCACCATCGCGACGCGGGCCTGCCCGCCACCTTCCAGATTCTCGATACCGCGGACCAGCTGTCCGCGATCAAGCGTCTGATGAAGGGCCTTAACATCGACGATGAAAAGTACCCAGCGAAAAATCTCCAGTACTTCATCAACAATTCCAAAGAACAAGGCCTGCGGCCGAAAGACGTCGACGCCACCGACAACTTCAACCGCAAATTCGTCGAACTTTACGAAGCCTACGACCAGCAATGCCAGCGCGAAGGCGTGGTCGACTTCCCGGAACTGCTGCTGCGCTGTTTTGAACTGCTCGCGCACAATCCGCCGCTGCGCGCCCACTATCAGGCGCGCTTCAGGCACATTCTCGTCGACGAGTTCCAGGACACCAACAAGCTGCAATATGCGTGGCTGAAGATGCTGGCCGGGCAGACCAACTCGATCTTCGCGGTCGGCGACGACGACCAGTCGATCTACGCCTTCCGCGGCGCGAACGTCGGCAATATGCGCGACTTCGAACACGAGTTCAACGTCCGGCACATGATCAAGCTGGAGCAGAACTACCGCTCGCACGGCCATATTCTCGACGCGGCCAATCAGCTGATCGCCAATAACTCGCGGCGTCTGGGCAAGAATCTGCGGACCGACGCGGGTCACGGCGAACCGGTGCGCGTCTACGAGTCCGCCACTGATACGCAGGAAGCCGGCTGGATCGTCGAGGAAATCAAGGCGCTGATCAGCACCGGCACGTCGCGCAGCGAAATCGCCATCCTGTATCGCAGCAACGCGCAGTCGCGCACGATCGAACATACGCTGGTCAATGCGGGCATCGCGTACAAGGTGTACGGCGGTCTGCGCTTTTTCGAGCGCCAGGAAGTCAAGCACGCGCTCGCCTATCTGCGCCTGATCGACAATCCGAACGACGACACCGCGTTCGCCCGCGTCGTCAATTTCCCCACACGCGGCATCGGTGCGCGCTCGATCGAGCAACTTGCTGATGCGGCGCGCCTGTACAACTGCTCGATGGCCGCGGCAATTCCGTATGTCGCGGGTAAGGCGGGGTCGAGCCTCGCCAGCTTCGCGAACCTGATCGGCAGGATGCGCGCGGAAACGCAGCAGATGAGCCTGCCGGAAACGGTCGAATACGTGGTTCGCACGAGCGGCCTCACGGAGTTCTATCAGAACGAACGCGAAGGCCAGGACCGGCTGGAGAACTTGCAGGAACTGGTCAACGCGGCCGCTGCTTTCGTCAGCGAAGAAGGCTACGGCATGGATACGCCGGCGCGCTCGATTCCGCTGCGCCCAGGTGCGACCGCGGCGCCGGAGTTGGCCGTCGCCACCGACGATCCGAATACCGTCGTGCTGGACGCACCCAGCATCGTCGATCCGGCGCAAAACCCGGACACGATGACGCCGCTCGCCGGTTTCCTGTCGCACGCATCGCTGGAAGCGGGTGACAACCAGGCACAAGCCGGTCAGGAAGCCGTGCAGTTGATGACGGTGCACGCCGCCAAGGGCCTCGAATTCACGGCGGTGTTCATCACCGGACTCGAAGAAGGGCTGTTCCCCCATGAAAACAGCGCGATGGAGTCGGACGGCCTGGAAGAAGAGCGTCGTCTGATGTACGTGGCGATCACGCGGGCCAAGGAGCGTTTGTATCTGTCGTTTGCGCAGAGCCGGATGCTGCACGGTCAGACGCGCTACAACATCCGCTCGCGCTTCTTCGACGAACTGCCGCAGGAAACCCTCAAGTGGCTCACGCCGAAGGTCGAGGCGGGCGCGCGTTGGGGCGGCCGCTCGGATAATGCCGGCTATGGTCGCGACTGGTTCGCGCGGCCGGGTTACACGGGCGCTGTGTCGTCGACGCCGGCGCCGTTGCCGGCCTTTGCGAACGAACAGCGTGCGGCTGAGACGGGTTTTCGCGTCGGCCAGCAGGTGTTCCACACCAAGTTCGGGGAAGGCACGATCACGGCGCTTGAAGGTGGCGGCACGGATGCCAAGGCCCAGGTCAAATTCAAGCGGCACGGCGAGAAGTGGCTGGCGCTTGCGGTCGCCAAATTGCAGGCGGTCGAATGAGCGCGGGCGGGATGAGCGGGGTGGGGGCGAACGGCGCAGACGCGACAGGTTCAGGTTTGGCTACCGTCAGTGCAACACGTTCAGGTTCGGTTGCTGCCGGTACGGTTGGTATCGATCCAATCCGCAGCGGCGCGCCGGTTTCGCATCGTCCGCTTGGCATTCTGGCCGCCTTGCCGCAGGAACTCGGCGATCTGATCGACGCGATGCGCGCTGAATCCGGCGTGCGCACCATCACCCACGGTCAACGCGACTATCACCTCGGCACCGTGCACGGCGCGCCTTGCGTTGTGACACTGGCGCGCGTCGGCAAGGTCGCGGCGGCGGCCACTGTCAGCGCCTTGATCCATGCGTTCGACGTCGAGGCGGTCGTGTTTACGGGTGTCGCCGGCGGCGTGGGGACCGAGGTGCGGGTCGGCGATATCGTTGTCGCCAACGCGCTGATGCAGCACGATCTCGACGCGTCGCCGTTGTTTCCGCGATTCGAGGTGCCGCTGCTCGGCGTGTCGCACTTCGCAGCCAATGAGGCGCTCGCCGATCAACTGGCCGCGGCATGCGAGCGTTTTGTCGCTGAAGAGGGCGCCGCGTCGGCGGCGCGCTTCGGCACGCGCGAGCCGCGCGTACATCGCGGCTTGATCATCAGCGGAGATCAGTTCGTCGCGAGTGCATCGGGCGTCAAGGCCCTGCGCGATGCACTGCCGGATGCGCTCGCGGTCGAGATGGAAGGCGCGGCGATCGCGCAGGTCTGTTACGAGTACGGCGTGCCGTGCGCGGTGGTGCGCACCATCTCCGACACCGCCGACGATCACGCGCCGCAATCGTTCGTGTCGTTTCTGACGGAGATCGCCGGGACGTATTCGAACGCGATCCTGACGCGGTTTCTGGAGGCGCGTCGCGCGTGATTAGTGCTTGGTTGAATCTCCCAGCGCCTCGCGCACCTGCTGCAAAGCCGCCGGGTCCTCGATCGTCGGCAGATCGCCCGGCTCGCGTCCTTCCGCGAGCGCCGCAATCGCGCGGCGCAGCAGCTTACCCGAGCGCGTCTTCGGCAGCATCGACACCACCACCACGCGCGCCGGCCGCGCAATCGCGCCGAGCTGGCGGTCGACCGTCGCGGTGAGTTCGGCTTCCAGCCTGGACCTCGCCTTATCGTCTGCATAGGCTTGCGCGTCGCGCAGCACGACAAAGGCCATTGCCGCCTGACCCTTTAGCGCATCCGTTACGCCGACCACGGCCACTTCAGCGACCGCCGCGTGGCTCGACAACGCTTCCTCGATCTCGCGCGTGCCGAGCCGATGGCCGGCGACATTGATCACGTCGTCAGTGCGGCCGAGGATCGTCACGTAACCGTCGTCATCCTGGATGCCCCAATCGAAGGTCGAGTAGGCCCGCTGGTTCGGAATGCTCGACCAGTACGTGCTGATAAAGCGCTTGTCGTCGCCCCACACCGTCGACATGCAGCCCGGCGGCAGCGGATATCCCAGCGTGAGCACACCTTTTTCGCCGGGCGGGCAGGGCTCGCCCGTCAGTTCGTTACGCAAGGTCAGATTGAAACCGGCCGATGGCACGCCCGGCGAGCCGAGCTTGGTGGGCAGGGCTTCGACGCCGCGCGGAATCGCCAGCATCGGCCAGCCGGTTTCGGTCTGCCAGTAGTTGTCGATCACGGGCTTGCCGAGCGCGTCGGTGATCCATGCGGCGGTCGGTTCGTCGAGCGGCTCGCCGGCGAGGAACAGCGTGCGCAGGCTCGATAGATCGGATTTTTTCAACAGCGCCGGGTCCTGCTTTTTCAGCACGCGCAGCGCGGTCGGCGCGGTGAACATCAGATTGATCTTGTACTGTTCGACGAGGCGCCACCAGATGCCGCCGTCCGGACGAATCGGCGTGCCTTCGTACATCACGGTAGTGAGGCCCGCGATCAGCGGCGCATAGACGATGTAGCTGTGGCCGACCACCCAGCCCACGTCCGACGCGGTGAACATCGTGTCGCCGGCCTTGCCCTGAAAGATGTGTTCCATCGATGCCGCCAGCGCCACCGCATAGCCGCCGACGTCGCGCTGGACACCCTTCGGCTTGCCGGTGGTGCCCGAGGTGTACAGCACATAAGACGGCTCATTCGATTCGAGCCATTCGCATGGCACATGCGCATCGAAAAACTGTTCGCGCAATGGCTCGTAGGCGACCAGATAGCTCGCGTTCAGGCGCTCGGGTGCGAGTTGCCGGTCGATCAGCAGCACGTGCGGCGTTTTATGGGTCGCGCGCGCGAGCGCCTCGTCCACCAGCGGCGTGTAGTCGATCACCTTGCCGCCGCGTGCGCCGGCGTCGGCGGTCACGATCAGCACAGGCTTCGCATCGTCGATGCGAGCCGCCAGGTTGGCGGCCGCGAAGCCGCCGAACACCACGGAGTGAATCGCGCCGAGCCGCGCGCATGCAAGCATCGCGAACAGCGCTTCGGGGATCATCGGCAGATAGAGCAGCACGACGTCGCCGCGCTTCACGCCCAGCGAGCGCATTGCCGCGGCCATGCGGTTGATTTCCGCGTAGAGCTCGGCGTAGGTGTAGCGCCGCTCGATGCCGGTTTCCGTCGATACGTACACCAGCGCGTTCTGCTGCGGACGATCGACCAGATGCCGGTCCACCGCGTTATGGCACAGGTTCGTGCGGCCGCCGACGAACCAGCGCGCGAACGGCGGATTCGAGCGGTCGAGCACTGTATCGAACGGCGTTTGCCAATGAATCCGCTGCGCCTGTTCACGCCAGAATGCCTCGGGTTGCTCGATCGAACGGCGGTGGAAGTCGCGGTAGCTGGTCATCGGCGGCGATCCTTCTGCTGCGTGAGTGAACGGATGGCGAGTCGTACGGCTGTTGGGCGCGGCGAGAGAGTAGTGCGTACCTCCGCACAAGCATAGAGCACGCGTGGTTGTGCGGACAACGCGGGTTCACCATGAGCGCCACCGCGCTCGGCCTGGCGCGACGCCGAACTGACTTGGCCAAAGCTGCGGCGATGGCAGCGCCGTGCAATCCACGCAAAGGCCACCGGCAAACCCGCCGCGCCAAAGAAAAAGGCGCCGCAGCGCCTTTTTCCTCATTCACTTCCGGAGAAGCTCATCACGCTTTCGCGCGCGTGCCTTCGACATTCGGCAAAAACACCGTCAGCACGCCGATCAGCGGCAGGAACGAGCAGACCTTATACACATAGGTGATGCTGGTGGCATCGGCCAACTGCCCGAGCACGGCAGCGCCGATCCCGCCCATCCCGAACGCAAAACCGAAGAAGAGGCCCGCGACCATCCCCACCTTGCCGGGAATCAGTTCCTGCGCATAGACGAGGATCGCCGAGAACGCCGAAGCCAGCACGATACCGATGATCACCGTCAGCACGCCGGTCCAGAACAGGTTGGCGTACGGCAGCAGCAACGTGAACGGTGCGACGCCGAGGATCGACACCCAGATCACATACTTACGGCCGATCTTGTCGCCGATCGGACCACCGATTACCGTGCCTGCCGCGACCGCCGCGAGGAACACGAACAGGTGGACCTGCGCGGCCTGCACCGGCAGATGGAACTTGTCGATCAGATAGAACGTGAAATAGCTGTTGATGCTGGCGAGGTAAAAGTACTTCGAGAACACCAGCAGCATCAGCACGCCCATCGCGAACATGACCTGATTGCGCGACAGCGTCGCGTGACCGACCTGGCTGCGCGCCTTCTTCACAGCGGGATGCTGCTTGTACCAGCGGCCGATCTGCGTGAGCACGACGATCGCGACCAGCGCCGCCACCGAGAACCACGCGATGCTGCGCTGGCCGTGCGGAATCACGATCAACGCGGCGAGCAACGGCCCGAGCGACGAACCCGCATTGCCGCCCACCTGGAACAGCGACTGCGCCAGACCGTGGCGGCCGCCCGAGGCCATGCGCGCCACCCGCGACGATTCCGGATGGAACACCGACGAGCCGCAGCCAACCAGCGCAGCCGCGACCAGCAGCACGCCGAAATTCGGCGCAACCGACATCAGCAGCAAGCCGGCGAGCGTGAAGCCCATGCCGACGGGCAGCGAATACGGCTTCGGATGCTTGTCGGTATAGGTGCCGACAAGCGGTTGCAGCAGCGACGCGGTGATTTGATAGGTCAGCGTAATCAGGCCGATCTGCCCGAACGACAGCGAAAAGTTGTCTTTCAGCATCGGGTAGATCGCCAGAATCAACGACTGGATCATGTCGTTGAGCAGGTGCGAAAAGCTGATCGCACCCAGCACGGAGTAGACCGTGCGCTGGACTTTAGCGGGCTGCGCTACGGCACCGGGGCTGGCAGAACCGGCGGCAGAGGCTGAGGCGCCGGCGAGGGCGCTTTTATCGAGGCTCGTTTCCATACGCTAGATGAGAGAGAAGAGAGGGTGAATGGTCATGATTTAAGGCTGCGGGCCGCCTGTTCGACCGGTGCGGCATTTCGACGCGGCGTCCGGCGTTTTCAGCTATTTGTCGAAGTTTAATGTGGCTTCGATGAAATGTAAGGACAAGTTTTGTCGCGAATCGGACACATACGGGTCTGTCGGGGCGACACGGCTGCGCGGAAATCGGGCCTCGGGTGCACCGCGGGGGTGCTCGCGGCGAGTGGGTTGCCAGTAGCACGCGTGGTTGGCAAGCCGTCTGATAAATGCGGTTCGGGGATTTTTGGCCATGTATAAAACGGTCGCGGGCGCGAAGCTTACAAAGCAATGCGCCGAGGACCGGGCGCGACGATCGGCGTGACACGAGCGACGTTAAAGATTGCAGACGTTTATGCCGTAGACCCGGAGAGATAAGCATGAATGCCGGAACCGACCTTTCCGGCAGTTCGATACGTGGGGACGAGGAATATGAAAGCAGTTTCGCTGGGCGGCCAGACGGGCGCGGGGTTCGTACCGGAAGGGGAAGCGGCGGGCAAGCCGTCGCCATCGCGTGGACAGGGCAGCCGCTCGCGTGCCGTGCGGCTCAAGGGCTTGTCGGTGAAGGCGACGTTGCGGCTTGCGTTTGCCGTGCTGCTGATCGGCACGCTCGTGATCGGCGTATTTTCGCTGGCTCAGATCAGCCGCCTGAACGCCTCCGCGCAATCGATCTACGACCAGGGGCACGTCGCGAGCCGCGCTGCCGAAGAGGCGCGTGGCCACATGCTGCGCGCAAGCCGCGCGCAAAAGATGCTGCTTACCGCGACCACTGCCAAGGAGCGCGACGATCTCGGCGCCGACATCGACAAGGGCTTGAGCGGTCTTGCTACGGAACTCAGCACGCTGCAACAGTACGTCGACACATCCGACGCCAAGGCAGTCGACCAGCAGAAGAAATTTGCCGCTGCCGTCGGGGTGTGGAGCGGCCACTTGCGTGACTTCGTGACACTCGTGAAAGCGCAGCCGCTCGATCTTTCGCAGATGAACTGGCAGGTCGGCACGCAGGACGTTTCGCTGCTGGTCGAGACCGGCAAGCTTGAAAAACTCGTCGACGAGCTCGTTGCGCAGCGTGGCACGGCCGCGAAGGCGACCATCGAGGCGTCGGGTTTTATCTTCCACTCCTCGTTCGTGATGATTGCGGTGATGACGGTTGCGCTGATCGCGTTGGCGTTCGGCATTAGCGAGTGGGTGGTGCGACGCCTTGCCGGCCAGCTCGGCGGCGAGCCGGCGTACGCAAAGGAAATTGCCAGCCGGATCGCGGCGGGCGATCTGTCGAATCAGATTGTGTTGGGCCGCAAGGACAAGTCGAGCATGCTGTACGCGCTGCACGACATGCAAAGCGGCCTCGCGACGACGGTTTCCGACATTGCGTCCAGTGCGGACGCGATTGCGACCGCGTCGGGCGAAATTTCGATGGGCAATCTAGACCTGTCGCAGCGCACCGAGCAGCAGGCGATGGCGCTCGAGCGCACGGCGAGCAGCATGGAGCAGTTGACCTCCACTGTCAGACAGAACGCCGACAACGCGAAGCAGGCGAGCACGCTGGCCAACAATGCTTCGGCGATTGCCGAGAAGGGCGGCGACGTAGTGAGCCGGGTGGTTGCGACGATGAACGAGATTAACGATAGCGCGCGGAGCATTGGCGACATCATTGGCGTGATCGAGGGGATTGCATTCCAGACCAACATTCTCGCGTTGAACGCCGCGGTGGAAGCTGCGCGGGCCGGCGAGGAAGGACGCGGGTTTTCGGTGGTGGCGGCGGAAGTGCGGAATCTGGCTCAGCGGAGCGCCGGTGCTGCCAAGGAAATCAAAGGCTTGATCAGTACGTCGGTGGAGCGAGTGAGCAACGGGTCGACATTGGCCCAGGATGCCGGACAGACCATGGACGAAGTGGTCAAGGCGGTGAAGCGCGTGACTGACATCATGGGCGAGATTTCGGCGGCGTCGTCTGAGCAGAGCGCGGGCATCGAGGAGATCAACCTTGCGGTAACGCAGATGGACTCGGGCACCCAGCAGAACGCTGCGCTGGTGGAGCAGGCCACAGCGGCTGCCCGGTCGTTGGATGACCAGGCGCGCGGCTTGAAGCAGATGGTCGGCAAGTTCAGGCTATAAAACGGCGAAGCACCGTGCCGAGCCTCGGAAATGAAGCCAGCGACTGAAGTACCGCCCGGCACGCGCAGCGTCGCCGAGGCGAAGCCGACGGCCCCCACCGTGCCGAAACGAAGCCCCTGGTTTCCCATGCAGACCCATCCGCGACGCACGGAGTGCGGAGTGGGAGCTGATGATGCCTTTGTCACTAACGCTCGAAGGTGCGAGGGCCCGGATTCCACGGAGCCACTACCCCCTCCAGGCAAGGGTGCCCACTTAGCATGAGCGGTTCGAGCCGCTTTCTTTGCTTACTTTCTTTGCGGCGGCAAAGAAAGTAAGTGCCTGCCCCGCACAGGGGCGACGCTAATAGACCACTAACAAATCAAGGAAAGGCCAACACCCTAAGCGCACAGACAACAAGCGCACAGACACCAAGCGCCGCGAATGCAAACAACTCAGCTCGGCTTAACAACAACAGTACAAGTAATCCCAGCCGCAAGCACAACCCCATCAGGCACAGAATCAATCTTCACCCGCACGGGTACGCGCTGCGCCAACCGAACCCAATTGAAGGTCGGATTCACATCAGCCAGCAGCTCACGGCTTTCGGGATTATCCCGATCATAGATCCCTCGAGAGATGCTCTCGACATGCCCTTGCAGCGTGCCCCCACTCATCAGCCGAACTTCAGCCTTATCACCGATACGAACATGAGGAAGCTTAGTCTCCTCAAAATACCCATAAACCCAGAACGAGTGACTATCGACAATCGCCAGCTTGGCAGCCCCAGCAGTCGCATAATCCCCGCGGAATACATTCAGGTTAGTGACATAACCATCAACCGGTGACACAACCCGAGTCCGCTCGAGATTCAACTTGGCGGCATCAAGCGCAGCCAGCGCTTGCTGATAAGAAGCCTCAGCAGCAGAAGCAGTGTGCGTAGCATTCTCACGACTCTCCTTGGACACAACCAAAGCATCCATATCCGCACGCCGCTGCGCATCATCCCGCTTCATCTGCAACTCGGCCTGACGCGCGGCAACAGCAGCTTGCGCCTGCTCAACAGCAATCTGATAGTGTGAAGGATCGATCTGCATCAACAGATCCCCCTTCTTCACCAGTTGATTGTCCTTAACAGGCAAATCGACGACCGCGCCGGAAACATCCGGCGCCACATTCACAATCTCAGCGCGCACGCGCCCATCACGTGTCCACGGCTCATCCATGTAATGAACCCACAACACGCGCCCAATCAAAATCGCGACGATAAAAATAATGGCTGTCGCGACGAAGCCAACAATATTTCGGATGGTCATGTTTCGACTCTGATCAACGATAAACGGCGAGACCCAGCGCGCCGCACACACACACGAGCAAGCTGGCCCGGAACAAGGACGGATGCCACACCACGCGATACACGCCTGTGTAGGCAATCACGCGGTCCAACACCCAGGTAAGTGCGGCGCCCGCGATAAACAACAGCACAATGGCCGGCACGTAGGCGTCGAAAACGGCGATATCACGTGGCATGACGAACTCCTTCTGACGCGTCGGCACGTCCGCTCATCAGCGGTTCAAGCGGAGATTGCGGATCGAGCAGCGCGGTACGAATGAAATGCAGTTGACTCAGAATGCGTTGCAGCCGATGCCGCTCCTCACGCGGTGGCGTGAAGGTGGCCAGCATCTGTTGAACTGCGGCAATCGCATCGGTGGTGGCGGCGAGCGCGCGGTCGAAACGGTCCGCACGCGGCCGTTCAAAAAGCGCGGTCACAGCGTCGCGCATCGCACGCAATGTGACGCGCCACGGCATCGTTTTCCCGTAGCGCGCATCGGCGGGCAGCGCCGCCACTTCGCGGCGCAGATCGATCACCGCGTTGCCCACTTCGAGCACCGAGAAGAGCCAGCGCAAGGTGTCGCGCTTGAGCTCGGGTTCGTTCTGCGCGAGCGCGTTAATCTGGAACATCAGATCGCGTGCGCCGCTCTCGAAGCGCGAACGCACCCGGCGCATGCCCGCCCGGCTCGCCAGCGTCACCTGGCGGCGCAGGTCCACCAGCAGGCGGTTGCGCAGCCACGGCGTCGAAGGCGGCAGCAGCACGGCAAAGGCGATCGCGCACACCAGCATCGACAGCACCAGCGCAATCGCGTCGTTAATGGTGCCGCTCGGATCGTAGTGAATCAGGTTGTCCGGACCGGCCAGGAAACAGAAGAAGATGCAGTAGCCGACGCCGTAGCCGGCCAGCGCCGGGCGCGTCGTCATGAACACGCCGAGCAGCAGGAACGGCGTGAGCGCAGCGCACAGCAGGGGAAAGCCGTCGATGTGCGGATACACGCCGTACACCGCGATCATGCCCATCACCGAGGCGACCAGCGTGCCGCCGGCCATCTGGAACGCCGTGCGCTTCGGATTCGGCGACGACGACGCCAGTGCGCACACCGCAGCGGCGTCCAACGTCAAGGTCGAGCCGCTTGGCCACGCGGTCGCGATCCAGAACGCGCCGAGCACGATCATGACGATGGCCGCCCGCAAGCCGGCGACGCCCGCTGCAATGCCATTCGTTTTCGGTTCGTAACGCTCAATCCAGCGCTCGCGTTCGTGCGTGTCGACAGCAAGCGATGCATAGGTGGCCGCATACGCGTGCAGATCGTCGATGAAGCGGTACAGCAGTTCAGCGCCGGTGTCGAAGTCGAGCAGCGGTGCGTCCGGCTGCGTTTCCAGGGCGGCGCGTGTTGCGCGCATCCGCTTGGGCAGGTTCGCCTTGTACGCGTCGAGTTGCGCGGCGGCGTGCGCGGCGTCCGCGGCGCTCAACACCGGTTCGCCGGATTTCGCGAGCAACGGGGCGATTTCCTTGAAGTACGGCTCCAGCGCTTCGACCGCGACCGTCGCGCCGCTCGTGTTCGTATCGCGCAGCCGGTTCATCAACTGATGCAGCGCGTGAAAGCGCGTCGAGGCGGTCATGAACTCGCTGTTCAGACGCGCCAGACGGCCGCCGCGCATCCGCGAATCGGGGCCTTCGAATACGGCAACACTGCGCGCCGCTTCGAAACCGACGATGTCGGCGACGAAGCGTGCGTTGGTCGCTTCGATCTGCGCGCGGTCGTTGCGGCCGGCCAGCGAGGCCGACACATACTCGACGAACGCCGAGAAACGCGCGCGCACGGTGCTGCGCATCTGCAAACCGGCGAATTGCGGAAACACCAGCCCGCTGACGGCGCCCGCGCAGACTATGCCGACCACCACTTCAGCCACCCGCGTGAGCGCGCTCAGGAACGCGCCGTCCGGATGCTGCGAGGCCGGAATACCGATCAGCGCGGCGGTATAGCCGGCCAGCACGAAACCATAAGACTTGAAGTTGCGATTGCGCGCGGCGCCCGCGGTGCAGATGCCGACCCAGATCGCGGTCGTGACGATGAACATCTCCGGCTGCTGCGCGAACAGGCCGATCAACGCCAGCATCACGACGAGACCGACCAGCGTGCCGCAGATCCGGTAGAAGCTCTTGGCGAACACCATCCCGCTTTGCGGCTGCATCACGATGAACACGGTGGTCATGGCGGTGCGCGGTTGCGGCAGGTCGAGTTTCATCGCGATGCCGAGCGCCAGAAAGCAGGCAGCGAGCGCTTTGAACAGATAGACCCACGTGAGACCGTCGGTGCGCGCCCAGTCGGCGGCGGCTGAGTAGAGCGCGGCAAACGATGCCGGGCGCGGGGCGGGAGAGGGGGAGGCTGACATGGTCGGCTTCCTTACTCAGCCGCGGACGCGTTGGTGGACGGGCCCTGTGCGTGCGTGGTGCCGGTCGAGGCCGGTGCAGTGGCCGCCGCATGACCAGCCGGGGCCGGTACGGCGGTCGCTGCGTGGTCAGGCGAGGCCGTTTGCGCCGAGGCGCCCGATGCAGCCGTAGCCGTGGCCGCGCTTGCCGCCGGCTGGCTCTTGCCCTTCCCATGCGCCGGCAGCGTCTCGTTCGCCTGAGGACCATTGGCCGGTTCGTCGAGTCCACCACCCAATGCCGTGACCAGCGACGCATGCGCGCCGAGCCGCTCGGCCTGAATCTTCGCGACGCCTTCCTGTGCGCGCAGCAACTGGCTTTGCGCGATCAGCACGTTCAAATAGTCGGTCAAACCGCGCCGATACCCTTCGCGCGCGAGGTCGTAGTTCTTGCGAGCCGCCGCGACCGAACGGTTGGCGTCTTGCGCCTGGGTGGCGAGCGAACGGATCCGGATCACCTGATCGGAGATGTCCTTCAGCGCGCCGACGATCGACTGGTTATAGCGATCGACTGCCTCGTCGTACCCTGCCGACGCCGCGCCGAGCTGCGAGCGCAGACGTCCGCCGTCGAGGATCGGCAGCGACAGCGCCGGACCCGCGCTCCAGCTATGCGACGGGTCTTTCAGGAACTGGAACAGCGGCCCCATTGCGGCATATCCGCCGATCGACGCCAGCAGGTTGATGTCCGGATAGAAGCTGGCCTTGGCGACGTCGATGCCGCGCGCTTGCGCCGCTACCGTCCAGCGTGCCGCGACCACGTCCGGCCGATGGCCGATCAGATCCGCAGGCAGTGCGCTTGGCAGACCGGCGGGTGCGTTGTCGAGCGAGAGCGTCGGACGCTGGATCGTGTCACACGCGCCAGGACCCTTGCCGGCCAGTGCGGCCAATTGATTGCGGCCGAGTGCGATCTTTTCTTCGATCTCATCGATCTGGCGTTCGTATTCCGGCATCGGCGTTTCGGCCTGGCTTACTTCGAGCTGGGTGCCGATGCCGCCTTTCAGGCGCCGGTTCGCCAGGTCGACGATCTGCTGCTGTTGCTGCAGCGTGGACTTGGCGATATCGAGCAGCGCGTAGTTCATCGACATCTCGATGTACGTCCGCACGACATTGCCTTCCAGTTCGAGCTGGGCGGCGCGGAAATCCGCTGAGCTTGCATGGGCGGCGTCGAGTGCGCGCTCGGCGGCGTTTTTGTCCTTGCCCCAGATATCGAGGTTGTACGACAGACCCAGCGTGCCGGTGTTATTCCACGACTGCTCGCCCGCGAGCGGGCCCGGGCCGTAATAGACGTTGTCGGCCCATTTCTGGCGCTGGATCGACAGGCTGCCATTCACTTGCGGCGACAGCGCCGAACGGGCGACGCCCGCCATTGACATGGCTTCGCGCACGCGCGCCTGGGCCGCAGCGAGACTCGGATTGCCCGCCTGCGCGGCTTCGACCCACTCATTGAGTTGCGGATCGTTATAGGCGCGCCACCAGTCGGTGGCCGGCCATTGGGCGTCCGCGTTGGCGGCCCGGATGGCGTTGCCTGCGTCGAGCGAGGAGGGTTCGATTCCGCGGTCTTGCGGCGCGATGCCTCCGGTACTGGCACAGCCGGCGATTGTTAATAGGATCGTAAGAACCGCGGCTGCGGCGACCCCTTTCTGTACCGGAGACTGCACGATTTCCTCCAAAATTGGCTATAGAAGCATGTGCGCCATTATATTTTTGGATTGATTGGGGAATAACCGGTAAAGATGCAAGGCATTTTTACGCAATATGAGACAATCGCCTTTGCGAATCGTGTAACAATCGCTACCGATCTCGCGCAACTATATTGCAACTATGTTGCATGGGACCGGAGTAAGCGCTAAAGCGCTAACTCCGGATCGACAGGGAAAAAGTATGGATACGCTTCAAAACATGCGCGTATTTGTCCGCGTCGTCGAAGCGGGCAGCTTTACGGGTGCCGCGCAGCATCTGAACACGACCACGGCCTACGCGTCGCGCGCGGTTTCTGATCTGGAAGCGCATTTGCGCACGCGTCTGTTGAACCGCACCACGCGCCGTATCGCGCTGACCGAGGCGGGTGAGCGCTATCTGCAGCGCTGCGAGCAGATCCTCGCTTACGTGGATCAGGCGGAAGCGGAGGCCAGCGACGCCCACGCGCGTCCGTCCGGCAAGCTCAAGGTCCACGCAATGACGAGCTTCGGCCAGCACTATGTGGTGCCGGCGGTGGGCCGCTATCAGGAGCGCTATCCGGACGTGCATATCGAACTGACGCTCGCGCAGCGCATGCCCGATCTGCTCGACGAAGGTTTTGACGTGTCCCTGACACTGGCAACCGGCCTGCCGGATTCGGGCCTGGTGTCGCAGCGGCTGGGCAGCGCGTTCAGCATTGCGTGCGCGTCGCCGGCTTATCTGGAGCGGCACGGCGTGCCCCAAACGCCCGCGGACCTCGTGCGCCACACCTGCCTGCAAATGGTCACGCCGGTGTTTCCGACCGACAAATGGACGTTCGACGGCCCGAACGGCGAGGAAACGATCGCCCTCGGCCCCGCCACCTTCCAGGTGAATGTCGCCGAGGCCATGGCGGTCGCGGCGTGCAACGGTATGGGGGTCGGGCTGATTCCAATCTACTCGGCGATCAGCGGCTTGCGTAGCGGTGAACTCGTGTGGCTGTTGCCGGAATACACGTCGCAGGAAATGAATCTGTATGCGCTGTACCCGTCGCGGCAGTATCTGGACGCGAAAATTCGCACGTGGGTCGAATTCCTGCGCGACGAACTGCCCGCCACGCTGGCCGTCGACCAGGAAGAATTGCGCCAGTTCGCGCGTGGCTGAAGCAGCGCCACACGGGCGGCTGACCATTCTTGACGGTTTGATGCAGATGCGGCGTGACTGCCTGTTACATAAGTGCCGCGCCGCAACATTTCCTTACTTCTGCGCCGCGGTCGATTTGCTAACGTGTGGTTCATGCGCTGCCGCATTCAGCGGGACGCGTTCAATTAGCCGCAGTTCGGCAAATCGCAACAACCGCAATAATTGAAGGACGAGAACTCATGGATACGCATCTGATGATCGGCGTGGCCGTCATGCTGGGACTGATTGGAATCGCCGCATCGCGCGATCTGCTGCGCCGCCTGCGCGACCAGCAGCCGCAACTGGTGCCGATCAAGGTCGAGCGCCCCGATGGGCAGGGACAACGGCGCGATCGTTGAGGCTCTGAAGCTCGTCCGCGCGCCGGGTTGCCTGGCGTGCGCCGATTGAGTTTGCTGTTGCTTTTTTTTCGGTGTGTCTTCCGCGTTGCCGCGCCGTCGCGGTCTGGCTGCCGATCCGCTTCGATCCGCGCTCCGCACGTTCAATGCAGCGCTTCGATCAGACCCGGCTCGTCGTTGAGCGTGCGGTCTACCTCCGGGCTCACCCGGTGCCAGCGAAACCGCGCGGCGGGCAGGCAGGCACTGCGTGCGAGCTGCTCGATTTCGTCGAACTGCAGCGCCGGATCCAGCCAACGGCGCGCGGCCTCCGGCGCGAACACCAGCGGGCGTCGGCCGTGTACGTCGATCAGACCCGCGTCGGCGGTGGCCGTCACGATCACCAGTCCCATGCCTTCCGTTTGCGGTTCTGTGCCGCGTACGCTCGATAAAGCCGCGAGGTACATCGGTGCATCGCTTTTCAGATGCACGAAATAGGGCTGGCGGACCGTTGCGTCGGCTTCCGCTGCGTTATCCCCGTTTGATGTTCCGGGCGCCGCTTCCATGCGCCATTCGAACCAGCCGTCCGCCGGCACCAATACCCGTCCGGTTTTCCATAGGTCTTTGAAGTAGCGCGTCTGCGGCGCGGTTTCGGCGCGCGCGTTGATCGTCTGCGGCAGATGCTGCTCGCGTGCCCATTGCGGGCAATAACCCCAGTGGATTGCGTGCAGCGTTTGGTCCGGGTAAATCGCCAGCGGGTGGGTTCCCGGCGCGAGGTTGTAGCCGGGGCGGCGATCGGCGGCATCGAACAACATCAGCGGATCGGCGAGGCCAAGCTGCTGTGCGTACAGATTTGGATCGCGGTACTGGCTGATTCGACCACACATGAGCGACCTCCGGAGATCACCGGTCTGGCGGTTTGACCGATTCGGGCTATCCGGGCGATTTGGCACCGATACGGCCAGCGCGCCAACGCTAACACCGACACGCCAGTAATGTGTCAGCCAGACCCGAACTCAATGACAACAACAGCGTAGTGCGTGGCGCTTGGCCGCGCTACCCAGATCGGCCCCAAGCCGACGCTATATCTCGACGACCTTATCCCACGCGAACTGCGGATTCTCCGGCTGACCGGTGCGCCGGTCGAGATAGCCGCGTGGATTGCAGACCACCCGCGTGCCGTTCACGGTGTAATCGAACGGCGTATGCGTATGCCCGTGAATCCACAGCGCAACGGGCGAGCGCACCAGTTCCGGCAAATGATTGACGAAACCGGCCGACACGCGGTCCTCCGCGTAGCGCTCGGCCAGACTCAGCCGATGCGGCGCGTGATGCGTGACGACAATCGTCTTGCCGCCGAACGGCCTCGCCAGCTCGCTTTCGAGCCAGGCGCGCGCCTGCCGGTGCAGCGCGAGGGAATCGTCAGGGGCAAAGTCGCGCGGCGAGTCCTGGGTGTCGTGCGGCCAGTTCATCTGGATCAGGCCGCGGAAGTCGAGCATCACCCGGCGCGATGCGTCGATGGACTCGGCGAGCGTGTCAGGATCCGCGCCGAATAACGTGAAATCGGTCCACAAGGTGGTGCCGAGCACGCGCCAGCGGCCTTGCGGGTCGACCAGCGCGGCATTGTTCAGCACATGCACGTTGTCGACTTGCGCGGCGGCGTCGTAGAGGGCCGTTTCGAGCGCGCCGAATTCGCCATCGTAGTACTCGTGATTACCGGGCACGTAGACCACTGGCACGGCGCCGTCGAAGGTTTGCGCGGCCCACCGTGGGCCGGCCGCATGATTGTGGATGTCGCCGGCCAGCACGATCAGATCCGCGTGCGCATGCGGGATCAGCTCGGGCTCGTCGTTCTCCAGATGCAGATCGGACAACACTCGAATCTTCACGACGACGACTCCTGCAATGGGCCCCGTACCAGATGACGAAGGCTTTAACCCTTAGCGTAGCACCTTGCCCGGATTCATCAGGTTCAGCGGGTCGAGCGCGCGTTTGACGGCGCGCATCAACTGCACCTCGACGTCCTGCTTGTAATGCATCGCCTCGTCGATTTTCAACTGGCCGAGGCCGTGTTCCGCGCTGATGCTGCCGCGATGCCGGTGCACGCTGTCGTAGACGAGCTGGTTGATCGGGCTTTGCCAGGTTTTTAGGAATGCCTTCGCGTCGACGCCCTCGGGCGCCTGCACGTTGTAGTGCAGGTTGCCGTCGCCGAGATGTCCGAACGTGACCATGCGCACGCCCGGCACGGCTTGCGCGATCGCCGCGTCGGTTTCCTCGATGAAGTGTCCGATGCGCGAAATCGGCACCGCGATATCGTGCTTGATGTTCAGGCCTTCCTCAGCCTGCGCGAGCGGGATGTGTTCGCGCAGATTCCAGAATGCCCGCGACTGCGTGAGGTTTTCCGCTACCACCGCGTCTTCGACCAGGCCTTTTTCGAGCGCGGTTTCCATCAGGCGCTCGAACAGTCCGCGCGCGTGCTCCTCGCTCTCGCTGTCCGACAGTTCCAGTAGCACGACTTGCGCGTGGGGCTCGGCGAACGGATAGCGCATCTGCTCGAAATGCCGGCCCACCAGCCGCAGACAGAAATCCGACATCAGTTCGAAGCCGGTCAGAAGCGGCCCGGCAATGCGTTGCGTGAGCGACAGGAAATCGAGTGCCGCATGCGGCGACGCGAGTGCGGCGAGCGCCGTGACGCGCGCGGCCGGCTGCGGATGCAGCTTGAGCACGGCGGCGGTGATGATGCCGAGCGTGCCTTCCGCACCGATGAACAGATCGCGCAGATCGTAGCCGGTGTTGTCCTTGCGCAGTCCGCGCAGGCCGTCCCACAGTTCGCCTTGAGGGGTGACCACTTCGAGGCCCAGGCACAGCTCGCGCGTGTTGCCGTAGCGCAGTACGCCGGTGCCGCCCGCGTTGGTGGCGAGATTGCCGCCGATCGTGCAACTGCCTTCGGCAGCGAGGCTCAGGGGGAACAGGCGGCCGGCTTCCTCGGCGTGCTTCTGCACTTCGGCAAGGATGACACCGGCTTCGACGGTGATAGTGTTGTTGTGCGGATCTATGTCACGCACGCGGTTTAGACGCCGCAGACTGATGACCGCCTGCGCGCCGCTTGCATCCGGCGTGGCGCCGCCGGCCAGACCGGTGTTGCCGCCTTGCGGCACCAGCGCGATGCGATGCTCGACGGCGAGTTTGACGAGCGTCGCGACTTCGTCCGGTGTGGCCGGGCAGAGCACCGCGCAGGCCGCGCCGGTGTAGCGGCGGCGCCAGTCGGTGAAGTAGGGGGCGGTGTCGTGCGGGTCGGTCAGTACCTGGGCGGCGCCGATGGTGTCGCGGCAAGCGGTGAGGAAAGCGGCTTGGGTCATGTTGGTCGGTCAGGATGGTCGGCAGACAGGTTATGCGGGAAGTGACGCGAGAAGTGACGCGAGAAGCGCGGTTCTCATCGCGGGCTTCCCCCAGCCTGCCCGGTGTTCTGCTGCGCGTTCTCTTTTGCGGCCTGCCTGGCGGCCCGTTTTGCCGCGCGCTTGAACGGTGCGACATACGCGAGCGTGCAGACGAAGAAAACGACGGTGAGGGCGACTTCGAGCCAGCCGAGGCGGGCGCTCAGGCCGCGGTCGCTCCAGCCTCGGACGATGCCCTCGGCAAAATACAGGAGGATCAGCATCGACGCCCATTGCAGCGTGTAAAGCCGACGCCGCCACACGCCGGGCAGGGCGAGCAGTAGCGGTACGGCTTTGAGCACCAGCGCCGAGCCGCCCGGACGCAGCGGCGCGAGCCACCATTCCCACGCGACGGACAAGACGATCAGCGCGAGCAGGGCAGCGGTGGCGCCGAGTGCGGCGGCGCGTTTTTGCTGCACGGGCTGCATAGGAATACCGGTTGCCGACATGGACGCATTGGTTGCGGCGTTTGCCGCCGATGCGCCGGTTTGCGGCGCATCGTGGCCGGTCGCGGGCGAGCCAGCATCCCGCTCACGCCTGCTCGTAGCCGTCGATGCTCCCGACTCGCTCGCTGATGTCCGAGCCCCGGAGCCGCTCACGCTCTTGTGTGCATCCGGCTCGCTCACGGCCGCTCGCTCATGGACGCCGCCGTGCGGGCAACGCGCGCGCCAAGGGCAATCGCAAGCGTCTTTTCGTCGGCGGAGATACCCTGTTCGGCCGTGCCCGCGCGTGCGAAATGCGACGCGCCGTAGGGCGTGCCGCCGGTTTGCGTGGTGGAGAGCGCGCTCTCGGTGTACGGAATGCCGACGATCAGCATGCCGTGATGCAAAAGCGGCAGCATCATGGACAGCAGCGTCGACTCCTGGCCGCCGTGCAAGCTGCCGGTGGACGTAAACACACAGGCCGGTTTGCCGGATAGCGCACCCGAAAGCCATTGCGGCGTGGTGCCGTCCAGAAAATATTTCAGCGAGGCGGCCATGTTGCCAAAGCGGGTGGGCGAACCGAGCGCGAGACCGGCGCATTCTTCGAGGTCGCGCAGTTCGACGTAGGGCGGCCCTTCAGCGGGAATATCCGGTTGGGTCGCTTCGCAGACGGTGGAAACTGCCGGCACGGTGCGCACGCGCGCCTGCATGCCGGGGACGCTGTCGACGCCGTGCGCGATCGCCAGCGCAAGCTCGCGCGTGGCGCCATGACGGCTGTAATAGAGCACGAGAATGTCTTTCATAGGCCTCATCGGTGAACGGGTATTATAGGGGTTGGGTCCGCTGCAGAGGCCATCCATAGCCATTCGGCCAGGCCTCGCGCACGGTCCTGAAACACCGTTTTATGAAGCAAGGAGGTGGGTTTGTTGTCCAGGGTGCGTTTCGATCTCGACACGCTCAAACGGCTCGCGCAGTTTGCCGCGAAGCGAAGCAGCGAAGACCGCATTCCGCAGGTGGCCGGCAGCCTCACGTTCACCACCATGCTCGCGCTCGTGCCGCTCGCCACGGTCGCGTTCGCGCTGTTCACCGCGTTTCCGATTTTCAGCTCGTTTCAGATGTCGCTGCAGATTTTCCTCGCCGACCATCTGATGCCTGCGCAGCTCAACAGTCAGATTTTCAATTATCTGAACCAATTCGCGTCGAAGGCCAAGGGCCTGACGACCATCGGCATGATTTTTCTGTTCGTCACCGCCGTCATGACAATGATGACCGTGGAATCCGCTTTCAATGTGATCTGGCGGGTGCGCAAGGCGCGGCCGATCGCGCAGCGCATTCTGGTCTACTGGGCGATCATCACGCTCGGGCCGATTCTGATCGGCGTGAGCCTGTCGATTTCTTCCTATCTGTTCACGCGGTCCATGGCGTTCACGGGCGCCCAGCATATCCCGCCGGTGATCGACTGGGCGCTGACCGGGGCATCGCTACCGTTGACGGCGCTCGCCTTCACGATGCTTTACGTGTTTCTGCCGAACTGCCGGGTGGAATGGCGCGACGCGGTGATTGGCGGGATTACTGCCGCGATCGCCTTTGAACTCGCCAAGCGCGGCTTTGGCTTCTACGTGCGCCGAATTCCCACCTACACCGCGGTGTACGGTGCATTTGCCGCTGTGCCGCTATTTCTGTTGTGGATGTACCTCTGCTGGTTCATCGCACTGGCCGGCGCGATGATCGCGTCGGCGTTGCCGGCGATCCGCATCGGCCAGTTTCACCGGCCGACTTTCGCGGGCAGCGATCTGTTCGATTCGCTTGAGCTCCTCGCGCGGCTCTCAGAAGCGCGCGATGCGGGCAAGCGCGGCTACACGGTGCCGGAGCTCTCGCGAATGCTTCGCCGCGAGATGGGCACCACGATCAACTTGCTGCAAAAGCTCGAGGAGATCGACTGGATTGCGCGCCTGGAGGACGACGGTGCGCGTCCGCACTTTCTGCTGCTGGCAAATCCGGCGCAGATCACGGTCGAGCGCCTGTTCGACCTGTTCGTGATCGACCGCGCGGAGCTCGAATATCAGCTCGAACTGAGCTCTACGCGCGTGGATGGCCAGACGCTTCTGGCGGCGCTGGAAAACGACAAGCTGAAAGTGACGCTCGCTACGCTGCTGGCGGCACGTGCTGCCGCGCGGGCCGCGCGTAACCAGGAAGGCGAGCAGGGTACTTCTTCAATGCCACATCAGGCCGCCTGAAGCGGCAACCTACAGCGAAATCTTCCCCACGCAGATGTCCTTGAACATCACCCAATCGCCCATCAGGCTATAAAGCGGATGCCGGAAGGTAGCCGGCCGGTTTTTCTCGAAGAAGAAATGCCCGACCCAGGCAAAGCCATATCCGCAGATTACGGCGGCCGGCAGCCATAACCAGTCACCGGTGGCGAGCGCCATGGCGAGGCAGCCGATCACGCCGAGCGAACCCACGAAATGCAGCCGCCGCGATACCGTGTTGCGATGCTCGCTCAGGTAGTACGGATAGAACTCCGCAAAACTCGCGAAGTGATCGGTGTGCGCGGTTTGAGCCATCACGGCCTCCGAATGTCGACGCTACTCGATTCCGTGCCCGTCGCTTCCAGGTTGCCGCGCCGCGCGTCGACATGCTCGGAACGCGCTCGAAACAGGACAGGCTTAACCCATTGTGCGGCTATCGGACCACGCGCGCAACCTGGCCATTTGGCCGATGGCACGCGTCTGCCTGTGCGGTTATCGTGACGACTCGCAGCAACTATTGAACGCCGTGTGGAACGCCGCTTACGGCCTTCGAGGCAAAGCTGAACAGCGCGTCGAGCGTGGCATCGGGCTGCTCGGTCATCAGGGCATGGCCGGCTTCGAGTATGACGGTGTCGACCGGCACGCCGGTTTGAGAGAGCGCGTCGGCGAGCGCTTTGGCCGCGCGCGGTGGCGTCATCGCATCGCGCCGGCCCACGATCAAGCGCGTCGGGCAACGCACCTCAGCGGCGCGTGCGATGCCGTCCGCGTAGCTATTGCAGGCGGTGAAGTCGGTGTGGAACAGGTGCGGCTCGCCGTTTGCCGAGACGCGTTCCATGAGTCGCTGGTTCATGCCGTGCAGCCAGAAGCCCGGGCCGGGGCACGACGGCTTGGCGGCGAACGTCGAATGCGACCATTGATTGACCATGTCGATTGCATCGGGCTCGCGATGCAGGGCGGCGTCGAGCAAGGTGTCGGAGACGGTCATCGGCACGGCGGTGGCGAGCAGCGCTAGGTGCGTTACGCGCGCCGGATAGCGGCCGGCGAAGTCGAGTGCGATCAGCGAGCCCATGCTGTGGCCGGCCACGAAGGCGCGCTGTACGCCGGCGGCGTCCAGCACGGCGGCCAGCCAGTCGGCCATTGCCGTCACGGTGGTGAGCGCCGGGCCGGCGCTGCGGCAGTGTCCGGGCAGATCGACCGCCAGTACGCTGAAGCCATGATGAGCGAAGTAACGCGTTTGCAATGCCCACACGCTATGGTCATGTTCGGCGCCGTGGATCAACACGGCGGTCGGCAGGCCGGGGTCGAATGGTTTGCCGCCGGTATACGCGTAGGCGGCCTTGCCTTGAACGGTGAGGATCATGCGGACTCCGGGCGGGGGTTGACCGCATCGGCGGATGGGGCGGATGGGTTGCCGTGGGCTGGAGCGGCGGATGAGCCGGATGGGTTGCCGTGGGCTGGAGCGGCGGATGAGCCGGATGGGTTGCCGTGGGCTGGAGCGGCGGATGAGCCGGATGGGTCGCTGTGGGCTGGAGCGGCGGATGAGCCGGAGAGGTTGCCTTGGGCCGAAGCAGCGGATGAGTTGGAGGGGCCGTTTTTCGCCCCGCTGGACGGACCGGATGGTCCGCTCCCAGGCGCGGTCGTCCCGCCCGCTTTCTGCGCGGCTTTCAGCGCACGCTTGAGGTCGTCGATCAGATCGTCGGGGTCTTCGAGGCCGATCGAGAGTCGGATCGTGCCTTCGGCGATGCCGGCTGCGGCGAGCGCGGCGGCGTCCATGCGGAAGTGCGTTGTCGACGCGGGATGGATGACCAGCGAGCGCGCGTCGCCGACGTTCGCGAGATGCGAGAACAGCGAAAGCGTTTCAATAAAGCTGCGCCCTGCGGCACGGTCGCCGCGCAGATTGAAGCTGAACACCGCCCCCGCGCCGCGTGGCAGCAGACGCTTTGCGAGCGCATGGTCCGGATGCGACGGTAGTTCCGGGTAGGCGACGGCTTCGACGGCAGGGTGCGTGCACAGGAATTCGACCACCTTGCGCGTATTCGCGACGTGCCGCTCCATGCGTAGCGGCAGTGTTTCGATGCCTTGCAGCAGTTGCCAGGCGGCCTGGGGATGCAGGCACGCGCCGAAGTCGCGCAAGCCTTCGCGGCGCGCGCGCAGGAGGAACGGCGCGACTGTGCTTTCCTCGGCGAATACCATGCCGTGAAAGCCTTCGTACGGTTCGGTCAATTCGGGGAAACGGCCGGACGCGTTGAAGTCGAAGGTGCCGCCGTCCACGAGTACGCCGCCGATCGTGGTGCCGTGGCCGCCGAGGAATTTGGTCGCCGAGTGATAGACGAAGTCGGCGCCATGCTCGAACGGTTTGAGCAGGTAGGGCGTGGTGAAGGTCGAATCGACCAGCAGCGGCACGCGGTGCTCATGTGCGAGCTGCGCCACCGCGGCGATATCGAGCACGTCGAGGCCCGGGTTGCCAAGCGTCTCGCCGAACAGCAGGCGTGTGTTCGGGCGCAGCGCGGCGCGCCACGCGTCGAGGTCGCCCGGTTTGACGAAGGTCGTCTCGATGCCGAAGCGCCGCAGCGTGTAGTGCAGCAGGTTGTGCGAGCCACCGTACAGGGCGCTCGAGGCGACGATGTGGGAGCCGGCGCCCATCAACGTGGCGATCGCCAGATGGAGTGCGGCCTGGCCGCTGGCTGTACCGATCGCACCCGCGCCGTTTTCCAGCGCGGCAACGCGTTCCTCGAACACGGCCACGGTCGGATTCGAGATGCGCGAATAGACGTGGCCGGCGCGTTCCATATTGAAGAGCGCCGCGGCGTGGTCCGAGTCGCGAAACGAAAACGAGGTAGTCTGGTAAATCGGCGTGGCGCGCGCGCCGGTGGTGGGGTCGGGCGCCGCGCCGGCGTGCAGCGCAAGCGTATCGAAACGGTTGGCGGACATCCTGGGCGGCGAGGCCACGGACGGCCTCGCGAAAGGTGAAAGTGGCGGCCATCCTATCACCGGCATGGCTCGCTTCAAGCGCGGTTTTCCCGATGCGCGCGCTCGGGATGGCGCCGGACCGGCCTTGCAAACGCCCGTTGCGCCTTGGTGGGCGGCCCGCTTTCCTTTTATGGGCCTTTCCGCTAGGATCGAAAATCATTCAGGCATTATCAGCTTAGCGGGTATCACGGAGACAGATCATGCGAGTCAGCGACATTCTTAAAGTCAAAGGCAACACCCTTTTCACGGTCACGCCAGATACAACGCTGCACGACGCAGTCAATACCATGGCCGAGCACGACATCGGCTCGCTGGTCGTGATGGAATACGGCGACCTGGTCGGCATGCTGACGTTTCGCGAAATTATTCTGACCTTGAGCAAGCATGGCGGCAGCCTAGGTACCTCCACGATCCGTAAGTTGATGGACGATCATCCGCTCACCTGCACGCCCGAAACGGACGTCAACGAGGTTCGTCGCATGATGCTCGAGCATCATGTGCGCTATTTGCCGGTGATGGAAAGCCGCACGCTGATGGGCGTGATCTCGTTCTACGACGTCGCGAAGGCGGTGGTCGAAGAGCAGGGCTTCGAAAACCGCATGCTCAAGGCCTACATCCGCGACTGGCCGGAAGAACCGCAGGAACAGCAAGCGGCGCCGCGCTAATCAAGTAACGCGCGGTGGCTCACCGCGGCGCTCGCGCCGTTGCCGTGAGTGTGAAGATGCGGTCAAGGCGCGCGCGAAAGCGTGCGCTTTTTTTGTGTCTGGTCCTTTCCCCTGTGTTGGTCTTTTAGCCCGCTTTTAGCCCGTTCCCGAACTTCATGAGCGATCGACCGTTACCTGCTGCCCGCCGTGCCGCCCGCCCTCACGAGTCGCACGAGTCGCAGTTCCGCCTGCTCGGTCAGCGCCGCTTCGCGCCGTTTTTCTGGACCCAGTTCCTCGGCGCGATGAACGACAACGTGTTCAAGATCGGCTTCACATCGCTCGTCACGTATCAGGCGGCGCGCTTTTCCGGTGTCGATCCGAAAACGGCCGCGTTCCTGATTTCGGCGATTTTCATTTTGCCGTTCGTGCTGCTGTCGGCCACCTCCGGCCAGATCGCGGACAAGTACGACAAGGCGATGCTCACGCGCTTCGTCAAAAGCTTCGAGATCGTCGTGATGTTGATCGGCGGCGCGGGTTTCTGGCTGCATAGCGCGCCGCTGCTGTATCTGTGCACGTTTCTGATGGGCGTCCATTCGACTGTGTTCGGACCGGTCAAGTACTCATATCTGCCGCAGCATCTGTCGAAGTCGGAACTGGTCGGCGGTAACGGGATGGTTGAGATGGGCACCTTCGTCGCGATCCTGATCGGCACGATCGTCGGCGGCGTGGGCGCTGGATTCGTCGAGCATGGCGCCGTGGTGCTGGCCTGCGCATGTGTCGGGATTGCGCTGGTGGGGCGGCTGGTGTCGAACTTCGTGCCTGTCACGGCGGCGCCGCAGCCGGATCTGCGCATCAACTGGAACCCGGTCAGCGAGACGTGGCGCAACCTGAAGCTCGCGCGAGAAAACCGGACGGTGTTTCTGAGTCTGCTGGGGATTTCCTGGCTGTGGTTCGTCGGCGCGACCTTTCTGTCGTCGTTTTTCAGCTTTGCGAAAAACGTGCTGTCCGCCGATCCGGATGTTGTCACCGTGCTTCTCGGTACGTTCTCGATCGGCATCGGTTTGGGTTCGCTGATGTGCGAAAAGCTCTCGAAGCGGCGCATCGAAATCGGCCTCGTGCCGCTCGGCTCGATCGGCATGAGCGTGTTCGCGATCGATCTATTCTTCGCGAGTCATGCGTTGCCGGCCGCCGGGCATCTGCTGAGCGTCGGCGAATTCCTGGTGCGGCCTGCCCATTGGCGCGTGCTGGCCGATCTGTTTCTGTTGGCCATGTTCGGCGGCTTCTATAGCGTGCCGCTCTATGCGCTGATCCAGAGCCGCAGCCAGCCGAGCCATCGCGCACGCATCATCGCCGCGAACAATATTCTGAATTCGCTGTTCATGATCGTTTCGGCGTTGATGGCGATGGGGCTGACCGCGGCGGGTTTCAGCATTCCGGCGATTTTCCTCGTTACCGCGTTGCTGAACATTGTCGTCGCGACGTACATCTATTCGCTCGTGCCCGAGTTTTTGCTGCGCTTTATTGCCTGGGTGCTGGTGCATACGTTCTACCGGATTCGTCTGGTTCATGCCGAGCGGATTCCGGAAGAAGGCGCGGCCGTGCTGGTGTGCAACCACGTGAGCTTCGTCGATGCGATCGTCATCATGGCCGAGAGCCCGCGGCCGATCCGCTTCGTGATGGACTATCAGATCTTCAAGTCGCCGTTCGCCGGCTGGGTGTTCCGTCATGCGAAGGCGATTCCGATCGCGCCCGCCCATCAGGATCCGGCGCTGCTGGCGGGCGCCTATGAGCGCTGCGCCGAGGCGCTCGCCGAGGGCGATCTGGTCTGCATCTTCCCGGAAGGCAAGCTTACGAAGACTGGCGAGATGAATCCGTTCCGCCACGGCGTGACCGAGATCATCCGCCGCACGCCGGCGCCGGTAATACCGATGGCGTTGCGCGGACTGTGGGGCAGCGTGTTTTCGCGCGCCAACGACGCGCGCTGGCCGCGACCGATCCAGAAGGGCGTGATGAGCCGGCTGACGCTGGCGGTGGGTGAGCCGATCGATCCGGCGCAGGCGTCGCCGGAAGTGCTGCAGCAGATCGTCACCGAGTTGCGCGGGGCGCGGAAGTAGCATGGGGATTGCTGCACTCGCTCCCGGCTTGTCCAGAAGACATAGGCCGGCACGCAACCCGGCCCTAGGCCCATAGGGCTGGCATAATAGTGCCTTCCCCGCATTTCTTTGGACGACGCCCATGTCCGGCAACACGCTCGGTACGCTTTTCACTGTCACGACCTTCGGCGAATCGCACGGCCCCGCTATCGGCTGCGTGATCGACGGCTGCCCGCCGGGCATGGCGCTTAGCGAAGCCGACATTCAGCTCGAACTCGACCGCCGCAAGCCGGGCACGTCGCGCCATGTCACGCAGCGCCAGGAAGAAGACAAGGTCGAGATCCTGTCGGGCGTGTTCGAAGGCCAGACCACCGGCGCGCCGATCGCGCTTCTGATCCGCAATACAGACCAGCGCAGCAAGGATTACGGCAATATCGCGGACACCTTCCGGCCCGGTCACGCCGACTACACCTACTGGCAAAAATACGGCATTCGCGACTATCGCGGCGGTGGCCGTTCGTCAGCTCGTCTGACTGCGCCGACGGTGGCGGCCGGTGCGGTAGCGAAGAAATGGCTGCGCGAAAAATTCGGTACCGAGATCCGCGGCTACATGGCGGCGCTCGGCGAGATCGACGTGCCGTTCGTCGACTGGGTTCACGTGCGTGAGAACCCGTTCTTTGTGCCGAATGCGGAGATCGTGCCGGAACTCGAAAATTACATGGATGCGCTGCGCAAAGACGGCGATTCGATCGGCGCGCGTATCAACGTCGTGGCTTCAGGCGTGCCGGTCGGGCTTGGCGAGCCGCTGTTCGACCGCCTCGACGCGGACATCGCGCACGCCATGATGGGCATCAATGCGGTGAAGGGCGTCGAGATCGGCGCGGGCTTCGCCAGCGTCGCGCAACGCGGCTCGGTGCACGGTGATGAATTGACGCCGGAGGGCTTCGTCGGTAATCACGCGGGCGGCGTGCTCGGTGGTATTTCGACCGGCCAGGACATCACGGTGTCCGTCGCGATCAAGCCGACTTCGAGCATCCGCACGCCGCGCCGCTCGATCGACAAGGCAGGGCAGCCGGCCATCGTCGAAACGTTCGGACGCCATGACCCGTGCGTCGGCATCCGTGCCACGCCGATCGCCGAATCCATGCTCGCGCTGGTGCTGATCGACCACGCGCTGCGCCACCGTGCTCAATGTGGCGATGTCGCCGTGAGCACGCCGAAGATCGCGGCGAGCGCGCCGTAAAGGGCGCGCTCTGAGCGTCTTCGTACTGCGCGTGCAGCACCGTCTCAATGACTGATCTGAATACCGAGCCGAACACCGAACCGGCAGATAGCCAACTCGCGGACCTGCGCACACGTGCCGCCGCGCCGCATGCCGGCGCGGCCGACTGTCTCGCGTTCGGACAAACGCTGTTGCAAGGCGCCGGGCGCGACAAAGCAGGCCAGAGCGAAGCGCTGGCAGCGCTGGTGCGCGCTTATCAGCTCGATCCCTCTTGCGAACCCACGCTGCTTCACACGATTGCGCAGACGGCATTCATCGTGCGCGACTGGGCACTTGTCGACTCCGCCACAACGTTGCTTCTCAAACAGAACGCCGAAGACGCCAATGCGCTGATCTGGCGCGCCGCCGCCGTGCAACAACGCAACGACTTCGACACGGCCGAGCGGCTGCTGCGCAGAGCAGTGCGTGTTGTGCCCGGCAATCCGGTGGCGCTTCACAAACTCGCGTTGTGCATCAAGGAGCAGGCGCGTCTTGCCGAAGCGGAAGCGTTGCTCAGGCAGGTGCTGGTGTTGTCGCCGAATAACGCGCATGCACTGTTCGATCTGTCGGAGCTCGAAATCCGTACGGGACGTTTCGCCGAGGGCTGGGCGCATTACGAATCACGCGTCGCGTTTGCCGACGACCTGAATAACGCGCAACATGCGCTCGCCGCGATCAGCGCGCATTGGCAGGGCGAATCGCTGGAAGGAAAAACGCTGATCGTGTATGGCGAACAAGGCAACGGCGACTGTCTGTGGGCGGTGCGCTTTCTGCCGCTGCTGGCCGAGCGGGCGCGCCGCGAGGGCGGCCGGGTGATTTTCGGTCACGACGGGCCATTGCGGCATCTATTCGAACGGATGCTGCCGGCCGACTTGCCGCTCGAAACGAGCCTTGAAACGCGGCCTGATTTCCATTGCGGGTTGATGAGCTTGCCGCTGCGGCTTGGCCTCTTCGAAGCCAAAGGGTGGGGCGCGCCGTATCTGAGCGCTGAACCCGCGCGTGTGCAGGCGTGGCGCGAGCGGGTCCATGCGCACACGGCTGGCAAGCCGGGCAATCGCAGGGTCGGTCTAGTGTGGAACGGCAATCCTGACCATATCCGCGATAGGCGGCGGTCGATGCCTGTCGAGCAACTCGAGCCGCTATTGACCGTGCCCGGCGTGACCTGGTTTGCGTTGTCGCCTGGGCGCAGCGAGACGGTCGCGCAGTGGCGGGCCAAGGGTCTCGATGTCGTCGACTTGACCCATCATTTTCAGTCCGGATTCGACGACGTCGCTGCGTTGCTGACGAATCTGGATCTGGTCGTCACGATCGATAGCGGGCCCGCGCATCTGGCCGGAGCGCTCGGCGTGCCGACGTGTTTGATGATCGATCATGTGTCGGCATGGTTTTGGGGCGACGAGTCGCGCGCCACGGCCTGGTACGATTCTATTGAGCTCTTTCGACAGCCGGAGATTGGTGCGTGGGCGCCGGTGCTGGCTAAAGTGCGAGAGCGGATTGAAATGATGCGGGGCGTTTGAGTTTTTTGCTTTGCGGCGATGTCGGCAGTACGTCTCGGCAGTGGATGCCGCTTTGTTTTTTTGCTCGGAGCGATTGTTTGCATGCCGTGCGCGGACCGACAAACAAGCTCCGCGCACGGCAAACCAGCGCCGAATCACATATTCGGATAGTTCGGACCGCCGCCGCCTTCGGGCGTGACCCAGACGATGTTCTGCGTCGGGTCCTTGATATCACAGGTCTTGCAGTGCACACAGTTCTGCGCGTTGATCACGAGCCGCTCGCTGCCGTCGTCGTTCTTCACGAACTCATACACCGCGGCCGGGCAATAACGTGCTTCCGGACCGGCATAGGTCTGCCAGTTCACATTCACCGGCACCGAAGGATCTTTCAGCGTCAGGTGCGCCGGCTGATTCTCTTCATGGTTGGTGTTCGAGATGAACACTGAAGAGAGCCGGTCGAACGTCAGCTTCCCATCCGGCTTCGGATAAACAATCGGCTTGCACTGTGACGCGGGCTTCAGCATCTCGTGATCGGAATGCTGGTGATGCAGCGTCCAGGGCACATTGCCGCCCAGCAGCTTCTGCTCGATGCCGACCATCAGTGTGCCGAGGTACAGGCCCTTGCTCATCCACTGCTTGAAGTTGCGCGCACGATGCAACTCCGTGTGCAGCCAAGACGTCTTGAAGCTCTCCGGATATGCCGTGAGTTCATCGCTGGTGCGTCCTGCCTGCACGGCATCGAATGCCGCTTCTGCGGCCAGCATGCCGGTCTTGATCGCCGCATGCGAGCCTTTGATCCGCGATGCGTTCAGGAAGCCGGCATCGTCCCCCACCAGCGCGCCACCCGGGAACACCAGCTTTGGCAGCGACAGCAGGCCGCCGGCCGTAATCGCGCGTGCGCCGTACGACACCCGCTTGCCGCCTTCGAGGACCGCGCGGATCGCCGGATGCGTCTTGTAGCGCTGGAACTCCTCGAACGGTGATAGGTACGGATTCGTATAGCCGAGACCGACCACGAAGCCCACCACCACCTGGTTGTTGTCCATGTGATAGAGGAACGAGCCGCCGTACGTGTCGCTCTGTAAAGGCCAGCCGGCCGTATGCATCACCAGACCCGGCTTGTGCTTCGACGGATCGATTTCCCACAGTTCCTTGATGCCGATCCCGTAGACCTGCGGGTCAACGCCTTCGCGCAGCTTGAATTTGTCGTTCAGTTGACGGCCGAGGTGCCCACGCGCGCCTTCGCAGAAGAGCGTGTACTTCGCGTGCAGCTCCATGCCGAGCTGGAAATTCTCGGTCGGCTCGCCATCCTTGCCGATCCCGAGGTTGCCGGTGGCGACGCCTTTAACCGAACCATCGTCGTTGTACAAAATCTCAGCAGCCGGAAAGCCCGGGAAAATCTCGACGCCCAGCGCTTCCGCCTGCTGACCCAGCCAGCGCGTGACATTCGCGAGGCTGATCACATAGTTGCCGTGATTCTTGAAGTTATCCGGCAGCGCCCAGACCGGCACACTCTTCGAACCGGTTTCGGTCAGGAACAGGAATTTATCTTCGGTCACGTCCACCGTCAGCGGCGCGCCTTTTTCCTTCCAGTCGGGGATCAGTTCGGTGATGGCGCGCGGATCCATCACCGCGCCCGACAGGATATGCGCCCCGATCTCCGAGCCTTTCTCCAGTACGCACACGCCAATCTCGACGCCTTTCTCAGCCGCCAGCTGCTTCAGGCGGATCGCTGCGGACAGGCCAGCCGGGCCGCCGCCGACGATCACGACGTCGTACTCCATCGACTCGCGTGGACCGTATTGCTCAATGAGACTTGCGGGGGTCATTGATGCTCCTCTTCTTACCGTTAGAATGCTTTTTTCGGGATCGTATTGTGGGCGATGGTCTCCGCCACTGCAACCAGATGAGCGGAGATTAGCACGATCGTTCTATTTATGTGATACGGTATGACCCGCAGTGACGGTCTTGCCGCATCTGTCAACCGCGTCTGTAACAACAACCGAACAAGGGAACGACAATGGGCCGTTCGATCAATCTGGAAGGCAAGGTCGCGCTGGTCACCGGCGCTTCGAGCGGGTTGGGAAAGCGCTTTGCTCAAGTATTGTCGCAGGCCGGCGCCAAGGTCGTGCTGGCGAGCCGCCGCACCGAGCGTCTGAAGGAGTTGCGCGCCGAGATTGAGGCCGCCGGCGGCGCGGCGCACGTTGTCTCGCTCGACGTCACGGATTATCAGAGCATCAAGTCGGCTGTTGCCCATGCGGAGACCGAGGCGGGCACGATCGACATTCTGGTGAACAATTCAGGCGTATCGACCACGCAGAAGCTTTCGGAAGTCACGCCGGCCGACTTCGAATACGTGTTCGACACTAACACGCGCGGCGCTTTCTTTGTCGCCCAGGAAGTCGCCAAGCGCATGATCATGCGGGGCAATAGTGCACAGAAGCCGTCATACCGGATCATCAATATCGCGTCGATGGCGGGCTTGCGGGTGCTGCCGCAGATCGGCCTGTACTCGATGAGCAAGGCCGCCGTTGTTCATATGACGAAAGCTATGGCGCTGGAGTGGGGCAAGCACGGTATCAACGTCAACGCCATCTGCCCGGGCTATATCGATACTGAGATCAACCATCATCACTGGTCGACCGAGCAGGGACAGAAGCTGGTGTCCCTGATGCCGCGTCATCGTGTCGGCAAGCCGGAGGATCTGGACGGGCTGTTGCTGCTGCTGGCGGCCGACGAGTCGCAGTTCATCAATGGCTCGGTGATTGCCGCCGACGATGGGTTCGGTCTCGCCTGAGCGCGGCTTTCGGGCGCCGTTGGGGCTTTATGCGACTTTTGCGCCACTGTCGTGGGGCTTTGCCGCGCTTTATTCCGGCGCCGCCTCGCACTGCCGCCACATCGGATTAGCGCACAGCCGAAGAAACTGTTTTACGCGCGCGGGCCTTCTGTACAAAGAATCCTCGCGTTATGTTGTTTGTCATTTCTGCGCCGGCGCTCTCGCCGGTTTCACCCTCGTTTCAACCCGTTAAAGAAGTACGATGAGCGATTTTCACGCAGTTTTTGAGATGTCGATGCCGATCCGCTGGGGCGACATGGACGCATTCGGTCATGTGAACAACACGGTCTATTTCCGTTACATGGAGCAGGTACGGATTTCGTGGTTCGAACAACTGGGTCTGGCCGGCAGCAACGCCGACGGGCAGGGGCCAGTGATCGTCAATGCGTCGATGGAGTTTCTCAAGCAGTTGCACTATCCCGGCGACGTGATCGGCCGGATGTCCGTGGCCACGCCCGGCCGCAGCAGCTTTGACACGGGGTTCGAACTCGTGCGCGCCGACGATCCGAACACCGTCTATGCCCGTGGCGCTGCGCGCTGCGTGTGGATCGATTACGCCGCTGGCAAGTCGGTTGCGGTTCCGGATCTGCTGCGCGCGACCATCGAGCGCGCGGCGCTGGTTAAAGCGGCTTGATCTCCTGGCTCCCGTAACAACCGCGTAGTCGCGCCCGCAATCGAACCTGGAACCATCCTCACGTTCGCTGCGGGTCGCCCCAAGGCCGGCTTCTCACCGAGCCGGCACCCGATTCCAGCCCTCAATGCCCGAGCAAACGCTGCAATAGCTCGGTCGCGTTCCCCGTATCGTATTTGCGCATCAGCCGCGCGCGGTAGACATCGACCGTGCGCGGACTGATATCCAGCGCGCGCCCGATCTGCTTGCTGGTTTTGCCGGTCACCAGTTGCGCGGCGATTTCCCGCTCGCGAGGCGTCAATTCGACCGCCACGCGCCGCGTCGCGCTCAAATCCTCGAATGTCCACACACCGGCTGCATGTGCGTCGGCGCGTTGCTGCGCGCGGCCCGTCACATGGCACCAGAACAATTCCCCGTTGGCCCGCTTCATGATCCGGTCGTCCGCGTAACTGCCTTGCGCGGTCATGATCGGCGGAATTCGGGTGCCGATTCGCTCGAATTCGTCCGTCGACGGGTACAACACCTGGAACGACTGGCCGAGCAGCGCCTCACGCGTGCAGCCGAATATCGACGCCAGCTCGTCGTTGCAGTCTTCGATGATCCGTTCGCGCGACAGCACGAGTCCGATCGGGGCGAGGTGAAAAGCGGTTTGGTAATCCAGTGCGGGCATGGGCTGGCGGCAAGTACTTATGTATTTTTGCGTATTGTGCCGTATGGCGCGCCCAGCGTACTCTTTCGGGCACATGACAACGCGGCGAAACGTTCGCGGCAGGCATCCTCGCGAGGCAGGGTAACCTGAGCGCAGGGCCGGCCGCGGATGACTAGAATGATGTGTCGGGCATTTGCCCGCTCTCCGTCATATCGAAGTCGCAACGATCCGGATTCGGGTTTCCATAAAGGAAGGGACATACTGATGAACAAGGTCTATCCAGGCGCCGCCGAGGCGCTGAAAGACATCGTCAAGGACGGGCAGACGTTTGCCGTCGGCGGCTTCGGGCTGTGCGGCATTCCCGAGGCGCTGATTGCGGCGCTGCGCGATTCGAAGGTGCAAGGCATCACCTGCATCAGCAACAACGCGGGCGTTGACGGTTTCGGCCTCGGTCTGTTGCTCGAAACGCGCCAGGTCAAGAAGATGATTTCGTCCTACGTGGGCGAGAACAAGGAGTTCGAACGCCAGTATCTGGCCGGCGAACTCGAACTGGAATTCACGCCGCAAGGCACGCTCGCCGAGAAGCTGCGCGCCGGCGGCTCGGGCATTCCGGCCTTCTTCACGAACACCGGCTACGGCACGCTGATCGCCGAGGGCAAGGAAACCCGCCAGTTCGGCGAGAACCACTATGTGCTCGAACATTCGCTGACGGCCGACGTCGCTTTGGTCAAGGCATGGAAAGCCGACAAATCGGGCAACCTGATCTATCGCCGCACCGCGCGCAACTTCAACCCGATGTGCGCGATGGCCGGCAAGATTACCGTCGCGGAAGTCGAGGAAATCGTTGAAGTGGGCGAACTCGATCCGGATGCGATCCACACGCCGGGCATTTTCGTGCAGCGCATTGTGCTCAACGCGAATCCGGAAAAGCGCATTGAACAACGCGTCGTTCGCGCGAAAGGAAACTGATCATGGCATGGACTCGTGACGAAATGGCCGCACGCGCGGCGAAGGAATTGCAGGACGGTTTCTACGTGAACCTCGGCATCGGCTTGCCGACGCTGGTGGCGAACCACGTGCCGGCTGGCGTCGAAGTGTGGCTGCAGTCGGAGAACGGCCTGCTGGGCATCGGCCCGTCGCCGACCGAAGAAGAAGTGGATGCCGACCTGATCAACGCCGGCAAGCAGACGGTGACCACGCTACCGGGTTCGTCGATTTTCTCGTCGGCGGATTCGTTCGCGATGATTCGCGGCGGCCACATCAACCTGGCGATTCTGGGCGCGATGCAGATCAGCAAGAAGGGCGATCTGGCCAACTGGATGATCCCCGGCAAGATGATCAAAGGCATGGGCGGCGCGATGGATCTGGTCGCGGGCGTCAAGCGCGTGGTCGTGCTGATGGAACACGTCGCGAAGGGCGACCAGCACAAGATCCTCGAAGAATGCACGTTGCCGCTGACGGGCGTGGGCGTGGTCGATCAGATCATCACCGATCTCGGCGTGATCGAAGTGACGGAAGACGGCCTGAAGCTGACTGAGCTGGCGCCGGGCGTCAGCGTCGAGGAAATCCAGGCGAAGACGGGCGCGCCGTTGGACGTGAGCGCGGTGAGCTGAATGATTGGGTGAGCCGGCCGCCTCGGTTCATGCGAGCGGCACCCGGCGGCAACGCAAGTTGCCTTGTGGGTTGCGGGCGGCTTACGCAGCAAGTTGAAGCAAGTTGTAGGCGGGCGAGGCGCGAGTCTCGCCCGTTTTTGTTTTGTGGCGTTTTTTGTGCCGCTCTGCGCTGCCCGCACGGGGGCGCCTGGGGGCTATGTGTTGGTGCCTCCCGGGCAGTCCTAGGCCGTTTGGCCGATCCTTGCTGCGAGGCAAAGCGGTTTACAATCGTTTGAAGATTCGACGTTCATTTCCCGCCGCTTGGTCTGCGCCGAGCCCGCAGCGTTTTTGCAAGGAACCCAGATGACCGAAACGTCCGTTTCCACCGCCGAGCGGCCCGTGCCGCGCCAACGTTATGTACAGTGCGCGAGCGCCGGTGGCTTGCACCGTATCGCGTACACCGAGTGGGGCGACCCAGCCAACCCGCGTGTGCTGCTGTGCGTACACGGTTTGACGCGCTCGGGGCGTGATTTCGACCGCCTCGCGGCGGAATTCGCCGGCACTTACCGCGTGGTATGCCCGGATGTGGTGGGGCGGGGCTTGTCTTCGTGGCTCGCGAACCCCAACTTCTATAGCGTGCCGCAGTACGTCGCCGACATGGTCACGCTGATCGCGCGCCTGAACGTCGAAACGGTCGACTGGTTCGGCACCTCGATGGGCGGTCTGATCGGGCTAGCGCTGGCCGGTCTGCCGGAAACGCCCATTCGCAAGATGCTGCTGAATGACGTCGGTCCGCATCTGGAGCCTGTGGCCGTGCAGCGCATCGGCGATTACCTCGGCAAGCCCGTGCGTTTCGAAACGCTGCAGCAGGGCATCGATTACGCCGCGTTGCTTGCGCAAACGTTCGGTCCTCTCACGCCAGAGGAGTGGCGCGAGATCAATACGCCGCTTTTGCACGAGAAGGACGGCGCATGGTTGCTCCGCTACGACCCGCGGATCGCACAGCCGTTTACCGCAACGACCGAAGAGGCGGCCAAACTCGGCGAGGCCGCGCTGTGGCATTCGCTGGCTGCGTTTCAGGGGCCGGTGCTGGTGGTGCGCGGCGAGCAGTCGGATCTGCTTTCTCGGGAGACCGTTGCCAGGATGGTCGAGACCGGGCGTGCTGTATCGAGCGCGGAAATCGCAGGCGTCGGGCATGCGCCGGCGTTTCTGTCGGCCGATCAGATCGACATTGCGAGGCAGTTCTTTATCGGACCGGCCGCTGACGCGTCATAATATAGAGTTCCGCGCGGCGTTCTTGAGCCTTGAGCGAGCGGGCGCAATGCGGAACGCATCTTCGATCAACTTTCAATCAACCTCAGGATTCTTCATGGCAGTCATTCGTCACCACGTCGGCAAGCGCCTCTCGGAAATCGCCGTGCACAACGGCACCGTGTACCTCGCGGGCCAGATTGCCGAAGACGATGATCAGGACATCACGGGTCAGACGCGCGAAGTGCTGGGTCATATCGACCGTCTGCTGGACGAAGTGAATAGCGACAAGTCGCAGTTGCTGTCCGTGCAGATCTACATCTCGGACATGGTGCACTTCGCCGGCATGAACGCGGTGTGGGACGAGTGGGTCGCACAAGGCGACACGCCGCCGCGCGCCACCGTCGAAGCCAAGCTCGCGAATCCGAA
This sequence comes from Paraburkholderia polaris, assembly GCF_012927345.1. Taxonomy (GTDB): domain Bacteria; phylum Pseudomonadota; class Gammaproteobacteria; order Burkholderiales; family Burkholderiaceae; genus Paraburkholderia; species Paraburkholderia polaris. The sequence goes on from NZ_JABBGJ010000026.1 coordinate 38,321, forward strand.
GTGCCTCGTCGAAATCGTCGTGGTCGCCGCGCAGCTCGCTTAAGCCTGGCCTCGCAGTTGTTGAAATTCCGTTGATCCGTCTGGCCCGGTGGGCCGTCGCACCATGACTACCGAAATCGTTACGAGTACTCCGACCCCCATCCCGTCCTTCGACGAAGCGATGGCGTTCGTGCGCGAACATGCGGGCGAGGTGCGGCTCTCATCGGGCGAGTTGCTGGCGGATCATGCGGCGGGTACGGCGTCGATCATGCGCACGCTTAACGTCGATCCGCCGGCTGTGCTGGCGGCGGCCTTGTTTGCGCTGACGCCGCATCTGCAGGATCCGGAGCGCTTGATTGCCGACAACTTCGGCGAAGAAGTCGCGCAACTGGTCGGCGACGTTCGCAAGTTGCTTCGCCTGGGTACCGTGAGCTTGCGCGCGGCGCAGAATGCGATGCCTGAAGCGGGGCGAGATGCGCAGGCTGCGCGCCGCGCCCAGGTCGAGGCGTTGCGCAAGATGCTGCTCGCGTTCGCGCAGGACATTCGCGTCGTGTTGATCCGGCTCGCGTCGCGCTTGCAATCGCTGCGCTATTACGCGGCGGCGAAAATCACGCCGTCGCCCGACGTCGCGCGTGAGACGCTCGATATTTACGCACCGCTCGCGAACCGTCTGGGCATCTGGCAACTGAAATGGGAGCTCGAGGATCTCGCGCTCCGCTTTGAAGAGCCGGTCACTTACAAGCGCATCGCCAAGCTGCTCGACGAGAAGCGCGTCGAGCGCGAGAGTTATGTTGCGCAGGCAATCGAACGTCTGCAGCGGGAACTGGCTGCGGCGCATGTCCAGGCCGAGGTCAGCGGCCGGCCGAAACACATCTACAGCATCTGGCGCAAGATGCGCGGCAAGGAGCTGGACTTCGCCGAGCTGTACGACGTGCGCGCGTTTCGCGTGATCGTGCCGGACATCAAGGATTGCTACACCGTGCTCGGCATCGTGCATAACCTGTGGCAGCCGGTGCCGAAAGAGTTCGACGACTACATCTCGCGGCCGAAGCCGAACGGCTATAAGTCGCTGCACACGGTCGTGATCGGCGACGACGGCCGTGCGTTCGAAGTGCAGATCCGCACGCAGGAAATGCATCAGTTCGCCGAGTACGGCGTGGCGGCGCACTGGCGCTACAAGGAAGCGGGCACGCGTGGTTACGGCGGCCAGTTCAGCGCCAATGAGAAGTACGACGAGAAGATTGCGTGGTTGCGCCAGTTGCTTGCGTGGAAGGACGAAGTCTCGGAGGGCGAGCACGGCGAGAAGCGCGCAGCGCAGCCGTGGGAGCAACTGCGCCAGGCTACGCTCGACGACGACCACATTTACGTGCTCACGCCGCAAGCGCGCGTGATTCCGCTGCCGCACGGCGCGACACCGGTGGACTTCGCGTATCACCTGCATAGCGAGCTGGGGCATCGCTGCCGTGGCGCGCGTGTCGATGGCGCAATGGTGCCGCTCAATACGCAACTGCAGAATGGTCAGACGGTCGAGATCGTCGCGGTGAAAGAGGGCGGTCCGTCGCGTGACTGGCTCAACCCGCAACTCGGGTATCTGCAGAGCCATCGGGCACGGCAGAAAGTGCGTGCGTGGTTCAACGCGGTCGAAGTGCAGGAGCACATCGCGAGCGGCCGTGCGATGGTCGAAAAGACCCTGCAGCGCGAGGGCAAGACGTCGGTCAATCTCGATCAGCTCGCCGCCAAGCTCGGCTTCAAGACCACCGACGATCTGTTCTCGGTGGTCGGCAAGGAAGAGTTCAGTCTGCGGCTCGTCGAGCAGGCGCTGCACGATGCGCCGCCGCCCGAGCCGGTAGTCGAAGCGCCGGAACAGTTCGAGAAGCGCAGTAGCGGCGCGAGCGTCGCCCGCGGGGCTTCTACGGGCGTGCTGGTGGTCGGCGTCGACGCGTTGCTCACGCAACTCGCGCGTTGTTGCCGTCCGGCACCGCCCGACGACATCAGCGGCTTCGTCACGCGCGGCAAGGGCATGTCGATCCACCGCAGCGATTGCCCGACCTTCCTGCGCATGGCCGATCGCGCGCCGGAGCGTGTGTTGCAAACCGCATGGTCGGCAGATGTCATGAGCGGCCGCGGGCAATCGGTCTATCCCGTTGACCTCAGCATCGAGGCAACGGATCGCCAAGGTCTGCTACGCGATATCTCGGAAGTTTTCGCGCGCGAGAAAATGAATGTGATCGGCGTGAAAACGCAATCGCGACGTAACGCCGCGTTTATGCAATTCACTGTCGAGGTATCGAGCGCTGCGCAGATTCAGCGCGCGTGTACGTTGCTGGGTGAAGTAACGGGCGTGATGCGCGCTACACGCAAGAACTAAAGCTTGGGCGAGGTGGCCAGGTGTCAACAGGCATCCGTTCGATGCGCCCGCGCGTGTGAGTAGAAATTTAAAGTCGGTGCATAAAAGTACTTGCCAAGCGGTGTGGCGCTCCATATAATCTCGTTTCTTCAGGCTCGTAGCTCAGCTGGTTAGAGCACCACCTTGACATGGTGGGGGTCGTTGGTTCGAGTCCAATCGAGCCTACCAACGAAAGAGAAATTCCGGTTTTACCGGGGTTTCGCAAACTGCAGTAAGCGCCTCGGCGCAAAAGGCGAGTAGGGTATGACACCGCGAACGTTGACCGAAACTACTTCGGAGCGACGCTAGTCGAGGACCACTTTCGCCAATGTAGTTTGCAGGAAATGTGAATGCGGCCCCTCGAAAGCGGGGCCGCATTTTTTTTGGCTTATTTGATGGTTGTATGTGCCGCCGCCGGTCGGCACCACGGAGAACGCAATGGTTTCGATACGTCTGCCTGACGGTTCTGTTCGACAGTACGAGCATCCGGTGACCGTCGCCGAAGTGGCCGCCTCGATCGGCCCCGGCCTCGCGAAGGCCGCGCTCGGCGGCAAGATCGACGGTGAACTCGTCGACACGTCCACGCTGATCGATCACGACGTGGCGCTTGCCATCGTCACCGAGAAAGACGCGGACGGCCTCGATATCATTCGCCACTCCGCAGCGCACTTGCTCGCGTACGCGGTGAAGGATCTGTATCCGGAAGCGCAAGTCACGATCGGTCCGGTGATCGACAACGGCTTCTACTACGACTTCGCATATAACCGTCCCTTCACGCCTGAAGATCTCGAGAAGATCGAAAAGCGCATGCAGGAACTCGCGAAGAAAGACGAGCCGGTCTCGCGCCGCGTAGTGTCGCGCGACGAAGCTGTGGACTACTTCAAGAGCATCGGCGAAAAGTACAAGGCCGAGATCATCGAATCGATTCCGGCTACCGACGAAATCAAGCTTTACTCGCATGGCGGCTTCACTGATCTGTGCCGCGGCCCGCACGTGCCGTCCACCGGCAAGCTGAAGGTCTTCAAGCTGATGAAGCTCGCCGGCGCCTATTGGCGCGGCGATTCGAAGAACGAGCAGTTGCAGCGCATCTACGGTACGGCCTGGACGAAGAAAGAAGACCAGGACGCGTATCTGCACATGCTCGAAGAGGCAGAGAAGCGCGATCACCGCAAGCTCGGCAAGCAACTCGATCTGTTCCATATGCAGGACGAGTCGCCGGGCATGGTGTTCTGGCATCCGCGTGGCTGGACGCTGTGGCAGCAGGTCGAGCAGTACATGCGCCGCCGCGTGAACGACGCTGGCTACCTTGAAATCAAGACGCCGATGATCATGGACCGCTCGCTCTGGGAAGCGTCCGGTCACTGGCAGAATTATCGTGAAAACATGTTCACGACCGAGTCGGAAAAGCGCGACTACGCAATCAAGCCGATGAACTGCCCCGGTCACGTGCAGGTGTTCAACCACGGTCTGCGCTCGTACCGCGATCTGCCGCTGCGCTACGCCGAGTTCGGCTCGTGCCACCGCAACGAATCGTCGGGCGCGCTGCACGGCCTGATGCGTGTGCGCGGTTTCGTGCAGGACGACGCGCACATTTTCTGTACCGAAGACCAGTTCATCAGCGAATCGATCGCGTTCAACACGCTGGCCATGAGCGTCTATAAGGACTTTGGCTTCGACAATGTCGAGATCAAGCTGTCGCTGCGCCCGGATGCGCGCGCCGGCACGGACGAGACATGGGATCGTGCGGAGCAGGGCCTGCGCGAGGCGCTGACGGCGTGCGGCGTGACGTGGGAAGAGTTGCCGGGTGAGGGTGCGTTCTACGGCCCGAAGGTCGAGTACCACATCAAGGACGCGCTCGGCCGCTCGTGGCAGTGCGGCACGTTGCAGCTCGATATGGTGCTGCCGGAGCGCCTGGGCGCCGAATACGTCGCCGAAGACAATAGCCGTCGCCGCCCGATCATGCTGCACCGGGCAATCGTCGGATCAATGGAGCGCTTTCTCGGTATTCTGATCGAGCACCATGCTGGTGCAATGCCGTCATGGCTCGCGCCCATGCAGGTTGTGGTGATGAATATCGCGGAAAGTCAGGCCGAATATGCGCAGTCTCTAGCCCAATCGTTGCAAAAACAAGGGGTTAGAGTGGAGGCCGATTTGCGCAACGAGAAGATTAGCTATAAAATACGCGAGCACACGCTAGAAAAGGTGCCGTACCTGCTTGTGGTCGGTGACAAAGAGCGTGAAGCCCAAACGGTAGCCGTGCGTGCCCGTGGTGGTGTCGATCTGGGTGTGATGCCTCTCGATACCTTCATTGAGCGTCTGCGCCAGGACGTGCAGTCGTTCAACTGAGCCACTTGGCAGCCCGGCTCGTTTTTTTAATTTTTAGAGGAAACGTAACATCGCTACTGATAAGTCTGCGCACCGCATCAACGGTGAAATTACAGCACCCGAGGTGCGTCTGGTCGGCGTCGAGAACGAACCGCTCGGCATCGTGAAACTCGCTGATGCGTTCCGCATGTCGGAACAGCAAGATGTGGATCTGGTCGAAATCGCTCCGCAAGCGGTTCCGCCGGTCTGCCGTTTGATGGACTACGGCAAGTTCAAGTACTCGGAAGCGAAGAAGCAACACGAGGCCAAGCTGAAGCAGAAGATCGTCCAGGTCAAGGAAGTCAAATTCCGCCCGGGCACTGATGACGGCGATTACAACGTCAAGCTGCGCAACCTCATCCGCTTCCTCGACGACGGCGACAAGACGAAAATCACGTTGCGTTTCCGTGGCCGCGAAATGGCTCACCAGGAAATCGGTATGCGCATGCTCGAGCGCCTGCGCACGGACCTCGACGAAGTCGGTCAGGTCGAGCAGATGCCGAAAATGGAAGGGCGCCAGATGATCATGGTGCTCGCGCCGAAGAAAAAGAAGTAAGCGATTGGAGCAGCGGCGCGCCGTGTGGCGCGCGCTCTGGTTGTCAAAGATTGAACGATGCTGTGCCGGGTGTCCGGCGCGGTATCGGCAGGTTTCGGATCGGTGCCTATGCGAATGGGCGCCGCTTCCTGAAAAGCGGCTGCCGGCAGTATCGGCGGTCTGCATACCAAGTGGAATGGGTTTCGAAGGGCGGGTAATGGCCATCTGGCCGACCGCACACCCATATCCATCTAATAATGGAGTTGTCATGCCGAAGATGAAGACCAAGAAGAGTGCTGCAAAGCGCTTCGTGGTGCGTCCGGGCGGTACCGTCAAGCGCGGTCAAGCCTTCAAGCGCCACATTCTTACCAAGAAGACCACCAAGAACAAACGCCATTTGCGCGGTTCCACGTCAGTTCATGAGTCAGATATGAACTCCGTGCGCGCAATGCTGCCGTTCGCTTAACCCTTAACCGACACTCATAGGAGCAAGATATGCCTCGAGTAAAACGTGGGGTTACCGCACGGGCCCGTCACAAGAAGATCATCAAGCTGGCCAAGGGTTACCGCGGCCGTCGCAATAACGTCTATCGCATCGCCAAGCAGGCGGTCATGCGCGCAGGCCAATACGCCTACCGCGATCGCCGCAACAAGAAGCGTGTGTTCCGTGCATTGTGGATCACGCGTATCAACGCGGCGGTGCGTCAGCACGACATGACGTACAGCGTGTTCATCAACGGCCTGAAGAAGGCTTCGATCGAACTCGACCGCAAGGTGCTGGCCGACATGGCTGTGTTTGACAAGGCTGCTTTTGCTGCGATCGTTCAGCAGGTGAAAGCCGCCGTTGCAGCCTGATTGCGCTTTGGGCAATTAAACTGCGTGGTTCGTTGTAGCGAACATCCGGTAGTCTCGGTGACGCTGCAACAAAAACGGGGCTCCTCACCGAGCCCCGTTTTTGTTGGTAGAACCAGTTTTGCAACGATTGAACACTGACGTTGAAATGATGGGATCAATGGATCTGGACCAGATTGTCGCCGACGCGCAAAAAGCCTTCGCAGAAGCCTCCGACGTCACCACCCTCGAGAACGAGAAAGCGCGCTTTCTCGGCAAATCGGGTGCGCTGACCGAGCTATTGAAGGGCCTTGGCAAACTCGATCCCGAAACGCGCAAGACCGAAGGCGCACGGATCAACCTCGTCAAGCAACAAGTGGAAGCCGCGTTGACGGCCCGCCGTCAGGCGCTGGCCGACGCGTTGCTGAACCAGCGCCTCGCCGCTGAAGCCATCGACGTCACGCTGCCCGGCCGCGGCACCGGTGCAGGCAGCCTGCACCCGGTGATGCGCACGTGGGAGCGCGTCGAACAGATTTTCCGGTCGATCGGATTCGACGTGGCCGACGGCCCCGAAATCGAAACCGACTGGTACAACTTCACCTCGCTGAACAGCCCGGAAAACCATCCGGCGCGTTCGATGCAGGACACCTTCTACGTCGACGGCAAAGATGCCGACGGCCGTCAACTGCTGCTGCGCACGCACACCAGTCCGATGCAGGTGCGTTACGCCCGTACCAACACGCCGCCCATCAAGGTGATCGTGCCGGGCCGCACGTATCGTGTGGACAGCGATGCAACGCATTCGCCGATGTTCAACCAGGTCGAAGGCCTGTGGATTGACGAGAACATCAGCTTCGCGGACCTGAAGGGTGTCTACTCCGACTTCCTCAAGAAATTCTTCGAACGCGACGATATTCAGGTGCGCTTCCGTCCGTCGTACTTTCCGTTCACCGAACCGTCGGCTGAAATTGACATGCTGTTCGAAACGGGCAAGAACGCCGGCAAGTGGCTTGAAATTTCGGGTTCCGGCCAGGTTCACCCCACGGTGATCCGCAACATGGGCCTCGACCCCGAGCGCTACATCGGTTTTGCTTTCGGCAGCGGCCTCGAGCGGCTCACGATGTTGCGTTACGGCGTGCAAGACCTGCGTCTGTTCTTCGAAAACGACTTGCGTTTCCTGCGTCAATTCGCGTGAACTGGCGCGTACGAACGCGACAAGCATAGAGCGCGGCACTGTGCGCAGTGCCGCAGCAGCGTCCCCGGCAGCGCTCGTCAATGGCGAGTATTGAAGCAGCTGCCGGACGTGGACCTAACCCGATCAGAACGTACACAGAACCATGCAATTCCCGGAATCCTGGCTGAGAACCTTTGTCGATCCGCAACTGACGACCGATGAGCTGTCGCACGCGCTGACGATGGCGGGTCTCGAAGTCGAAGACCTGCGGCCGGCCGCGCCGCCGACCTCGAAGATCGTCGTCGGCCAGGTGCTGGAAGTCGTCAAGCACCCGGACGCGGATAAGCTCAACGTGTGTCAGGTCGACGCCGGCACGGGCGCGACGCTGAACATCGTGTGCGGCGCGCCGAATGTCGCGCCGGGCATCAAGGTGCCGGTCGCATTGGTCGGTGCGCAACTGCCGCCGGCCGAAGAAGGCGGCACGCCGTTCGCGATCAAGCTCTCGAAGCTGCGCGGCGTGGAAAGTCAGGGCATGCTGTGCTCTGCACGCGAACTGAAGCTCTCGGAAGATCATAGCGGCCTGATGATCCTGCCGGAAGATACGCCGATTGGCCAGGACATCCGCGAAACGCTCAATCTCGACGACACGGTTTTCGAAATCAAGCTGACGCCGAACAAGGCGGACTGCCTGTCGGTGTTCGGCGTGGCGCGCGAGACGTCGGCGATCACCGGCGCGCCGCTGCGTCCGCTTGAGATCAAGCCGGCCGAAGTCAAGCTCAACGAAACGTTGCCCGTCAAAATCTCGGCGCCCGATCTGTGCGGCCGTTTTTCGGGTCGCGTGATTCGCGGCGTGAATGCGCGCGCGAAGTCGCCGCAATGGATGGTGCAGCGTCTCGAACGCTCGGGTCAGCGCAGCATCTCCGCGCTCGTCGACATCTCGAACTATGTGATGCTCGAACTCGGTCGTCCGTCGCACGTGTTCGATCTGGACAAGATCCACGGCGGTATGGATGTGCGTTGGGGCCGCAAGGGCGAAACGCTCAAGCTGCTGAACGGCAACACCGTCGAACTCGATGAAACCGTGGGCGTGATCGCCGATGAACAGCACATCGAAAGCCTCGCAGGCATCATGGGAGGCGACAGCACGGCCGTCACGCTTGACACCACCAACATCTATCTCGAAGCCGCGTTCTGGTGGCCGGATAGCATTCGCGGCCGCTCGCGCAAGTACAACTTCTCGACCGATGCAGGCCATCGTTTCGAGCGCGGTGTCGATTACGCGACCACCGTCGAACACATCGAACGCATTACGCAATTGATCCTCGATATCTGTAGCGGCGAAGCCGGCCCGGTCGACGATCAGATCGTCAACGTGCCGAAGCGTGAGCCGGTGAAGATGCGGGTCTCGCGTGCGAACCGCATCATCGGCATCAAGATCGACGCGGACGAAATCGCGCAGATCTTCACGCGCCTCGGCCTCACGTTCGAACGCGACGGCGATACGTTCTCGGTGATGCCGCCGTCTTACCGCTTCGATATCGAAATCGAAGAAGACCTGATCGAAGAAGTCGCGCGTATCTACGGCTTCGAAAAGATCCCCGCACGTCCGCCGGTCGCGACCAGCGAAATGCTGCCGACCAACGAAACGCAGCGTTCGATCCACGTGATCCGTCACGCGCTCGCCGCGCGCGATTACGCGGAAACGGTCAACTTCAGTTTCGTGGACGCCGAGTGGGAACAGGACTTCGCCGGCAACGACAAGCCGGTACGTCTGCTGAATCCGATTGCGAGCCAGCTGTCGGTGATGCGCACCACGCTGTTCGGTAGCCTGATCAATGTGCTGCGCACGAACCTGAACCGTCGCGCCGCCGATCGCGTGCGCGTGTTCGAAGCCGGCCGCGTGTTCCTGCACGATCCGTCGATCAAGGCAGGTGAGCTGACGGTAGAAGGTTTCGCGCAGCCGAAGATGATCGGAGGCCTCGCCTACGGTCCCGCGCTCGAAGAGCAGTGGGGCGCGCAAACGCGCGCAGTCGACTACTTCGACGTGAAGGGCGATCTGGAAGCCGTGCTCGCGCCGGCCGTGGCAAGCTTCGTGAAAGCGGAGCATCCGGCCTTGCATCCGGGCCGCAGCGCGCGTATTGAACTGAATGGCCGCGCAGTGGGCTGGATTGGCGAATTGCATCCGCGCTGGATGCAAAAATATGATTTGTCGCATGCGCCGATTCTGTTTGAAATCGAAGCGGAAGCATTAATGCAGCGGGTATTGCCGACTCCGGCCGACGTGTCTAAATTCCCGCCCGTGCGTCGCGATATTGCGGTGGTCGTCGATCAGAAAATCGAGGTGCAGGCGCTGCTGGACGAGCTCCAGAAGGCTCAGTCTGAAGAGGCCTGCAAGACTGTCCAGAAGGTTGCGCTTTTCGACGAATTCCGTCCAAAATCAAACACTTCCGCTGGTCTGGCTGCTCACGAGAAAAGCCTTGCGTTCCGTGTGACCTTGCAAGATACTGGCGGGACCCTTCAGGATGAAACGGTCGATTTGGCCATTCAAACTCTTGTGGAACGTCTGGCTCGAGTATATGGCGCACGGTTGCGTGGATAACCCGCATTTAACATTTGCACGGCATTTTTCCGCAACTTACGTTTCTGCTTGGCGCGCCATTTGATAGATATGAATGAAATGAACTCGAGTGATTTCGAAGCCCTTCTTACGGCGCAACGCAGCGCCATGATTCGCGAAATTCCGACATCACCCGCGGCCGTTTCCACTGAAACGCCGACGCTGACCAAGGCTGAACTTGCCGAGTTGCTGTTCGACAATGTCGGGCTCAACAAGCGGGAAGCGAAAGACATGGTCGAAGCGTTCTTCGAGGTGATCCGTGACGCGCTGGAGAGTGGCGATAGCGTGAAGCTGTCGGGGTTCGGCAACTTTCAGTTGCGCGACAAACCCCAGCGTCCCGGCAGAAACCCGAAGACCGGCGAGGCAATTCCGATCGCCGCGCGCCGCGTTGTGACGTTCCATGCAAGTCAAAAGCTGAAAGCGCTGGTCGAGAACGGCGCTGAAGCGAGCTTCGCGCGCTGATCGATTGGCGCGTCCCTGCGCAACCCACCACGACGGCTAACTGACGATGACAGCGACGATCGAAAAAGTCGTCTTGCCTCCGATTCCGGCGAAGCGCTACTTCACGATTGGTGAGGTCAGCGAACTATGCGGCGTGAAACCGCATGTGCTGCGCTACTGGGAACAGGAGTTCACGCAGTTGAGGCCGGTCAAACGGCGCGGCAATCGCCGGTACTACCAGCATCATGAGGTGCTGTTGATCCGGCGGATTCGTGAGTTGCTGTATGAGCAGGGTTTCACGATCAACGGTGCGCGCAATCGGCTTGATTCGCCTGGCGGTGGCGCGCGCGCCGCGCCGGCTGACGTAGTCGAGGAAGCTGAGGGCGCAGCGGCGCCGGCAGCAGCAACGGCTGCGGTCGATGTGGAGCAGTTGCGCAAGGAGTTGCTGCACGTGATCGATTTGTTGGGTCACTAGTTTGCTTTGTTAGCGTAGAGCGGTTCTAATCGCTTGAAGTGTCTGTTATAATTTTTAACTGTTCGGGGCGTAGCGCAGCCTGGTAGCGTACACGCCTGGGGGGCGTGTGGTCGGAGGTTCAAATCCTCTCGCCCCGACCAAAGAAATCAAGGCCTTACAAGCAATGCTTGTAAGGCCTTTTTCTTTGTCTCGACGCAGGCCGGCGTCCCAGATCGCCTTTGGCCCCATCGCCGTCACCACAGCCCTGGCACAATATCCACGAACAGTATCTTTACGATCGTCATAGCCGGAAAGATCATCGCGTAACCGATGTCCGGCTTGTCGGTTGGCGTGAGCTTGTTGGCGAAAGCGAGAATCGCCGGATTGCCGCAGGCGCCGGCAACGATGCCCGCCACCTCGTCGTACGGTAGCCGGTACACCAACAGACCCAGAATTAGAATTGGCGCGGCCAGCGCGAGCAGCACGATCGCGCCAAGGGCAAGCATCAACAGTCCGGTCTGTGAGACCGTCGCGGCGAACTTCGGCCCCGACGCCATGCCCACCTGAGCAAGAAAAATCGTCAGCCCGAGATTGCGCAACACGAGGTTTGCGGGCAGTGGCATCGTCCAGTTGATGCCCCCCGTGCGGCGCAGTTTGCCGAGCACAAGCGCCACGATCAAAACCCCGCATAAGCCGAGCGCAAGCTTGCCAAAACCCGGAAGCGGAATCTGGATCGCGCCGACCAGAAATCCCAACGCCATCCCGAGGCCTACCGAGATATAGCTGAATTCAGCCGTGCCCTTGATCGAATCGCCGAAGAAGGTCCGCAATGCCGGAAACGCCGCGCGCTGCGTTAGCAGCCCAACCCGATCGCCGTATTCGAGTATCAGATCGGGGCTTGGCATGACGTCCGCGTCCCCGCGCCGCACATGCGCGACGATCGAGCCGTCCGGCAGTTTCAGTTCGCCAAGCATACGGCCCACCACATTCGCACGCGAGGCAAACACGCGCAGATAGTCCAGATCGCCGCGGTCTCGCAGCACGCGCCCGGGCGCTGCTTCGCCGAGACTCTTGCGGGCCTCGGCAAGCGCACTCTCATTCGGACTGACAGCGAGCACCACATCGTTTTCGGTCAGCACGAGTTCGGGTGTGGCCGGAGCATTGTGATGCGCGCTCCGCACAGCGACGATCTGCACGTTGGCGGGCAGGGCGGTGACCGCTTCGGCGAGCGTCTTGCCACAGAACGCCGGGTTGCGTAGCCCGATTTCGAGGATTTCGAGGCCAGCGTTGGAGGCCGTTTTGATCTTCGGCGCGAGCACCATGAACGCCAGATACAGCAGCAGGATCGGACCGGCCACGCCAAATGGATAGGAAACCGAATATCCCACTGCCGCATCGTCGTTGCCGAGCGTGGCAATGGCTGCCTGCAACGCAGCAGTGCTGGTGCCGGAACCTGAGAAGAGGCCGAGTGCATAGCCCGGATTCAGTTGCATGATTTTCTGAATCGCGACGCTCGCAGCGCCCGCGCACAGCACGCCGATCAATGCGAGGAGGTTCGCGCGTCGGCCAGCGGCGCTGGTCAGCCCGAGGAAAAACTGCTTGCCGTATTGCACGCCGACTGTGTAGAGGAAGAGCGAGAGGCCTAGCGCGCCGATCATTGGCGCGGGTGCTGACTTCGGCGCGAACCAGCCGGCAGCGAGTGCGACGAACAGCACCGCGCCGACGCCGAGAGAGAACCCTTTGATATTGATTTCGCCAACGAAATAACCTACCGCGATGGTGAGGAACAGCGTCATTAAGGGCTGCTGCTCGAGAAGCGTCTTCAGGAAATCCACGTTTCCTCCGATAGGGTTTAAGACTTCGGGCTCTGCTGGTTTCCTGCGGCTGTGATGCTTATGCTGAATGAGTCGAAGAGGTGCCCTCTGGGGCGGGATGTGTGCCAGTATCTAACAGAATCCTGGTTTTTTCTTCCGTGTTTGAGGGCGGCGCTGAGGGCACGCCCGCGGCGGGGGAAATTCTATGCGGGTTAGTTAGCGGTGCTTCGCGCCGATGGATGCCATTGAGTCGTTGGCAAACCGGGCGAGGGCAGCGCCGTTGGCAAACTGCCTTAGCGGCGCTGATTCGGAGAAAGCCTGGGAGCCAGGTCTCAACCTCTGCCGAGCGCGATATACCGCTCGAGGTGATGATCCTCATCCCCCAGTTGATGGTCGATCATCACGAGGCGCTTTGCATAGTGAGCCAGCGGCAACTCCCACGTCATGCCGATGCCGCCATGCAGCTGAATACATTCCTCGGCAACCAGCGCGCCAATCCTGCCAATACTGTATTTGGCCGCCGAAACCGCCCGTTCCCGCACCGCGCGTTCAGCCCCAAGCGCCGCAGCTGCGTTGATCACCGCCGATCGCGCCTGCTCGATCTCGAGCAGCAGATCGGCCATCCGATGTTGCAATGCCTGGAAGCTGCCGATCGGCACGCCGAACTGCTTGCGCGTGCGCAAGTACTCAAGCGTGTAGTCCTTCGCGACATCCATCGCGCCGACCGCTTCGGAGCACAAGGCCAGCACGCCGCAGCTGATCGCGTATTCGAGCGTCGCAAAGCCTTCGCCGACCGTGCCGAGCAGTGCGTCGTCGCCCAGCGTGACGTTGTCGAACGTGACCTCGGCCGCGCGGCCGCCGTCGATCTTGTGATAGCCGCGCACGCTGACACCCGCGGCGTCGCGAGAGACGAGAAAGAGCGTGATGCCGGTTTCGGCATCGTCGGTACCGTCCGTGCGCGCGGAGACGAGAAAGAGGGAAGCGTTCTCGCCTTGCTGAACGACCGCTTTCGCGCCGTTCAGCTTCCACGCATTGCCATTGCGTTCCGCACGCGTCGTCACGCGCGATAGTTCGTAGTGGCCGTCAGGTTCGCCATGCGCGAGCGCAACGATCCGGGATCCGTCGATCAAATCGCCCAGTGCGGCCTTTTGCGTTTCGTTGGCGCTACGCGCGATCGCCTGGCCAACGATTAGCGTATCGAGAAACGGCTCGACCACGAGGCCGCGACCCAGACTCTCGAAGACGACAGCGATATCGAAGCCGCCGCCGCCAAAGCCGCCATCCGTTTCATCGAACAACGCGCCGATAATGCCGAGTTCCGCGAAGCGATTCCACAGGTCGGCGCTGAAGCCTTCGGGCGAGCGTGCAATCCGGTCGCGCGTTTCGAAGCCGTATTGCTCGGTGACAAAACGGTTGAGCGTATCCGCCAGCATGCGGCGGTCTTCGGTGTGCTGGAAATTCATGGCGTTCGCCCCTTACAGTCCCAGGATCATTTTGGAAATGATGTTCTTCTGGATTTCGTTGGAGCCGCCGAAGATCGACAGCTTGCGGTTGTTGAAGTAAAGCGAGGCAGCGCTCGCCGCTTCGTCGGGACCGACTGGCGTGCCCTCGAAGCCATCGTGCAAGGCTTCCTCGACGAACGGCTGCGCATACGGTCCCATCGCGCGGCGTGTGAGCGAGGAGATTTCCTGGCGGATCTCAGTGCCGCGAATCTTCAGCATCGAACTCTCGGCGCCCGGCACGCCGCCACCGGCCACGGCCGCGATCACGCGCAGGTTGGTGGTTTTCATGTTCTCCAGATCGATTTCGACGCGCGCCATGCGTGCGGCAAACGAGGGATCATCCGCCAGCGGTCGGCCGTTGCGCTTCTGTTTCGCGGCGATCTTGCGCAGCCGGTTAAAGGCGGCCACGGAGAAGCCGACGCCAGCGATATTGGTACGCTCATACGTGAGCAGGTACTTGGCGTAGGTCCAGCCCTTGTTCTCTTCGCCCACGAGGTTCTCGACGGGCACGCGTACGTCCGTGAAAAACACTTCGTTGACTTCGTGCTCGCCGTCGAGCGTGATGATCGGCCGCACTTCGACGCCTGGCGTATTCATGTTGATCAGCAGGAAGCTGATACCTTCCTGCTTGCGCACGTCGGTGGCGGTGCGCACGAGGCAGAAGATCATGTTCGCGTAGTGGCCGAGCGTGGTCCACGTTTTCTGGCCGTTGACGATGTAGTGCTCGCCTTGCGCGTCGCTGGCGCGTACCGCGGTGGTCTTGACCGACGCGAGGTCTGAGCCCGCGCCGGGTTCGGAGTAGCCTTGGCACCACCAGTCCGAGCCATCAAGAATGCGCGGCAGCCAGTGGCGCTTTTGCGCCTCGTTACCGTATTTGATCATCACCGGGCCCAGCATGTTGACGCCGAACGGCACGACACGCGGTGCGCCCGCCAATGCGCATTCATTCTCGAAGATAAATTTCTGCACGGCGTTCCAGCCCGGGCCGCCGTACTCCTTCGGCCAATGATTGGCGAGCCAGCCTTGCGCGTTGAGAATCGCGTGCCACTCGGCCATGTCGTCGCGCGTGAGACGGCGGCCGCCGTGGACTTTGTCGGCGAGACGCTGCGGGAGCTTGTCGCGCAAGAAGCGCTGCACGTCGCCGCGAAAAGCCTCTTCTGCAGGCGTGAAGTTCAGATCCATAGCGGGTTCTTTCCTCGATATTTATTGGGGCTGCGAACCGGCGAACCGGCGAACCGGCGAACCGGCGAACCGGCGAACCGGCAGACCGGCAGATCGGTGGCGATCAGGCCGCCACCGGTCGAGAATGCTCCAAATGAAGTGCCGTCTCAAGCTGCCTGATTGAGGCTCGCGAAATCGGCGCCGCGCTCAACCAGATCGATCAGCAGCGGTGACGCTTGCCAGAACAACGGGTCTTCTTTCGCGAACTCGCGGATGTCCGCAAGCACCGTGGCGAGGCCCACCGTATCGGCGTATTTCATCGGCCCGCCGCGATAACGCGGAAAACCGTAGCCATAGAGGAAGGTCACGTCGACGTCGAGTGGCCGCAGCGCGATGCCTTCGTGCACAACATTGGCGCCTTCGTTGATCATCGCGGCCATGTAGCGGCGCATGATTTCTTCGTCGGTGAAAGTACGCGGCGTGATGCCGGCGCGTTCACGCTCGGCGTCGATGATGGCCGCGACCTCAGGGTCGTGCGAGCCACTGCGCGAACCTTCGGGGTACAGATAGAAACCACGGCCGGTCTTCTGGCCGAACCAGCCGCGTTCGCAAAGTCGATCGGCGATCTGTACGTAGCGTGCATCGGGATTGCGTGTGGCCGCGCGCCGCTTGCGCGTGGCCCAGCCAATGTCGCCGCCTGCCAGATCGACCACCTGGAACGGCCCCATCGGGAAGCCGAATGCACGCACCGCCGCATCGATCTGATAAGGCGACGCACCGTCCTCCATCATCGCGTCCGCCGCGCTGCGATACACCGCCAGCACGCGATTGCCGATAAAGCCGTCGCACACGCCGGCACGCACCGGTGTCTTGCGCAGCTTCTTCGCGAGTTCGAACGCGGTGGCAACCACGTCCGCACTGACCTGCTTCGGCACCACCACTTCCAGCAGTTTCATGATGTTGGCGGGGGAGAAGAAGTGCAGACCGATCACGTCCGCGGGGCGCGAAATGCTGGCCGCAATCGCGTCGATGTCCAGGTACGACGTGTTGGTGGCGAGCACCGCGCCGGCTTTGCAGACACGATCGAGTTCGGCGAACACGGCTTTCTTGACCGACAGGTCCTCGAATACGGCTTCGATCACCAGATCGGCCTCGGCGAGCGAGTCGTACGAGGTGCTGCCATGCCAGCGCGTCATCACGTCAGCTTTCTTCTCCGCACTCATGCGGCCTTTGGCGATCAGGCCGTCGTAGACCTTTTCAATGTGTGCGCGGCCGCGCGCGAGCGACGCGTCGTCGCGCTCGATCGTCGTCACCGGCAAGCCTGCATCCAGCACCGCGACGGCGATGCCCGCGCCCATCGTGCCACCGCCCACCACGCCGATTTTATTCAGCGCGCGGGGTTTTGCATCGCGTGTTTCCGGTGCCTTGAGCACTTCGCGTTCGGCAAAGAACGCGTGAATCAGTCCGGCACGTTGCGGGCTGTCGATGCATTCCAGGAACAGTTTGCGTTCGAGCCGCAGGCCGTCTTCGAAAGATTGTTCTACGGCGGCTTCAACGGCATCGACGATTTTGAGCGGTGAGAACAGACCGCGCGATTTCTTCGCCGTTTCCGCGCGTGCCGTGGCGACGGCGGCGAGGCTCGCTGCGCGGCCGTTTAGCGCCGCGGCATCGCGCGTGCGCCGTACGGGAGCGTGAGCGGCCAGCAATTCGTGCACATAGGCGAGTCCTTCCGCGAGGATGTCGTCGCTGCTGCCGAGCCGGTCGATGAGGCCGAGCGCGAGCGCTTCTTTCGCGCCGGCGTGGCGGCCGCTCAGGATCAGGTCGAGGGCGGCCTGCGCGCCGATCAGGCGCGGTGTACGCTGCGTGCCGCCTGCGCCCGGCAGCAGGCCGAGTTGCACTTCGGGCAAACCGAGCTTCGCGCCATCCACGGCGAGCCGGTAGTGCGCCGCGAGGGCCACTTCCAGGCCGCCGCCGAGCGCCGCGCCGTGAATGGCGGCCACCACCGGCTTCGCACACGCCTCGATGCGGTTACACACGTCCGGCAGCGACGGCGGCACCGGCAGCTTGCCGAACTCGCGAATGTCCGCGCCTGCGATGAAGTTGCGCCCGGCGCCGACGATCAGCACCGCCTCGACGGCCTTGTCGGCATCCGCGGCTTCAATGGCGGCGAGCAGGCCGCGCCGCACGTCGGCGGACAAGGCGTTGACTGGCGCGTGGTCGATCGTCACCAGCAGGACTTTGCCGCGCAATTCGCGCGTTACAACATCGGCGGAAGGATTGAGGGTCATCGTGTCGTCTCCTGATTGTTTGCTAACCGGCCAACTCGGGCCAGATCGAGGCAGATCGAGGCAGATCGGGCATGCCTGGTCTGGCGAATTCTCCGATTGTCGGTTGGTCAAGGTTTATTGACAATTACATAGACCGTTGACAGACTGTCAAAATTATTTTGACAAAGGCCGTGTCATGGACGTCAATTCACTGACCCTGCTGGTTGATATCCTCGATGCGGGCAACCTGAGCGAAGCCGCGCGCCGGCTGAAAATGAGCCGCGCCAATGTGAGTTACCACCTGAACCAGCTGGAGCGCTCGATCGGGTTGCAGTTGGTCAGGCGCACCACGCGCCGGGTCGAGGCGACGGAAATCGGTCTGCAGTTATACGAGCATGGCCGCACGATCCAGAACGCGCTGCTGGCCGCGCGCGAGTCGGTCACCACGCTCGGGCAGAGCTTGCAGGGGCGGGTGAGGTTGAGTGTGCCGAGCGGCTACGGGCAACTGGTGATGTCCGATTGGCTGATCGCGTTCAAGCGTCTTTATCCGGGCATCGTGCTGGATGTGATGTTCGAGAATCGCGTCGAGGATCTGATGCGCGACGAGGTCGACATCGCGGTTCGGGTGATGTCCGAGCCGCCGCAGAATCTCGTCGCGCGCGACATGGGGCCGGTGCGATATGTTGCCTGTGCTTCGCCGGATTTTGCTGAAAGCCGGGGCATGCCAGTGCGGCTTGATGATCTGCGCACGACACCGTTGATTACGGCGGCGGTGGTTGGCAAGCAGTTGCGCGTGGCGGCGTATCTGCGCGACGAGCGCCACGAAGTGCTGCTGGAGCCGACGATTATTTCGGAGAACTTTCTGTTCTTGCGCCAGGCGGTGCTGGCCGGGCTGGGTGTCGGTCTGGTGCCCGATTACGTGGTGCAGGACGACCTGCGCCGTGGGGATGTGGTGACAGCGCTCGATGAGTGGCGTCTAAGCATCTTCGGTACGAATATGTACATGCTCTATATGCCGAATCGGCATCACACGCGGGCGGCGGCGAGTTTTATCGAGTTCATTCTGGAGCAGGCGCGCGGAAGTGGGAGAGGGTTATCGCTTGAGCCGCGATGAAGCGGTTTTTCTTCGGTGCGCCGATGGTCTGTGCGCGGCAGGCGAACTGAGCAAGGATGGACTCACTGCATGGGCACGCAGAAGAAAGCGGCACCAGCACTGGTGCCTCACTCACGGGTATGCTTAACAAAACGGCGAGATAGCCGTGCGCTCTTGGGCCGCACATCAAACTTCAGGGGAGACGAAGATGAAATGGACAATCGCATTTCTAACTCTGCTTGCAATCGCCATTGTCATTGTGCTGGTCTCCCGTCTTTCGAGCGAGGAGGTCATCCGCCTCGCCGGGTATGCCGCCACCGCGGCCTTTGCCGCACTGATCGGCGTCCTGATTCGCTGGCGCGCAAATCGCGCCCAACGAAGCAAACACACGGGGTGAACACGCACGCTGGGTATTCGCCTGACCCGCATGAAGGCCATGCAGCATCGCGCTTGTCACTGCACGCGCGCTAAACCGATCGAACGCTTGCCTTTAGTTCGTCGCCAAGAAAGTCGATAAATGTTCTGAGTTTTGCTGACAGCCGATGCCGCTCCAGATAGATCGCGTGAATGTCAGCGTTCGGGAGCGCCCAGTCCGTGAGCAACGGCACCAGCTCGCCACGTATTTTTCTCGGGCGTGCCGCTGCAAACTCAGCGAAACCCGACGATATAGTATTGAAAGAGACCATTCGGAATCTCCGAGCGTCCAAGGCTTGATGTTTGCGTCATTCCAAATTGCTGACTGATCCTTGGGACATCAATTAAAATTGGAGTGTGCCCAAAAACCAGAATTTTTCCGTTGTTCTTTATCAGTGGCACCATTTTTGAAAAAATTTCATTTGCTAAAGTAGTTGTCACGACTTCATGGTTAAGGAAGCGACAAATCAGGACGTCGCACGAACTATTCCGAATTGCGGGATGCATTGCATCGCAGACAAATGCGCGATCTATTTTTCTTCTCGCTGCCTGAGTCATTGATAGGGAGGCGTCCGATGCCAGAATAATGCATTGGGGTAGCGATGCATTTAGATAGCTCGAGAATGAGCCAGTTGAGCAGGCAGGGTCGTAGATAACGCAACCAGGATAAACGATATTTCGCAGAAAATTAACAGTAAATGAGCGGAAGTGCGCTTCCTCCTGATCCAGATGGATTGGGTTTGAAGCGCATTCTGTCCAGAAAGAATCTGGGCATGTAAATTCGTCACCTGTCTCTCCTAAAGGAGGGTAGGGAAAGTGAATGTCGAACCCTTTTATCTGACTGGCGCGATCAAATACCGCCTGCTTCCAGTTGTTGTGTTTCGGAGCGGTGATTTCAAAATAATGAAAGTCACTGGAGGTTGACTCGGCTAGTATTACCCCTTGCAAGGTTTCGGGTTCAATGATGCTGTACCGACTCAGTGCATGCGTTTTTGATTTGATTCCGAGCCAAACATTGGCTTCGCCCCGTAGAAAATAGATTGAGTGCTGTTCATTTTTTCCTATCCTGACTGCTGGCATCAGATTGACTCAGGTTTAATTATAGGTTGGGACAACGTAGTTGCCGAGCGATACGATAGAGAATCTTTCCATATTCGGCATCGCGGCGCAGGCCAGGCTGATACCTAGCTCGGTGGTATGCAGTTCTTTGGACCAAATGGGAAGTCCTGCGGCCTTACACCTGTTTTTTAGTAAGTCAAGTTGTGCGTCGAGCAATAGAATGGGCGGATCTGCCGGGAGGGACACTTCGGTCATTGTGATTCCCTGTTGTGAATCGAGGTCCGCCACCAAACATTGTTGAAGTCGGGGGATAGGACTTAAATGCAGCATATGCCGCCGCCATTCGTCGCGAACCCAATCGACACCTTCAGCGATGTGGTGTTGTTGAGCCAACTCCTTGATGGCTCGGGTTGCTGCATGACTGGAATAGATGGAGCAACCCGCCCCCATTACGTGAACACCTGCAATATTTCTTTCCTGGCAGCGTGCGATATAGACTGGACAGTCGATCGTACTGGTCACGTCAATCAACTGAATTTTGGAATGCAGACATGACTCGGCATCATGAAATACTTGTGCGACGTCATCAGGCAATGAGTCTGGCGAAACGACCCGAACGGCTTGCTCAGAGGAGTAGAAAAAATGTTGAGCAATAAAGCGTCCGACGCTATGTCGTTCGATCACTTCACTCACAGCATGAATAGCCGCTTCGATATACCCCACTCCAGCCGCCAAGCCGGTGCCGCAGGAATATCGTTTGCTGGAGTGATAGTCGGCGTCATCTCCGGTGGGTTTGTTTGACGGGTAGTTGTAGTCAATCAGAAAAGCGGGGTAATGAAGGGGGAGAAATTCATCATCGTAAAATTGTATCGTGCCAAGTTGCGTTGGATTGCTCCTGGCAAGAATTCGGACTGGGAGTATCTCAGCCAAGGCTGGTTGTGTTGCGACCTTTTGAAACGGCATGAGTTTGCAAGCGGCTCGAAAATATTCCAACGAATACTGATGCTCGTACGCCTCGAATTTCGCACCGACGCGGGCTTCGTCTTCATATCCTTTCCCGCATCCACGGCAACTTTCATTGAACACCTCAGAATCCAAAGTCGCAACCGTACTTGAAAGTGGGGTGCCGAAACGATCCAGGTTAATTCGCACAGCGTTTTCACGTAGCTGGGCATCGATTTTCGCTTCAGCCTCGACGAGGGAAAGCGAGCGTTCTGGTACGATACATTGCATGTCTAGACTCCATTGAAAAAGGGGGGCGAATTTCCCCCCTTTTTTCCTAACTTAGTCAGAAAGAATTTCGATTTCCTCCGCTGTTAGAATTGCATCAAGATTGATATCTTCAGCTTCTTGTGAGTTCGATAGTGATTGGGTTTCCTCGTAGTCGCTAGTGTACATGCACATTACGTAGCCCATAGCTACCTCCGATTAGATTCAAAGAAGTCAGACTGTCACACGCCGATTGCGCCTCAAGTGCCATTCGGCGATACCATCGCCGTCAAATGACAGCAATTAAACAGTAATAAAAGTGAATTGAAAATGTAATAGTCATTAACCCTGCGACTTCATGGCGCGGATTAACGTCCCGCATGACAACTCTGCATGCGGCGGCCTGAGCGGGTGAAAACAGTACAGTCGCTGGAGGAAGCTCGTCCGCAACAATCCGTCGGGCGACATTTCTTCGTGAGGCAGCACGGCTGGACTTTATAGTTGGCATGCCCGCATGCCCGCATGCCCGCATGCCCGCATGTACGACCGGTCGGCCGCTCTGTGGGTGATTGATTTGGCCTCGCAGACCGATAGCGGGTCCGAGCGAAGTAAACGTGAATCCCATCATAGGCCACAGAGTTATAAGGCCCGGTGGTCACAGGTGCCCTTTGGCAAACGATGAAGCGAAACTAAATTCGCGTGCTCCGACGCTGCTACAAAGTGAGGCGGGCGAGTGCGTCGGTGGTGCACATCACGCGGAGCGACATAGCGCCAGGCTTACCGCACGCGCGCTAAGCCGATCGAACGCTTGCCTTTAGTTCGTCGCCGAGAAAGTCGATAAATGTCCTGAGTTTCGCTGACAGCCGGTGCCGCTCCAGATAGATCGCGTGAATGTCAGCGTTTGGCAGCGCCCAGTCCGTGAGCAACGGCACCAGCTCGCCACGTTGTAGATGGCGGCCGATCTCCCATGCAGAGCGCACAGCAATACCGCGCCCATCGAGCGCCCACTTCAGCACGGCGCTGCCGTCGTTGCTGCTCAACGGACCCTCGACCTTCACCGTCTCCGACTTCTTGCCGCGCGCAAAATGCCACGTGCCATACGCTGATTCGTTTTCGCGTAAGACGAGGCACGTATGGTGTGTCAAATCGTGAGGCATGGCCGGTGCGCCATGCCGCTTCACATAGCCCGGCGCGGCACACACCAGCCGTTCGTTCTTCAGTAGTAAGCGCGCATTGATGCGCGCATCCGGCACCTCGCCAAAGCGAATGCCCAGGTCGAAACCCTCTTCCTGCAAGCTCACCGGCCGGTCCGTGAGATGCAACTGAATTTTCATTGACGGAAAACGCTCGCTGAACCGCGAGATGGCCGGCGCGATGTGCGCGCGGCCGAAACCGAATGACGCGTTTACGCGCAATAGCCCAGTCGGCTCGGCGCGGCTGCTGGTGACCAGTTGCTCAAGCTCAGCCAGGTCGTCGAGAATGCGCGAGCCGTTCGCCAGATAGATCTCGCCCTCGGCAGTGAGGCTCAGGCGGCGCGTGGTCCGGTTGACGAGACGCACGCCCAGGCGCTTTTCGAGTTGCGCGAGACGCTTGCTGATCGACGGCGGCGTCACGCCGATCTCACGCGCCGCGGCCGCCAGATTGCGGTGGCGCGCCACCAGCGCGAACAGATTCAGGTCGGAAAAACCGTCCATCGATTCGTTCCTAAAAGTTAATTCCGGATTGCCTCAATAGAAACCATATCGCTGCAGGCATCAATTAGACTGCATTCAGATATGGGAGGCAACGATGTTTGCAGGTTTCACCGACGCGTCGACTCAGGTCGACGGCATCCAGATCCACGCGATCCGCGGCGGCAGTGGACCGGCCTTACTGCTGCTGCACGGCCATCCGCAGACCCATGCGATCTGGCACAAAGTCGCGCCCACGCTGGCACAGCACTTCACGGTCATTGCTGCGGATCTGCGCGGCTACGGCGACAGCGGTAAACCGCAAGGCGCGCACGACCACAGCAACTATTCGAAACGCCGGATGGCCGCGGATCAGGTCGCGTTAATGCGTGCCCAAGGCTTTACGCAATTTGCCGTGATCGGGCACGACCGCGGCGGACGCGTTGCGGCTCGCATGGCGCTCGATCATCCGCAAGCGGTGACGAAGCTGGTCACGCTGGACGTCGCGCCGACCCTCGCCATGTATGAGCAAACGTCGTTCGAGTTTGCGCGCGCTTACTGGCATTGGTTTTTCCTCGTGCGTCCCGCGCCGTTTCCCGAAACGCTGATCCGCGCGGACCCCGATCTCTATCTGAAGCAGACGATAGGCACGCGCAGCGCGGGGCTGGCGCCGTTCACCGATGCCGCGTACGCCGAGTATTTGCGCTGCCTGTCGGACCCTGCCACCGCGCACGGTATCTGCGAGGACTACCGCGCGAGCCTCACGATCGATCTCGATCATGACCGTGCCTCGCTCGCTGAAGGGCAGAAGATCGAGTCCGATTTCCTGGCGTTGTGGGGCGCACAAGGCGTGATCGAACAATGCTTCGAGCCGCTCGCCGAATGGCGCCAGTGGTCGGCGCACGTGAGCGGCGAAGCGCTGCCTTGCGGTCACTACATTCCGGAAGAAGTGCCCGAACTTCTGCTTGAACGCGTCCTGCCGTTTTTGCATTCCTAGCCGCCGTCGATATCGCCATGTCCAAACTCACCCTTTACGAAAAACTCGTCGATTCCCACGTCGTCACCCGCATCGATGCGCAAAACGTGCTGCTGTATGTCGATCTGCATCTGATGAATGAATACACCAGCCCCCAGGCGTTCAGCGCGCTCGCGGCGAAAGCGCGGCCCGTGCGTCGTCCGCGGCAGCAACTGGCGGTGGTCAGCCACATCATTCCGACGCATGCGGAATCGCCGCGTGTGATTCGCGATGCCGCTTCGCTGTTGCAGGCGAATAATCTCGCGCGCAACTGCGAGCAGGCGGGGATCGAACTGCATGCGGCGAACGATCCGCTGCAAGGGATCGAACATATCGTTGCGCCGGAGCGTGGCTTGATTCGCCCCGGCATGGTCGTGCTGTGCGGCGACAGTCACACGACCACGTATGGCGCGCTCGGCGCATTGGGTTTCGGTATCGGCACTTCAGAGGTCGAGCATGTGCTCGCCACGCAAACGCTGGTCTATCGCGTCGCGCAAACCATGCGCATCACGATCGACGGGGCATTGCCCTACGGCACATCGTCAAAGGATGTGATCCTGTGGATCATCAGCCGTATCGGTGCCCAGGGTGCGCGTGGTTATGCGGTGGAGTTCGCAGGCTCGACGATCGCCTCGCTGTCCGCGGAAGCACGCATGACGTTATGCAACATGACCGTCGAAGCCGGCGCACGAGCGGCGTTGATTGCACCTGACGCGACCACGTTCGACTACGTCCGCGCGCACGCCAAATCACTTGACGATGCCGCGTGGGCTGCTGCAATGAGCGACTGGCGTGAACTGAAATCGGACGCCGGCGCTGCCTTCAATGTCGAACATCATTTCGATGCGCACAATATCGCGCCGTTTGTCACATGGGGCACGAGTCCCGATCAGGCGATTGCGGTCGATCAGCGCATTCCCGGTGCTGCTGCGCAAAAGACGCCTGAGGCCGCCGCTGCACTGCGGCGCGCACTCGACTATATCGGGCTCGATGCGGACCAGCCGATTGCGGGCACGCCGATCGATCGCGTGTTCATCGGCTCGTGCACCAATGGACGTATCGAAGATTTGCGTGTGGTCGCTGCAATTGTGCGAGGGCGCCACGTCGCGCAAGGCGTGCGCGCAATGGTCGTGCCAGGCTCGGGCAGTGTGCGCCGCCAGGCGGAGGCGGAGGGCATCGCAGCGCTGCTGCGCGATGCGGGTTTTGAATGGCGCGAGCCGGGCTGTTCAATGTGTCTCGCGATGAACGACGATTTTCTCGCAGTAGGCGAGCGTTGCGCATCCACGACCAACCGTAACTTCGAAGGACGTCAGGGGCGCGGCGGCCGCACGCATCTGATGAGCCCCGCGATGGCCGCGGCCGCTGCACTAACCGGGCGCATCACCGACGTCCGCACGCTGGAGACGCAACCATGCTAACGAAAAAACTCACTGATATCGACGGGATTGCCGCGCCATTGCCGATTGAAAACCTCGACACCGATCAGATCATGCCGAAGCAGTTTCTTCGCATCATCGACAAGGCCGGGCTGAGTGAGGGCTTGCTTTACGACTTGCGTTTCGACGCAGAAGGGGAGCCGCGCCCGGATTGCGTGCTGAATCAGGCGGCGTATCGCGGCGCGCGCATTCTGATCGGCGGCTCGAATTTCGGCTGCGGCTCGAGTCGTGAGCATGCCGTGTGGGGGCTTCAGCAATTCGGTTTTGACGCCGTGATCGCGCCGAGTTTCGCGGAGATTTTCTATTCGAACGCGATGAACAACCGCTTGCTGCTGGTGCAGCTGGAACGCGAAGCAGTCGACATCCTGCTGCATGACGCGACGGCACAACCGGATGCGCGGCTGCATATCGATATCGAACAGCAAACGGTGACGGCCGCCACTGGCCGCGTGTTCACGTTCCCGCTCGGTGCGCGTCACAAACAGATGGTGATCGAAGGCATGGATACCATCGACCTCACGCTTGCTTCACTGCACGACATCGAGGCGTTCGAGCGAGCCCATTTCCAACGGCATAGCTGGGCCGCCGTACTGTAAATCCTCTGGCGGCACTGCGCCGCCAGTCGACTGAAACGTGCGTAACGGATTCCCCGGCAGAAGGGAAGGGACGTACGGTTGCTACGGAGGAGGGCGCGGCCGTGGGCCGCTTGCCCGAACGTGAAGCGCAGCGCTCGATCTGACTACGCCGCTGTGATTGCCTCATGCCCATGCACCAGCGACAACAACCCGCGGCGCGAGCTCACGCCAAGCTTCGCAAACGCGCGCTTCGCGTAAGTTTCGACCGTCGATTCCTTCACACCCATTGCCTCTGCTATTGACAGTGTCGTCATGCCCTTGACGAAGGATGAACACACGCTGGCCTCCCGCGACGAAAGCAGGATCGCGTGGCGCGTCAGATACGCCTGGAGCACATCCGCGGGCGCAATCCTGTTGACGTTGTCGTCGAGCGGCACGCCGACCATGCGCGTATGCAGCTCTGCCAGCGGCAACAGCACCTGGCCGAGATGCTTGAGCACGCTCAACTCATAGAGCGAGAACGCCGGCAAACGCAGTGCGCGGCACGCGGACAGCGAATAGGCAATGCCGTTGGACGGGCGCACCACTATGCACTCGTCGTGAATATTCGCTACGTCGTAGATCAGGCAGCGCAGCTCGGTATCTTTGATGGCCTGCGCGGACAAATGAATCAGATCGACCTCCTGGGTATCCGCAATCCAGTCGTTAAGCGGATCGCGGTCCACGAACTTGCCGAAGTACTTCTCCATGGTCCGCTGCAAGTGTTCGTGGTTGGGCGCATAGCTGCCGATCCACTCGATGCGCCGGGGGCGCGTGTCCCGCGGCGTGACGCGCGCCCGTTGCAGATGCAACGAATCGCAATCGACGAATTGCTTCACGCAATCGAATAGTTGGCCCAGAAATCGCGACGAGCCGGCCGAATCGACCACCGGACCCAAGGCGTTCGACAGCGCGGCCAATTGCCCGACAGACAGCGGTGTGGTGGAGGCAGAAGCGTTCATGAGCTGATAATTTCGGCGGAGGGTCGCGGCAGACTCCACTGATAACACGAAAAAATCAGTGCGCCCACTGCGGCTTACCCATCCATCTGAATGGTCCAAACGCCTGGACGCTGAAAAACCCAAGGCGGGACGTTTATATCCCGCTTGTCCCCCCTCAGTCGGGACAGACGGCGCAATTTCGCCTCCTTAGACTCTGCCCATCGTTGCATCATCATGAACCGGGGATGGAGGTCGAGGATGGAAATCAGCGGGTGGAGTAAAAGACTGGCGCGGCCGATGCGGGCGTTATCGGCATGTTTGCTGACCGCGGCGGCGCATGCGGACCCGGCGGTCGTGAACGTCTACAACTGGGGCAATTCGATCGGCAAGGATACGGTCGCCAACTTCGAGAAGGCGACCGGCATCCACGTGGTGTATCAGGAGTTCGACAGCAATGAGACCTTGCAGGCCAAATTGCTCTCCGGCAGCTCCGGCTACGACGTGGTGGTGCCGTCGGACGCGTTCTGGGCGAAACAGTTGGCCGCCGGCATCTACCAGCCGCTCGACAAAACCAAACTGCCCAACTACGCACTGCTCGACCCCAAGCTGATGGCGCTGCTCGCCGCCGATGATCCGGGGCATCAATACGGCGTGCCATGGAGTTGGGGCACGGACGGTTTCGGCATCAACGTCGAGAAGGTGCAAGCGGCGCTCGGCAAGGACGCCAGGCTCGACGGCCTCGATCTGCTATTTGATCCGAAGAACGCGGCAAAACTCAAAAGCTGCGGCATTTCGTTGATCGATTCGCCGCGCGACGTGTTCGGCAGCGTGCTGCTGTATATGAAGCGCGATCCGAATAGCGCCAATCCCAAGGACTACCAGGATGCGATGACGGTGTTGAAGAGTATTCGCCCGTATATCGCGCAGTTCAGCACTGGCAGCTATATCGGTGATCTGGCGAACGGCGATATCTGTCTCGCGCTCGGCTGGTCGGGCGATGTGAATACGGCGCGAATCTCAGCACTGGATGCACATCGCGCCTATCACGTCAAATACATTCTGCCGAACGAAGGCGGTCCGATCTGGTTCGACGTGATGGCTGTGCCGAAAGATGCGCCGCATCCTGATGCCGCGCTGAAATGGGTCAACTTCGTGCTGTCCGAGAAGGAGAGCGCGAACCTGACTAACGACACGTCATATCCCAGCGCCGTCGCAAGCGCGTCGAAACTGGTGCATGCGGATGTGCTGGCCGATCCCGCGGTGTTCCCGCCACCGGCCGACTTCAACAAGCTGTTCGCGGTCAAGCCGTTGCCGACCGAGATCAACCGGCTCGTGACGCGTCTATGGCAACAGTACAAGACGGACTAGTGGCCTGAACGGGTTATCTAACGAAGCTGCGCAACTGGGTGACATCACTGCCCTCGCGACGTAACTGAGTTCCGCAGCTACCACACGCTCATACAACAAGCAGGCTTTCCGCCGCCGCCTCTCGCGACGCGGTGCGGATCAACGCGTCCATTCGACGTCTTCCATCATGAAACTGAAAGTCATAGTTCTGGTGAGCGCACTCGCGTTCCAGCTGACTGCGCTTGCTGCACAGACGGATGCCGTCGCGCGTCCGTCTGTTGCCGCGCAACTCGACGCATTGCAGGCGCAAATCACGTCGCTGCAAGCGGAGATTCATAGCTTGCAGGCTCAGGCCAAGGTTAAGGCCGCGCCGCAGACTGCGGCGGCGGCATCACCGGCGTCGGCCACAGCGTCTGCTTCCGCGGAGGACTCCGCAGCATTAGCGCGCGATTTCCAGTCGATGCATGAACAGGTCAACAATCTCACGCTGAAAACGGACTCGCTCGAAGATGCGGCCACCACCGGCCCGCTCGCCGGCCTGAGCGTGACCGGCTATATCGATCCGTTGTACCTGTACAACCGCGCGCAGCATTCAGGCGGCTTCCAGTTCCTGAATCACGACCCGGGCGTGTACGACTACTTCGAAAGCCAGATTGGCGATGTCTACCTCGACATCAAGAAGACTTTCGGCGTCGGCCCGCTCGCGCCGGCGGCGGAGATCGTGATCCAACCGAATCGCGGCGTGGGTTCGACCTTGACCAACGGTCACGGCAGCGTCGGCAACAATATCCTGACGCAAGCCGACGTGACGGTGCCATTGAATTCGCTGACGACCTTCACGGCGGGCCTGTTGCAAAGTCCGATCGGCTACGAGCCGCTGCCGTCGAATCAGATGCTGACTCTGACGCACAACCTGCTGTACGACTTCAGCGAGCCAGCTGGCATGGTCGGCATTGGCCTGAAGGGCAACAACGCGATCTTCACGCACTTCTGGCAGGTGTACCTCGCGAACGAACAGTTGCGCACGGCGGGGGCGATCGTCAACGGCCCCAACGACACCTCGCAGAGCAACTGGGTGCCGTCGCTCTCCGCGCGCTTCGACGATGCACTGTCGACCGCGCTCGACATTGGCGTGGCCGGCATGATCGGCCGCTCAACGCTGTTCTCGCCGTGCGCGAATCCGGGCGGCTATGGTTACCAATGTAATGCGTCGACCCCGTTCGGCATGATGCGCTACGTCGAAACCGATCTGACCTACACGCGCGACAAGCTGCAACTGAACGCGCAGCTCGACTACGGCGAACAGCAGAAGGGCGCTTACGACGGCGGCACCGCGCGCTGGTACGGCATTTCGCTGCAGGGCCACAAGAAGTGGACCTCCACATGGCTCGGCCACATGGGTGCGACGCTGCGTTTCGACTACCTGAACGACACTGCCAATGGCGGCGGTGCGCCGAATATTCTGTACGGGCTTTCCGGCGGCAATCCTTCGGTGAATGCGACGAGCGGATTCGGCATCGATCCCGCGTGCTTCTCCGCGTCGACGCGCAATGGCACCGAGTGCAAGGGTGCGACGCACTACGACATCACGGCCGATCTGCTGTTCTTTCCGACCCAGCAGATCACGGTCAAGTTCGAGTACCGGCACGACCAGGCCAACCATCCGGTGTTCCTGATGAACGACGGCACCTACTCACGCGCCAACGACATTCTGGCGACCCAGTTTATCTATTCATTCTGACGACTACCATGACTAACTTTTCACACGACGCCGCTCGCGACGCGCTGCGCTACCGCAACTGCATCTTCGTCAATGGTGCGATCTACACTGGCGGCGCGACGCCGGCTTTCGCAGAGTGTCTCGCCGTGCGCGACGGTATGATCGCTTACGTCGGCAGCCGCGCTGGCTTGCCGGAAACGCTTCGCAAGACTGAAGAAATCGATTTGCGTGGCCGCATGATCGTGCCGGGCTTTACGGATTCGCACGCGCATCCTGTCGAAGGATTCCAACTGACGTGTGACCGCGACCTCGGCGACGCGCATTCATTCGACGCCATCGCCCACCAGGTTCGCGAATGTGCCGCCTTGCATCCGGAGCGCAGCTGGGTGATGGCCGGCAACGTCGCGCTTGAAGCGCTCGGCGCGCAACTCAACCGCACGGCGCTC
Organism: Paraburkholderia polaris; assembly: GCF_012927345.1. Classification (GTDB taxonomy): domain Bacteria; phylum Pseudomonadota; class Gammaproteobacteria; order Burkholderiales; family Burkholderiaceae; genus Paraburkholderia; species Paraburkholderia polaris. The sequence goes on from NZ_JABBGJ010000026.1 coordinate 68,810, forward strand.
GACACGATGGTGAGTGAGCGTCCGCTGCTGCTGATTGGCCACGACGTGCATTCCGGCTGCCTGAACACTGCCGCATTGCGCGCCCTCGGCGTGAGCGCCACGACACCGGACCCCGAGGGCGGCATCTACGAACGCGACGAACGTGGCGAACCCACGGGCGTCGTGCATGAAGCCGCGCTATACGGACTGTTCCGCCATCTCCCGCAAATGGGCGCGGACGAATCCGCACGGGCCTTCCAGAAGGCGCAGCGCCAGGCCCATGAAAACGGCATCACGGGATGGTTCGAAGCGATGGTGGGGCAACGCCTCGTCGATGCGTACGTGCGTGCACGAGACAGTGGCGAATTGAAGGCGAACGTGAGCTTGGGGTTGCTGGTATCGCCGAACATGTCGCTTGCGCCGCAGATTACCAAGCTGATCGATTGGCGCCACCAGTACGACGGCGGCCGGGTACGCTTGCACACCGCCAAGATCTTTATCGACGGCGTACTCGAGAGCCACACGGGCGCATTGTTAAGCAACTACGAAGACGCCGACCACAACGGCGCTGCGCATTGGGATCCCGCGCAACTGCGCGAGGCGGTATTTGCCGCCGACGCTGCGGGCTTCGACCTGCACTTCCACACGATTGGCGACCGCGCGGTGCGCATGGCATTGGACGCACTTGAAGCGCTGAACCACGAACGCGGCCACCGCGACCGCCGCGCGCAACTCGCGCATGTGCAGTTGATCGACCCAGAGGACATCCCGCGTTTCGCGCAGACTGGCGCCATCGCATCGATCCAGGCCGTCTGGGGCAGCATCGCACCGGATCTGCAGGCGCTGTACACGCAATTGCTTGGCGAACGCCGGATGAGCCGCCACTACGCGTTCGGCGACTTGCATCATCACGGGGCGATGTTATCCGGCGGCTCCGACTGGCCGGTCTCGACACAAAACCCGTTGGTGGCCATGGAAACCGCGTTACGCCGCGCGAGGCCGGGAGTCATTGACGGCACGCCATTCCTTCCAGAGCAAAGCGTCGACCTCGCGACGATGATGCAGGCCTACACGCACAACTCCGCGTACAGCTTGCGCTTCGACGACCGGGCGGGCCAACTGAGCACCGGCCGACAGGCGTCCTTGGCGGTCTTGAGTGACGACATACGTGAAGTAGAGCCGCATCGAATAGCGGAAGTAGCGACGCTGATGACGATGTTTGAGGGCGAAGCGGTCTACGGCAAGCTCGATTAATTGAGCTTGGCTCAAAAAAGCTTGGGAAAACGGAGAATTACCCACCTTGTTTACCGTGCCCACTGCGCCGACGCACCCTACTGGTTTCCGTGGCATACCCATCCGCGACGCACGCAGTGCGGAGTGGGAGCTGACGAGTCCTTTGTCACTAACGCCTGAAGGTGAGAGGACACAGATTCCACGGGGCCACTACCTCTTGCAGGCAAGGGTGCCCACTTAGAATTAGCGGTTTGAGCCGCTTTCTTTGCTTACTTTCTTTGCGGCGGCAAAGAAAGTAAGTGCCTGCCCCGCACAGGGGCGAACACTAATAGACCACTAACAAAACAAGGAAAGGCCAAAGCCACAAGCAAACAGACAAAAAGCGCGACGCAGTCAAACACCAAAAAAAAACCAAACCAAACCCAAACTCCCCCCACACGCCCCAAAACCTTGAGCTAAACTCAAAAAATGCAAAAAAAGCATCAAGTAACGGAGCCCCAATGAACCTCGAATCCCAGACCTACGAATCGCTGACAGCAGACTTCACCTGGCACATCCCTGCGCGCTACAACATCGGCGTCGACGTATGTGACAAATGGGCTGACGGCTCGGGGCGCCTCGCCTTGATCTACGAAGATCCCGAGGGCCACTCCACCCGCTATACATTCGACGAATTGAAGTCGCTATCAGACCGCTTTGCAAACGCGCTGCTCGCATCAGGCGCGCAAACCGGCGACCGAATCGGCATCTTCCTGTCGCAATCCATCGAAACCGCGATCGCGCATCTTGCCGCGTATAAAGCCGGCATGGTGGCGGTGCCACTCTTCGCACTATTCGGCGTCGACGCGATCGAGCACCGTCTAGGCGACAGTGGCGCGGTCGCGCTGATCACCGACAACGCTGGCACACAAAAAATCGACGAAATCCGCAACGCGTTACCCGCACTGCGCAACATCTTCAACGTCGACATCGACAGCAACAGCAACAGCAAGCAAGCCCCAGCGCGCTCCTTCTGGCAAGCACTAAACGGCGCATCCGCCGACTTCACACCAACTGACACCAGCGCGGACGACCCAGCAGTCATCATCTACACATCGGGCACCACCGGCAAGCCAAAGGGCGCCTTGCACGGCCACCGCGTGTTGCTCGGCCATCTGCCGGGTGTTGAACTATCACAGCAGGGCTTCCCCGCACACGCCACGCTGATGTGGACGCCGGCTGACTGGGCCTGGATCGGCGGCCTGTTCGATGTGCTGCTGCCGTCGTGGCATCACGGCATCGCGGTGCTTGCGCGCCGCTTTGCGAAATTCGACGGCTACGCTGCCTTCGATCTGATGGCACGTCACGCGGTCTCGCATACCTTCCTGCCGCCGACCGCGCTGAAGATGATGCGCGGCGTCGAGCATCCCGAACGCTGGAAGCTCGCGCTGCGCTCGGTGGCAAGCGGCGGCGAATCGCTTGGCGAGGAATTGATCGGTTGGGGACGTAAAGCGCTAGGCGTGACGATCAACGAGTTCTATGGACAAACCGAGTGCAACGTCGTGGTGTCGTCTTGCGCGGCATTGTTCGAGCCGTGCTTCGGCGCAATCGGCCGCGCGGTGCCGGGACATCAGGTGGCGATCATCGACGCGGATGGCAACGAACTGCCGCAAGGCGCCATCGGCGATATCGCGGTAGCCGCGCCCGACCCGGTGATGTTCCTCGGCTACTGGCGCAACGAGCCGGCAACGCGGGAAAAATTCCGCGGCAAGTTTCTGGTCACCGGCGACCTGGGCACGCGCGATACGGAGGGCTTCATCCGCTTCGTCGGCCGTGATGACGACGTCATCACGAGTGCCGGTTACCGGATCGGACCGGCTTCGATCGAAGATTCATTGCTGCGGCATCCGGCGGTATCGATGGCTGCGGTGATCGGCGCGCCGGATAGCGAACGTACCGAAATCGTGATGGCGTTTGTGGTGCTGAATCCCGGTTTCGTCGGCGACGCGGCCCTGGTGCGCGAGATTCAGCAGCATGTCAAAACGCGCCTTGCCGCACACGAATATCCGCGCGAGATCCGCTTCGTCGAAAGCCTGCCTTTGACGGCAACCGGCAAGGTGATTCGTAAAGCGTTGCGTGAGGAACTCGCGCAAGATGCAGAGAATCCGGCCGGCCGGAGGTCGGGCCTGTAACGCCATTCCGCACGCATCCACGCAGCACGCGCTGCGTGTTGCATTGCAACTTGCCGCAGAACCGTGCCCATCACTGTTCGCACCACTCGCGCGCCCGCGAAAGCCATGCAATCGACGCGCGTGCAACATAGGGCAAGTCCCTGGCCCGATTTAGCCGTGCATTACCATTCGCGTGTGCAGCCTCCTAAACTTGATTCAAGAGGAGGAGACACAAATGGCCAAACTCATCCACACGATGATTCGCGTGCACGATCTGCCGCGCTCGCTGCAGTTCTATCAAAACGCTTTCAACTTCGACGTTTCGCATCGACTCGACTTTCCCGATTTCACGCTCGTCTATTTGCGCAATAAGGAAGCCGACGCCGAAATCGAGCTGACCTGGAATAAAGGCCGCGCCGAACCGTATTCGCATGGCGACGGTTACGGTCACGTTGCCGTCTGCGTCGATGATGCGAAAAGCGAGCGTCAACGCCTGGTCGATCTCGGCATGACGCCCAACGACCTGCGCGAATTTCGCAACGACAACGGTGAGTTGCTGGCGCGCTATTTTTTCATTCAGGACCCTGACGGCTACAAGATCGAAGTGCTGGAACGCCACGGCCATTATCAATAGCAAAACGAAATCAGGCGGCCGCCGCGCGTAGTTGCAATGCCCCACAAGGAGACAGACATGAAAACAACGGTCATCCCGATCGTCGACTCGGATCACGCCCATCATGCGCATCATCATGACCACGTGCACGACCATGAACACGATCATGAGCATCGCGTGGCGCAGGCTGCCGCCGCGGCAATGCGGATCCCGCTTACGCGGCGCGAACTGCTAAGAGGCACAGGCGTGCTAATGGGCACGCTGGCGTTCTCGTCGATATTGTCGACGCTCGCGCCGAGCCGCGCGTGGGCGCTCGAACTGCAAGGGCTCGACACGCACCAAGGCGAAGTGATTCTTGCCTTCACGCGTCAACTCTATCCGCACGCGACGCTCGACAACGCGGTCTATGCGCTGGTGGTCAAGGACCTCGACGCAAAGGCGAAAGCCGATCCCGCAGTGCGCCAGCAACTCGCGGACGGCGTTAAAGAACTCGACGCGAAAGCCGGCTCGAACTGGCTCACCCGCACGCCGGCCGCTCAGGCTGAAGACGTCGCGGCGCTCGCGGGTTCGCCATTCTTCAATACGGTACGCAGCACGGCTGTGGTCTCGCTGTACAGCAACACCATGGCGTACGCGCATTTCGGCTATGGCGCCTCTGAGGGAGACGGCGGCTACCTGAACAAGGGTTTCAACAGCCTCTCGTGGCTGCCCAATCCGCCGGCTGGCGACAGCGGCCCAATCCCGACGGATAGCTAAATTGCCAGAACAGCGGAGACAGGACATGGATCAGGACAACAACAAGGTGCGTTTTTCGCACAACGACGACAAGGTCGTCGTGATCATCGGTTCGGGTGCGGGCGGTGGCACGCTGGCCAACGAACTGGCGCAACAGGGTATTAATGTCGTCGTGCTGGAAGCGGGAAAGTTGCATACGCAAGCCGATTTCACCACGGACGAATGGGGCTCGTTCCAGATGCTGTCATGGCTGGACAAGCGCACGACATCCGGCACATGGCGCGTCGCCAAGGACTTTCCAAATCTGCCTGCATGGATCTGCAAAACGGTCGGCGGTACGACCACGCACTGGGCCGGCGCCAGCCTTCGCATCAAGCCGTACGAGTTCATGGCGAAGACGACGTATGGCGACATCAAGGACGCCAACCTGCTCGACTGGCCGCTCACACGCGAAGGACTCAATCCGTTTTACGACCGCGCGCAGCAGAAGATGGGCGTGACGCGCACCAACGGTTTGCCAGGTTTGCCGGGCAATAACAACTTCAAGGTGATGTCAGCCGGCGCGATGAAGGTCGGCTACAAGGAGTGCAATACCGGCCACATGGCAATCAATAGCGTGGTGCGTGACGATCGCGCGCATTGCTTCCAGCGCGGCTTCTGCTTCCAGGGCTGCCGGACGGGCGCCAAATGGTCGACGCTCTACACCGAATTGCCGCGTGCGCAGGCGACCGGCCATATGGAATTGCGTACGCAGGCGCATGTGGTGCGCATCGAAACCGACGCACGCGGCAAGGCAAAAGAAGTGCTCTACTACGACGGCAACGGCAAGTTACAGCGGCAGAAGGCACGCATTGTTGCGGTAGCCGGCAATGCGATCGAGACGCCGCGTTTGCTGCTGAACTCCCATTCGAGCAAGTTCCCGCAAGGCCTTGCGAATGGATCAGGGCAGGTGGGGCGCAACTACATGCGTCACACCACCGGCTCGGTGTACGCGGTGTTCAACGACAAGGTCGACATGTTCAAGGGCACCACGATGGCCGGCATCATCGAAGACGAAGCGGTGTTCAATCCGCAACGCGGCTTCGCGGGCGGTTATCACATGGAGACCATCTCGCTCGGCCTGCCGTTTTACGCGGCCTTTCTCGACCCGGGCGCGTGGGGGCCGACATTTAGCCAGGCAATGGATCAATACGCGTACACGGCGGGCATGTGGATTGTCGGCGAGGATATGCCGCGCGAAACCAATCGCGTGACCTTGAATACCGATGTGAAGGACCAGTACGGTCAGCCGGTAGCCAACGTGCATTTCGACGATCACCCGAATGACGAAGCGATGCGCGAGCATGCGTTCAAGCAGGGCACGGCGGTGTATGAGGCGGCCGGCGCGAAGACGGTGTACCGCGTGCCGCCATATCCGTCCACGCATAACCTCGGCACCGCACGGATGAGCGCGCGCGCCGAAGATGGCGTGTGCAACCACTTCGGCCAGACGCATGAGGTATCGAATCTGTTCATCTCGGACGGGAGTCAGTTCACTACCGGCGCGGCGGAAAACCCGACCATGACGATCGTGGCGCTGGCGATCCGCCAAGCCGATTACATCGCGGAGCACATGAACAAAAGGATGGTGTAAGACGGGTGGATGAGGCGTGCGCGGCGTTCGGGTTCGATGCGATTGTCGAGTGACGGACGCCGGCGTAGGTTGGAGAAGGAGGGTGGCGTGCCGCGGCGCAATGAAGCAAGCCGTAGCACGCTTGCCTGCAAACAGGGAGCAAGCGCCATGTGTGGGATTTACATCAACGCCGATCCGATTCTCTATGAATCGCGCACCCGCTCGTTGCGGATTCACGGTGTCATCACGACGGTCCGTCTGGAAAATCTGTTCTGGGATGTGCTGCACGAAATCGCCGCGCGCGAGAGCATGACGACCAGCCAGTTCGCCGTGAAGCTGTACGACGAACTGATCGCGCTGCGCGGAGAGATGCCGACCAACTTCGCGTCATTCCTACGGGTGTGCTGTCTGCGCTATCTGTCCATGCGTGCGGAGAAGGGCTCTAGCGCGCCCGATGCTGCCCCAGAGCCGGCGGCAGAGGTGAGCGAGGCGAGGCCCCGGATTCTGAAAACGGTTTGATGCTCGAATGGAATACGTGCACTGCGCGTCTCCGGGGAATGCGGCTGCTCGCATGCTACGATGCTTCGCTCGTTGAGCAGAACGCCGGAGACATAGATGCGCCCAGAGAGTGCCGCCCGTTTCGATGAACAGTTTGCGCCTCGCATTGCCGAGGCGCTCGCCGCATGTTTCGCCACCAGCGTGCATACCGAAGTGCTGCCTTACGGCGGGCACGGGCATCCCACACGCGTGCGGATTCACGCAGCGCCGATCGAAGACCTGCGCCACTACCCGCATCCGTTGAATCTGTTTCTGACCTGGGATAGCGACGAGATTGAACGGCTGATGGGAGCGGAAGGGCCGGCGCGCTTCGCCGGCTATCTGGCCGCGTTGCCGCGCAAGCTCGAGGCCTGGCGCCATGTGCGCGAACTGGATTTTGTCTCGCACACCCAGGCCGAGCCGGCAGTATTGCTCGGTGGACTCGACTTCGAGTCCTGATCAGGAAGCCGTCGCGCCGATACGGAAGAAGCTCACGCTTTGCACCAGACCCGATGCCTTGCTCTGCACCGCATCGGCAGCCGCGGCCGCTTGTTCGACCAACGCCGCGTTGCTCTGCGTCACCTGATCCATTTGCGTGACCGCATCGTTGACTTCCGCAATGCCCGCTGCCTGATCGACGCTGGCCGTCGCGATCGCCTCGACGATGCGCGTCACGCTGCCCGCGCTTTGCACCACGCCGTCCATCGTATTGCTCGCGTGGTTGATCAACTGCGTACCGGCATCGATCGTGGCAACCGACTCGCGAATCAGCGCCTTGATCTCACGCGCGGCATCGGCCGAGCGTTGTGCCAGACTGCGCACTTCGCTCGCGACCACCGCGAAGCCGCGCCCTTGCGTGCCGGCGCGCGCCGCCTCAACGGCTGCGTTGAGGGCCAGAATATTGGTCTGCGCGGCGATCGCTTCAACCACCGCGATGATATCGACGATACGTTTGGACGCCGCGTCGATCTGGCCCATTGTGCGCACCGCATCGGTCATCACGAGCCCGCCGTCGCGTGCCGCTTGCGCCGCGGTTTGCGCGAGGGTGGTGGCCTCGCGTGCGTTGCTGGCGTTGCGCTGAACCGAGTCGGTGAAATGCTGCATCGACGCGGCGGTTTCTTCGAGTGAGGCGGCCTGCTGTTCGGTGCGTGCCGACAGATCGAGGTTGCCCGCGGCGATCTCCTGCGTCGCTGACGAAATCGTGGTCGCGCCTTCACGAATCTCGCTGACGATATGCCGCAAGCGCTGATTCATTTCGTTGAGCGCGACCAGCAACTGGCCGGTTTCGTCGCGGCTCACCACGGTGACATCGGCGCGCAGATCGCCTGCCGCAACCGCTTGCGCGACCCCCACCGCCTGCCTGACCGGCAATGTGATGCTACGGCTCAGGAACCAGATCGCGAAGGTGCCGACGCCGAGCGAGCAGATCACGACCGATAGCAGCAGCACGCAGGCGAGCGTGTATGCGCGCTCTGCGGCCTCGCTCGTGCGCACGTCGGAGTCTCGCGCCTGCTGCATCACCGAGGCGACGATGTCGTCGATAGCGGCGGTCGGCGCGCGGTCGATGCCTTTGACCAGGCCGTCGACGACGTGTGCCGTATTCGGGTCAGTCGCGTCGTAGCGTTTGAGCGCGTCGAGGTAACTGTCCTGCAACGAGGCGTGGGTAGCGAGCGCCTTGTCGACGCCATCCACGTTGGCGCCTAGTGCACTCAACTGGTCCTTCAGACGCAGCAGGGCAGCGTGCGTCGTGCCGCCTTCGTTGCTGAAGGCGGCACGGTACTTGGCGAACATAGCCGGGTCAGCGCCGCGCAGCAGGAGGTCTTTCCATTCCTGCACCTGCTTCTTGAATTCGACCTGCGCGACGCGTGCCGTGTCGGCGGCTTGCGCATACTGACCGAGCGTTTGTGTGGACTGGATTTGCAACGCATGCGTATTCGACAATGCGTGCCAACCTTCCAGACCCACCACCATCGTTGCGGCGAGCAGCACCGCGCCGAGCAGCGCCAATTTAACGGCGATCTTCAGATTTCGATAGAACGTCACAGCGATTTCCTTTAGCGTGCCTTAGTCCAGCTTGAATTGCGTCACGGCACTGGCAAGACTCACGGCCTGGCTTTGCAACGCGGCGGCGGCCGCCGTGGATTCCTCGACCAGTGCGGCGTTCTGCTGAACCATTTCATCCAGCTGGCTGACTGCGCGGTTGACTTCCTGAATCCCGCGCGTTTGCTCGTTGGCCGCCTGGGTGATTTGGGAAATGATGGTCGTCACGTTGGCGACGTTGCTGACGATTTCCGTCATCGTCTCGCCGGCCTGGCGCACCTGGCCTGAACCGGAGGTCACGCTCGCCACGGTCGCTTCGATTAACGCCTTGATTTCCTTCGCGGCCTGCGCGCTGCGTTGCGCGAGGCTGCGCACCTCGCCGGCTACCACGGCGAAACCGCGGCCCTGTTCACCGGCGCGCGCGGCTTCAACTGCCGCGTTCAACGCGAGGATGTTGGTCTGGAACGCAATGCCGTCGATTACGCCGATGATGTCGGAGATCTTCACCGACGCCTGTTCGATCTCGCCCATCGTCGTAATGACGTCGGAGATCACCACGCCGCCGCGCGAAGCGACCGTCGACGCGGACACGGCGGTATCGTCGGCCTGCTTCGCGGCGCTGGCTGACTGCGTAACCGTCGACGTGATTTCTTCCATCGACGCAGCCGTTTGTTGCAGGCTGGCCGCTGCGGATTCGGTGCGGCCCGACAGATCGACGTTGCCCGCGGCGATTTCATTGGCGGCCACGCGCACCGATTCACTGGCATCGCGAATCTGGCGCATCACGTGACTGAGTTTGTCGATGAAGGTATTGAACGAGCGCGCGATCTGCGCGACTTCGTCGTTGCCGACGGCCGGCAGACGTTGTGTGAGATCGCCTTCTCCCGAGCCGATCGCGTCCATCGCGTCGCGTACTTTCGAGAGACGCTGGAACGATACGGCCGTGACCGCGGCCACGATGGCGGCGGCGATAGCGGCAATTACGATCAAGGCGATGACCGACGCGGTCAATAGCGACCGCATGCCCGCGGTCGCTTCCGATTTGTCGAGCGCGACGACCGCGTACCAGTCGGTGCCGGGAATCGCCTCGGCGCGCAGCAACTTCGTGCTGCCGTTCACCTCGACTTCGACAGGGTGCTCGGCGCTGAAGAGCGCGGCCAGCTTGTCGCTGGTCAGAGCGGGTGCGAGGTCCGACACCGGCTTCAAGGTCAGCTTGGCGTCCGGGTGCGCGACGATATGGCCGCTCGCGTCGATCAACATGCCGAAGCTCGCGGGGGTCGGATGAATCGCCTTGACGTTGGCAATCACGCTGTCCATCGCGACGTCGCCGGACACCACGCCTTTCACCACGCCGTCGCGCACCACGGGCGCGGCGAACGCGACCACCAGCTTGCCCGTACCCACGTCCACATACGGCGGCGTCACCACCGGCTTGCCGGCTGCTGCGGCCTGCTTGTACCAGGGGCGGCCAGTCGGATCGTAGTCGGGCGGAATGCCGGTCGGGTCGGAGAACTTGGCGGCCTTGTCCGCGTAGCCGACGTACACGTTGGTGAACTTGCCGGCTGAGGCGATCTGCTTTAACGCGGCGGACGGATCGGGTTGCAGCACGGCGTCCTGCAGCGAGTTGATCATCTGACTATTAGAGGCGATCCAGTCTTCGATACCGTCCGCATGACCGCTTTCGACAGCGTTCAAGCTGCTTTCGATCGCATCGGCGTTATACGAGTTGGCGACGACATAGTTGAGAACCGCGTTAGCAGCGAGCGCAACCACAACGATGGCGACGCACAGGGCGACGATGCGCGCTCGAATTGAGGAGAACATGTTGGGAGTCTTTCGGAGTAAGCAGTGAGCCGTAGTCGGTGAGGCGGGGGCCTCATACGCGGTATACGGCGTGGGCAGTGGGGACTTGAGCAGGCAATGCTTTCAGTTTCTGACGGCGGCCGGCAACGCCGCTTGTGGCGGCGCGCCGCGATGCTACACACTTTTTCGCGCGCGGCGGGGTTTTCAATGGATGCCGAAACAGCGCCGCAGCAATGGACTGCGAGGCGCTGTATTCGTATGACAATAACGATCGGTATGACGCGATGTGTTGCTATGTGCCGATGCAGGCAGATGGTTTCACATCACTGGAGAATGCAGATGATGCGGATGGTCGAGTGTCTCGCCAACTATGCGCAGTGCCTCTTCGCATTCGTCGCGCGTCTTTGAGCCACCGAGGCACACGCGCATTGCGTTCGGCGGATTGCCGTCGGTGGAAAACGCCGCGCCCGCAACCGCGGCGATGCCCTGGTTGCGCAGTTGCAATGCGAGTTCGGACGCGCTCCAGCCGCTTTCTACCGGCACTGGCAACCACAAATGAAAGCCGTCTGGATGCGCTTCGTAAGGCCACCCTTCGAGCATGCGCGATGCGATCGCCTGGCGTGCGCGCGATTCATTGCGGATTGCGTTGAGCATATCGAGCGCGGTGCCGTCGACGATCCATTGCGTCGCGAGCGTGACCGTGAACGGACTTGCCATCACCGTTGTTGCGCGCAATGCGCCGGCGAGGCGCTGGGTTTGCCTGGCAGTCGGCGCATGGAGATGCGCGACCCGCAAACCTGCGCCTAGGCTTTTCGATAAACCCGTCACGTAGTACGTCAGTTCAGGTGCGAAGCTCGCGAGCGCATCGGGCGCACTCTGCGGCAGCATCGCATACGCATCGTCTTCGATGATCGGGACGCTGTAGCGCAAAGCGACGTCGGCGAGCGCCTCGCGCCGTTTGTGCGTGAGCGTCAGCGTGCTCGGGTTTTGCAGCGTCGGATTGCAATAGAACGCGCTCGGCTTGTCGGTCTTGCAGAGCGCTTCGAAGGCGTGGGCGAGCGGGCCTTCATCGTCGCGCGGCAGGGCTTGCAGACGCACGCCGAGTTGCGCGGCAATCGCCTTGATGCCGGGGTAAGCAAGCGTGTCGAGACAGATCGTGCCGCCGGGCCGCGCCAATTGCGAGACGAGCGCCACCAGCGCGCTATGAATGCCGGGGCACACCAGCACATTCTGGGCGTCGCAATGCGGCACCCGACGTTTCAGCCATTCGGCGCCCGCGTCCTTGTCAGCTGCTGAGCCGCCGAAGTCCTGATAACGCAGCAACTGATAGGGATCGCTGTCGCTCATCAGGCGGGCCGCCGAGTCGCGCAAACGCGCGGCGTAGTCGGGCGGTTCGGGTGGCGTGTTCATCGACATCTCGATGCTGGTGCCGCCGGCCAGCGGCAAGGTCGCGGTACGGCCACGTACGAAGGTGCCGCTGCCGGCGCGTGAATCGAGCAGGCCGCGCTTGCGCGCTTCCGCATACGCGCGCGCCACCGTCGTGTAGTTCAGCGCGAGTTCTTCGGCCAGATCGCGCAGTCCCGGCAAGCGGTCGCGCGGACGCAGGCGGCCGGTGGCGAGATCTTCTTCGATCAGATCGGGAATCGCGAGGTACGCCGGCTTGCGAATGTCGGCGAGGCGTTTGATCCAGTGATGTGTCGGGCTGCTCATTGATAGGCTTTGGCTGGGGTGATGATCATTGATTGCATTTGAATGCGATCAACGATCGGATTGATCGACTGTGGTGAATGAGTGCACCACGCTGACTCTTCCCTGTCGGCAAACCGCACCCGGCTGGTGCGATAACGCGGGTCTGGGGGCGATTGCTTGCGATGCCCAGGCTGTATGCAACCTTCGCGCCAAAAATAATTTCGAGTCGCATGTCGAATCGAGACCGAATTGATTGCTGATTGATCGCATTTGCGCAGCCGATCAATGGCACGGCCGTTGCATTAGAGGAAGCGCGCACATATTGATCGCGCCACCTTTTACTTAGCAAACCTGATCGGAGAGTGTCATGCCAGCCGTCAACAAACCGCTGCATCAGAAAGGCGATTACCTTGTCGACTACGAAGAGAAAGTCTTCGAAGACGTGAAGGCAGAACCGGGCGAGAAGGCGCTCGTCACATTTCACACCGTCGCGTTCGAAGGTTCAATCGGCTTCGTCAATTTACTGCAGGCCACGCGTTTGCAACGCAAAGGTTTTGAAACGTCGGTACTGCTGTACGGACCTGGTGTCACGCTCGGTCTGCAACGCGGCTTTCCAACGCTTGGCGACGAAGCGTTCCCCGGCCATTTGAATTTCAACAAGCAACTGATGAAGTTCATGGAAGAGGGCGGCAAGGTGTACGCGTGCCGCTTCGCATTGCAGGCCTTGTATGGGCACGGGGAAGCATCGTTGATCGAAGGCATTCGCCCGATCAGTCCGCTCGACGTGCTCGATATCCAGCTGCTGCATCGCAAGGACAACGCGCTGATCATCCACACCTGGACGGTTTGACGAGAGGCGAGTGACCACTATGTCCGACAAACGCATCGTGCGTGCCGCCGCGGTCCAGATCGCACCGGACTTCGAACGCAGCGGCGGCACCCTCGAAAAGGTATGCGAGGCCATCGAGAAAGCGGCACGCGAAGGTGTGCAACTGATCGTGTTCCCCGAGACCTTCGTGCCGTACTACCCGTACTTTTCTTTCGTGCGTCCGCCGGTTGCTTCAGGCGCCGATCACATGAAGCTCTATGAGGAAGCCGTGATCGTGCCGGGCCCGGTGACACAAGCGGTGGCCGAACGAGCGCGTTTGCATCGGATGGTGGTGGTGCTCGGCGTCAACGAGCGCGATCACGGCAGCCTCTACAACACGCAGTTGATCTTCGACGCGGACGGCCAACTGGTGCTCAAGCGCCGCAAGATCACGCCGACGTTTCATGAACGGATGATCTGGGGCCAAGGCGACGCAGCCGGTTTGAGAGTCGCGCAAACGGCGGTGGCGCGCGTCGGCGCGCTCGCCTGCTGGGAGCACTACAACCCACTCGCGCGCTATGCATTGATGACCCAGCATGAAGAGATTCATTGCAGCCAGTTTCCCGGCTCGCTGGTGGGGCCGATCTTCGCCGACCAGATCGAGGTGACGATCCGGCATCACGCGCTGGAGTCGGGTTGCTTCGTGGTCAATGCAACGGGCTGGCTGAGCGAAGCGCAGATTGCTTCGGTCACGTCCGACACGAATTTGCAGAAGGCGCTGCGCGGCGGCTGCAATACCGCGATCGTGTCGCCTGAAGGACAGCATCTCGCCCAACCGCTGCGTGAGGGTGAGGGCATGGTGATCGCCGATCTCGACATGAGCTTGATCACCAAGCGTAAACGCATGATGGATTCGGTCGGCCACTACGCGCGGCCTGAACTGCTGAGTCTTGCGATCAACCGGCGGCCGGCGGAGACCGTCGCGCCGATGCCGGCGTGGTCCGGTGCGTCGAGCACTGGTTTTACTTCAAATGAGGGATGGCGCGATGAACTCCAGCGAGACCCTGTCGGCGGCGAGCCGGCAATTGATGACTGAATTGCAGTCGACCGGTTTGCGGCTCGTGTCTCCGGATGCGGGCGCCGCGAGCCGGCGTGGCGGCGCGGGACCCTCGGACCACAAGGCGGTCACGGTGGACGGCGTGACGATCATGGTGCCGGTGCATACGAGCACCGCATGGCACTCGCCGTTCGTCGCGCAGACGCCGGATGCAAAGGGGTCGAGCGCGTTGCTGCGCGGCACGATTCCGATTGCCAATATCAGTTTTCCTAAAGCACCGCGTTTTTACGGCATGCAGACACTCGACGGTGTGCCTTACTCACACATTGCCGCGCTGCATAGCGCGGACGTGCTGGCCACGACGGTGCTGCAAACCTGCATCCGCTACGAGAGCCGTCGCAAGAGTTGCAAGTTCTGCGCGATTGGGCAGTCGCTCGCGGCAGGCCGCACGATTGCACGCAAGACGCCGGAGCAATTGGCCGAAGTGGCGCGCGCAGCCGTCTTGCTCGACGGCGTCAAGCATATGGTGCTGACCACCGGCACGCCGCCCACGTCCGATCGCGGCGCACAGATCCTGTGCGAAAGCGCGTTCGCCATTAAAGCGGCGGTCGATCTGCCGATCCAGGCGCAATGCGAGCCGCCCGACGACGACCGCTGGTTCGCGCGCATGAAAGCGAGCGGCATCGATACACTCGGTATGCATCTCGAAGTGGTGACGCCCGAATTGCGCGAACGCATCATGCCGGGCAAAGCGAGTGTGCCGCTGGCGCGCTACATGGAAGCGTTCAAAGCGGCGGTTGCCGTGTTCGGACGCGGCCAGGTGAGTACGTACATCCTTGCCGGCCTCGGCGATAGCGCGGAGACGATTCTGGCGATGTCGCGCGAGTTGATCGAAATTGGCGTCTATCCGTTCGTCGTGCCCTTCGTGCCCATCAGCGGTACACCGCTCGAAGATCATCCAGCGCCGACGCCTGAATTCATGAAATCGGTGCTGCAACCGCTCGGCGCAATGCTGAACGTTGCCGCGATGCGCTCCAGCGACATCAAGGCGGGGTGCGGAAAATGCGGCGCGTGCTCGTCGCTGTCGTCGTATGAGGTGTGATCATGTTCGGTGAAGCGATTGCAGGCGAGGCGCTCAATGGCGAAGTGGCTTTCGTACCTTATGCGCCGAGCGAATTCCGCATCAAATGGACCACGCTGGATTGGGAAGCCGATGAAGCGTACAAGCTGCGGCGGGCGGTGTTCTGCATCGAGCAGGGCATTTTCGTCGGCGACGATCGGGATGATATCGACATGCACGCGCAGCAACTGGTCGCAGTGAGTTGTGTGGCCGGCATGCCGGAGCAGGTGGTCGGTACGGTGCGGATTCATCGCGATGAGGGCAACGTGTGGTTCGGTTCGCGTCTGGCCGTGCATGCCGCGTTTCGCCGCCACGGCAAGATCGGCGCGACGCTGATCCGTCTTGCGGTGAGCAGCGCCCATGCGCTCGGCTGCGAGACCTTCCTCGCGCATGTGCAGAGCCAGAACGAGCCGCTCTTTCGGGCGATGCATTGGGATGTGCTCGCCGAAGAAATGTTATTGGGGCGGCCGCATCATCTGATGCAGGCTCAGCTGGACTGGTATCCGCCATGTGTGACGCCGTATAGCGGCTTCGTGACTCACACGCGACCGCATGGCCTGGTTTCGGCACGGAGCGCGGCATGAGCGTGGCGGAACTCGTTGCCAGCCTGCGCGAGAGTCGCGGATTTCGGCACAAGACGGATATCGTCGATGTGGTCGGCTCCCTCGCACGGCGTCTGCCTGGCGGCACGCAAGATCTCGCGCAGGCAGTCGCGCTTGGCGACGATTGCGCGGCCATTGCCGATGGCGATGGTTACCTGCTGTTCGCAATCGAAGGCATGGTCAGCGATTTCGTGAGCGCGATGCCATGGTTCGCTGGCTACAGCAGCGTGATGGTCAACGTCAGCGATATCTACGCGATGGGCGGCCGGCCGCTGGCGGTGGTCGACGCGCTATGGAGTCGAGGCATCGGCGCAGCCGAGGACGTGCTCGCGGGTATGGCAGCGGCCTCCGTCGCTTATGGTGTGCCGATCGTAGGCGGTCATACGAATACGCGCAGCGATGCGGCGCAACTGGCGGTGTCGATCGTGGGGCGCGCGAAGGCGCTGCTGTCGAGTTTCAATGCGAAGCCCGGTGACCGGTTGATGATGGCCGTCGATTTGCGCGGCCGCTTTGAGGAACCGTATCCGTTCTGGAATGCGTCGGTGGATGCGCCGCGCGACCGTTTGAGAGCGGATCTCGAACTCCTTCCGCTGTTAGCGGAAAGTGGCTTCTGCGACGCGGCGAAGGACATCAGCATGGCTGGCACACTCGGCACGGCACTGATGTTGCTCGAGTGCTCGGGGGTGGGGGCACGGATCGATCTCGATCGTATTCCGAAGCCTGCGGACGTTCCCTGGGCGCGCTGGGTCACCGCGTTTCCGAGCTTCGGCTATCTGCTCTCGGTGAGGGAAGACCATGTGGACGCGGTGCAGGCCCAGTTCGATTCGCGTTCGCTCGCTTGCGCCGTGATCGGTTCGGTCGATGCGACGTCTGAAGTGGTGTTGCATCAGCACGATGAGGCTGTGGTGTTGTGGGATTTCAATCGCGAGCCGTTCATGGTTGCGAAGGACGGTCCGCGATGAACGCGTTGCGTATTGCGTTGCTGACACATTCGGTCAACCCACGCGGCGGGGTCGTGCATACGCTTGAACTGGCAACCGCATTGACAGCGCTCGGTCATGACGTGACGGTCTTCGCACCGGCCGTGCCGGGCGAGGCGCTGTTTCGCCTGCCGCCGTGCCGCGTGGTCTATGCGCCGATCACGTTGTCTCAGGCCGGCACGGCAGCCATGGTGGAGGCGCGCATTCATGCATTCAAGCAAACCTTGATGGAACACGACGCGTGGTCGTTCGATGTGCTGCACGCGCAGGACAGTATCAGCGGCAACGCACTCGCCGAACTGAGAGCACAGGGTCTCGTCCGCGGTTTCATCCGCACTGTTCATCATTTGGATCATTTCGACGATCCACGTCTCGCTGCATGGCAGCGGCGGGCGTACGAGGATGCGGAGCAGGTGTTGTGTGTCAGCGATATATGGACTCGCGAGATGCGTTCGACTTTCGGCATTGCGGCGCTGACGGTGCCGAACGGCGTCGACGTTGCGCGCTTCACGCCTGACGAGGACGTGCGTGATTCGCAGTTCAGGCAGCGCATGGGCATTGACGGCGGCCCGATCGTGCTCTCAGTAGGCGGTATCGAAGCGCGCAAGAATACGCTCGCGCTGCTCGAAGCGTTCGCGTCTGTGCGCCGGGCGTTGCCGGGCGCACAACTCGTGATCGCCGGCGGCGCGAGCCTGCTGGACCACGACGTCTATGCCCGCAGCCTGCTTAAGCGCGCGGCGGAGTTGGGGCTATCGATCGGTCCACACGAAAACGTGGTGGTGACCGGACCGTTCGATGACGCCGCCATGCCCGGCCTCTTTCGCAGCGCCGACGTGCTGTCGATGGTGTCGTTGCGCGAGGGCTTCGGTTTGGTGGTGCTGGAAGCGCTGGCTAGCGGCACGCCGGTGGTTGCCTCGGCAATCGCACCGTTCACCGAGTATCTCGACGACACCACCTGTTGCTGGGCAAACCCGGCCGATGTCGAGTCGATAGCGGCGGCCCTGCTGCTTGTTCTCACCGGCGGCGGTTGCCGTATTGATTTCGACCGGGCAGTGCCCGCGTTACTCGCACGCTTTAGCTGGCCGGCAAGCGCACGGCGTCACGTCGACGTCTACCGCCAATTGCTTGCAACGCGCGCGCTGGTTATTCATTGATCGATTGAGGATTTGCGATGCCTGTCATGCACTTTCGGATTCAGTGGCCCGATGGCGATGAAGCGAACTGTTATTCGCCGTCGCTCGTCATTGGCGATTTCTTTAAACCTGGCGAGGCCTATGCGCTGGACGATTTCGTCGAACGTTCGCGGCAGGCGTTAGGTATCGCGTCGGAGCGCGTGCGCGAGAAGTACGGCTTTGCCTGCTCGGCGGCAATGGATCAGCTCGCACAGATCGAACGCGGCGCCGAGCGCTTTCGCGAACAGCCTGAGGCGACCGTCAAGGTTATCGAATTCAGCTAGACGCTCATTTTTGCAGAGGAAGCATCATGTCGAATCCAGCACATCACGCACGCGCTGACGGCCATTACAGCGTGCTCGTCGTCGGTGGCGGGCAGGCGGGTCTGTCGGTCAGCTATTACCTCAAGCAGGCGGGCATCGACCATCTGGTCGTGGAAAAGAACACAGTGACGCATACGTGGCGTCAGCAGCGCTGGGATGCGTTTTGTCTCGTGACGCCGAACTGGCAATGTGCATTGCCCGGCTACCCCTACCAGGGCGACGATCCGCACGGGTTCATGAGGAAGGACGAGATCATCGACTATCTCGACGGTTTCATCGCGCACGTCGATGCGCCGGTGATCGAGCATGCGGAAGTCAAACGCGTGAAGCAGCGCGACGACGGCGTCTATACGATCGTGACCACGCAAGGCGAGTTCACCGCGGATCAGGTGGTGGTCGCCTCGGGCGGCTATCACACGCCGATCGTGCCGCGTCTCGCGGAGCGCTTGCCTGCAAGCATCGTGCAGTTGCAATCGTCGGCGTATCGGAATCCACAGGTTTTGCCCGAAGGCGCGGTCATGGTGGTCGGTACGGGGCAATCCGGCGCGCAGATCGCGGAGGACTTGCATCTGGCCGGGCGCAAGGTGGTTCTCGCGGTCGGCGAGGCGCCGCGCTGCGCGCGCTTCTATCGGGGGCGTGACGTGGTCGATTGGCTCGCCGACATGCAATACTACGACATGCCGGTCGAAAAGCATCCGTTGCGCGAAGGCGTGCGCGACAACACCAATCACTATGTGACCGGCCGCGACGGCGGGCGCGACATTGACCTGCGCAAGTTCGCCGCTGAAGGCATGGAACTGTACGGCAGGCTCGACGATCTGCGCGACGGGCAATTCCATTTCGCACCGACGCTCGCCGCTAATCTCGACGCCGCAGACGACACGTATAACCGGATCAACGCGAGCATCGACGGCTTCATTGAAAAGCATGGCATCGACGCGCCCGCGGGTGAAGTCT
Source organism: Paraburkholderia polaris (assembly GCF_012927345.1). Lineage (GTDB taxonomy): Bacteria > Pseudomonadota > Gammaproteobacteria > Burkholderiales > Burkholderiaceae > Paraburkholderia > Paraburkholderia polaris. Next base: position 88,220 of record NZ_JABBGJ010000026.1, read on the forward strand.
ACGAACCCGTCTGGCGGCCGGTCGAAGAACGTACGACACTCGATCTTCACGCTAGCGGCATTTCGGCCATCGTGTGGTGCATCGGTTTTACGCCGGACTTTAGCTGGCTCGATGCACCGGTATTCAACGGTCGAGGTTATCCAGCGCATACCCGTGGCATCACGCCGATCGACGGTTTGTATTTCGTCGGCCTGCCGTGGCTGCATACATGGGGTTCAGGGCGCTTCTCAGGCGTCGCGCGGGATGCGGAGTTTGTCGTGCAGGCGATTCGGGAGAAGATGTGCGAGCGCGCGTCGGTGAGGGCGGCAGTGGCAGCTTGAGACTGCGCTCGATGCCGGTGCGAACGGCGGCGCCACGTGGTCGAAGAAGCCGTCGTTCTCGTCGTAGTTGATCAGCAGCACGGTCTTGCTCCCCACGTCGGGATCTGCCGGCTATAGAAGTCGCGATAACCTGCGCGCGCAAGTGGGAGGCGGTGGCCTTGACGGCGTTCAACCCTGCCGCGAAATAAACGCCGCAATCGCCTCGTTCAACGCGTCCGGCGCATCGCGATGCGGCGAGTGCCCACACGCGTCGAGTTTGACCAATTGCGCATGCGGCACGCGCTCGCCGATCGTATCGATCTGTGCCATCGTGCCGTAGTTGTCGTCGTTGCCTTGCACCGCGAGCAAAGGTTGCTTGATGGCGGCCAGTTCACCGACGATGCGCCATTCCCTGAATGACGGATTCAGCCAGATATCGTTCCAGCCATAAAACGCGGAATCGACGTCGGCGTGATAGCGGCTGAGCTTACTGCGCAGATCAGTGGTTTCATAGAGCTGCTTGGTCTGCGCGATGCTTTCCACTGAGATGTCTTCGACGAATACATGCGGTGCGATTGCCACCGCGCCGGCCAATTCATCCGGATGCAGCGCCGCGTAGAGCAGCGTGATCGAGCCGCCGTCGCTATGGCCGATGATCCACATGCGCTTACGCTCCTGCATGTTGATATCGAGTGCGTCGAACAAAGCGGGCAGGATATCGCGCGCTTGTGCGGTCATAAAATCGACCGGCCATTTGACGTGGTGCGCACGCGGTGTGGAGAGTCCATAACCGGGCCGCGAATAGACGAGGCCACGCATGCCGAGCCGCTCGCACAAGGCTAGCGGCCAGTCGCGCCACATGGCAATCGATCCGAGTCCTTCATGCAGGAATACGGCGATCGGTGCATTGCCCGCCGCTTCATTCACCCAACGATATTCAATGCGTAACGGCCCATGCGATGCCGTGGCGGGCAGTTCCGCGAAGTTGCTAGCTAAGGCCGTGGTTACGGGGTTCTGCATGGATCACCTTATGACAGTTCGCGCAGTTTGAAGCGTTGGATCTTACCGGTAGCGGTTTTCGGCAAATCGTCGACGAACAGGATGTCGCGCGGATACTTATGCGGCGCAAGCCGGTCCTTGACGAAAGACTTCAACTCATCCGCGAGTATCTCAGACGGCGCGAATTCACGCTTCAACACCACGAACGCACGGGTCTTGACGAGGCCGCCGTGATCGACGCCGACCACCGCCGCTTCCAGCACCGCATCGTGCTGCACCAGGACCATTTCAACCTCGACGGGCGATACATACTGGCCGCTCACTTTGAGCATGTCATCGCTGCGGCCCGCATACACGTAGCAGCCGTTCGCGAGGCGGCAGTACTTGTCGCCGCTGCGAATCCATTCGCCGAGGAACGTCGCGCGCGATTTCTCGCGATTGCTCCAGTACATGAGTGCCGCGCTCGGCCCTTTGATGTACAGATCGCCGATTTCGCCGTCGGGCACCGCGTGACCGGCTTCGTCGCGCAATTCAACTTCATAGCCGGGCACAGGGCGGCCCGTTGTGCCGTATTCGACAGCACCGGCGCGATTCGACAGAAAGATGTGCAGCATTTCGGTCGAGCCGATGCCGTCAAGAATCTCGCAGCCGAAGTGCGCCGTGAAGCGCTCACCGATTTCGCGTGGCAACGCTTCGCCCGCCGACGTGCACACGCGCATCGCGACATCGGCGCGCGCGGGCAGGTTGGGCGAGACAAGCATGCTCGCGTACAGCGTCGGCACACCGTAGAAAACGGTCGGGCGATGCCGTACGAGGCGCGAGAAAATGGCGTCGGCGGTGGGGCGCTCGGCCATCAACACGGCCGTAGCGCCGACCGAAAGCGGGAATGTCAGGCCGTTACCCAGACCATACGCAAAGAACAATTTGGCCGCCGAGAAAACCACATCGCTTTCGACGATGCCAAGAATCGGCTTCGCATACAACTCCGCAGTCCAGTACAGATTCGCATGCGTGTGGACCGTGCCTTTAGGTTTTCCGGTCGAGCCTGACGAATACAGCCAGAACGCGATATCGTCGCAACCCGTCGTGCATGCTTTGATAGCCGGTGTGGCCGCGTCGATCAGATCTTTCAGTCGCGGCGCGGTTAAAGGCTCGCTTTCGTCGCTTGCGGGCGGCTGTGAGACGATCAACTGACAACCGTCGTGTTCGGCGGTATCCATCGCCTGCGTGACATTCGGCAGCAATGCGCCCGACGCGATCACCGCGCGCGCGTGGCTGTGCGTCAGCATGTACACGTAGTCGGCAGCGGTGAGCAGCGTGTTCGCGACGACCGGCACGACGCCCGCATAGAGCGCCCCGAGAAAGGCGATGGGCAGTTCGATGGTATCGAGCATCACCAGTAGCACGCGTTCTTCCGGATGCACGCCGAGTGTGCGCAATGCGCTCGCGAAGCGCCGGGCCCGATCTTCGAGTTCACCGTAAGTCGTGGTGCCGGTGTCGTCTATATAGGCGGTCTTGCCAGCGCGCGATTCGTTCAGACGAAACAGGTAGGCCGCGAAATTGAACACCGCGGGCGGCGGTTCGACCGTCACGGCGGGCTGGCTCGCAGCCGGTTCCAGCAGGGCTTCCATATGTCTCCTCCATCGTGTGGGGGCGGTCCGGCCGTTATGTGCTCATGATCCGCTCGATGCTTGCAGACTGACTCCTTGATGCTTGTCTCGTGCCGCTACGCTGCGGGCAAATGCGTGGTTTGAGTCAGCGCGTCGATTGCAGCGCTCGATGCCTGAACGGCCGAGCGCCTGTGATAGAAACCCAGTGCGCGCAGGCCGCCGAGTTTTTCAATGGTTCGGTCATGGCGCGTCTCAGGCGGAAGGTGGGATGGCGGTGAATTCGATCGCGCCTTGCGGCAGCAGATACAGCACCAGCGCCTGCCCATTCGCGACGGTCGGACGATGTGCGCTACCGGGGCCGTACACGCACCAGCCGGCCGGATGACCGTCGAAGGTGGCGCCTTCGGTGAGCGGCATGATCAGATCGATTTCGCCGTTCGGGTGAACGTGATGCGGACCGGCAATATCCTTCATATCGACTACGTCGACGGAAAAGCCGTGGGTATCCGGCAATGCCTTGAAGATCCGGCCATAGCGAATGCCGCCGCCTTCGCGGTTGCATAGCCAGCCTTCGGCCACGCCGGTGCGGCAGGCCTCCGTCAGATCGCGGAAGGTCGCGCTGTCCGCGGGATAGGTGTCGTTGAGCCACGCGGCCAGCGTGCCGTCGAGCGGCCTGCCGGCGAGTTGCTCAGTCACGCCCGCAATCAGGCGTTGGAAGTCATGGGGGGACATGCGAGCCTCCAGATCAGCGCGCACGCACCTTAATGCATGCGTGTTGTCGCGCCGTTTCCGTGACGTTGCCGAAAAACCTCGACAGCGTTTGTTATTGGATCAATATTTGGCGAAAATTAACCGCTCACCCAATGCCTGTCAAGCACTATAGTACATGTAACGTATTCAAGAGGCAGTTAAACATGAATCAGAATTACACTTCCGCGCCGCTGGAAGATCCTGCCGATGAAGACGCAAGCCGCACGGGTCGGGCCGATAGCGGAGCCGAGCGCGCGACGGAGCGCGGCGGCGAGCGCGAAGAGCGCGATCCTTTTCTGACGGCGATGGGCGAGCGCGTGCGCCTGCTGCGCGCGCGCCGCGGCATGACGCGCAAGACGCTGGCGACCGAAACCGGCTTGTCGGAGCGTCATCTGGCGAATCTGGAATCCGGCGTGGGTAATGCGTCGGTTCTAGTGCTGCGTCAGATCGCGGCGACGCTGAACTGCCCGCTGGCCGAAGTAATCGGCGACGAAACCACCGCCTCCGCCGAATGGCTGCTGATCCGCGAACTGCTGCAAGGGCGCGACCAGGCGGCGTTGCAGCGCGCCCGCGTGGCGCTTGCCGAGATGTTCGCGCAAGCGCCGCGCGACCCGCATCGCAAGGACCGGATCGCGCTGATCGGCTTACGCGGGGCCGGCAAGTCGACCTTTGGACGGATGCTGGCGCAGGAGCGCAAGGTGCCGTTCGTCGAACTCACGCGCGTGATCGAGCAACTCGCCGGCTGCCCGCCGTCGGAGATTCATTCCCTCTATGGCGCGAGTGCTTACCGGCGTTATGAACACCGGGCGCTCGAGGCAGTGATTCAGGAACACGAGCGCGCGGTGATCGCGTCGCCAGGCGGCCTGGTGTCGGAGTCGGGCACCTTCAATGCGCTGCTGTCGCATTGCTTCACCGTATGGTTGCAAGCCACGCCGGAAGAGCACATGCGCCGTGTCGTCGCGCAAGGCGACCTGCGGCCGATGTCCGGCAACAAGGAAGCGATGGACGACCTCAAACGCATCCTGGCGGGGCGCAGCGAACTGTACGGCCGCGCCGACATGACCTTCGACACCAGCGAAAAAACCTTGGCCGACGCCTACTTGCAACTGCGCGACCGGCTTGCCGCAAGGCTCGCGGCGGAATCGCCGGATGACGCACGGGTGATCTGACGTGCAGTGCGGGTTCAGGGTTTACTAGCGAACATGCACTAAAGTGCTTTACTTGGGGGTGATGATGCATTATTGTTCAAAAAACAAGTTTTGCATCGTCCAGTCAGGAGACGCCCCATGTCCGCAGCAGAAACCGCAATCGCGCCGGTCGACTACCGCACCGATCCCTCGCAATACAAGCATTGGAAGCTGAGTTTCAACGGTCCCGTCGCGACGCTCGGCATCGACATTGCCGAGGACGGCGGCATCCGGGACGGCTACAAGCTGAAGCTGAATTCATACGACCTCGGCGTCGATATCGAACTGCACGACGCGATACAGCGCATCCGCTTCGAGCATCCTGAAGTCAAAACGGTGGTGCTGACGAGCCTGAAGGACCGCGTGTTCTGCTCGGGCGCGAACATCTTCATGCTGGGCCTGTCCACGCATGCGTGGAAGGTCAACTTCTGCAAGTTCACCAACGAAACGCGCAACGGTCTGGAAGACTCGTCGCGTTATTCAGGTCTGAAGTTTCTCGCTGCCGTGAACGGTGCGTGCGCCGGCGGCGGTTACGAACTCGCGCTTGCTTGCGACGAAATCTATCTGGTGGATGATCGCTCGTCGTCGGTATCGCTGCCGGAAGTGCCGCTACTGGGCGTGCTGCCAGGCACGGGCGGCCTGACGCGTGTCACCGATAAACGCAAGGTGCGTCACGATCGTGCGGACATCTTCTGTACGGTGGTCGAAGGCGTTCGCGGCGAGCGGGCAAAAGCATGGCGTCTCGTGGATGAAGTCGTGAAGCCGAATCAGTTCGACCAAACGATCCAGGCTCGCGCACTCGAACTCGCCGAACAGAGCGATCGTCCGTCGGACGCACAAGGCGTAATGCTCACGCGTATCGAACGCACCGATCGCGAAGACGGCCTGACTTATAAAACGCTCGACATCACGATCGATCGTGCGAAGCGCATCGCCACCTTCACGGCGAAAGCGCCGCAAGCCGAGCAACCCACGGAGATCGATGCGATCGTCGCCGCCGGCACGAGCTGGTGGCCGCTGCAGTTCGCCCGCGAACTCGACGACGCGATCCTGTCGATGCGCACCAACGAACTCGAGGTTGGCACCTGGGTCTTCAAGACCGAAGGCGAGGCCCGTAACCTGCTCGCCGCCGACGCCACGCTGATGCAACACAAGGACCACTGGTTCGTGCGCGAGACCATTGGCCTCTTGCGCCGCACGCTGGCGCGTATCGACGTGTCGTCGCGTTCGCTGTTCGCGCTGATCGAACCGGGCTCGTGCTTTGCGGGCACCTTCGCGGAACTCGCGTTCGCCTGCGACCGCAGCTATATGGCGGCACTGCCGAGCAACGAAGACGAAGAACCGGCAATCACGCTGTCGGAAGTCAACTTCGGTCTCTATCCGATGGTCACGCATCAATCGCGCCTCGCTCGTCGCTTCTATGAAGAAGCCGAACCGCTCGACGCCGTGCGTTCGAAAATCGGCCAGGCGATCAAGCCCGTTGAAGCCGAGCGTCTTGGCCTCGTGACCGCGTCGCCCGACGATATCGATTGGGCAGACGAAATCCGCATCGCGCTCGAAGAACGCGCGGCGATGTCGCCGGATGCATTGACCGGCCTGGAAGCGAATCTGCGCTTTAATGGCCCGGAAACGATGGAGACGCGTATTTTCGGGCGTCTCACCGCCTGGCAGAACTGGATCTTCAACCGGCCGAACGCAGTGGGTGAAAAGGGCGCGCTCAAGGTGTACGGCAAGGGCAGCAAGGCGCAATTCGACGTCTCGCGCGTTTGATTCTTTGCGACGCGCCGCAACTGAAAGCCACGCCACTGCCTGATACGCGCCTCTCATCTGCAAGCTCTGTATTCCGACCAAGGAACCGACCATGTCAACGATCAACTACAGCGAAAAGATTCCGAACAACGTCAATCTCGCCGACGACCGTGCACTGCAGCGCGCGCTCGAACAATGGCAGCCGAATTTTCTGTCGTGGTGGGGCGATATGGGCCCGGAAGGCTCGCATGGCTATGACGTGTATCTGCGCACGGCGGTGAGCGTCGACGCGGGCGGTTGGGCGCATTTCGATCACGTGAAGATGCCGGACTATCGCTGGGGCATTTTCCTCACGCCCGGCGAGCAGGACCGCAAGATTCATTTCGGCGAGCACAAGGGTGAAGCCGCGTGGCAGGACGTGCCCGGCGAGCATCGTGCGAATCTGCGCCGCATTATCGTCACGCAAGGCGATACGGAACCGGCTTCGGTCGAGCAGCAACGGCATCTGGGTTTGACTGCGCCGTCAATGTACGACCTGCGCAACCTGTTTCAGGTGAACGTGGAAGAAGGCCGCCACCTGTGGGCGATGGTGTATCTGCTGCACCGATACTTCGGCCGCGATGGACGTGAGGAAGCCGAAGCGTTGCTCGGCCGCCGTTCGGGTGATGACGACAATCCGCGCATTCTCGGGGCCTTTAACGAGAAAACGCCGGACTGGCTTGCGTTCTACATGTTCACGTACTTTACCGACCGCGACGGCAAGTTCCAGTTGTCGGCGCTCGCCGAGTCGGGTTTCGATCCGCTTGCGCGCACCACGAAGTTCATGCTGACCGAAGAAGCGCATCACATGTTCGTTGGCGAATCGGGCGTGTCGCGCGTGATCCAGCGCACTGCGCAAGTAACGAACGAACTGGGCACGGATGACGTCGCGAAGATTCGCGCGGCCGGCGTGATCGATCTGCCGACTATCCAGCGTTATCTGAACTTCCATTACTCGGTGACGATCGACTTGTTCGGCGCCGATCATTCTTCGAATGCGGCCACGTTCTATAGCTCAGGCCTGAAGGGCCGCTATGAAGAGAACAAGCGCGACGACGATCATCAATTGATCGGTCAAAGCTATAAGCTGCTCGACGTGCAGGACGGCAAACTGGTCGAGCGCGAAGTGCCGATGCTCAACGCCATGAATGAAGTGCTGCGCGACGACTACATTAAAGATTCGGTGGCGGGCGTCGGCCGTTGGAACAAGGTGCTCGAGAAGGCCGGCATCGATTTCCGCATGACGGTGCCGCATAAAGCATTCAATCGGCAGATCGGCACGTTTGCCGGTACCCGTGTGTCGCCGGATGGCCGTGTGATCAGCGAGACCGAATGGGCCGCGAACGAAGCGAAGTGGCTCGCCACGCCGGAAGATCGCGCGTATGTCGCTTCGCTGATGGGCCGCGTCACCGAGCCCGGCAAGTTCGCGAACTGGATTGCGCCGCCGGCAATGGGCGTGAACCGCCAGCCGGTCGATTTCGAATACGTGCGCTTCAACTGAGTACGACGATTAAAAACGTGTGGCGTGCAGCGTCGTATCCGCACGAATATAGGGTGGAGGAAGTCATGAACGGCCCAGTATCGATCGAAGTTCTCAGGCAGCATCTGATCGATCCGGAAATCTGCATTCGCTGTAACACCTGCGAAGAGACTTGCCCGGTCGATGCGATCACGCACGACGAGAACAATTACGTGGTCAAGGCGGATGTCTGCAATGGCTGTATGGCGTGCGTGCCGCCGTGTCCTACCGGTGCGATCGATAACTGGCGCACCGTGCTGAAGGCCGATGCGTATCCCATCGACGAGCAGTTCAAATGGGACGTGCTGCCCGAGCAGAACACGATGGCCGTGCCAGCGCCGGAAGATGCCGCTGCAGGGTCGTCAGGCGATACGCCCGCAGACGCGAGTGGTATTGAAGTCGATACCGTGCGCGGGTCGGTCGTGCCGCCGTGGTCCGCTGCGAAACCATACGTGAATCTCTACACGCACAAAGCGCCGACTACCGCGACAGTGGTCGGCAACTACCGGCTCACCGACGGCTCGACCGATAGCGACATTCATCACATCGTGCTCGATTTCGGTTCGATGCCTTTTCCGGTGCTGGAAGGCCAGTCGATCGGCATCCTGCCGCCGGGGGCGACCACGGATGGCCGCACGCATCACGCGCGGCAGTATTCGATTGCTAGCCCGCGCGACGGCGAACGGCCCGGCTATAACAATGTTTCTCTCACCGTGAAGCGCGTTTCCCGGCAGCACGGCGACGCGCTCGATGGGATCTGCTCGAATTATCTGTGCGATCTGAAGAAGGGCGACGTGGTGAGTGTGATCGGCCCATTTGGCGGCACGTTCCTGATGCCGAATCATCCGAACTCGCATCTGCTGATGATTTGCACGGGCACCGGCTCAGCGCCGATGCGCGCGATGACCGAGTATCGCAGGCGGCGTCGTCTGAAGGGGGCGACTGGCAAGCTGATGTTGTTCTTTGGCGCGCGCACGAAAGAAGAGTTGCCGTACTTCGGGCCGCTGACGAATCTGCCCAAGGATTTCATCGATACCAATCTGGCGTTTTCGCGCACGCCGGGCCAACCCAGGCGTTACGTGCAGGACGCGATGCGCGAGCGCGCGGTCGACGTCGCTCAAATGCTCAAAGATGACAACACGCATATCTACGTGTGTGGATTGAAGGGTATGGAAGACGGTGTGCTGCAGGCGCTCAAGGAAATCGGCGAACAGCACCAGCTCGACTGGGAAGCGTTATGGATGAAGCTGAAGCGGGAAGGGCGGCTGCATCTGGAGACGTATTGAACGACGAGCGTCCGGCTGGGAATTGGCCCGCACGCTGCGAGCCGGGCGGGTTTTACCAGATTGTTTTAACGTGCGGATACGCGCGAATTTTTTCGTCTTTTGTCACTAGCGGTACTGCAAACTTGCGCGCGGTCGCGACGATCATCCTATCGGCGGGGTCCTTATGGAACTCACCGGGAAGATTGACGGACTTAGTTGATATTTCCACATCGACAGGTGCAAAGCGTACCGCTTCGATGGCCGAGACGGTGGCGAGCCAACTGCTGACGTCCATCGAGAGTAGTAGCCTTTCTCGCTCCACCAGCATGGCTATTTCCCATGCGGAAATAGCCGACACGATGATTTCACCGCCGGCCATTTCGTGCGCGATGGCGGTCTTTGCTTTCTTGCTCAACGTCGGATCGCCGGTGACCCACCAGACCAGAGTATGGGTGTCCAGAACGATCACTGTGCCGCCTCCCAGTCGTCCTCTCCGATGGGAGCGGTAGGATTGTCGTAACGCACGACCGAGCCGCGTAGCACGTCGAGCGGACTGCGTTCTACGCCGCGATAGGGGCGCACTTCAAGCGCCGGTTTGCCATGGTCAGTGACGATCAAGCTTTCGCCGGACGACTCCACTTGCCGGAATAATTCGAGCGCCTTGGCCTTGAATTCAGACTTCGATACCAGATTGCCTTGCACAATAGCTCCTATAGTCAGTTGCCTATAGTCATTATTGTACACGGAAATGACTAGGCGAATGTAGTCATCGATCGACTGATCATTTTCCCTGCGCCGGCGACACCGCCCCACATGCCCGGATGACCAACTGCACAACTTCCTCAGTCGTTGCTTCGAACGCCTTCTGCGTCAGCGCGCGCTTGCCTTTAAGCGCGCGAATCTGCGCATCGAAGTCGGCGTAATGCTGGGTCGTCGCCCAGATCATGTACATCAGTGTTTGTGCATTCACCGGCGCCAGCAACCCGCGTGCGATCCAGTCGTCGATGACCTTCACCCGGCTGTCCAGCCACGGCTTCACGCGCCCCGTGAGAATGTCCTCCATATGCTCCGCGCCGTGGATGATCTCACTCGCCCACACCTTCGAACCTAACGGCCGGCGGCGCGATAACTCCATTTTCGCGCGCACGTATCCACCAATCGCTTCGACCGGATCGTCGCTGCATTCGAACGTGTCCGCCGCGCGATGCCAGTCTTCGAACAGGTCTTCGAGCACACGTCGGTACAAAGCGAGCTTTGTCGGGAAGTAGTAATGCAGGTTAGCTTTCGGTAAGCCTGCACGTTCCGCGATCATCGCCGTGCTGGTTCCGTCGAGTCCTCGCTCTGCGAAAACCGCTTCGGCGCACGCCAATAAATGCGCTTCATTCGACTCGCGAATGTGCGCCTTGCGCCGCCGCAAAGGTGCGCGTGTTTCGTCCTGTGTCTCGTCGTTTTCCGTGATGTCGGCAGCCACGTTGTTGTCTCTCATGTTGGCTTCATCGGCATGTGTGCCGCGTCGCGCTTCATTCTAGTCGTTTGAGCGCGGATGGACACGCGCATTCGAGACCGTCGAAAAATGCGTGCTGCAGTGCAATGGCACGCTTCTCGCTATGTTTCCCACCGTACGAAAGGTATTGATTTGGCGGGCTTAATCGTCTACAACCTGTCCAACTGGACAGGATTGAGAGAGCGGGTGATGCCCCAGGGTTTGCCCTCTGATGAAGAGGCGATCGAAGGCGTCGAATGTGCACCGCCGCCGTGCGGCCACGCCCCAAAACCCGCCGCCTATGCACCAGTTTCATGTCGGTTCATCGAAAGGAGCGAGACGAATGAACGCGGTATCCGAAGCGCTGAAGCACGCTGAACCAAATACGTCGATCAAGGTCGACGGCAAGCGGCTGTGGGACAGCCTGATGACGATGGCGAAGATCGGCGCGACGCCCAAAGGCGGCGTCTGCCGGCTAGCGCTGACCGACCTCGACAAACAAGGTCGCGACCTGATCGTCAGTTGGGCGAAGGAAGCGGGTTGCACGGTCAGTGTCGATCAGATGGGCAATGTGTTCATGCGCCGCGCCGGGCGCAATCCCGATGCGTTGCCGGTCATGACCGGCTCGCACGCCGACTCGCAGCCGACCGGCGGCCGCTTTGACGGCATCTACGGCGTACTCGGCGGACTCGAAGTCATCCGCAGTCTGAACGATCACGGTATCGTGACCGAGCATCCAGTTGAAGTGGTGATCTGGACCAACGAGGAAGGCTCGCGTTTCGCACCCGCAATGGTCGCCTCGGGTGTGTTCGCCGGCGTCTTCACACTGGACTACGGCCTCTCTCGCAAGGACGTGGACGGCAAGACCATCGGCGAGGAACTCAAACGCATTGGCTATGCGGGCGATCTTCCTTGCGGCGGCCGCCCGTTGCATGCCGCATTCGAATTGCACATCGAACAAGGGCCGATTCTCGAAGCCGAGCAAAAAACTATTGGCGTGGTGACCGATGCGCAAGGTCAGCGCTGGTACGAAATCACGCTGACGGGGCAAGAGGCGCATGCGGGTCCGACGCCGATGCCGCGCCGTCGCGATGCTTTGCTCGGGGCCGCGCGCGTGGTCGAGCTGGTCAATCGCATCGGGCTGGATAACGCACCGTTCGGCTGTGCGACGGTCGGCATGATGCAGGTGTATCCGAACTCGCGCAACGTGATTCCGGGCCGCGTGTTCTTCACTGTCGACTTTCGTCATCCGGATGATGCGGTGCTCGCGAAGATGGATGCCGCATTGCGTCAAGGCGTGGCGGATATCACGAAGGGCATCGGGCTGGAAACCGAACTCGAACAGATCTTTTACTACGCGCCGGTCGCTTTCGACGAAGCCTGCGTGAAGTCCGTACGCGCCGCAGCCGAACGTTTTGGCTATTCGCATCGCAACATGGTGTCCGGTGCGGGACACGACGCCTGTTATCTGTCGCAAGTCGCGCCGACTTCGATGGTGTTCGTGCCGTGCGTCGACGGGATCAGTCACAACGAGATCGAGGACGCCACCTTCGAATGGATCGAAGCGGGCGCTAACGTCTTGCTGCACGCCATGCTCGGACGAGCGTGCGAGCCGGTTTCATAACGCTTTAGCGGTTGCGGTTGCGGGTTGTAGTTGATTCACCAGCCTCACCGTAGTGCCCATAGAACATGCCGCCCCGGCTTCGCTTCAGCGCAGCCGGCGGGACCGGCTACGTCCTCACATCGAAGAAGGAACTCGTATGGCCATCAAGCAAACCGGCGATATAGCGCCTCAGCGCCTATCGGTCGATCAACTCTCGTGCGAGTTCTCCGATATCGCGCCGTTGCTCGACGCGAGTGCCGCGGCCGCGGCGGCGAGTCGCTGTCATTACTGTTACGACGCACCGTGCGTCAACGCGTGTCCGACGCAGATCGACATTCCCAGTTTCATTCGCAAGATCAGCAACGGCAATCTGAAGGGCGCGGCCGTCGATATTCTGTCGGCGAATCCGATGGGCGGCATGTGCGCGCGCGTTTGCCCGACCGAGATTCTCTGCGAGGGTGCTTGCGTGCGCAACCATCAGGATGCGAAGCCGGTGGCGATCGGCGCGCTGCAACGTCATGCGACCGATTGGGCGATGGCGCGCGGCGAAGCACTGTTCAAGCGTGCTGCTGAAACCGGACGGCATGTCGCCGTGGTTGGTGCGGGACCGGCTGGACTCGCATGTGCGCACCGTCTCGCACTGGCCGGCCATAACGTCACCGTTTACGACGCCCACGAGAAAGCGGGTGGTCTGAACGAATACGGTATCGCTGCCTATAAAACCGTCGACGATTTTGCTCAGCGCGAAGTGGCGTGGTTGTGCTCGATCGGCGGCATCGAGATCAGAAACGGTGTAGCGCTTGGACGTGACGTGGATCTCGACGCGCTGCGCAAGCAGTACGATGCGGTCTTCCTCGCGATCGGTCTCACGGGCGTGCGCGCATTGGCGATGGAAGGCGAGGACCTGAGTGGCGTGATGAACGCAGTGGATTTCATCGAACAGGTGCGCACCGCGAGCGACTTCGGCACGGTGCCGGTGGGCCGCCGGGTGGTCGTGATCGGCGGCGGCAATACGGCAGTGGATGCCGCGGTGCAAAGTCACAAGCTCGGCGCGACGTCGGTGACGATGGTGTATCGGCGCGGCGTCGAGTCGATGAGCGCAACGTGGGCCGAGCGCGATTTCGCTCAGACCAACGGCGTCACGCTCGTCACGCACGCAACGCCGGTGCGTTTGATCGGAGAAGGCGGCGTGGTCACGGGTGTCGAATTCGAACGTACGTTGAGCGATGGCAATCAGGAGCGCTTCGTGGTCGAAGCCGACATGGTGCTCAAGGCAATCGGGCAGACGCTGGTGCCTGTCGGTATCGAACGCGAACTGTTGACGCTGGACGGCAGCCGCATTGCGGTCGACGCAAACGGACAAACCTCGCTGCCAGGCGTGTGGGCAGGTGGCGATTGCGCGGCGACGGGTGGGATCGATCTGACGGTACAAGCGGTGCAGGACGGCAAGATCGCCGCCGCCGCGATTGACGCTCAGTTCGCCCGCACTGCGGTCAAAGCCGCGTAAGACTGCATAAAGCCGCTTAAGCCACGCATCACACCAAGATAAAACAGCAGTCCCCAAGGAGCCGAACATGGCCGATCTGCGCTGTACGATTGCCGGCATTACGTCGCCGAATCCTTTCTGGCTTGCCTCCGCGCCGCCGACCGACAAAGCCTATAACGTGAACCGCGCGTTTGAAGCGGGCTGGGGCGGAGTCGTGTGGAAGACGCTGGGCCTCGACCCGCATGTTGTGAACGTCAGTTCGCGCTATGGCGCAGTGCAATGGAACGGGCAGCGCATCGCGGGCCTGAACAACATCGAACTGATCACCGACCGTCCGCTCGACATCAATCTTAAAGAAATCGCTCAGGTCAAACGCGACTGGCCGGACCGCGCGATGATCGTCTCGCTGATGGTGCCGTGCAACGAGCGCGACTGGAAGTGGATTTTGCCGCTCGTCGAAGACACCGGCGCCGATGCGGTTGAACTGAATTTCGGTTGTCCGCACGGCATGAGCGAGCGTGGCATGGGGGCGGCGGTGGGCCAGGTGCCCGAGTACATCGAGATGGTTACGCGCTGGGTCAAAGAAGGCTCGAAGCTGCCGTGTCTCGTCAAACTCACGCCGAATATCAGCGACATTCGCCTTGGTTCGCGTGCTGCCTACAAGGGCGGCGCGGACGGCGTGTCGCTGATCAACACGATCAACTCGATCGTCGCGGTCGATCTCGACGCGATGTCGCCGTTGCCGATGGTCGACGGCAAAGGCACGCACGGCGGTTACTGCGGGCCGGCGGTCAAACCGATTGCGCTGAACATGGTCGCGGAAATTGCTCGCGACGTGGAAACACCTGGCCTGCCGATCTCCGGCATCGGCGGCATTTCGACGTGGCGCGATGCGGCCGAATTCATGGTCCTTGGCGCGGGCAGCGTGCAGGTCTGCACGGCGGCGATGCACTATGGATTTCGTATCGTCTCCGATCTCGCAGATGGTCTCTCGAACTGGATGGACGAAAAAGGCTACGCGACGCTCGACGACATTCGCGGTCGCGCCGTGCCGAACGTCACCGACTGGAAGTACCTGAACCTCAAATACGACATCAAGGCGCGCATCGATCAGGACAAATGCATCCAGTGCGGCCTCTGCCATATCGCGTGTGAAGACACGGCTCACCAGGCGATCATGAAAGAAAAAGATGGCGTTCGGCATTTTGAAGTGATGGACTCCGAATGTGTCGGCTGTAATCTGTGCATGCATGTGTGCCCGGTCGAGCAGTGCATCACGATGGAACGCGTGGACAGCGGCGAGTACGCGAACTGGACCACGCATCCGAACAACCCCGCGCGGGTGGATGCCGCAGAAAGCGACAAGTCCGATGCGGCTGAAACCGCCGAGCATGCGCATGCACACGCCGCAAAAGCGGCCTGAAACATGAGCGACTTGTAGGAAAGGAAACGAAACGAAGCGCTTGTACTGAACCTGTGGTTTTCCCCAGGGCCTGACGCGCCGCCAGAAGCCGCGCAGGCCTCAACGATCAGTGGAGATCTTTCGATGAAGCAGACAGCGCAACCCGTCGATCCGCAGTTTGCGGCCGGCGTGCAGGGCAGCAGTCTTTATAACGATGACCTTGCGCCGACCGGCGTCGCACAGCGCACGTGGCGGTGGTATCACTTCGCCGCGCTCTGGGTCGGGATGGTAATGAACATTGCCTCATACATGCTCGCGGCCGGTTTGACGGAGGAGGGCATGTCGCCGTGGCAGGCGGTGGCGACCGTGCTGCTCGGCAATCTGATCGTGCTGGTGCCGATGCTGCTGATCGGTCACGCGGGTGCGAAGCACGGTATCCCCTACGCGGTGCTGGTGCGCTCTTCCTTCGGCACGCAAGGTGCGAAATTGCCGGCGATGCTGCGGGCGATCGTCGCGTGTGGCTGGTACGGCATTCAGACGTGGCTTGGCGGCAGTGCGATCTACACGCTGCTGAACATTCTGACTGGCAACGCGCTGCACGGCGCGGCCTTGCCGTTCCTCGACATCTCCTTTGCGCAGCTCGCTTGCTTTCTGGTGTTCTGGGCGCTGCAAATCTACTTCATTGTGCACGGCACTGATTCGATTCGCTGGCTCGAAAGCTGGTCTGCACCGATCAAGATCGTGATGTGTATCGCGCTGGTGTGGTGGGCCACTTCGAAGGCGGGCGGCCTTGGCTCGATGCTGTCGGCGCCGTCGCAATTCGTGGCGGGCGGCAAGAAGGAGGGCATGTTCTGGGCGACCTTCTGGCCCGGCCTCACGGCGATGGTGGGTTTCTGGGCGACGCTCGCGCTGAATATCCCCGACTTCACACGCTTTGCCAAAACTCAACGTGATCAGATCATCGGCCAGTCGGTGGGCTTGCCGATTCCGATGGCGCTGCTCTCGGTGATCTCCGTGGTGGTGACGTCGGCGACCGTCGTGATCTACGGCAAGGCGATCTGGGACCCGATCGACCTGACGAGCCGCATGACCGGCATCGGCGTCGGCGTCGCGCTGATCATCCTGACGCTCGATACGATGTGCTGCAATCTGGCTGCGAATCTCGTCGGCCCGGCTTATGACTTTTCGAGCCTGTGGCCGAAGGGTATTTCGTATCGCGTCGGCGGCATGATTACCGCGACCATCGCGATTGTGATGATGCCGTGGAAGATTCTCGCCACCACGCAGGGTTATATCTTCACGTGGCTGGTCGGCTACTCGGCTTTGCTCGGTCCGGTGGCGGGCATTCTGATGGTCGACTACTTCCTGATTCGCGGCACACGGCTGGACCCGCGTGAACTGTTCGACGAGCATGGCGAGTACAGCTACACCGGTGGCTGGAATATCGGCGCGGTGGTGGCGCTCGTGATCGGCGTGCTGCCGAATCTGCCGGGCTTTTTGCATACCGCGTTTCCGGCATCGTTCCCGAATGTGCCGGCGATTTTCAACACGCTCTATACGTATGCCTGGTTTGTCGGACTTGCGTTGGCGTCGATCGTATATAGCGCGTGGATGAAGCTGAGCAAAGGACCGAGCGCACGCGTGGCGAGTGCATAAGCCACGCCCGAGGCGAACGAAGTACGTAGCACCGAAACCAGCAGTTCATAAGGAGGCGGCAACATGACGACCCTGATTCGCGGCGGCACGATTATCGACGCGGAGAACACGTATCGTGCGGACGTGTTGTGTGCGGATCCGCAGGACGGTGGCACGATCCTGCAGATCGGTGCGAACCTGGAGGCGCCCGCAGGCGCCACGATCGTCGATGCGGGCGGGCAGTACGTGATGCCCGGCGGTATCGATCCGCATACGCACATGGAATTGCCGTTCATGGGCACGACGGCCAGCGACGATTTCTATACCGGTACGGCCGCGGGTTTATCCGGCGGCACGACCAGTATCATCGACTTCGTGATTCCGAGCCCGAAGCAACCGTTGATGGAGGCCTTCAAGGAGTGGCGCGGTTGGGCTGAAAAGGCTTCTGCAGACTACGGCTTTCACGTTGCAGTGACGTGGTGGGACGATTCGGTCTATCGCGACATGGGCACGCTGGTGCACGAACACGGCGTGTCAAGTTTCAAGCACTTCATGGCCTACAAGAACGCGATCATGGCCGACGACGAAGTGCTGGTGAACAGTTTCTCGCGTTCGCTCGAACTCGGCGCGCTGCCTACCGTGCATGCGGAAAACGGTGAACTGGTGTTTCAGTTGCAGCGTCAGTTGCTCGCGAAAGGCTTTACGGGTCCGGAGGCGCACCCGCTGTCGCGGCCGCCTGAAGTGGAGGGCGAGGCGGCCAACCGCGCGATTCGCATCGCGCAAGTGCTGGGCGTGCCGGTGTATATCGTCCACGTGTCCTCGAAAGATGCAGTCGACGCGATCGCGCGCGCGCGCAGCGAAGGCCTTCGGGTGTTCGGCGAAGTGCTGCCGGGCCATCTGGTGATCGACGAAGCGGTGTACCGCGATCCCGACTGGACCCGCGCCGCAGCGCACGTGATGAGCCCGCCGTTCCGTTCCGCGGAGCATCGCGAGGCATTATGGCGGGGTTTACAAGCGGGCCAGCTGCATACCACCGCGACCGATCACTGCGTGTTCTGCGCGTCGCAGAAAGCCATGGGCCGCGAGGACTTTACGAAGATCCCGAATGGCTGCGGCGGCGTTGAAGATCGTATGGCGGTGCTCTGGCATCACGGCGTGAATTCAGGGCGTCTCACGCCGAATGAATTCGTACGCATCACGTCGACCAACGCCGCGCAGATTTTCAACCTGTATCCGCGTAAAGGCGCGGTACAGGTGGGTGCGGATGCCGACCTGGTCGTGTGGGATCCGCAGGCAAGTAAAACGATTTCGGTGAAGACGCATCATCAGAAGGTCGACTTCAACGTGTTCGAAGGGATGACGGTGCAGGGCGTGGCGATGCATACCCTCACGCGCGGCGCGCTGGCATGGACCGATGGCGAGTTGCGGGCCGAGCGTGGCGCTGGGCGTTATCTGAAGCGTCCGCCGAATCCGGCTTACTTCGATGCGATCCGGGTGGCCAATAAGCGGAAGGAGCCGCATCCGGTGGAACGGTAAGCCGTTTGCAATCTGCCGGGCGGCCTCGCAGTGCCGCCCGTGCCGACTATTTTTCAACGCCGCGCATTCGCCGTGGCGAAACCCTCTCTCGTTTTCCCCGATGGCGCCCGGCATGTGTTCCGTGGTGCGATGCATGCCGCGCCCGTCATATCTGCTGTAGAGTCGAATTCAGCGTTGTATGAGCGACCTTCGCTGTCCCCTTAGCACGCATGTGCATATTGATCGGAAACCTGATCCTTTGTAAAAACGCAGCCCGTTTGCTACAGTCCGCCCACTCTGCCTGGCCTGAGCGCTGGCGGAATGCGGCACACAAAACCCACAAAACCATGCAACTGACGTAGCAAACTTTACGGAGCCACCTGATGAAGTCGATTCGTTCCATTCTGCTGATCGCGCTGCTGCAAGCGGTGACCCTGAGCCCGGCATTCGCTGCTGACGAGCTCGCGCAGATCAAGTCCGCGGGCGTGTTCAAGATCGGCACCGAAGGCACCTATGCACCGTTCACGTACCACGATGAATCCGGCAAGCTGACCGGCTTCGACGTCGAGATTGGCACGGCGATCGCACAACGCCTGGGCGTCAAGCCGGAGTTCGTCGAAGGCAAATGGGACGGTCTGATCGCCGGTCTTGATGTGAACCGCTATGACGCGGTGATCAATGAAGTCGCTGTGACCGATGCGCGCAAAGCGAAATATGATTTCTCGGACCCGTACATCACGTCGCATGCGGCGCTGATCGTGGGCTCGAACAACACCACGATCAAGACCTTTGACGACCTGAAGGGCAAGAAGTCGGCCAATACGCTGACCAGCAACTTCGGCAAGATCGCGGCCGCGCACGGTGCAGAGGTGATCCCTGTGCAAGGCTTCAACGAATCGATCGATCTGTTGACCTCGGGCCGCGTCGACGCGACCGTCAACGATTCGCTGTCGTTCCTCGACTTCAAGAAGCACAAGCCGGACGCGAAGGTGAAGATCGCCGCGATCGATACGTCGTCCGACAGCAGCGACAAGTCCGCGGTGCTGATCCGCAAGGGCAGCCCGGAGTTGCAGGCGGCGATCAACAAGGCGCTCGCCGACATCAAGAAGGACGGCACTTACGCGAAGATCTCGCAGAAGTATTTCGGTAAAGACGTCTCCCAATAAGCGTCAACTGCGAGTCTGAATCATGCCGGCATGGTTGCATTTGATGGCGCAGTCGCTGTGGCCCCTGCTGTATGCGGGGCTCGTCTTCACCGTGCCACTGACGTTGGTATCGTTCGCGATCGGGCTCGCGCTGGCGTTCATCGTCGCGCTGGTCCGGCTGTTCGGGCCGACGTGGGCGGTGGCGATCGTACGCTTTTACGTGTGGTTGTTTCGCGGCTCGCCACTACTCGTGCAACTGTTTGTGATTTTCTACGGTCTGCCGAACGTCGGCATCGTACTCGATCCGTTGACCGCAGCGATTATCGGTTTTTCGCTGAATGTCGGCGCGTATAACTCGGAAGTGATACGCGGCGTGATCGAGTCGATACCGAAGGGACAGTGGGAAGCGGCGTATTCGATGGGAATGACGCGTACCCAGGCACTGCGCCGCGCGATTCTGCCGCAGGCGGCACGCGTTGCGCTGCCGCCGCTGTCGAACTCGTTCATTGCGTTGGTGAAGGACACATCGCTCGCCGCGGTACTGACGGTGCCTGAAGTGTTTCAGGCGGCGCAGCGTATCGCGTCCGTGACCTATGAACCGTTGATTCTCTATACCGAGGCGGCACTGGTGTATCTCGTGTTCAGTTCGGTATTGTCGTCGGCGCAAACCCGGCTCGAGCGCAAGTTCGGCCGTCACGCACTTTTTCAGGCGAGCAACTGATGATTCGACTGGAAAAAATCGACAAGTACTTTGGCGAGAATCGGGTGCTGAGTTCGGTGGACCTGCAACTCGCCTCGGGTAATGTGACCGCGCTGATTGGCCCGTCCGGCAGCGGCAAGAGTACGCTTTTGCGTTGCGTGAATCTGCTGGAAATCCCGGAGGCCGGCTCCCTTGAACTCGGCGACCAGCGCCTCGAATTCAGCCGCGATCACAAGCCATCGCGCGAGGCGGTGCTAACGATTCGCCGCCGCACCGGCATGGTGTTCCAGAATTTCCAGTTGTTTCCGCATCTGACGGTGCGACAGAACGTCATGGAAGGTTTGCTGACTGTACTGAAGTGGGACAGGCAAAAAGCGCGCGTACGTGCGGACGAATTGCTTGAGAAAGTCGGCATTGCACACAAAGCGGACGCATGGCCTTCGACGCTATCTGGCGGCCAACAGCAACGCGTAGCGATTGCGCGGGCGCTGGCGCCGTCGCCGGAAGTGTTGTTATGCGACGAGCCCACTTCGGCACTTGATCCTGGATTGGCTGCGGAGGTGGTGGACGTCCTCAAGCAGCTCGCCAACGAAGGCATGACGATGTTGATGGCGACACATGATTTGCGTCTTGCTGCGACGATAGCGCGAGACGTGGTGTTCCTGAGTAACGGCGTGGTGGTAGAGGCGGGCCCATCGCGCGACATTTTCATGCAGCCGCGCGAACCGGAAACAGAGCGCTTCGTATCGACGCTGACACACAGCTTGCCGGACGCGTGGACAGAGCGGGGCTGACCGGAGAGAGGACGACACGGGAATAAGGGTAAGACGGCAACAAAAGTAAAACGGCAACAAAAGCCTGTCCACCGCCAGGCGGCGGCGCAGCAAAAAAAGAGGGGCACCGAAGCGCCCCTCAAAAAACTATCGACAGACAAAAAATAGACCACTGGTTTGCTGGCAGACTCTTCCGGCGAGCACGCAGTGCGAGTCGGGATGTATGACGCCTTTGTCACTCACGCGGAATGTGCGAGAACACAGATTCCAGATGCACCACTACCCTTTTCAAGCTCGGGGTCCCACTTAGCAGGATTGGTTTGAGCCGCTTTCTTTTGCCTACTTTTCTTTGCGGCAGGCAAAGAAAAGTAGGTGCCTGCCCCGCACAGGGGCGACGCTAATAGACCACTAACAATTCAAGGAAAGGCCAAAGAATCCAGATCAAGAAAAGGCCAAAGAATCCAGATCAAGAAAGAGCCAAAAACCTCAAACCGCCACACGCTCCGCGTCGTCACTCAACGCAACTTCAAAAAACCGTTCCCGCGCAGCGGCATTAACCCGCGCGTAAGCGCGATTAACCCCACTAATCACAGCCCGAATAGAAGCCGTAACCAGATTGGCATCAATGCCAACCCCAAACGCACTCCCAGCCACATCAGCCCCAGCCATCTCAGCAACAGCCACAGCGCGAGCATCAGCCCCCTGAGTCAAAGCCCGCTCTTCATAATGCTGAATGCGCACCGGCACACCCATGGCATGCATCAACGCATCAAGCGGCCCATTCCCTTCACCGTTCAGCACGCGCCGCGAGCCATTAATCTCGACAGTCAACTTGATATGCTCCCGATCGCCGCGCTCAGACAGACTATGTCCGACATAGCGAATCGGCGCAGCACTGTGCACATACTCCTGCTGGAACAATTCCCAGATCTGCGAAGGCGTAACTTCCTGACCGCTAGAGTCAGTAAACCGCTGCACAGCGGAGCTAAAATCGACCTGCAAGCGTCGCGGCAACACCACCCCATAGCCTTGCTCGAGCAAATAAGCAATTCCGCCCTTGCCTGACTGGCTATTCACCCGAATCACCGAATCATAAGTCCGCCCGAGATCGCTCGGATCGATCGGCATATAAGGCACTTCCCAGACCGCGTCCGGCTTCTGCACGGCAAAACCCTTCTTGATCGCATCCTGATGCGAACCGGAGAACGCGGTGAACACGAGATCGCCGACATACGGATGACGCGGATGCACCGGCAACTGCGTGCATTCTTCCGCGGTACGCGCGACTTCATTGATATTCGAAAAGTCGAGTTCAGGATCGACACCCTGCGTGTACAGATTCAACGCAAGTGTCACGAGATCGACATTGCCGGTACGTTCGCCATTGCCGAACAAACACCCTTCGACACGATCCGCTCCCGCCATCACCGCCAGTTCCGCGGCAGCCACAGCGGTGCCGCGATCGTTATGCGGATGCACCGAAACGATCAACGAATCGCGACGCGCGAGATTGCGATGCATCCATTCGATCTGGTCGGCGTAGACATTCGGCGTAGCCATTTCCACCGTAGCGGGCAGGTTGACGATCGCTTTGTGCTCGGGCGTCGGTTGCCAGATATCGAATACGGCATCGCACACTTCCTTGGCGAATTCGAGCTCCGTACTGCTGAACACTTCCGGGCTGTATTGCAGCGTGAAGTGCGTTTCCGGGGTGGCATCGGCGAGACGTTTCATCGTACGCGCGGCGTTTTGCGCGAGCTCTTTCACGCCGCTTTTTTCGAGGCCGAACACGATGCGGCGGAATTCCGGCGCGGTGGCGTTGTACAGATGGACGATAGCGCGCGGCGCGCCACGCAAGGATTCGAAGGTGCGTTCGATCAGGTCGTCGCGGGCTTGCGTCAACACTTCGATCGTGACGTCGTCGGGGATATGGCCGCCTTCGATCAACTCGCGTACGAAATTGAAGTCGGTTTGCGAGGCAGATGGAAATGCGACTTCGATTTCCTTGAAGCCGATCTGCACCAGTGTCTTGAACATGCGCATCTTGCGTTGCGCATTCATCGGCTCGAACAGCGCCTGATTGCCGTCACGCAGGTCGGTACTCATCCAGATCGGTGCGCGCGTGATGGTGCGCGACGGCCACTGGCGGTCCGTCAAATTGATGGGCTTGAACGAGTGATACTTGGTGGCAGGGTTCTTCAACATTTTCATCATCCTTAAGGTTCGACAAGCTGGGCTGTGGACCGGACGACGAAAAGACAAAGCATGGCCGCCGGTCGAAAACCGGGGCTGGGTCAGTTACTGGGGAATTGAGCGGTGCTTCGGGTGTTTCAGATGGAAGCGCGCAGCAGCAGACCTAGCCCGGTAGAGCGGGCTAGTAGTAGCGATAGGATGGTCTGGGCGCGGTACATAGTGCGCAATAGGAACATATTATTGGGACCGCGTCAAGCGCGGCGCGGCGAAGAGCGCGCCGACCCCGCGGGGGCCTATCGCGCCCGGGGCGCGTTGGAACCCGAGCCGGTCATGCCCGTCACTTGGGTTTCACGAAACGCAATGTCATGCGATCCGATTCGCCGATCGCTGCGTATTTCGCCCGATCGACGTCGTGACCTTCATACGTGGGCGGCAGCGACCACACGCCGTGCGGATAATTTTTCGTGTCGCGCGGATTGCTGTTCACCTCGCTTTGGCCAGCCAATTCGAAGCCTGCCGCGCGCGCGTGTTCGATGACATAGGCTTCGGTCACATAGCCGCTGTCGATGGTTTGTTGCAGGGAGGTGCCCGGCGCCGCGCGATGTTCCTCGACACCGAGGATGCCGCCCGGTTTAAGTGCCGCGTAGAAGGCGCGCAGGTTCGCGTCGATCTGGCCGTCCTTGATCCAGTTGTGGATATTGCGGAAGGTCAACACCTCGTCGACGCTGCCATCGGCCGGAAAGCCACTGAACTGGCCCGCTCGCAGCGAGCCGACCATCACATTGCCGTAGACAGCCGGTGTGGCCGCCAGCTTACGCGCGAATGACGCCCGGCCAGCCTGCTCCTCCGCCGCCGGCGCAGCGTCCGGGCTGTCGTATTGCGCCTCGTAGAGCGTGCCGTGGTCATGCAAATAGGGCGCGAGTATTTCCGTGTACCAGCCACCACCGGGCGCGATCTCCAGCACAGTCTGCGACGACGCCACGCCGAAGAATTGCAGCGTTTCCTTCGGATGGCGGTAGACATCGCGTGCGCGATTCTTGTCGCTGCGCTGCGGCCCGGAAATTGCGGCATCGAGCGAGGCAGAATCAGCTGCCGTGGGTGAGGTCGACGCCGTCGGGGCGGCGCAGGCCGCCAGCAGCAGCGCCGTGCTCAGTGCCGCGAACGTGGAGCGCAGCGCGCGGGCTTGGAAAGTGGGGTGGGTGTTCATGGCACCCATTATCGGGCGCGATCCGCCTGGAAAGAAATCGCCAATCGGCATAACGATATGCGCCCGCGGTATTTGCTGTGTCCGGTGGCTTTTGCCAGTTCACGATGTGTGCCCGTTCGGCTATTTGCGGCGGCCGGCCAGATTTAGACGAATCCGACAGACGGAGTGACGCGTATAAATGATGTGATCAGGGTCTGCCGCGGGCGCTGGCTCGCCTATATTTGAACCGCGGACATGATCGCCTTTCATTTCACTTTGCCGGAGGCCGGTATGAAACGAACATCGAGGACGTCAAGGGTAGTGGGGGTCTTGCTGTGCGCGGCCGCGTGCGGCGGCGCCGCGCAAGCTGGCGCACAGGGCCTGAGCGCGCAGGACGACATCAACGCGCCGCAGAACAGTACGCGTGTGATGCCGAACGCGGCGCGCGGCAGCGAATATCCGACGCACGGCAACCAGCAGGCTGGCGAGTTGAACCTGAATCCGACCGATCCGCGCGCGCAACTGGTCAACGGTTTGCCGAACAACACCCAGGCGGGCGGCTACGGTTCGCCGCTCGCCGGCGTGCGTACCTACGTGCAGCCGCAAATGCCCGCGAACTAAGCGGTCGCATGGGCGACGGTCGATCGTGCTGCATCGCGCGCGGACAGCGGCGCATCCCGGCACGGACCATGGTGTTTCCGTTTTGGGCCTTGGTTAAGGCTTTTAGGCTCCGGCGTGATCACCGGACCACCCGGCCACCGGACCACCCGGCCACCGGACCACCCGGCCACCGGACCACCCGGCCACCGGACCACCCGGCCACCGGACCACACGGCCACCGGACCACCCGGCCACCGGACCACCCGGCCGCCGGACCACCCGACCACCGGACCACCGGACCACCGGACCACCGGACCACCGGACCACCGGACCACCGGACCACCGGACCACCGGACCACCGGACCACCGGACCACCCGACCACCCGACCACCCGGCGACCGGATCGCCAGTTCCACGTCTGGCTCAGATGCCGAACACAATCCGCAACGTATCGTTTTGCACGATCACAGAGACGCCGATGATCAGCAGGATCAGCGGCAGCAACGCGGTACCGTAGCGCCGGATCGGCGCGCCCAGCAACGGATGCTCCACCAGCCACACCGCGCCCGCGCACCAGAGGCCGATCATGACGACGAACACCAGCGAGATGAACAGGCCCTCGCTGTGCGAATGACTCGCGTACAAGGGCACGTAGACCGCGAGATTGTCCGAACCATTGGCGACCGCCACGCACGCGACTGTCCACCATGACGAGCCTGCTCTGGCCCTAGTCGGCGTAGCCAATGTACTCGTGTGCGCCACGGCCTGCGCCTCGTTTTCCTGATCTGCGTTACTTGGGCGGAAGCGCGTCCACGCTTTGCTCAGACCCACGCCGATCGGCAAGATACCGAGCAGACCGACATAGCCGGCGGGTAAGTGCGTCAACAATGCGGCGAGCAGAATCGCCCCCACGATCAGGGCCAGCGAACCTGCATACTGCCCGCCGATCACGCGACGCCGCTTGCCGCCCGCTTCCGCAAGGAAGGCGAGCAGCACGAAGAGGTTGTCGATATTGGTGGCCGCGTAAGCCGCGACGGCGAGCAGGGCAAGGCTGAACATGCGGGAAAGCCGGTCAATGCACGGTAGGAAAAGGATCTGCACCCATGAAGCAGGTCCAGCCGAAGAGTCGGCCGCGCGCCGGAGGCATGGCGGCCGGTCAACACGATGCCGATGCAAGGCGTCGCGGTCAAGCCGTCTCTTTGTCTTGCGCGATGTGCGCGTCCTGCGGTTCAGCACGTTCGCGTGTGGCGCCGCGCCGCGCAGTCCTGTGCCTGCGCCGTCCCCGTGGCTGGCGCGATGCCGATCCATCAGCCCGTAAGCTACAATTGCCGACGGCTTGAAAAACGGAACATCAATGAAGATTCGGATTCTCTCTATCGCCTGCGTCACGATCGCTGCCACGCTGTTGGCGGCGTGCACGGCCGTCTACAAGAACTCGGATGCATGCGAGCAGTTGATGCGAAGCAAGCTGGCAGAAATTTCGCCGGATACGCTGAAGATCGCTCATACGGGTGCTGGTATCGACGGCTCGCGGGTGGTCGTCGAAGGATCGATCGAGCATGTGATGACGGCTTCGGAGGTGGCAGCCGCCTCGGCGGCATCCGCGGCCGCTTCCGCCGCGAAACTGGCGAATGCGCCTCGCGCGGCTTCCGGCGTGCGCGCGGCGTCCGCGGTGTCGGTGGCTTCCGCGGCTTCGGACGCTGAGGCCGCCTCCGGCGTGACGGCTGGCGTGGCTTCGGGGGCTACGGCCGCTTCGGCGAGCCTCGCTGCGTCGGGGGCCGACGCAGCCTCGCTCAAACCGGCCAAGCCGAAGAAGACCACCACGGCGGCTGCCGCCGAGTGCACGTTCCACGGCTCGGCGCTGAGCGTATTCAGCTGGTTGGCGCCGGCAAAGCTCGCCACGCCGGCCGATAAAGCCAGCGAAGCTACCGAGTAGCAATTTTCATTTGTGCCTGTCGCCGCGGGCTAGCGCCCCCGGAGCACCTCACGCCGTGCTCAACGAACACAGCATGATCCGGTCAGCGCAAGACGAATCTCAAGCCGCCCCGTTCCCGTGGCGGCTTTTGTTTTCGTGCATCAGTTCAAGTACGCTTTCGCCGAACGCCTGCGGCCGCCCTTCGAAGCAGCGCTGCACCGCCTGCGTATCAATCAGGCGCTGCCGCAGCGCCGTGCGTTCGTCGTGCTGGTCGATCATGCGCACAGCCGCAGTGATGTAAGCCTCGACGCTGTCCGTGGTGGTCCACGACGGCATGCCGACGCGCTCGAACAGCGCGCCGTCGATCCGCTCGAACACTTCCGGCCCGCGTTTGCATACGCCGGGCAAGCCGAGCGTCAATGCATCGACGATACCGTTGGTGTTGCCGAACGGAAACGGGCTGAGGAACAGGTCGGATTGATTGACGCGCGCCAGATATGCGGCGTAGTCATGAAAGTCGTGAACGACGGCGCCCGGCAACGCTCGCGCGATGACGTCACGCAAACGGTCGAACGGCAGACCTGACGGCACACCGCTCATGAAGTGAAACTCAACGGATGTCGCGGCACGCTCGCCGATTGCGCGGCATGCATCGAGAAAACCGGGATTGAGTTTCATCGCGCTGGCGGTGATGACGATTTGCAGCGTTTCGCGCGCCGGCGGAATCTGCGCGACGATGTCCGGCAGCGCGACGGACGGGCGGTACGGTTGCCCGTCTTTCGGCAGCTTCATCAGTCGTTCGCTGAAGCAGGCCGGGTCGCCGACATAATCCTCTTCGACGCTGATGTAGTCGATCCTGTCCGAATGCGTGGTGGCGGGATGGCCGAGCGCCGCGACCTGCAGCGGCGCGATGCGCAAGTTGGACATAAACACCGTCAGCACGAACATGCCGACGCTCGGCATGTACAACACGTCCGGCTGCTCGGCCTCGGCAAAGTCGCGAATCGTCTTCAGGCACTCGCCGATGTAGTCCGGCTGATCCAGTTCGATGAAGCGGTCGAAGCTGTTCCGCCCCACCTCGTCGACGGCGTAACCGAAGCCGAAGCCCACCACTTCGAAATGTTCGCGCGCGGCTTCGAGCGTACGCGAATGCGTGCGGTAGATCGAATGGGCGCCGCTGAACCACTCCAGCACGACCACCATCAAGGGTTTTTTGCCGCGCCGCGGTTTGCCTTTGGCAGGCGTGCGCTTCGGCGCGGGCAGGTCGGTCAGGCCGAGCTGCGCGAGCTTGCGGCGCACCAGCACATTGATGTCCTGCTTGATCGCATGCCGCCGCGGCGTATCGGCATAGCTGCAGAACATATAGGCGTTGTGCAGCACGGCCGAGGGCAGATCGTCGAGGTCGTCGATCTGCTGCAGCTTGCCGGGCAGCCACTCCAGCAGCGCCTCGCGCTTCAGATGCGCGTTTGGCGAGCCCTTGAAGACCGGTGCCAGCAGAACGAGGGCGAGACAGGCCGCGATGGTTTTGTCGTACGCCCAGAGCGCCGCGAAGTCGAGTTCCAGTTCGGACTCGGTCGAATAGAGCACGCATAACTTCTCAATGAAGCTGTCTCCCGGGAGGAACTGCGCATCTGCCGGGCCGCGGGGATTCAGATAGCGGGCGACATGGTCCGCATTGCCTGACGCCGTGGCCGAGAACAGCACGCCGATCCATTCATGCAGCGTGAGAAACAGTCTGAAGCACTCGGTGGGCGGCCGGAAATCCGGGTCGGCGAACAACGTTGACACGGCGCTCGTCAGGCGTGTGCAGAAACGCTGGCGTTGCTCTTTGGCAGGCAGGCCGGTCATGCCCGAAGCCTGGAAACTTGCGTCCAGCTCGCCGCGCGTTTGGTGGAGGAGTGCGAGTGCGGCGATGAGCTGGACCGAGGCCTGAGCATGCTGTTGCGTATAAACAAGTTGCTCGAAATGGTCGAGCGAAAAGGTGACTTCCATCGTTTGACTATTGTTAGATATGCAGGACTAACGATATTGAGATGACGCTAGCCGGAAACGACGATTATTGCAGTCAGGGTGTATCAAATAAGCCTGGGATGAGAATTTGGGAATTTTCCGCGCGGGAAAATCCGATCGGCCTGTAGGATTTATTCTGTTTCGGCGCAGGAGTTTGATACTCGATAGGGGAGTCTGCTCAGGCGCTCAATCGAACCCGCCCTACGCCGCTGTCTGCGCAAGGCGGATCCTCGACATTGCGCACTCAGAACGCGTAATACGGACCCGGCCCGGCCGAGGTCGCGCGCGACGCGATTGCCGTGTAGACACGCCGTCCGAAAAAGAACGGCAGGCCCCAGCCGAAGCCATTGCTGGCAATCCCAGCCAGATTGTTGAACGCGTTATTGGACGACGCGAACAACGTGCGCGAATTGCCGATCGCAAACGACACCGTATTCGTCGCGCCATCGGTACCTACGATCGAGGCGCTTGCTGTTTGCGTCGAGCTCGGGCAGTACCAGTAACCGCATTGCGGCAACTGACTGTTGTTGAAGAAGAGCGCGTTCGAGCCGCTGTCGACATAGCTTTGCGCGTACGTCTGACCGGCGCTGTTGGTGACCACATAGCCCGTCTGCGTATTGGCCTTGACCACGCTCGCGCCGCTGAGCGTGTTGTTCGCCTGGGTGCCGATGCCGAAGATCAGCGAGCCTGACACGCTGGCCGCGCCTGCGTCGGCGATTGCCGGCAGGTCGATTACCACGCCGTTGTTGTCCAGCGCGAAGCGGCTGACTGGATTGGTCACCTGTTGCGCAAGCGCTTGCGTACTCGCGAGGCAGGCGCCACTGGCGTCGCAGCTGTAATACCAGCGGGGCAGAGCGGTATTGACGCAACCGCTGCCGCAGTCGGCTGCGAACAGGCCGACGCCGAGAATGCCGTTGGCGCGCAGGGTCGCGACGGTCAGCATCGACGGGCCGGAGCCGGCGCAGTCGGTGGGCACACTGGGCAGCATGGGGTCGGCGATCAACTGGATGGGAATCGAGGCGGCCAGTTGGCCGGCCATCCGCACGTCCGCGTTACGCACCGCCCCCCACGCATACCCGCCGCCGAATACCGCGCACTCGCCAGTCACGCCGCTGCCTGAACTCACCGCCGCGAGCGAGAGGCTGGCCGGCAGCGCGGACGCGAGAATCCGCAGGCCGTGCGAGCCGGTGTCGACCTGAATATTGTCGATCGTCGCGCAATTGCTGGTGCCGGGCTGGCAGACGGTGACGCTGGTCGTCAGCATGTTGCGCGTCAGACCCGGCGCGGTGCTGACCGCAATCGGCTGGACGTTCGCGGTAGTCGATTGCGGTACCGAAGTGCCCGTGCTGGAGACGTCGCCCGCAGATGGCGCGCTGGCGCCTGACGGGCTCGCGGCGCTCGGACTGCTGGCCGCTCCTGCCTGTGAGGAGGCGGCTGTGCTGCCGCTGCTGCCGCCGCCGCAACCGGCGAGTGCCGCGCAGACGAGGAGCATGGCATAGAGACGAGGGGAGGGCTTCATGATGATGTCGGCAATCGGATCGTCGAGGCGTTTTCTTGATAGCGTGCGCACGGTGCCAGCGGAAATTCAGCGAAAATCGCCGGCCGTGACGCCGGGTGGCAAGGTCGCTGGCAGCCACGCGCGTCCTACGTAGCCGCGCATTGGGCCGCCGGATTCCACAATCACGTCCGAGCGGACCACCCGCGAGGCGTGCAGATTGCCGTCTGGCGCGGACGCGGCGGCGCCCGTCCGGTAGGAGTCGGCGTACTTTCCCAGCAACGCGCGCAGATCCGGCATGGTCGGGCCCTGCCACGTGTAAGCGATGATCTGACCGGTATTCGTCGCGTACTCATTAATGGTTGTGTTGCCCGCATCGGTCAGCGTGCGCAGGCGTAGGGCGCCGTTCAGCAGGGTTTGGGGTGCCGCAGCTGTCGAATCAGCCTGACCAGGCATCGTGCCGCCCAATTCGGCATGCGCTTCGGGACTGGCACACAGCAGGGCAGCCACCATCGCTGGGGCGGCAAGGGCCGGTGAAAAACAAGGATTTGGCATGGCAACCTGTCTCGCTATTGGAACGCTCAAGCTTTATTGAGATGTCCAATTCAAGATAACACTCAGGTTTCCTGATCGTTGTCAGGAGCGGCGCGCGGCGCTTCAGCTAATCTCGAAAATTGCGTATGACGAGGGCGGAAAGTGTCTTTTAAAACAATGATCTGACAATCAGATAGGGCATGTCCGACGGGCGTTTGGGAAACGTTGTGAATTGTTAAATTTGCTGATGAGGGAGATGATTGTTGCCGTGAAGCGGGGCGCTCTTTCTGCAACGGGAAGCTGCGCGCTGCACAGCGATTCAAGGGTGCCCAAGCCCTTCGCCGCGGTGCGTGTTTTGCCGGCGGCGGCCTGCTCAATTCATGGGCAAACCCCGGTTTTTGCACACGACTCGCCGGGATCGGTAAAATGTTGGGTTGATCCACGGAAACTTGCCGTGGCGTAGCGGAAGGATTCCCCGAACATGACTGATCTTCGTCTTACCAAGCGGTTTGCAGTAATGCTGATGGCAGGCGGTCTGGTCGCCGGCTGCGGCACCTCGTCGCCGACCAAAATCGACTACAAAAGCGACTCGAAATCGAAGCAAGTGTCACTTGCCGTACCGCCGAACATGATCGATGAGACGTCCGATCAGCGTTCGTTGCCCCCGCAAGGTGGCGAAACCTCGCTGTCCACGCTCAAGCAGGTCCAGGCGCAGGCACCGGCCACTAACACCCTGACGGTGGTGCCGCCGGTGAACGGCATGCACATCCAGCGCGACGGTACGGAAAGCTGGCTCGTGATCGACAACAAGGCGCCCGACCAGGCATGGGCGCAAATCCGCCGTTTCTGGCAGGAACAGGGCTTCCTGCTGGTGGTCGACCAGCGCGACAAGGGCGTGATGGAAACGGACTGGAATGAAACGCACGCGCAGATCAACGACGGCCTGATCCGCAACACGCTATCCAAGGCCATGGGCAACAGCTATGTGAGTTCTGAGCGCAACAAGTACCGCACGCGTCTCGAAACGGCGCCGAACGGCGGCACCTATGTGTTCATCAGCCAGAAGGGCATGCGTGAGGCGATCACCGGCACTAACAACGATTCGACCACGTGGGAAGCCAAGCCGAACGACCCGGGTCTCGAACAGGAATACCTGAAGCGGCTGATGGCAGCGCTGGCGCTGGCGGATTCGCGCACGAAACCGGCCGATACGCAAAGTGCCGATCTCTCGCCGGCGGGTGCGCAAACGGCGCCGAACGCGGCCACGGCGGGTGCGAAGTCTGCGGCTGCGGCCACGGCGGCGCAAAACGTCGCGCTGTCGGCGCAACCGCCGATGCCGGATGAGTCGGCGAACAGCACGTCGGCACAGCTCTCGTCCACCGAACTGACGCTTGGCGAGCCGTATGACCGTGCGTGGCTGCGCGTGGGCCTCGCGCTCGACCGCAGCAACTTCACCGTCGACGATCGCGATGCGAGCCGCGGTTTGTACTTCGTGCGCTACGTCGATCCGAAGGATCTGACGTCGGCGGAGCAGGGCTTCTGGAGCCAGGTGTTCCACGGCAAGAAGGAAAAGGTCGCCAAGCAGTATCTCGTGAACGTCCGCGCGGTGACACCTGACCAGACCCGTGTGGCCGTGGTCGACGATAAGGGCGCGATCGATCAGACCCCGCAGGCCAAGCAGATCATGAGTCTGATGGTCGACCAGTTGCACTGAAGGAAGCTGTAGCAAGCACAGGCAGTGAGCGCTGTCTGAAAACCCGCCCGGCATGCAGCCGGGCGGGTTTTTTTATGTCCACGTTTCATCCTTCGCGCCGCAAGCCGTTAGTTCGGCCTCATAGCGCGCACGTGTTTTGCTTGCTGTCTGAAACACCGGTATGAACCGGCGCTCAACGGGAGATGGCTATGTTCGACGTAATTCCTTACTGGATGTGGGCGGCGAGCTTACTCGCCCTGGCGCTCATATGCGGTGCAGCCCTGGCGCCGCGCGAGACGCGGCGGCCAACGGGTCTGCGAGTCAGACATACGGCTTCGCAACGCACGAAATGACCGGCGCCTTGATGTTTGATTCGCTTCAAACGCATGAAGCGGAATCACGCGGCCGCCGCTGTGCGGCCGCATGTAACGTGACGTTACCCCGGTGACGTAACTCTCAAAACCCCTTCCGCCAATCCTGTCGATATCCTTTCTTCGCAAAAAATGACAATAACAATCAATAGCTTGCGAGCAAATTATAGAGAAATCTGATAACTGGCACGCAAGCTGCTTTTAAAGACTCATGGGGCCGGATTCGTAACATCCGACGTGAGTTTGCGGCGAGTGTTCAATCAGCGATTCCCAGACCATTTCAGCATCGGCGAACGAACCGGTGCTTAGCCTGATGATGGCCTGCGCGCGTTGGCGCGCGGCCTCGGTGGCCCCGTCGCCTATCCTCGTAGGGCGACGGTTTCGCCCGCACTCCAACGGAGTGCGGGCTATTTTTTTGGATACTCAGGATGGGTTGCCAGCCGTGATTTCAGGTATCGGCGCGGCGCGGTCCGACCCAGGGCAGGCGTTTGATCACGCCGGTGGCAAGCGCGGTGCCGACGAGAATCACGCCGCAGCCTTCCAGCATGCCCGGCGACACGGTTTCGCCAAGAAACAACGCACCCCACAGAATGCCGAAGATCGGAATCACGAAGGTCACCGTAATCGCGCGTGCCGGCCCGACCACCGCGATCAGATGGAAGAACAGCATATAAGCCACGCCGGTACACGCAACACCCAGCGCGACGACCGCACCCCACGCGTGCAGCGAGATCGGCGCGGCCGGCCAGTAGATTGCGGCGAGCGGCAGCAGCACGATGGTGGCGCCGGTCATCGTGCCGGTCGCGACGGTCAACGCATCGACGCCGGTCAGGTGGCGCTTCGTGTAATTGGCCGCTATGCCATACAGCAGCGTGGCACCGAGCGCGGCGGCGGCCGCGAGCGCGGTGCTCAGCGGCGTGGCGGCCGAGCCGTTCGGTGCGGCGATCTGATCCCACACCAGCATCAGGACGCCGAGGAAGCCGATCACGAGACCGACCGTGCGCAGCGCGCTCAGGCGGTCGCGCAACCACAGGAAGCCGACGAGTGCGCCCCACAGCGGCGTGGTCGCATTGATCACCGATGTCACGCCCGCCGACAGCGTCAGCTCGGCATACGCGAACAGGCAGAACGGCGCCGCCGAATTCAGAATGCCGACCACCAGCAGCGGAAAGGCGCGCGTGCGCAGGATCGTTGCGGACTGGCGCAACGGCCGCCGCGCGATCAGCACGATTGCGAGGAAGACCGCGCCGATGCCGACGCGCAACGCCATCAGCGGCGCGACGCCGAAGTCGGCTACACCGACGCGGATAAACAGAAACGAGGCGCCCCATAAGGCGGCGAGGATCAGCAACTGCAGCAGGTTTTTGGCATTCATTGTCGTGGCGCCGCGCGCGGTTGAGTCGAGACGCATGCGCATCGTAGCAGCGCGATCGCGCGAAACGTTTCAGGCTGGAGTGAAACGGCAAGATTCGGGAGATGAAGGACATCTGATAGTTGTCATCGTAAGCGTAGCCGAGTTGGCTGCAAAACGAGCAATTCTCACGCTGATGTGAGAAAAATTGCGATGAGATTGAGGTGATGAAGATGCAGCGGCAGGCCTGGCGGGGTGGGTGCCTGTAGAGCGTGAATTATTTTGCGGCAGCGCACTAGCCTGGCGACTTTGACAGCAGTACCCAGCAGCACCATCGACATGAGCAGCAGCGACAGCCCATGCATGCCTC
The DNA here is from genome assembly GCF_012927345.1 of Paraburkholderia polaris. Classification (GTDB taxonomy): domain Bacteria; phylum Pseudomonadota; class Gammaproteobacteria; order Burkholderiales; family Burkholderiaceae; genus Paraburkholderia; species Paraburkholderia polaris. The sequence continues at coordinate 123,097 of NZ_JABBGJ010000026.1, forward strand.
ATGCGGGTCGAATTGATTGCGTCAAAAAAGCGGGCGCGCCCGAAAGAGCGCGCCCGCCGATCCACTCATGCATATGTCAGCTAACTGAACCGGTCCATCGCGCGAGCCGCCGCTTCGAGGAATTAGCAACGGCACGCAGCTACGTCGACAAGCGAGGTTCGCCTCAGTGCGGAATCATCCCTTGCAGGAAGTTTTGCTGCACCCACACCAGCACGCCGAGGATCACCGTCAACAGAATCGAATGCTTGAAGGTCTTGGCGAACACCACACCTTCCTTGCCTTTGAGTTCCGTCGTCGCCACGCCGGTCGAGATGTTTTGCGGCGAGATCATCTTGCCCATCACGCCGCCCGACGAATTGGTGGCCGCCATCAGGATCGGGTTCAGGTTCAACTGGTTGGCCGCCACAACCTGCAGGTTGCCGAATAGCGCGTTGCCGGACGTGTCGCTGCCGGACAGGAACACCGCGATCCAGCCGAGGAACGCCGACACCAGCGGAAAGAACGGTCCGACCGATGCGACACCCAGCCCGAGCGTATAGGTGAGTCCCGAGTAGTTCATCAGATACGCGAGGCCGACGATGGTCGCCACCGTCAGAATGGCGATGCGCGTCTGGACCCACGTGTCGGCGATGGCCTTGCCGAATTCGCGCGGGCCGAGGCCCACCACGAATGATGTGATGATGGCTGCCACCAGAATCGCCGTGCCGGTTGCAAGCGGCTGGAAGTCCCATATCGCGGCGTACGGCGTGTGGTACAGCGTGATGAACACGGCCTTGTCCAGCCCCGGCCACGGCACCTTGACGTCGCCGATCAGGAAGATCTTCGCGATGGTCCAGACGATCACCACCACCGAGACGATGATCCACGGATACCATCCCTGGGCGCCGCCGATCTTGCCGCGCACCTCGCCGACGCGATCGATGTTCACCGCGAACTTTGGATCGGCGGCGGGTTTCCAGACGCGCAGGAACGCGATGGTGAGGATCAGCGACACCATCGACGACAACACGTCGGTCAGGCTGTAGTTCACGTAGTTCGATGCGACGAACTGCGTCAGCGCGAAACTCGCACCCGACACCAGCAGCACCGGCCACACGCGCAGCATGTTGCGAAAGCCTGCATACACGCCGATCACATAGAACGGCAGCAGAAAGGCGAAGAACGGCAACTGGCGGCCGACCATCTTGGCGAGCGAATCGGCCGGCAGATGCGTGACCGCACCGAGCACCGTGATCGGCACGCCGAGCGCGCCGAACGCGACCGGCGCGGTGTTGAAGATCAGTGTGAAGGTGAGCGCTTCGAGGGTGGGGAAGCCGAGCAGGATCAGCAGCGAGCTGGTGATCGCGACCGGTGTGCCGAAGCCGGAAATCCCTTCAAGCAACGCGCCGAACGAAAAGCCGATCACGACCAGCACGACGCGGCGGTCGTTCGGCAGGTTATCGATCATCCACATGCGGAAGGCCGCGAAGCGGCCCGAGCGCTGCGAGATGTTGTAGAGCAGGATCGCGGTGAACACGATCCACATCACCGGCCAGCAGGCGAACACCGCGCCGTTCGCTACCGATGCGGCCGCGAGTCCGACCGGGAACTGCCACACAAAAATGGCTATGATCAGGCCGACGATCAGACCCGCGAGTGAGGCCTGCCAGGCTGGCCGGCGGGCCCAGCCGAGCAATAGCAGGACGACGATGATCGGCAACGCGGCAACCAGGAAAGACGGCAATAGCGAATTGCCGACCGGAGTGAGTAGTTGGTGAAACATCACGTCTCCTTCGTTGTTGTTTGAATCGACGCGGGACTACGCACTGCGGGGCGCGTCGCTCTGGCAGGACGGATGGGCGTCGGCGGCGCGTCGAAGACGTGCCGGGTCGCTTATTTAAACGAATACTGCGTGCGGCTTTCCCAAGCATAGAGCCCGGTTGGGGCGCGTCAAGAAGGGAAAGTACGGGCGACGCAGAGAAGGGGGCGCCGTGTCTTGCCTGCCGGGATCGTCGCGGCGGGATGCGCGTGAGATCAATCTGGCGCGGCATGGCGCGTGCTGGCGAGCATGCCGATTTCGGGCGACACGAGGTGCGCACGTTGTGCGGCCCAAGTCCGTCCAGTGCCCTGGCATCTGCGGGCACGGGACGTTCAAAGCAGGTCTGCGAGATTTAGCTGTGAGACTCAGTGCCAGTGACCGTGGCCACCCCATCCGCCATGGCCTCCCCCCCAATAGCCGCCGAAACCGACGCCGATCGAGACCGATGGCCCGTACCAGCCCGGGTAGCCATAGTAGGCCGGATAAGCGGGGTACGGCGGATAGTAGGCGGGATAGGCAGGATAGGGCGGCGCCACATAGACGGGCGGGACGGCTGCAACCGTATAAGCGGGCGGCGGGGGCGGGTTCTGCTGAGCGTCCTGTGCTCGCTGCGCTGAAGATTGCTGCTGCGCCTGCTGTGCCGCCTGCGGATCGGGCGGCCCGACCTGCACGTCCTGTTGAGCTGCGCCTGCCGGGACCGTGGCGTAATACGGATAGTAGCCGCCCGGATAGTAACCGTAGGGGTAATAGCAGCCTGACAACATCAGCACGCAGACTGCGCCGGTGAGCGCAAGGCCAGTTTGTGAAATACGTGGAAAGCGACGCGGCAGCCGCTGGCTGATCGCGCTAAACGTGTTGATGACGCGGGACTTCATGACGCGCTCCTGTTTGAATCGGACGCCGCCATCCGGGGCGTAATGACTTGAGCTTACGCCCCCGTCGCGCCGGCAGGATTGCAAAACCGTAACGGCTTATTTCACGTCATTGCAAAGCATTTTGCGAAGCAACCGGCGCGACGCCCAGGTCGCCTTCGTCGCGTGCACACATGCTCGTCAGTGCGGGCATCTTCGTTGTTGACAGTTGAAACGGTTGCCCGCCCCGCGCGGAAACGCAAAAGCCCGCCAGTGGCGGGCTTCGGTGCTGCAATGCAGTGATATACGAGGCTCGAACGGCGGGCGCGTACTCATGCGCCCGCGATCCAAGCCTTACTGCCGCTGATAAATCTCAGCGCCCTTCTTCATGAACTCGATCGACTTCACTTCCATGCCTTTCTTCAGCGCGTCGTCGTCGGAGAGGCCTTGTTGCGCGGCGAATTCGCGCACGTCCTGGGTGATCTTCATCGAGCAGAAGTGCGGGCCGCACATCGAACAGAAGTGCGCGACCTTGGCCGAATCCTTCGGCAGGGTTTCGTCGTGGAATTCGCGTGCCTTGTCCGGATCGAGACCGAGATTGAACTGGTCTTCCCAACGGAATTCGAAACGCGCCTTCGACAACGCGTTATCACGTACCTGCGCGCCCGGATGGCCCTTCGCCAGGTCGGCGGCGTGCGCGGCGAGCTTGTAGGTGATGATGCCGGTCTTGACGTCGTCCTTATTCGGAAGCCCAAGGTGTTCCTTCGGCGTGACGTAGCAGAGCATCGCCGTGCCGAACCAGCCGATCATCGCAGCGCCAATGCCCGAGGTGATGTGGTCGTAGCCCGGAGCGATATCGGTGGTCAACGGTCCCAGCGTGTAGAACGGCGCTTCGTCACACCATTCCAGTTGCAGGTCCATGTTTTCCTTGATCAACTGCATCGGCACGTGGCCGGGGCCTTCGATCATGGTCTGCACGTCGTGCTTCCACGCGATCTGCGTGAGTTCGCCGAGCGTCTTCAGTTCGCCGAGTTGCGCTTCGTCGTTCGCATCGTAGATCGAGCCGGGACGCAGGCCGTCGCCGAGCGAGAAGGCCACGTCATACGCCTTCATGATTTCGCAGATGTCTTCGAAGTGCTCGTACAGGAAGCTTTCCTTGTGGTGAGCCAGGCACCACTTCGCCATGATCGAGCCGCCGCGCGACACGATGCCCGTCATGCGCTTGGCCGTCAGCGGCACGTATTGCAGACGCACGCCCGCGTGAATCGTGAAGTAGTCGACGCCTTGTTCGGCCTGTTCGATCAGCGTGTCGCGGAAGATCTCCCACGTCAGGTCTTCAGCCTTGCCGTTGACCTTTTCGAGCGCCTGATAGATCGGCACCGTGCCGATCGGCACCGGGCTATTGCGGATGATCCACTCACGCGTTTCGTGAATGTGCTTGCCGGTGGACAGATCCATCACCGTGTCGCCGCCCCAGCGGATCGCCCACGTCATCTTGTCGACTTCTTCGCCGATGGAGGAGGTCACCGCCGAGTTGCCGATGTTCGCATTCACCTTCACGAGGAAGTTACGGCCGATGATCATCGGCTCGCTTTCCGGGTGGTTGATGTTGTTCGGGATGATCGCGCGGCCGCGGGCGACTTCTTCGCGCACGAATTCCGCCGTGATTTCCTTCAGGCCGTCGGGACCGAATGCGCTCGCGCCGAACGCCTGGCCCGGGTGCTGGCGGCCCATCATCGCGGCGAGCTTTTCGCCGTTCGGACCGCTTGTCTTCAGGCTTTCCAGATACGCGGCACGTTGCTGGTTCTCGCGAATCGCGATGTATTCCATTTCCGGCGTGATGATGCCTTTACGCGCGTAGTGCATCTGCGACACGTTCTTGCCGGCGATTGCGCGGCGCGGTGTGCGGTGCAGGCCCTGGAAGCGCAGCTCGGCGGTAGCGGTATCGGCGGCGCGTTCGCGGCTGAAGTCGCTCGACAGACCCGTCAGCGCTTCGGTGTCGCCACGCTCTTCGATCCAGGCTTGACGCAGCGCGGGCAGCCCTGCGCGGATGTCGATTTTGGCTTCCGGATCGGAGTAGGGGCCCGAGGTGTCGTAGACGAAGACCGGCGGATTCTTCTCGCCGCCGAAGCTATCCGGCGTGTCGGCCTGGGAGATTTCGCGCATCGGCACTCGAATATCGGGACGCGAGCCGGTCACGTAGACCTTGCGGGAATTCGGCAGCGGCGCGACAGCGGCGGCATCGACGTGGGCGTCGGCGGAAAGGAACTTCGGATTGGCGTTCATGCGGATCTCCATGCAAAGCAATGTGGGGCCGCTAAGCAGGAGACGAGATGGAAGTTGTCGGAAATCGCGAGAGATGAAACGGTAGACCAGGTGCGAAATCCGTACGCTTCCCTGCGCTGGCATTATCCAGATCAGGTTCAAAGGGTATTTCTCACCCACGCAACACGGACCTCCTACCTCCGTGCGACGCAGGACCCCCGCGTTAGCAGCGCACACGATACACCGCCCGGGCGTTGCTTGGCAACCCGTCTTGAAAAAGTCAGATGTCGGAGATAACGCCGGTCAGCCACGCACTATTCTTATTGTGATAGGGCTGCCGGGGATGCTGCGGCGCAGCAGTTCTGCGTCGCGAATACGCTTTGCTTACAGTGTGAAATCGTCCGCGGCTTCAGGCTGGAACAGGATTTTTTCGAGCTTCAGCACTTTCTCCGTCCCGCTCGGCGGCGTGAAGCGGATGCGTTCGCCGCGCTTGGCGCCGAGCAGCGCAAGGCCGACCGGCGAAAACACGTTCAGGCGGCCCTGCGCGAAATCCGCATTGGGCGGATAGACAACCGTCCAGGTCATCTGCTCGCCGCTGGTTTCGTCGACCAGCGTGGCTTGCGAGTTCATCGTGACGATGTTCGCGGGGATGTCGCGCGATTCGACGATCACGGCGCGTTCGAGGACGTCGTCGAGCATGTCCTGCAATTTGGCGTCGGCGCCGGGCGCGGCCGCGTGCTTTTCAAGACGGGCGACGTCGAGTTCGGTGAGGTAACAGGTTTTCGTCTTTTTCATGACGGGTTCTCCAATTCGATCTGCATGTAAGGGGACAGCGTGCGGATGAGATCGGCCCGGAGCCCGACGACGCGGCCCCGGCAATGGAGGGGGAGCTGCGTCAGATCGGGCGCCGGGCGGCGAGAAGCGGGAGCGTTCGGAACGGCTGGCCGGCGTGAGGCGCTGATACGTCCGCGCGCGCGCAACCGGTTGCGCGGCGGGGGCGCAAGCGGGTGAGGGCACGGGAGAACGGAAAGCGCATCGGGTAGCCGGCAGAGAGCGAAAGGTATTTGGGTGAGCGCCGGCAAGAAAGCTTAATCGGCGCAATCGAAAGGTGAATGTTAGCACGGGCCCGGGCGTCTCTTTAATCGTTGCCGGGAGATGCCGTGTGCACGCGGTGCGGCGTGTCTATGTCGCACAGGGTCATTCAAGGCCGCCGCGGCGCTGCCGTTAATCCGCGTGTAGAGGCGGCCGTTTCCCAGTGCAGCGATGTGGCCGTGGACGGCGCGCAAATGGCGCGGTGAGGTTTGAGGCAGCTTAAGGAGACGTGCTGATGAAGACGGGAACATGGCAGTTCGGGGCGCTCAGCGCGGCAGCGGCGATGGCGGCGCTCGTTACGGCACCAATGCCGGCGGTGGCCGCGAGCGGTGGAACGATCAGTTTTTCGGGAGTGATCGTGGCGCCGCAGCTGGAGATTTCGGCGGGTTCGGCTCCCGCTCAGGCGGGAGTACGTGTCGATGCTGCCGGCGGGCGGCTCGCGCAGACGGGCTCGGCGATCACGCTGACCTTTAGCGCTCCGCCGGGTGTGGCGACGGGTGCCGATGTTGCATTGCAGGTGAACAATGGCGCGACGGCGCGCGATGCGTTGGCCGCGCGTTTTGTCGACAGCGGTGGACGGGTTTTTCGTGCCGCCGATGATGGACACTACCGGGTTGGCCGCGACGGTGGGGTGTTGTCGCTTGCGCCGAAGAATGCCGCGCAGGATACCCGGGTGACGGTTATCGTTAGTTACGACTGAGGCTCGCCTGTGGGGCGCTTCGGGGCTGTTCGCCCGCAAGCGTACAGACAGACCACGCTCCGCAGGCCTAAATAGCAAAGAACGGTCGCGACCGTAGGCGGACATCCCAAACCAAAATAAAAAACAGAGCCGGCTGTCATAAGTGGTCTCGTGGTTCGACAAACGTGCAGATCCTGATGGAGCACGCCATGCAAACCGCACGAAGCCGCCATGCCAACCGCTACGTCGCCCGCTACGTCACCCGCGCAATCGCGCTGGCCGTCGTGCTGACGAGCCTCTCAGCCAGCGGCCTTGCAACCGCGGCCGGCGCCGTATGCGCGTCGCACAGCCCATCCCACCGCGTAGCGCTAGTGGAGCTCTACAGCAGCGAAGGCTGCAACAGTTGCCCGCCCGCCGACAACTGGCTGAGCCAGTGGAAAAACAGCGGAGCCACCCAAAGCATCGTGCCGTTGGCGCTGCACGTGGACTACTGGAATAGCCTCGGCTGGACTGACCGCTTCTCGCAGCACCGCTTTACCGAACGCCAGCAAAACCTCACCGACCTCGCCGGCGGCCACACCATCTACACGCCGGAGATCTTCGTATCGGGCCGCGAACTGCGCAGCTGGTCGCAACGCGACAGTTTCGTGAGCCGCATCGGCAAGGTCGTCGCCGAACCGGCGCAGGCGAACGTGGCGCTGGAACTGAAACCCCAGGCGAAGGGCGCCTTCAATGTCGATGCGCAATTCACCAGCAAGGCGGCAGACACAACGGACCCACTGAATGCCTACGTCGCGGTCTACCAGAACGCGTTGAACTCGCAGGTCAGAGCCGGGGAAAACAGCGGCGCAACGCTGCATCACGAACGCGTTGTGCGGCAATGGATCGGCCCGGTGCCGCTCGTTGCCGGTAACGCGCACATCCGCCGCGATATTCGCATCGACGATGCCGATGCCAACGCGCCGGCCGACACCTTCGGCGTCGTCGCTTTCGTCGAAAACGCCGCGACCGGCGACGTGTTGCAAGTGGGCGAACTGGCCGTTTGCAATTGATCGAGCGACGACCCCGCAGCGCTTCCCATTTCATCGGAGATTCTCATGGCAACGCCTCACGCACTCAGCGAAACCGCACCGCCGGCCACGCCGGAGAGCGGCACGATTCACCCGGTGTGGGTGCGCGTCACGCATTGGCTCAACGCACTCGCCGCCATCCTGATGATGCTGTCCGGCTGGCGCATCTATGACGCGTCGCCGATCTTCAAAAGCTTTACGTTTCCTCCGGCGATCACGCTCGGCGGCTGGCTCGGCGGCGCGCTGCAATGGCACTTCGCCGCGATGTGGCTGCTGGTCTTCAACGGCCTGCTGTATCTCGCGCTGAACCTGGCCAGCGGGCGCTTCGTGCGCAAGTTCCTGCCGGTCTCGCCGCGCGCCGTGCTGCACGACTTCGTCGCCGCGCTGACCGGCAAGCTCTCGCACGCCGATCTGCGTGTCTACAACGCGGTGCAGAAATTCGCTTACCTGTTTGTCGTCTGCGATCTGATCGTGCTGGTGCTCTCGGGCCTCGCGATCTGGAAATCCGTGCAGTTTCCGCTGCTGCGCGAGTTGATGGGCGGCTACGACAACGCACGCATCGTCCACTTCTGCGCCATGTCGCTCATGGCCGCGTTCATCGTCGTGCATCTGGCGATGGTGGCCCTTGTGCCGCGCTCGCTGCTGGCGATGTTGCGCGGACGCTAAGCGGCTGATCCACGCATACGCAACGCTTAAGGACATCGAATCATGACCCGACCCGATACAAAACCTGACCGAAAGCCAGGCCTTAATGTGGCTCATCAGCTCGACCGCGAATCGATCCTGATCGACGCCCGGCGCGAACTCGCGATGCCGTCGCGGCGCCTGTTCGGCAAGCGGCTTCTGACGCTCGGCGGCCTGTCGATGCTGACGGGCTGCTCGCTGACGGACAACGATTCGGTCAACGCCTTCCTGACAGCCGTGTCGCGCCTGAACGACCGCGCGCAAGCCGCGCTGTTCGATCCGAAGCAACTCGCGCCGACCTACACCGAAGCGCAGATCACGCGGCCGTTTCCGTTCAACGCGTTCTACGGTATCGAAGACGTCCCCGATGTCGACGCCTCCGACTACAAGCTGAAAATCAGCGGCCTCGTCACCGGTCAGCGTGTCTGGACCTTGCCCGAGTTGTACGCGCTGCCGCATGCCGAGCAGATCACGCGGCATATCTGCGTGGAAGGGTGGAGCGCGATCGGCCGCTGGGGCGGCACGCCGTTCAGCGATTTTCTGCGGCGCATCGGCGCGGACACGAGCGCGAAGTACGTCGGCTTCAAATGCGCTGACGACTACTACGAAAGCATCGACATGCCGACCGCGCTGCATCCGCAAACGCTGCTCACGTTCTCGTACGACGGCGAACGTTTGCCCGCGAAATACGGCTTCCCGATGAAGCTGCGCATGCCGACCAAGCTCGGCTACAAGAATCCGAAGCACATCGTCGAGATGTTCGTCACCAACACGTTCCCCGGCGGCTATTGGGTCGACCAGGGCTACAACTGGTTCGGAGGCTCCTGACGCGCGCGGGTCGGCGTGTGCATGGCCGCATGCGCGACCCCAGGCGGCAGAAGCTTCGGAAATACCCCGGCATAAGTGAGAAGCCGGTTCAGATTCATCCATAACGAAACGGAGTCATCCCATGAAAAAGTTCGCAATCGCAGCAATGGCCGTCGCTCTCCTGACCAGCGGCGGCGCCGCGTTCGCACAGGCAAGCGGCGCAATGTCCAACGATGCGATGTCCAAGGACACCATGTCCAAGGACACCATGTCGAAGGATTCGATGTCCAAAGACACCATGTCGAAGGACAGCATGAAGAAGGACACGATGAAGCACGACAAGACGAAAAAGAGCAGCGACGCGATGGGCATGAAGCACGAAGCGTCGGGCGCGATGGCCAACTGAGCGTTGCCGGCTATGCCGGTCGCATAGCTTGAGCACCGGTTTCACGCGCAAGGCTAAAGCCGGGGAGACGTCCCCGGCTTTTTTGTTGCAAGTACGCAAAAAAGTTACGATTCTTTCAACCGACGCGGTGGGCGCTTACTGCATAATGCGGCGTCGCGCCAGACGTTTGGCGCGTGTCAGCCGTGGATCGATTTCTTTCGACCGCCGCGGCGTTGTGGCCCCATTGGCCATCTATCGTCTTTCCGTTCCACCGACATGTCCGCCAGCCTCGCCCGTCAGACCGCATCGCCGATGCGGTGTCCGCCATCCCGCCACAGGGTCTTCAGCGGGGGCGCAGCACCTCGAGCGGCATGGGCGGATTGAACGCATGTCGCCGCAACTCCCAAGCCGTTTTCCGCGTGGTTTTCCGATCCGTTTGCCGCAGTCCCGCAATGGACAGATCGCGCTCGCGCTCGCCGTCGTTTATCTCGTGTGGGGCTCGACCTATCTCGCCGTGCACGTTGCGCTCGGTTCGTTTCCGCCCTTGCTGCTCTCGGGTTTGCGCAATCTGTTTGCCGGGGTAGGGCTCTTCATCTTCGCGGCGCGCCGCAATCCGGTCTGGCCGAGTGCGGGTGAAATCCGCAATGCCGGCCTTGTCGGCACGATGCTGGTCGGCTTGTCGAGCGGCATGCTGGCCTACGGCATGCGCACCGTGGGCACCGGCACCGCGGCCGTGATGGTCGCGACCGTGCCGTTGTTCGCGACGGTGATCGCCGCGGTGGCGGGGCGCAAGATCGGCAGAGGCGAGTGGTTCGCGGTCGGCCTCGGGCTGGTGGGTATCGCGATCCTGAGTCACGGCGATAGCGCGCCGGGATCGGCGGGCGGCAGCCTGGCGATCCTGTGCGGTGCCCTTTTCTGGGCAGGCGGCGCGCATCTGGCCGGGCGCCTGAAGTTGCCGTCGGACCTGTTTCTATCGACGTCGCTGCAGATTGGCCTCGGCGGCGCAATGTCGTCCATGGTCGCCTGGGTGTCCGGCGAGCGGATGATGGAAGTGCATTTTCTGCCGGTGCTGGCCTTCGTCTACCTGATGCTGATTGGGACGATGGCCGCCTACGTCGCGTACGGTTTTCTGATCCGGCATACGAGTCCGATCATCGCCAGCAGCTGCATGTACGTGAATCCGGTGGTCGCAGTGGCGCTCGGTGCGTTGTTGCTCGGCGAGCCGGTCACGCATTCGACGGTGATCGCGACGATCGTGATTCTGGCCAGCGTGGGGCTGTCTTTCTGGTTCGATTACCGGAAGAAGGGCCTTGCCTGAGTCAAAGCGCCGCCGCCACCTCCGCACCCTCGCGAATCGCGCGCTTCGCATCCAGTTCGGTTGCCACCTTTGCGCCGCCGATCACGTGATAGCGTGGACCGTTCGCACCGTTTGCCCTATCCGCCGCCCGCGCCGCCGTCTCCGGATGCAGATCGCGCAAGGATTCCTGCCCCGCGCATACAACGATTGTGTCCACCTCGAGCCATTCCTCGACACCGTCACGCGCAATTTTCAAACCGCGCTCGCTGATCTCCAGATACGACACGCCGCCGAGCATCTTCACGCCATTCCTTGCCAGCGTCGCGCGATGCACCCAGCCGGACGTCTTGCCGAGCCCCATACCAAGCTTGCCAGGCTTGCGCTGCAGCAACCAGATCTCGCGGAACGGCTGCGCCGGGGCCGGCGCTTTCAAACCGCCGCGTTCCCGCACCGCGAGATCGACACCCCATTCATCGAGCCAGGCATCGCGCGGCATCGGCAGAGGATCGCCAGAACGATGCAGCAAAAACTCGCTGACATCGAAGCCGATCCCGCCCGCACCGATCACCGCGACGCGGCGTCCTACCGGCGCACCGCGCAATACGTCCACATAAGACAGCACGTTAGGCCTGTCGATGCCGGCAATCGCCGGGCTTCGCGGCACGATGCCCGTAGCGATGATCACATCGTCGTAACCGCCTGCCGCGAGCAGGGCGGGATCGACGCGCGTATCGAGCCGCACGTCGACGCGATGCCGCTGCAGCTGGCTCTGAAAATAGCGGATTGTTTCGCTGAACTCTTCCTTACCCGGCACGCGCATTGCCAGATTGAACTGACCGCCGATGGTTGCGCTCGCATCGAATAACGTCACGCGATGCCCGCGCGACGCCGCAACGGTCGCCGCGGAAAGTCCCGCCGGCCCCGCGCCGACCACCGCAACCGAACGCGCTGCCTGCGGGCTTGAGACCGGCCGGTAGATCAACTCGGTCTCGCGTCCCGCACGGGGATTCACAAGGCACGTTGCGCGCTGGTTCTTGAACGTGTGATCGAGGCAGGCCTGATTGCAGGCGATACAGGTGTTGATTTCGTGCGTGCGTCCTTCGGCGGTCTTCAGCACGAACTCGGGGTCGGCGAGCAGCGGCCTTGCCATCGACACCAGATCACCCGCTCCCTGAGCGAGCAGTTCTTCGGCGACCTCGGGCGTATTGATGCGGTTCGACACGATTACCGGCACCTTGACCGCAGCCTTCAGCCGCGCGCTCAATGCAGCGAAAGCAGCACGCGGCACCGAGGTCACGATGGTCGGCACCCGTGCTTCGTGCCAGCCGATTCCCGTGTTGAACATCGTGACGCCGGCGGCTTCGAGCGCCTGGGCGACCTGCACGGTTTCTTCCCAGGTGTTGCCGCCTTCGACCAGATCGATCAGCGAAAGCCGGTACACCACGATAAAGCGTTCGCCGCATGCCGCGCGCACGTGTTCGACAATCTCGCGCGCGAGCCGCATGCGGTTCTCGATGCTGCCGCCGTAGCGGTCGGTACGCTGATTCGTGCGCGGACAGAGGAACTGGTTGAGCAGATAGCCTTCGCTGCCCATGATCTCGATGCCGTCGTAACCGGCACGCTGGGCGAGGCGTGCACAGCGTGCATAGTCACGCACGGTCCGCGCAATGCCGGCTTCGGTGAGCGCGCGCGGTTTGAACTTCGAGATTTGTGACTTGAGCGCCGACGCCGACACGACGAACGGCTGGTACCCATAGCGGCCCGCATGCAGGATCTGCAATGCGATCTTGCCGCCTTCGGCATGCACGGCCTCGGTCAGCAAGCGGTGATTGCGCAGATCGAACACTGAGTTCAGCGTGCCGCCGAAGGGCAGCAACCAGCCTTGCCGGTTCGGCGAGATTCCGCCCGTGACGATCAGGCCGACGCCGCCTTTTGCGCGCTCGCGGAAATACGCGGCCAGTTTCGGGTAATTCCAGAAACGGTCCTCCATGCCGGTGTGCATCGAACCCATCACCACGCGGTTACGCAAGCGGGTGAAGCCGAGATCGAGTTCAGCGAGTAAGTGTTGGTAAGACATGCAAGGGACCGTGTAAGTATGGGTTGTGCGCGAACAATACACCGCGGAACGTGCCAACCCTCCGAGGAAAAATTCTAATCCGCGCAACTCGTTGGCCCGTAAGACACTCGTCTGACGACAGAAACCATATCCAACCCGCGGCACATGCATTGCTGAATGCGAGCGTCCATCGACACGGACCGCGTCGCTCACAAAAAACAGGTGCGATGTGCAGCAGGGAGGGGGCACTTTATTTCGGAGAGCCGGGCTGGAGCCGTTCCAACGACCAACGAACACGGTTGCCAGGCGGCGTGATGTCCGAAATGGAGCGCCCGAAAATTAACGGGTCGAGGGCCCAACATAGATAAAGGTGAACACAATGAAAATGATCCGAACCATGGCGGCTGTGGCTGCTGTTGCATCCGTCCTGAGTGCGTGCGGTGGCGGCGGCACCAGCGACGTAGGCAAGGAACTCGGTCTGACGAATCCGGAGATCCATTTCATCCACGCGATTCCTGGCGGCCCGGCAGTCGACTTTCTCGTGAACGGTACCGCGCCCTCGGGACAGACGAACGTCAGCTATAAGGGCGTGACGAATTTCACCAACATCAACACGGGTTCGACCACGGTCGCATACTCGGCCACCGGCACGACGGCCGCGCTGGCGAGCGGTAACTTCCCTGATGTTGCCAAGGGCCACGAATACACGGTGCTGGCGCTCCCGGGCCTGGCAGCGCCGGATATCGGCCTGATCGATGACCCGTTCGACAAGGGTCTGCTGTCGAATAGCGCGCGCCTGCGCGGCTTCAACGCATCGGCCAATGCGACCAACCTCGATCTGTATCTGGTTCAGGCAACCAGCACTGACATCACCAGCGTCAGCCCGACGATGGCGGGTGTGTCGTTCAAGAATGCGGTGCCGGCAAGCGGCCAGGATTCGATCTACGTATCCGGTGGCCAATATGTGCTGATTGCAACGGTTGCCGGCAGCAAGACACCGATCTTCCAGTCGCAGTCTTTCTCGCTCTCGAACAACGCCGATTGGCTGGTGACGTCGGTGCCGATCGCCGGTACGCTGAGCCAGCTCGTGCCGGGGCAGATCCATCTGCTGATTGCACAAAACGGCAACACCAGCACGCCGAGCGTCGAGTTGTCGAACACACTGACCGGCCAATAAGCTCGCGAACCGGCGTGCGTGCATAGCAAGCAACACATACGATAAGCGACAGTCCTGGGGAGGACATAGCGGCGATCCACGCAAGTGGATCGCCGTTTTTGTTCGTGGGCCTGGCTATAAAAAAAGCCCGCCGCGATTTTCCGCGACGGGCTGTGGAGCTTGTGCTTCGCAAGGCGCCGCGAGGCGCCGGGCAGAGTTTGAGTTATCGCTAACTTACTTGGCTTGGTCGGCCGAATTCGTGATGGCGTTGCCACCCTTCGAAATATCCTGCCCAGCTCCCGCCACCGTGTTGCAACCCGCGAGCGCAGCCGTCCCTGCAATGAGAAGCAAAGCGATCAGTCGATTCATGAAAGTTCTCCTTGTCGAGAATGCATCGGTTGACGTGCCCATGTTTTACGGCACGCGCTAGCCCGGCTAGCTGTCGTCCGACCGGGGCTTACGCCAGTCGATCCGGTCTGATTGCATGTTAAAAAAAGGGCGGGGGCAGCGCTGTCGGCTGCGCTGCGATTTTGTTGTAGGCGTGCTCCGGTGTTTGCGTCGGCGCACTCCTACACGGACTTCTGCAATAGGCCGCAACGCTTTACTGGACGGACGTTCGCGATGGCGTGGACGGCGGTAGATCGACCGATGGCGTTGCCGTGCTGACACTCGGCATTACCACATGGATGTCGGTGCCGTTCGGCACACCGCGTTGAATATCGAAACGCCCGCCGTGCGCGGCGACCCGCTGGCGCATGCCGAGCAGCCCATGGGTGTGCGTGCGCGTCAGATCGGCGGGCATGATGCCGACGCCGTTGTCCGCGATATGCAGCGCCACCTGGCCGTCGCCGACCTGCAAGGCGATCGATACCTTCGAGGCTCGCGCGTACTTGGCCGCATTCGTGAGCGACTCCTGTGCGACGCGAAAGAGCGCGATCTCGGTCTGCTCGTCGAGCTGGATATCGTCGGCGGGCAGGTGCGATTCGAGTGTCCAGTTGTTGCGCTGCGCGGCTTCGTCGGCGAGCGTGCGCAGCGCGGTGACGAGGCCGAAATTCGTCAGCACGGTAGGCCGCATGTCTTCGATGATGCGGCGCTTCAGCGCAATGCCCTGGTCGAGATTGGCGAGCGCGCGCTTGAGTTTCTCCGAGATGTCTGGGTCGCTGTCCTTCAGTTTGCGGTGAGCCCAGGCCACGTCCATCTTGCTCGCGGTCAGAATCGCACCGAGTTCGTCGTGCAGTTCGCGCGCGAGCTGCGTCTTTTCATTCTCGCTGACGGCCTGCAAGTGCCAGCCCAGCGCTTCGAGTTGGCGCGTACGTTCGTTGACGAGCTGGTCGAGCTCTTCCTGTTGCGTGATCAATTGACGCTGCACGCGCGTCTGCCGATCCATCTGGATGCCGAGATTGCGAAACAGCAGGATGAACAGCACGATGTTCAGCGCGGACAGCCCGGCCGCGCACAGCGTGGAGATACGCTGGTCGGCGCGGCTTGCCTCGAGTGCGTGCTGCGCGCGACGCTCCTCGTTGTCGCGCAGCAGCGTGAGCGTGCTGTCGACCAGCGTGGCGTCGGCGGCATTGGCCTCGCTCGCGCTGCCGCAGGCGGAGAGATCGAGCGGATGCGATGCCGCGCGTTGCAATGCAGCAGCGCCCGCACCGATGCGCGCTTCGGTCAGCGCGACGATCTGCGTGAAACTCGCGAGTTCGGCGCTGTCCGCCTTGCCGCTGCGATAGAACCCGCTCAGCTGTTGTTCGATCTGCCGGACCCGCCCGGCGGTCGCGCAAAACCCTTGAGCGGACGTGTCCTGCTTCGTCAGAAGAAAATCGCTTTGGTGCGCGCTCAGGCGAGATAGCTGGCTTGCGAGCGTGCTCAGTTGTACGGTCACGTCGCGCGCTTCGAGCGCCGTTTCGTACTCCGCGGCAATGCGTTCGCGCGCGGTTTCGAGAATCACCAGGCCGCCCACGGTGATGACGATCGCGACGGTCATCGCGAGTGCCCAACTGCGATTGCGCATCCAGTCGCTCAGTCGCGCTGCGGCGCCTGGTTGCTGGGTGTTCGACACGTTCGACACATTCGGCTCCTGGTGTGGCGTATCAGTGTAACGTCCGCCGGACTCGGCGATGGCGTGCGTGCATTGCTTCTGAGTCGAAATCGACGCGCGCCTGAGCGGCCGATGCAAACAGCGTAACGCTGCCGTAATCCAATGTAAGCGGATTCTCACACGAAAAACGGAGCACGTCGGAATGCGCTCACCGTCGACGATCGATAGGATGAACCTGATCGTTCATTGACTGATTCTGGAGGGAGCCACCATGTTGAAATGGGCCTTGTTCTTCGCCGTCGTGGCAGTGGTCGCCGGCTTGCTCGGCTTTACCGGCGTAGCCGCGGGCGCGGCGGCGATTGCTAAGTTCCTGTTTGTCGTGTTCGTGATTCTGTGCGTGGTGTTTCTCGTACTCGGCTTCGTGGTTACGAAGAAAATCGTCGATTAGCGCCGCACGATGAGGCGGTTGCGTGCCGTTCCCGACGATTGTGAGGGAGCGGTTTGCCGCAGTTTCACCTCAGGTTTGCCTCAGGGTCTCTTTACGCAGATACCAACAAGGAGAGTCACCATGCTTCACTATGCCATCGTCTTTTTCGTGATTGCGATCATTGCTGCTGTGTTCGGTTTTACCGGTATCGCCGCGGGTGCGGCGGAAATCGCGAAAATCCTGTTCTACATCTTCCTTGTCGTGTTCGTGGTCACGCTGCTGCTTGGCGTATTCCGAACGTAGACGAATACCCGTCCTTAAACCGGCGTATCAGGCGCGATTCGTGCGGGATACGCAATTCCCCCGATAACGGATAAAGGAGAAACTCAATGGCGAAGTCTTCTGGCGCCCAAGGCGCAGCATCTCAATCCAGCGATCCGTTCGTGATCGACGTAAAAAAGATTCGCGACGACGCGCGCAAGCACATGTCGGATGGTCCGGTCACGCAAAGCTACGGTGCGGACCGTCAGACGGTGCTGAAACTGCTCAACGACTCGCTGGCCACTGAAATCGTCTGCGTTTTGCGCTATAAACGTCATCATTTCATGGCAAAGGGCATTAATTCCGAGGCCGTGGCCGCGGAATTCGCGGAGCATGCGGCAGAAGAGCAGGAGCACGCCGACCGCATCGCCGAGCGTATCGTGCAGCTTGGCGGCGAGCCGGATTTTGCACCGGACGGTCTGAAGACGCGTTCGCATTCGGAATACAAGGAAGGCGACAATCTGACGGACATGATTCGCGAGAACCTGATCGCCGAGCGTATTGCGATCGATACCTATCGCGAGATCGTGCATTATCTCGGCGAGAAGGACGTGACGACGCGCCGTCTGTTCGAGGAAATTCTCGCAGTTGAAGAGGAGCATGCCGACGATATGGCGGACCTGCTCGAGGGCCGCGAGTAACAGGGTAAAGCGTACGTTGAATGGCGGATGTCGATACCCGCCGGCTGGCCGCAACGCGAATTGTCGCTTCGGCCGCCGCGCTTTTTCGGGCGACGCCGCCGGCGCGGGAAGGTCTGGATGGTTTCCCGCGCCGGCAACGTCTGCCGCTTCTATCGATGCGGCTCCGCTTCTACTGATGTGGCTCCGCATCTTCGGCGAACCCGATGCGGGAGATCACTACAATGTCTGCATTGGAGCAATCCTGTTGCACGGACACCAGACCGATGATTCGAGTGTTGATAGCTGACGACCATGCGATCGTCCGAGGTGGTTTCAGACAGTTCGTCGCTGACGAGCCGGATATGTGCGTCGCGGCCGAAGCCGCGACCGGCGACGAAACGATTAGCCTCGTG
The DNA here is from genome assembly GCF_012927345.1 of Paraburkholderia polaris. Taxonomy (GTDB): domain Bacteria; phylum Pseudomonadota; class Gammaproteobacteria; order Burkholderiales; family Burkholderiaceae; genus Paraburkholderia; species Paraburkholderia polaris. Next base: position 141,053 of record NZ_JABBGJ010000026.1, read on the forward strand.
CGGGAGCAGGCATTCGATGTGGTGCTGCTCGACATCGCAATGCCGGACAAGAACGGCATCGACACGTTGCGCGTGATCAAGCAGGTGAGGCCGGAGCAGGGCGTGCTGATCCTGTCGGGCTATCCGGAGAGCCAATACGCGATCAACCTGCTGCGCGCGGGCGCCAATGGTTATCTCAACAAAGACTGCGAGCCCGAGGAGCTTGTGCGGGCGATCCGCGCGGTGGCGCGCGGGCATCGTTACCTGTCGGAGGAGGTGGCCGACACGCTTGCCGACAACCTCGACAAGCCTGCCGCGGGGCGGCCGCACGAAGCGCTATCTGAGCGTGAATTTCAGATATTCTGCAAGCTCGCCGCGGGACAGATTCCGACTGACATTGCGGAGGAATTGCATTTATCCGTGAAGACCGTGAGTACCTACCGGGCTCGCGTGTTGGAGAAAATGCGGTTGGCTAACAATGCCGATCTGACTTATTACGCGATCAAGAATGGCTTGATCGAATAGTGGACGATCGAGATACCCGATGAACAGCGAATCGAACACTGTTGCCGATCCTGCTAGTCGCGCACCATTGCGCGTGCTGCTGATCGAGGATTCGCCGCTGATCCGTAGGAGCCTGGTCGAAGCTATCGATGCATCGGGTTTGCTGCAGGTGGCCGCGTATGCGGATTCTGCCGATCAGGCGATTGCTTTGTTGAGCGATGAGGCTTTTGATGCGGTGATAGTGGACTTGCAGCTGAAGCAGGGGTCAGGGGTGCCTGTGCTTGCTTACTTGCAGCGCGAGGGGATGATCGATTCGATTTTCGCTGCCGTGTTGACGAATCATGCCTTGCCGGCTTATCGGGAACGCTGTGAGCAGTATGGCGTTCGGCACTTTTACGATAAGTCGTTTGAGTTTGATCGGGTGATTGATGCGTTGCATGAGTATGCTTTTGCGCGGGGCGCTGGGTAGGGGGTTTGTTTGCCTGCGCGGCGCTTGTTTCGTCTGTTGGCCTGCTCGGCGCTTACTGTCTGTTTGCCTGGGGCGTTGCCTTTCCTTGAATTGTTAGTGGTCTATTAGCGTCGCCCCTGTGCGGGGCAGGCACTTACTTTCTTTGCCGCCCTCCATGTCAGGCTAGTTGTCGCCTCACCCGAACCGATTGATGTAAAGATGGGGGGCGGACAGCGAATGGGAAATGAAACGCTATTCAGCGGAAACCCGGGAATGGGCAATCCAGCAGATGATGCCGCCGTTCAATCGTGCGGTCATCGAGTTGTCAGGAGCGACGGGCATCACGACGGTGACGCTACGGACCTGGCGGCAAAGTGCAAGACAGACAGGGAAATTCATGCCGGGCAATGGCAAAACCAGCGATCGATGGTCAAGCGCCGACAAGTTCAGGGTGGTGCTGGAGACG